>CBDHDY010000022.1:0-117753 GCA_965261885.1 Dehalococcoidia bacterium
TCCGGCGACGCCCCGGACGCATCGCCACCCGCCATTCCAGATCCAGCCCCAGGTTCTCCTCCCGCTTGTGCGCCACCAGTTACCCAGCGTCGCCCCACACCTCCCTCTCGCCCCGTGCAACAGATTGTGGGCCTGCGTCGCATCGTGTGCGTTGGCCGCCGCCGCGCTCATGTTGTGCACTATGCCCGTATGGACTGTGCATTATGCCCGTATCGAAGTCCCCCGCCCTGAGCTTGCCGAAGGGTGTGCGCCTTCATTCCGAAATACGACTCGTTCCCTTTCCTCGCCTGATGCATCTCCGGGTCCCGCCCCCCAGCCCGGTTCTTGGTGGAAGACGGCGCCCCTATGATGGTGCCGTCAACGATGGTTCCCTCCCTGAGCTTCAGTCTCTGGGACTCCAGGTGAGTGTTGATCTCCGACAAAAGGCCCTGCCCAATTTGTGTCTCTCCAGGAAATTCAGGATGGTGGTCTCGTCGGGCAGGGCGCCTGAGAGCTTCAGTCCCACGAACCGCCGCACCGGGTCCGACTCGTAGAGCAGGTCCTCCATGCCCGGGTCGCTCAGGTTGTAAAAAAGCTGGAGGCAATGGACTCTCAGCATGGCGGACAGCGGGTAGGGCTGTCACACCTTTCCGGCCTTGGGGGAAAAGGGGCGGATGCGCTCCTCCAGCAACTGCCAGGGAATCAATCCGTCCATCCGCTCCAGGAACATTTCCCGGCGGGTCTTGCGCTTCTTGCTCCGATATTCCAGAGCCTGCCCTCGGCCACGACCTGGGGTCGGCAAAGGTGGGCTGGTCCATCGGCCTTCACTCCCTCAGCAGGCATCGGCTGGTTCAGCCTAACTATCCCATATCCCACCCGACTTGTTCAGAGGATTCCTGTCAAATCAGGGCGTAAAATCCCTTGGGCCGAAGGCCGCCTGTTACGAAAGTGGTGCTGCTCTAATCCCGTGCAAACTATGTACAGACCCGCTCGGAACGTGATATAACCGGAGCCGCAAATCTGGGCAATGAACAAGGAGGCAAGAAGAGCTAAAGCGCAGGAAATTCGACGGTGTCCTTGGGCAGTGCACTTTTTTATTCAATTCATCATCTCATGCCCCACAGACGGAATCGGCATTCGGAAACGAGCAAGCCCCGCGCGCCCTTTTTCTAAACTCCCCAATGCACTTATATCCGTAGTTCGACAAGGAAATCCTCGGGAGAATACCACGGGGCAATTAAATTTCCACCACCGTGCTGTAGGGGGAACCCATGGACCGGCTCAAGTCCGTATCCGTCGAGATGCGCATGGTATTGCGCGCGTCTTTCTTGCTGACGATCGTCGCAGTTACCTTACTGGCCGGGGCCAAGGAAATCTCGGCCCGCGATCAGGGGACGGCGCCAGATGGCGCCCGCCTGGGCCGGTCCGGCAGCACAGCCGCAGTGAGTCTTGTTACCGTCGGCGGGGCGGGACACGATGGCGGGCTGATTACGCCATTTGTCTCCAAGACATTCTCCATCTCTTCAATCCACGGGCCTGAGCCCCAAACATTTTTCATCGACCCTGGCATCTCCCCGCTGGTCGCTAATCCCGGGGCCGACCACACCGGGACCCTCAATTCGCGTGACGACCACAACCCTGCAGCCCCCCGCGCAACGACAACTTCAACGACGACCACCCTCGTTGCGGGGACTAAATACACCTTTGGAGCCTACGATTACGTTCTAATCCCAAACACCTATTTCCTCATGGCGTGGAACACGGGAACCTCAGTCCGCGTTCCCGGTCAGGAGATACATCTGCGTCTCTCTTGTGGCAGCACCAGCAACACCACTGCCACGGTCACGGAGACCCAGGTAACCGAGGGCGGCAACACCACTTCTACATGGAATTTCACGATCTCCCAGGGCGACAACACCAAGACAGCAACCCTCAGCCCGGAGCAGGCGCGCACCGAACGCGTCCACGAGAACCTCTGCGAGTTGCCGGAAGGCTATTCCATCTTCGACGACCTGTGGGCCGACGGAACCTCGATCTACGTCAAGAACAATAGAACAGCCCTCTTCGAGGTTCACGACATCGGCGAAGATCCAACGGAAATCACCCGGAACCAGTCGAAAGATATCCCGATCGAATACGACTCCCTCGCCGGAACCGTTCATTGCGGCAGCGGCATATTCGGCGATGACGCCGCCAACAATGCCATCGCAACCACCATCTGGTACGCAATCCCTGCGCGGAACCTGTTCCTTGCCTACGACACCAGTACTTTTCGCAGGGTCGGCGGACGGGACATAGATGTAGAAGGCGAGACAGACGACACCATTGAGGATATGTACCTCACTGAACAAAATGCCTACACCGCCAATTTCAGCACCGCAAGAATCTACGACGTAACCCGCTCAGACAGCAGCATCACATTGGAGCCCCAGACCGCTCAAGGGCTTTCCGTCGAAAATGTGCGCCGCGTCACCGGCGCCGGCGATTTCGTTCATTTCCAGACCAACCAGAACCGTCGGTCAATCGCATACCAGATTTCCGCGGGCAACACCATACCCACCGGATTTGACCTCAACAAGACAGACTATCGTCCAGCTGACTCCGGGGAAACAAGCCGGATTGACACGATGAGCATCGCCACTCATGACGGCGATACCCTGTACGTCCTGTTCCCCGACGGCACCATCGACACCGTCGTCAGGGAGGAGGCCGAGGCTGTGGCCAATGCTTTCACCCTTCCCGAAAACTCGGGCGCCGACACCGAACTGACCGGATTTGCACGCGCCACATCCCAGTTCCCAGCCAACCAGTCCTGGAGCCTGGTCGCCGACAACGCGCAAACGAAGTGCTTCACCCTCTCCACTTCCGGCGAATATTCCCAAACCGGCACCCTCACCACCAGCGATGACACCAGCGCCGATTGCACACACGACCACGAGAAAACCGCCCAATACACCATCTCAGCCACTGTTACCACCACCGTTGGCGAAGAGGAAGAATCAGTGACCTTCGACATCGTCATCGACGTTACCGACGTGGACGAACCCCCGCCGCCGCCAACAGCCCTCGCCGTTTCTCCGGGGCCCACTTCGGTGAACGCCTCCTGGACTCTACCCGACGAGGCGGAAATGGCGGGCAAGCCCCCACTGGAAAGCGTGGACACCACCGCCGGCACCGGCAGCGCCTGCCCCAACGCCACCATCAAGCAGTTGGCGGCCGACGCCACCACCGACACCTGGGTGGACATCGCCGACAACACCGGCCACATATTTTGCGTGCGCGCCACCAACCACGAAGGCAGCTCCGATTGGGTTTCCGCCGGGTACACCACGTCCAATCTCCCGACTATCACCGGGTCAACCTCCATATCGCACCCCGAGAACGTCTCGCAGATCAGCCAGACCTTCCAGATCAGCGACCCGGACGAAGGGCATGCGATCACTGCCGTGACCATCACCGGCGACGATGCCGCGCTCTTTACGTCTACCGCCACCAACGATAACCAGGACGTCAGCCTCTCGTTCAACAATCCGCCCAACTACGAACAGGAGGGGGACGCCGATACCGATAACGTTTACCTTCTCACCATCACCGCCACCTCCGGAACCGGCGATGCCCAGGGTTCCATCTCCGAGGACTTAAGCATCACCGTCACTGACGCCGAGGACTCGCCCCAGGGCGTACCCACCATCGCCGGGGACGCGAAAGAGGACAGCAAACTGACCGCAAGCGTGTCTGCCGTGACCGACGACGACGGGATCAACTCCGATTCCTGGCTCTATCAATGGCAACGATCCACAGAAAGCGATTGGGTCAATATATCCAACGCCGCAGCGGGAACATACGCGCTGACATACGACGATGCCGGCGAGACGGTCCGGGTTGTTGCCTCCTATACCGACGGCCACGGCTCCGACCGTGCTCAGGTGGAATCGCAGCCCACCGCCACCGTCGTCGCCAATGGGCCACCTGCTTTCACTGGCCAGTTGTCCAATTCCGTTGCCGAGAACTCCGTTAGCGCCATCACCATCACCGCGGCAGATCCCAACTCTGAGGATGAGATCAAAGGCTTCAGCATCGGCGGAACAGATTCCGCTGATTTCAGCATTACAGACACGGGCCAGCTCTCATTCCTGCAACCGCCGGACTTCGAACGTCCCGACGATGCCAACAGTGACAACAGTTACAGTCTGAAAATAACCGTAACCAGCGGCGACGGCCCGCGGAACAGCGAGCACACAGCCGATTTCACCATCTCGGTCACGGACGAAACGGAGCCGCCGGGTAAACCCGCCCGTCCGATGGCTGACGGCCAGACACTGTCCTCCCTCACCTTCTCCTGGAGCGCACCCGCCAACACCGGTCCGGCCATCGCCGGTTATTCGTACCGCTACCACAGCGGTGCAGACTGGACCACCGTTACGGGCCATACGTCCACCTCGGTGAACATCACCGGCCTCGACCAGAACACTCACTACACCTTCCAGGTCAACGCATCCAACGATGAGGGAACCGGGCCGTGGTCCGACGAGGCCGTGAGCACCACCAGCGACAACCAGTCTCCGAAGATATCGCAAGGAGACTCGGTTACCCGGAGTATCTTCGAGAACTCCACTGTTCTGACTGACCTTGGAGATCCGCTTACCGTTACCGATCCGGACATTGAGGCAGGCGGCCACATCACTTGGGAAATCACTACGCCCAACATTCCGTTCACCGTCACCGCGGGTGCCGGCGACCTCCCCAACGCTCAGCTCAAGACCCGGGGCGGCGCCAGTTACGACCACGAAAGGATGCCCGCATACGTCTTTCAGGTACAAGTCCGCGACAACCAGGGCGGCTCGGATAGCATAGAAGTAACGGTCAATGTGACTGACGTGGCCGAGCCGCCGTTGGCGCCCACTCCCATCACGGACGGGGCCGGCGACGCTTGGGTGAAAGTCCGTTGGGAGGCGCCGGACAATCGGGGGCGCCCTCCTATCACCTCCTACAACATCCGGTACAGCAAGGATGGCAACCCGCCCTACGATACCACCCGGCTCCTCGCGAGTTTGGTCACGCACACCATTACCAGTCTTGAGAACCAGACCTCATACCGGGTTTCTCTCCAGGCCGTGAACGACGAGGGAAAGTCCCCGTGGTCAGACGCGATTACCGCAACTACCATTGAGCGGCCACAGACACCCGCGTCAACGGCGATTCCCGTTCCGAACCCACCGTCCCTGCCTTCTCCCGCGCCGACGACGAATCAGGTCCCGACGGAAACGCCTTCTCCAACCCCAACGTCCGCGCCTACCCCAACGCCAGTGCCAACCCCAACGTCCGCGCCAACCCCAACGTCCGCGCCTACTCCAACGTCCGCGCCTACCTCAACGCCCTCGCCTGCCCCAACGCCCGTGCCGATGGCAACATCGGTGCCTGTTTCGCAGCCAAGGCTCGCAACTGCCATTGCCTCCGTACCCCCGCTTTCGGCTACTCCAATGCCGGCGAAAGCTCCGACCCTTCAACCCACTCCAACGGCCACCCCGCAGCCACCCACACCGACGGTCCGCACTGCGGAATCCCCAACACCTTTGCCCGTCGTCGGCCTTCCTTCAGGATTCCCGACCAGCACACCAGCGCCAACGCCGACGCTCGCTTTCCTGAATCCCGGGGCTTTCTTGGCCTATACTCCCACGCCCGAACCGCCTGGTCAGCAACCCATCACGGCCCCCACAGCGACGCCGGCACCTGCCTCCCAGGCTGTAAACCCGAAAACAGCCGTAAACAAGCTGCTATCGGGCGAGCCAGACTGGTTATGGTGGATTACACTGGCCCTTATACTCCTGCTAGGCCTACTGGCCTTCTTGTTCCGCCGCCACCGTCGCAGGAACCGGAGGCGATCCGGGCATCCCCAGTTGAATTAGCTAGACAATGAGAAGCCATAGCCGGAAATCCGCAAAGATAGTCGCTGTCCTGATGCTGGTTCTCGCGCTGGCTTCCTTCGGTGCGGGGTGCCGATCTCCTGTAGCCGGCCAAGCCGCGGCGGAGTCGGAGACGACCCTAACCCCTCAAGAGGTGGCCCACCAGGCTACTGCCCTTGCGACTCCATCTCCGTCATTCTCGGATCGCCCTGCTTCAGAAGCCGAGAATGCAGGCAAGGGAGCAACGCCTGCTGTCGCCATGGCGCATGTTTCTCAATCCGACACAGACGCTCATGCCCAGGGAACAAATACATCTGCCATTTCCAGTCCGCTTCCCACGCCGACTCCTGTCCCACTAGCACACTGGATCGCACTGAACAAGAACGCGCCTGCTGGAGCTGAAACGGCTCTCGAGGCGTCCGAGTGGGCCCGGGACGGAATAGACTGGCAGGAGAGTGGGGTGGTTGCCGCCCTGGTTGCGCTGAATGCCGACCCCAACCCGCCCCTTACTTTTACCGAGTGGCTTGCCATGCCGTTTCTGCTCACTGTGGAACCCGCTGACGAAGCCGCGCTTCGGGCCCTTCGTTCGGTCCAGATGAACGACCCGAAAACGTACCATGTGCTCTTGGAACATCTGACTACGAAGACGCCATTCACGGATCGATGGGCTCCTGTCGTCGCTGCCCTTCCCGGGCCGCGATTGTCCACCAGGGGCCGGTACGAAGTGCCCGCGAGCCTGTTGGGCGAACTTCTGGACCCCGATATCGTAACGGTTGAGGAGCGTATCATCTCCCTCCCCTTGGCTGGCCCCATCACTGTGGCGGTGGTACGCACTGATCACGGATCAGAGCGCACCATGGACCGTCTCGTCCATGCAATTAGTGCTGCCGAAGCGTTCATGCAAGAACCCTTCCCCATCAGGCATGTGACCATGTTGTTTTCAGACTGGCCCGAAAGGTCCCCGGTCGTTGCCATCAACAATCATCACAGTCTGACATCCGGCACAGTATTGGACGTCGGGGATGGCGACCCGATGGCGCCAATATCCAGCTATATCATTGCCCACGAAATCGCTCACTTTTACTGGACGGGCCACTCCGACTGGCTTGACGAAGGCGCTGCTGAACTCATTGCCCGGGCCGCCACCGCATCCGAGGAGAATCCTTATCGTCCGCAATGGGCGTGTGAGCTTTCGGAATCCCTCACCATCGCAAACCTGGAAGCACTCCAGCTTCGCCCGGACCAGCCTGGCTATTCGTGCAACTACGTCTTGGGACTGCAACACCTGAATTACCTGGAAGACAGGATGGGCGGACCAGCTTTCATACGGTGGCTGAGGAGCCAATACCGCAACGAACCCTAGCGCCCGGCACCCTGCCACTGGCAGCCTGCTGGTGCGCCCGGACTATGGTGGAGTCGATCAGCACGTTCCGTTTGTCGAGGTAATCTAGCGGAACCTGGAATATCCTCTGCCAGATCCCGGACCTAGTCCGGCGAGTGAAACGCTTGTGGACGCTTTTCCAGTTACCGAACTGTGCCAGCAGGTCCTTCCAATGGGCGCTGAGGTGGACCCGGAAAATAAGAAAGGTAGCCAAGTAAGAGCTCTGCTCCTAAACAAAGGGCAACTGTAGCTGTCGGGAAGGATTGGGAAATGTCGAAAGGCGTCGCACAGCCGCAGCCGCAGCCCCAGCCCCAGCCCCAGGGAAAAGTTGGCATTCGGCACGCTCATAAACTATGCTTTCTACAGGGAAAGCCCCTGTTCGCAAAGCAGGGGCTTGGCAGCTTCATCCTTCGGATTTCGTCGAAAAGTCGGTCGACTACACTACCAAGATGAATCTAATCGAAGAGGCTCTTGATTTTTTCCAGTGCGGAGCTTGGGTGACACGAACCATCGTCCCAGGTCTAATGAGGAGCAGGGCCGTCTCACTGGGGCCGCCAGGCGAGAAGGCTGCCCCAAGGGCTAGCCAACGCCATTGGCTCCCCTCCGCAACACCCTCCCGGGCAGAGCCCCAGTGTGCTCTGCTTCATCAATGACCACCTCCCCGTTCACCACCACAGTCGAGATGCCCGTGGCGTATTGGTGGGGGTCGTCGTAGGTGGCTACCTCCGCTACGGTGTCCGGGTCGAAGACCGTGACGTCGGCCCAGTTGCCCTCCTCCAGGGTGCCCCGGTCCACCAACCGCAGGGCCGCCGCCGACCCACCAGTCATCTTGTGGACGGCGGTGTGCAGAGGCATCAGGCCCAGGTCGCGGACGTAGTGGCCGAGGACCCGGACGAAGGTGCCGTAGAAGCGGGGGTGCGGCTTCCCCTGGCCGGTGATGCCGTAGGGCGCCAATGAGTTGCCGTCGGAGCCCACCAGGACCATGGGCGAGCGCAGGATTTCCTGCACGTCCTCTTCTGCCATCGAGGTAACCACGATGCGGGTATGCCCCTTGTCGGCCAAGAGGATGTCGCAGGCGGCGTCCAACTGATCGATGCCCCTGGCCTGGGCCACTTGGCCCACCGTCTGGCCAGCCAGCTCAGGCAACTCGGGGCTGATGGCGATACGAACGGCGTGCCATGATTCCACTCGCCCGAAATTGTTGAGCCCGTCCTGCAGGATATCACCCCTAATGCGCTCCCTTGCCTCGCCGTCTCGCAGTCGCTGGAGCATGGCCTCCACTCCTCCCTCCTGCACCCAGACGGGGAGCAGGTTGCGCAAAGGGTTGGTGCCTGCGGTGTAAGGATATTGATCGCAGAACAGGTCGATGCCCCGTTCCCTCGCCTCGCTGATCATCGACAGCAGCGACGGCACGTCGCCCCAGTTGTCCGTGCCCGAGAGCTTCAGGTGGGCGATCTGCACCCGCACTCCGGCACTTTGGCCGATGCCAATAGCCTCGCGTACTGCCTCGAACACATGGTTGGCCTCGTCGCGGATGTGCGAGGCATAGGTGGCGCTGTGCTGGCGCAAGACACCTGCCAAGGCCAGCAACTCCTCGCTCTGGGCATAGTTGCCCGGCGCAGTGAACAGCCCGGTGGACATGCCCAGGGCGCCCGCCTCCAAGCCCTCAGCCAGGAGTTGCTGCATATGAGACAGCTCGCTGGCGGTGGGGTCTCGCGCCTCCAGGCCCATGGTCATTAGACGCAGGGTCGCGTGGCCCACCTGTGTCACCGTGTTCACCGAGGTGGAAGGAAATCCGTCCAGGTACTGGGCAAAGGTGCGCGTCTCGTAGTCCAGCCAGGGAGCCCCAGCCCTCAGGTAGTCCTGAAGGGCATCGGCCTTGCCAGGCAGCACAGGGGCAGTGGAGTAGCCGCAGTTGCCCACCACCTCCGTGGTGACACCTTGGCGGATCTTGCTTTCGGCCAGCGGGTTCAGAGGGAGGGTGAAGTCGGAGTGGGTGTGGATGTCGATGAAACCCGGAGCGACGATCTGTCCCGAGGCATCGATCTCCCGTCGCGCGTCTAGGTCTTCGCAGTTTCCCACAGCAGTGATGCGTCCATTTCTGATAGCAACGTCCGCCCGCCGCGCCGGCGTCCCGTTGCCGTCAATCACCTGTCCACCACGGATCAATAGGTCGTCCATGCGTTGCTCCTCGATATCGGGTCCGATGGCCAGTGAGTCTACCGCCGGTTGCGGGTCAGCTAATATCTCCTGGACCAAGCGCCGCTTGCGGCAGGGACCGGTTCAGACGTCACACCGTCCGGCGGCATGGGGATAGTTTACGCCAGAACCGTCTCGTCCTCCACGATCTCAATGCCAGTTACACAGTTGCGGATGAGAGACTTCCGTTCCGGGAAGGTGCCTTCCTGGAGGAACTCCCGGAGGTCGGCCACGTTCCCCTTGATCTCCATGCTGGCGAGCAGCTCCGCCCGCCGCCGCAGCCCAACAGCAGGGCAAAGAACAGGATGTCGACCGGCAAAATTAGTAGACGCCAGATCGGCAGGAGTGCTTGACGCGGGACATTCTCCCGCCAACTGGTGCGAATTGCACTATGCCTTTGAAACTCACACCTGAACTAGCGGAGGGGAGCGACTTGTGGCCCAGTGTCACAAACGCGCGGTTGTGAACCACCCAGCCAAGGCGACTTATCCACATGGACCGCTCCGGAGCTGACCAGAAGCTGGTCCGAAGACCGCCCTGCTCAGGTGTCACCGATGGGGCAGGCTGACAAGATTCAACCGCCAGATGTCAGGGATATTCTGCCCACTCTATCGCCGCCGCTTACAGGGCTGACCTGCGGGCTGTATGTGATTGTGGGCCAGCACCGGACGGGAGTGGAGTTCCGGTCCCTGGCGTAGGACTTAGACACTTCGACGTCCATCGGCAAGCTCCAGCCCTTGATGGTGCTCGCTTATGTTCAACCACCGAGTCAGCGATTGCGGGTCCGCGCCGAACACTTCGCATCCGCCGTTCTCAATCCGACTAGGCAGTTCTTTCGTATTTATTTAAAAGGGATGGCGGTGGCCCCTGGTCTGGAACGCCCGGTAACCCAGAAAAGCGACAGGCACAGATTTACAAGGAGGATATCCATGAAAGACTTGCCGACGACATGGAAAAGAGGTTTCTCACAATCGCTGTTGTGGTTCGCAGTTGCGGCCGCCGTTATTATCACTGCGGCCGGAACGGCTGTCATACCACGAGCAGCCTGGGCAAACTCCCACGACCCGCCCAAGTTAACAGCTGTGTTCTGCCACAGCGACGGGAATATAATGCTGTGGCGCACAGGGAACGATGGCCAGGTCGAAGCACCGGAGGGGTGGAAGGTCGAGAGAACGCATCGGAGTTCTCAGGGAAACAGCTTCGTGCAGACCTTCACCTTCATCGGCTCCGAGGCCGATGATCTTCTGACAGTCAACCAGGACCGCTGGCTTTGGACAGACACCAGCGCTGACCGGAACCTGCCCTACACCTACCGAGTCAGGGCCACTAACGCCGACGGTTCAGACATGGACGGCAGTACCTGGTCGCGGAGTTTCGCGGTCGACTGCTTTGCAAATACCTCAGAGGAGCCCGGCATATCTCTTCCAGTACGCCAAGACAACGCTATCGCCATGCTGTGGCGCACCAAGAACGGTGGTCAGGAAGGATCGCCTGAGGGGTGGAAGGTCGAGCGAACGCTTCTGGATCCAGAAGGAACCGACGTCGTACAGATCTTCACTTTCACCGGAGCTGACGCCGACGCTCTCCTGACTTACGATGACCGCTACTGGGAGTGGGTCGATACGAGCGCCGACCGGAATGTGGAATACACCGACCGCGTCAGAGCCATCAACTCCGACGGGTCTGACATGGACGGCAGAAACTGGTCAAGGAGTGTCTCGCCCAATCGCCTGCAAGGTCCCCTGGACCAACCCGGCGTATCGGTGCCCAGGTGCCAAGACAACGGCGTTTCGATGTTCTGGCATACCAGCAACCGCGGTCAAGACGTCGCCCCCGACGGGTGGAAAGTGGAGCGGAGGCACCGTGATTCCGACGGCCTGGTCGTCCAGACTTTCACTTTCACCGGCGCCCAGGCGGACGCTCTCCAGACCTTCAACGATGAGTACTGGGACTGGGTGGACACAACGGCTGACCCGGGCGTTGCTTACACTTACCGAGTCAGAGCCATAAACTCAGACGGCTCCTATATGTCCGGCAGAGCCTGGTCGCGCCGAGCGCCAGTGGAATGCGGACCTGTGGTCGCGTAGACGTATGAGAAAAACCAGCCGCCCATAGCTGTAAGCGGCGGAGTTGGGCAACCCCGCCAGACTGGAAATGCCGGACCTAGCAGATAACCAGTTGAGCGGGTGGGTGCCAATCGGTTTGCCGGGCCGGTTGAATATGCGTCTTTCAGACCTGGGTGATACCCCGTTCTGTCTTTGAGGACCCAGCTGACCCGGCCCATCGTTGAGATAAATCCTCCGAGAAGCGCACAAGGGGCGAGGTCCCGCGCCCACTGTGCGCTTTGCAACTGCAGTCGCGCACCGGGTGCCGAGCCATTCCGACCCGAACTCCGGGGCTGCTGGAGCGCTCCTCAAGTCGAGCGCGGCAATTCCGGGTAGTTAGCAGCGCCACCTGTCCAAAGACCGCTGGTACATACCCTTCGTTCCAACACCAGGCGGCCTCGCCTAGAAGCCGGGCCGAAAAGCCCTGGATGGGGAGAGAGATTTCGGCAGTAAAGCCGGGGCGAACAGAATCTGGGACCACAGCAGTCCGAGCCGGACAGCGCCGAAAATGGCCGTAGCATGGGCGACCACACCGTGGGAAACAGCCTGGACATCACTGGGGACGGCACTGAGGACGGCGCGGTGGCGCGGAAGCCCACCGCCGACACTGTCCGACAGCTCGATTTTGCCCGCCACCAGGGTCAGGTTGGCCACTGTAGCCGCCAGGTACAGCTGGAATCGCGTCTTGGCGCGTCCGAAGTAGCGGGACTGGCGAATGCCCAACTGGACCAGTCGGGCCAATCTGTGCTCGACCACCACGCGTCGCGCTCGATATTCGTCATACCCGGCGCTCTGTTGCAACGCACGGGCCTGTTGCAGGAGAGCCTCCTGGGGATGGATCAGCACCCGCCGTCCCTTCCTGCCCTTGGCCGAGATGCACTGAGACCGCAGGGGACATGTCATACATTCGGACCCGTCGAACTGGAAGGCCTGCAAGTGGTGTATCCGACCCGCGGCATCCGTACGCCGTCCCGCTGGCACTATGGTGTGGGTGACCTGCCCTGCCGGACAGGTGCAACTGCCCGCCACCAGGTCGATGACAAAGTCATTCTTGGGAAAGCGCTGCCGGTCGGGCCGTCCCGGCACCCGGGCAATCAGGGTGCGGCCCGCGTCGGCGAAGGTCTGCCTGGTAGCTCCGTCTCCATAGGCGGCGTCGCCCATGGCCTCCTGCACCGGCACACCGGTGTTGGCCTCGCTCTGTTCTACCAGTTCCAGCGCCCCCAGGTTGTCCGGAGCGTTGCCCGGCAGTACCTCCACGGCGGTGATCAGCTGGGTGTCGGTGTCAACCACAATCGCCGCCTTGTGTCCGTCGAAGCGTCTCCTGCTGCTCTTGTGCCCGTGGCGCATCTCAGGGTCGTGCACCGACATCATCCGGTCCTTGCTCACCCCGTCCTTGAGGCTCACGCCGTCATCGCCGTCGCCGTCGCCACCCTTGCGCTCAATGTCCTGGAGCAGCAACTGCCCCAGCAGTTCCGCCGCCGCCACTATCTGCTGACGCTCAGCACCGTCCTCGGGCAACTCCCCCTGGGCCAGCCGCGATAATTCCAAGAGCCGGTCCGCGTCTCCCACAATCCCCGCCAGCAGTGCCGTCCGCGCCCGCTTGTCCGACCAGTCGATGGTCGCCTCTCCCTTGATGCTGGAGGCGAGGTACCGCCCGTATCCCCGGGCCTTGGCCCATTTCCCGACGCTGATTCCCTCAACCTGCGCCAGCGCCCGCAGCAGCTTGACGATACCGTCGGCCAGCAGATTGAAGGTGTCCCTCACCGCGCCCCGGCCCAGGATGTTGGTCGTGTCCAGAGCCACCTTCATGCTGCGCCTCTTCAGGTAGCCCGACTCCCGGGCGAGGCGCAGGCTGGACTCGAATACCTCCCGCACCCTGTCGTGCAGGATCAGCTGGGCCCGGAACACCTGGAGCGTGCTCTTGGCGAAGGGCCTGTCCTCCACCTCAATCCCCAGAGCCACCTTCCAGCGGATGTCGAAGTCGGCCCGGGCCTTGGCCTCGGCGTCGCTGACCTTGTCGTGGGTCTGCAACAGCAGCGCCGTGGCCAGCAGGCTGGGCGGCACGCTGTCCCGGCCGTTGTCAGCGCAGTAGAACACCGCGAAATCGGAGTCCTGGAACAGCCGGCCCCGCAGGGAAGCCAGCAGACCGTAGAAGGTGTCCTTCCCCACGTGGTCCAGGTACAACCGGTCCGCTTCCCAAAGACCCCTCTGGTCCGAACGCTCTCCCAGCATTCTCAACCCTCGCTACGCTTGTTGACCCCAATTATAAATGCTCGGCGACTCAAACCACTTTCCGGCCAGATTTCTAGGGTATGCCTAGCTACCCTGGCACTGCTGTAGCCTCTGCCCTGCCGCATGATCACCGGGTCCGGAATGCCAGCCTGCGTCAGACCCCGCACTCCGGAAACTCATGCTGGTCAGCAGATACCAGCTCTCCCTGGGTATTTTCCAGTGGAAATATCCAGTGTCTCCTTTTCCACTTTTGCTCCCTGACTCGCCATAGGGAATCCCGGCCTTTACCGGATGTAGTCAGTCAGTACGCCATCAACCCAATTCCGACGCCTTTCGATGACACCTGCTTTCCCCAGGGTGTCCGACTGCGGCTCACTGAGTCCCTCCGGTAAATCGAGCCGTCGCTACTGGCCTTGACTCTCCAACTCCACCAGCGTCCTCTAGCGGGCCAGAGGGCCTTCCGTCTCCGCGCGGACGATGGCCAAGTGCAGCATCGCGAGGCCCCTGGCACTGAAGCCGTCGATGGACTCCCGCACGCTGATGACCTCGACCTGGTTCTTTCGCAGCCCGCCCAGAGACTCCAGCGCCTCGGTCACGGAACGGGCCAGACGGTCAAGCTCAGCTACCTTCACAAAGTCACTTGGGGCGACAGCCTGCTTCAGGCGATTGAAACCGGGCCAGTTCAAACAGACCCCACCCAGCACGCCATCGAGGACTCGCTCACAGTCGGACAGCGCCCGGCGCTTGGTCTCCGGGTTGTTAGCGAAGACGTCGCTGGCCAATGACACCCGGGCGTCTCGGTAGGGTTTACAATTCATCTTCCGTTTGCCCCCAGTTCTGGCATGGCGGCGTGAACCTCCGTCCGGTGTAATTCTGGCTATGCTCGAATTCGTCCCCTTGTGGCAAGGTTGGTCACCAAAGCCGGCGAAGCCCGGAGTTGAGCGCAAAGTACGCACAGTGCGTAGGCGGTCTACGATTCCAACCGCAGTTTCTTCGGTGAAGCAGCGGGAATGGCAAGACTAGTACTACTGTCGCACATCCGTTGAAGCGGAACTTTCGACCGCTCGTTTGAGTTGGCTTAAGCTCTGTTACCATTGACGCCAAGCCGTCAATAGATGACTGAACGTGAGTATGCTGGAGGCTGTCTAAAACTCTTGGAAATATGTGTGACTGTAATTCTAATATTACAACGACAGTTGGCGTGATACGATGACTGGGAAGTTTAGGCAAGCTTGGACGGGTGAGGCAGGGAAGTGGACGCGGCAGCTTTCGAGCGGGTGTACCAGGACTTTCAGGAGTTTCACGCTTACTTTGCCGGGCTGTTTGTGCGCCGGGAGACACGGGAGCGCAGCCAGCATTATCTGCAGGCCCGGCTGGAGGATCCTGAGGGGGTGTGGGTGTTCGACGGCAGCAACTTCCCCAAGCAGGGCAGGAAAACTGCGGGCGTGGCCCGGCAGTACTGCGGGAGTCTGGGCAAGGTGGCCAACTGCCAGGCTGGGATGTTCCTGGCCTATGTCAGCCCCTTGGGACGGGCGTTGGTGGACAAACGGCTGTATCTGCCGGAGAGCTGGACCTCGGACAAAGACCGTTGTGCGGAGGCAGGGGTTCCGGAGGATAGGCAGGGTTACCGGTCGAAGACGGAGTTGGCCTTGGAGATGGTGGGACGGGCACAGGAGCGGGGCCACCTGAAGGCTGGATGGGTCGGCGCGGACGACGCCCTCGGGATGTCGCCGTCCTTCCGGGATGGGCTGGCGGCCCTGGGGATGCACTACGTGCTGGACGTGCCGGCGGGCTTTACGGTGTGGCCGGTGGAGCCCGAGTGGACCACTCCGGCATATCAGGGACGGGGAGTGCCCCGCAAGCCCAGGCTGGCGCCTGGACAGCGCCGGACCATGGAGCAGCGGGAGCAGCGCTGCTCTGAATTGCCGGAGGAGGCCTGGCGGGAGATCACGGTGGCCGAGGGAAGCCAGGGGCCCCGCAGCTATGAGTTCAGCGCCCAGCGGGTGCGTCCAACCAGCCGGCGCAAGCCCGGCGACATCCACTGGGCCGTCTACCGCCGAAACCTGGACGACAGCGAACCCCGCTACTACCTGTCCAACGCTCCGGAGGACACTCCCCTGGAGACCCTGGCTTATGTGGGCGGTTCCCGGTGGCGCATTGAGACCGAGTTGGAGACGGAGAAAAGTGACGTGGGGTTGGACGAATACGAGACCCGCACCTGGGCGGGCTGGCACCACCACATAGCCATGTGCCTGCTGGGCGGAGCCTTCCTGCTGAACCTGCAACAGGCCTGGGGGAAAAAGATGCCCCGGATCACGAGACCGCAGGTCTACCGGGTGGTGCGGGAGACGCTGCCCCGGGAACGGTTCGGGCCGGCTGAGTTGCTGCGGTGAATCGAGGATATGCAGGATAGTAATGAGCGGGCCAGTCGCAGGCACGCCAAGCGCCGCGCCGCTTTGCGCGCATCCCAAGGCGTTCCACCTTGAACTGTCGTTGTAATACTAAGGCTTGTTGAAATAGTCGGCTCCCGGGAACGCTGGGAAGAAACGGGCATCCATCGTCGTCGAAAGTCGGGAAATGGGGTTGACAAATGACAAGAATATGCAAGAGTTGAGGCCATTAGGACGAGATTCGTCTTGCAGCTTTAGACGCTAGTAGCCGGACATCGTTGAACTGATGGGTGGAGGAGTACCATAGTGCCAGTGGCCAAGGATAAGTTTGGGACGTGGAGTGTGGCTGATGGTGAAGCGGTACAGGGTACGGCTGGCGGAGGAGGAGCAACAGGGACTTAGGTCGCTGGTGTCCAGAGGGCGGGCGGCGGCCTATAGGCAGACTCACGCCCGCATCCTGTTGCTTTGCGACGAGAACCAGGCCGACGGCGCCATGAAGGACGAGGAGATTGCCAGGGCCCTGCAGGTGGGCACCGCCACGGTGGAGCGGGTGCGCCGGCGCTGCGTGGAGGAGGGTCTGGAGGTGGCCCTGGGGCGCAGGCAGCAGCTAAACCGGCGGCAGAGGAAGCTGGATGGTGCAGGGGAGGCTCGCCTGATTGCCTTGACCTGCTCCCAACCGCCGGAGGGCCGGGCCGGCTGGACCCTGCGACTGCTGGCGGACCAGCTGGTTGAATGCGAGATAGTGGACAGCATCAGCACCGAAACGGTGCGCCATACGCTGAAAAAAACGAACTCAAGCCCTGGCTGAAAGAGTGCTGGTGCATTCCGCCCCAAGGCAGTGCCGAGTTTGTCTGCGCCATGGAGGACGTGCTGGAGGTCTATCACCGCCAATACCGGGACAACGAGGTCTTGGTGTGCTTGGACGAGACCAGTAAACAACAGGTCAAGGAGACCCGGCTGGGCCGTCCATCCCGCCCCGGAGCGGCAGCTTCTTACGACTATGAATACGAACGCAACGGTGTGAGCAACCTTTTCATGCTGTTCGCCCCCCTGGAGGGATGGCGGCGGGTGGAGGTTACAGAGCGCCGCACCCGGCTCGATTGGGCCGAGGTGGTGCGGAAACTGGTGGATGAGGACTACGCTGACAAGGAACGGATAGTGCTGGTGATGGACAACCTGAACACGCATCATCCGTCATCGCTGTACGAGGCCTTTGAGCCGGAGGAGGCGCGGCGCATCGCGGAGCGGCTGGAGATACACTACACACCGAAGCACGGGAGCTGGCTCAACATGGCAGAGATCGAGATCGGCGTGATGGCCCGGCAATGCCTCGACCGCCGCATCCCGGACCGGGGCGTCCTGCGGAGGGAAACAGCAGCGTGGCAGGCTCAGCGCAACCTGGACGCCGTACGAGTGGACTGGCGCTTCACCACCGCAGATGCACGCATCAGACTGAAGTCTCTCTACCCATCAATACTACACTGACGGTCTACTAGCCATCAGATGGACTTTTTCAACAAGCCCACTATTCGCCGTTGATCACAGAGCCCCCCGATCAGACCCTTAGCCAGTTTTCTCGGTCTCCGAGCTCCCTTGCCAAGCGCCTCAGCGTGGCCTTGACCAGCGTCGGATCCGGGCTCAAGCCCGGGAGGTGCGCTACGCGACGACCTCTGGAAAGCGGTGCGCGCGGTAACCATCGCCGTGCACATGGTCTCTCACCAAGCGACCAGGCACCAGTTGACATCGGGTTTGCTACTGAAGAGCCGGTGCACCAGTTCTCCATCATTCGGTTAGTGAAGTCCATTCAGCTGGCAACCGGGACGCGGTGGCCCCTGGGCGACCAACTCTTGCAGAGTTTTTCCTCCACGATGTGAAGCTCGTCTCCTTGCCGGAACAATGGGATGCAACTAAACTGAGTATTAGGCCTAACGGTCAGAGGAGGTGCTCTGTCAGAGCCTCCCTTCGAGTGCGGCCGTCGGGCGTTTGTTGTTGTTCCCGTAGAGCTCCTTAACGAGTCAATGCGTTGGGCAATCACACAAGACGCTTCTCATAGCAGGTAGGCCATGCCGCGTGGGACAATTAGACAGCGTTCAAAAATTAGAAAGGACTCTTGGACCGTCCAGGTCTACACCGGTGTGGACCACGACACTGGGAAGAAGCGCTATTACTCAGAAGCTGTCAAGGGTACCAAGACCTTGGCACAGCGGCGACTGACGGAGTTGCTGCGCGAAACCGATACCGGCACTTTCGTGGAACCTTCTCGCCTGACCGTGGCGGAATATCTCAAGCAAAGGCTCCGGGATTCTGCAGCACCGCGTGTTTCCGGCCCCACGCTGGAGAGCTACAGTGGTAATCTCGATCGCTACCTTGTCCCCAAGCTGGGTTAAATTCCACTGGAAAAACAGACCCCGCGTCACGTACAACTAATGGAAGCCCAGCTTCTAAAGGACGGCGGTAGAAATGGAGGGCCTCATTCGCCCCGGACTGTGCTCCAAGCTCATAGGGTTCTCTCCAAGGCATTGAACGATGCAGTCAAGGGATACTCTGAACAAGTGGGCGGCCATGTGGCATAGTTAGGCTGAATAGCCCGATGCTGATCGGTTACGAGGTTGTATGGACCAGCCCACCTTTGCCGACCTGGAATATCAGGGCAAGAAGCGCAAGACCCGCCGTGAACTCTTCCTGGAGCGCATGGACGGTCTGATTCCCTGGCAGAGCTTGGAGGGCCGCATCCGCCCCGTGTATCCCAAGGCTGGCAAGGGCCGCCACCCTTACCCGCTACCGGTCATGCTCAGGGTCCACTGCGTCCAGCTCTTCTACAACCTCAGCGACCCCGGAATGGAGGACCTGCTCTACGAGTCCGAGCCGGTGCGGCGGTTCGCAGGACTGAAGCTCTCCGGTCCCCTGCCCGACGAGTCCACGATTTTGCACTTCCGTCATCTGTTGGAAAACCACAGCCTGGGGCAGGGCCTCTTGGAGGAAATCAACGCCCACCTGGACTCCCAAGGGCTGAGGTTGCGAGAG
Source organism: Dehalococcoidia bacterium (assembly GCA_965261885.1). Classification (GTDB taxonomy): domain Bacteria; phylum Chloroflexota; class Dehalococcoidia; order Lucifugimonadales; family UBA3495; genus VXOI01. The sequence goes on from CBDHDY010000022.1 coordinate 19,214, forward strand.
GGAACCATCGTGGACGCCACCATCATCGAAGCTCCGTCATCGACCAAGAACCAGGCCAGGGAGAGGGACCCTGAGATGCACCAGACCAAGAAGGGGAACCAGTGGCATTTCGGGATGAAGGCGCATATCGGGGTGGACTGTGAGACGGGGATAGTGCACAGCATGACGGCGACTGCGGCCAACGTGCATGACATTATGGAGGCCCACAACCTGCTGCACGGTGGCGAGACAGTGGTCTGGGGAGACGCAGGTTATCAGGGAGTACACAAGCGGAAGGAGAACCTGGGACTGGATGTGGACTGGCGGGTGGCGATGCGTCCGGGGAAACGCCGGGGACTCGATCCTGGGAGTGATGAGGCGCTGCTGGAGAAAGCGAAGGCATCGGTGAGGGCTAAAGTGGAGCATCCGTTCCTGCGGTTGAAGCGGCTGTTCGAATACGGCAAGGTGCGCTACCGGGGGCTGGCCAAGAACACGGAGCGCCTGGCGTTGCTGTTCGGCCTGGGCAACCTGCTGGCGGCGGAGGGACGACTGAGGGGGTAGTGCGCCCAGCGGCCTTCCCGGCCAGTCTTCCGGCCTGTACCAAGCTCCCTGAGGCCCTATCAGGGACTAAACGCAAGGGGCTGAGCGGCGGTAAAGAGCGCCCAGACCGCGGCCGCCGCCCCCTCCGCTGCCACGTCCGACATGTCTCGAGTAAAAAAGGCTTGTTCAGAATATCCCAAGCTCGGAATCGTAGTTAGGAACGTGGTCAACGCTGTGGAGCCTCCCCGTACGACTAAGTACGGGGCCCAGATTCTGGGCTGGGAAGAAGTCCACGCTTTTCTGGACCAAATAACGGATCCGCTGCAACAGACCCTCGCCCTGCTGGCCATTCAGGCAGGCCTGCGCAGGTCGGAAATTCTAGGGATCCAGTGGAGGGACGTCGACCTGTCGGCTGGGACCTTGGCCGTGCGAAGGGCGCTGACTAATCCCGAATCCACCGATGGGAGGCGTGAAAGCTGGGCAAATTGGTATGAGGGAGCCTACAAGGGAGAGAGCCTTGGCTCCATTGGGACCGATGTGACACGGCAGAGGGTTTTCAGTAGCCGCCCCGGGCCTGGAAAGCGGTCTATGGAGGCTGGGAATCGCCGGATAGTGAGATCGGACGCAGCGGAATGCACTCGCGGACCGGGCGGACGCGAGTTTGGAGGCGTTGGGTCGGTTGCGGATAGCGCCGTCAGGCTGGGAGTGGGATGGCTCGCAGTCGGGCCAGGGCGAGAGTGGCCTGCTCAGTCCAGGGCCAGCCCCGGGGAAGATGCAAAGTGAGTCTGCGCGCCGAGCGGGTGAGCCGTCCCACCAGACCGAAGAACCGTCGCCGGAGGGTCTTGGTGGTCACGATCTGCTCGCCCAGACCAATTCGCGCCGTCCAGCGGGCCAGGTTATGGGCCATCACCTGCACCGCCAACCAGGCGGCGTTGGCGGCGAAGCGGCCCGAGGGAAGATGGTTGAGGCCCACACCGTACTTCAGGTCTCGGATGGCATTCTCGATCTCGGCGTGGCGGCGATGGTCGGCCTCCAGTTCCAGGGTCTCCCCGTCCCGGTCGGTGATGAAGCCGTGATAGCTGTAGTAGGCGAAGAGGGCCAGTTGGGAACCGGGCGTGGGCTTCACCCGCCGGACGATGAGTCGTACCGGCGCGGCGTCGGCCTCACTCTCAAAGGGAGTGTAGGTGGTCTCGGCCACATCGGCGGCACCGTCCATCCAGTAGGGGATGGGCGTCCAGTCCGCCTCGGGTATCGCCTCGATGAGATGGCGCAGGTTTTTGTGTTGGCGGATGGTGATGGAGTAGCGGACATCCATCTTGCGGCAGACGGCGATGATGGCGTGGGCATAGAACCCGCTGTCGGCCCGCACCGTGAGTCGGCCCCTGGCGCCGGCGTAGCGCACCCGTCCCACCGTCTCGCGCAGGAAGTGGGCGGCGCCCCGGGCGGTGTTGGCCCGGCCCTCGCGCAGCCTGGACATCAGCACGTCGCCGGTGCCAGAGGCCACGGCCAGCAGCGGGTGATAGCCCCGCTTGCCGGTATAGCCGTGGTGGCGTGCGCCCTCCTTGGCCAACCCGTAGCAATATTATGGCCTTGTCCGGCCTGTGCAGAGGCGACTAACTGGTGAGTCGGCCCAAGGATGTATGCTCATGGCGAGGCGTGTCGTCCGGACAAAGACCGAGCAGACTCTGGTGCGTATTGCCCGACCCGTAGCATGGTCCGGGAGCCTTACGACGGCATCATTGGTGACGCCCCGATCGGGGCGATCCCGTTGGGGAGAGTGGCACAGTCCGCGGCTCCCTCCGGCGACACGCCTACACGGCAATGGTAGAGGCGATGATGAGCAGACGCCAGAGCAGCGCAAAACCGGAAGGGCTGTCCCAGCTGAACCTGAACGCGGCGGGCATTGACGTGGGCGCTACCAGCCACTATGTGGCGGTGCCCGCCGACCGGGCGGAGCAGCCGGTGCGAGAGTTCGAGGCTTTCACGGCGGACCTGTACCGTTTGGCGGACTGGCTGACCGAGTGTGGTGTGGAGACCGTGGTCATGGAGTCCACCGGCGTGTACTGGATACCGCTGTTCGGGGTGCTGGAAGAACGGGGCTTCCAGGTGATGCTGGTGGACCCCCGGCGCATCAAGAACGTGCCCGGCCGCAAGACCGACGTGCTGGACTGCCAGTGGCTGCAGCAGCTGCACACCTACGGCCTGCTCTCGGGGGCTTTCCGGCCCGACGGGGAGATCCGACGCTTACGCAGCTACCTGCGGCAGCGGGTCATGCTGGTGCAGTACGCATCCCACCATATCCAGCATATGCAGAAGGCGCTGACCCAGATGAACGTGAAGCTCCACCACGTCATCAGCGATATCACCGGCAAGACCGGCCTGGACATCATCGAGGCCATCGTGGACGGCCAACGGGACCCGCGACAACTGGCGCAATTGCGCGATCCCAGGATCAAAGCCGACGAGGCAACCGTCGCCAAGTCGCTGCAGGGGCACTGGCGGGAGGAGCACATCTTCGAGCTGAACCAGGCCCTGGAGCTGTACCGGTTCTATCAGGATAAGATTGCCGAGTGCGACCGGGAGATTGAAGCCCAGTTGGAGCGGTTTGAGGACCGCAGCAATGGTGATCCTCCAGCGGCGAAGTCCGGCCGGAGACGCAGCAAAGGAAACGCGCCACGCTTCGACGTTTGGACGCACCTGTACCGTATGACGGGGGTTGACCTGACCCAGATCGACGGTGTGGATGCCTACACCGCGCTCAAGGTGGTGAGTGAGATTGGCGCCGACATGACGAAATGGCCGAGTGCGAAGCACTTTGCGTCCTGGTTGGGGCTGAGCCCGAACAACCGCATCACCGGCGGCAAGGTCATGAGCTCCAAGACCAAGCCCAGCGCCAACCGTGCGGCGGCGGCCTTACGTCTGGCGGCCAACGCTCTGCACCGCTCCGACAGCGCCCTGGGCGCCTTCCTGCGCCGGAAGAAGGCACAGATGGGCGGGCCCAAGGCCATCACCGCCACGGCCCACAAGCTGGCTCGCATCTTCTATTCCATGCTGCGCTACGGTCAAGAGTACGTGGACGCCGGGGCCGAATACTACGAACGCCGATATCAGCAGCGGGCGTTGCGCGCGGCAAAGCGGCGGGCGGCGCAACTGGGCTATTTGCTGGTGCCCATCCCCGATGCTCCGGAACACACAACCTACGCCCCCCCTGACGCGCCAATTGCCGCGTGACGACGTTGGTTAGTGGGGAGGTCTCGCAGATGGTGGAGTCCAGGTCGATGGTCAGCGGCCCGTCGCCGGGTCCCGCACCGGCGGCCCAGGCCCGGGCCAGCAGCTCCCGGCTCACCCGGTCCAGCTGACGGACATGGCCCCACCGGAAGCTGCGCAGGAACGTCCCCAGGGTGGAGGGCGCTTTGACCATGCACCCCAGCACCGAGGAGGTCCGCCCCGCACGCAGCGCATCGGCGTCGTCAATGCAGTCGCCGCCCGCCAGCGCCGAGGCCACCAGCGTCAGCATCTTGTCTCCCGCGTTCGCCCGCCCCGGCGCATCCCCGAGGTCGAGGTGACGGTCAACGAGTTCACGCAGGCCCACGCGCTGGGCGAGAGTGGCCGGCAGGAGCAGGCCGGCATTGGCCACCAGGCGGTGGTCGTCGAAGGCTATTTGGATGCGGTCGGGGTGCTCAAGTGGTAGCATCTGTTGGGTGCTCCTTGTTTCTGGTCGGTTTCCTTTCTCGAAAACCATTATCCCAGATGCAAAGGAGCACTTTCCTACCCATTCACCACGCCGCGACGCTCATCCCTCCGGTGGATTGGGGTTTAGAGTTCGATATTGGGCCGGAAGGCGACTTTTGTGGCTTTGAAGCTCACGAAATAGCTGGTTTGCAGGAGCGAGGTACGGCCACCGTCAATGGTCATTCGACCCGCCACTTCTCTGGTACGACAGAAACAGACGGACTCACCAGCCATGGCGATCTAGACTGGAATTTCTGGGTAACTCATGACGGGAATCCTGTTCGTTACACCAAACGTGACACGGCCAACGACTACACTTCTGAGGTAACATTCTCCAACTGGAACACCAGCCACTCCATCAGCGTTGATGTTACACCGGACCTTCGCACAATCACCTACGCAGGAACTCCTCCTGCTACCATCGTTTCGAAACCCACGTTGATACCGGATGGAACACTGACTCCCACTCACACTCCTACACCGACTCCAACACCCGCTCCCACGGCCACGCCCGCAGCGACGACCACGCCGACGGCCACCCCGGAGGCCACAGCAACACCGTCGCCGACGCCCTCCCCCGGAACGCGGGACGCCTGGCTGGAACCTGACCCTTCCGGCATTGCATTTGACGGACAGTGGAGGGAGTTCACCATCCGCGCCGTCGGTATGAACGACTTAGACTTTGCCATCAACGTTATCAACTACCCGGACGGCCCAAGCAGCACGGGCGCAATTGAAAGAACCATACGAAGGAATCCGCCGTCTGCGGTCGAAACCTGCGAAACAACTTACTACACCGGATACACCGTCGAGGCGGACGACACTTTCCACCTGGTCGGATGTCGGACAGGCACTGTGTTAATAGAAATCAAGGATCGTGAAAATGACTATGTCCTGGTGCGTCGCTACTTCGTAACGGTGTCCGGCGGTCCGTAGTTTTTTGCTGGGTGATCTGTAGGTCCGCCGACCAACCCACCGACGGCGGGAGTCTGCCAGATACTGTCGCTTGCCCAGTGCCTGGGGCTGCCTTACCTGCAGTATTCAATTGACTCTCCGTTGTGGTCTCTATTCAGGCCCACAACCAGATTCATGCGCACTCCGGCCAATCAAACCATAATGTCGGGAAATAACAGATTGACTGTCCACACCGCGGCTTCCCATTAATGGAGCGAATCATGAACCGTATCCGGTATGCCTCCCGGTCTGCGTTGTTTTGGGTATCGTTTGTCGGCATTGTGGCTGCGGTCGTTCTGGGCGCCTGGTGGAGCCTGATGCTGGCGCCCGAGTTCGGACAAGAGGAAATACATATAGCCACAGCCCAGGAGGCCATGGAGGATGCCTGCTCAAATGCGCGGCTCTTGAATTACATGGACATTACGCTCACCACCTATGATTCCGACTGGGTGCCTTCAGGTTATAGGGTTGAGACGAGGGCCAGCCGCACAGCTTATGCCGAGCAGACGTTCATCGACGACGCACTGGAGTCGGAGACCGTCAGGATCAAACGTGAACTAAATGGCGCACTTGCCCGATCCAGTGAAAACACGTCCGCCCTGATAGAGATCACCGAATACCATCGTCCCGCCGGCGGGCAATGGGAGATGTCTCAATTCACGGAAGAGGAGGCAGACTCGGAACCGGCCTTCTGCGGTTGGAGTACGGAGAATTTCCAGACCCTTACCCGTGTGGGGACGGAAAACCTGAGCGGCACGACGACAACCAAGTACGAGGCGACCCGTGCCCCCCCGGGTGAGCAATGGGATGCGACCTGGGAATTTTGGGTATCGGACGCTGGCCAGTTGACACAGATGGTATTCCACACGAGAGACAGCAAAGCGAAACTGGTTTACTTCGACTTTAACGAGGTGAACCAAATTAGACCTCCCGTAGGGCCAAGTCCTTCGCCATCGCCGACCGCGACGCCCACGCCATCCCCGTCGCACACACCGCCGGCCACGGCTACTCCCACTCCGCTGGCTACGGCTACGCCAACACCACCGGCAACTGCGACGCCCTCCCCCGGGACGCGGGACGCCTGGCTCGAACCTGACCCTTCCGGCATTACATTTGACGGACAGTGGAGGGAGTTCACCGTCCGCGCCGTCGGAATGAACGACCTGAACTTTGCCATCAACGTTATCAACTACCCGGATGGTCCCAACAGCACCGGAGCGATCGAAAGAAGCAGCAGAACAAATCCACCGCTTGCCAGCGACGAATGCGAGGAGACCTATTACACCGGATACACCGTCCGTGCCGACACCGCGTTCAACTTGGTCGGCTGCGAGGCCGGCACCGTGAGCATCGAAATCAAGGACCGTGAAAATGGCCACGCCCTGCTGCGGCGCTACTCCGTCACAGTGTCGGGCGGCCCGTAGTTTTTTGTTGGAGGATCTGTTGGTCCGTCGACCAACACGCCGACGGCGGGAGTCTGCCAGATACTGCCGCTTGCCCAGTGCCTGGGGCTGCCTTACCTGCAGTATTCAATTGACTCTCCGTTGTGGTCTCTATTCAGGGTCCACAACCATATTCATGCGCACTCCGGCCAGTCAAACCAGAATGTCGGGAAATAACAGATTGACTGTCCACACCGCGGCTTCCCAGTAATGGAGCGAATCATGAACCGTATCCGGTATGCCTACCGGTCTGCGTTGTTTTGGGTATTGTTTGTCGGCATTGTGGCTGCGGTCGTTCTGGGCGCCTGGTGGAGCCTGATGCTGGCGCCCGAGTTCGGACAAGAGGAAATACATATGGCCTCTGCCCCGGAGGCTCTGGAAGATGCCTGCACTGCCATGGACGACTGGTGGAGCTCCACCATGGAGGTACGGACGTATTACGATGATGGCGTTGTTGAGAATCGGTGGGTGATGGAAGTCGACGGCGAGAGCGGCGCCCGGGTGAGACACTATGTTACGGAAGACGATGGCACAGAGGCTCTGGTATTGGATCACGTTGTCCTTTCAGCCACAACAACACCGGTCCCGACGGAGGCGAACGAGTCCGGAGCTGGTGCCCGCAGTATAGAGGACCAGAACTCCGACGATGTAATTGACCTTGTATCTATTTACACGAAAACCGACTCAAGCGATTGGGTGCAGACTCACACACTCTACACTTACGACGATTATTTAGGGTTCGATATTGGTCCGGAAGGCGACTTTTGTGGCTTTGAAGCTCACGAAATAGCTGGTGTGCAGGAGCGAGGTACGGCCACCGTCAATGGTCATTCGACCCGCCACTTCTCTGGTACGACAGAAACGGACGGACTCACCAGCCATGGCGATCTAGACTGGAATTTCTGGGTAACTCATGACGGGAATCCTGTTCGTTACACCAAACGTGACACGGCCAACGACTACACTTCTGAGGTAACATTCTCCAACTGGAACACCAGCCACTCCATCAGCGTTGATGTTACACCGGACCTTCGCACAATCACCTACGCAGGAACTCCTCCTGCTACCATCGTTTCGAAACCCACGTTGATACCGGATGGAACACTGACTCCCACTCACACTCCTACACCGACTCCAACACCCGCTCCCACGGCCACGCCCGCAGCGACGACCACGCCGACGGCCACCCCGGAGGCCACAGCAACACCGTCGCCGACGCCCTCCCCCGGAACGCGGGACGCCTGGCTGGAACCTGACCCTTCCGGCATTGCATTTGACGGACAGTGGAGGGAGTTCACCATCCGCGCCGTCGGTATGAACGACTTAGACTTTGCCATCAACGTTATCAACTACCCGGACGGCCCAAGCAGCACGGGCGCAATTGAAAGAACCATACGAAGGAATCCACCGCCTGCCGTCGAAGCCTGCGAAACAACTTACTACACCGGTTACACCGTCCGTGCCGACACCGCGTTCAACTTGGTCGGCTGCGAGGCCGGCACCGTGAGCATCGAAATCAAGGACCGTGAAAATGGCCACGCCCTGCTGCGGCGCTACTCCGTCACAGTGTCGGGCGGCCCGTGGTTTTTGCCTTGCTTCAGACCTACTGGCCGGGTGACGCCTTTGATTCAGGGCAGCGCTCGTGCATCAACGCCACTACCTGCACGTGGGTGTCTGCTGGCATGGTCATTGATACCCTTTCTCAGGACCAAGCGTGGATTTACGGCACTCACCTGTTCGAAGACTTGTACTTCGACGACGTGGCACTGAAGGATGCCGGGGGAATCAAGGTCGGAAATGTCCTTACGGCTCTGATTCCCCCGGCAAGGAATTAGGGGGCTTCAGAAATGGCACATAGATTCGCGAACCGCCGTATTTTGGGGATATTCCTGACCCTGTCGGTAGCGCTGGTCGCGCTTGTTGCCAGTGGTGCTTGGTACGCCTTCCGAGAGCAGGAGCTTCCACTTAGTGCCCAGCAAGCCGTACAGGATATTTGCGCCAGTGCCACCAACCCCGACCATTACGATTTCACTTGGACTATAACTCAGACCTACGGCGACTTGGTCATAAACAGGGTGGTCGACTTCAGAAGGGCACCCAATGGGGAGCACTATGTGGTGACTGACGGGGATGGCAATACTGTCGGCGAAGTGCTTACTCTGATAGGGCCGGTTTCCTCTTCGGTTCCACTCAGCTATAACAGCAGATTGGAGGGCACAGCACGGTCCACCAAGCTCTCAAGGGTTGAAGATTCCTACCAGAGCAATCGCAATGAAGAGGGAATATTGGGTGACTGGGTTCACACCAGCAGAACATTGACAGACGGGGAAGCCGCAATGATCTCTGACTCCACCCGACGGGAATTGCCACATGACAGCCCCATGTCCTTTTGCGGGTTACTCTTGGAGGATGACGACCACGACATCGTTTTCAGGTTTGAGGGAACCGAGACAGTCAACGGCGTCTCAACCCGGCATTACTACCATAAAATCTCTCGACTGGCCAGTGCCGGAGGTGTGGGGGACAGCCTCACCACCGAATTCTGGATCGATTCGGATGGACGACTCAGGAAGTCCACCGTAGTGTCGATCGTTCCTGGCGGTGGTGGGGATTCTGACGCCATCACTTCTCAGCAAACCATCTATTCGGGGTTCGGCGAGGCCAATGTGTTCCAGATCCCTGCGGGCCTGCCTTCCCCATCCCCCACGCCGCTGTCAACGGCAACCCTGACGCCCACGGCTACCACGGCGAATCCGTGCACACGGGTCACTGAACATTACGACGTTGAAGGCAGGACATACGCCGGGAATGACTTGGTGGGGCGCTACTTGGCAGAGGTATCACCAGTGGCTGTGTTGACCACCTTCCAGGACAATAACGGGCGGGCCCAGGCCCAACGCCTGTGGGTGGGCGACACCTGGGATACCGTCCGCAGTGAGAGCAGGAGCGTTGTGCTAAGCAGGTTTACCCCTTCCGGGATCGAGTACGATCGGGCGAAGACCAGCGACGGCTCATGGGGACCATGGGATAGCGAGAGAAAGTCCCTGGAAGGTGAAAGCGGGGCCTCGGGATTCTGCGGGTATAGCAACGACCACATCACCAATGTTGACCAAGGAGGCACCGAGAGAGTGCTGGGAGTTTCTGCCACTAAGTACACAGTCGACTACTATGCAGACGGAACGTCCATCCTGATGAATTTCTGGGTGGACAGTTCCGGAAGCCTGATACGCAAGATACTCACCTAAGCCAGCCTTAACCAGAGACACGAATGGGATTACATCGACCGGGGCCAGGTCAATAACATCACGATTCCCGGCAACCAGGCAACTCCCACGCCGCCGGCCACGCCAACGCCCGCGGCAACCGCGACGCCCACGCCGACGGCCACCCCGGAGGCCACAGCAACACCGTCGCCGACGCCCTCCCCCGGAACGCGGGACGCCTGGCTCGAACCTGACCCTTCCGGCATTACATTTGTCGGACAGTGGAGGGAGTTCACCATCCGCGCCGTCGGTATGAACGACTTAGACTTTGCCATCAACGTTATCAACTACCCGGACGGCCCAAGCAGCACGGGCGCAATTGAAAGAACCATACGAAGGAATCCGCCGTCTGCGGTCGAAGCCTGCGAAACAACTTACTACACCGGTTACACCGTCCGTGCCGACACCGCGTTCCACTTGGTCGGCTGCGAGGCCGGCACCGTGATCATCGAAATCAAGGACCGTGAAAATGACTATGCCCTGGTGCGTCGCTACGTCGTAACGGTGTCCGGCGGGCCGTAGTTCTTTGCCTTGCTTCAGACCTCTAGGCCGGGAGACGCCTTTGATTCAGGGCAACACCGACACCCACGCGGACTGCGACGCCGACTGAGGCGGCCACCGGGTTTCCTACAAACCCTATTGGCCTCCCGCAGACCAATGCCACGCCCAGCGGCACAACCGGGAGCACCGCGGATATCCCGGCGGTTGTCCAGGGTTGCTATAACGCAACCATAGGCGAAGGGAACCTTGACCCCGAATTAGGGTACAGAATCGTCGTGTCCACGGACGGGGATGTTATAGGGCACAGCGAAAGCTGCAGTACAACCAGTTTGAACACGGGATTCCTTTCCAGAAACGTGGGCTACTTGACTTGGTCGCCTGTGCCCGTCCACGAGTGCGACGACCCGGATGACAGGACAGGCAGTCTGACTGTAATCGCCAGCGCACCAGGGCTCCCGTCGACCAGCAAGTCTTTCGCGGTGATGACGCCTGTTGAGGCCCCGTATCTATGAGTAACGGGAGTCGACGACTCGGAATCGATGGTGTCAAGAAATTCTGCCAGGCGTTTTTCTCGAGGCTTGCTTGTGACAGTATGGGTGTCCCGAAGTCGTCAGGAATGGCGATGGGCCGAACCAACGATAACGCAGGGCACCAAGCCAGAGGATTCATCTACTTTGGGATTCCCTACCTCGGAAACGCTTTCTCGGATGATAAATCATTCACCCTGTGCTTCGCCGGTGCGGTACGTGCTGAGTCGACGAGCATAAGCCATACATCCATTTCGGGAACTTTTACGAAGCATTCGAGCGTGATTAGCGGCGGCAGGAAGGATATGCCGCTACTGGCGATCTGCAACGACGGGGAGGCGATGGATGGGATACGGTACTGTCAGGCTTTTGCCGGGCCCGCAAGCCTAAAGATTGACGTGTCAAATGTGGTCTCAACGATCACAACAGCGATCGATGAACTAAGTTCTGACCTGGGACTTGACGTAGACGCAACCGTCAAGTCCCGGCTGGGCGGCAGCTATACCGACCCCATCTCCCTATCCGTACAAAAAGGCGGAGATTAGTGGAGGAGAGAATATGAAGATGCTTCGGCCTACACAACCTCTACTGTGGCTGTCGACGGCCCTGCTCCTTGCTGGCGCAACGATGGCTTGGTGGGCGCTATCCGGATTCGGCAATCTCTCTGCCAGCCCGCTTACCCCGAATCCACCGATGGGGGGCGTGAATGCTGGGCAAATTGGGATGAGGGAGCCTGCAAGGGAGAAAGCCTGGGCTCCATTGGGACCGATGTGACCCCGCGAGGGTTTTCAGTAGCCGCACCGGACCTGGAGAGCGGTCTATGGAGGCTGGGAATCGCGTGATAGTGAGATCGGACGCAGCAGGATGCACTCGCGGGCGGGGCGGACGCGAGTTTGGAGGTGTTGGGGCGGTTGCGGACAGCGCCGTCAGGCTGGGAGTGGGGTGGCTCGCAGTCGGGCCAGGGCGCTGCTGAACTGGGCTTCCCAAGGCCAGCGCTGTGGCAGATGCAGTGTGAGGCGGCGGGCCGAGCGGGTGAGCCGTCCGGCCAGGCAGAAGAACCGACGCCGGAGGGTCTTGGTGGTCACGATCTGCTCACCCAGACCGATGCGCGCTGTCCAGCGAGCGAGGTTGTGGGCCATCACCTGCACCGCCAGCCAAGCCCCGTTGGCAGCGAATCGGCCGGACGGCAGGTGGTTCAGCCCGACGCCGTACTTGAGGTCTCGGATGGCGTTCTCGATCTCGGCGTGGCGGCGATGGTCAGCCTCCAGCTCGAGCGTCTCCCCGTCCCGGTCGGTGATGAAGCCGTGGTAGCTGTAGCTGGCGAACAGGGCCAGTTGGGAACCGGGCGTGGGCTTCACCCGCCGGACGATGAGCCGCACCGGCGCGGCGCCGGCCTCACTCTCAAAGGGAGTGTAGGTGGTCTCGGCCACATCGGCGGCGCCGTCCATCCAGTAGGGGATGGGCGTCCAATCCGTCTCGGGTATGGCCTCGATGAGATTGCGCAGGCTTTTGTGCTGGCGGATGGTGATGGAGTAGCGGACATCCATCTTGCGGCAGACGGCGACGATGGCGTGGGCATAGAAGCCGCTGTCGGCCCGCACCGTGAGTCGGCCCCTGGCGCCGGCGTAGCGCACCCGTCCCACCGTCTCGCGCAGGAAGTGAGCGGCGCCCCGAACAGTGTTGGCCCGGCCCTCGCGCAGCCGGGACATCAGCACGTCCCCGGTGCCGGCGGCCACGGCCAGCAGCGGGTGATAGCCCCGCTTGCCGGTATAGCCGTGGTGGCGTGCGCCCTCCTTGGCCAGACCGTAGGTCTCGCAGATGGTGGAGTCCAGGTCGATGGTCAGCGGCCCGTCGCCGGGTCCCGCCCCAGCGGCCCAGGCCCGGGCCAGCAGTTCCCGGCTCACCCGGTCCAGCTGGCGGACGTGGCCCCACCGGAAGCTGCGCAGGAAGGTGCCCAGGGTGGATGGCGCCTTGACCCTACAGTCGAGAACACCGGCCGTCCCACCGGCGCGCAGCGCATCGGCGTCGTCGATGCAATCGCCGCCCGCCAGGGCAGAGGCGACCAGGGTCATCATCTTGTCGCCGGCGTTGGCCCGGCCCGGCGCGCTGCCGAGATTGAGGTGACGGTCAACGAGTTCCCCCAGGCCCAGGTGTTGGGCGAGAGTGGCCGGCAGGAGCAGGCCGGCATTGGCCACCAGACGGTGGTCGTCAAAGACGATGCGAATACGGTCGGGGTGGTTGCGTGGTAGCATCAATTGGGTGCTCCTTTTCTGGGGTCGGTTTTTTATTGCAAAACCATTATCCCAGATTCAGAGGAGCACCCTCTTGCCACTTCAGGTCGCTAACCTGACGTCCTCTATCGGTGGATTCGGGCTTACAGATGCCTGTAATGACCACTATCTCGACTACGATGCGATTGTTGACGGCTACTCTTTGGAAAACGGTTGGACAACTGGGGTGGTAACTATAGAGGCATCCAGAAACGGAGAAAAGCAGGAATTGTTCAGGGACGGCGTAATGGTTTTACGCATCATCAATATCCCGAGCAGTCCGGCTGACCCTGCCCACTCCGACGCCCCGAAATTTTGGCCGCTCTGCTGCTCCCCTGCAGCCAAGACACTTCACATTGCCATTCACCAGTTACAAGCAATTGGTAACGGAGGATGGCAGGGTCAGCGAGTGGATGGGCGAAAATGACTCCAGCGAGAAGATCGACGAAATACCGTTCTTCTGTGGCCACCAGATTAACTTTATGGACAGCATCACAGAGGGCGGGAGATACACCATCAATGGAATTTCTACGACCAAGTACACGGTAACTTTCAAACCAGCCCCAGATGATTCTGCGACGAGTCTCTATGATATGAAATGGGAGGTTTTCGTCTCCAGGGACGGCAAACTGGTCCGCGAGATTCAATCTCATCCATACAGCAACACCAAGAGACGGGTTACCTATTCGGGTTGGGGTGAACCCAACATCAATAATCCCGCCGCAGGCAGCCGTGTTCACCGACCGCGACCTGCGGCTTTCCGTCCCGACTCCGGTTGGAGGCACGCCTGGACCTACGGAGACTCCCACGCCGCTGGCAACGGCAACCCTGACGCCCACGGCAACGTCCACTCCGCTGGAAACGGTTACGCCGACGCCCCCGGCAACCGCGACGCCTGATCCTACGGCTACGCCCACGCCCGCAGCGACGACCACGCCGACGGCCACCACGGAGTCCACAGCAACACCGTCGCCGTCGCCCTCCCCCGGAACGCGGGACGCCTGGCTCGAACCTGACCCTTCCGGCATTACATTTGACGGACAGTGGAGGGAGTTCACCATCCGCGCCGTCGGTATGAACGATCTGAGCTTTGCCATCAACGTTATCAACTACCCGGACGGCCCAAGCAGCACGGGCGCAATTGAAAGAACCATACGAAGGAATCCGCCGTCTGCGGTCGAAGCCTGCGAAACAACTTACTACACCGGTTACACCGTCCGTGCCGACACCGCGTTCCACTTGGTCGGTTGCGAGGCCGGCACTGTGATAATCGAAATCAAGGACCGTGAAAATGACTATGTCCTGGTGCGTCGCTACTTCGTAACGGTATCCGGCGGTCCGTAGTTCTTTGCCTTGCTTCAGACCTCTAGGCCGGGTGACGCCTTTGATTCAGGGCAGCGCTCGTGCATCAACGCCACTACCTGCCTGTGGGTGTCAGCGGGCACAGTCATTGATATCTCTTCTCATGTTGGAAGACTTGTATTTCGACGACGTGGCACTGAAGGATGCCAGGGGAATCAAGGTCGGAAATGTCCTTACGTCTCTGATTCCCCCGGCAAGGAATTAGAGGACTTCAGAAATGGCACATAGATTCGCGAACCGCCGGATTTTGGGGATATTCCTGACCCTGTCGGTAGCGCTAGTCGGGCTTGTTGCCAGTGGTGCTTGGTACGCTTTCCGAGAGAAGGAGCTTCCGCTTAGTGCCCAGCAGGCCGTGCAAATTCTTTGCGCCGATGCCACCGACCCTGGTCACTTCGATTTCACTTGGACTATAAACCAGACCTACGGCGACTTGGTCATAAACAGGGTGGTCGACTTCAGAAGGGCACCTAATGGGGAGCACTATGTGGTGACTGACGGGGATGGCGATATTGTCGG
The DNA here is from genome assembly GCA_965261885.1 of Dehalococcoidia bacterium. Lineage (GTDB taxonomy): Bacteria > Chloroflexota > Dehalococcoidia > Lucifugimonadales > UBA3495 > VXOI01. The sequence goes on from CBDHDY010000022.1 coordinate 34,300, forward strand.
CGAAGTGCTTACTCTGATAGGGCCGGTTTCCTCCTCAGTTGCGCGGTCGGCATGGTCGAGAGTCTTTCGTCAAGGTCGGGGACCATTCGAATTAGTTCGCAACTAAACAGGTCCGACCTGGATTTTCTGGTTAATGGCCGGTCCAGGTTGGTCCTCTGCGACAACAACCTGACTCACTCTTTTGAGGGGCAGGTCAGCCATCGCGCTGGTCGCGATGGCAATATCGGCGGAATTCTTTGTTGCAGACATGCTGATGTGCTGAGTGCCGTGAACAACAACTTCCATATTGGCGAACTGGCTCGTAGCCCAAAGCCGCCACAGTTCGGTCTGGTCAGCCCGTACGTAGAGCGTTAGTCGCGTCGCTGTAGGGACTTTATCGGGCCAGTTTTCGATCAGCCTTTGCACCATGGACTGGCCTTCGGACTGAAGGTTTTCTATGTCAACGTAGAGACCTGAACGTCCAATCCCTTCTTGCCTATTGCCATTCACAAAGCCATCTCCACTAGCTAAAAGGCATTCTCTAGCCTCCGTATCAGGCGGGAGTATTGTAACCAGCCGAGGCCCCAGGACGATTGCAAAGCCAAAGAACTCGTCCTCAGAGTCAGGCAATAGTGTCCAATGGGCGGATGGCACAGTTTTTGCCTCGCAGGAGCATGGACAGTGTGGCTGGAAGCCATCCTTCTAGGCGCAGGATGTGGATGTCTTCATCCAAGCTACGGTCCTTCACATGATGGAGGCTGTTCTTATTGCTCCAGTGGTTGCGGACCAGCCAGAGCAACTCTTCAGGCCCACTGCCGAGAACTCATGCCTGTCAGCAGATACCAGCGCTCCCTGGGTACTTCCCCGCGGCCATATCGTCTGTCTCCTTCTCCACAATTGCTCCCTACCTCGCCACGGGAATTCCGGCTCCTCCCGGATATAGTCAGGCAGTCCGTCATCGACCAAAATCCGCCACCTCTTGATTACACCCGCTTCCCCCTCAAGAGCGACGCTGCACGTTCAGATGGTCGAAGTGGTGGCGTTCGGTGCAGCCAGCAACTGATTGCTCCATTTGTATGGTTACATGGGCAATTCCAAAATCTTGATAGGCAATCTGTTGCATCCGAAGCCGCAGAGTTTCAAGCTCACCCGGATAATCGGGGTCAATAAGGACATGGGCGGTCAAGGACTCGTATCCGGAGGTGATGGTCCAAGCGTGAATGTCGTGAACCAAAGTCACGCCCTCCACCGCTTCCAGTTCACTGCAAAGCAGAGACATATCCAGGCGGACCGGCGCGCCTTCCAGCAGAACATGAAAGACTTTGAGCACCAACCGCCAGGAGCTGATCAGGATAAGCACACCGATGAGTACGCCTAGAACGGGGTCGGCAACCCACCAGCCAAAGGCCATTGTCAGAACGCCGGAGATAACCACGCCGATTGACCCCATAAGGTCCGCCAACACGTGCTGAAACGCGCCTTCAACATTGAGGCTATGCCCGGCAGAACGGCGGAGTATCCAGAAGGCAACCAGATTGACGCCGAGTCCCACCCCGCCCGCTGCCAGTACGATACCGCCTTCCACCTCGGGGACATCGCGAAATCGACCATAGGCCTCAAAGAAAATCCAGGCTGCAATCAGCCACAGGCTCAGTGCGTTGAACAGCGCGGCCAGCACTTCAGTGCGGTGGTAGCCGAAAGTACGCTCAATGGAGGCCGGACGGTTGGCAATCCACATGGCGAAGAGGGCCAGCCCGATGGCGCCTGCGTCGGTGAGCATATGGGCGGCGTCGGCCAACAGGGCCAGGCTGCCGGAAAGGATACCGGCGACTATTTCGACTGCCATGTAGCCGGAAATCAGCGCAAGTGCAATCAGCAGACGCCGGCGCCCGGCCATTCGAAAGTCATCGGAATGACCAGCATGGTGGTCGTGTTCAGGGTGGTGATCAGATTTCATTTCCGGCCTCTCGGGCAGTTAGCCGGATTCCGCGATCCAGTTTGTCATGCCTCAGCGTGTGTCCGGGCAGCCAGGTGTCCCACGTGGTGGTTTTCGGTACAATCATCCACCGACTGCTCTATTTGTATGGTGATATGGCGGATGCCAAATTCCTGGTAGGCGATTCGCCGCATACGACGCAGAAGCGGTTCAAAGTCCCCTTGGTAGTCGGGGTCAACGAGCACGTGGGCGGTGAGGGCGCCGTAGCCGGAGGTAATGGTCCAGGCGTGAACGTCATGCACCAGGGTTACACCTTCCACTTCCTCCAGGGCACTGCAGAGCCTGTACATATCCAACCCCGCCGGTACGCTCTCCAGCAGCACGCGGAATACCTTTATGGCCAAGCGGCAGGAACTCACCAGGATCAGTGCGGCGATGAGGATACTGAGGATGGGGTCGACAAGGTCCCAGTGAAATGCCAATGTCAGGACACCGGATATAACTACAGCGATGGAGCCCATCAGGTCGGCCACAATATGCCAGAAGGCGCCTTGAACGGTGATGTTGTATCGCGACGAGCGGTAGAGGATCCAGGCTGCCAACATGTTGATAGCAAGTCCTGCAGAGGCGACAGCCAACATTAACACGCCTTCCACTTCGTGGCTGTGTCCGTGGGCGTGATCGGTAAGCCGTTGATAAGCCTCGTAGAAAATCCAACTGGCGAGCACCCAAAGAGCAAGAGCGTTGAACATCACCGCCAGCACCTCGGTACGCTGGTAGCCGAAGGTGCGCGTAATGGTGGCTGGACGCTCCGCAATCCACATGGCGAACAGCGCCAAGCCGATGGCGACTGCGTCGGTAATCATATGGGTCGCATGGGCCAGCAGTCCCAAGCTGCCCGAAAGGATGCCGCCGGCAATTTCAATCCCCATGTGGCAGCAGAGCAGAATCAGGACAATTATCAGGCTGCGACGACCTGCGCTCCGATAGTCGTGGTCCTGATCGTGCCCAAGGTTTCCTCTCCCGCGGCCGGTGTGGCCGTGGTTGGTGTGAACTGATTGCTCAGGTGTCATTTCCTGCCGCTTCCCAGTCGATAATTTCCAGGCTTCCCCCCCAACAAGGCTCGGGGGTCGAGAGCAGGCCACACTGTATGTCGGCATCATAGTGCGAGCTTATTTCGCCGGTCAAACCACGGCGCCGGGGCAGGCAGGGCCGGTAAAGAGTATTTTCCCATAGCGAAGTCTCGCCACAGCCCCTCATCCCCACATAGGCGGGAAGCTCGTTGCGCAACTGTTCCTCCTTTAGCAGTCTCAGCAACTCGTCCGGCCCGAACCGCTGCCGGGGAAGCATCTCACGCAACACCCGCAGGTTCAGGCCAGGGGTCTCCGGGTATGACAGCATCCCCGGCCCCGGTGCGCCGGCGCGTTGTCGCTGATCACGTTGAGTCGCCCGCTGTGCCTCTCCCGCAAATGTTCCAAGAAAGACACGGAGCTTTCCCAGTTGCTGTTCCCTTCCAGTTCTATCCATTTCACCTCGCCGGTCTCAAAGCACCCCACCGGGTAATAGCTGGCCTTGTCGCACTGTCGGGGACTAATGGAGTTCACCAAGGCCGGCTCTCCTTTCTGCACCCGCTGCCCCGCAATTCCGAGTCCGCCCGGGAAGTGGGCCTCGTCGGCAAAGAATATCCTGGCTTCGTTCCGACCAGCCTCCTCCTTCAGGATGGCGTACTCCGCCACGAAGGCCTCCCGCTTGGCCTCATCAGCCTTGAGCAGACGCTTCTTGGGCCGCTTGAAGGCAAACCCCAAGCGGTGTAGCCAGTTCAGGCAACTGCTGCGGCTCAACTCAATGCAGGGGTGCTCCAAGGCAAACCGCCGTACCACCCTCCAATACCAGTTGGCCATTACGATGCCCGACGCAGCAGGAGGCTGTTGCACCGCCGCCGTCAACTCCTCCTGCTGCGCTTGGTCAAGGGCGGGAGGGAACCACCAGTCTGCTCGAATATCAACCCCGCAGGCCCTCCCTCTCCTAAGGCTGACGCCAATCTTCCTACAGTGTGTGGGTCCCGCTCCAGAGCCTCCGCCGTGGCCGCCGCCGTCCAGCCCTGGGCCAGGAGCAGCATGGCGTACCACCGCTCCCGCTCCCTGGGCGTCGGCACCAAAATCATCCGCTGCCGCAAGTCCTTGACTTCCATCTGCCACTGTTCCAGAGACCGGCCTATCTTCCTCACACCCATCACCATCCCCTCTCCGACACCTGGAAATCTACCCTTGTCCCTCCGCCAATTTATCCTATGTTACTGCGCATTTCACCTTGGCTTTGGTTTAGAACCAGGTGGGTCAGATCACCATCGCGTTTTCGCTCAAATCTTCGTCGGCGTTGATATTGCCAAGAATCTCGCCGCCATTGGCGGTAGGTAAGAGTGGTCGTTCAAACTCATGAGAGGACACTGACTCTCGGGATGCGCAGGTTGCTGATCATCGTCAACAGACTGAAAAAAAGTGGTTCACATCGTAACTCGCTACTCCATGCGGCTCAGAGGTCAACACCGGTCTTCTACTGGTCAGATGCAAGAATGTTCCTGAGCGCCTCCTCCCGAAGCCACTCTGCCAACATATCTCCCGGAATGATGATCCTCCTGCCGTCCTGAATGTGCGGGACCGGGTGGTCGCTCCGCTTCAACCACCCTTTGAATTTGTGCACCGACACACCCACCAGTTGGGCAGCTTCCTCCACGTTGTAGCAGAGCTTGTTGGGAAGGGTGACCGAGTCGCTTGCCTTGTGATCCAGGATTTGCCGCAGTGTGTCTACATCTCCTTGGGTGAGCAACCTCCAGCCGAGTTTCGACTCCGGGTCTTCCGCCAGGATCAGCAGCTGTTCACTACCCGCACGCAGATTATCCAGAAAAAGCTCCCAATCGTCTTGAACCGCCATTTCCTGCAACCGTCGCACCTGTGTTTAAGTCTTCCGAAACCATCCCCGTGATTTGCGCAATGCCTAGCGCCAATTCATCACACGCTGGCATTTCCTTTGGAAAATACAGGATTACGTGTAGGCAAAGATTTGGGGGCAGTTGCAGGAATGGGAGGCACTGTCCGAAGGGAGGCAAGGCCAGTGGAGACCGAGATCTGTTATATAATTGGACAGAATGCAGAAAATACTTGCCCCAATTGGCTCAAATTGGTCGAGTTCCGTAACGGCGGCTACACACCGAATCGCGACAAAGCCCTTGAAACAGCGAATTTATGCGCTTGTCGAGAATCGGCGAACGGCGCTACTGATGTTCTTTGCCAACAAATCGTGCGCCATGTCGACGACGGATCCGAGCTCCGGCAGCCAGAGGCGGCAACCGGCCGTCGATGTCCTCTGTACCTGAACTCGTAGACAACCCAAGCGAAAGGTACGAGAACGCGCTTGTCATTGCCCTTACCGACAGCAAGTGCCTATAGAAGTCGAGGCCGCCGAAAGGTGAGGGTCCAGGATGTATCAGAATGGGAATCAGGCGGCGTGAAGCGGCCGCTCTGCCTTGGCCGATGTGGAAGAACTAAAAGGAACAGGAGTGCTGGAAAAAACCTGTCGGGGTTTCGAGGGGTAGGGTAGCGAGTATAAAGCTCAGCACGAACTGAGCAGAAATGGCAGACAAGGGAGAGCGGTCCGTTCGAATACTTGACTGGAGCTTTGGTTTCTCAACCGAGGGAGTTCGGCCTCAGAGATTCTTGGTACCGCCTAGGCAGGCGGACCCTTGGTAGCAATTACTCGACTGCCAGCTGTTCAGGCAGTTTGGAGAGAGTTGCTACCGATCGACATTCGCGTAAATTTGCCGTCAAAGCGGCGGCAAAAAGGGCTTGAATTTGCCATTCCTTTCTTTGAGGCTCGTTGCAGCCGGCTGCAGCGACGCGTGGTATTGAGATTTAATGTAAGTATAAAATTATGGTTACATGAGACTCAACTGAGTTGGAAGTAGCTGGCAATTCGGTTTTGAAGACCGCAAGGGCCACCGGGGCCCCATCCACTCCCCAGATTCGTATCTAGTGGATTCTACCCACTTTTGAAAGAATTTGCCATTTCCTTTCCTCCGCTTTGACCCAAGTCGGCGCACTACGCCTCGCTGATCCGCTGGTAAGACATGGAAGTACAGATCGACCGTGTTTGCGATGTTGCTGTGCCCCAATCGTTCGGAGGCAATCATGAGATGGATTCCCTTGAACAGCATCAGGGACGCAAGAGTGTGTTGCAAGTCGCGGAACTTAAACTTGGTCAGCACCGCCTTTCCTGCAATTCGCTTGAACGTTAGGGTAACCTGACACGGGTCTAAAAGTGACCTATCGGAAAGGCAAAATACGAAATTGCCATTCTCAGAATTCTCGCACCGCCACTGCTGGAGGGCATTCAATGATTCGTCCAGTAAGTCTACTACCCTTCCCTTTCCGTTCTTCGGGGCGTTCAATTCCGTCTCACTTGACGGGAGTTTAGCCCCAATCCACCGGAGGGATGAGCGTCGCGGCGTGGTGAATGGGTAGGAAAGTGCTCCTTTGCATCTGGGATAATGGTTTTCGAGAAAGGAAACCGACCAGAAACAAGGAGCACCCAACAGATGCTACCACTTGAGCACCCCGACCGCATCCAAATAGCCTTCGACGACCACCGCCTGGTCAACAATGCCGGGCTGCTCCTGCCGGCCACCCTGGCCCAGCGCGTGGGCCTGCGTGAACTCGTTGACCGTCACCTCGACCTCGGGGATGCGCCGGGGCGGGCGAACGCGGGAGACAAGATGCTGACGCTGGTGGCCTCGGCGCTGGCGGGCGGCGACTGCATTGACGACGCCGATGCGCTGCGTGCGGGGCGGACCTCCTCGGTGCTGGGGTGCATGGTCAAAGCGCCCTCCACCCTGGGGACGTTCCTGCGCAGCTTCCGGTGGGGCCATGTCCGTCAGCTGGACCGGGTGAGCCGGGAGCTGCTGGCCCGGGCCTGGGCCGCCGGTGCGGGACCCGGCGACGGGCCGCTGACCATCGACCTGGACTCCACCATCTGCGAGACCTCCCCACTAACCAACGTCGTCACGCGGCAATTGGCGCGTCAGGGGGGGCGTAGGTTGTGTGTTCCGGAGCATCGGGGATGGGCACCAGCAAATAGCCCAGTTGCGCCGCCCGCCGCTTTGCCGCGCGCAACGCCCGCTGCTGATATCGGCGTTCGTAGTATTCGGCCCCGGCGTCCACGTACTCTTGACCGTAGCGCAGCATGGAATAGAAGATGCGAGCCAGCTTGTGGGCCGTGGCGGTGATGGCCTTGGGCCCGCCCATCTGTGCCTTCTTCCGGCGCAGGAAGGCGCCCAGGGCGCTGTCGGAGCGGTGCAGAGCGTTGGCCGCCAGACGTAAGGCCGCCGCCGCACGGTTGGCGCTGGGCTTGGTCTTGGAGCTCATGACCTTGCCGCCGGTGATGCGGTTGTTCGGGCTCAGCCCCAACCAGGACGCAAAGTGCTTCGCACTCGGCCATTTCGTCATGTCGGCGCCAATCTCACTCACCACCTTGAGCGCGGTGTAGGCATCCACACCGTCGATCTGGGTCAGGTCAACCCCCGTCATACGGTACAGGTGCGTCCAAACGTCGAAGCGTGGCGCGTTTCCTTTGCTGCGTCTCCGGCCGGACTTCGCCGCTGGAGGATCACCATTGCTGCGGTCCTCAAACCGCTCCAACTGGGCTTCAATCTCCCGGTCGCACTCGGCAATCTTATCCTGATAGAACCGGTACAGCTCCAGGGCCTGGTTCAGCTCGAAGATGTGCTCCTCCCGCCAGTGCCCCTGCAGCGACTTGGCGACGGTTGCCTCGTCGGCTTTGATCCTGGGATCGCGCAATTGCGCCAGTTGTCGCGGGTCCCGTTGGCCGTCCACGATGGCCTCGATGATGTCCAGGCCGGTCTTGCCGGTGATATCGCTGATGACGTGGTGGAGCTTCACGTTCATCTGGGTCAGCGCCTTCTGCATATGCTGGATATGGTGGGATGCGTACTGCACCAGCATGACCCGCTGCCGCAGGTAGCTGCGTAAGCGTCGGATCTCCCCGTCGGGCCGGAAAGCCCCCGAGAGCAGGCCGTAGGTGTGCAGCTGCTGCAGCCACTGGCAGTCCAGCACGTCGGTCTTGCGGCCGGGCACGTTCTTGATGCGCCGGGGGTCCACCAGCATCACCTGGAAGCCCCGTTCTTCCAGCACCCCGAACAGCGGTATCCAGTACACGCCGGTGGACTCCATGACCACGGTCTCCACACCACACTCGGTCAGCCAGTCCGCCAAACGGTACAGGTCCGCCGTGAAGGCCTCGAACTCTCGCACCGGCTGCTCCGCCCGGTCGGCGGGCACCGCCACATAGTGGCTGGTAGCGCCCACGTCGATGCCCGCCGCGTTCAGGTTCAGCTGGGACAGCCCTTCCGGTTTTGCGCTGCTCTGGCGTCTGCTCATCATCGCCTCTACCATTGCCGTGTAGGCGTGTCGCCGGAGGGAGCCGCGGACTGTGCCACTCTCCCCAACGGGATCGCCCCGATCGGGGCGTCACCAATGATGCCGTCGTAAGGCTCCCGGACCATGCTACGGGTCGGGCAATACGCACCAGAGTCTGCTCGGTCTTTGTCCGGACGACACGCCTCGCCATGAGCATACATCCTTGGGCCGACTCACCAGTTAGTCGCCTCTGCACAGGCCGGACAAGGCCATAATATTGCTACGGGTTGGCCAAGGAGGGCGCACGCCACCACGGCTATACCGGCAAGCGGGGCTATCACCCGCTGCTGGCCGTGGCCTCTGGCACCGGCGACGTGCTGATGTCCAGGCTGCGCGAGGGCCGGGCCAACACCGCCCGGGGCGCCGCCCACTTCCTGCGCGAGACGGTGGGACGGGTGCGCTACGCCGGCGCCAGGGGCCGACTCACGGTGCGGGCCGACAGCGGGTTCTATGCCCACGCCATCGTCGCCGTCTGCCGCAAGATGGATGTCCGCTACTCCATCACCATCCGCCAACACAAAAACCTGCGCCATCTCATCGAGGCGATACCCGAGGCGGACTGGACGCCCATCCCCTTGTATCTTGACTTTGGCGATGGAGCCGAGCGCGGCAGACCGGCATTCCCTGGGTCACGACAGACCGTCCAGTAGCGAGGGTTGCCGCGCTCCCTACAAGCAGAGCCCGAACAGTTGCCTGGGCCAATCGAGCCCGTATCGTGCAAGGACGGGCCAGCGCTGACGCAGGAGGTACAGATGGAAGAGAACCCGAGATACATAGGCATTGATGTCTCGAAGGCGCAGGTGGATGTTGCCGTCCGGCCTACGGGACAGAGATGGGCCGCGTCTTACAACGAAACCGGCATCGGGGAACTGGTTTCCCAGATCGTGGATATAGGTCCCGCCATGGTGTTGCTGGAGGCAACGGGCGGTCTGGAAGTGCCGTTGGTGGCGGCTCTCGCTGCTGCGGCGCTGCCGGTGGTGGTGGTCAACCCGCGCCAGGTTCGCGACTTCGCCAGGGCCACCGGTACGCTGGCCAAGACCGACTCTCTCGATGCGGCAGTGCTGGCCCACTTCGCCGACGCCATTCGTCCCTCCGTGCGTCCTCTCAGAGACGCCGAGACGCAGGTACTCAACTCGCTGGCGGCCCGCAGGCATCAGGTGCTGACCATGCTGGTCTCGGAGAAGAACCGGCTGGGGACCGCTATCAGCGCCGTTCGCCCCCGCATCGAGGCCCACATCGCCTGGCTGGAACAGGAGTTGAACGACTTGGACGAGGGGCTGAGGCAGACTCTCCGCCGGAGCCCCGTGTGGCGAGAGAAGGATGACCTGCTGCGCACCGTTCCCGGCGTGGGGGAACAGGTTTCCCTCACTCTGCTGGCCTACCTGCCGGAGCTGGGAACGCTGGATCGCCGGCAGATTGCTGCCCTGGTGGGAGTGGCCCCCTTCAACCGGGACAGCGGCACCCTGCGGGGCAAGCGGGCCGTCTGGGGAGGGCGCGCCCGAGTACGAGCCATTTTGTATATGGGAGCGATGGTGGCCAGCCGCCACAACCCGGTCATCCGCGACTTCTACCAGAAGCTGCTGGCAGCCGGTAAGCCGAAGAAGGTGGCGCTCGTCGCGTGCATGCGCAAACTGCTGGTCATACTCAACTCCATGCTCAAACACGGCTCCACGTGGTGCGATATGACTCAGCCAGAAGTCGCTCATTCCTATTGACATTCAAGACAGTTGCTACTGGATGGACGGTGCCGCCGATGTGGCCGAGACCACCTATATCCCTTTCCAGAGTGAGCCCGACGCCGCGCCGGTACGGCTCATCGTCCGGCGGGTGAAGCCCACGCCCGGTTCCCAACTGGCCCTCTTCGCCTACTACAGCTATCACGGCTTCATCACCGACCGGGACGGGGAGACCCTGGAACTGGAGGCCGACCATCGCCGCCACGCCGAGATCGAGAATGCCATCCGAGACCTGAAGTACGGTGTGGGCCTCAACCATCTTCCCTCAGGCCGCTTCGCCGCCAACGCCGCCTGGTTGGCGGTGCAGGTGATGGCCCATAACCTGGCCCGCTGGACGGCGCGAATTGGTCTGGGCGAGCAGATCGTGACCACCAAGACCCTCCGGCGACGGTTCTTCAGTCTGGTGGGACGGCTCACCCGCTCGGCGCGCAGACTCACTTTGCATCTTCCCCGGGGCTGGCCCTGGGCTGAGCAGGCCACTCTCGCCCTGGCCCGACTGCGAGCCATCCCACTCCCAGCCTGACGGCGCTATCCGCAACCGACCCAACGCCTCCAAACTCGCGTCCGCCCGGTCCGCGAGTGCATTCCGCTGCGTCCGATCTCACTATCCGGCGATTCCCAGCCTCCATAGACCGCTTTCCAGGCCCGGGGCGGCTACTGAAAACCCTCTGCCGTGTCACATCGGTCCCAATGGAGCCAAGGCTCTCTCCCTTGTAGGCTCCCTCATACCAATTTGCCCAGCTTTCACGCCTCCCATCGGTGGATTCGGGATTAATAATCGTCGTAAGTGTAGAGTGTGTGAGTCTGCGCCCAATCGCTTGAGTCGGTTTTCGTGTAAATAGATACAAGGTCGATTACATCGTCGGGGTTCTGGTCCTCTATACTGCGGGCACCAGCCCCGGACTCGTTCGCCTCCGTCGGGACCGGTGTTGTTGTGACTGAAAGGGCAACGTGATCCAATACCAGAGCCTCTGCGCCATCGTCTTCCGTAACATAGTGTCTCACCCGGGCGCCGCTCTCGCCGTCGACTTCCATCACCCACCGATTCTCAACAACGCCATCATCGTAATACGTCCGTACCTCCATGGTGAAGCTCCACCAGTCGTCCATGGCAGTGCAAGCATCTTCCAGAGACTCCTGGGCAGTGGCACCCCCCGATCCAATCAATACAATTCCCGACGCTGCTCCCACCACCATTGCGGTGGTCACCAGCAGAAAGATGACCCAAGTGTTCTTGGAAATTCGGCGCATGATCACGTACTCCTGCAGGCGCTACCGACGATAGCGTCCACTCACGTTGACCTCGAAGTCTATTCCCGTATGACCTACGTGTCTGTGGATTCCTCGTATCTGAAAGTTGGCGTCCTGCACCCTGTTGTAGAAAATCAGATCGCTCACTGACTGACAAACGCGTCCACTGGAATCCAGGTTGTTGTCGCAGAAAACCAATCTGGACCGGCCATTAACCTGAAGATCCTCGTCGGTCCTGTTTAGTTGCGAACTTTTTTGAATCGTCCCCGCCCTTGACGAAAGACCCTCGACCATTCCGAACGCGCAACCGACTTGGACTGTATTTTCTTTGATAATGCCGGGTAACGTGTCAATTATGACGTGGCCGAACATGAAAAGTTTCTGCCACCTGCCTCCACCGGGCCTCTGCCTCCTTGATGCCAAATCGCTACCGCGAGAAGCCTTTCTTCCGAAATCTAGAAAAGATTCCGCTGTAATAAATCCTTCTAGGATGGTCGCGCGAACGTAATGTGATCCACCGTTGCTGTCCCGAAGCTCTGCATCTCTGCTACTGATTGCATTTAAGCTGGAGCAGACTCTGTTCAAACTCGAGGTCGTCTTGCCAAGTTCTGAGTCATCGGTCGATTCCTCCGGTAACACTATCGTGTCGATCTGCTGTCTCATTCTAAGGGTGGTTCCTTTGATTAAAGTTAAAATGATGTGGCCAGATGCGTCGTAAGCGCCGAGGTTGCATGAATATACCGGTATGCCGAAGTTCTCCTGCTGGTCTGCTCGAAGTGGTCCTATAGAATCGTCATCATTGGTACATTGTTGGTCGACAGCCAAGGCACCACTAGTCTTAACATTGGCAATGTATATCCCTGTGTTGCCCATAAGACCTCTTTGCACGTTAACGCGTAAATCGGCGCAGTCGTTCTTTCTCATTACAGGGCGCAAACCAATTCCGAATTCCGAGACTAGGTGAGTTAGAGACCTGTCGGGATTGATTTCGTTCTTGTCTTCATCGGTACAAGTCTCGTGGGCCGGTCGCGTGGGCGTTGGAGTAGGCGTGGTTGTCGGCGTCGCCGTTGCGGGGGGAGCTACTGCGAGGGGTATCGTCTTCCGGTCGGTGGAAACCAGATGCAAGTTCCCATAACTATCCACCCTGTAGAAGTTTGACTCGATTCGGCCCTTGCTGTGCCCTGCACAGGCGTAGACCGCATAGTCGATCCTGTACCAAGTCCTGTCCGACCAGTCTGTCTCCCACCTCTGCTGGCCCTCACCTCCGTCGGCGCTGCACTCGCTGTTGAAGTACAGACCGCCGGTGAGGAAGGTTGACGTGTCATAGGTGTTGCCCGCCGGGAAGTCACCGTCGATACCGAGTCGGAATATGGCGCAATCGCTGACATTCATCGACGCGGGCCCGAAGATACGGAGCCGTGGTCCGATGTGCCGCGGCACTGCAGATTTGCTATTGTCGCAGGTGTCGTTGCCCGGCAGCGTCGGAGTAGGATAGGTTCCGAGCTCCGGGGTTGGCGTAATCGTCGGCGTCGGCCCCGTGGTCGGCGTCGCAGTCCGCGTGGGTGTCGGCGTGGCCGTTCGTGTCGGCGTGGCCGTTCGTGTCGGCGTCGGCGTTGCCGTCCGTGTGGGTGTGGCCGTGGCGGTTGGCGTCGCAGTGGCCGTGGGCGTCGGGGTATGCGTCGCGGTCGGATTCGGTGTATGAGTCGGGGTCGGCGTAGGAGTCGAGATTCCGGTTATCGTGGCGGTGTCCGTAGCGGTGTACAGCCTCGCGGACCCCAGCCAGAGTTCTGCCCTCAGCGTGCCGGTGTCAGAGCCCTTGTCGCAGGCGTAAACCGGATAGTCCTTGCTGTACCAAGACCGCTCTCTCAGGTTGCTCCACGTCCTCGACCTTGATGTGCAACTGGCGTTGAAGTAGAGCCCGCCCGTCGTGCGCAATCTCACGGTGTAGGTGGCCGATTCCGATAACGGTCCTGGCAGGTAAATTTCCACTACATCGCACTCCCCCACGTGAAGGGAGCTGTCTAGGAACTAGATGTTTACTCTGTTGGAGTTACGGCCCTGGTTTCCTCGAGTGTCCACACAGTCGCCCCCCGGCGCCAGGGTCGGTGTGGGCACAGGCGTGCGGGTTGGCCTGGGCCTGGAGGTCGGTCTTGGAGTGCTGGTTGGCCTGGGCGTTGCGGTGGGCCGGGGAGTGTTCGTGGGTCTCGGCGTCGCCGTTGGCCGTGGAGTTGCAGTTGGCCGCGGTGTGGCGGTAGGTGGCCGCCGCGTGTTGGTCGGGCGGGGCGTTGCGGTTGGGCGCGACGTTCTGGTCGGACGCGGAGTAGCGGTGGGACGGGCACAGTGCAGTGGATGGCAGTAGGTGGGACTAGCGGTAGGGGTAGGAGTGGACGGCTGACATTCAGGCAGGTCAGGCTCAACGAAGCAGATATCGCGCGGACCGGCCTCTGCGCCGGTTCCCGCCTCTCCGCCCACGTCGGCCTCCTGGGCCAGCGTCATCTGCACTGCGGCTGCAACAAACAGAACTGCTGCCACAGCCAATAGAGCCGCGAGGACAAGTTTCGAACTGACAAGCATGAGGGAACCACTCCACTATTGTGGTTACGAAACGCGGCCCCCCTTCCGCTCGTATGTGAAACAGTCGCTGGTGTCTTTTGGGACTTGGTTGCTGAACTCCTCGCCGATGATGCGTGCTGCAAGAAACGGCACAAAAAGCAATCAGATACTCACTGAGGGATGATATTCGGACCCCGTCGGCGCCATTAACCAAGGCTCCGGTCAAGATCCGTCCTGAGCCAACCCGGGTAATTTGTCCCGGTCGACGATTCCGTAGGCCTTTGGCCTTTCGCAAAGATATATTGCAAGACCATAGCAACATTCAGCCTGGATTTCTGTTCACTCAGAAAAATGCACAGCACCAACTGAATTTGTACAACCATATCCGTGAAGAAAGACAGCCTGGAACGAAATAATGGATCTATATCGCGTTTTACCCGCAGCCCGGATATGAATTACATGAGTCACCCCGGAGTTTGGTAAGGACAGAAAAAGTCGCATAGGAAAGAGGGCACAAAGATAGACCCCTGTGGGTGAAATGGGACTGTCAGAACACCATTCACCTTGAGGGGTCTTTTATTATGTTGCGGCATGGGGTGGGGCGGGAGCAAGGGCTGGAGGTTTCCAGTCTGCTGCAATCCTTCATCGGTCCCTTGGAGCAGTGGCTGGACAGCCAGACAGACCGGCGACTGGTGCGCACCTTTTTCCTGGCCCTAGTTGCCATCGTGCGCCTGCGCCACTCCCGTTCGGGACTGCTGCTCGGCGAATTGGGCGCCCACATCCTCTCCCCGGCCCAAACCCCAGCCGGCACCAAGCGTCTCAGCAATCTGCTGCGCTCCTCCAAGTGGTCCCACACTCTCCTTGATGAGTTCCTCGGGCGCCGGGCGGAGCAGTCGCTATCTCATCTGGAGCAGCGGGATGAGTTGGCCCTGGCCATCTGGGACGAGAGCGTGCTGGAGAAGCCGGAAAGCATCGCCCTGGCGGGATTGTGCCCGGTCCGCTCCAGCAGGGCGGCCCGCCTCAAGCGCATCAAGCCCGGCTACTACAATCCACCGGGAAGGCCACCGGTGTTCGTACCCGGCCTGCAGTGGCTCACCGTGATGCTGGCCGTGACGCTGGCCGGGATGCTGGGGACTCCCGCCCTGGCCGCCATGCGCTGGTGGACCAGCCGGGGCCAGCTGGCCAGCCACCGCCGGGAGCAGACCGCATCCCTGCTCTCTCAATGCGCCCAGTGGTGGCAAAGGCGGGTGGTCCACGTCTTCGACCGGGGATTCGCCGGCGCTCCCTGGCTCAGGGAACTGGGCACACATCAACTGCGGTTCATCCTGCGCTGGGCCACCCGCTACCACCTGGCCGATGACAAAGGCCAGCGTCCCGCCTGGCATATCCCACGGGGCAAACGCTCCCAGGATCACCGTGAGATCTGGGATCTGCACCGCCGCCAGTACCGCAAGACCGGCACCGTGGCCGTCCCGGTGCGCCATCCCCAGGTGGACGATGCCCTGTGGCTGGTGGTCTCCCGCCCCGGCAGGGGGCGCAAACCCTGGTACCTGCTGACCAACGAGCCAATAGCCACGACCGACGATGCCTGGCGGGTGGTGTTGGCCTATGCCCGCCGCTGGCAGGTGGAGATGTGCTACCGGGCCTGCAAGACGGACCTGGCCATGGAGAGTCCCCGGCTCTGGTTCTGGGAAAACCGCCTGAAGCTGCTGCTTATGGTCAGCCTGGTCTACGCTTTCCTGCTCTCCTTGCTGGCGCCGGACCTCGCTCCCTTGGTCCAAGACCTGCTCCGGCACTGGTGCCACAGAACGGGAGAGCGGTACCGCCAAGCCGCGATACCGCTCTCCAGATTGCGCGCCGCCTTGAGCGCCCTATGGCTGACCCATCACCCTTACCTCACCCCCTTGTAGCCAAACTCCGTGGTGACTCATGAAGGTTTGAGGTAGCTTGCGACAGTTACCCGCCCCATATGCGCTACAGGGAGCATGGCTATCCCCATTCCCTCCAATGCGCCTATTGCTGGGGTAGATTGGAAACGTAGTAACTGTCGCGGGGGCGATGGTATCTTGGCCATACCCCACAAGCAAACGGAACCCTCTGACTACGTTGCGGTCAAAGAACTGACCAAGCCCAAGCCTCTGGTGCCGACGCTTAGCCTGGCTAGTGTGCCGGACCCGAGGCTCTGCGACTCCCTGCTGGCGCGGGTGGCCTGATGATGGACACCCTAGAAATCTGGCCCTGCCGCCACAACTGCGCACGCTCGATAACTACGACCTCCTGTTGCTTGATTACCTCAGGTACCTGCCCCAGGGGGCTGAGCAGTCCGAGGTGCTCCTCACTGTCATCGTCGAAGGCCACGAGCGGCGTTCCCTGGGCATCATCTCGAACTTGGTGTCCTCTCCCTGTGGGAGCACATATTCGCCAACCCCTTGGTCACGGCGGCTACCATCGACCGTGTATTGCATCACCCGGTCTTCCTGAAGAGAGACGTGCCCAGCTACCGCACTGGTGTCGATGAGCAGCGTGTATAGGAACGTGAGGTGAAGCGGCAAGAATGCTTGCCGCGGGACAAATCGGTCTCTCCGTTGACCTCTGGAGGCAACCCCGTAGCAAAATTCACTGGCCTTGCGGGCTGCCTCTCACCACGTCAGGCATTTCGCAAGACTTACCGGAAGCTACTTAGTTTTGTTGGTCCCCCAAGGGCACGAATATCGGCATTTGCAACCTCCTGCTGTAATTTGGAGCCCAGTCCTCACCCCGTATCTTGCCCCGGGTTTTCCTTAGATAGCCGAACTTGACAGAAGCGTAATCTGATCTAACTCCCTCATCTGGTTCGAATTCTGCTTGGTGGTCAGCTTCCTCTACGGCCTGGGGTTCCTGGTGTGGACCCGGGTTGTCGTTTCCGAAGAAGTCTTCCTGTTCCGGGATGCGGAACTCTTCGCGCGATGTTGCTGCTTGGTGCATCGCCCTGTAGTGCCGCGCCAAGTCCTCCTCAGAGGGTTTGTGTTCGTGCTCTCTGCCGTATTCCTCTCGGTCTTGCATGGCTCACCTCCTCAATCAGTTTGAGACACGTACGGGCAAAAGACTTTGCCCCCGCGGTACGCTTTCTTTTAGGAGGAGGTGCGCCATGACAACGCCCGAACAACAGAGGGAACCGGTGGTGATGAGGGCTGACCGGCTGAAGCACCATTTTCTCGGGATGGTACTGCCCAACGTCGATGAGTTGGTCGCTGCCTCCGGGCTGAGTCCCCAGCAGGTGAAGGATGACATCAGGGACTGGAGAGAGAAGGGACTTCTGGACAGCGCAGAGATGATATGTTTCCTGCCAAGCTCCTCCAGGATGTGGCCCACGGCCCGAGGGCTTGACAACCTGGAGGCCTCGGAGGAACAGAGAAGTTGGCTCAGCCCCGCCGGGCTGACCAACCTTTTGGATTTCGACATCCCCAAGGTCGAGACTGTGAGCGACATCGTCAGACGATGGCGCCAACCGGGATGGTCGCTGACGGCGATCCATCTTTACAAAGTATGGCTCTTTCTCGCTGTGGCGGAATACCATCGGCCGGGAGATAGTCCAGCATGTGTAGTGTTTGTCTGGGCATCGATGATGGAAAGGGAACGGGACCTTTTCCACCGGCTCGAGGCCGTGCCTGAGGCCCTCCAGGCGCATACCCCGGATCCCGACAGGCTAATCAGACCCAGCGAAATCTGCATTGTGGCTGCCGATGCGTGGAGTGCCACCCGCGCACTCAAGTTAGCCCAATCGTTGGATTCCGATTGATTTCCTCCTACCCATACCACAGCCTGGTATTACGGCACGGACGGCTGGCTTTACTTTGACGTGCTCTCGGTCCTGACCGGCAGGACCCCGGAGTAACGCGACACGTTGTGCTCTTCCATAGCTAGTCTTCGCCCGTCGACCAGTACCAGGGGCCAGAATTGGCGGCTGGACCGCATGGTGGCCCGCAGCATCTGGTGAGAGCGTGGAGGACAGGAGCTGGTAGAGCTGTTGACTCTAGTGGGTCTATTCCCAGTGGGTGCCCTCGGCCATTACAAGGCTCTGGTAGGGGAGGGGAGTCTCTCTACTAAACCAAATCCAAGGTGGGATGTGCATTTGCCTGAGGCGAGGAATCGTACTGGGAATTCGGCAGGAGTGCTTCGGCCCGTGACTGCAGGACCGTTCGGCAGCGGCGCCTCACCTCGCCTCTCCTGCTGGTCAGTCTGGCCAGGAGTTGCCGACCCTTTCCTGCACTGCCGCCCTGCTGCCCAGGCAGAGATTGCCCGTCGCCTTCTCTCTCGCCCAGCCCCAGACCGCCTCATTGGCGTTGAAGTCCGGGCTGTACCCCGGCAAGTTCACCAACCGCAGGTCAAGTCCGGGCGTCCGCAGATATTCCCTCACCGCCTCGCCACGATGGGCAGGCCCGTTGTCCCAGATGACCCGCATCGGCCCTGTATGCTTTCCCCTCAGTTGTTCCAGGAAGGCAACCGAGGTTCCGCTGTTGCTGTTGCCCTCCAGTGCCATCCATTCCACCTCTCCCGTCTCCAGGGACACCGCCGAATAGTAGCTGGCCTTCTCGCCGTACCGCAGGCTGGTCGAGTCTACCAAAGCAGGCTGGCCCTTCAGCACCCACTTGCCCCGCAGTTCCGCATCGGCCCGGAAGTGGGCCTCGTCAGCAAAGAATATCCTGGTTTCGTTCCGACCAGCCTTCTCATTCAGGATGGCGTACTCCGCCACGAAAGCCTCCCGCTTGGCCTCATCAAACTTGAGCAGACGCTTCTTGGGCCGCTTGAAGGCAAACCCCAAGCGGTGTAGCCAGTTCAGGCAACTGCTGCGGCTCAACTCAATGCCGAGGTGCTCCAAGGCAAACCGCCGTACCACCCTCCAATACCAGTTGGCCATTACGATGCCCGACGAAGCAGGAGTCTGTTGCACCGCCGCCGTCAACTCCTCCTGCTGCGCTTGGTCAAGGTCGGGGGGGAACCACCAGTCTTTTCGAATATCAACCCGCAGGCCCTCCCTCTCCGAAGGCTGACGCCCATGTTCCTACAGTGTGTGGATCCTGCTCCAGAGCCCCCGTCGTCCAGCCCTGGGCCAGGAGCAGCATGGCGTACCAACGCTCCCGCTCCCTGGGCGTCGGCACCAAAATCATCCGCCGCCGCAAGTCCTTGACTTCTATCTGCCACTGTTCCTGAGACCGACCTATCTTCCTCACACCCATCACCAACCCTTCTCCGACACCTGGAAAACTACCCTTGCCTCTCCGCCAATTTATCCTATGTTACTGCGCATTTCATCTTGGCTTTGGTTTGGGTCCAGCTCTCCGGCAGATACAGCCGCTTGTCCACCAGTGTCCGTCCCAACGGGCTGACATAGGCCAGGAACATCACGGCCTGGCAGTTGGCCACCTTGCCCAGTCTGCCTCAGTACTGGCGGGCCACCCCCACCGACTTCCGGCCTTGCTTGGGAAAGTCGCTGCCATCCAACACCCAGACGGCCTCACAGGGGGCCCCAGCCGGGGCCCCAGATACTCCTGCAGGCGTCCTATGACTGCGTCATCATCCCAAGGCGATTCGGTGAGAAACCGCTGCATCTCCCTGACTGAGGCCGGACTCGTTTCCGACAGATTTTCGGCGTTGCGCCGCTCCCCGGACTGCACCAGCAGGGCCTGGAGATAGTACGGGCTGTGCTCTCGCGTCTCCCTGCAGCCAAACAGCGAGGCAAAGTAAGCTTGAAAATCCCCAAAGGCTCCGTACATCTGCCCGAAAGCCGTCGTATCCACCTCCCTGCCCTCCTCTCCAAACCTTACCCGGACTGCCCTGCCATCCTATAATGCCAACCATCGCTGTAATACTGGGCATTATCGAGGAATGGAGAGACCTTAGATCAGCTTGAGAAGCAGGTGTATCCAGTGATCTTGGAACCGGATTCGCCCTGGTCCTGTTGCTCTCCCGAAGGGGGGCTGAAATTCGAGGAGCAACAGTTGTAGGGTCGGCTGCGACGGCCCCGATGTTGCGACGGGGGATATCGCCTCTGGGCTACCGTGCGCCCAAGGGCGGGAGCGGATCCCGGCCTCAGCCAGGTGTAAGCCCCTTGCAGCCGGGACAAAGGACTCCATAGAGGAAGACGTACCACTTGGGGTGGCGGGCCCGATTCCGTTCCGAGGTTGGTCCTTGCGGCACTCTCACGGGTTCAGCAGGGAGTGCCTCCCGGCGAGGCTGGCCGCACTCGCAGTTCTCTCAGTGTAGCGTCATCGAACGGGTTGCTTCCTGACTGCAGCGTTCCGACCCACGACTCCCGGCTGGGACGGTAGTAGGGACGGCAGGTCTCCTTCACCGAGGAGTCCACCCAGGCGAGAAAGGCACGGAGGTCTGCGATGGCCTCTTCGGCCCTGCCCATAACGCCGTAGACCAGCCCCCGGCTGTCCCGGGCCGGGCCGTTTGGGTTGTCCTCCAACGCCAGGTCGCAGTAGGGCAGTGCAGCTTCGGGCAGGCGCTGCAGTCCCAGTTGCCAGCATAACGTGTTGTTGAACGCCGCGTTGTCCGGCTCCCGCTCTTGTGCGGAGCGCAGGTCGGCAGTTGACTGTCCCCAGTCCTGCAGCTCCGAGTACACCAGCCCCCGATTGTAGTACCCCGCGGCGGCGTCAGGAGAGATCTCGATAGCCTTTGTGAAGTCCGCTATTGCGCGCTCCGTGTCCTCGTCCTCCCCTCGCTGCAGGTACGCGTTGCCCCGGTTCACCCATGCCGTCGCCAGCCCAGGGTCGATGTCGATGGCACGCTCCAGGTCCTCGAAGGCCTGGTCGAGATCCCCGTCATTGCCCCGTTGCAGATACGCCGCCGCCCGGTTCACGAAGGCCCCGGCGCTCTCTGATTCGGCATCAATCGCCCTTTGCAGGTCGCGAAGTGCTCGGTCAAGGTCCCCGGAAAAGCCCCTTTCCATGTAGGCTACGGCCCGGTTGAAGTAGGGGCCGGACATGCTGGGTTCCAGTGCGCCGCGCGGCTCAGGTCTGCGATGGCAAGGTCGGCATCGCCGGGCCTCCCCCGCTCCAGGTAGGCCAGGCCCCGGCTGCTGTAAGTGTCCGCCGACCGGGGCTGCACCGTGAGCACTTGTGAGAACCGCCAGATTGCCTCGTCAAGGTCGGCGTATTCACCGCCAAGGTAAGCGTGGCCCAGCCGGTAGCGCAGGTTGGCCAGCGCAGCGGGGTCCGACGGCGGCTGCTCCAGGGCCCGGATTAGTACCGTCTTGGCCAGGTCGAATTCCTCCTGCTCCAGATACAGCTGACTCAGGGTCAGCAGCGCTACCGAGCGCACCTCTGCCGTGAGGTCAATATTTATGGCCGTGGGCAGGTCAGACGGCGAGGACGAAATGTCCACCACCTGCGGGCCGAAGGGCTCGCTCTCGGTGCGGGTGGATGTGAGATTGGCCAGCACCCGCCCGCTGTCGTACTCCCCCCAGATCACGATGGCCGCACCGGAGCGCTCGCCCGCGGAGAACGCTTCCTGCTCCACCGACAGTGCTTCGGGCCACTCCACCGTCCTGACGGCAGTCAGCCCGGCAGACGCGATTTCCTGGTCTATACTGGTCCGAAGCCGCCCCCGGATGTTGAACCCCTGCTGCCCAGCCGTGTAGTTTGCAAAAGGCGCGATCACAATCAGTGACTCCCCGGATGCCGCCACAGGGTGGTCCGGCGCGTCTGAGATCCACAGCAACACAATCACGACGGCCAATGCCGCTGCCGCTGCGGTCACTCCTGCGGAGACCGCAATTCTGATGCCCCGGCAACGTTGCGGGGAGACCGTTGCCGCCGAAACTTCTACTATGGCAGCCGGAGTGGGGTGCGAGGTGGGTTGAGCCGCCAGATCGGCTGGGACTTCCTCTTGGGAGACAGGTTGGGAAATGGGTTGGGATACGGGTAGGAGAACAGGGGCTTCCGGCTCGAATTCCGCCGACACCAGCAGGTCGTTCCGCTCCTCAGGCGTCAGCCGCAGCAGTTCGGCGCAACGCAGAACGTCTTCGCGGTAACGGGGCCTCGAAGTAATCCCTTCCTTCCAGCGAATCAGCGTGAGACGGCTGACTCCGATGCGTCGAGCGAGGTCGGAATCACCTATTCCGGCCCGTTCGATGTGGGCAGTCAAAAGCTCGCCGAAAGTTGGCAAGTGATACAACTCCGCTACACAATAGGGGCAGAATGTTACACATCTGTCGTCCAATGTACAGCCCGATAAAAGCGAGAATCTCCATTGCCGAACCAAATATATGGAGGCGATGAGATGTACCCAATTCTGTTGAAGGCTGCCTTTCCCCTGGCGTTGGCGGTGGCGCTGATGCTGGCCGTGATGGCCTGCGGCGATGCCGGGTATTACGAGCCCACCCCGCCCCAGGTCACACAGGAGGCCGGCGCTCCCCCGCAGCAGCAAGCCGTCGAGGTGGCTAACGAGGCCCCCGAGCAGGAGCAGCCCGTCGTCGTGGCCACGGAGGCCGGCCAGCCCGAGGGGTTCAACACCATCGGCGGCTCTGCCACGGTCAACGATGCGGCCTACGACCTGACTTTCTTTCAGCACTACGGCGTCAACCCCTTTATTGACACGGAGGACGACCACTTTTCCACCTTCGCCATTGACGTAGACACCGCGTCGTACACCGTGGCACGCAAGTTTCTGGGCGACGGCCACCTGCCCGACCAGAACTCGGTGCGAGTGGAGGAGTTCGTTAACTTCTTTGACCAGGGTTATGAAGTCCCCATTGAAGATGCCTTCGCCATTCACGTCGAGGGATCTCCCTCCCCCTTCGGTGGCGCGAGCCACTGGCTGATGCGCGTCGGCCTCCAGGGCAAGGAGCTACTCGAGGAAGAGCGACAGGACGCTACCCTGGTCTTCACCATCGACGTTTCCGGCTCCATGGCCCGCGAGGACAGGCTCGGCTTGGTCAAGCAGTCCCTCCGACTGCTGGTCGACGAGCTTCGTTCCGATGACAAGGTAGCCATCGTGACGTACGGCAACCGTGGCTCAGTCCTGCTGGAAGCCACTGAGGGACGCAACAAGGGCGAGATCCTGCAGGCAATCGACTCCCTGCAGCCCGGCGGCTCCACCTACGTCGAAGATGGCCTCAAAGTCGCCTACAAGCTGGCCGTTGACGAGATAGAGCCCGGACGGATCACCCGGGTAATGGTCCTCTCCGACGGAGTGGGCAACGTAGGCAACACTGGCCCCGACTCGATCCTCAGCCAAGTCCAGGAATATGTGGACCAGGGCGTCACTCTCACCACCGTCGGGTTCGGCATGGGCAACTACAATGACATCCTCATGGAGCAGCTGGCCAATGACGGCGATGGCGCCTACTACTATGTCGACAACCTCTCCGAGGCCCAGCGCATATTTGTCGACGATCTCACTGGCACCCTCCAGGTCATCGCCAAGGATGCCAAGGTGCAGGTGGACTTCAACCCCGAGACCGTCAGCCGCTACCGCCTGTTGGGCTACGAGAACCGCGACGTGGCCGACGAGGACTTTCGCAACGATGCCGTAGACGCTGGCGAGATCGGTGCCGGACACAGCGTGACCGCTCTCTACGAGCTGAAGCTCCGCGAGGGTGCTGAGGGCACCTTGGGGACTGTCTACATGCGGTACGAGGGCATTGGCCTCAGCGAGGTCATCGAAATCGCACGGGAACTCCAGAGTACCGACCTGGCGGTATCCTTCGAGGAAGCCTCTTCCCGCTTCCAGTTCTCGGCAGTCGTCGCCGAATTCGCTGAGGTCCTGCGCGGCAGCTACTGGGCCCGTGAGGGTAGTCTGCAGGCAGTGGCGGACGAGGCGCGACGCGTCCAGCAACTCCTCCCACAGTCCACTGACGTTGCCGAGTTCGCCAGTCTGGCAGCCCAAGCCGCCGGCCTGGAGGGCGAAGCCAATAACAGCTGACTACCGAGGTGGCCAAAGGGATGTACCGAACAACCCTCTCCCCTTCCGGGAGAGGGTTCCCTTTTCGACATGACCGGTGTGAGACTCGATTCTCACTCGTTCCAGCATACGCCCAAAGACTCTGCCGACCCCGCCGAAGCCTGATGACAGCGGTCCTTGCAGGCGGGTCGGGCTGGGTCGGCGTCCGACTTATCCGCTGGGTAGTGTCGTTAAATGGAGACGATTGTGGAGAATTTGTGAATGGGGAAAACGCGATTATGAAAACATTGTGAGAAACTTTCTGGAAAAACGTGTTAACTGTTTATTTCTCATATTATTAATTGGTACTATTAGTCACCCACCGACCTGCAGCCCTGTGAGAATCGACCTGAAATGCGCTCCGGAGCATCCTTGCTCTGGGAGACTGCCCGGTCGACGTACTCTGTGAAATCTAAGGAGGGTAATGTGAAATAGTGCTGAAGTTGTGTGGGCTGTCCCCTGATCCTCAAACACTGACCTCAAAAATTGACGAGGAAGATTTGACGAGGAAGATAATGAGTCTTTTACAAGCGAATGTAGCAACCACTGAAGCACAACTGCTCAGGAAGGAAAATGCAGCACTGAAGGAACAGCTGGCCAGAGTGAGCGAATCCAGCATCAGCATCTCCGAAAACCTGGAGGCTGAGTCCGTTCTACAGGAAGTTATCAACAACGTTTGAAAGCTGACGGGCGCCCGGTACGGTGCGCTCCTGACCTTCCAGCCTTCGGACGAAGTTCGAGACTTCTACATTTTCGGCGTTTCGCAGGAAGAACGCGAAAGAATGACGCAATCGCCGCAAGGACTGGGCCTCTTGGGACATATAAGCAGGGTCAAGAGCCCCGTCAGGCTGAAGGATATGGCGACCCACCCCGATTCCGTGGGTCTTCCAGAAAACCATCCCCCCATGAAAACTTTTCTGGGAATGCCGATCTATCATCGCAGCGAACATGTCGGCAACCTTTACCTAACCGAGAAGGAAGGGGGACAGGAGTTTACACAGGCTGATGAAGACATCGCGGCGATGTTTGCCGCCCAGGCTGGATCCGTAATCTCCAACTCCCGTAAATATGAGGAGACGTACCGGGCAAAGGTGGAACTGGAGACCCTGATGGACATATCTCCCGTGGCTGTCTCCATATTCGACACTCGGATAGCAGAGGTCACCTACATGAACCAGGAATCCCGACGACTCCTGGGTGCAATGGGGATTCCAGATGAGGACCTTGAAAACATCTTCGAGTATTTGACGTTTACCAGAACCGACGGAAGGGAAATCCCCTTTGCAGACCTTCCTGGCACCAGGGCGCTTCAGACCGGCGAGACTGTGCGCGCCGATGAAATCGTCATCCACCTACCGAACGGGAATACCATTACCACCTTGATCAACTGTGCTCCCCTTTTCTCTGAATCAGGGGAAATGGTGTCACTGATGAGCGTTAGTCAGGACCTGTCCCCCCTGGAAGACTTGGAGCGAAAAAAAAGGTGAATTCCTGGGGTTGGTTAGTGAAGAATTGAGAACGCCTGTCACGACCATCAAGGGTTCTGCCGCCGCTCTCAAGACCATAATCGAGCCCCTGAACACCAATGAGTCAATGCAACTGTTGCGCATCATTGACCAGCAGGCAGACCTGATGCGCAGCCAGCTGAACAGCCTCATTGAGCTGACCCGAATTGAGACAGGGACATTGTCCGTAGATGCCGAATCAGTGGATTTAGCGGGACTGATAGAGCGGTCCTGCGGAGAATATCTGAGAGACCATGCCGCGATAACCCTCCGGCTGGATATCCCGGAGGGGCTGCCCAGAGTGATGGCTGACAAGCACCGCATAAGCCAGGTGTTGCACAATTTCCTCCGCCAGGCGGCGAAGCATTCGATTGACTCGTCGCCGGTCCAAGTAACTGTTTCTACATTAGAAACCTACGTCACTGTCTCGGTTTCGGTGGAAGGCCCGCTTGCCTCTCCCGTAAAATCATCTCCGCCCTTCAAGGCAACGGATACCCCTCTGATATTCAAGAAAATTACTCAGTCCCACAACAAATCGGCCGAATTGTCTTCGCAGGGCGAGGGTCTGGCGCTTGCCTTCTGCCGAGGCGTTGTTGAGGCGCACGGAGGCAGGGTAAGGACAGATTTGGATGAGCAGGAGGGTCGCCTGACTCTGACCTTCACTCTCCTGTCAGTAGAAGACGAGGATGAATTTCATATCCCGGAGATTGCAGAAGCGCCATCGCCGCTTCCCGCGGAGAAGATTCAGATCCTCGTTTCTATTGAAGACCCCAAACTGCTGGGCACTGTTCGCAAAGTTCTGCTCAGCGCGGGCTATGGCGCCATAGCAACAGCCGGCCTGGACGACATTGAGCAACTTGCGTCGTTGGAAAGAGCGAAACTGATCCTCCTGGACATTGCTGGCAGATAAGAGGAATGTTACCGCACCCTACGGCGTGCCGGAACTTCGCTGAACCTCCCGGCAATTGTGCTCTGTGAAAGGGACGATGAGGAATATGTCGTGCGCGCTTTCGAAATGGGGGCGGACGGCTACATGTTAAAACCCTTCGCGCCCTCCGAACTGATTGCAAGAATAAAGGCGACCCTTCGTAGGTTGATCACCAACGGAGAATCTACCGACGACAAGACGTTCCAATTGGGTGACGTGCTGATCAATTTCGATGAGCGGACCGTCTACGTATCGGGTCAACCGGTACAACTGACGGCGACAGAGTACAAACTGCTCACCGAGCTCTCCAATTCCGCAGGCAAGGTTCTCATACAGGACGTGCTGCTCCAGAGGGTCTGGGGACCGGAGTATTCGGGGGAGCCCCAGCTTCTGCGCTCCTACATAAAGTCCCTTCGCCAGAAGCTTGGGGACAATGCGAGGAAACCCTCGTACATCTTCACCGAGCACGGTATTGGCTACCGAATGGCAAAGCCCAATCCCAAGGCCAATGGCCCTGCACCCATGAGTACGGAACCCCAAGGCGCTGCTGCAGCCGTCCAAAGGAGCAAGCCCGCCCTGCTGAGGAACACCCCCCGGCTCCGCAACTTCGCACAATGACAGGACTCAGTAGCTGGTAAGTTCCAGTAGGTTGTTTCGCTGGAACTGATTGCCGCAGACCCAGAGTGTTCCGGCCAAAGACGAGGCGGCTCCGCGCAATGCGGAGCCGCCTGCCCAATGGAGTGCGGGCGATAGTCGTGGCCGCAACTGCATTTCCGTACCAATTACTGTTTACTGCCCGTTCGCAACGGAATGCATCGCCGCCAGTCCCTCTGCGAGTCCCGGCTGATCCAGCCCCAACAGCCGCATGGTCCTGCTACAGTCGAGCCCCAGTAAGTCAGTGCTGCCCGGTCCCCTCAACGTGCCCGGCGATTTGGCGCCCCGGAATGGTCCCGGACCGGCACCCTCTGGAATCACCAGGTCCCGGTCCAGTCCGAACTCTTCCGCAACGGCCACAGCAAAGTCGTACATGCTCACCCAGTCCCGGCCAGCTACGTGATGGACGCCGGGGTAGCCCTCCTCCACCAGTCGCGAAATGCCGTCCACCAGATGCTCGACATACACCGGCGTTCGCATCACCTCTGTGGGTGCGCGAAAAGACTGCCCGCTCCGGAGGCGTTCGATCAGCAACGGAACGAAATTCCTGTGCCTTTGCAGTGGCCAGCCATAGACGATGCTGGTGCGAACGATGCTCCCGCCAGTGCCAATCCTTGCCACCTCCTGCTCCGCCTCCCGCTTGGTGCGGCCGTAGTGAGTGTTCTGGCGTGGAGTCTCGTCCTCACGGTAGAATCCGCGCCTGCCGTCGAACACATACTCGGTGGAAACAAAGACCAGCCTGGCCTCCCACTTCAGGCAAAGCCGGGCAATATCCGAAGTTGCAGCCACGTTTACCGCCGTAGCCCGTTCGGGGTCCCTCTCGGCCGTGCCCACGTCCGCTATGGCCGCCAGGTGCACCACCACTTCGGGCCGGGAAGTACGGAATACCTGCTCCAGACCCGCCGAATCGGTTAGCTCAACCCGGTGCCAGGAATTGCCGTCCTCCCCGGGAGGGCGGGACAGGAACGTGCCGAAGACCTCGTGGCCCGGGGCATCGCTCAGTCTGCGCACCAGGTACCGTCCGATGAACCCGCTGCCGCCTATGACAAGTATGCGCAACAGTTACCTTCCACTGCCGGCCAGAACAAACCTGTACCTGTGCCTGTGACGCTGACCGGTCGCGGCCATTTGGCCGACGTGTGTTCCAGCGTGCAGAACCCTGTCATTTCGAGCGGAGCGAGTAATCTCCCGTCAGACAGGGCGACCGTTTGCTGTTCTCAAGGGTGATTAAATGGAAAGGCCCTGTTTCAGCCTGCTCCGGCCACCCCGAAGCGGTAATTGCCAACCAGTAAACGTCGTGATTCTGAAAGGCTACTGGAACAGTTCCTCGCCCCGCTGCAGGCGCAGGGCGATCTGGAATGTCTGGCCCTCCGCCCTTGGCGTGGGAGAGTGGGCTGCCAGGAACCGCGACAGCCCGATCAGCACGTGCCGGCCCGACTCTGTACCCATCCGCGAACCGAACTGGCTGAATGCCGCGTCAACAATCTGGAACGAGTGAAAGTCCGCATCCTCCCGCAGCATCATCTGCCCCAGGGTGGCCAGCAACTCCTCTGGAGCGTCCCCGCAGGCCAGGTAGCCCGACACCGCCTGTGCCGACTCCTCCACCTGTTGGCGAACGTTTACCAGGTCAAGCAGATCGGTCAGTTGCTCCAGTCCTGGCACCGGGTTCGCCATCGCGTCGGGAAGCCGCTGCGGTGGCATGTTCAGGAACCGGTCCAGGTAGATGCTCACGGCCACGTCGAACGCCCCCCGCAGCAGCTCCTGGGTCGGTGTCCGCTTCAGCGCCTGGTGCAGCGCGTTCGCGGCCGTCAGAGTATTGTGCACCGTGTCCCAGTCTCGGAATTCGTTGGACAGGTGGAAGCGGGCCATGCGGAGGAAGGCGGCATGAGCCACGGCAGCACCAACCTGTTGGGGAGTTGCGCCTCCTGAGACAGCCTCCTTGAGGGCCCCCACGATTTCCCCAGGAGAATCCCCAAGGATCCTATCCGCCAGTGAATCGCCGTCGTCCCATCTCCCGGCCAGGTTCCGTCCCTGCTCCAGCAGCGCAGGAAGCTCCGCCCTCGCCTCCCAGACTATCGACGCCAGGTCAATGGGGTGGCGCCACTGGCTGAGCTCCTGACTCCGCCGCGCACGAGCCATTCCGTGCACCAGGCTGGGCAGCACCTGCCCGGCCATCTCCCATCCCAGATGGTCCAGCAGCTCGAACGCCTTGTTGGCAAAGTCCACCACGTGCCCCGCATCCAGGTAGATGTGGTCCGTGGCGGCCGCGAAGATCATCTCGGCGATGTCATTCCTGGAAATGCCCAGCTCTATGGCGGTCACCAGGCAGCGTTCCGCTCCCTCGTCGTCCCTGACGTCGATGAAGTTACGGAACCATCGAGTAAATACCTCGGGTCGCGTTTCTCCGGTCGGCAGCGGGTCCACCGAGAACCTCGGGGCCTTGCCGGAGCACTCCCTGGCGACGTGGAGCAGCCCCTGGTACAGCACCTTGGGGCGGTCATCCTCGTGCAGGTGCGGCAGGATGTTGGCGGTGCAGGTAAGGATACTCATGGCCGCGCCCCAGCCGTTGACTGAGTAGGTGGTGCCGAAGCGAGCCCCGATGGACAGCGGGTCGCGGTAGTCGGCATGGGAGGCCTGCAGCCCCAGTACCGACTTTGCGATGACCAGCCGTATATTGTGTTCCAGGCCGTCGCTGAGGCGGCGACTCCAGTGCTCGCGCTCGTCGCGCCGGGGCGGTTCCGGGTCGATCCAGATTTCCCCGTCGACCACGCTGACCGGGAAACTGCGCACGTCGTCGGCGAATGGGTTGAACGTGCCGCCGCTGGAGAGGTCGAACCGGGCGTGGTGCCAGTGGCACGTCAGTATGCCGTCGCTGATGCTGCCCCGGTCCAGCGGGAATCCCATATGCGGGCAACGGTTATCCACCGCGTACACCTCGCCTTCATGATAGAACACGGCGATGGCGTGCCCGCCGCCGGTCACCACCAAGCAGCCCCGGCTTTTGAGCTGATCAAGGGTTCCAGCCTTGATTTGTCCACTCACTGAGGTTGCCATGATTACGCCTCCTCACGTGCGTGATTTCCACCGTGTTACTTGCAGTACGGGACAGTCGCAGGGAGTTCAGAGCGTCGTTCCCTAAGTGCCGCCCGCCGATCTGCCGCCGTCGACCATGTAGACCCCTCCGGTGCAGAAGCTGCTGTCGTCGCTGGACAGGAACAGCATCATCTTCGCCACTTCAGTCGGGTCGCCGTAACGCTGCAGAGGAATGCGGCCGGAAAACGCCTGCTTGGCCACCTCAATGGTCACAGACGAGTCGTCCATGGCCGCCACTCGCTGCTCCTCTATGGAGCGCATCATGCGTGTCTCGATAGGAGATGGGTTGACGGTGTTGACTCGAATTCCGTGGGGGGCGCCCTCCAGCGAGGCCACTCGCATGAGCCCGATCACCGCGTGCTTGCTGGTGTTGTACGCTGACATCTCAGATGCGCCACTGATGCCCGCCGTTGAGGATGTGATCACGACGCTGCCGCCGCCTCTTTCCCGCATCACGGGCATTGCGTACTTCAGCCCAAGCCAGACTCCCCGGACGTTGACCGCCATCACCCGGTCGAACATCTCGATGGGGTAGTCAGTGATGGGCGACAGGGTTCCCTCAATGCCGGCGTTGGCGAGCAGCACGTCAACACCGCCCCAGCGGTTGACTGCCTGGTTGATGTACGTTTGCGTCTGGTCGGGATCCGTGACATCGGCCACGGTGTAGCTGGCCTTGTCTTCGCCGATGGCTCCCGCAACCTCCCGCAGCGCTGACTCGTCCAGGTCCACCAGCGCCACCCGGGCACCCTCGTCGGCAAACAACCGTGATGCCGTCCGGCCGATACCGCCGGTTGCCCCTGTGATAACGGCCACCTTTCCTTCAAGACGTGCCATTTTCGTTCTCCTTCAGTTCAGGCGTTCGCGATTAGTCGCTGTGGTTGTACCACCGGCGTGCCTTCCCGGCAAGCGGCAGGGTCAGCCGGTCAGCCCCATGGCAGCCAGCATGAAGGCGTACTCCTCCGCCACTTCGTACAGGCGATCGTACCGGCCGGACCTGCCTCCGTGGCCTGCTCCCATGTTGGTCTTGAGCAGCAGCAGGTTGTTGTCCTCCTTCAGGGTCCTCAGCTTGGCTACGTATTTGGCCGGCTCCCAGTAAGTCACCCTGGGGTCATTGAGTCCCGCTGTCACTAGTATCGGGGGATACTGGCGCGGCTCCAACTGGTCGTAGGGCGAATAGGACCGGATGTACTCGAATGAGGCGGCATCTTCGATCGGGTTGCCCCACTCCGGCCACTCGATGGGCGTGAGAGGCAGGGTGTCATCCAGCATAGTGTTCAGCGCGTCCACGAATGGGACGTGGGCAGCCACCGCGCCCCATAGTTCCGGCGCTTGGTTCACCACGGCTCCCATCAGCTGTCCGCCGGCACTGCCCCCTGCGATGGCAATTCGGCCTGCCGAGGTATGGCCCTGCTCCACCAATGCGCGGGCCACGTCCACGAAGTCATTGAACGTGTTGGTGCGCCGGTCCAGCTTGCCAGCCTCGTACCAGTGGTAGCCCAGGTCGTCGCCTCCGCGAATGTGCGCTATGGCGAATATGAATCCCCGGTCCAGCAGCGAAAGCCGCGTGGTGGAAAAGGACGGCGGCATGGCAAGACCGTAGGCCCCGTATCCGTAAAGGTACAGCGGGGCCGAGCCGTCCACCTTGGAGTCCTTGTGGCGGACAATGGACGCCGGGACCTGTGCTCCGTCGCGAGCCGTGACCAACACTCTTTCCGTGACATATTCTGAGGCGTCGTATCCGCTGGGGACCTGCTGGACTTTCCGGACCTCTAGTTCTTCCGTGCCGATGTGATAGTCGAACACCGTCGTGGGCGTGACCATCGACGAATACTCAAGGCGGAGCGTGTCGGTTTCGAATTCAGGGTTCGTGTCGACATGCACGGTGCAGGTCGACTCCGGGAACTGCACGTAGCGGTGTGCTCCTGAGCGATCGATGAGCCGTATGTGGTCCAGCCCATCGATACGCTCCTCTACGACGATGAAGCCGTGAAATGCCTTTATGCCACGGATGTAGTGGGAATCGGAAGCATCTACCAGTGGAGCCCAGGATGCCTCCGTGGGGTCGTCGCCGGGTGCTATCGCCACCCGGGTGTTCTTGTGGGTGTCGTTGGTGCGGATGACAAATCGGTCGCCCTGGTGATCCACCGAATATTCGTGGCCAGTGCGACGGTCAGAGACCAGCAGGGGGGCCGATCCCGGGTCCGACGACGGTACCAGGCGTACTTCGGAAGTCACGTGGTCCCCGCTGCTGATCAGCACATACTCACGGGATGTGCTGATGGAAAGCCCGACAAAAAACCCCGAGTCCGCCTCCTCGTAGACGACGGAGTCCTGGTCAACCGGTTGGCCGAGAACGTGTCGGCGCACCTGCCACGGGCGCCAGTTTTCGTCCACCAGCGTGTAGAAGAACGAGGCGTCATCGGAGGCCCAAACTGCGTTGCCCATGGTGCCCTCAATAGTGTCCTCCCGCATCTCCCCACTTTCCAGGTCCTTCACCACCATCCTGTACCTTTCAGATCCGTTGGTGTCGATGCTGTATGCGAGCAGAAACCCGCCGTTGCTCACCGAGAAGGAGCCGAGGCGAAAGTATTCTAACTCCTTGGCTAACTCCGGTTCGTCCAGGATTGTCTCTTCGCCTTCACCCGGCCCTTCCTTCGAATCCGGCCCGTTCGCCGGCCAGCGTTGCCACACGCGATACTGGCTCCCCTCCTGGTATCTCCACTGGTAGTACCAGTCGCCGCGCCTCCACGGTACGCTGGACAGGTCCGGCTGCTGCCGCGCCTTGATCTCCTCGAAAATCGTATCAACCATTTCCCGGTGAGGCCCCATCGCCGCCTCGAAATACTCGTTTTCGGCGCTCAGGTACGCAAGGACGTCTGGGTCCTCGACTTTCGGATATCCAGGGTCCCGCAGCCAGTGCCACGGGTCCTGGATCGTAACGCCGTGATACGTGAAACTGTGGGGTCTCTGCTGCGCCACAGGCGGCTGCAGCCCCAGTTTCCGGGCAGAGGAGGACAAGGGCAAGGCGTCATCATTGACTGCCGGGAATTGGTTGGTACGTTCGGTCATCGAGGACACCTCTTCGCGTGAACTGTGGCGGAATGGATCGGTCTGTGTCAGCACACCATTTTCATCGACACACTGGATGATCATTGCCATGCTAACGCAAATAAATACCTCTGTCTCATTCGGCTGCCTCTCCAGACGGGATCGATCATGGCGATCACGGGATGGATTGGCGTGGCGCAGAACGCTGGTCAGGATGATTTATAACCGCCCTCGGGGTATGGTCCCCGGCTCAGTTGGTTCCCGCTCTCGTTGAGGCAGAACTTAAAACAACGGCCATCGCATCCTCATTACTTCTTGACGACTCAGTGGGTTGTGCATACAGTTCATTGGAGAACTACGAAATAGCGAGTACGAAAACTTTATATGGGCAAGTGGCCTGCAAATACAATCCGGTGCGCTCCAAACGAGGACCTGCCATGATGATGGAACACTTGGGCATCCGCTGGGGCTACGTGTTCCTTCGCTCTGCCAACTACCTCAACTCCGAAGAGTTCAGCGAATTGATGGTCCAGGCCGTGGAGATGTATCTCGCGGGGGAACCGGAGCGGAAGGTCAAGCACGAAAGCTATGAAGGACGGCTGTTCACCGAGGGCCGCTATGAGGTAATGGGCGGCCTCGGGGGCCAGCGTTTCGACGCCGAGCTGGAAACTGTGTACGGCCGCGACCAGGCCACCTTCTTGGTCAACGAGCAGACCGGCGGCACCGGCGCGCCCATCTCGGTCAACTGATCGCTCGAATACCCTGTAGGGTCGCACCAGCCGTGCGCCCTCCCCGATGTTAGTCCATCCCTGAATAAATTCAACCCGGCGGAGAATTGACATGGCGGCTGGAATCCCCCTGGCCCGACAGGTCGGTCGCGTCCCGTCATCGGTGGTTCCTCTTGACGCCGCCGAGGAGGTCCGCTACCAGACCATAACTGAAGACGCCATCACAATTGACGTTCATCAGCACCCCTTCGTCCTCCCCGAAGTGATGGAGCAGCTGGTAGACCTCGTGCGAATAGGCCGCTACGAATGGGGCTACGAGGCCGCCCGCGCCGGAGGATGGACTGCCATCACCACCGCCAACGTCTTCGCTGGCCTGAAGAGCACCGCCGACATGTCCTTCGTCGAATACGACGACGTCGCCGCCGAGGTTGGCAGCATGGTTGCCGACGTCGCGTCGCAGGATGGCATCACCCGCGTCGGCAACGCGGCCGACATCGAGGCCGCCAAGCAGCAGGGCAACGTCGGCTTCATGCCCACCCTGGAGCACCTGCCCATCGGAAACCGCATCGAACGCCTCGAGCAGCTCTACAGCATGGGTGTGCGCCTGGCTGGCATCACCTACAACCGCCGCAACTACATCGGCGACGGCATGAACGAGCGCAACCCCGGCGGCCTCAGCGACTTCGGCATCGAGGTCGTCCGCCGCATGAACCACCTTGGCATGGCCATCGACCTGTCCCACGTTTCCACGCCCAGTGCCCTCGACGCCATTGAGTTCTCCCGTGTGCCGGTGGTATTCAGCCACAACGCCGCCTACACGCTGCGTCCCAACCGTCGCACCCGCCGCGACGAGGAACTGACCGCCTGCGCCGAGAACGGCGGCCTCATCTGCATCACCGCCGTCCCCAACTCGCTCAGCGACGACCCCGAGCAGGACATCGAGTGCGTCCTGGATCACTACGACTACATGGCCAAGCTCGTGGGCGTGGACCACGTAGGCATCGGCACCGACACCACCATCGGCGACCACGTCGCCTTCCACCGGGTGGTGATGGGCCGCGATGGCCCCGCCCAGTTGCCCGCGCCCTACCTCAACGGCTTGGAGTCTCCAGCCGACGGAGGCAACATAGTCCGCGGCCTAATCCGCCGCGGCTACTCCGACGAGGACGTACGAAAGATCATCGGCGGCAACGCCATGGAGTTCTTCCGCCGCGTCATGAGCTGAAACCGCCACCACGGTGCCAGCCGTATATGGCTGAAACAGCCTCCACCGATGGTGGCGGATGGATCGCCGGGAGAAGCCGCAGCCCGAGAAAATAAACGCCGGAGCACAGATAATGAACTGCCCCGCCTGTAACGTAGCCTTGGACGAGCAAAAACATCGCGGCATAGAAGTCGACCATTGCCCCGAGTGCCGGGGTCTTTGGCTGGACTTCAACGAGATGGACATGCTCGAGGACTCTGCCAGCAAGGACGAAATCCTCAAGGGAATGCGTGAGTATGCTCGGCGTTCCGGGGAGCGGCCCTGCCCTCACTGCGGCGCGGCCATGGACATCTTCAACTACCGGGCCCACAACCTTCCCATCGAACACTGCCCCAACGATCATGGCTACTGGCTGGACAAGGGGGAGGAGGACCGCGTCCTAGACCTCATGAAGGAGCGAGCCCGTGACCTCCGCCGCTCCGAGTCCGCCGAGCAGCAGTGGGCCCGCTTCATGGAGCGCGGAGCCAGCCGAGGCGGCTTCCTCGACCGCATCAAAGACCTGTTCAGCTAGGGGGTGCCAGCCGAATCACCATACACCTCTCCCATGAACCGGCGCACCGACTCCTCCGCCCGCGAGTAGTCGTACTGCGCGTACCGCCGCATCCGCAACTGAACCACGTCGCCGTTGAAGAAGCGCTCGTACAGCGTCTGACGCGAACCGAACTCCGTACCGATCAGGTCCCACGCCAGCCGGAACAGCCGGACCCGCTCCGGGGCTGCCATGTTCGTCCCCTGGTAGTACGTGGCGATGTCCTCAGCCAAAGGGCTGGCCAGGTCGGCCTCGTTGGGGGTGAGCATCAGCCCGCTGGCCGCAAGCTGCTGCACGATTGCCACCACCCGCGCGTAGGCATCCGGGTACCAGTGTCGCATGGCGATCCACGGCTCAGGCGCGGGCCAGATTCCCTCAGCCCCTCCAGAGGCCCGGCGTCCGCCTCTGCAGCCCGCATGTAGGCCCGGCACGTTTCGATGGTGTCAATGACTTCCTTCGTCTTTTCCTGCACGTGCCCGTACACCCCAATGCCGATGCCCTCGGTGATGCCGTGCACGATGCCAAGGATGAACTCCAGCTTGACGATGTTCTTCACCGCCACCTGTTGCATGTAGTGGCGCCACAGCGCGACCTGTGTAACTGTCCGGTTGCCCAGCTCCACGTCATCAAGCAGGAACACCCTCTCCCACGGCACAATCACGTCGTCGAACACTGCCAGAGAGTCCATCTCGTCGAACTGCCCCGACAGCGGGTAGTCCCCCAGTGGCTCTCCCAAGTCGTGGGACGGCGGGCAGATGAACTTCAACCCCTTGATATTCGAGGGCACCGAGAAACCGATGCAGTACTTCCGGTCTTCCTCCACATCAGGCCGCAGCGGGCGGTACAGGGGCGCAAAAATCTCGTCGGAAAACGGTGCCAGCGTCGCAAGGT
Organism: Dehalococcoidia bacterium; assembly: GCA_965261885.1. Lineage (GTDB taxonomy): Bacteria > Chloroflexota > Dehalococcoidia > Lucifugimonadales > UBA3495 > VXOI01. The sequence continues at coordinate 70,810 of CBDHDY010000022.1, forward strand.
TCTTTGCCCCGCGGACAACTACTCCCTCGGCGCACGTATCCACCACGCCGACCGCGATGTACGGGTCCGGCAGTTCCGACAGCCCTACTGACCGGTTCACCTGCGGGTGGCCGAAGGCGTGGGTCAGGCACAGGTCCCTCTCCCGCACGTACTCGTGATACTCCCTGAGATGGGCAGTAAACCTGGGGTCCTTCTCCCCAAAGATGGCCGCCAACTGCCGCGAAGCGGTCAGCTGGATGTTGACATAATCTGGCGTCCTCCCCAGCATCCCGTGGCACGATTCCGACATGATCTCCAGCGCTCCCCGGCGCCTTGTCAGGTCATCTTGGCTCTCCGGCACCAGGTACGACAGCGCCACCGGCTCGCCGCTCGTGGGAGAGGTGAAGGTCATCCGCTCGCGGAATTCAGGCGAGTGCTGCAGGTCGTAAATCCCGGCCAGGGTCCGCACCATCCGGGCCAGTTTCGGATGAGACGTGACGTCGGCCACCCGCTCGCCTTCCAGCCAGACCTCCCGGTCGTCCCGCAGCCCCGCCAGGAACTGCTCTCCAGTACGAACTGCCATGGAATCGTCCTCAAATTCGAGTCAGTGTTGTCCCCCGGAAACAACCACGTCCCTGCGGCGGCATATTCTTCTCCAGCCCGCAGGGACGTATCAATCCCGGACCTTCAGGCAGTCCGGCATTCGCCTCAGTGAATTTTTAGCCGGGGTAGCTGTTGCTCCAGCCGTCCACGCCGCACACCTCGGTCAGTGGTTTGCGCTGCACCGACCCGAACTCCCCTCGCGGGTAGCCCAGCGGCATGCAATAGACCACCTGCGCGTCGTCGGGGATGCCGAACAGTTCGTGGACTCGCTCTTCCACCACGGCATGCAGCGTGGTGATGGTCCCCCCGATGCCGAACGCCCGCGCCGCCAGTAGCATGTTCTGTGCCGACGGGATGACCGAAGCTGCGGCCTGGGCGCCCTTTGCCGTGGCGCAGATCAGCACCATAACGGGTGTATTGCCGATCTCGTTGGCCAGCCGCCTCGCGGACTGCATGCTGTTCTTGCCTGGCGGCAGATCCTCCGGACCCATGATGCCAACGTCGGCCCGCTTGGCCCACCACGCCTCGTGGTACAACTCCCCCAGCTTCCGGCGCTTTTCCTCGTCCTTCACAACGATGAACCGCCACGGCTGGGTATTGCCGCCGTTGGGCGCACGGATGGTGGCCTGCATGATGTCCTCGAGGACATCGTCAGGGATCGGGTCCTTTTTGAACCGGCGAATGGCCCGCTGGGTGAACATCGCCTCACCCAGGGGAATTGCGTTCAGGCGTTCCGCAGTGGTCATTGTCCACCTCTCCGTATCGTGATGTTACGCGGCCGTAGCCGCCCGGCATTCCCGCTGCTCTGCCAGCAGCCTGCCGTAGCCCGGCACCGGCTCCTCGATACCGGCCAGGGCCAGGGCCCGCCACAGCGTGGCCGAGTGCGAGGTAACCACCGGTTTGCCGATGGCGGCCTCCAGGGCTTGGACCGCGGCCATGGTGTCGAAGTTCATGCAACTTATGAACAGTCCGTCGGCCGCGGCTCCGCTCTGTTGCCACGCATCCAGCGCGAACCGGTAGATCTCGTCCGGCGTAACGGCAGCAAACTCGGCAGCGGTCTGCAACCCCATTCCCGAGGCATAGATGGTCTCTATCCCGGCTTCGGCCAGGTAGCGGCTCTCCGCATCGTGGTAACTGTGCGGGTAGGGGCTGGTCAGCACCACACGGCGTATCCCCAAGCGCTGCAGCGCCTCCGCGGCGGCCAGCATTGTCGACGTGGTAGGTGCCCCGAACTCCCGCTCCATATCGGCGCAGAACTCGCGGTCCTTCTCCAGTCCCCGTTGCGCCCCGCTGACGGTGCAGCAGTAGGCAATGGAGTCGACGCCCGCCGACGCCAGCTCCTCGACGGCCCGCGACGAGTTCTTATCCATTTCCAGCAATGCGTCCAAGCCGTGGTCGCCGCCCAGCATCACCCTGCTGGCCAGGAATCCCACTTCGGGAACGACCCGCGGGTAGCGCAGTTCGGAAACTGTGGAAGCACTGACCACCACCAGGCCGATCTTGGCCTTGGGAGCCAGTCCTCCGAGAACCCCTTCTGAGCTTGACATTCTTGGTTTCTCCCTTGGCAGATCGCTGATCGAAAGCGCTTGTTGCGCCAGTGAAATGTTACCACATTGACCCGACTTCAATTGATATAATGACCCTGAGCGTCCAGTCAAGCAGGGCTTCCAATTCCAGTCGCCGCATGTCTTGGGCTTCTCCGCTTTACCGGAACGGATCTACCGGAATGGACGCCGTCAGGAGGATAGCTTGGCCGACATCACAACTGCCCTCGACCCTGGAACGGAAGCCGTCTACCAGCGTCTGGGGATTGCGCGCATCATTAACGCCGCTGGTTCCATAACCCGCCTGGGTGGTACCCGCACCCGGCCCGAGACTCTGGAGCTGATGGCCCAGGCAGCCCGGGTGATGGTGAACATAGATGACCTCAACCGCGCCGCAGGCCAGGAAGTCGCCCGACTGACGGGCGCCGAGGCCGGTTTCGTATGCAGCGGGGCTGCGGGGGGGCTGCTCCTACAGGCCGCGGCCTGCATTGCAGGTAACGATCCGGTCAAGATGCGACAGCTGCCAGATACCACGGGGCTCAAGAACGAGATCGTAATCCACACCATGCACCGTTTCCCCTACGACCAGGCCTACCGGGCGGCAGGAGCCAGGATGGTGGAGTTCGGCGACTACCTGTACGCCCACCCCTGGCAGCTTGAAGGCGCCATAAACGAGCGAACAGCCGCCGTGGCCTACCTGTGTTCCCCATTCTCCAGCAACAAGGTCATGCCGCTGGAGCGGGTTTGCGAGATCGCTCACGCCCATGATGTGCCTGTCATAGTGGACGCTGCCTCCATGCTGCCGCCCCGCGAGAACCTCTACCGCTTCCTTCGAGCCGGTGCCGATATGGTGGTCTACAGCGGCGGCAAGGGAGTTCGCGGCCCCCAGGGCAGCGGCATACTCGTTGGACGTGCCGACCTCATTGAGGCGGCCGCTACCCAAGCCAGTCCCGCCCAGTTTCTGGGCAGGGGTATGAAGGTAGCCAAGGAGGAGGTCATCGGCCTGGTGGCATCGCTGGCCGCTTTCGTGGAGGAGGACGAGGCCGCAGAGATGGCCGCCTACCGCGCTTTGGTGCAGCAGGTTGTTGACGCCCTTGTGGAGATTCCCGGCTTGCAGGTGACCCTGGAACACGACAAGATCAATTACCTCATACCCCACGCCGTCATCCGCTTTTTCGATGAATGGCGCGGCCCCACGAGGGACAGCATCGCCCGCTCGATGGAGCAGGGTAATCCCCAGGTTTACCTGCACCAGTTGGGCGGCCCTCAGGAACTGGCCGTGGACCCCCTCAATTTGACTGAGTCCGAGACAGAGATTGTAATCCGTCGCCTCCGCGAAGAACTCATCGGGTAGGTGGAGCCAGCTAAGGCGCTCTGCTGCAAAACGAAATTCCAGCGAGACACCGGTTGATCCGGCTAAATATCCGTCCACCGGAGGCCCTGTAGACCGGAGGGGTTGCTATTCGTTGCAAGGGCGCGCCAGTGGTTTTCGAGCAGTGCCAGAAAACGAGCGGCACACCCGCCTTCGCCGGGAAACTGTGAATCCAGGGACCGCGATAGTGGCAGAGCGGCTTGGTGAATCAACGGCCTGGTGAATCAAATAGAATACTGAGGAATTTCCCCGTATAAGAGGAGCAAACAATGTCCATCAAAATCGATCTGAGAGTCCCCCCCTGCAAGCCAGCCCCGATGGTGGCGGATTTTGTGAAGCAATGCGAAGACGCCGGCTTTGACGGAGTTGGCATCCTCGACTCGCAACTGCTGGAACGCGACTGCTTTGTCAGTATGGCTGCGGCCGTTCAGGGAACTGAGCGCATCAACGTCGCCTCGGCAGTTACCAACCCGGCGACGCGCCACCCCTCGGTGGTGGCGTCGGCGGCACAGACCGTTGCCGAGCTGGCTCCGGGACGGGTGCAGATCTGGATTGGTCGCGGCTACAGTTCAACCGCCACCATCGGCATTCCTCCCTCCACCGTCCGCCAGATGCGGCACGCCGTGGTCACTATGAAGGAGCTGATGGCCGGCGAGATGGTTTCATTCGGTGAGGCCAACAGCCGGATGCGGCATGGCGGTGAGGCACCGGCACCGCCCGTCTATATCGCCGCCACAGGCCCGCGCGTTATGAAGGTGACCGGAGAAGTCGCCGATGGTGCCCTGCTGATGACCGGCGTCCACCCGGGGGCCGTGGCCGAGGCCCGCGAGATCGTTGCGGACGGTGCCCGCGCCGCTGGCCGCAACCCTGATGACGTGGAGACCATCTTCACCGCCACCACCATAATCAGGGACGACCTAAAGGAGGCCCGCGAAATCGCTCGGCCTCTGGCCGTGTCGCGCCTGATGGAGGAGACGTATCATCGCTGGCTCAAGGCCGCCGGAATTGACCTCGGAGACCTCGAGCTGCCCGCCGGATTGTGGGATCTCTATCCCGACGTTCCTCACGCCGAGGACTGGGAGAAAGCCCAGGAACTCTGTTCCTTCCTCCCCGACGATGCTCTCGCCGCCATCTGCGACTATATGGGTCTGATCGGCACTCCTGAGTATTGTGCCGGGCGCATCAAGAAGGCAGAGCAGGCCGGGCTGACCCACCTCTACCTGATGACGGGAGCCACCTACGAGTTCGCCACCGGCGAAATGGAAGCTTTCAGGGACCACATATTTCCAGCCCTGGACCGCAACGGGGGATAGTCGCTGAAACCCAGGTGCGGTACGAATGGCATTTAATGGGAGTCTCCCTGTCTGTTTATGTCGGGGATTTGCGGAAATACGGAACAAAGCAGCCCGGTCGCATTGCTGACCGGGCTACTGGGCTTCGCAGGCAGGTGTTTCCCCAAGTTGGTTTTCCTCCTCGTCCTGGCGATTCTGGCAGCGGTCGCCTGCGATGATGATTCGCGGTCTGCCTCCCGGCAACCTGCCCAAGGGGCAGACGGAAGTCTCGCTACTGTCGATATCGTAGGTCAACTGACCCCCTCCGTTGTTCACATTTTTGCCGCATCTGCAACGTCCACTTTCCCCGCCAGCCAATTGGCCCCGGCCTCTGGCATTGGCACCGGCATCATCGTAACGGATGACGGTTACATCCTTACCAACAATCACGTGGTGGCCAAGGCGGGCGCAATTACCGTTACGTTGCAGAACGGCGAGAGCTACGCCGGCCGACTGGTCGGAGGGGATATCAACCCAGACGTGGCTGTACTCAAGATCGACGCCTCGGGGTTGCAGCCTGCGCGCACCGGCAGCACATCAGAACTCCGGGTGGGCGAAGATGTTGTCGCCATTGGTCATGCCCTGGCCCTCTCCGGGGGCCCCACGGTCAGCAGGGGCGTGATCAGCGCCCTGGGCCGTTCCATCGACGCCGGCCCCCAGGACACCTATGTGGACCTGATCCAGACTGACGCGCCCATCAACCCCGGAAACAGCGGCGGCCCCCTGGTCAACCGCTTCGGCGAGGTAATCGGGGTGAACACTGCCGCCATTCCGGGCGGGCAGGGCATAGGGTTTGCCATCAACATTGACGATGCCCTTGCGGTATCGGAGCAGTTGATTGAAAAGGGCTATGTGGAAAGGGGGTTTCTTGGGATTTCGCCGGTAAACCTCACCCCGGCAATTGCCGCCCAAATAGGCGTACCCGTAAGCGAAGGCATCCTGGTGGCCCGGGTGGTGGAAAATTCGAGCGCACACGCTGCGGGCCTGCAGGGTGAGGACGTAATCGTGGCCCTAGCAGCGTGTCCGAGGATTAGATTTTGGAGACGAAAAGCGCCACTTCCTAATCTTATTGGTGACTAATAGGCTCCAACAAAACAGTTATCGGAATAATTAACTTTGTTGATGACGAGATACGTTTAGAACATTGTTTCTCAGACAGGCTGCTAGGCGGGCGGATGATTCGCAATACCGGCGAACTGTCCAAATTCCTGCTTGAAAACCTACCGGGTGAGCAGGTCTCAGTCCGCATCTACCGCGGAAGCTCGGAGCTGGAGACGGAAGCAATCCTCGGTGAACGTCCCACGCAGTAGCGTTTGGCAGATACGCTAGTGCCGGTAGAAGGCGCCTAAGGAAGCAGGGGAACGCGATTCAGTCGGCGATGGGAATATTCAAAAAATAGCCGATAAAGTAAACCAATGTATCGGCAATCGTTCCCCCAATGGTTTGGTGCCTTGAATGTATGCCAGATACTCGTTGCACCTCTGCTTCTCAAATTCTGTTACTCTCAATTCCTGCATCGTTGAAAGAGGATTCCTGAACCCGTCTTTCCTGCGAGAGCGGCATTCCGGAGGCATTCGGCCCGTTTAATCACCCGCCGGTCCCGCTGTCTCATGGGAGTCCACGAAAACCGGTTGTCGTTATACTCTTTCGTAGTCCAAAGTGACCTTCACATTCCCCTTAGAGGATGGAATCTGGCACTTACTGTCAAACGAGTGAACTCTTCCGGCTCACTGCCGGGGAGATCCGTGTATTGTTCACAGGTCAGGGCCGGGGAAATCAACCGCGACAATGCTGAATTCCATAGGCTTAGTGGATGACATATTCGCCACTATTGGATACCATACTCGGTGCCGAGAGACTGTTCCGGCAGGTCCTCAAAGAATGGCTTAGATGACATCTCTATGCGGCACCAGGGAGTCCACCCTGGCCGCCTATGCAGGGGAAAGCGTTGACCGATTCGGCTCTCGACCAACTGTGTATCAACACCCTTCGTTTCCTGGCCATCGATTCCGTCCAGAACGCGCGCTCGGGCCATCCCGGCGCTCCCATGGGCGCCGCTCCGATGGCCTATGTCCTGTGGGACCGCTTCCTCAAGCACAATCCGACAGACCCCAAGTGGCCTGACCGGGACCGCTTTGTCCTTTCCGCAGGGCACGCATCTGCAATGCTCTATTCCCTGCTCCACCTCACCGGCTATGACCTGCCCATCGAAGAGCTGCAGCAGTTCCGCCAGTGGGGCAGCAGGACTCCCGGCCATCCCGAATACGGCCTCACGCCCGGCGTCGAGGTCACCACAGGGCCCCTGGGGCAAGGCTTGGCCAACGCCGTGGGCATGGCTTTGGCCGAACGCTGGCTGGCCACCCGGTTCAACCGCCCCGGGCACGACATCGTCGACCACTACACTTACGCCATCGTGTCCGATGGCGACCTGCAGGAGGGCGTGGCAGCAGAAGCTGCATCCCTTGCGGGCACCCTGGGCCTGGGCAAGCTGATCCTGATCTACGACGACAACCAGATCTCGATCGAAGGCGACACCGACATAGCATTCCTCGAGGACGTACCCCGTCGATTCACGGCCTACGGCTGGCAGGTGACGGAAAGTATCGACGGCAACGATATCGACGCGGTGGCATCAGCCATCGACGATGCCCGCGCCGATACGAGCAGGCCCAGCCTCGTCGTCTGCCGCACTGTGATCGGATACGGAAGCCCCAACAAGGCCGGAACCGGAGGGGTTCACGGAGCACCGCTGGGGGACGATGAGGTGGCCCTGACTCGCGAGCATCTCCACTGGCCTTACCCCGAGAGCTTCACTGTGCCCGGAGAGGTTAGAGAGTATCTGACCAAGGCCGTTGAGCGGGGCAGGAAGCAGCAGGCGGACTGGGACAATTCTCTTTCCAGCTACCGCGAAAATTTCCCGTCGGAAGCTCTCAGGCTGCAGGACGCCCTCAACGGCGTGCTGGCTCCCGGCTGGAGCAGTGGACTCTCCGGCCTGTTCGATGACGGCAGGGCGATTTCAACCAGGGAAGCCTCGGGCAAGGTGATGAATGCCATTGCCGATGCTGTTCCCAACCTGATTGGCGGGTCCGCCGACCTAGCGCCGTCCACCCTCACCATCCTGAACAGCGAAGGCCACATAGGCCCCGGAAATTTCGATGGCCGCAACCTGCACTTCGGCGTCCGGGAACACGCAATGGGAGCGGTCGCCAACGGCATCGCCGTCCACGGGGGCGCCATCCCCTATGCGTCCACCTTCCTGATATTTTCCGACTACCTGCGGCCCGCGTTGCGGCTCAGCGCCCTGATGGAGCAGCGGGTGATTTACGTCTTCACCCACGACTCCATCGCTCTGGGAGAAGACGGGCCCACACATCAGCCGGTGGAACACCTGATGTCCCTCCGCGCGATGCCTGGGCTTGTTGTGATCCGCCCTGCCGATGCCTCCGAGACAGCGGTGGCATGGCAGACCGCCCTTGAGCGCAGCCAGGGGCCCACGGCGCTGGCTCTCAGCCGACAAAACCTGCCGGTGCTGGACAGGGAAGCCCTTGCGCCGGCTTACGATGCGTCAAAAGGCGGTTACATCCTCTGGGAATCGGAAGGTTCCGACCCGCAGGTTATCATCATAGCCACTGGCGCCGAGGTCCACATAGCACTGGAGGCGGCGCAGACGCTGGATTCGGAAGGTATCGCTGCCCGGCTGGTCTCCATGCCTTCCTGGGAGCTGTTCGACGAACAGCCCAAGGAATACCGCGACGCAGTGCTGCCGCCCTCCAATCGGGCGCGCCTTTCCGTGGAAGCGGGTGCGACCAGTGGCTGGGCCCGCTACGTGGGCCTGGACGGGGCGTCCATCGGAATGTCCACCTTTGGCGCTTCCGCGCCCGGTGGCGTTCTCCTCGAGCAGTTTGGTTTCACCGCGGCCCGCGTTGTTGAGGAAGCCCGTAAGCTGGTAAATGGCGGTTAATTTTGAGCGAGCCGCTCGATGGTCTGGTCTCCGGCGATCCGGCCACGTCCGAGGCGGCGAGGCGATTCCTCAACGACCTTGTTGAGCGGCGCGTTCCTTGGCGCATCAGGGAGCGGGACCACACGGTCTGGCGACCTGACCCACGCGAGATAGCCGATCGCCTTGGCTGGCTGGATGCGGGAGAGTTTCTCCGCCCGCGCCTTGGCGACCTTGACGCCTTCGTTGAACAGGTCCGAGCCGAAGGCTACCGGGATGTAGTTCTTCTGGGCATGGGTGGCAGCTGCCTGGGACCGGAGGTCCTGCGACGCTCCTACGGCCCCGCCGACGGCTACCCACGGCTCACCATGCTCGACTCCACCGTCCCCGGACAGGTATCAGCCGTCGCTACCTCCATTGACCCGGCGCGAACAATTTTCATCGTGTCCTCCAAGTCCGGCGGCACCATCGAAACCCTGTCCTTCTACCGCTATTTTCGCGGACTTGTCGATTCGGCTCTTTCCGCTGAAAACGCTGGAAGGAACTTCGTCGCCATCACCGATGAGGGGACGCCCCTCCAGCGATTGGGATTCGACGAGGGTTTCCGCCGCGTATTCCTGAACCCAGCCGACATAGGTGGTCGCTATTCCGTCCTGTCGTGGTTCGGCATGGTTCCCGCCGCCCTGGCAGGGATCGACGTCAGACAGCTCCTCGACAGCGCCGCATCCATGCGGGACCAGTGTCTCGACGGTTCTGAGGGAAATCCCGGCCTCCAGCTGGGCGCCCTGCTTGGCTCCGCCGCGCTGGACGGTCGGGACAAGGTGACCCTGATCGCTCCCCCGCCCATTGAGGGATTCGGCCTCTGGGTGGAACAGATGATTGCAGAGAGTCTCAGCAAGGAGGGGCGCGGCATCGTACCCGTGGCTGGGGAGCCTCTGCTCGGCCCCGACTGCTATGGCGACGACCGCCTCTTTGTATTCCTCGAAACTCCGGACTGCGAGGGTATTTCCCGTTCGGTAGAGACCCTGGAACAATCGGGGCATCCCGTGACACGCATACCGGTTCGCGACTGCACTGATCTCGGTGCGGAATTCTACCGCTGGGAATATGCTACTGCAGTGGCCGGCTCCATCCTGGACGTTCATCCCTTTGATCAGCCCGACGTTCAGGGCGCCAAGGACAACACCGACCGGCTCCTCGAGGCTTTTCTGCGCGCAGGTGCCCTGCCGGAACTGGCTGCTTCGGGCTCCCTGGCATCTCTGCTGGGACAGGTCAACAGCGGAGACTATTTCGCCATAATTTCGTACATACCCGTCGATGCAGAGTGCGATCAACTGCTGCAGCAGCTTCGCTCCCGCGTGATGCAGCAATGCCACATCGCCACCACCGCAGGATACGGACCGCGCTACCTGCACTCAACGGGCCAGCTCCACAAGGGCGGCCCCGCCACGGGCCTGTACCTTCACCTGACCCAGGGCAGTCGCCGCGACCTGCCCATCCCCGGAGAGCGCTACGGGTTTGACGTGCTCGCGGCGGCCCAGGCCATCGGCGATTTCGAAGCCCTCACCAAGCTGGGCCGCCGGGTGGTCTCCGTCGACCTCGGCGACAATGCTGCCGACGGTCTGCGGCGCCTCTTGTACGAACTCTAGGATCCCCCGAATCGCCGCGACATTTCGAACCTGACAATACGAACCCGGAGGCCCATATTGGAATTGGGACTGGTCGGCCTTGGGCGCATGGGTGCCAACATGGCGCGGCGGCTTGTCGCCGGCGGCCATCGAGTCGTCACTTACGACCTCGACGCTGCTGCCGTGGCAGCCAGCACGGAGAACGGCAGCGAGGGTGTTTCTTCCCTCGAGGAACTGGTCACTCGCCTGCCGTCACCCCGCGCCGTCTGGATGATGCTCCCCATCGGACAGCCAACCGAGGACACCATCGCCATCCTCGCACACCTGCTCTCCCCGGGCGACATCCTCCTCGACGGCGGCAACGCCAACTACAAGGACAGCATGCGTCGCGGTCGCGAGATGTCGGGACGTGGCATAGATTACATCGACGTAGGCATAAGCGGTGGCATCTGGGGCTTGGCCCACGGCTTCTGCCTGATGGTTGGCGGTCCAGCAGACGCGGTCAAGCGGATGGAACCCGCCTTCCGTTCCCTGGCCCCCGCCGAGGACGTCGGCTATTGCCACTTCGGTCCCAGCGGCGCCGGCCACTACGTGAAGATGGTGCACAATGGCGTCGAATACGCCCTGATGCAGTCCTATGCAGAGGGGTTCGAGCTCCTGGCCGCCAAGGAGGAGTTCGACCTCGACCTCGCTGCCGTCGCCGAGACCTGGCGCCATGGCAGTGTTGTGCGCTCCTGGCTGCTGGACCTGACCGCCGCCGCCCTGAAGGATGACCCCGGGCTGGAGAGTTTGCAGGCCTTCGTGGAGGACTCCGGCGAGGGCCGCTGGACGGTGCAGGAATCGGTCGATCTTGCCGTACCCATCCCCGCCATCACCGCGGCGCTACAGCAGCGCTTCCGCTCTCGCCAGGATGGCCCGCTCGGAGCCAGGCTGCTCGCGGCTCTCCGGCAGCAGTTCGGCGGACACGCCGTCCGCCGCGCCGGCGACTAGGCTTCGGGGAGCGCCTGGATCATGCCTGAGCAGACGACGACCATCGTAATCTTCGGGGCGTCGGGCGATCTGACCACCCATAAACTCGCCCCGGCTCTCGCTGACCTGTACGCCAAGGGACGGCTTGGACCCGAAATCCAAATCGTGGGCGTGTCCCGTACCGATATGACCGCCGATGAGTTCCGGGCCTCTTTCTACGAGGGATTTGGACACGAGTCGGATTTCCCGCCCTCTCCGGATTTCTGGAACAATTTGGCCGACCGGGTGCATTCCTGCTATGGAGACGTCACGGCCCCCGACGGCCTTTTGGACCTCCAACGGGTTCTCGCCAACATTGAATCGCCCGACAAACCCGCCAATCGTCTCTACTACCTGGCCTTGGCACCATTCTTGTTTGCCCCGACTGTCGCCACTTTGGGCAGGGCCGGGCTGCAGAAGGAGGATGGCTGTTGGCGCCGAGTCGTTGTCGAAAAGCCCTTCGGAGTGAATCTCCAGACCGCCCACGAACTGAACGAGGCTGTCCACCAGGTCTTCGCCGAGCATCAGGTCTACCGCATTGACCACTACCTCGGCAAGGAGACGGTGCAGAACCTGCTGGTCTTCCGCTTCGCCAATGCCATTTTCGAGCCGCTGTGGTCTCGGAACTACATCGACAACATCCAGATTACCGTGGCCGAGTCCGTATCCATCGCTGAGCGGGCCTCCTACTACGACCGTGCCGGCGTGCTGCGCGATATGTTTCAGAGCCATCTGCTGCAACTCCTTGCGGTGGTCGCCATGGAGCCGCCCTCCACTTTCGAAGCCGACACCCTGCGCAATGAGAAGGTCAAGGTGCTGGAGTCCGTCCGCCACATCCCGGCGCGAGATGCCTCCCTGCGCGCGGTGCACGGCCAGTACGATGGCTACCTCGACGAGCCCGGTGTTCCGTCCGATTCCCGCACTCCCACCTACGCCGCGCTGCGCCTCGACATCGACAACTGGCGTTGGCAGGGCGTCCCTTTCTACCTCCGTTCCGGCAAGGCTCTCAGCGAGAAGCACACCGAGGTGCTGATCCAGTTCCGGCGTCCGCCCCACCTGATCTTCCCCCAGGGCAGCAGTGGCGACATAACCTCAAACACCCTCTCCATCTGTTTGCAGCCCAACGAGGGGGTGCACCTGGAATTCCAGGCTAAGACGCCCGATTCCCTGCTTGACCTCCGACCCGTAAATCTGGAGTTCCACTATGAGGACTCCTTTGGCGGCCAGGAAATCCCCGACGCCTACGAGCGCCTTCTGCTCGACGCCCTGAACGGCGACGCCTCCCTGTTCATCCGCAGCGACGAAATTGAGCAGTCCTGGAGCATAATGGACCCGCTCATCGAGGGCCTGTCCGACCCCTCAACTCGCCCCCCGGAAATCTATGATCTCGGCACCGAGGGCCCCTTCTCTGCCGACGACTTCCTAGCCCGCGACGGACGCGCCTGGCTCAGCAAATGCCTCGGCTTCTGACCAGGGAACCGCATGACCGGCTATTTGGGGATACTCATTGCCATTCCCGCCCCGGCGCGGATGAAATGTAATACAAACTGGCTGTCCGGCGCGTGGCTCGGCCAGCAGTAACAGGATCCTCCCTTGAGCATTTTGGGTACTCAGCCACTAAAGAGAGCGTAACCATGCCAGACTTCCGCATTGGCGTAGACATCGGCGGCACTTTCACCGACATCGTATTCCTCGGCGATGACGGTCGGGTGCTGACCCGCAAGGTTGCCAGCACTCCCGACGACTACAGTCGTGCCGTCCTCAACGGCATCCGCGCCGGCATGGAGGAGCTGCACATCCCGCCTAGCTCGGTAACCGAGGTCGGCCACGGCTTCACCGTCGCCACCAACGCCATCATCGAGGAAAAGGGCGCCCATATGGCGCTTATCACCACCGAGGGATTCCGCGACGTCCTTGAGTTCCGACGCAACCGCACGCCGCGCCTCTACGATCTCTACTACGAAAAGTCGCCCACCCTCGTCAAGCGCCAATACCGGCTGGAGGTCGGCGAACGTCTAAACTTCCGCGGCGAGGTCCTGCGCCCCATCGACGCCGCCTCCGTCGACCGCGCTGCCCAGGCAGTGGTCGACAGCGGCGTGGAGTCCGTGGCAGTCTGTCTGCTCCACTCCTACGCCAACCCGGACCACGAGCAGGTCGTCGCCCAGGCGGTTCGGAAGCGCGCGCCGGACGTTGTCCTGACACTGTCCTCGGACCTCCTCCCCGAGATGAAGGAATACGAGCGCACCAGCACCACGGTGATCAATAGCTACGTCCGGCCCGTGGTCGAAACCTACCTGACCCTGCTGACCCAGGGCCTCGAAGACATGGGAATTACCGTGCCGCTGGCCGTGATGCAGTCCAACGGAGGACTGGCTACTTCTGCCATCGCGATGGAACGCCCCGTGTACTGCATCGAGTCCGGCCCGGCCGCAGGCGTTGTCGGCGCTTTCCACCTGGGACGCCGGCTGGACATGCCCAACCTTATGACCCTGGACATGGGCGGCACGACAGCCAAGGCCTCCATCATCGAAAACGGTGAAATGCTCCAGGCCCCGGAGTACGAAGTAGGAGGTGGCATCAGCGTCGGCCACCGCCTGCTCCGTGGCAGCGGACACATCCTCCGCGTCCCGGCCATCGACCTGGCCGAGGTGGGCGCCGGCGGCGGCAGCATAGCCACCGTTGACCGCAGCGGCTCCCTCCGCGTCGGGCCCCAGAGCTCCGGCGCATTCCCCGGCCCTGCCTGCTACCAGCTCGGCGGCCAGGACGCCACGGTCACTGACGCTGACGTGCTCCTCGGCTACCTGAATCCCCAGCACCTGCTGGCTGGCGACTTCCCCATCGACTCCGAGCTGGCGAGACGGGCCGTGACCGACAACGTGGCCCGCCCCCTGAACATGTCCGACGTTGAGGCGGCCCACGGCATCCACCTGCTGGTCAACTCCAACATGGGCCGTGCCCTCAGGGCCGTCTCCAGCGAACGGGGCCGGGACCCCCGCCGCTTCGACCTCATCTGCTTCGGCGGCGGAGGCCCGGTCCATGCCGCCGGTCTCGCCGAGATGCTCGACATAACCCGCGTGGTTGTCCCACCCTTTCCCGGCGTCTTCAGCAGCTTCGGCCTGCTGGTCGCGGACGTCGAGCACCACTTCGTCCGGACCCACTTCAAGACCTTCGAAGAGATCGACCTGCCGACTCTCGCCGGATTGGTTGAAGGCATGTGGGAGGAGGGCCGGCGACAGCTCCGCCTCGAGGGTTTCGACGACTCCCGCCACGAGTTCATCACCCAGGCCGATATGAAATACGAAGGCCAGGTCTCCGACCTGACCGTTGCCGTCCCGTCAGGCCCCATCACCCAGGCAACCCTCGATGCACTCGCCGAAAACTTCGACACCGAGCATGAGCAGTCCTTTGGCTACCGCACCGACGTGGGCTACCAGCTGGTCAACATCCGTGTGATCGCCCGCGGCCTGCCCGACGCGCCGCGAATGCCCGAGCGTTTCGAGTTGGCTGACGCCGCCAACGAAGGCCAGGGGACCCGTCCCGTCTATTTCGGCCCCAACCGCGGCTGGGCCGACACGCCCGTGCTGAGTCGCCCCAGCCTGCAGGGTCGCTCGGAACCCGGCCCGCTGGTAATCGAAGAATACGACTCCACAACCGTGGTTCCCCCAACCTGGACCGCCAACGTCGATGACGCCAGCAACATTATCCTGGAGCGCAACTGATCACCGCGCATATTCGCAGCTGGCTTCCACCCCTCTGCCTGCTCGCGCTGGTGGCGGCCGTTTGGGCGCTCCCGTACAGCCCTGGGTGTTCGTACAGCCCCTGGGGCGGAGGTCCCGCCGTTGGCCTGGTGAACGACGAGTGTGTCTACTCGTACCAGTTCAACACCTATCTCAGCGATCTGTCCCTGAACTTGGGCCTGTCAGGACAGGGAAGTACCGAGGACGAATCCGCGATTGAACAATATTTCGGGGAAAGGAACCGCTTGGTTTCCGAGTTCGGCTTGGAAAACGCGGCCTTCGCAACACTGGCGCTGGATACCGCCCTTTACCGTGCAGCGGCTACCCGGGGCCACGCTGCTCCCCGCGGTGAGGTCATGGCCCTGATGGGAGAGGCGCGGGAACGTATTGGTGGCCTCCGTGTGCTGATCGAGCTTCACGAATTCGCAGTGGCATCGGATTTCGCTGCCTTCCGCAGGCTGATCGAGAGTCCGCCCGTCATGCAACTGGTCCGCGTGCAAGGGGAGGAACATCTCCTCCAGCTTTTCGAACAGGCAGGGGAGATGGATTTCTCCGGAGCAAAGGACGGACTGGAAATTCATGCCGCCCTGGAGGAATCCTTTGGCGCCGATCGGTATTGGACCGAAGCCTATGTCGTGCACGCCAGTAGGCTGCTTGCGATAGAGGCTCTCCGCTCGACCATGGCCGACCCGGAAACCGACTGGTCCAGCGTCATAGACTGGCTGGACTTCCGCGAAGAAACTTGGAGCGGCGCCGACATTAGCCTGTCGGATGCCGCTCCCAATACTCTCAACCTGGAGGATGTCCGTTCCTTTATGAACGCTATCCTTGCTTTGGAGCGAGATTTTCTGGACTTCGAACCGCTACCGTTCGAAAACAGCCCGGACGATTCGGCCAATCCAGACGCCGAGCCTGACCGCTAGCTCGCCCCCGCCCAACTCACGCCGTTCAGCACTATCTGCTGGAAGCCCGGCGTCTCGAAGCTCTTCCCGTCGTGGCCCAGCAGCAGCACGAACACCTTGCCGTCTCCGTAGCTGCGTGTCCACCCCAGCGGATAGGTGCCGCCTGGCATGAACGTCGGCGCCCGGTCCGGACCCCACGGCCACGTCCCGTCCTCGGCATCCCCCGTCAGGAAGACATCGTTGCCCTCTCTGAAGGTGGTGTTCATGTACAGCTCGTCGGTCGTGACGAAATCGGAAACGCCCGCAACGCCAGCGTGAGCCGCATTGCTGATGTTGACCTTCATCTCGCCGTATGGAGGATGGTAGCTGGTGCCCGTGACCCAGCCTCCGCCGGTGACCTCGTCAAACTCAGACCACCCCTTCGGCACGCAGCAAGAAATGTGAATGCACACGAACCCCTTGCCCGACTTCACGTAGCTCTTCAGCCCCTCTTTTTCCGAAGACTGCAGTTCCCAGTCGCCAAAGTCGGGCACGTTCTCGCGGCGCGTGTTGAACACCAACGCGTCGAAGGCGCCCATTCCCGCGGCGTCTGCCAGTATCGAAGCGTCCTCCATGATCGTAACGTCGTGCCCGGCGCCTTTCAGGAAGCCCTCCAGTACCGGCGTTGATTCCTCGTAGGGGTGCCTGCCCCCGGAAATTACCAACAATTTCATCGCTCGTTCTCCTCTTCTGTAAATGTGGATTCTTTCCACTTAATTGAATATGCGGCAGGTTTGGCAAAGGGTACTGATACCTATTGAAAGGTAACGGTATCCTTGTCCGTAGCGCCAGCTATGGGTACAGTAGATATAAATAGAAGCTGTCCCCTAGAACTGTGCCGCCAGTGCCCGGTCCCCATCGATCGTAACGTCCCCTGAAGCCACTGCCTCCTCCAACGTGAAGCGCCCATAGGCCAGCAACGCAAACGTCGACGCGCTGCACTTGAAGGTAACGTCCGCAGCATCGCCGCCGCTCGCCTCCATCTGCAACTCGCCCCCGCCCGCGACTATGTCGTGGCTGCCGCCATCCGTCAGGCTGAACCGGAATCGCGAAGGTGTGGCGATGTCCGACCCCGGCAGGAAAAACCTGCCAACAACGAACCCTGGTAAGAGCTCCATCAGGGCTGGCGTCACGGCGTTCGGCAGCTTCGCCGATCCTTCCAGCCGGGACCGGATATCCCACTCGTGCACCGTCATCTCCGCCAGCCGTAGAATCAGGTACCGCCTGACACTGAGGTAGGCCGCGGGGTGATAGCACTGCTTGTCCCAGTCGCTCGGCCCCAACCGGCCCAGCAGCGCGTCCAGCCGGTCGCAGTTCTGAGCGAAGGCTTCCACCAGCGTGTCTCCCAGGCTCTCCCGCATCGCCACTGCCCGCGAGGCGTTGGCCGCCATCCGGCCCGACAGGTCAAACTCCTCGGGCGGGCCCATTCCCTCCGGCGGCGAGGAGTCGTCATTGGCGCCCCGCTCGATGTTGGCCGAAAACATGTCCACGGCCATGGTCATGTGCGCCACCACGTCGGCGCTGTTCCATGCGTCGCACGCGCTCTGCGCCTCCCAGTCCGAAGGCGTCAGGCCCTTGAAATACTCCAGCAGACGCGCTGATTCCGAGCTCACCAGCGCGGCAAGTTCCTCCGACGTTGCCATTCGGGTTCCTCCGGTCGTCATGATTATGGTCGAGGGATTACGCCCTCCCTCTAACCCTCTCCCAAAAGGAGAGGGAAGAAATGAGCCTACAAATGGTCAGCCAGCCAGGAATGCCGCGATCTCCCGGTTCACATCCTCCGGACACTCCCACTGCAGGAAGTGGCCGTAGTCCCCAAGGTGCTTGGACTGCATGCCCGGGATCACTCCGCGCCACGCGTCCTCCAGCGGTCCCGCTCCCATCTCCTTTGCTGTCCGCTCCCGTCGCGTACCGTACAGGAACAGCCCCGGCACCGACAGCGTGCGCCCCTCGTCGGCCCGCCAGTCCGCAGGGTCCAGGTAGGCAGCGGCGCGGTAGTAGTTGAACCCGCCTCGCAGCCCACCCGGAGCCGAGTACACCTTGACGTACTCGTCGATCACTTCCTGCGTGAGCGGGTACTTGTTGATGCACCAGTCCCTCAGGATGTGGCGCAGGTAGATCTCCTCGCGGCCTTCCAGCAGCCTCTCAGGCAGGTCGAACTGCTGGTGAAAATACGAGTGCCACCGCTCCCGTATTACCGACGGCGCCTGCGGACCCAGCTGCTCGTACGGCGGCGTGGCGTCGAGGAACGCGATCTTGCGCACCGCTTCCTCGTGGTCCAGCGCAAACCGGAAGCCCACGCGCGCACCGATGTCGTGCGAAACAATATTCACGCTCTCGTGCCCCAGCGAACGCACCAGCTCGTACATGTCCGACGCCGAAGTCTTCGTGTCGTACCCGTTTAACGGCTTGTCCGAGTGGCCGAACCCGCGCATGTCGGGCACGATCACCTGGTACTGTCCCGAGAATGCGTTGATCTGGTTCCGCCACCCGTACCAGAACTCCGGCCACCCGTGCAGAAACAGCACCGGATCGCCTTCCCCCTCCAGCACATAGTGAATGTTGATTCCGTTGATACGCGCCGTGCGATGGCTCCACTGTTCCGGGTTCAGGTCAGCCATATCGGCCTCCTACATTTCCCCTCCCCTTGTTTCCTGCTTCCTCACCCTATTGGGAGAGGGTTGGGGTGAGGATGGAATTTCACGCTTCAGCCCGTGCTAACCCCTAGTGTGCGATCGAACTCGACACCCATCTCCCGTAGACCGGGTACTGGCTGCAGATGAACTCTATGTACGCCGGCCGCCCCGCGTCGTTGGCGTCCTTCGCCCGCTTGAATGAAGCAACGATGTCGGCAGGGTCCGACACCCGTTCGGCGTGCATGCCCAGTTCGGCGGCCACCCGCGACATATCCACGTCCTCGTGGCCCATTACGCGGTGGGTGAACGGGTCGTGGCCTTCGCCCCAGAACCCTGGGCCGTACCCGGCGAATCCGCCGTTGCTCACGTGCGCCACCGTAACGCCGATCCCCTGGCGCACCGGCACCTCCAGGTTGCCCAACATGTATCCGACGCCCGCGTCGCCCGTAACCGCCACGCAGTGCCGGTCCGGGAACGCCAGCCTAGCCGCCATGGTCCCGGCCAGGCCAAAGCCCAGGGTCGAGATGTTTCCCCAGCCCAGGAATCCTCGGGGGATCAGCGTGTCGTACACCGTGCTCAGCTGGTCCCGCGTGTTCCCCGAATCGTGGGTCACGAACGACTTCATCGGGTCCAGCGCCTTCATCATGTCGCCGAACAGCCGGTAGGGGTTGATCGGTGTGTCGTCGGACACCATCACCTCTCGATACTGCGCCAGCCCGGCGTCCCTCGACGCCTTGACCGCCGCTGCCACCTCGTCGCCGTTCCGGCCATCACCGCCCGTGCGCTCCGCAACCCCGTCGGCCAGCGCTCGCAGGGTGAACTTGGCGTCCCCCAGCACGGCGTGGTGAGTGGGGTAGATGCGGTTGATGTGGAGCTCATCCAGGTTGCACTGGATGATGGTCTTGTTGGCGGCATTGGGTATGCCGTGGGTGAATCGCCCGGGCGACAGGCTGGAGCCGACCGCCAGGATCACGTCGCTCTTCTCCAGGAACTCGGCAGGATGGTCGCCCCGCACGCCGACGAACAGCGGGTGGTTCTCAGGGAAGGCGCCCTTGGCCTTCAGCGTCGTGATGACCGGTGTATTGGCCAGCTCAGCCAGGTCCTTCAGCTCCGCCGACGCCCCGGCATAGATCACGCCCTCGCCCGCGTAGATCAGCGGGTTCTTGGCATTCAGCAGCAGGTCTACCGCCGTGTTCACGTCGTCAGGATTCGGCCCCGCCTTGTAACCCTTCGGCGGGAAGTAGGGGTCCGCAGTCTCGTCAAACGTCGCCGTCGCGTTCGGCACCGCCAGCACCACCGGACCGGGCCGGCCGCTGCGCAGCATGGAGAACGCTCGCCGCATGAACTCCGGCACACGCTCCGGTCGGTCGATGTACCCGAACCACTTCGATACTGTCTTCAGTGAGGTGGTAACGTCAAACAGTGTGTTCTCGGAGCTTCCTGCCGGAATGCCGTCGGTGATGCATAGCATCGGCGAGTTGTCCTCGAAGGCCTGCGCCAGCCCCGGATACGAGTACTGCAGGCCCGCGCCGTTCACGCCGCCCTGCACCGTGCATACCCCGATGCGCTCCCCCGCGGTCACCCGCGAGTACGCGTCGGCCAGCGCCACGGCATACCGGTCGTCGCGCATCATGATCATCGGCACGCCCTCGCGGCCCAGCGCGTTGTTCACCCGGCAGACCGGAAAGGTGGATACCCACTCGATGCCCTCCTGCTTCAGGATGCGGGCAATAGCGGTTGCGACATCAATGCTCATTCCTAACCCTCAAAACCAGATGGAATTATCGCCCCGATTGTATCATCGCAACAGGACATAATTCCCCGTATTTACATAATCCCTCATTCCCTGAGGGACAGGGATGGAGGGAGGGTGCAACGCAGGTTGCATTGAACGATGCCCGATCGTGAACAGGAGCGTACTCTTCTTGGCTGCCGGCCCAGCGACCATTTGCAACCTCTCGCTCCCACCGTAATCTGTTGATTTTGAGCAAATCAACAACACTGAATTGGCCGGAATGGCAACGAATTCCTGTGGGAATCAGTTGAATTGCCAGCGCTATTTCGGCTTGCGGTCCGGGTAAGTACGGGTGAGGCAAACCTAGGGGTCTTGAGCCCGCAGCTACTCAGGGCGTAAAGTTCATTGCAGATATTCCTTAAAGGAAGGTATCCCGCATCTGTCCGTGTCCCTTTCCCCGAGAGCCCGCACCGTTTCCATGTATCCGCGAGTTGCTCTGCGAGTTTTGGCTGGGGCTATGCTGAAGGCAACCGGGGCTCGCGACAACCAATGATGACATCATCCACATCACAAGCATGTTGAGGGCCCCCTTCCGCATTTCCCCAAAATCCGGCCGCCGCATATTTTACGGGTGGTTTGTCGTCCTTGCGGCTGGTGTGGTCGTATTCAGCTCTGGGCCGGGCCAGTCTTACGTCTTTTCGGTTTTCATTGATTCCATAATCGAAGACACGGGGCTGTCCCGCACGGGAATTTCGGTGCTGTACCTGGCCAGCACTGGTGTGAGCGCAGTCCTGGTTGCAATAGTCAGCCGCCTCGCCGACCGGTTTGGGCCGAGAATAATGCTGGTGGCCGCCGGGTTTGGCCTGGGCGCCGCCTGCTTCGGTATGGCCACGGCCACCCACCTTTTTCTCTTCTTTATCGCCTTCGCCAGCTTGCGTGCCCTGGGCCAGGGGTCGCTGAGCATCAACTGCATTCTCTTGGTGAACCAGTGGTTCGTCTCCAGGCGGGGGCGGGCTGTCGGCATTATGGCCCTGGGAGCGATGCTTTCCACAGCTCTCTTCCCGCCCTTTGCCAGGTTTCTGATTGACAATATCGGCTGGCGCGGGGCCTACGCTGTACTCGGCGCGGGGGCCATTGGTCTGGTCGTTCCCGTGGCACTTTTTATCGTCAGAAACCGTCCCGAGGATACGGGATTGTTTCCGGATGGTTCGCCCCGGCCACCTGTATCAGAGACCAGGCAGTTGACTCACGAAGGCCGCAGGCCGACCGGGGTCTACAAGTCCCCGAGCTGCTGGCGCTGGCGCTGAGCTCGCCCAGCCTGGTCACCACCGCACTGATCTTCCACCAAGCATCCATCTTCCACGAGAACGGACTGAGCGCAACCATTTCGGCAGCGGTCTTCCCGATTTACTCTGCCTCGTCGGCAGTCAGCTCGCTGTCCGCCGGGTTCGTGGCCGACCGGGTCGGCCCCAAGGTCCTTCTCGTTTTCTCGATGTTGGCCCTGCTGGCGACCCTGGTTATGGCTGTGCTGATCAACTCGTTGTATGTTGCAGTTCTCTATGTGGTGGTTATGGGCGTCTCTGGAGGGGCCTTCCATATCGTCCAGGGTACAATCTGGGCCCACTACTATGGACGCCACGGGTTGGGCCGCGTGCAGGGGCCAGCGATGACCCTCTCAGTCTGCGCTTCGGCCGCTGGACCCTTGCCTTTAGCAGTGTTCCAGGACCTGACCGGAACTTACACAGTCGGCATGATCGCAATGATGGCCCTGCCTGTCCTATCCATCGCCGTTCTGTTCTTCACCCGCCCCGGCGGCACAACCCAGACGGAATAGGCACGAGGGGGAGGCAAACGTGGGGTAGGAATCAATCCCGTTAATGTTCTCGCTATTTGTGTCCCCTCAAACGCGCCGGACAGCCCTTCTGGGCAGTTCGCATACCCACTTTCCCCGCCCTGGCATCCACGGCATCGGCCGAGTTGCTGGCCTGCGTTTGTCTGGCTTGCGCCCTACCCTACCTGCCCTGCGCAAACGCAAGACGCCACTCGTGCCTCTTTCCGCTTACCACAGCCTGCCCGACGCCAGCCGCGCCCCCTCCGCCATTGAACGCAGCTTGTGCCAGACGATAGACGGGTCGACCACAGGATTCTCGGTGGCCGCGGTGCCGAACCCGCAGTCGCTCCCGGCGATGATGTTTTCGCGGCCCACCAGCCCGGCATACCGCCCGATACGCTGGGCGACAAGTTCCGGGTGCTCTATGAAGTTGGTGGTCGAGTCTATAACACCCGGTATGATTACCTTGTCATACGGCAACCTCACATCCTCGAAGACCACCCACTCATGCTCGTGCCGGGGATTTGCCCCTTCGAAAGAAATGGCCGACACATTCGCCTTCAATGCAGTTTCAATGATCTCTCGCAGCGGTATATCCCGGTGGTGCGGCCCCTCGTAGTTACCCCAGCACAGATGCAGCCTTACTCGGTCTTTAGGTACGTTGGCCAGTGCATGGTTCAGGGCCTCCACGTTCCCCTCCGCGACCTTGAGAAACTCCTCGGTGCTCAACTCAGCGAACTCTGTGTGGCGCCCTGCAGCCAGATCAGGACAGTCGACCTGCAGCACAAGTCCCGCCTCGTGAATCGCCTCGTACTCCGGGCGCATCGCATCGGCCAGGGCATATAGGTACTCCTCCCGGCTGGGGTAATACTGATTTCTCAGGAACATCGCGATCACCCCCGGGGATGCGGCCGTCATGAATCCCTCCTCCACATCGACCCTACCAATGGCCTCTGCCAGATTGGATATGTCCGTGCCAACCTCCTCCTGCTGTTTCCGCGATACCGGACCTGTACAGGCCGGGCGGAGAACCATCAGCCCAGGCCTGCGTAGCGGTGACTCGGGAAAATCCTCCCAGTCCGACAGCAGACGGGCCGGGCTCTCCCCGTCGAAGCCCGTCAATCGGCTGGTTACATAGGTAGAGTAGCTTATCTTGCTCTGCTCGCCGTCGCTGATGACGTCCACACCGGCCTCCGCTTGACGACCTACCACGTCCTCCACTGCGCCACGAACGCGATCCTGAAAGGCCGCCAAATCATCAAGTGCTCCGGCCTCCCTCGCCTGCAGCATCTCTACCAAGTCGGGTGTGCGGGGCAGGCTGCCCGTGTGAGTCGTTAGAATTCTTTTTGTACTGCGCTTCACATTGTCACCTCGACCGCTCTGAAAAAATCTGGAACCTGGAATCAAACGGATGCAATCAGGAAGCAAGAATCCTGGGACCCTTCTGTCCGCGGCACCAAGGGCCCTCCGCCCATTGTAGCAATCGCAACCCCCCGCCTTGCACCCCCCCCCACCCCCATGGCACCATGCTCCCAAACCTACTCCACGCTCGCACCCAACGAGGATGAGGAGAGTCCCATGCTGCAGACCACCGATCCCGTAACCCGGGAGATCATCAAGAACGCCTTGATGAGCGCCGCCGACACCATGGCCCTCACCGTGGTTCGCACCGCCCGCTCGGCCGTCATCAAGCACGGCATGGACTTCTCCACCTCCCTGTTCAACGCCGAGGGTCAGCAGGTCGCCCAGGGCCTCACCCTGCCGCCGCACCTCGGCAGCATGGCCCCGGCGCTCGAGGGTGTGATGAATGCCTTTGGCGACGACGTGAAGCCCGGCGACATCTTTGCCAACAACGACCCCTACGAGGGTGCCAGCCACCTGCCCGACATCTTCTTGTTCAAGCCCATCTTCGTTAACGACGTCCTGATGGGCTGGAGCTGCTGCATCGGGCACCAGACCGACATCGGAGGGCGGGTTGCCGGCGGCAACGCCTGCGACAACACCGAGATCTTCCAGGAGGGCCTGATCCTCCCGCCTCTCAAGCTCTACGAGGAAGGCGAGCTCAACAAGGCCGTCTGGCGCATCCTCGAAAAGAACGTCCGCGTCCCCGACAAGGTTCTCGGTGACGTCCAGGCCCTGCTAGCTGCCGTCCGTTTCGGCGAGCGTGACCTGCTCCGCCTCGTCGACGAGTACGGCCTCGAGGAGATGAAAAGCTACATGGCCGACATCCTCGACACCACTGAGGCTCTCACCCGCGCCGAGATTTCCTCCCTTCCCCATGGCGAGTGGAACTTCGTCGACCACATCGACAACGACGGCATCGCCCCCCATTCCATCGACATCCATGTCAATGTGAAGATCGACGGCGACGAGGTTTTCGTGGACTTTGACGGCACCTCGCCCCAGGCCAAGGGCAGCATCAACCCCAACTTCGCCTACACCAAGTCCAACGTCTACGCCGCGATGAAGTGCCTCATCGACCCGGCCATCCAGTCCAACAGCGGCTTTTTCCGCCCCTTCAACATCACCGCCCCCGAGGGCTGCTTCGTCAACCCTCAGCACCCGGCCCCTGTCGCTGCTCGAGGCCTCGCCGGCTTCCGCATCTGCCAAGCCATGTTTGGCGCCATGGCCCAGGCCCTGCCCGGCCGAGTCCCAGCGGCCTGGGGCGGCGGTGAGATCGGCCTGTCCTTCGGCGGCTATCACCCCAACCGCAAGGCCTGGGTCTACCTCGAGTTCAACAACGACGGTCCCCGCGGCGGCGGCCCCAGCATAGATGGAGCCGACGGCATGGCCTCGCCCGTCCTGAACATGGCCAACACTCCCATCGAGAGCATCGAGGCCGACCAGCCCCTGCTCGTCGAGCGCTACGGCCTCGTTCCCGACACCGGTGGCGCCGGCGAGTACCGCGGCGGACTCGGCATAGTCCGCGAGTTCCGCCTTCTCGCCGACGAAGCCACCTTCCAGCTACGCTCCGACCGCACCAACTTCCGCCCCTGGGGCGTCGAGGGCGGCAAGGACGGCACACCCACCCAGAACACCCTCAACCCTGGCACCCCCGACGAACAGGAACTACCCGGCAAGCACCTGATGACCCTCAAAAAAGGCGACCTCTACCGAGTAATCCAGGCCGGAGCCGGTGGCTACGGCAACCCCCTAAACCGAGACCCCCACGCGGTGCTGGAAGACGTGCATCAGGAGAAGCTCACCCCCGAATACGCCCGCACCGAATACGGAGTAGTCCTGGACGCCAACAGCGAGCTAGACATGGCGTCGACTGAGGCGCTGCGGGCGGAGATGGCGGCTGACTGAGCTATACGCTGTGGACTGAGATATAATCGTAGTATCCGCGACGAGGTGGCCGCAAAATGCGCGCGAAAATGACGGGGCCGAACCAGCTGACTCTCCCCGATGAGATTGCCCTTGCTCTTCACGGCGTGGAATACCTCGACATTAAAGAGAAAGACGGCTGCCTTGTGCTTACTCCTGTTCCTCGTACCAAAGCGGATAAGGTTAGGCTAGAACTCGCACGAAAAGGCATTACTCAAAAGGACATCGACGACGCTATCAAATGGGCTCGCGGGCAATAGGCCTTCCCTTACGTGTTACTCTCGACACCAACGTATTAGCCCGAATCCACCGATAGAGGACGTCAGGTTAGCGACCTGAAGTGGTCAAAGGGTGCTCCTCTGAATCTGGGATAATGGTTTTGCAATAAAAAACCGACCCCAGAAAAGGAGCACCCAATTGATGCTACCACGCAACCACCCCGACCGTATTCGCATCGTCTTTGACGACCACCGTCTGGTGGCCAATGCCGGCCTGCTCCTGCCGGCCACTCTCGCCCAACACCTGGGCCTGGGGGAACTCGTTGACCGTCACCTCAATCTCGGCAGCGCGCCGGGCCGGGCCGGGCCAACGCCGGCGACAAGATGATGACCCTGGTCGCCTCTGCCCTGGCGGGCGGCGATTGCATCGACGACGCCGATGCGCTGCGCGCCGGTGGGACGGCCGGTGTTCTCGACTGTAGGGTCAAGGCGCCATCCACCCTGGGCACCTTCCTGCGCAGCTTCCGGTGGGGCCACGTCCGCCAGCTGGACCGGGTGAGCCGGGAACTGCTGGCACGGGCCTGGGCCGCTGGGGCGGGACCCGGCGACGGGCCGCTGACCATCGACCTGGACTCCACCATCTGCGAGACCTACGGTCTGGCCAAGGAGGGCGCACGCCACCACGGCTATACCGGCAAGCGGGGCTATCACCCGCTGTTGGCCGTGGCCTCTGGCACCGGGGACGTGTTGATGTCCCGGCTGCGCGAGGGCCGGGCCAACACTGTTCGGGGCGCCGCTCACTTCCTGCGGGAGACGGTGGGACGGGTGCGCTACGCCGGCGCCAGGGGTCAACTCACGGTGCGGGCCGACAGC
Source organism: Dehalococcoidia bacterium (assembly GCA_965261885.1). Lineage (GTDB taxonomy): Bacteria > Chloroflexota > Dehalococcoidia > Lucifugimonadales > UBA3495 > VXOI01. The sequence goes on from CBDHDY010000022.1 coordinate 97,510, forward strand.
GGCTTCTATGCCCACGCCATCGTCGCCGTCTGCCGCAAGATGGATGTCCGCTACTCCATCACCATCCGCCAGCACAAAAGCCTGCGCAATCTCATCGAGGCCATACCCGAGACGGATTGGACGCCCATCCCCTACTGGATGGACGGCGCCGCCGATGTGGCCGAGACCACCTACACTCCCTTTGAGAGTGAGCCCGGCGCTGCCCCGGTGCGGCTCATCGTCCGGCGGGTGAAGCCCACACCCGGTTTCCAGCTGGCCCTATTCGCCAGCTACAGCTACCACGGCTTCATCACCGATCGGGACGGGGAGACGCTCGAACTGGAGGCTGACCATCGCCGCCACGCCGAGATCGAGAATGCGATACGCGACCTCAAGTACGGCGTCGGGCTGAACCACCTGCCGTCCGGCCGATTCGCTGCCAACGGGGCTTGGCTGGCGGTGCAGGTGATGGCCCACAACCTCGCTCGCTGGACAGCGCGCATCGGTCTGGGTGAGCAGATCGTGACCACCAAGACCCTCCGGCGTCGGTTCTTCTGCCTGGCCGGACGGCTCACCCGCTCGGCCCGCCGCCTCACACTGCATCTGCCACAGCGCTGGCCTTGGGAAGCCCAGTTCAGCAGCGCCCTGGCCCGACTGCGAGCCACCCCACTCCCAGCCTGACGGCGCTGTCCGCAACCGCCCCAACACCTCCAAACTCGCGTCCGCCCCGCCCGCGAGTGCATCCTGCTGCGTCCGGTTTCACTATCACGCGATTCCCAGCCTCCATAGACCGCTCTCCAGGCCCGGTGAGGCTACTGAAAACCCTCTGCCGTGTCACATCGGTCCCAATGGAGCCCAGGCTTTCTCCCTTGCAGGCTCCCTCATCCCAATTTGCCCAGCATTCACGCCTCCCATCGGTGGATTCGGGATTAGTCTCTACTCTGATGTATCCGTATGGATCACTGGCGTGGCTGAGAGGTGCTTGGCAGAGCAATATAGTGCTACCCCTGTGTAGCGACAAGACTGCGGCGGAATTAATACGGGTCTTGGCCTATTCGAGATTCGGTCTTACTGAAGACCGGCAACACACCCTCTTGGATGATTACCTCCCCTGGTGCGAAATTGTGGACGTGCCGGAGGAGCTTACCGTACCCACCCCACGCGACCCCAACGATCGGCCCTTTCTCGAACTAGCCATAGCTGGCCATGCCGACGCCCTGGTAACCGGCGACAGTGACCTTCTTACACTCGCACCTGACTTCCCGGTACCAATAATCACTCCGCGGGAATTGAGGGACCGTTTGCATAACGGAAGCTGAACCACCAATGCAAATCCATCCCGCCTCGCTTACTCCCCCAACACAAAACGCCCCCCGCAACTGCGAGGGGCGTTTCAGCGTCGAACCGTATTTGCCGGGCACCGTAAAAGGCAGACCCTACTGGTCCATCACTCTGACCGTCCCTTCCTCCGGGTCGAACTGGCACCAAACTACTCGGTCCAGCTATTGCAGCTACAGTCACCCTACCGCGACCCTGTCAACCGTCTCAACCTCGCTGCTTGCTCCGGCGTCTCCGGGACGAATGCTGGCGACGTCGTTTCCAACATCGCCACCTCAAGCGCATGCAAGTAGTCTCTGGCGTCCCCGATTCCGTCCAGCACCTCCTCTGACGCCATCCAGTCTTCGTAGTAGTTTTGGTGCATGGCATTGGCGCTTCGAAACAACCTGCGTAGGTCGGGGCGGCCCAGTTCATCGGCCATCTGTCCCGAGATGTCGTACAGCAGGCCGTGCTTGCTGTGATTCCAGCCCCGTCGCTCAGCGATGGACTTCAGGGCCAGAGCCGCTGCGCCCCAGGCCTTGTTCGAGGCCTGGCTGAGGTCCCCTCTATGGAATTCCTCATCGGCCTGCTCGATGTAGCGGCGGCTCATAGCCGCGTATTTTTCGGAGGACTCTGGCTCTAACATGGCTCACTCTTTCAGATAGGAAAGGGCACGGACGCCCAAACGGCCCTGCATCCGTGCCCCAAGTCTGGCGTAACTTACTGTTGGATCGCAGACCGCAGGCAGACCCTACGTCTCCATTATCTTGACGGTCCCTTCCTCCGGGTTGTACTGGTAGCGCACCACCCGGTCCAGCTTCTGTGATTCCAGCCGCACCACCAGCGCCCGGTCGCCTGTCACGTTCAGCGTGTTGTGGATCTCGCCCGGCAGGAAGAAGGCCACCTTGCCGTCGTCCTGCACGAAGTCCCCGGTCTCGCCGATCTGCACCGAGTCCACGCCCTCGCCCGGGTAGAACCAGCGGAACTTCGTCTGCTTGATCGCGCCCTCATACACGCCGTAGACCACCCACGCCGCGCCGTGGTCGTGGGGCAGATTGTCCTGGTCCGGTTTCTGCACCGTCGCCATCAGCCAGAATCCGCCGCCCGGATGCCCGTAGTCCTCGTCCAGATGCAGGTCATAACGCCCGTAGCCGCCCTCGTCCGGCAGCTCCAGCCGCTCTTCCAGCCAGCCTGGAGTCTGCAGCAGCACTTCCATCTTCTCGGCGACGCCCTTGGCCTGCGCCAGCGGGTCCTGCGTGGCGTCGAATATCTCGCGAACGTCGCCAATGAATTCGTCAACCGTGTAAGCTGTGGTAGTCATCCTTTACCTCCCATAAATCCGGTGTCCCCTCCAACTCAATTTTGAACGGCACTCGGAAGAGTGTCAACTTGGACGCTGCCTGTCGCCGTCGCCTTCCGCTGGAATTTTCGCCCTGCTGCGGCTATCATAGCGGCAGACCCGAACATATTCCGAAATGCGATTTGGGAGGCATGAAAATGGGTAACTACTCCATCTTCGTGGGCACCGTTGGGCAGGGGCTCAACATCAGCTCCGACAGCGGCGACACCTGGACCAAGATCCGCAACCCAATGCCCAGCGAGTGCAACATCCGCGCCCTGCGCACCTACCCCGACAACCCGCACCGCGTCCTGGCCGGCTCCGATGGCCTCGGCCTTTTCCGCACCGATGATAACGGCCTGACCTGGGACTCCGTCGAGAGCCCCTTCTCCGACCTGCAGGTCTGGTCCGTGGCCGTCGATCCCAGCAACCCCGATACCATCTTCGCCGGCACCCGCCCCGAGGGCTTCCGCTCCCGCGACGGCGGCAAGCACTGGGACAAGCTCGACATGGGCGTCAACATGGACTGCCCCATCGGCACGCCGCGCACCACCAACATCATCGTCGACCCCCGCGACAGCCGCACCGTCTGGGCCGGCATCGAGGTCGACGGCATGTACAAGAGCCTCGACGGTGGTGACTCCTGGCTGCATCTGCCGGACCTCGGCCCCGACCCCTTCCACGGCGACATCCACGGCATGGCCCTGCGCACAGGCGACAACCCGGCCTTCTACTGCACCAGCCCCTTCGGCATCGCCACCAGCAACGACGAGGGCGAGAGCTGGGACTACCACTACTTCCCCAAGTTCAGTGAGGCCGACGCCCGCTCCTACTGCCGCGGCATGGTCATCAAGGCCGACGACCCCAGCACCATGTTCGTCGGCAACGGCGACTTCATCCCCGGCGTGACCGGCGCCGTCCAGGTCACCCGCGACGGCGGCCAGAGCTGGGAGAAGGCCGACCTCCCGGTAGAGCCCAACTCTGTAGTCTACTGGCTCGCCAACAACCCCGAAATGCCAAACGTCATCGCCGCAGCCAGCCTCTTCGGCTACGTCTACGTCAGCGAAGACGGCGGCAACTCCTGGAGCAAGCTCCAGAAGGAGTTCGGCGAAATCCGCGCCCTAGCCGTAACCCCCAACTAGTCCTGTTCGACCTTCCCGGAAACAACCGGGAGCCTCGGTCGGCGAACACACGTAGGGGCGAGTTCCAAACCCGCCCCTCGTCTATCAAGAATAACCACTTAGGAAGATTGACAGTATAGTCCGTAAACGCTAAAGTAGGTTGCAATGTTCCCCGCTGTCCCCCGACTTTCTAGGTCGGTTGATTGGCGGGGCTTATTTTTGTCATCCTCTGGCGAGGAAATTGAGCGTTCCCCATGAAGCTCGTACTTTTCGTTGACGTGCAGAATACTTATCGGGGCGCGAGAGAATCATTCCTCGGCGGCTCCGCTCCTTCTGCTAGCGGGCAATTCGACCCCATGAGGCTGGGTAAGATAGTCGAGTCCAGAGGTGGCCCCGGAGGGGCAGACTGCGCTTTGGACGAAGTCAGGGCATACACTGGTCGCCCCGACCCCGAGAAGGACCCCAAAACCTACTCTGCTCATATGAGACAGTGCGCCAATTGGGAAAGAGACGGAGTGACACTGGTGCATCGCGCACTCAGGTATCCACGTGAATGGCCCAGCCAAAGAGCGCAAGAAAAGGGCATCGACACAGCCTTGGCCATCGATTTCGTGACTATGGCGGTTGACGGTGCCTATGACATTGGAGTGATCATGTCCACCGACACCGATTTGCTCCCCGCCCTAGAGTTCGTACGAGACAGGTTCGCCGGAGATCGCCACGTCGCAGTCGCTGCTTGGCGCAGCCCGCACAGCAACCGCCGCCTGTCAATCCCCGGCACAAACATCTGGTGCCACTGGCTCAATCGCGACGACTACGACTCAGTTGCCGACCTGGCCGATTACAACCGCTGAGTGATCCCGCCAAACCGCCGTTCCCGCAGAGGCGGGAATCCAGAGCCTGTCGTCTATAAAATGACTAGTCGCTGTTGCCGTAGTTTCTTACAGGTTTCATCAGGCTACTATCGACACTTGTTTCACGGTGTAAGATTCCTGCCATTCCGCCAGAATCTCCTCAAGGTAAGATTCCGGGAAACTTGGCGTGGTCAACCTGTACATCTCCTTTCCAACATCAGTGAGTACCAATGGCCCGCAACGTAATTTCAAGGATTTCCCGGCGGGGTCGGAGATTATAAAAGCACGGTCGTTGAACATCATCCCTATATCTTCAGTTGCGCCTCTGGATGTAACAGTAAATCCAGACAACGGATCAAACTTGACTAGGCCTATGCTTTCCAATATTGCTGCTTCGGCGAAATCAGGTTTCCAATTCCCCCTCTCATCCTTGGGCAATACCAGGTTGGGATTCGGCGGATTCCATACATAACCACACAGCCTAGTGAACAGCTGAGCTTCCCCGGTCGACAGCGTATCCATCACTGCCATCGTGCGGAGCGAGAAAGTCCCCGGTTGCTGTATCTCACCGGCCAGCAATCTCGCCCACCAAGTCCGCCTCTCTTCATCTTCAATTCCCACTTTAGAGGCACCATCTGACCAATGACCCTGCCAAGTCGAGTTCAACTTTTCCAAATCGTCAAAAGTGACGACTCGCCCGACAATTTGGAAAGCCTGTTCCATCGTAAGCTCTTGCCTGGAAATCCTCTCGACCGCACTCTCCAATGCGGCCTGCACAGCTTCTTCACGATGGTGTGTTTGGTTAACTGGACTTGGATCTGATTTGCGCCGAAATATGCGAGATGCTAGCCGTCTAATTGGAGCATGCTTAATTTCTGTATCCAATGCCTTCAACGATAAGTCTACGATGTGCTCCGTCTCTGGATCCATATGCCTACTCTCCCTCACGACCCTGCTGGTGGGCAAATACTGTATGTAGTATATTCATACCTGCGCACTGTCAGTCAACCGCCAAATGTCACTAAATTTTGATTCTCGCTGAAAACACAAGAAAACGCCCCGCCGGTCCAACCCAGCGGGGCGCTCTCGTTCCAACAAAAATCGCGTCAGCGAAAATCCGGGTTCTGAACCCTACAGCGCCTCCAGCCCCTTCCGCACGCAGTCCTCGTCCTGCTGCGCCGACCCGCCGCTGCCGCCGATCGCCCCCACAATTATGCCGTCCTGGAAGATGGGAATCGCCCCCTGCGCCGGGATGATCCGCCCGCCCTGGCTGCCGATTATCGCCTGCATCACCGGCGACTCTGCGTTGATCTCCCTGCTGTCGCGCCCGAAGAACACCGACCCCACCGCCTTGCCGGGAGCCGCCGTCGCGCTCACCGCGATGGCCCCCTCCATGCGCTGGAAGGCCAGCAGTTGGCCGCCTCCGTCCACCACCGCCACGCTCAGCTTGATGCCAACCCTGTCCGCTTCTGCGATCGAGGCCCCGATAATCCTGTTTGCGTCTGCCAACGATAGAGCCATTTCCGCACTCCTGTTAATATGACGTTTCTATTCTCGTGCCGCAGTCCTGCGCGTGCCGCAGGACTGCGGGACAGCTTCCCAATGTTAATCCTTGGCGCCCACCGCCACAACCTGACGGCGTTCGCCGGTTGCCTTACATATTTGCGATGACTATAATTGCGAAAGCTAAAGGCGGGCTGTGCCCTGTAAAGTGTTGGGAAATTCGTCACGCATTTCCCCGGTTGCAGAGTTAACCGCCAACAGGATCCGCAGTATGCGCCGACGGCAGGCGCTAACAGACTACATGAGGAGAGGAGAATGGTCGATCAGCTAGCACGACCCAAAGATAAGGCGGATATCTACTGGTTCTCCGAGCAGCCCTACGGCCACGTCACCGACGAGGACCTTGAGAAGTACGACTCCGGCCGCCTGGGGTTCCCCAACACTCATTTTGACCCCCACAAGGCCCACGTCCTGTACAACAACTACCACGAGCAGTACGCCCTTGCCGACGAGGTCGGCTTTGACGGCATCATGTCCAACGAACACCACGCTTCTTACTGGTGCATGAAGCCGGCGGTTAACCTAGACGCCGCCGTCATCGCCAAGCTCACCAAGAAGGTCAAGATCGCCATTCTCGGCAACGTCATCGCGATCAACGACCCCATCCGCATGGCCGAGGAAATCGCCATGCTGGACTGCTACTCCGGCGGCAGAATCATCTCCGGTTTCGTCCGCGGCACCGCGGTGGAGACGCTGCAGGGCGGCGTGAACCCCACCGAGAACCGTGCTCGCTTCGAGGAAGCCCACGACCTGATCATCAAGTGCTGGACCGAGCCCGGCCCCTTCCGGTACGAGGGTCAGTACTACCACTACCGGGCAGTGAACCCGTGGGTGGTGCCCATGCAGAAGCCCCGCCCCGACATCTGGTTCCCCGGCACCGGCAGCCCCGAGAGCGTGGTCTGGGCCGCCAAGCACAAGCATCCCTATATGAACCTCGGCGCCCTCGTGGACACCACCGAGTGGCTGAAGCAGGTCTACATCGACACGGCCGAAGAGGAAGGCTGGACAGCCGGTCCGGAGCACTTCGGTTACCTGCTCCGCTGCTTCGTCGCCGATACCGACGAGAAGGCCATCGAATTGGGCCGTGAGTTCATGTGGACTATCGAGCACCGCCAGCGCGGGCCGATGGAGCACAACGACCCGCCCGGCTACCAGTCCAGGGCATCCGTCGAGATCAAGGCCCAGCGTCCCACCGGCAACGTCGCCGGCGCCGGCGGATTGGGCGTTGGCCTGTCCTACGACCAGCTTCGCGGTGTCAACAACATCATTGTCGGCAACCCCGACACCGTCACACAGAAGCTGACCGAGGTCATCGAGCGCCTCAGCCCCGGGTACATCCACATCTATGGCAACGAAGGGGCGATGGGCCACAAGGAAACCATGCACTCCATCGAGCTGCTGGGCAAGGAAGTCATCCCGGCCCTGCACGAAGTGCAGCTTCAGCCCTACGACAACCGTCCTCGCATGGACGCCATCCGCACCGGCACCGCCGGCCTCGCCCCCTAACTACGGTTGACTCTCCCAGGCCGACGAACAGCCCCGCTCTGATGAGCGGGGCTTTTTTACCCCTGAAGATTTCCCCGCAAGGGCATTCATGCGACTCAATATTGGGCTCCTCGCCCTGTTGCTGATATCTATCGCAGCTTGCGGTATCGGGAATAGCGGCGAAACGCCGACCGACCCGGTCTCAGTAACAAGGATACGAATGGGCGAAAATGTGAACGGAGAGTGTACATTTGAAGATGTGCTAACCAAATATCCGGTGACATATTCAGGAGTCTCGGAGGACTGCTACCAAGCGGTAAGCATCGGGCCGGTCACCTTGTCTGAACTGGAACAGATGAAGCGCGACGAGCCATCATTCTGGGAGAACTCCTCTTCGTATCAGCAAGTGCTGGTGGGAGAAAGGATCGACGGCAACTGCGATTTCTCCAATCCTGCAGTGCAGGCGTACCTGCAGTTCTCTGAACCCGCGTCAACCGACTGGGCAAGGTGCATCATGATTGTCAATGTTGGCCCGGTCACTGAAAAGCAAATCGAGGAAGTCCAACGCCACGGCACTACGAGCAGCGAAACCGCCGTGCCTGCTTCGCCAGAGCCTGTAAGCGGTCAATGATGAGTGGTATCAGCGTAGTAACCGGGGCATTTGGATATACCGGTAAATACATAACGCAACGGCTGCTGGACAATGGAGAAAAGGTGCGGGCGCTCACGCGCAATCCGGCGTCCTTCAGCCCTTTCGGCGACCAGGTGGAGCGCCATTCCCTCGACTTCATTGACACTGAGCAGCTGACTAAGAGCCTTGAGGGCGCCGATACCCTCTACAACACCTTCTGGATCCGGTTTTCCCGCGGCCCCGTCAACCACGACCTGGCGGTCCAGAACTCCCGCCGCCTTGTCGACGCCGCCGTACAGGCAGGAGTGCGCCGCATAGTCCACATCAGTATCACAGGTGCGTCGGCTGATTCCCCGCTGCCGTACTTCCGCGGGAAGGGTCTGGTCGAAAACTACATCCGGAATTCGGGCCTCGCCTACTCCATCATCCGTCCAACCGTCATCTTCGGCGTTGAAGATATCCTGATCAACAATATTGCATGGTTCCTTCGACGGTTTCCCATATTCCCCGTCGCCGGACGGGGCGACTATCCGATACAGCCGATCTTCGTTGATGATGTGGCCCACCTGGCGGTCGAATCAACATCCGCCGAGGGCAACGCGACCCAGGACGCCGTCGGCCCGGAGACCTTTACCTTCAAAGAGCTGGTGCGGCAGATTCGCAGGATCACCGGTGGACGTGCCTTAATGGTGTCCCTGCCGCTCCCGCTGGTAATTACATCCGCTGCAATGATGGGTCTGGTCCTGCGCGACGTGGTACTGACGCGTGAGGAGATCAACGGTCTGATGTCGGGCCACTTGGCGTCTCATGATCCGCCCACTGCCGTCACACGGCTTACCGACTGGCTGCACGAAAACCGCAACACCCTGGGCCGCCACTACGCCTCCGAGCTAGCCCGCCACTACCGCTGATGGCTATGGCATGATCCATTCGGGCACCCTCCAACGGATCATCGCGCTTACCAATGCCGCCCAAAATACGAGAGTTGATAGCTGACCTTGAACGGACTGGGTTCCGCAATCGTGGCGACAAAGGCAACCATCGAAACTTCGTGCATCCTAATCATGCAGGAACGGTCATTCTGTCGGGGAACATGGGTACAGACGCAGACAGATATCAAATGAGGATGGTAAGGCGTGCCATCGAGGAGTCTGGGAATGAAGGAAAGCGCACGGTATGCCAAGATAGTCGCTTGGTCTGACGAAGACCAGTGTTATATTGGATATGCCCCCGGTCTGTCATTTGGCGGCTGCTGCCATGGAGAGGACGAACAAAGGGTATTTGCGGAACTCTGTGAGATCGTCGAGGAGCTGATAGAAATTGACCATCAGGATGGCAGCCCTCTGACTCCTCCGTCAGCCGGCTACGACTTTGGAGGTGTTTTGAGGGAGGCTGTGGCCAAGTATGAGGCTGAAGGGGCGCCTGCCTAGCCTGCACTGGTAGTTAACAGGAAACAAGGCCGCAGGAGCGAATTTGCAACCCTGCGGCCTTGTCGTTAGTTTTTCTGGAGGCTCTCCTACTCCGGCAGCCACGTCACGCTGGAGATTTCGCTGAATTCGCGGCGCAGCTTGCTCCACGAGTCTCCGCCATCGTCGCTGCGGTACAGGTAGCCGTACCGGCTGCCGGCCAGTACCACCGACGGGTCTCCGGGCTGTATGTTGACCGTCCACATGGCTGTGTTGGGTTCCACAGGCAGCGGCAGGTTCTCCCAGGTCTTGCCCGTATCCTTCGACCGCATGATCGTGCCCGTCTGTCCGGGCGTGGTGTCGCCGATGGTCACAAAGATGACGTGGGGGTTGTCCGGCTGCACCATTATTCCCCGTGGATAGGTGAGCGGGAACACTTCTCGAATGCCGAGCCGGTCCCAACTGCCGCCATTGTCGCCGCTGGTATACACATCATTGTTGACCACTACCACCACGGTATGGGGCGGCCCGGCGGCCACAGCCACATTGTGCACGTCCGGGTTGGGTATGGCGCCATTGATCGACTCCCACGTGTCGCCTGCGTTGGAACTGTGGCGCAGCCCGTCCACCTCGAGGCCCACCCACACGTCGCGGTGGTTCTGTGGGTCGATGGCTATGCCGGTGACTCGGGGCACGCCCACGTTGGGACACTCCTTGGCCACCTCCACGGGACGCTGTTCCCAGGTCTTTCCGCCATCGGTGGAGCGGAATACTCCTGCTGGGTCAGGGGTGCCAGTGCCGGCAAACATGAGGTTGGGGTCTGACGAGTCGATGGCCATGGCCCAGACGCAGGTGCCGCTCATAGCGGTGTCCAGCAGGTTCCATTTCTGGCCGCCGTCCTCGCTGCGGTACAGCCCCTTGTCCGTTCCGGCGAACACTACTCCGGGCCGGTCGGGGTGGTTCCCAATCGTCCGCACCAGGGCATCGGAGTGCATCCCGGCGTCAATGCCGACCCGCCGCCAGGACTCGCCTCCGTCGGCGCTGCGCATGATCCCTTGTCCTATGGTGCCTACCAGGATCGTCTTCACGTTGGACATGACGTTACCTCCTGACATTCAAGTCGCCCTTGGGAGGGGTAGGCGAAAAATTCCCCGACCTTGCCAAAGCGAACTGGCACATTCCGCTCAGGAAAGCGCGGCAATCACTTCGTCTGTATCCCGGACACGCACAAGCAGTGGCAATACGTGCTTGATGGTCATTTTGTGGACATCTTCCTCGCCTGCGGTGCAGCAGTCGCTGACCACAACGCACTGCGTATCACGGTTTTTGGCTTCCCTGGCGGTGCCCTCGACACTGCGTTGCGTAGAAATGCCACCCACCAGGATTGTCTCGGTTCCGAGGGAGTTGAGAATGCCATCCATGTTGGTGCCGTAGTAGGCGCTGAAACGAGGCTTCACGACGATATAGTCGCCTGGCTGCGGAGCCAGCTCGTCGATGACCTCAACGGCCGATGTGCCCTCGAGCATCGCTGCTCCTCCGCCACCACCGACATCCGAAACGGTCTTGGGTGCGTCCGAGTTGTCGGCCCGGCGGTATGTGGTGATGTAAATGATCGGGGTCCCAACCTCGCGGCAGTGGGCTACCAGCCGGACAAAATTGTCGATAACCCCCTGTCGGTTGGGAGGTACGCTGTAAGGAGGGCCGTTGCCCTTGGCCACGGCATTGATCATGTCAATCAGTATCAGCGCGGTGCTTTTGGGGTCGAGCTTTAGAGCCTCTGGCATATACAAAACTCCGGATAAAGATTCGGGGCATTTGGCTCCAGGTCAACGGGCAGCCAATCGATGCTCGCCTAGCTGCCGGTGTAAGTGGCGGGGCTGGCCAGGAACCTGGTACGGCATTCCAGCCCGCAGAAGTAAATCCAGCTGCCATCGTGAAAGATTCGGGTCCCCTGTGCCGGGTCAACCTCGGAGGCACCATGCCGAGTCTGGGATGTCTGCGCCCGGGCCTGCGCCTCATCGATTTCCTTGCCACAAACGGGGTCTTTGGCCATTTTATTCACTCCAGTAACGCGTGCTAAGCTCAGGCGGGCAGGGGCAGACCAAGCCTCACCTTGCCGGGATTGTCCAGCAGGGCGCTGGCGATCTTGGCGCGGTGGTCGAAGGTGGTGCCAAGCCGCATGGACCAGGCCGAGACGCGGCGCAGCCACAGGTGCAGGTCGAACTCCATCATGAACCCGATCCCGCCGTGTATGACCTGCGATTGTCTGACCACCGCCTCGCACCTTTCGTTGGCGAAAGCCTTGGCCTGCGATACTTCGACTCCGGCCGGGATGCCCTGGTCCATTTTCCACAGCGCCTCGTAGGTGAGCAACTGCGCGCCGTCAGTGAACAGCAGCATATCTGCGCACATGTGCTGTATCGACTGGAAGGAGGCGATAGGGCGACCAAAAGCCACACGGTTCTTGGCATAGTCTATGGCCAACTCCGCGTCCTTGCGTGTTGCACCCACCATCTGGCAGCAGAGAAGGGCCGTCGCCCGCTCCAGCATGCGCTCCACGATGGGCCAGCCGTTGTGCAGTTCTCCCACCAGGCCGCCAGGTCCGACCCTGACACCGTTGAAAGTCACGCGGCTTTGCTTGTCCTTGGCAATTGTGACCAGCGGTGTGTGCGTTACACCGCTGCCGTTGGGGTCGACCAGGAAAAGCGATATGCCCTCGTTTGCCTCTGATGCGGGCGCGGTTCTGGCAGCCATAAGGCATCGCCTGGAGACGTTGAAGTTTTCGACGAACATCTTGACGCCGTTGAGAATCCACCCGTCGCCATCCGGCTGGGCCTGCTCGACGATGGCCGATGGAATGAGGCGTGGGTCTTTTTCGATGACCGCCCAGGACAGGACCATGTCGCCGCTGCAGACAGCGGGCAGCAATTCCCGCTTCTGGTCTTCGCTGCCGGACTCAGCGATGGTAAGGGCCGCAGTCATGGTGCTGTGGAAGGGCACCGGAGCCAAAACACGGCCCATCTCCTCCAGTACCAATCCCAGGTAGGCCAGCGGAAGGCCCTGCCCTCCGTATTCCTCAGGAATGGCCAATCCGAGCCAGCCCAATTCGGCCATCTGCCGCCACAGGGAGGGAGGATAGCCGTTCTCGTCCAACTCCATTTCCCGCACCAAGGCGGTGGAAACCTCGGCTTCCAGAAATTCCCGAGCGGCGTTTTTGAGTAGCTGTTCTTCTTCTGAGGGTAAAATGTCCATCTTCAATCCTGAGGTAAGTTGTAGCGGGGAGGGTTGACTAGCCTCTCGGCATCCCCAATCCGCGGCGGGCCATCTGGTCGCGCATCACCTGGACGCTGCCGTGGTTGATGCCTGACTGGAAGGCGCCCATAACGTTGTGCGCGAAAACGCCGTCCTCTATGGTCTCTTCAGAGCTGCTGAGCAACTGAGCGTAAGGGCCGAGGATCTGGGTAATGGTCTCGGTGGTATGCACGCCGTGCTCGGGGGCCCAGACCTTTTCCGCCGAACCCTCGTAGGTAAAGGTCCCGCCCCGCTCGACCAGCGACATGCTGCGCATGGTCATGAGACGGCAGACTTGCGCCTCGGTCCACAGCTCGGCCAGCTTGTCTCGAACGGCGGGATCCTCCGCAGGGGAATGGCCGCCGAAATCATTTTCCTTTACCCAGTTGACGATGTCCTCGTCGCGCCGCACAGAAATGAGGTAGCGGCTGGCCCCCACGCGGTCTAGGTTCAGCCCCATGGCACCCACGTACCACCCCATATTTTCCTCGCCCAGCAGGGCCGAGGCTGGTACCCGCACGTCCTCGAAGAAAGTTTCATTTGTGCGCGCCATTCCGTAGGTGGTGCCGAGGGGGGCGGGCGGGTCATTCTGAATCGTCCACAGGGGGCGGACGGTAATCCCAAGGGCATCCATTGGCACCAGGAAAATGGAAATTCCACGGTGCCTGGGGGCGTCGGGGTCGGTGCGGGCCATCAGGTAGACGTGTGTGGCGTAATGGGCCGCAGAGGTGTACATTTTCTGGCCGTTGATCACATACTCGTCGCCGTCGCGCACTGCGCGGCACTGTAGACCTGCCAGGTCAGCGCCTGCCTGCGGCTCGGTGAAACCGAGGGCGAAGATGATCTCACCGCTGATCAGACCCGGGATGAAGTGCTGTTTCTGCTCCTCGGTGCCCGCGGCCAGAATGGCTGGCGCTCCGCTGCCCGCTCCGCCCACAGCAACACCGGCGCGAGCGAACTCTTCCTCCACGATGTACTGCTCGATGCGGCTGCCGCCTTGACCGCCGTACTCTTTGGGCCAGCTGATTCCAATCCACTTGCGCTCGGCCACCTTGCGGACCAGCTCACGATAGTGTTCTCCGCGTCCGCCCTCTTCCGCAGTCTCCAGTTCGCCGAGCACATCATCGGTAACGTGCTCTGCTATGAATGCCTGGACTTCCTGGCGTAGGGCTTCCTGTTCCGGCGTATATCCAAAGTCCATTATTTCCTCGTGTCAGTAGGATAGGATCAGGATTGGATCGATGGCCGCGTGTTCAAGGGAATCCACCTCAATGCCATCCCTGATGCCCGCCGCAGCGCACTTGCCATTTTCTTGTGCTGGGTTGTGGGTGTCAAGTAAAGGGCGTCTGTCCTCTGCGCGCCATCGAGTCTTGACTGAATCAGCCTGGTGCGGCCCGCCAAGCCCGCGACAGTGGCATTGGGAGCAGCAAGCAGCCCAGATACTGGGAACGATTGATGAGACGCGATTGCCTCGCGTCACGCGGCGGGGGCGCTCCCCAACAGTGCAACCAATTCCTGAACATCATCGCTGTCTGCACCCTCGATTTCCTCTACTATCTCGATCAGGCGGTTGGTACTGGTGTCGGATAGCACTCGTGCGGTGCAGGAGCGCACCTTGGTCAGCCGTTCCTCGCGGCTCAGGGGGTTGCCCCAGATGCCCCGAGGCTTGTTGCAGCGGCTCACGTATGTCTGTCCGTCGGTGGTTTCCACGCGAACGGCGACCCACATCTCGTCGAAGTTGGCAGGAATTTCGGGTCTCATGTCCACCGTGGTCCTGCCGAGAAGGTCCAGCACATCCGGGCGAGATACGGCTTCATCGGTGAACGTTTCAATGCCGATTCGGCCATCGAGGAGCGCGGCAGCCACGGTGTACTGGAAACTGAATTTGCCGTCCAGCCCTGTTTCAGGGAAAGGTCGCCCAACATAACGCATCACAGGTGTCTCGATCCGAACGGAACCGATGCGGGTGGGGTCGACGCTGTATCGCGCCTGCAGGTCGAGAGCCGCGTCGATGCCGCGGTGGGTACCATACTGGCTGGGGTGCTTCTTGATGGCGACGCCGGGGTCTACCAGCCGGTAGGGGTTGCCGAAATCCCGGGTGACAGCATCAAGATCGAATTCGTCGCCGAACAGGACTGACGCATACCCGTTTTCGTGCTCAATGATGTTGGCATTTGCGGTGAAACCCCTGGCTGCCAGCAGAGCGGCCTCCAGCCCCATCCGGCCCGCGTTGCCGCAGTGGGTGGATTTGGTCATGGTGCCCGTGTTGGCCGATACCGTTCCAGCCCGGGACGCAGCGATACCCAAGGCCATTCGGGTCTGATGGGTGTCCAGCCCGAGCATCACTGATCCGGCGGCGGCACTACCCATCACCCCCACAAGGCCGGGCGGATGGAACCCGCTGAGTCCCTGGTTGGCAGAGGCGACGCGGATCCGCCCCTGCACCTCGAACCCCACGATCAGTGCCGTAAGGACTTCCGCGCCCGTGGCCCGACGGCTCTCGGCCAGCGCCAGGATTCCCGGAAGCGTCGGCGAGGTGGCGTGCGTTGCGGGGTGCCACATGACTTCGTAGTCAAGAACGTGACCTGCCACCCCGTTTATAAATGCCGCCATAGGAGGCGAGGTCCTGAAACCTTGCCCGAAAACTGAACACAGCGGGTTGCCGCCCATCTCGCGGGCATAGTCGGCTACTATCTGAGCCGCCGGTTCTACGGACCCGGCCAGGGTTACGGCGAGACCGTCCAGAATAACCACCTTCGCCGCCTCAACAGCCTCAGGAGGCATGGATTCGAAGGTGGCGGCAGAAATGTGCCCTGCCAATTCCTCAGTTATGGACATGGCAAACGGACTCCGGTCCTAGCTGAGTTCTGCCAGTACGGGCCTGAGCTCTTCGATCAGCGGCGGCAGAAATTCCTGCCACGTTCCAACCACTCCGAAATCGGCCGAGCGGAAGATGGCGGCGCGGCGGTTCTGGTTGATTGCCACAATAATACCCGCTCGCTGCAGTCCCACGGTGTGATTGAACGCACCGCGGATCCCCACGGCGATGTACACCGTGGGGGCGATGGTCCGCCCGCTGATTCCCACCTGAAGCTGCTGGGGTAGCCAGCCGGCGTGAACGACGTCCCTGGTGGTCGCCACCGACGCCCCAAGGGAACGGGCCACGTCCACCATATCGGCCACGTTCTCTTCGCCGGCACCCATGCCCACTCCCACCACGATGCGAGCGCGAGCCAGGTCCAAGCCCTCCGTGTCTTCCTGGAACTCTTCCCGTACCAGGCGGACATCAGCGCCCTCGAAGGGTTCCGAAGTTGCGTGTTCCACGGTTGCGGTGGCGCCAGGATCCCGTACGGCCGGAGAGAGCAGCCCGGGGCGCAAAGTCACCAGGTTCGGCAGGGTCTTGGACAGGATGGGAGCGACCACATTCCCGCCAAGAGCGGGCTTCAGCTGGACCAGTTGTCCCTCGTCGTCAATTTCCAGGTCTATCGCGTCCCCGGTCAGGCCCAGGCTGAGCCTTGCCGCCAGCCGCGAGGCCAGGTCCCGTCCGTCTGCGGTGGAGGCGAACAGGATCGCGTAGGGGGGCGTCTGACCTTGCACAACTTTCGAGAGTGCGTTTCCCACGGCACGGCTGCAGACCGGCCCGAGGGACGAGTTGTCGATGACCAGCACCCTGTCGGCGCCAGCGGCACCCAGCGCAGAGGCGTGCACTTCACCGCCAGGAGAGATGACCACCACCACGACCTCGCTCTGCGTTATGGTGGTGAGGTCCCGGGCCTTGCCCAGCATCTCGTAGGTTACGTGGGCCAGACCGTCGCGGCTGTTCTCGGCCACTACCCAGATGCTCCGGTCGATGACACCTGCGTAGCGCGGCAGCGGCTCCCCCGACGACTCCGGCTCTGCTGATTCCAGCTCGGCGAGCCGTTCCCGGACGGACTGCGCGATCTGTTTGGCAGCATCTTCAGGGGATACTTCCTGCAGTGTGACTCCCAAGCGGTTCGGTTCCACCAGCCGGATCTCATTGACCCACGTGGGCGATCCCTGGGCGCCGAACTGCGACGTATCATCAGACAGCATCGAGCAGTTGACTTCGTCCACCGGTTTCGCCGCAGCTTCTTCCATCTGCTGGCGGTTGGGGAACAGCTCGGGAGCCACGCCCTCCGTGACGCAGATCACAGCAGGGAGGTCGCATTCCAGTGTCTGAAACCCCTCGTCGGTAATCCTCTCCACTATCGCGGTGCGGCCGTTCTCGCTGAGTTCCAGGCGCCGCACGTGGCTGACGTGGGGTAGTCCCATTAGCTCGGCAATTTCCGGACCAACTTGTCCCGTCTCGCCGTCTGTGCTGTTTCGTCCGCAGATGACCAGGTCCGGGGCCTCCCGTGCCAGGGCAAGCGCCAGGGCCCGGGAGGTGGCGAGGGTGTCGCTTCCTGCCAGTGCGCGGTCGGTCACCAGAACGCCCCTGTCGGCTCCCAGCGCCAGGCAGGTGGTCAGTCCTTCCGCCGCGGTGGGTGGTCCCATGGTCAGCACCACCACCTCGTCCTGGGGCTCTCTCTTCAGCTCGACGGCCCGAACAAGGCCGAGGACATCGAACGGGTTGACCTCTGAGGGAACACCCTCCCTGACGATGGTCCTGGCCTCGTAGTCGAATTGCATGCGAGCAATCATGGGCACGTATTTCATACATACGGCAGTTTTCATGGGCAGTTGCTACATCCGTTGGCGAATTGAGGAGGGACGGCGCGTGTTTCAGTAACAGGAATTGACGACAAAAGGATCGAGAACGAAATGAAGGGGACACGTATCAGTGCTAGGGGGACTCGCCTGACACATTGGTCAGAACTGCCTCCTCGCGTACCTCGGCGGTCATTCTCTGCAGGCTCGGGCTTACGGATACCGGAAACGGCGGGGGCTGGCGCAGATTCTTGTAGCGGGCTTCCAGGCAGGCGAATTCGGTGCTGAACCGCTCCCTCAGTTCAGCCAGAGGCGGGTGTGTGTGTGTGCGCACCCCCCCTGTCATGACTTCCTCCAAAAGGGGCTCAGAGTCTACTGGTCCGTAATCACTTTCCAGGGCAATGATGTCTCCGGTGAGGATCCCGCTACAGTCATGGCGACGGAAAATCTGCTTGATGCCTGGAAGTGACATCTTTCCTTCGCTGAGTTTCATTACCGGGCGGTTATCAAAGCACACCAGCTTGTAAACCATGTCTGACCACGGCGCGTCCGCGGACACACCAGCCTTGGTTCCCACGCCGAACAGGTCGACAGGAGCCCCGGATTCTATCAGTGCTTCAAGTTCGTACTCATCCAGCCCACCGCTGACCAGTATTCTCACGTAGTCCAGTCCGTGGTCATCAAGTACGTGCCGTACCTGGAGGCTCAGCTTGTTGTAGTCCCCAGAATCCAGCCGGACACCCACCAGCCTATGGCCCTCAGACTCCAATTCCTTGGCGATGGCCACCGCGTTCCATGCACCTGCGACGGTGTCGTACGTGTCCAGCAGCAAGATGGTGCGATCGGGGAAGCAATTGGCGTACGCACGAAATGCATCCAGTTCCGTGGGAAAGCTGGATATGAATGAGTGGGCCATGGTCCCTGCCGGGGGGATGCCGTAGTTACTGGCAGCAAGAACGTTGCTCGTCGAGGCAAAACCAGCAATATAGCTGGATCTGGCCATCTTCATTGCGGCATCAGAGCCATGCGTCCGCCGCGAAGCAAAGTCGGCGATGCCTCGTCCCTGGGCCGCCCAAACGCAGCGGGCTGCCTTGGTGGCCAGGGTTGTCTGCAGGTTCATCTGATTGATGATATAGGTCTCGACGAGCTGCGCCTCGACAATAGGGGCAGTGATCTCCATCAGCGGCTCATCTGCGAAGAACAGCCGGCCCTCGGGAATGGCTTTCACGCTTCCCGTAAAGCGGACGCCCCGCAGATACTCCAGGAAATCGTCCCTGAACATTCCTGTGGAGCGCAGAAATTCAATTGCCTCGCCGTCAAAATGCAAGCGGGACAGATAGTCGAGGACGTCCTCCAAGCCAGCGGAGACTAGGAACCCCCGGTTCGGCGGATAGGAACGGACATTGAGGCTGAAGGTTGCCTGCTGCTGCATCCCCTGGGAAAAATACGCTTGGCCCATAGTCAGTTCATAGAGGTCGGTGAACAACCCCAACTGACCGTCCGCGTATGCCAAGTTTGGCCTGCTCATTCCGTCGAAATAGTCCACTTTCCGACTACCGGTCGACATAGATGCTGGTCTTTGAACCTTACGCTATCCGTATTATTGTGGTTGAGTCACTCTAGTGTCAACAGACAGACCTTTCTCTTCTTGCTAACTGTCGGCGTGGTCACAGGCAATCGCCCAAGAATGGTGCAATCCGGGCGGTGGGGTCAAGGAACCGTAGTTTCTCCGAAAGACAAGGACCCAAGGCAGGGCCAGGGCAGGAATAGAGAGATATTCATTGCCAAAGATGCCCTCGAAACGGTCAACCAAAGATGGTGGCAGTCGCGACAGGGACGTGCCGTTTATTCGGAGGAGCCGGGAGCGTCAAACTCGGGTGATAGCCCTGTCGCGCAGACTGCTGTTCCTTGACACGCTTCAAAGGCGTTAGTACTATGGTCTAGTCCCAAGCGCCGGACGTACAGCCGGGAACGGGAGGAACAGGGGACGGCATGGGCTTCTCGAGGGAGAAGCTTTTTTGTTGCCCAGTGAGAAACAAGCCTTCTCGGTTTCTGGATGATTTACGTAGTTATCGTCCTATTAGAGTCCGTATTACGCCGCAGGAATCCTTTGTTTGAGTGAAATACGTCCCATACGCTGGCTGGATGGCCGACTGCTCCTCCTGGATCAGACCCGGCTCCCTGCAGAGGAAACCACCATCGTGGTGGAGCATTACGAAGATGCCGTCTCCAGCATCCGCGAGATGAGGGTGCGGGGTGCCCCTGCCATCGGAGTGACTGCTGCGTACGCCATGGCGATGGCGGCCCGGGACATCGCTTCCAGCGATAGAGGCGAATTCCTGAACGCCCTGGGAATGGCCGCCGCGCGGATCCGTGCCGCTCGTCCAACAGCTGTTAACTTGGCATGGGCGGTGGACCGGATGATGAACGCAGCCTCAGGGGTGAGCGCGACAGGCGACATTGCGGCACTCCTCCTCGCTGAAGCCCAGGAAATACAGAGAGAGGACGAAGAGATCAACCGGCAGATGGGCCAATTCGGCAAAGAGCTGATGCCCGATGGCGGCTCGGTACTCACCCACTGCAATACTGG
>CBDHDY010000023.1:0-16574 GCA_965261885.1 Dehalococcoidia bacterium
TGGCGATAACGCCATTCCGGTGCTAGAAGTCTGGCCGGAAACCTCGACTCCCCCCAGGTCGGCGTTTTCTTAACGTCGATTATCGATGGCATAGTGGGTGTTGCAACGTATTACATGCACCACCATGCCATATAAGTCTTGAATACGTCTGCCTCGCGTAGCGCAAAACCCGGCCAATGGCTTTCCGGCCAGACTTCTAGGTCCATGAGGCTCAGGGCCTCTTGCGCCTTGGCGATGATCTGTTCCATGGTTTTGTTTATCTCGTATATCTTTTCGTTGAGAAACCTGACTGGTGCCGGTTGGGCAACGGTCTCGTGGTTCTGGTCTCCCTGCGGGGCCCCGGACACCAGGGGTGTCCCCGGGGGTCGCGGATTGGTGTGTTTCAGGGGATGGTCAGCAGTTGCTGCAGGAGCGTGTCGTTGCGGTCGATGATATCCGTGACGCCGCGCTTGGCGGGGTTGGTCGGGGTCCGGCTGACGATCTCTAGGAGCCGCTGGATTTCTTGGATCTTCCAGTGCAGATCCTTCTGGGTTGGCGGGGGCGTTTGCCTGATTTTCATGACGTGGGCGACGGCTTGTGCCAGCGTGGCTGGGTCCGTGGGTCTGGTGCACAGGTGGGTGGCGGTGATGGCTTGGGCCGCGTTCCAGATTGTTAGGGACGCCTCTGTGGCGGCCTGTTGGAACTGCCCGTTGGCCAGGTGGGTCTGGGACCGGGCGTGATGGCCCTGGGCCCTGGCCAGTTCCTTCCTGAGTGTTGCCATTTCCCGTGTAGTCGGCGGCCGTGGGGCGCGCCCGGTGATGGTGGTGTTCTTGGGCAGTACCCAGCCCACCTTTGGAATATGGTGGGCTCCTGGGATCATTCCCAGGTTTATGAGGTTCATTAGGGCGGTTGGGTTGATGCCCGCATTCTGGGCGGCGTGTTCCGGCCGGATGTAGGTCCGGCCCTTGAAGGTGAATGCCCGTTGGGGGCGGTTTGTCTTTTTGCAGTCGCTGTTGGCGGTCATGGGGGTTCCCCTTGTGGAGTGTGAGGTGCGGCGCGGCGCCTGGTTGAAGGCGGCGTCGCCGGTGCTGGCCACTGTGGCCGGTTGTTCATGAAGTCGAGGGTGGTGAGGCCCCCGCGCGCGATGGGTGCTGCGATCCTGTTGATTTCGAGGTTGGATGCGTCCGGGTGTGGATTCCTAGAAGTCTGGCCGGAAACCTCGATTCCCCCCAGGCCGGCGTTTTCTTAACGTCGATTATCGATGGCATAGTGGGTGTTGCAACGTATTACATGCACCACCATGCCATATAAGTCTTGAATACGTCTGCCTCGCGTAGCGCAAAACCCGGCCAATGGCTTTCCGGCCAGATTTCTAGGTTTGGTGCGTAGGCGAAGGCGTGGTGGCGCCTTTGCTCGGAACGTGTGGGTTATTCGGCGGGTTTCTACCGTTGGTTTCCAATGTTGGCGCAGTGGCAGGTAGGGACGGATTGGGTGAATCTATCGTTGTTCCAATTTCAGGGCGATGAAAACCGTCGGTGAAGGGTCGGCGTTTTTGTGGACTGGCATAGGGTGGATGGCGGGCTGGGTCAGCGGTACATTTTAACCGGCTCCCACTGCTGGCCCTGCTGGAGGCCCGGCGGTCGTTGTGGTGCTCGTCGTGCCCCGGCGGGCGGTCCATGTGATTACCGGCAACGTCCAGATGGAGCATGAGGTTTGAGAACCGGTTGCGGTGGGTGGAGCTGCCGTCGGCGTTCTTGTTGTAGATGAGCTCGGCGTCCCTGGCCTCGGACTCCGGGTTCCAGTGCTGGTCCACCATCTGGCGGACTGCCTCGGCGAGGTAGCGCGACTCCCGGTTATCCCGGTCATCGTAGCGGTGCCAGGGGGTTGTTGCCCGGCAGCCCGATATGCCACCTTGGCAGGCTCTTTGGCAGCAGTTCCGACTGGCTTCTTACCCCTAATCCACCGAACGACGGCGTGTGGGAGGTCTGCTGAAGAAGCAAGAGGGTGCGCCTCTGAATCTGGGATAATGGTTTTGAAACAGAAAACCGACCCCAGAAAAGGAGCACTCAATAGATGCTACCACGCCACCACCCCGACCGCATCCGCATCGCCTTCGACGACCACCGCCTGGTGGCCAATGCCGGGCTGATCCTTCCGGCCACCCTCGCCCTGCGCCTTGGCCTGCCACAACTCCTCCGGAAGCACCTCGACCTCGGCGGCGCGCCGGGGCGGGCGAACACCGGCGACAAGATGATGACGCTGGTGGCCTCCGCGCTGGCCGGCGGAGATTGCATCGACGACGCCGATGTGCTGCGCGCCGGCGGGACCGCCCGCGTTCTCGGTTTCACGGCCAAGGCTCCCTCCACCCTGGGCACCTTCCTGCGCAGCTTCAGTTGGGGCCACGTCCGTCAACTGGACCGGGTGGGCCGCGAGTTGCTGGCCCGGGCCTGGGCGGCCGGGGCCGGACCCGGCGACGGGCCCCTGACCATCGACCTTGATTCGACGATCTGCGAGACCTACGGACTGGCCAAGGAGGGCGCCCGCCACCACGGCTATACCGGCAAGCGGGGCTATCACCCGCTGCTGGCCGTCGCCGCCGGAACCGGCGACGTGCTGATGGCCCGGCTGCGCGAGGGCCGGGCCATCACCGCCCGGGGCGCCGCCCACTTCCTGCGTGAAACGGTGAGCCGGGTTCGCTACGCCGGGGGCAGCGGGCAACTCACCATGCGGGCCGACAGCGGCTTCTACGCCCACGCTCTCGTCGCCGCCTGCCGCCGGATGGATGTCCGCTTCTCCATCACCATCCGCCAGCACAAAAGCCTGCACAATCTCATCGAGGCGATACCCGAAGATGCCTGGACGCCGATTCCTTACTGGATGGACGGTGCCGCCGATGTGGCCGAGACCACCTACAGAGCTTGTCTCAGAAGTCCGACCATAACGACATTCGGATTATAGATGCCAGTGAAGACAGAATTGTGTTGCCTACCAGCAATCTTCCGTAATTGTACGCTGTCCTAATAACGATATTCGTCCTGCTAAAGACTTCTGAGACAAGCTCTACACCCCCTTCCAGGCCGAGGCGGACGCCGCGCCGGTACGGCTCATCGTCCGACGGGTGAAGCCCACGCCCGGTTCCCAGCTCGCCCTCTTCGCCACCTACAGCTATCACGGCTTCATCACCGACCGGGACGGGGAGACCCTCGAACTGGAGGCTGATCACCGCCGCCACGCCGAGATCGAGAATGCGATACGGGACCTCAAGTACGGCGTCGGGCTGAACCATCTCCCCTCGGGGCGCTTCGCCGCCAACGGCGCCTGGCTGGCCGTCCAGACGATGGCCCACAACCTGGCCCGCTGGACAGCCCGCATCGGCCTGGGTGAACGGATCGTGACCACCAAGACCCTCAGACGACGGGTCTTCGCCCTGGCCGGGCGGATCACCCGCTCGGCACGCCGCCTGACCCTGCATCTTCCACAGGACTGGCCTTGGGAGGAGAAGTTCAGCCGCGCCCTGGCCCGACTGCGAGCCATTCCACTCCCAGCCTGACGGCGCCCGTCCGCCAGTGCCCCAACGTCCCCGCCAACTCGCGCCATTCCGGTCCGCGAGCGCCTCTTACCGTGTCCTATCCCGCCATCTCGCTCACCACAGCCACTGTAGGCCGCCATCGGCACCCCCAAAAGCGCCTGCCGACCGCCGCCGACCCCGCATCTACCCGAATTCGAGCCCCGACCATCCACGTCTGTTACTTCCTCTCCCCACTTCCAGTGTCCTCACCCCGTCCATCCCTGTCCATCGGTGGATTCGGGCTTACGCCAGTGAATGGCGGTGGTCTGATCTGTTCGATGATAACCTGGGGTTGATTCGAGCCCGAGCTGGCACCCAGGCAGTCTATTGGGGACTGTCCAACCATGACCGTATGGAAGAGGTATTTGACCGCGAGAAATCCGACTACGAGGCAAGTGCTATCATTGCCAACGATCATGGACTGGGAGTGTCTGGAACCTATCCGTTCCAGTCTCTGGATCAGCTTTACGAGACTTGTGACGACCTCGTCCAGGCATTCCACGAGACCATGTCACCTCTGCCACCTTTTAACAGTACGCCACCAGTGCTCAGGGCAGTGCCTGAAATCGCTCAGAGGCTCTAGTACTGTTTCCAGATAGTTTTGTTGATGTTGGAAAGCTGCCTCTAACTCTGGATTCCTGATTGCGCGGGAATTACTACAGGTGAAGCGGATATCCGGTATAAGGCATATTCAAATGGAAACGGTACTAAACCGAAGCCGAGGTGAAATGCGCATTTGAAGGATACCCGGCGACGGGGAGCGGACTGACTTCAAGGTGCGGACGGGAGAGCTTTACTTGGCAGCGCTGGCTTGCTCTCATCATCTCAGAAATGTATATCCCACCTTGACTTTAGTTTAGTAGTCCAACTGCTTTGAAATGATGGCACGGAAAGTATGCATCTTGGCGAAGAGCAGCATTGGCCAAGACTGCCAACCAATCGCGCCGATATTGGCTACTCGTCATTTCAAAGATTTCGGACTACTAGGGTCAGACCCGAGCCGTGATGGCCCAGACACATCATCGCAATCATCCCCATGAGGGATGTAACGTTGAATCAGCAGGAACAGGCAAGGATTCAGGTTCTCAACAGCGTTCTGGAATACCAGCTTCCCATCGCCCAGGCTGCCGAGATCATGGGAGTGAGCGAGCGTCACACCAAGTGTCTCCTCGCGGCTTACCGCAAGGTCGGTCCTGCCGCATTGGCCCACGGGAACCGGGGCCGCCGGCCCCACAATGCTATCCCTGAGGTCGCTGCGGCTGCCGTGGTGAAGTTGGCCAGCAACGGCTATGCGGGCGCCAACCATACTCATCTCACTGAGCTGCTGCGGGAACGCGAGGGCATCGATCTGAGCCGTCCCACGGTACGCCGCATCCTGACAAAGGCAGGCATCGGCAGTCCTCGCAGCCGCCGCTCCCAGCAACACCGCTTCCGGCGCCGGCGCATGCCCCAGGAGGGCATGCTGGTGCAGATCGACGGCAGCAACCATCCCTGGCTGGAGGACCGGGGACCCAAACTGACGCTGCTCATCGCCGTGGACGACGCCACCGGCACCGTGGCCCAAGCGGCATTCCGCACCAGCGAGGACACCCGTGGCTACCTGGTGCTCCTGGAAGGGCTGGTCCGGCAGTGGGGAATCCCCCTGGCCCTTTATGGCGACCGCCACTCGGCTTTCAAGTACAACGCCCGTCAGAAGCCGGTGCCTGTTGAAACCACCCAGTTCGCCAGGGTGATGCGGGAGCTGGGCAGCCACCAGATATTCGCACTATCCCCCCAAGCCAAGGGACGGGTGGAGCGGATGCTGGAAACCTTCCAGGACCGGCTGGTAACCGAGCTGCGCCTGGCTGGCGCCAGCACCATCGACCAGGCCAAGGAGATCCTCCAGGAGTTTCTGCCCCGGTTCAACGCCCGGTTCGCGGTCGCGGCGGAGCACCCCGAGACTGGCCTACCGCCCGGTGCCGGCCGAGCTGTCTCTGACCGAGGTCATCTGCATCAAAGACACCCGCAAGGTGGCCCGGGACAACACGGTGAAGTACCACTGGCGGGTCCTGCAGCTGCTGCCAGGGGCGGGAACGGCCCAGCTACGCCGGACTCAGGGTGGACGTCCTGGAACGGGCCGACGGGGAGCTGATGATCAGGTACCACGGAGAGGCCGTGGATTATCAGGAGGGGCCGCCGCCCTCATCGGCGCTGTGGGGCGCAGCCAGCGCCTGCTCCCCCGGTCCGGAACTGCAGGAGGGTCGCTGACGGTGGTGATCAACAGCCACTCTTAACGAGGCTCAACGGGAACGCCTGGCCGCCCTTGAATCGTCAGAATCGTCCGATGAGGACGAGGCCAACGACGAAGACATAGCCAACAGGGGCAGAGGCGGAAAGGCAAAACAGCTTCGCCACCCCAGTTGCGCCGGACGCCCACGGAGACCCAGCAGGCTCGCTGGGAGGCGGTACAACAGGCCAGGGAGCAGGGGCTTTCCCTCCGGGCCATCGCCCAGAAGCTGGGCATGGCGCGCGACACCGTCGGAAAGTACGCCAAGGCAGAAAGCCCGCCCACCAAGAAGCTCAGCGCCAGAGATCGAACCAAGCCCGAGGCCCTGGCCGCATCACTGACCGCCACCGACTAAACCGGGTGACATATTCGATTTTCATTTAAGGGGACACAATCGCTGGACAACAACATATTTCTCAATACTCTGGCCGGAAGTTCCTGATTATTGACAATCCTCACGGCGCATCGCCCGGCGTCTCCACGAGGACATCGCCTTCCGGGTGCTGGCGGCGAACAACACGCCGGACTTCCGCACCATCTCCGACTTCCGCAAGGACCATCTGGAGGCGTTGGCGGACCTGTTCCTGCAGGTGCTGGAGCTGTGCCAGCAGGCAGGACTGGTGAAGCTGGGGCACGTGGCCCTGGACGGGACCAAGGTGAGGGCCAACGCATCGAAGCACAAGGCGATGAGCTATGGGCGGATGAAGGAGAAGGAAGGGCAGTTGTCGGCGGAGGTGGCGGAGTTGCTGCGGCGGGCCGGGGAGGTGGACGATGACGAGGACCGCAGGTACGGCAAGGACAAGCGTGGGGACGAGTTGCCGGAGGAACTGGCCTTCCGAGAGAGCCGGTTGCGGAAGATAAGGGCGGCCAAGGCGGCGCCGGAGGCCGGGGCCCTGGCAGAGGCGGAGCAGGCTGAGTCCGAGGGCCGCAATCATCCCGGGGTGCCTGATGACAGGGCGCAGCGCAACTTCACCGATCCTGAGTCCCGCATAATACCCGGTCCGGGAGGCAGGGACTTCCAGCAGGCCTATAACTGCCGGGCGGTGGTGGACCACGCGCACCAGGTCATCAGGCCGGTCCGGGCCACCACCCAGGCTTCTGACAAAGGACAGGCGGTGGCGATGCTGGTAGAGACCATCGTCAACGTAGGCGCGATCCCCAGGGAGGTATCCGCCGGCGCCGGCTACTACTCGGCCAGGGCGGTGGAGGAACTCTGCGCCGTGCAGTCGACCCCTTCTTCGCACCGGACAAGACCCGCCACGGCCGGGTGCCGCCGCCAGTGCCCCGGGGCCGCACACCCGGCGGTCTGTCCCCCAAGGACCGGATGCGGCGGAAGTTACAGACCAAGCGGGGCCGGCAGCGTTACGCCCTGCGGATGGAGACGGTGGAACCGGTGTTCGGCCAAATCAAGCATGTGCGGGGTTTCCGGCAGTTCCTGCTGCGAGGCCTGGCGAAGGTCAACCGGGAATGGCTGCTCATCTGCACCGGCCACAACCTGCTCAAGCTGTTCCGGTTCGGCCGCCGGGTCCCCGGACGCGGTTGGCTTGCCAGAGTCCCGATGGTTCAACCTTTGCATCGGCAGCACCATGTCCACCCGGGTCGCATAACCCACCGCCTTACCTAGCACCCAGCAAGGTCAGCCGCTAATCCTCAGACGCGCTGCCAGGCAATGTGGATTGTTCATCCCCACCTGGGCGGTTCCGCCGGTGGTCGGGCTGTCTGTTTTTCCCCTGCTGTAGGGAACTCTACTAAGATGCCGGGCCGGAGACGGCAAGTTCCACTCGAAGCGTATACGTCCGCGACACGCAGGGGTCGGTCTTTTTCGTAACTGTAACTGCGATCGTCTGTGGCGTACCGGCGGGAAGCTCCACTTGGTGCCCGTCCGTAAGCGCATCCGAATCGGATGGGGCTATCTTCACATCGAATTGGTCAGCGTTGTTCGCGACCGCGCTGACCGTCGTAACCGAAGGGCCCCCGACCGGAACGCGGACGGCGTATTTGGATTGCCAGGACCTGAACGGACCGAATTCGATGCCGCTTAGCGACAACGATGCCAGCGACGGCAAAGCAGGCATCTTGTACGAGTACAGCCGGTTGTCTTCGTCATCCGCAACCCACATCACGGATCCATTCGACCAGATCCCATTGGGCGACGCGTTGCCATGTGGCGCGAGCTCGTTGAAATCCAGAGCCGGCACGCGGAGGCCGTACGTGGCACTGTCCAAGCTATAGGCGTAAATCTTCGCGTCTTCGCCGTCCGAAACCCACATCGTTGTGCCGTCGGACCAAAGACCAGCGCCGCGCCCGTTGCCGTCCGTCAATGCGAAATCAAGTTCCGGACGACGGTCCCCAGGGTTTTCCCCTCGCCAGTGATAGGCATATAGCTTGTCGTCCGCATGATCCACCACCCATAACGTTACACCGTCGGACCACAATCCATGGCTATTATGATTTGACGAGTCGAGCCGGAAACCCAGCCACGGACGCCAGCCTCCCGAGTTCAGATCGTAGACGTATATCCGGTGGCTCTGGGTTTCGGACACCGCGACTACCTCTCCATCCGACCAGATCCCGTTCGCATACCCAATCCAGTGATCGACGATGTCTCGGTCCCCCAAGCGAGCCTTCGTGTCGAGGTCGTACGCCCTGAGTGTGTCGTAATTCCTGAACCCGGCTCCGGAAAATGTCGCCCACATCGTTGTGCCATTGGACCAAATCGCACGCACGGCTCCGTTGGACGGGCTCAAGTCCGTGAAGTCCGGAGACACCAGCCATCCAAATTCGGATACCGACGGCCTGACCAACGCAACGACATATCGCCTGGTCGTCTTCTCGGCATCCGACGCTGTAACCTCAATCGTGATCTCGTTCAATCCAACCGCCAAGTCCACCTGATGACCTGTCGCTACGTCGTCGGCATCCGACGGACTTATCAAGTTCCGGGCACCTGGATCAGCAGTGGTCAAGGAAACCGTCGTCTGTGTCAAGCTGCTCGCCACCACCGCCTCATACGACAGATTCGCGCTGTCGAATGTGCCGAGATTCACATCGACCAAACTCAGCGAACTCAGTGTCGCATCGTTCGATATTGCATCAACGTCCACCCTCGTCACCCTGACCCCGTACGTCGTCGTTTCGCCGTCCTGCGTAGCCGTTACGGTGATCTCAGTGGCTTCCTCATAGCTCCCCGTCGTCAACGCGAGATCGACCTGATGCCCCGGCGCATTCGGGTCCGCATCCGGCGGGTCGACCTCCACGCCGACATCCGAAGCCGCTGAGTAGTTAACCGTCACCTGCGATATCGACCTGCCCAGGCGTGCCGAATATTCAAGATCGAACGCGTTGAATGTTCCGATATCGACCGCGTCTGTGCCCGAAACCAAACTCAACGACGCAAGACTTGGGAACGGGGCCAACGATCGGTACGAGTACAATGTGTTCTTGCTGTTGTCATACACATACATCAATTTTCCGTTTGACCAGATCCCTGTGGGACTCACGTTCCCAGCCGACTCCAGGTTGTTGTAATCCAAGCCGGGTTGGCGAACACCATCCGACAAGCGGTACGCGTAGATCTTTTTGTCCCGGTAATCAGCAACCCACATCGTGTATCCATTGGACCAAATGTCGGTCGGACCGTCGTTGCCCACGCCATCCAGCAAGTTCAGATCGAGGTCCGCGTTCCGTTGGCCTCCCAGCGTGTACGCGACTATCTTTTTGACACGCGAATCCGCCACCCACATGTGAGTACCATCTGACCACAATCCTCTGAGGTCAGCGTATAAATTGCGATAGGTTTCAGTGTACGTGTAGAATTCTTTGGTCCTCAGCCGATTTCCGTAGTTGTCCGACTGCAGACTGTACGTGAAAATCCGCGCCCGATCATCATCGGATACCCACATCGTCTGACCATCGGACCATATACCATGGGCGTGATGGTTCAAGGCACCGTACATGGCCCTGATATCTTTTCCCGGCTGCCGAGCCATATCGCTCAGGCCATACGCGTCCGCACGGCCATCTGTATCGGCCACTCGATCCACAAGACGCGCGGTCGCCGTTGTCCGCGTTATCCAGATCGTTTCTCCATCGGACCAGATCGCGCGGCCCTGCGAAGGACCGCTGCCGAACGAGTGCGATGTAACGAGCTCTCCCTTCTCAAAAAGGGTGCTTTCGGTCTCTTCATGCCTTGCCGTAATCAACTCTTCTTCCTCTTCGGACGCCGGCACGGACGCCGTGCCCGTGTTGGACGGGGGGCTGAGGCCCGCGGCGTTGCGCGCCTTCACGGCGTAGGTGTGGGTCTGGCCCGCGGGCGGCGACGTGTCCGTGTAGCTGGTCCCGCTCGAGCCCGTATCCTGCTCGATGACCACAAGGGAGTCGGCGTCCGGGCCCCGCAGGACCTGGTAGCCGGTGATCGAGTCGTTCGCCGGGTTCAGCCACGACAGCAATACCTGCCCCGCGGGGGTCACCGCGGTTCTCACGAGGTTGGGCGCCGCCGGAGGCACGGTCGCCGTGACCGTGTTGGATATCTGGCTGAGGCCCGCGGCGTTGCGCGCCTTCACGGCGTAGGTGTGGGTCTGACCCGCGGGCGGCGCCGCGTCCGTGTAGCTGGTGGCACTCGACTCCGTGTCTTCCTCAATGACGACCAGCGAGTCGGCGTCGGGCCCGCGCAGCACCTGGTAGCCGGTTATCGAGTCGTCCGATGGGTTCTGCCACAACAGCATGACCTGGCCTTCGGGGGTCAGCACGGTCCACACGATGATGGGAGCCGCCGCCGGCACGGTCGCCGTGACCGTGTTGGACAGGGGGCTGAGGCCCGCGGCGTTGCGCGCCTTCACAGCGTAGGTGTGGGTCTGGCCCGTGGGCGGCGCCGTGTCCGTGTAGCTGGTCCCGCCCGACCCCGTATCCTGCTCAATGACGACAAGGGAGTCTGCGTCCGGGCCCCGCAGCACCTGGTAGCCGGTGATCGAGTCGTCCGAAGGGTTCTGCCACAACAGCATGACGTGGCCTTCGGGGGTCAGCACGGTTCCCGCCAGGTTGGGCGCCGCGGGCGCGGAGGGAACGTCCGGCGGTTCACTCATCACCAGGGCACTGGCCTCGGCCCATGGCCCGCTCCAGGGGCTGTCCTTGTGTTCACCTTTGTGATAGCGGGCCCGCGCCTGCACATTGAACTCGGTCCCCTCCGAAAGCCCGCTCAGGGTCAGCGAGGTCACGTCGCCCGCCGGGTAGGCGTTGCCCCGGTCGGTCTCGTTGGTGCCATTCCAGGAGAGGAAGTCGGACCCAACCGGCGCCCATCTGAGGCGGTAGTCGGTGGGCGCCGGGGTGGGCGCTTTCCACGAGACGGTGAGGGTCCCGGGGGAATCGCTGGCCAGCGTCACACCGGTCATGGTCCCATCGGCTGCCTGGGCCTGCGCAACCGCGAAGACGCCCAGGAAGGTCGCGGCGGCCAGCAGCAGGACCGCCACCATCAGCTTGCGCACCGGCAGGGAGTTCCCCGCGCCTACTCCAACGCCAAACATGCGGTGGAATAGGCGGGACGCTTGGACGGTTGAAGTCGCGGACTCCTTCATAGCTATTTACGCTCCTCAACAGGCGAATATGACGGGGCGGCGGCGGCCCTGCGTGGCCGGTGTTGAACCCGTAGTCGTTTGGCCTGTCGGGCTGGTCATGATCTTCTCGGTTCCAACGCAGCCCACTCTCTCCGGCTTGCCGTGCCGGAACAGCCTCAACGGGCTGCCGCTGGGGCTGTTTCGACCCTATATACCAGCCTATGGGCGTCGACAGAGATTGCACAAGGTTCGTTTGCAACGTTTCCCAGGGGGATTTTGGACGCAACGTTTTACCAAACTGGAGGGAGCGCTGCTGCGTGCATTCGGTGATTTGTATGCGCCTTCTTTTGAGGGTGTTTATGGAGTCATCAGTGCGTGCTGTTGAATAGTGCGTATGGCATGTTCTGGGTGAGTACCAATGGCTACACGGAATGTTTGTACATTGGAACCTCGACAACGTCTCACCGGCGCGGTACGTTTGGGACGCCGGAGGCAACGGCCTCACGCCGTCAAGTGAGAGAGGTCCATCGATGTCAATGTCTGAGGACGGTCCCGGCGGAGCGGGTCCCATCCCCGCAGCATCGCAACGCGGGTTGCGCCGGCGGGCTGGAGGTCCGGTCATGCCCGGCGCCGAACTACGCAGCCGTGTCCTCCGGGCCGTCCGCGCCGACCCGGAAGTGATGCTGTACGCCGCGCGGGTCTCGGTCTGGGCGCGCTGGCTTTTGATGCTCGTCGCCGTGGTCGAATTGGCCTATCGGCCGGAGCTCTGGTACGCCACCGACAAGGAGTACCTGTTTCTGAGCCTGCCGCTGCCGGCGTTCAACGGGTTCCTCCACTACCGGCTCCGCAGGGACCGGGCGGTGACGTGGCGCTGGCTCCTCTTCCTCAGCGCCGTGGATATCGCGCTGATCACCGCCGTCGTCATCATCGGCGGCGACTTCCACCTCTTCAGCTACGTGGCCTACTATCCCGCCCTGGCGCTGTTCGCGGTCGTCTTCCCGCACCTGTGGCTCAGCCTCGCTTGGGCGACGATGGCCGGGGCCATCTATGCCGTCGTCAGCCTGACGGTGGGCCCCGGCCTCGACTTCGATGCCGGTCAGGAGAAGGCCCTGCTCGCCAGGGTGATGGCCATGTATGGGGTCGTCGCATCCGTCAGCCTCATCGCCCGGTTCGAACGGGTCAGGCGGCAGAAGTCCGCGGAGCGGGAGAGGGAGCTGCAGCGGGAGCGCATCGAGCTCTCCCAGACCATTCACGACACGGTCGCGCAGACCGCTTACATGATCAGCCTGGGCATACACCGGGCCATCAGGCAGGCCGGGGGCTCGAACGAGGCGCTCACCGCCACGCTGGCCGCGACCGCATCGCTGTCGAAGGCGGCCATCTGGGAGTTGCGGCGTCCCATCGACGAGGGCCACCTCTTCGAGGGGAGGGAGCTGGGCCGGGTGCTCTGGTCGCACACCGAGACTTTTTCGCAGGTCTCGTCGATCCCCGCCGAGATGCTACAGTCCGGCACCGAGCCTCCGCTGGCCGTGGAGACCCGGGCCCGCCTCTTCTCCATCGCCCACAACGCGCTCACCAACGCGTTCCTGCACGCCCGGGCCGGCCGGGTCGAGGTCCGGCTGGACTTCGGGGCCGACGGCATCCGGCTGTCCGTCTCGGACGACGGGATCGGCCTGCCCGAGGACTACGCCGAGCGCGGCCGGGGATTCAGGGGTATGCGGGCGGACGCCGAGCGGCTGGGCGGCAGGCTCATCGTGGAGAGCGGCGGAGACAGCGGGGGAACGACCGTGACCTCCGAGACACCCCACAGATAGCTGTTGAGAGGAGACCGGGATGTCGCTGACGAAACAAATCAGGGTGATGCTGGCGGATGACCATCCCATCATGCGGGACGGCCTGCGGGACGCCCTGCAGGATGAGGGGGACTTCGAGGTTGTCGGATCGGCCGGAGACGGGGTCGAGGCGGTGACCATGGCACAGGGCCTTGAGCCCGAGGTCATCGTCATGGACGTGATCATGCCGAACAAGGACGGCGTCGACGCCTGCCGGGAGATCATGGAGCTGCTGCCGGACACGCGGGTGCTGATGCTGACGGCCTCGACCACCGAGGATGCCGTCATCGAGGCGATTGCCGCCGGGGCGACGGGCTACCTGCAGAAGCACTCGGGGCCGGAGGAGCTGGCGGAGGCGATCCGGGAGGTGGCCCAGGGCCGTCTGCGCATTCCGGACAAGGCCATCAGGCGGGTCTTCGAGCTGATCCGAGGCCAGCGGGGCCTCACCGCCAACCGGGCCCTGGAAAGGATGACCGCGGGAGAGAGGGAAATCCTGACGCTGTTTGCCAGCGGCAGGTCATACGCCCAGATCGCCGAGGCCAGGGGCAACAAGACCGTGAGCGTCAGGAACGCCGTCTACCGCATTCAGGACAAAGTGGGAGTCCATTCGAAACAGGAACTCGTGGTCTGGGCCGTGCGCAACGGCCTGCTGGACGAGGTCGCAGCGGGCGATGGCGCCCCGCCACCGCCGGAAGGGGCGGTGACCCACCACCGGCCGCTTACAGGCCGGGCTGCTGGTTTTAGCTGAGCCAGCCGACGTTGCTTGGAGGCGCTGAATCGGGCATATGGATGGCGCCGTGGGGGAGAGGGCCCAGGCCATAGTCCAACGGACGGAGCGTAATTGCCCTTCGAAAGTGACGTTGTTGCCTTCGGTCGTCAACGGTTGGCAGACGGATCCCTTCTGTCCCCCCAGTTACGTCCGGCGGTCAGAAGACCGGTTGCGCGAACCGCCCTTTCAGAGTTTTCAAGGGGCCGTTTCCGGTGTGCGAGTCTATGCCCAGGACTACCTGGGTGCAGGGATTTCCCCACGACGCAACCAAGATAAAAGTTGACGCTGAACAGCCTGCGCGCCCCCTCCTTGAGCTGTCGTTGTAATATTGGGGAAATGCCCAGAAAGGT
Source organism: Dehalococcoidia bacterium (assembly GCA_965261885.1). GTDB lineage: Bacteria > Chloroflexota > Dehalococcoidia > Lucifugimonadales > UBA3495 > VXOI01. The sequence goes on from CBDHDY010000023.1 coordinate 14,314, forward strand.
CCAGATCAAATGCGCCATTCCCGGCTGCCACCGACGGCTGAGGATGACCCTCGCCGAACGCGAGAAACTGAGGCGAGTGGGACGGGAGAACAACGCCACGGCGGGCTTCGTCTGCCCGGCCCACGTGAAGGCCGCCTTCAACTTCGAGTTCGACGATATCGACATCGATGTTCCGCTCGAGGAACTCCTGGTCGAGGCGTCCAAGGAAACTCCCCGTTGGCGCGTGATGTTGACCCCTCTGCCCGGGACGGCGGGCGATCCGGACAGCCAGTCCACGCCAGGGTGGGGAGACAGGGTTATCTATTTCAGCCCCGCCGGCCCGCAGCTCCCGGGAGAATTCGGGCAATTTCAGAGTGCAATGACCTGCCGGTCTGATCGATCCTGTAGCCGCATGCAGCGGGAGAGTTTCTTTTGGCTATAATCCTGGCAGGCCTTCGGAACAGGAGCCTTCGATTATGGCCACTTCCCCCGAATCCGTTGAAATCTACTGCCTGAAGTGCCGGGCCAAGACCGGCTCAAGGGATGTTGAACAGGTAACAATGAAGAACGGACGCCCCGCCCTGCGCGCTGTCTGCTCTGTGTGCGGCACAGGCAAATACCGCATCGGCTCCCCCGGCTGAATCTGGGCCGCCAGGCGGGCGTCCGGCTGCATTTGTCTCGTGTGGCGCGTCAGGGAGCGCCACTCCTGTTCCGGGAAATGCCCTGGGCCACCTCGCCGGCCCAGGGGCTTTCAGCGGCCCACAGGAAGCCGGGTCGCTCGGGGCCACCTTCAGGAAACGCCGTCCTGCTCCCTGTCTCCGTTCCCGAGCCGGCGGCGTAACCTTCGGCGTAGCAGGCGCAGGGCTCAGGGCAATCGCAGAGGGACCGGCCGGTGTCGGTCATTGCATTCCTGCTTGCGCTGAACTTTCATCGAAGATTGCCTTGTTGGCCGTGCTCCACGAGATCTTCATGGTCCTGGCCACACGGCTCACCGACGGGTTCTCCGCGAACATACGCTTGCACTCGCGCACCTGGTCGGGTGAAAGCGCAGGCGGACGCCCAGGCGGCCTCCCCTCGGCCTTGGCACGCTCTTGGCCCACCTTTATGCGCTCGCTGGTGGAATCAGCCTGGTAGGCACCGTTGGCCATCATCATCCGGCGGAAGTACTTGGCCGCGGCGCTGTCGTCGGTGGTGTCGATCCCTTCCTTGATCGCCACTATGCCGATGTTCCGGCTGGTGAGGTCCGCCTGGATCCTCACGCCCTCGTCGAAGTTGCGGCTGAAGCGGTCCAGCCATACCACCACGATGGTGTCGTTCGGCTGAATCCGGGCCATGAGGTCATCCCATCCGGGCCGCGACATCAAACGGCCGGTCATGACGTCGGAAAAGATGAGCTCCTCGCGGACGCCGTGGATGGCCAGCTCGCGGAACTGGGTCTCGAGGTTCCGGTCGTCCCGGTCGCTCTTGCTGACCCGCGCGTAGCCATAGGTGACGGGGATCATCTTCGCTTCACCACCCCGGTTTGCCGCAGTGCGGGCAGGGGTTCCGGACCGCCCGACGCCAGGCGACTCCGCCCTTGGCATGGATTTCCTGATTGCAGTGGAGGCGGCGGCCCATGTATGTGTTCTGGTCGGACAGGTCCTCCGCCACCAGCTCAAGACAGTCTCCGCACCCCCGCACCAGTTCCGGATCGGGGGTCATCGGTTCGGGGATCTCCTCGAGGCCACACAGCGGGGAGTCTCCCGGGGCGTAGTGGACCACAGCGGCTGCGGCGGCAATTCTGCTCTCCCCGCGTCTGCGGGCACCCTCTGCCATGGTGACGGAATCGACCCCTTCCGAAGCGAAGTCCCACAGCCTGTTGCCCCAAACCTCCGGGTCTGTCGAGCCGTGCCACTGCAGTCCCCTCCCGGTGAGTCCTGCCGCGATCACCCGGCGGCCGCAGGCACCGCGGTTGATGGCGTGGTCCCTTCCCCAAACGTCGTCCCGGTTGGCGACCACCATCGTCGTGCTGCGGCACTGGGGGCAGGCGGCTGCCAGGTAGACGTGCATGGCGTTTCTCTCCGCTCAACAAACGGCCGTTTTTGAGAGGGCCGGAAATGGACCCTCTTTCAGCTTTGTGCCGGCGCTCAATAAATACGCTCATCTACGCTCACAGTCGGCTAACCCATTCGTGGTGCGCCCCGGCCAGCTCCACGTACCGCTGCGTGTCGATCATGGACGAGTGGCCCAGCCACTTCTGTAGCACCGGAATAGGCACGCCGCGCAGGACGCAGTTGCGGCCG
>CBDHDY010000024.1:0-245444 GCA_965261885.1 Dehalococcoidia bacterium
GGGCTTCTCGGTATGGGTGATCCCCGGGGAACCGGAAACCACCAGGGCCCACGCCACGAACATTGCCAGAAACACCAGTTCCGCAACCAGGAGGATGAGCCATCGCCGCCGCAGGAATTCCAGCATTTCGTCCCATCGCCGCCCTGCCAGCCACATCGAGGCTACAGCGAAGCAGAGGACAATGATCCAGATGGTCAGCTGTGTGTTCGGCAACAGTCGAACAAGCCCGAAAATCCAGACCAGATAGGAGACGGCCAGCAGGGAGGCCGGCTTGGCCAGGGTCACTCCGCGGTCAGGCAGAAATCTGAAGATCTGGAAAACCCAGGGGAGCGCTGCCACACCCAGCAGCTCAATTGTCAGGAACCACAATACTGCGTCGAGCATCGGTTACCCGGCAGCAGGCATCAGGGGGCAGCGGAGAGGGGGGAACCGGTCAGGAAACCGGCGCAAGCAGGGCATCCACGAAATCGTCGGCGTCGAAGGGGGCGAAGTCGGCCATTCCCTCGCCGGTACCAATGAACAGGATCGGCACCTGCAACTCATGGCGGATGGCAAGCACAATCCCGCCTCGTGCGGTACCATCGAGTTTGGCAAGGAAGATTCCTGTGCAGCTAACTGCCTCACTAAAAGACTTCGCCTGGGCCAGCCCGTTGTGCCCGGTGGTGGCGTCCAGCGTCAGGATTACCTCGTGGGGTGAGGTCGGATCCTGCCGTTGCAACACCCGGTGAATCTTCCGCAGTTCTTGCATCAGGTTTGACTTGGTATGAAGGCGTCCGGCTGTGTCAATGATCAGCACATCGGCGCCGCGAGCCTTGCTGGCCTGGTAGGCGTCATAGGCCACGGCCCCAGGGTCGGCACCCGAGGCATGCCGGACGACTTCAACGCCCACGCGATTACCGAGGATTTCCAGTTGCTCGGCGGCGGCGGCGCGGAAGGTGTCAGCAGCTCCCAGCACCACCCTCCTGCCGGACTGCGTGAAATGGTTGGCCAGCTTTCCGATACTGGTGGTCTTTCCGACTCCGTTCACGCCTACCATCAGGACCACATAGGGCTTCGCGGTACCGTCGTCACCCGGCAGATATCCCTCGAAATCTGCCGATAGATCGTCGGTCAATGCTTGCTTCAATGCCTCGGTTACGGCCTCCGGAGAATCAAGTTGTCCGGATTTGGCCTGCCCCCTGAGTTGCTCGATGATTCGAAGGGAGGTCTCGACACCCACGTCTGAAGAGATGAGAATTTCCTCGATTTCATCCCAGACCGCGTCGTCCAGACGAGATGAGCGCAGAAGCCCTGCGATCCGTCCAAACCAGCGTTCCCGGCTGGGCTTCACTGCCTGCTCGGTGGCCTTTCTTTCTTCCTGTCGGTTGCGCCGAAATAGTCTAAGCATGAATCCGCTTGTCTAGGTTTTCCTGTTGAATTTAAGACGCCTGAATATGCCGGACGCAGAGGCGGAATCAGTTTCGTCAACCATCGGAGGTTGAGATTCGCCAGCCACGTCGTCCGGCAACTGCTCTGGAAAATCGCTGTCGAATTCCCAGAGGAATTCACCGGAAAGAAGGAGTTCCAGGGCGGCTTCGGCAGCGGCCCGTTCGGCGTCGGACTTTCTGCCACCCTTACCCAGTCCAATTACCCTATCCTCGACCACCGCCTCCACCCTGAAGACAGGGCTGTGGTCAGGCCCCTCACGCCCTGCCACCCTGTAGGCTGGGGTCTGCCGCCCCTGCCCCTGCAACAGTTCCTGGAGCTGGGATTTCGGATTTTCGGGGGGCGCACCGAGCCGGGTGGTGTCGGCCAATTCGGCAGACAGATTCGCGTAGACAAACTCGCGGGCAGCGTCGATTCCTTGGTCAAGGTAAATCGCGGCGACCACTGCCTCAAATGTTGCAGCCAGAACCGAGTCCTGGTTTCTGCCGCCTGATTCCTCCACGCCGTGCCCGACCTTCAGCATACTGCCCAGGTCCAACCGGCGGGCCACGCGCGCCAGCACCTTCCCGCTCACCACGGACGACCGCGACTTGGTCAACTGCCCTTCGTCCGCCTCGGAGAACTGCCCGTAGAGCTTGTCGGAGATTACCAGCTCCAGCACCGCATCCCCGAGGAACTCCAGCCGCTCGTATGAGTCCTGCGCGTCCAGTCCGTGCTCGTTGCAGTAGGACCGGTGTACAAGGGCGCGCTCAAAAAGGCTGGGGTCCCTGAATTGGAACCCCAGCAATGACGCGGAATTGCGTGCCCGTTCGCCGCTGGACGGGCCGGTGGGGAGCCTAGATGACTCCATGGGGCCACGGGGGCTGAGGGCGCTTGAATTCGCCCACGTGGACGAACTCGCTCATGGACTTAATCAGGTTGTCGTAAATTTCGACGGACTGTTCTTCGGGCGGTATGAACATTTTGAGGAAAGCAAAGTTTCCGTTGTCAAAGACGAAGGTCGGAACGCCAAAGGTGCCGTACTCGTCCACCGCCTTGGTGTGGCTCTCGGCCAACTCGCGCAGCAGGTCCGGGTCAGCGATGTCCTCGCGGAATCGGGCCATGTCGATGCCTGCGGCCTGACCGGCGGCGTCAATAACGACCTGATCGTTCAGGTCCGCCTTGTCCTCGTGCCGGGCCTTGAGCAGGGCCATGAAATAGGCCTCAAAGGCCTCCTTGCCCTGTCGCTTTACAGCCAGACCCGCCTGATGCGCCAACAGGACGGGGTCCTTGCCGCTCATTACGTCGGGCCGCTCCCAGACATTGTCGCCGTCCTTGTTGTTGACCTGCGACAGGGAGAAGGGCTGCCAGTCAATCTCAATGGATTGTCCGGTCAGCTCCCGCACCTTTGCCAACCACATGTTGGCATTGTAAACAAAGGGTCAACGGAAGTCGTAATAGGTAGTGAACTCAGCCTCGGCCATCTCATGCCTCCTGCTGGTTTTTGGCGATACTCCCCCCCAGAGCAGGGAGTGGCCTTCATATCCGCATTTTATCCACACCCCTGTGTATTGTCAAAGCCGCAACAACCGATTGCCGTCGACGCCCCAGGCCTATTTCAGTTCAGGTCAAAATGATGAGCCATGGTATAATTCAGGCCCCTAAAATAGAGGACTCATGGCCCGTATGAGTACCTCAGCCCCCTATATACGGAGGCACTCCCACGTCCCTGTCTGCCCGCCGCCTTTGCCTTTCCTCGTTGATCACCGGCCTCGACAAAGGACGGCAAGAGGCATTTCAATCCCTCGTGGAGCAGGCCGAGAAAATGGGGCTCAGTGTCTACCTCGTTGGCGGGCCGGTGCGGGACGCGCTGCTTGGGTCGCCGCTTCTGGACCTCGACTTTTCCGTCGTCGATGACGCGATTTCTTTGGGAAAACGGCTCGCTGAGAGGGCCGGGGGTAAGCTGACTGCGCACCCCCAGTTCGGGACAGCCACCGTGTTCATCTCGGGATGCCGTGTTGACCTCGTGACAGCCCGCAGGGAAGAGTACCCGAGGCCTGGGCACCTGCCACAGGTTACGCCCGGCGGCATCGAGGACGACCTGGCCAGACGAGACTTCACCATCAACGCGCTGGCACTGCGAGTATGGCCAGAAAGTGGTGACCTGCTCGACCCAATGGGCGGCCTGAACGATCTGGAGTCCGGCACCGTCCGCGTGCTTCATGTGAACAGCTTTGTTGATGATCCAACCAGGATGTTTCGAGCTGTCCGTTACGAGCAGCGCTTCCACTTCCGAATCGACGACGACACGCTGATGCTCATGGCCTCTGCCATATCCCTCGGCCTCATGGACACAGTAAGCGGTGACCGCTGGATGCACGAGATCGATAGGATCCTGGAAGAGGCAGATCCCGTACGGCCTCTCCTGAGGGCGTCGCAATTGGGACTTTTGACTGGCCTGCACCCGGTGCTGGCCAACGTTGATGGGATCAGGACACTGGCGGAATGCCGCGACTCCACCCCCGTTCCGGAGGAATGGCTGTCGGCCCTGTTCCGTCCCCTGACTGCATCTGAGGGTTGCGCCGTCATCCAGCGCCTGCGCCTGTCGGGCCGCCGGGCCGCGGTTGCCCGTGATACCATTGCTCTCCGGGATAGCGAAACGGCAGTCAGGGAAGCGGCTGGGCGGCCATCGGACATTTGCCGGATCCTGAGGCAGCATGACCCGCAAGTGATTGCGGCTGGGGCGAAACTAACCAGCAATCCACAAGTGAAACGAGCCCTGTGGCAGTACTTGAGCGAATTGCGGTTTGTGCGTCCCAGTCTCACTGGGGAGGACTTGCTGAAGATGGGGGCAGCTCAGGGACCCTTGATTGGGCAAATACTCGCTCACCTGCGAGACGCGAAGCTGGACGGCTCGTTGGACAGCGAGGAAGAACGAGCTCTGGCTCGGGACCTGCTGGGCCGCAGCCATGGCGGGGCCAAGAACCAGAAGGGGGCTACGAAGTAGGAATGATGCCAGAATCACCTGAATCGCCAATAGAACAGGGAGAAATGGAGTCCTGCGTAATCTGCGGAGAAGCCCTGGACGGATTTAACGAGACTTCCTGCCAGATGTGCGGCGGCAAGTTCCATCAACCCTGGAGCCAGGAATCTCTGTCTCCCCAGTGTGGCCGTATCGGCAGTCACGAGGAGGCCCTGGCCATCGTGTTTCTCTGCGACGACTGCTTCTACGGCAGACGTCCCTAGCAGGCACAGTGTTAACTCAGGCAATCGAAACCATCTTCCCTTTACAAGCAGGAGGCGACCACAGATGCAAGCGGTGTACATAGAGGCGCATGGCGGCCCCGAGGTATTGACCTATGGGGAGCGGCCGGAACCCGAAACGGAGGCCGGACACGTGAAGGTGCGGGTGCGGGCCACTGCCCTGAACCGCCTGGACCTCTACACCAGGGCGGGAGACCGTGGACTAGAGAGGCAGTTCCCGCCGCCCCTGATCCTGGGCGGCGATTGCTCCGGCGAGGTGGCAGCTGTCGGAGCGGGAGTCACAGTGCTGAAGGAGGGTGACCGGGTGGTGATCAATCCCAGGCTTTCCTGCCAGCAGTGTCCCGCATGCCTTTCCGGGCAGGACGACCTCTGCCGCCATTCCCGGTTCCTCGGCAGCGCACTCGACGGCAGCTATGCTGAGTACCTCAGCGTTCCGGCTGCCAACGCTCACGTAATCTCCAGCACCGCGAGCTTCGAGCAGGCCGCCGCTATTCCGACAACCTACCTGCCGGTGTGGAACATGCTGGTACGCCGGCTGCAGCTCAAACCCTGGCAGACCGTCCTGGTGCTATCGGCTTCAGCCGGAGTGGGTACCGCGGCCATCCAGATGGCCAAGGACGTTATCGGTGCTCGCGTCATCGCCACTACCAGCACCGCCGAGAAGGCCGCAAAGGCCCGGGAGCTGGGTGCCGACGAGGTGATCAACTACACCGAGGAGGACATCCGGCAGCGAGTTCGCGAAATTACTGGCGGCGCTGGGGTGGATGCCGTGGTCGACCACGTGGGGGCAGACTTCTTCGGTCCCGCCTTCGCGTCGCTTCGGCCGGGAGGGCGCTACGGAATCTGCGGCGCTACCACCGGGTTGAGGACGGAGTTGCATCTCGGGCTGCTGTTCAGCCAGCAGAAAGAGATCTATGGCGTTTATATGGGAACCAAGGAGGACATGCGCCAGATAGTCGAGATGCTGAACCGGGGTGCGGTACGGCCGGTGGTCGACCGCTCCTTTGCCCTGTCCGATGCCGCCGCTGCCCACCAGGCGATGGAGGCAACCAGCTTCTTCGGCAAGCTGCTGCTGACCCAGGGCTGACGGGCTGTCTGGACGTACTGAGTGTTCGTGCCGCGGTCTCTCTGGTGGATTCTAAAGACCGTCTTTGGGAGACGTGGTTCCGGGCGTAATCGGTTCCAGCCGGGGAAACCCTTCCCGGTGCGGGTCGTGAGAATCCAGGATGGGGACTCGCTGCTTGTTCGGCCCTTAAGCCGCAACGGCGATGAGTTGCGCCTCCGGCTCTACGGTATTGATGCGCCGGAACGCGATCAGGAATTCGGACGCGAGGCAAGGGACCGTCTGAACAGCTTGGTACGCGAAAAAACAGACCTGATTCTTGAGCCTATGGACACCGACCGGTACGGAAGGCTGGTCGGTGTTCTCTATTTTCGCGCATCCGGCAGAGGGCGCTCCGTGAACCGCCTCCTTGTCCAGGAGGGACTGGCCCGGTGGTACAGCCAGTATGGCGGGCAGGAGCTGGGTCTGGAGCAGGCGGAGAGGGAGGCTCGCCGCGCCCGCCGCGGTATCTGGGCATCCGGCAAGCAGGTTGCACCCTGGGATCACAGACAGGCGCAGCGCAGGGAGCCAGCGCGCGGTAGTCTGCTGAGGACCCTGCTGGTGGCAACGTTAATCAGCGTGGTGGTTCTGGTGTCAGTCTACGTGTTGCCCCACCTGTTCTAGTTGCCCTCTGCAGGCCCCTTTCCCTTGTCGCGAAGACGTCGGCCGTGGAAAAGATACTGGTTGGCGTAGCCGGCATAGCGGCCAAAATACTCCTGCGCCCAGGGCAGCAACATCCGGTTCGTTGGCGTCTTCTCCCCCGGGAAATACCATTCGGCCAAGGCACGGCGCACCCAGACGTCGATGGGAAAGGCCTCCAGCTTCTCTAGGGACATCAGCGCGATGCAGTCGGCTATCTTGTCGCCGATCCCCCTCAGTACCATCAGTTCTGCCTTGGTTTCCTCGTAGGGCGCACGGACCAGATATTGCAGATCGAGGCGGCCCTCCAGCACTGCCACTGCCGCCTGGTGAACGTAGGGCGCTCGAAACCCCAGCTTCAGCCGTCGCAGTTCGTCCTCGCCGGCCTCCGCCAGGTCTGCGGGCGCCGGGAAGGTGTGGCGTATCAGGAATTCCGGCCCGTTTTCCGGCCCGTTGGATGATGCACCAGGGTTGGCGAGCTTCACCGGCGAACCAAACTGGTTGGAGAGCCGCTCCATGTTCAGGTGGATGGTCTCGATGTTGGAGTTGGCCGAGCAGATGTAGGCTACCAGGCATTCCCACGGGTCCTGACGCAGCACCCGGAGGCCAGGGTAGCGCTCTACCTGGGCCGAAACGTTGGCGTCCCGGGTGATGGCGCCGTAGATGCCCGGTAGGTCGTCATCCAGGCGCAGGTATTCTCGAAACCTGGGGACGAGCGTTTCGGGACTGGCCGGCGCACTGGAGAATTCGACCGTCTGGCAATGCTGCCGCGCCAAGACCAGATTTCCCCACAGGACGCCGCTGTACCATCCGCCCTCCCGTTTCCAGCGGTGGGCCTGACCGCCCAACAGGCTGGCTTCCAGGTCTATCGGCTGCCCTGCATCGAATCTGGCGGGTCTCATGGAGTCTGTCTGCTGTCCGGAGTGCAAATTGGCGGAAGTCGAGGGGTCCATCGGCAGTCCGGCATCGAAGCTGGCGGATGTCGCCGAGTCTACCGGTTGTTCGGCATCGGAACTGGCCCGGTCCGGCACTGCGTTGGAATTACCGGAGGCGGTTGCCACGTCGTCCTCCCTGTCGTCCGCCCTCCAGCCACATTTCCGCCAGCATTCCCACGTTTGAGGTGAAGCAGGGAGTATGGTGGCATGGAGGCATTGAGTCTCGGAACGCCTGCCCGTAGCCGTGGCTGGAAATTCTCGAGTCCAGCACCACGATTGTGCCCCGGTCGTTCTTGTTGCGAATCAGGCGGCCCAGACCCTGCCGGAAACGCAATATCGCGTTGGGGATTGAATAATCGTTGAATGGGTCGTCGTACAGCCCGGAGCGGCACTGAACGATGGGATCACTGGGCACCTGGAAGGGCAGACGGGTGATCACCAGCGCCTTGAGCAGGCCCGGCGGCATGTCCACTCCTTCCCAGAAGCTGGCGGTCCCCAGCAGCACGCTCCCGGGCTCCTCACTGAACGCGGCCATCAGGTAAGGTGCCGACCCATCGATTCCTTGTGCCAGAACCGGGATGCCGTGGGGTTCAAGCAGAGGGCGCAGCCGCTGCGCCACGGCGCGCAGGGACGAATGTGCCGTGAACAGAGCCATTGTCCGGCCCTTCAGCCTCAGCCCCAGTTGCGCCAGAACGTCAGCGGTGGCTGCCACGTAACCGTTGGCGTTTGGCTGTGGCATGTCGTCAGGAATCAGGGCCTGCGCTGCCTTTTCGTAATCGAAAGGAGAGCCCACCAGCAATTCGGCAGCCTCTTCACCGGCGCCCACCCGTCGCTTCAGGAACTGGAAACTGCCGCCGGCCGTGAGGGTGGCACTGGTCAGGATTACGCAGTCCTTCTCGGCGAACAGTTTTTCAGATAATTTTGAGCTGACGTCCAGTGGCGCGGAGTGGAGGGAAATGGTGCCCTGCGACGGGTTTACGTTGACCCAGTTGATTGCCTCCTCGGAAGCTTCGTCCAGGATCGACGCCAGCCGGTTGGACAGTTCTTCGAGGCCGTCAGCCAAGGACGCAGCTTCAATCACCAGGGCCTGCTGATCCAGTGCTGCAGGAAGCCGGTTGCCGTCAAGGAAGCTACGCATGTTCCTGAGTGCGATACCTGCTTGTCCCAACCGGGTGTTCAGGTTCTCCCACGCCAGGTGCAACTGCCCCCAGCCCTGGGAGTTGCGGACTTCGGAGGTGATGAGGATCTGGTTCTGGTCCCCCTGGTTTCGGCCCCTCTTTTGGCTCGCGTGGAGTGCCTCAATGGCAGTGAACAGGTGGCCCCAGGAGTCCCGAAGGCGCGGCGCTTCTCCCTCCAGCGAGCCTGTTATCGACTGGCCGGTGTCAGCGACTCCTGAGTCCAGCCCCTGGTCCGCCAGGGCCTGCCTGACGCCCTGGGACAGCCGCGCCGCAGGTTCCCAGATTCTCTCGAACTCGCCCTGGGGAAGCTCAAAGCCAAACTGGTTGGTGGCGGCCTCTTCAAGGTGATGGGCCTCGTCAATGATGACGGTGCCATATTCGGGTATCAGGCCCTCAAAGACCATGTCGCTCATGAGCAGGGCGTGGTTGACCACGATGATGTGTGCCTGCTCGGCACGCTGCCGAGCGGCTCGAAGGAAGCATGGAGACCCGTCCCGCATGTCCATGCAGTAGCCTTTTTCTCCCGCGGAGACGTGAGTCCAGGCTGATGCCTCCCGGCCGTTCAGGTTGATTTCTCCCCGGTCTCCCGAGGACGTATCCTGGAGCCACATCGCAGTCTTCGACAGCAGCTTGGCGTCGTCGGCGTTGAGTGGCTCGCTTCGAGATAGTTGCTGCCAGCGACGCAGGCAGAGGTAGTTGGCCTTTCCCTTGAGCTGGGCGACCTTCAGCGTGTCAGGTTCCATAAGGCCCGACTGTTCCAGCACGCTCTTCAGGGCGGGAATGTCCTTGCCGATCAGCTGCTCCTGCAGGTTGATGGTATTGGTCGAAACCACAACCCGCTGTCCTTGGGAAACAGCGAACAGGGCCGCAGGGAGAAGGTAGGCCAGGGACTTGCCCACGCCCGTGCCGCCCTCCACTACCAGGTGCCGCTGGTTAAAGATGGCATCGGCCACAGTGTCGAGCATCTCCTCCTGCTCGGGACGGTGCTCGAATCCGCTGAACGCCCCGGCGAAAGCCCCGGAAGGTCCCAGCATCCCGTGGATCTTTTCTACGTCAAGGTCTTCTAGGTCCTCTCCTAGCCGGCGCTTCTCGGGCGATTCCAGCCGGTGGGCCAGTAACTCAAGATTCAGTCCAGCGGGGCCCACCGATGCCGGCGATGTCGATGGCGAGGCAGCGAGACCGGACAGGGCTGGGTGGAGTTGCCAGCTACTGCGGCGCGCGAGTTCCGACATGAAGGCCAGGAGCCCCCCGTCCTGCTCTGCCGCCAGCCGCAGCAACCTTACAAAGAGTTCCTTGCCGCCGATGGCATCGTCCAGCGCGCGATGATTGCGCAATTCCACGCCGAAGTAGTCCGCCAAATGCTTCAGCGAATAGCGACGCGAACGGGGGAGGAATACGGTCGCCAGGTCCATGGTGTCGTAAGCGGGGCTGGCCACTGGCAGGCCGTGGGAGGAGAGAAATCGCAGATCGAACTGCACGTTGTGACCGACGACAGGATGTGATCCCAGAAACTCTGCAAATTCACCAGCAACGCTGGGGAAAGAGGGTGCCCGCTCCACTTGGGACGGCCTGATGCCGGTGAGCCTCTGGATGTGGTCTGGAATCGCACGGCCGGGGTTGACGAAGGTCTCGAAAGTCTCCAGCACCTCATCTCCCCGAAACCGCACCGCTCCTATTTCCAGGATGGTGTCCCGCTCGGAGTCGAGACCGGTGGTCTCCAGATCGAGGGATACATAGACCTGTTCGAGAGGGGGAGTCAGCCGGTGTTCCCAACTGCTACCGGCGCTCCGCTGCTGCTGGGCCATATCACTCCCGTACCCTTACTGTGCTTGCGCCTCAGCAGCGCGGCGCCAGTTGAAGCGAAACGCGGCGCCGGTTCAAGCCCGGCATCGAGTTTAGCACGGAGTCGGCCTGCATTCGAGGGAGAAATGTCAGTAAAAGGCAGGGAGGGTCAGGCAGAATAACGCTTGATGGCGCCATTACGCAGACCGGTCACCGGATGGTACTGACCGGAGTGCAAGGCCGTGAGAAATTCGGCCTCGCTCGTGATCTCGTCCTGGAATTCCGTCACAAACTTGCCCAGCCCGTGCAGCGAGTGGGCATCGCTGCCGCCGGTGACCGGCAGGTGCAAGAGGCCGGCTACCCTGAGGGCGAATTCGTTCTCACGGTCGATGGTGCCGCCGTTCGCTACCTCGACGGCGTCAGCCAGTTTGAACAGCGGGTGGTCCAGTGCGTCTTCGGGCGACTCCGGCAGTTCGTCAGGAACTGACTGGTAGATGAGGGCCCGGGAGCGGTTCCCGTTGCCACTGAGCACTCCCCGGAACGGATGGGCGGAAATGACGAACCCGCCAGCGGCGGTCGCTGCCTTGCGGAGTTCGGCGGCCTTGTTGAACCCGGCCTGATACTTGTCGAGGCCGAAGGCCAGCATGTGGCCCATGTCAGTCTCGACCTCCATTGCCCGTATCAGCACCACGCTGTGGAGGGAGGCGAATTTCTGAAACTCGTGGCGGTCCCACGGCCCGGCGTGTTCGGTAATGCAGAGGCCCCGCAGTCCCAGCCGGTCGGCCTCCAGCACCATGTCCTCTGGGGTGAGGCTGCTGTCGCTGCTTCCCTTTGTGGTGTGAATGTGCAGATCAAAAAGTCGGGCCATCGGGAAATACCACCTCCGTTAGTCCAGGGCCAGTCGAGGTACGAAACCGGTTCAAGTCTATGCCCTGCTACGATTTCCGTCAACGACTCGGCGGCGAAGACGACACTTCAATTCACCTCGGCAAGAGGCATCAACAAAGGGACGGATGGTGGCGGATGCAGGGTACCTGAAAATCCGCTGGTAGTGAGTTTTTTAACCACCAACGGTTCCTGCTCCTCCTTTCGACGCTACGGCGAAGGGGCGACCTGCACCGTAATAATATCTGTGTCATGGTATTTATGGTGCTGGACCGAAGATGCGTAATGACGCAGGAGGCGGAAGGAAATTTCGCGCTCGTCCTGAATCTCAGGCTGTTCGTTCATATAGGCCAGCTTGTCTTCCAGATTCTCGCCCTCGGTGGTCGCCACAAACTCCATCTCAATGGCGTCGTCCGCGCGACGGGCAGAGACAATCAGGCGCTTCCCGTCATTCTCTTCAGACTCCTCATCCTGCGAGAGCAGGCTCGAAAGAGTTTCCTCGCCGGCCGACCTGAGCCGGTTTATTGATGCCTCGTTCCAACCGGCGCTGCCAGCGAATCCCTGGAGGTAGATGTCAATACTGGGCAACGACGAAAGGTTCATGGCCACATTCAAACGCCTGCGACGCCTGAAAGTGGACTCCATCAGCAGGGTGAGCAGGATTACGCAGACGGAGCCGGTCGTCACGCCGTTTCTGAGCAGAGTACCCAAAGTGCCAGTCAGCAGATCGGGCAGAATCACCTGGTTCTGAAAACCTATACCTATCCAGAGGGACACTCCTATCACCGCGGCTTTTCGGCCATCTATGCCGTCCCTGAAAACGGTCCTCATACCCTGTACAAAGAGGAGCGACAACATAAAGATCATGTAGGCCACCAGGACAGGGCGTGGAGTGGCGACAACCAGCGCTATCAGCTTTGGAGAGAACGCCACGGCTATCAGAATCAGGCCTCCGTAGATCCCCATTCGGCGCGCTGCGACACCGGTGAGCATCACCCGCGCGGAGTTGGCCGCTCCTATCATATTGGGAAGCGTACCGAGGGCGGCGGCCAGCAGATTGGTCAATACCACCAGGTTGTGCGCCCCTTGAACCACCCGGAAGTCGGTGGCCCGGGGCCTGCGCCAAGCCACCTGCTGAATCACTACGGTGTCCGTGATCGAATTGATGGTGGTTGCCATGTTCACTATTACGAACCCCGGCAGAATCCCCCAGAAGGTTGCGCCAAAGCTGAGGTCGAATCCAGGCCAGGTAAAACTGGGAAAACCGATCCAGGAAGCGTCCATGACGTGCTTTCAGCCATATGCCCCGAATGGCGCCGCTATGATGCACCCAACCGCGATCGCGACGACCGGCGCCCATTGCTGCCACTTGGGCGAGGCGAACAGCCTCAGCCCCATCAGGATGAACAGGGTAGTTCCTGCCAGGATGGGCGCAGCCACCGGGGGAGCGCCCTCTGGCAAATCAGAAAGCCTGCCGAGTACGACGGTTATGATCGTTGAGGCCAGCAACATCAGGACCGTTCCCGCAACCAACGGGCTGATGACACGCCTCAGCCAAGAGAGTCTGGAGATGAACACAAACTGTATCAGGGCCGAAGCGACGATCAGGGTCGACAGCAACGGCGGGCCGCCGGCTTCCAGCGCTGAGATGCAGATGGCGATGAAGGCGGATGCGGAAACTACGCTTAGGGAATATCCCGACCCGAATCTCCAGAGTCGAAAGGTCTGTAGAATCGAGCCCAGTCCGCAGACCACGAGAGCGGAAAAGAAAATCCAGGACAGATAATCCTGGGATTGCCCACCCGCCACAGCGATGATCGACGCCGTGGCGGCCATTGCCGCCATGCGGGTCATGACACTCTGGAATCCGTGAGCCAAGGATACCGGATGGCTTGGCTGCTCATCCGGTTGATAGACTAGGTTGTCGTTTACCTGCGCCATTTGTAATGATGGTTCGCCGTCAAGTCCGTACTACTCTGGTGCTGCAACCATGCGCTTCAGGTGGTGGTTACGGCCTGGCGATAAGGCAAATGGCCTGGCGTCGCTCCCTCGGTCCACATCACCGAAGGGGCGCTTTCGTGCGTTGCGTAGCCGCCTATCCTCGGGTAACCACAGCAACTCGTATGGCCCGAACCGTTCCCTGGGCAGCATTTCCCCATCAACCGGTAGACTTCCGGCCTTGTGATCCGGGACATCTTTCCGCCTGAACCGGTTGCAGGCTCAGCATGAAGGCCCATGCCAACAGGCACAGTGCCACTTGGCAATGCCAGCCAGCCCAGAGCCTGCCCAGTACTTGATACGGGGTGAGAGTCTCGTACCCTTCCAGGCCCACGCCGATCTGCTCTGTCTCTAATTCCATATACCTAAACCCGCCGCGAGGAGCCTCCCACGTATGGCAGGGTCTCCAGCGGCGTTTTCCCCGGAAGCGGCGGACAGATAGTAGCGGGGTTCGCTGCCGTCCATCACACACAGCTACCGGGTGTTCCAGCCGGAGGCGAGGATCCCCTTGACGCGTCCCAACTCCGCGTCGTCATCCATCTTCATCCATGAGGGCGACGGTGAGGAAGCGCTGCATCGCCCGGGCGAAGATTCCCGCCGGTTCGGAGACATTGTTGGCGTTGCGCCGGTCATGGGTCCTGGGACTGCACCAGGAGGGGCTGGGGGTGATGACGGCTGTGGTCCCGCGTCTCCCTGCGTGCGCAAACCGTGGGGAAGCAAGCGTGAATATCGTGAAGGGAGCCGCGCTCCTGCTCGAAAACCGCAGATTCCACTTCCCTGCCTCACTGGCCTAAGCCGCCTCGCTTGCCCAAGCCTTCCCCAGCAACCCCGTTATCCTACCATGTCAACCGGTTTTGAAATGATGACAGTGTGTGGCTTGTACCACTCAGTAATCGTTCCGGTAATCACCGATCGTCCAATTCCACATTATGAAGAGTGGTTGGAGCCGTTCGCAATCTGCATCGCATTATTCAAGTCCGGGAAATGCGAGAGTGAAAGTATTTCACCTGATGCCTCGTAATGACATATCAGCTCGCGGAATTGGTCCGGCACCCTTCGGGTACCGCCGGTGGCTGCGTCGTAGCCGACATAAACCGCATCTATCGAGGTAAGCAGTTTCTCAGGCTCGGGACGATACAGTTCCAACTGCATGTCCATACTGGTGTTGCCGAATCGCGAAACCCTGACGTACGCCTCGACGATCTCATCAACCAGGGCCGGCGCCTTGAACTCAATGGTGGTCTTCACCACGGCGAGGTCGAAGTAGCCGGAGCGGGGCAGGTGATAGATGCTGATCCCCAGGTTGCGGTAGTACTCGGCCTGGGCGACCTCCAGGTAGCCGAGGTACGCGCCGTTGAAAACGATGCCTTGGGCGTCGCATTCCATCCAGCGAACCCGGAGCTCGGTGCGGAACTTGAAGTCAGCCTTGGGCATGGCCCATGTACCCCAGACTGGCGAGGTAACGCCGGTCATCATCAGTCAGGTCAGCCATGGGCAGCAGGTCGGGGCGATGCTCCAGAGTTCGCTCCAGCGATTTCCGCCTCCGCCATCGGTCAATCTCGGCATGGTGGCCGGACAACAGCACGTTGGGCACGGTCATGCCGCGGTACTCTGCTGGCCGCGTGTACAGGGGGTGCTGCAACAGTCCGGTGGTGATGGAATCGCCGGCGACGCTCTCCGGCGACCCCACCACTTCCGGCAGCAACCGGGTTACCGCGTCAATGATGATCATTGCAGGCAGCTCACCGCCCGTCAGCACGTAATCGCCAGTGCTGATGTGCCGGGTCGCCAGGCCCCCGGCGATGCGCTCATCGACGCCGGCGTAGTGGCCGCAGATGACTGCAATGGCCGGTGCGCAGGCCAACTCCTCCACCAGCCTTTGCGTCAGCAACTCGCCCTGGGGTGTCGTCAGTATGATTGGGATTTTGCCTCGTTCCTCGTTGCTGTAGCCGGAGAGTGTCGCTTCGGTGGCCTCGAACACCGGCTCGGGCTTCATTACCATGCCGTGCCCTCCGCCGAACTGGTAGTCGTCGGCGGTGCCGTGGGCATCATGGGTGTGGTCGCGAATGTCAGTAGCCTCGATGGTTACCTGCCCACGTTGCACCGCCCTAGCCACAATGCTGAATTGCAGGGGCAGGGCGAACGCTTCCGGGAACAGCGTCAGGACGTGGAAACGCATGTCACTCCCCACTCCCTTCGCGGCTGAGGGATGGGGTGGAGGCGTTCATCTGCGGCGCCTACGCGGCTACGGGCACGGCAGCGGGAAGCTTGTCCACGTATGCCACGCCCGCCCGCATCACCAGCTTGATTGCTTCCCTGTCCCGCAGGACACCAACGCCCCTCAGCGGGTCGCCGGCGACGGCCAGCAGGTCGGCCTGTTTGCCCTTCTCGACAGTGCCGATCTCCTTGGACAATCCGATACATTCTGCCGCCCAGCCTGTGGCAGTTTGTATGGCCTGCATTGGCGTCAGCCCCCGCTCCACCATGAGTTCGATCTCGCGGGCGTTGTCGCCGTGGACAAAGCCCCCGGCGTCGGTTCCCGCGGTGATCTTGGTGCCCGCCTCCACAGCCAGGTGCAGACTCTCCTGGTGGATGTGCATCAGCGATTCGGCCCGGGCTTTGATATGCGGCGCGCTGATGGACGAGTGGAACTCGTACACTTCGAACGTGGGCGTGAAGAAGGTATTGTTGCCGGCCATCAACTTCAGCAGGTCGGTGTCCTCGGACAGGTAGCAGCCGTGCTCTACGGATCCCACGCCTGCCTCGATAGCCATGCGCAGTCCCGGACCGCCGAGGGCGTGGCACATGGTGAGCTTTCCGAGGGCGGTGGCCTCATCTACCAATGCCTTCACCTCATCGGGGCCGAAGGCGATGTCCTTGGGGCCGTGGCCCTGGCGGGAGCTGGCGCCGCCGGTCGTGGCGAACTTGATTACATCGGCGCCTACGCGCACCATCTCGCGGACTATGGACCGGACGGCCTCGGGGCCATTGGCCACGCCGATGGGCCGCATGGGGTCACTGTCGAAAGCGGTGCGGTGTCCCGATGGTGCTACCCGGTCGCCGATACCGCCCGTGGGCGAGATGATGGATACGGCACAGACCAGGCGCGGGCCCTGAATCAGCCCTTCGGCGACAGCCTGTTTGAAGCCGGCGTCCAGGCCGCCCGCGTCGCGGATGGTGGTGTACCCGGCGGCCAGCGAGTCCTCGATTGCCCTGGCCGTCTTCAGGTGCGCCAGAGAGGCCGGTTCTTCGATTTCCCACCGAGAGAGCAGGCTGTAGTTCTTGTCAGCAAGATGGTCGTGGGTGTCGATCAGACCGGGAAGGAGGGTCAGCCCCGACAGGTCGATGACCTCTGCGTCAGGTGGGATGGCCACTGCACTACGGGATCCTACGGCGTTGATGATATCGCCGTCCAGCAGAACAACAGAATCCCGTAGCTCCGGCCCCCCCGTGCCGTCAATCAGTGTCGCTCCGACCAGTGCTTTCATAGCAACTGCCTCCCTGTCCTCGGCGTAGGTGCGTCCTCAGTGTACGGGCGGGTTTCAAATCCGCCCGTACCGGCTCTCTCAAAACCTGGACTGGCGTGAACCTGTAATGAGTCGCTCAATGCTAGATAGGCCCGTCCCTGATGTCAAGAAAGGTTGTCGAGAGTGCGAGAATCAGGCAATTCGTATATCGCTGGTACCAGAATCGGCCCGTTTCGCTGGCTATAATTCGCAGGAGATTATCTAGTTCAGACCGGTCGCTGCGGACCGAACCCGAGGAGTTGCCAATGTCGTTAGTGAGGCCGAAGGCCGGACGGGTATTCATCCTGGCAGCGGCCCGGAGCAACGTAGCGCTGGTTCTGGCCTTGATGCTAATACCCGCGCTTCTCGCGTGCGGGGGGTCTGGAGGGTCGGATCGCCTGGTGGTGTACGTGTCAGAGATGGACGGCGACCCCGACCTGTACACGGTCGATGTGGAATCGGGGGATATTCAATCGGCAGTGTCCGGTTCGGGTTCAGAATTCGCGCCTTCGTGGTCTCCCGGTGGAGAGCGTATCGCCTACGTGGTTTCGTCCGGGGGCAATCGGGACGTGGTTGTGGCCAGGATTGACGGTGAAGAAACCGGGACCCAGATTTCACCCGAGAATACAGCCGGAAGTGATGGCGCAGAACGGAACGAGGGCTCTCCCCGCTGGAACTCTGATGGCGACCGGCTGGCCTATGTATCGGAGACCGGCGGTCAATCGGACGTATTTGTTGCCATATTTGAGGAAGACGAGCCTGACCAGTTCTTGACGACACGCATAACCTCGTCGGAGGAAAGCAGGGAACTGCTGGGTGACTGGTCCCCCGACGGCCAGTGGCTGGTGTTCTCCCGGCAAGTTACGGATCAGCGCAACGCCGGTTCGAACCCGGGTTCGAATATGGAAGACATACAGGGACTGTGGCTGCGCAATCCCGATGGGATCAACCTGTTGCGGCTGACCGACGGGGCCGACAGCGACCCTGTATGGTCGCCGGACGGGGATGCGATCGCCTTTGTGCGCGATGATTTGGGCAACAACGATATCTACCTGATTAAGCCGGAGGACGGGGAGGACTGGCGAGGCGACGTGATCGAGGAGCGTTGGCTGAATTCGGCCGGCGAGGAGCACTCCCCCGCTTGGGCGCCTGATGGCGATACCCT
The DNA here is from genome assembly GCA_965261885.1 of Dehalococcoidia bacterium. GTDB lineage: Bacteria > Chloroflexota > Dehalococcoidia > Lucifugimonadales > UBA3495 > VXOI01. Next base: position 17,859 of record CBDHDY010000024.1, read on the forward strand.
GGCGTTCGTCACCACCAGGGACGGCAACCCCGAGATTTACACTGCCAACGCCAACCGTGATCCCAACAAGGATGGGCCGCCACAACGCCTCACCATCAATGATTCCTCGGATACCGGGCCGGTGTGGTCTCCAGACGGGAAGAGCATCGCGTTCGTGTCCGACTTGTTCGGAGAAACCGAGATTATGGTGATGGATGCCGACGGCACCAACCAGCAGCGGCTCACCCACAACGAGATCAAAGACCACTCTCCGGACTGGTAATTTCTGGCAGTCTAGTAGTTCCCTCTCCTTCTGGGGGAGGATCAGGGTTGGGGCGTCCCTGCTTGCTGGCCTCCGCCGCGTCTCGGTGCTAGACTCTCACACAACGTAAACGGAGCAGCGTAGCGCCGGTTCAAGCATCGAACTTTCCGTTATTCTCGCGAAATTGGGAATCCCAATATTGAAATGGATTACAGTAATATCGCTCCCATAATGAGCAACCTGTGGTCTCCCATTGCCGCGGTATCCAGCCGCTGGCATGGGCAATCCAACGCCCAGATCTGTGTGTCCATCGGTGGTGCATCCATTGTGGCCGAGCGACCCCGGGTGCTGGTTCAGATATATAAGACCAACCACAGCCATGAGATGGTTTCGAACAGTGGCGCCTTCGCTCTGAATTTCCCCAGGGCAGGCCAACTGGAATGGATCCGGGACTTCGGCCTTCGGTCCGGCCGGGACTGCGACAAACTCGCAGGAGTCGAGCATTCGCTGGGAGAAACGGGCAGTCCGCTGTTTGCAGACTGCTGGGGATGGTTGGACTGCCTGGTTGTCAACGCCATGGACGGCGGCGACATGACCTGCTTCCTTGCCGAGGTGGTGGACGGCCGCACCGTTGGCCCCGGCCAGCCGCTGTGGTGGCGGGACGCCCGGCAGCGCATCCCCGAGGAATGGCTCCAGGAATATGCCGGGAAGCAGGCCGTGGAGGTCGCGAGTTCCCGCGCCCATATGAACGATATTGACCGCGTGCCCTGGGGCGGTCCCATTTCGCAGTCGCTGCAGTAAGGGTTGCCAATGCTGGAAACGATCCGCCCCCAGATCGAGCAGCTCCACACCACTCCCCACAAGACGGTGCTGGCAGTGTCCGGCGCTGGAACGCAGGCAGTAGCCTGGCTGCTGGGGGTGAGCGGCGCGTCCCGCACTATCCTCGAGGTCGTAGTCCCCTACGGGCGCCTGTCCATGCAGGATTTTCTTGGGTTCGAGCCCACGCAATCCGCTGCTGCGGAGACGGCACAGCAGTTGGCGCGCCGAGCCTATCAGAGGGCCCGGTCGCAACTGGAGGATAACTCTCCGCCGGTGGGCCTTGCCTGTGCCGCCACCATCGCCACCGACCGCCCCAAGCGCGGCGATCATCGCGCGTTCGTTGCCGCATGGGACGGGCACGCCACAGCCACTTGGTCCCTCACCTTCCACAAGGGCCTCCGTGATCGTGCTGGCGAAGAGGAAATCGTGAGTCTGCTCATCATCCGGGCTTTGTCGGAGTTTTCGGGTCTTGACGCTGAACTGGATCTCGGCCTGACCCCGGGAGACCACCTGGAGGTGGAACGAGTAGCCCGGCCCGGCCCGCTTGACCAGCTCCTCAGTGGCGAGGCTCGCTGGCTGGTCAAAGCACCCGGCGGTGAATTGAAGGTTGAGAGTGAGGTTCCGGAGATTCTGCTGCCCGGCTCCTTTAATCCCATCCACCAGGGCCACCGGGAGTTGGTGGAAGCTGCATCTCATCTCACCGGATTCAATACTGACTCCCCCCAGCCGCGTGAGCTCGCTGGTAGCGCGGAATTCAGGCGGGTGGCTTTCGAACTCTCGGTAACCAATGTCGACAAGCCGCCCCTGGAAGAGGTCGAGGTGCTGCGTCGCCTCGAGCAGTTCGACGCCGTTGACACTGTCGTGCTGACGCGCGCCGAGACTTTCCAAAAGAAGGCAGCCCTGTTCCCCGGTACGATATTCCTCCTGGGTTGGGACACGGCGGTGCGGCTGGTCGCTCCCCGTTACTATGGGGGAGAAACTGAGATGCTTCTGGCACTGGCAGAGATGATGGCCAGCGGCACCAGGTTCCTCGTCGCTGGCCGTACGGAGCAGCTTAGCGCCGATTCAAGGGCGGAGCGTAGCGCCGATTCAAGGCTGGAGTGTAGCTCCGATTCAAACACAGTAGGCGACGTGTTCCGCACTCTGGCCGACGTTGATATCCCTGTCGGCTTCGCCCCCATGTTCACCGCCATCCCCGAGTCTGACTTCCGGCGCGACGTTTCCTCCACAGAACTGAGGCGGAGTGAGTAATAGTCAGGGTAACGGGCCGAGCAACGGTCAATTGACACCGGCTTTGGGCCGATGCTATATTCGGCTCTGCTCTCGGCAGTATCTGGAACCGGAGCAGCGTGGCGCCGGTTCAAACGTAGAAATTGGTCTGCTCCACTTGGCGGGCCTCAGGAAATGATTGACTCTTTCAGTCATGTTGCTTCAGGTATTTAACCCCGAAGTTTTCACCGAGAACTGGACCGCGGTGGCCGTATCGGCGTTGGTCGCGGGGGCTGCCATTATTGGCATGTTCAGTGCCTCCCGGTTTCTCTCAGCGAGGCGCTCCTCTGAGGTCAAGCTGACCACCTATGAATGCGGAATACCGGCCACCCCTTACATCTGGTCGAATATCAACGTCCGCTTCTATATCTTTGCAATCCTGTTTCTGATATTCGATGTCGAGGCGGTTTTCCTCTTCCCGTGGGCGGTCATTTATATGCAGGATCAGGTGACCTCGCTGCCCTTCTACGCAATGATGCTGTTCCTGGCAGTTCTGGGCTTTGCCATCGTATACGCCTGGCGAAAAGGGGTGCTTGAATGGCAGAAATAACTCCCATCCTGCCAATCCCACTCAGCCCGGCGCCGGGCCAGATCCAGATCGAATTGGGGACCGGCAACCGTCCTGGCCCCAGCCTGTTCGATCAGACGGTTGGCAGCGGCCCCCTTAAAACGCTGGTACCCGGGGTGGTAACCACCACCACCGACCAGCTGTTCGCCATGGCCCGCAAGTCCTCGCTGTGGACGCTCAGCTTCGGCCTGGCCTGTTGCGCCATCGAAATGATCTCTACTTATATGGCCCACCATGACTTTGACCGCTTTGGTGTGGTCACATGGCCGTCGCCTCGCCAGTCTGACGTGATGATCGTTGCCGGAACGGTGGTAAAGAAGATGGCGGAGCCTATCCGCCTTCTTTATGATCAGATGCCAGAGCCGAAATGGGTCATTGCCATGGGTAGCTGCGCTACCAACGGCGGCCCATACTACCGGTCTTACTCCGTGGTCATGGGCGTCGACCACATTGTGCCCGTGGATGTATACGTCCCCGGATGCCCTCCCCGTCCGGAGGCGCTCCTGTACGGCATCATCAAACTGCAAGAGAAAATCATGCAGGACGCCGGCAAGTAGTGGCTGCGCCGGAGCAGGATCGCCCAGGTTTAAACCCGGAATCAGACCCGGATGGCAGCCCCGTTGAATCAAAGCCGGAGGAAGTCGTCGCTGAGGAACCGGCTGGGGATATCGAACCGGAGGGGCCCGACCTCAGTTCCCTGAGCTCTGAGGCGCGCGCCCAGCTTGATGCAATGCTCATTGCCCTTGAGCCCTACGGTCCGCAGCCGGGAACGCTCGGTGATCTGCCCCAGGTCACTGTGGAGCGGCAGCACATCGTCGACGTATGCCGCACCCTGAAGGACGACGACCGGTTTGGCGCCAATATGCTTCTGTGCCTTTCGGCTGTGGACTATCCGCCCGGCAGCCCCGGCGGAGGCCTAGAACCCGTACTGCAAATGGTCTATATTCTGCAGTCGCTGGAACCGGTCGACAGCAACAACACGCCCACCAAGGCTCGTCCGCTGGTGTTGAAGACTGAAGCCCCTTATGATGACCCTGTGGTCCCGTCTGTCACCGGTGTCTGGCGGGCGGCCGACTGGTATGAACGGGAAGCCCACGATCTGTTCGGGATATCTTTCGATGGGCACCCGGATTTGACGCCACTGTTGCTATACGACGAATTCGAGGGATATCCGGGCCGTAAGGAATTCCCGTTCTATGAGTACCGGGAATTTTAAGGCCTGACATTAGCCGGAGCAGCGCAGCGCCGGTTCAAGTGCCGGAGCAGCGCCAGTTCAACCATAGAGGCATGGTTCCAGTGGAGCGACTGGTACTGAAAGCAAGAGTAGAACAGGTTGAGTCAAATCAGGCCGAACCTAGTCAGGCCGAACCAGACCAGATCGAACCTGGTCAGGTTGAACCAGACCATGTTCCATTAGATCAAGTCCGACCTGGTCAAAATGAATCAAACCAGGTTGAACCTAATCAGGTTGTCAGGTTTGTGGCGCGGGTTGAAGGTATTGACGTGCAGGCGGAGGGCGATTCACCCGATGTGGCCCGGGAGGAGCTGATTCAGGCGATGATTACCTGGATCTCTGCCAGAGATAGCTCGGACAGCATGGCGCTGGCTTTAGCCGAGGCAGGATTCCCGGAAGTCGACGACGAGACAGAGCTCCACCTGGAATTTGAAGAGCCTCTCGCAGGATGGCCCGGGAGTGCGCTGCGGGATGATGATTGAGGACGCGTTCGAACACACGGAGCAGCATAGCGCCGGTTCAAGCTTTGAATCTGATGACACCGGTATGCCCGTGGAATCGGGGAATGGGGGTTCCGTCCCTGACAGGGTGGTATACCAGATCGAGGAGTCCAGGGCAGGCAGTGTATTCTTGGCCGTCTGCCCGGAACTCCTTATCACGGCTTTTGGAGACACCGCTCAGGATGCCCGCATAGGGCTCAGGCAGCAGGTAGCCGAATATCTGGAAGACTGCGATAATCTGGGCGTGCTGGATGAAACCCTCATTGCGGCCGGGTTCTATTACGACCTCGATCCTGATACGGGAGACGGGGTCTGGATGAGCAACGAAGTCAAGCCAGTGGATGGCCCGGACATTGTGATACTTTAGAATCTGCCCCGGACCCTTCTCGCTGTGATGGGTTCAAGGATGAACCTCCGAAAATGGTTGAAGCTGCCAGCAACTTGACCTCAGATGCATCGGCCGCCCACAGGGTGGGGGCCGAGCCCATTGAGATGCTGCTCAACATGGGGCCGCAGCACCCGTCGACGCACGGCGTCTTCCGGATGGTGCTCTGGGTGGATGGCGAGAAGGTGGTTGACATTGTCCCGCACATCGGGTACCTGCACCGCGGATCGGAAAAGCTGTGCGAGGGAGAGCAGTACCATCAGGTGATCACGCTGTTTGACCGCCTGGACTACATCGCCAACTTCAACAATGAGCACGTCTACGTTCGCGCCGTCGAAAAGCTCATGGGGCTGGAGGTGCCGGAACGGGCGGAGTACGTCCGCGTTATCCTGTGTGAACTGAACCGCGTCGCCAGCCACATGCTTTTCATTGCGACCATGGGGCTGGACGCCGGCGCCATGACGCCATCGATGTTCTGTTTCCGGGGACGGGAGCGCATCCAGGCGCTTTTCGAGCACGTCTCAGGCGCGCGCATGATGCACAACTATTTTCGTGTGGGTGGTCTGAAGGAGGATATCCCCGACGATTTCCTGCCACGCCTGCGGGAACTGATCCCGCTCATCAAGGGAGATCTGGAAGAGTCGGATAAGCTGCTCAGTTTCAACGAAATATTCCTGGCCCGGCTCAAGGACATCTCCCCGGTTACCGCCGAGGACGCCATCGACTTTGGTTTGACTGGACCGTGCCTCCGGGCGTCGGGTGTCGACTACGACGTGCGCAAAGCCGATCCCTATTCAATATACGACCGCTTTGATTTTGATATTCCAATAGGCCTGGACGGAGACTGCTGGGACCGGTATTACCTGCGTGTCCAGGAGTGTTACGAGTCCATTTACATTATTGAACAGGCCATGGAGCAGATGCCAACTGAAGGGAATGTGCAGTCGTCGCTGGGTCGGCGGTTGATCCGGCCACCTGCGGGTGAGGTATACGTGCGGGCAGAAAACCCGCGAGGTGAGATTGGCGTTCACCTGGTCAGTGATGGCAGCGACCGCCCCTACCGGCTCAAGGTCCGCCCGCCGTCTTTCTGCAATCTCTCCGCCATCCGGCACATGCTCATCAACACCTGGGTGGCCGATTCGGTGGTGGTCCTGGGGTCCCTGGATATTGTTATGGGCGAGGTTGACCGCTGATGCCCGGGCTGTTGTTCATCTCCTGGGCTGACTTTGCCTGGATTGCCCTCGGGCTGTTTTTGATGTTCAACGCGCTGGCCGTGGTGACGCTGTCGCTGACATGGCTCGAGCGCAAGGCCCTGGGCCGGTTGCAGCGTCGCCTGGGTCCCACTCGCAGTGGCCCCATGGGGCTGATGCAGCCGGTTGCTGACGCAATAAAGCTGATCATCAAAGAGGACATCATTCCCACGTCCTCTGAAAAGGCCATTTTCTGGGGTGCTCCGATCATCGTGATGCTGTCGGCGTTCATGATCTGGGTCACCATCCCTGGGGCGCAGAATGCGGTGATCAAGAACCTGGACCTGGGGCTATTTTACATAATCGCATTTTCGGTTGTCGGAATACTGGGACTGGTGCTGGCCGGATGGGGCTCGGCGAACAAGTACGGCACCTTGGGCGGACTGCGCGCTGCGGCGCAGCTGGTGAGTTACGAGATTCCCATAATCATGGTCGCCGTGTCGGTGGCTATGCTGGCGCAGTCGCTGAATCTCCGGGAGATCGTGGCGGCCCAGGGCAGCTATCCCTTCGTGCTGGTCCAGCCGCTGGGACTGGTGGTCTTCTTCATCGCCGGGCTGGCTGAAGTTGGGCGCACCCCATTCGACATCTATTTCGCTGAGTCGGAAATCGTGGGTGGGCCGTTTGTCGAGTACAGCGGCGCCCACTGGTCGCTGTTCTTCCTAGCCGAATACATCAACACCTTCGCGATAGCCGCGCTGACGGTAATCCTGTTCTTCGGTGGCTGGTCGGGTCCTTGGCTGGAGGGATGGTGGGAATTAATATGGTTCTTCTTCAAGGTTTACCTCGTGCTGCTGGTCATATTCTGGATCCGGGGTACTTTCCCCCGCCTGCGTATCGACCAGCTGATGGCCTTTGCCTGGAAGGTGGTGGTGCCGCTCTCCTTCCTGACCGTCGTGATGACAGCGGTTTACCAGTTCTACAACTGGCCAGCCTGGTCCCTGACGCTGATGTCGCTTGCCGGGCTGAGCTTGGTGGGCTACGCAATCTATCGCCGGATGGCTGGTCCGGCCAGCCGGGTCGCCCAAGTCAGGGCACGGCAGGAGGCGCTAATGGCCTCCAGATCTGCCCGGGGAACCGCCGCAAGCCGTCCTGAGCCTGCCGAAGGGCAGAGGAGTTGATGCAATGCTGAACAGTATCAAGGGGTTGTTCCTTACCCTGATCTCCTCGGCAAAGGGGCTGCGCCAGCCAGTGACCCAGCAGTACCCTGCCACGGGCAACCTGTTCCATCGGGAGGATGCGCACACCCCGGTGCAGGACCGGTTTATGGGCTTTCCGGCCCTTACCTGGGACGAAAACGTGGGAGAGCCCTATTGCACCAGCTGCATGGTGTGCATTCGCCACTGTCCTACGCAGTGTATGTCGGCCACAATGAAGGACAACCCGCTGCAGGCCGAGGGCAAGAGCACTCGGCGCAAGATTGTCGACAGCTTCGAGATCAACCTGAACCGTTGTATACTGTGCGGAATTTGCGTCGAGTGGTGCAACTTTGACGCTATAGTGATGTCCCACGAGCACGAGATGAGCACCTACGTCCGCAACGGGGACCGCGTTGATCTGCCGGTACTGCTGGAAATCGGCCAAAAACACCAGAAGGAAACAGACTGGATTCCGCCCACGAAACGCGCGAAGCCCGAGCCTGCCAATACTGGAACCGGGAGCTAGCAGACATTGATTCCACCCCGCGATTCCCGCCCTCTCCCCGCTTCCGCACCCCGCTTAGTCCGGAATTCAGGGGTTTCCCGCAGCTGTGGGATGATGGACGGCTAGATGTCCGTGGCCTTGTTCATCGTGCTGGCCGTGTTCATCCTGGGCGGCGGGCTGGTCGTTGTGGCCTCCCGGAACATTGTGCAGGCTGCGCTGGCCCTGCTGGTCTCGCTGGTGGCGGTGGCTGGAATTTACCTGGTCCTGTACGCGGAGTTCCTGGCCCTGATCCAGGTGCTCATTTATGGCGGGGCAATTGTCATCGTCCTGATTTTCGCCATCATGCTTACCCGAAACGCCGAGTATCCACGAACATCCGATAACAAGCAGTGGCCGCTGGCGGCAGTGGCAGCGCTGGGACTGCTGGGTGTGCTCGTTCCGGCGTTCCTGGTTAACGCTGTGCGGGGGACTGAACCGCAGAACGCCTCCTTCACCGGAATCGGCACGTCGCTGTTCACCACTTGGGCCGTACCATTCGAGGTGGCATCCCTGGTGTTGCTTGTTGCACTGATAGGAGCCATAATCATCGCCCGCTCCGGGCCGGGAGAGAGCTAGGCTGTGGTCGATCTGGTCTGGTTCCAACTCCTCAGCGCCGCGCTGTTCGTCATTGGGCTGTATGGCGTGCTGGCGCGCCGAAGTGCCGTGCTCATACTAATGTCCATCGAGCTAATGCTGAACGCAGTCAATATCAACCTGATCGCCGCAGCCTCCCACATGGAAGGAACGAATCCATTCGCCAATTTCGACGGGCAGCTCATCGCGATTTTTGTCATAACCGTAGCGGCCGCCGAGGTTGGCTTGGCACTGGCAATAGTCCTGCGCATATACCGGAATCGCTCCACGGTAAACGTGGACGAAATGAATCTGATGAAATGGTAGCAGCACCCTTGCATTTTCGAATTGGGACAACGGTGAGCAACGTGCCGGGAGCCATTTCCTGATGCAGTGGGCCTGGCTCATCCCCGTCTTCAGCTTCGCCGCCGCTCCGATCATAGTACTTATCGGTAACCGGCTGCCTGGTAAGGGCGCCCTGTTATCAATTCCCGCCATTGCCGCCGGATTCATCTTTTTCTGGATTGCGCTTTTTGGCTGGCTGGATGCCTCCACGGCCACTGAGCATTGCTACACGGCCATCGGGACCGAAGCTCTCACTTGCAATTATGACCGCGTCTGGTTCAACGCCGGTCTGCCGGGTGCGGTTGGCAGCGTAACCCTCACCTGGGGCTTCTTCGTAGATCCGGTCACCATTGCAATGCTGGGTCTGGTGACATTCGTGGCCCTGATGGTGCAGATCTACTCACTGGGATACATGCACGGCGACCCCCGCATCAATTGGTACTTCGCCGTCCACGCGCTTTTCGCCGCCTCTATGCTGACCATAATCCTGTCGGACAGCTTCCTGCTGCTCTACGTTGCGTGGGAGTTGGTGGGCGTCTGTTCATACCTGCTGATTGGGTTCTGGCATGAGCGGCCCGCGGCAAGGGAGGCCGCCAAGAAAGCCTTTATCGTTACGCGCATAGGCGACGTGGGCCTTCTCATCGGCATTCTGCTGCTGTGGCGGGAGGTCGGCACCTTCAGCATGACCGACGCCTTTGCGGCAGTGCACGCCGGTACGATTAGCGAGGGCGTAACCATTGCCGCCGCGCTGTTGCTGTTCCTCGGCGCCATGGGCAAATCGGCGCAGATTCCGTTCCACGTCTGGTTGCCCGATGCGATGGAGGGCCCGACGCCGGTGAGCGCGCTGATCCACGCCGCCACGATGGTGGTCGCCGGCGTGTTCCTGGTGGCCCGCGCCTACCCGATCTTCGCAGAGTACGACGTGGTACTGCTGGTGGTGGCCATCGTGGGGCTGGTCACGGCGCTGGTGACTGCTACTATCGCCCTTGTTGCGACTGACATAAAGCGAATACTGGCGTATTCCACCGTCAGCCACCTGGGGCTGATGATGCTGTCGCTGGGGGTCTTGGGCTACACCGCCGCAATCTTTCACCTGCTGGCCCATGGGTTTGCCAAGGCGCTGCTGTTCCTTGGATCGGGCAGCGTGATTCATGCCACTGAGAAGCAGGAAATTTCAGAACTGGGCGGCCTGCGCCGGGTGATGCCGATTACCACCATCGTGTTTGCCATTGGAGCGATGTCTCTTGGCGGGATTCCCATCCTCGCAGGGTTCTGGAGCAAGGATGAGATACTGCAGGCAGTGTGGAAAGACCAGAACTTGGCGTTCATCGTGCTCGCTCTGGTAACGGCGTTGCTGAGCGCGCTGTACATGGGCCGCGCGGTGTTCGTGACCTTCTTTGGCAGGACGCCCCGGGAGCTGGAGCACACCCACGAGTCTCCGCCGGTGATGACTATTCCGCTGGTGCTGCTTGCGATCCTGGCCATTGGTTTCGGACTCATCAGCTGGAACTGGCCGGGGGCCTTCGGCGGGTTCGGATACTTCGTTTTCTACCACGAGGGCCATGGGTTTGAGTTCACCTGGTGGATCGGAATCCTGTCAGCTGCGATGGCTGTCGGCGCGTTCCTGCTCACCTACCTGATTTACGAGCGGGGCAGCATCTCCCTGGAATCCACGCGCCAGCGCTTCGCACCTGTCCTGAAACTGATCGAAAACAAGTATTACTTTGACGAGATATACCAGTGGGTCATAGACAGGGTGGTTCTTGTCGTCGCAAACTTCGTGGGTTTCTTTGACCGGGCGATCGTGAACGACGTGGGTATCAACGGCCCTGCGGAGGCTGTGCGCCGCATTGGCATTACGCTGCGGCTGCACGTGACTGGCCACCTCTACAGCTACGCCCTAGCCATGGTCCTGGGGACTGTGGCCCTGGCAGTTTCCTGGTGGCTGGTGACCTCGTGATCACGACGAGTGGCATTGTGGCAGCGATGAATCCCTGCGTCAGGGTGAGCAACGGTGCACCCCGGTTCAGAGGACGGCAGTTGTGAGCAACTTCGATCAGGTTGCCCTGCTGTTGCTGGTCCTGGTGCCGCTGGCCGGTGCCGGGCTGACCATGTTCATGCCAGGCGACAGGCCGAAGGACAGCTGGTACTTCGCCCTGTTTGTCAGTGCGATTTCCCTGGTGCTGTCGGTCCTCGTATTCGTTCGCTACGACCACGAGGTGGGGGGCTTCCAGTTCACCCGAATTTACGACTGGCTGCCTGGTCCGATGGACATCAGCCTATCGCTGGGTATCGACGGGATTGCTGCTCCGCTTATCGTGCTCAACGGCATTGTGCTGATGGGCGGGGTGACCATTTCACAGAACATCACCTACCGGACCCGCGAGTTCTTTGTCCTGCTGCTTTCTCTGGCGGCTGGCGTTTACGGCGTATTCGTAGTTCGCGACCTGTTCTTCCTCTTCTTCTTTTACGAACTGGCTGTGCTGCCGATGTACCTGCTCATTGGCGTTTGGGGCAGCAGCACCAACTTCAGTGATTTCCTGCGCACCAAGGAATACGGTGCGATGAAGCTGATCCTGTTCCTCGTGGCAGGCAGCATCCTCATTTGGGTGGGTATTCTCGCGGTCTATGCGGAGGCATCGGGACAGGGCGACGGCACTTTCTCCCTGCAGACGCTGAGCCAGATGGCGGCCACGGGGCAGTTCAACAGCACCTTCCAGATTCTGGTGTTCCCGCTGTTCATGGTGGGATTTGGTTCCCTGGCGGGCCTCTGGCCCTTCCATACCTGGTCGCCCGATGGCCATGTGGCGGCACCCACGGCGGTGTCCATGCTCCATGCCGGCGTGCTGATGAAGCTGGGTGCCTACGGCATCATCCGTGTCGGTATATTTATCCTGCCTGAGGGGGCGGAGTGGTGGATGCCGGTGCTGATCGCACTGGGGACAGTGAACGTGATCTACGGTGCAATGTCCGCAATGTCCCAGCAGGACCTGAAATACATCATTGGCTACTCCAGCGTGAGCCACATGGGCTACGTGCTAATGGGGATAGCGACGCTGGACAGCATCGGGATGGCCGGTGCCGTGCTTCAGATGTTCTCTCACGGAATAATGACGGCGCTCATGTTCGCACTGGTCGGTGCGATTTATGACCGCACCCACATCCGTGACATTTATGTGCTGAACGGGCTGTTTGGGCGGATGGGTGTTACCTGTTTCTTCTTTGCCATTGCCGGTCTGTGCTCTCTGGGCCTGCCCGGTATGAGTGGATTCATCGCCGAGTTCATGGTGTTCACCGGAGCTTTCAGAACCTACCTTCCATTGGCGATTCTGGCCGTGGTGGGTGCGGCCCTGACCGCCATCTACATACTTCGCCTGTTGGCCCGCACCTTCTTTGGCGAGCCGGATGCCCGGTTTCTTACAGAATACGGGGGGGCTGGGCTTTCCGACGCCGGGGTGCTGGAAAAGTCGGTGGCGGGGGCTTTCGTACTGGTCATAATTTTTGTGGGAGTCTGGCCTGAACCGATCTTGAGGGTTATCAACGTCAGCATCCCAACGATTCCGGGGGTGTAGGCAGCTGTGTCGCTGACCTCCAACCTCGACCTGCTTACGCCTGAGTTCGCCCTGGCGGGCTTGGCCTTCCTTGTATTTGCGGCCGACCTTGTGCTGCCCGATGCCAGGAAGAACCTGCTGGGCTGGATATCCGTCGCGGGCCTCCTGGCGATAATTGCGGTCTCGGTAATCATGCTGTGGGGCGTGGATGAGGCCCTCTACGATGGCCTGCTCGCGGTGGACGATTTCTCCCTCTGGTTCAAGGTACTGTTCATGGGAATTGGGGTGTTCATCATCCTGAGTTCCATGGATTTCGTGAGCGAACACCTGGACCACAAGGGCGAGTTTTACGGGATCGTGCTTTTCTCCATCCTGGGCATGAACATCATGGCCCAGTCCCGTGAATTGTTGACCGCCTACATCGCGCTTGAACTGCTGAGCTTCAGCCTCTATGTGCTGGCTGCCTATGCCCGCAACAGCCCCAAGTCCAATGAGGGCAGCCTGAAGTACATCATCATCGGTGCGTTCAGCTCGGCGGTGCTGCTCTATGGCGTCAGCATGGTCTACGGCGTGCTGGGCGTCACCAAGTTCGCCGAAATCGCCGCAGCGCTGTCGGTCGCTTCTGAGGTCAGCCCCTCGCTGTGGGTGGGACTTGCCTTTATTCTGGTGGGTCTGGGATTCAAGGTCGCTGCGGTGCCGTTCCACATGTGGGCTCCGGACGTTTACGAGGGTGCCCCATACCCCATCACTGCCTACCTGGCCATAGGTTCCAAAGCGGCAGCATTTGCGCTGGTTCTGCGCCTCGTCGCTGAGGGATTGGTGCCTGTGGGTGACCGATGGGAGCAGTGGCAGTTGGTGCTGGCAGTGCTGGCCGCAGTGACCATGATTGTGGGCAACCTGGTGGCTCTGGCCCAGCGCAATCTGAAACGGTTGCTCGCCTACTCCAGCATCGGGCACAGTGGGTTCATACTGGCCGGAATCTCGGCTCTTTCTCTGGATTCCACCCTTCCGTCCAACGGAGTTATGCTATATCTGGTCGGTTACTCGGTTACCAATTTCGTGGTTTTTGGCGGACTGATTTCCTTTTTCAATATGACCGGGAAGGAGATGATGACCGACCTGGCAGGTCTGGGTGGTACCCAGCCGTTCCTGGCAGCATCCATTGGAATTGGGATGTTCTCGCTGGCCGGACTGCCCATCTTCGCCGGGTTTGCCATCAAGTTCTATCTGTTCACTGCCATAGCCGACGAGGGACTGCTGTGGTTGGCGGGCCTGGCAGTGTTCGCCAGCCTTGTCTCCCTCTATTACTACCTGCAGGTTATCCGGCAGATGTATATTGAACCCGCCGAGGGAGAAGCGTCATACGGGCACGGTTTCGGATACGAACACATCGACGCGGCCCACGGAGATGATGGACACGGAGACGGCGAAGACGGTCACGACGAAGCACAAGAGCCGGCGCACAGGTATGGGGCCGCGTTGTTCGAGATCTACCCGGCACTGGGCCGTCGCCCTTCACTGACAATTCTGACCGTGCTGGGCTTGGGCTTGCTGGCCGTGTTCTGGATCGGCGTGTACCCCGCACCACTCATTGACACAATAGAAGCAGCGAGCAAGGCGATTTTGCCATGATTATTGCGGTTATCGGCAGCAGCAATCCACCGAACCAGGAATTGATTGACCTTGGGGAAGAGGTCGGACGTGAGCTGGCGAAGCGTGGCGTAACGGTGGTCTGCGGGGGCCTCAGCGGCGTTATGGAAGCCGTGTGCCGGGGAGCAAAGTCGGAAGGCGGGACGACCATTGGTATTCTGCCGGGCCGGGTCCCCACCGAGGCCAACCAGTACGTCGACATACCCATAGTCACTACCATGGGATATTCGCGCAACATCATAGTTGTGCATACGGGCGCAGCCTGTATCGCCGTCGGTGGGGCCTTCGGGACGCTTTGCGAGATATCATACGCGCTGGACGCCCGCATACCTGTGGTGGGACTTAACACTTGGTCGCTCACCACCACCGGGGAGGGCACCCCAATCCACGACCGCATTATCAGTGCCGGGAATCCCGTGGAAGCGGTGGAGAAGGCCATCGCGGCGGTGGAGTCCCGCGGCGGATAAGAATTTTGTCTCCGACGCTGCCACTGCAACGTGGAGATGCAAAGAAGAGGGCAGCGGGATGAGCACCGACTTGGGCGGCATTATCATCGAATCCGTGGTGGGCAGGGAAGTCCTTGATTCCCGCGGCAACCCCACCGTGGAGGCCGAGATACGCCTTTCCAATGGCGCCACCGGCCGGGCCCTGGTCCCCTCTGGCGCCAGCACCGGCAGCCACGAGGCGGTGGAGCTCCGGGACAGAGATCCTGCACGCTTTGGCGGAAACGGCGTCCTTCAGGCGGTCGGCAATGTAAACAGCGTGCTCGGTGGTTACCTCTCAAGGCGGTCTCCATTCTTCCAGGAGGCCCTTGACCAGTTCATGGTCGGACTCGACCACACCGACAACAAGGGAGAACTGGGAGCAAACGCCATCCTAGCTGTCTCGATGGCCGTTGCTCATGCTGCGGCGTCAGCGCGGGAGGTCAGCCTGTGGCGGTATTTGTCGGATGGCGGACCGGTGAGCCTGCCGGTGCCCATGTTCAACATCCTGAACGGAGGGCGACACGCTTCCAATTCTGCAGACATCCAGGAGTTCATGGTCCTGCCCGTGGGAGTGGCCAATTTTGCTGACGCGCTGCGTGCCGGCGCTGAAATATACCAGTCGCTGCGGTTTCTGCTCCGCGCTGCCGGCCACAGCCTGAACGTGGGCGACGAAGGCGGGTTCGCTCCCTCGCTGGCTTCCAACAGGGAAGCGCTGGAAATGGTGCTGATGGCGGTCGAGAATGCGGGATACACCCCCGGCAGCGAGGTCTTCCTTGGGCTGGACGTTGCGGCCACGGAACTGTATGACGCCGCATCCGGCAAGTACGCGATGGACCGGGAAGGTGTCAGCCTGGATTCCAGCGAGCTGATCGAACTCTACGAAAGCTGGACTTCCCAGTATCCCATTCTCAGCATAGAGGACGGACTTTCTGAGGACGACTGGGATGGGTGGAAGGACCTGCGGCGGCGTCTGGGCTCAACGGTACAATTGGTGGGCGACGACCTGCTGGTCACCAACATCGACCGCATCGACCGCAGCATCCGGGAACAGGCGAGCAACGCCGTTTTGCTGAAGCCCAACCAGATTGGCACACTCACCGAAACGAAGGCTGCTTTGGACATGGCCCGGTCCGCCGGATGGGGCGCGGTGATGAGCCACCGCTCCGGGGAAACCGAGGACACCACCATCGCCGACCTGGCCGTCGGCTGGGACGTGCGGCAGATCAAGACTGGCGCGCCCGCCCGGTCCGAGCGGGTGGCCAAATACAATCGCCTTCTGCGCATCGAGGCCGAGCTGGGAGAGGATGCGGTCTACTCCGGGACGTCAGCGTTCGAATACCTGGGGCGGTAGCTGTGACGTGAGAACGATTATGCGTGAGGTCTCCGAGGCTTCCTGCTCCGAGGCTTCCTGCTCCGAGGCTTCCTGCATGGAAGCTGCAGGAGCGTATGGTACCGGATTCATAGTGTAGAATACTGGCAATTTGTAGCGCAGAGGTTGGAAATGGTCACTCGGATTGGCATTAATGGTTTTGGTCGGATTGGAAGGCTGGTGCTCCGGGCCAACCAGGAGCGAAACGAGGGAAAGGTAGAGGTTGCTGCGGTCAACGATTTGACCGACGCCGAGACCAATGCACACCTGCTCAAGTGGGATACCAGCTACGGTGGGTACCCTGGAAAGGTGGAAGCCAGCAATGGCGATCTGGTGGTCGATGGCCGGGCCATCAAGGTGTTCTCCGAGCGCGACCCGGCGGCTATTCCCTGGGGTGAGATGGGGGTGGACCTAGTTATCGAGTCTACCGGCATATTCACAGACGCCGAGAAGGCCGCTGGCCACCTGACCGGCGGAGCGAAGAAGGTCATCATCTCCGCACCGGCCCGCGGCGAGGACCTCACGCTGGTGTTTGGCGTAAACGACCATCTGTATGACGCCGAGAAGCACACTATCGTTTCCAATGCATCCTGCACCACCAACTGCTTTGCGCCCATGGTCAAGGTGCTGCATGACCAGTTCGTGGTGGAACATGGGCTGATGTCCACGATCCACTCCTACACCAACGACCAGGCCATCCTGGACCAGCGCCACAGCGACCTGCGCCGGGCCAGGGCTGCGGCCATGAACATCATCCCAACCAGCACCGGCGCAGCCCGCGCCGTGGGCCTCGTCCTGCCGGAACTGAACGGCAAGCTGCACGGGATGGCTTTCCGGGTTCCAACGGCCACGGGCTCCATCACAGACTTCACCGCACAGGTGGGGCACGACGTGTCGGTAGCCGATGTCAACGCCGCATTCCAGAAAGCCGCCGACAATGAGCTCAAGGGCATTCTGGAGTACTGCGACGAACCGCTGGTCAGCTCGGACTTCCGCGGTAATACCCACAGTTGCATATTCGACTCCCTATCCACCATCGTGATGGCAGATCGGATGGTCAAGATCATGGGTTGGTATGACAACGAGTGGGGCTACTCCTGCCGCACCGCCGACCTTGCCGCCATGATGAGCGAGAAGGGCATCTAGTGCGGCGTGGCTGACGTATGTAAGGCAACTTGGAGGTAAAGCAGAGATTCTCTGAGTGACCTATATGCGCCCTTTGGCCATCTCTGTTAACCATCTGACCTTGAACGGCCGGGTTTCCTGGCCGTTCTTCGTGTTGGCGGCAATTGTCGTCCTGGCCTTGGCCCTGAGGCTGCACGGCATCAACTGGGACGACGGCTACGGATATCACCCCGATGAGCGGGATATTTACATGCGCTCCGATTGCATGTATGCCCTGCTCACTGACGCTCCCCACGCCTCCACCTGCGGCTACCTGAACGACCACCCCGAGGCCGAACCCGGCCTATCGGGCCTGCGATTCCTGTTTGATCCCGAGCGCAGCCCGCTGAACCCCCACTGGTTCCCGCTGGGCAGCATACTCATTTACGCCCTCGTATTCCTCCGGTCCGTGGTCGAGCTGTTCACTGACGTGGGCGGCTTTGACATGCGCTACGCAGGCCGGAGCCTATCGGCCCTGGCCGACGTCGGGTCGGTGGTCATGGTCTTTGTGATCGGCCGCCGTCTCTACGGCCGGAATGCCGGCCTGCTGGCAGCCGGATTGACGGCACTGGCAGTGATTCACGTCCAGCACAGCCACTTCTACCGTCCGGAGACTTTCACCGTCCTGCTGACCCTGGCCAGCATCTGGGCCACGCTGCGAATGGTGGAAAAGAGGCGGCTGCGAGACTCGGTGCTGCTTGGTGTGATCCTGGGTCTGGCGCTGGCGCCCAAGGTGAATGTACTTCCGCTGCTGGCGCCCCTGGCACTGGGCTATGGCTACCGGGTTCTTGATGAGGCCGAAGGCCTTTGGGATGAGATAACGCCCGCAATGCTGGCGAGAGTCGCCGGGCACGCCGTGGTCGCGGGGGCGGTGGCCCTGGGGGTCTTTTTTGTGACAACCCCCTACGCCTTCATCGACTTCAGTGCCTTTGTCAGCGATGTGATGCTGCAGACCCGAATGGCCCGCAATGCCGGCTTGTTCCCTTTCACGGTGCAATACGTCGATACGCCCGCCTTTCTGTACCAGATCCGGCAGACGGCGGTGTGGGGGCTGGGAGTTCCCCTCGGCGTGGTCGCCTGGCTGTCCATTCCTTTCACGGCCTTGATGCTGGCCATTGACCGGCGGCACTTGCGGGGCGACCTCATGCTGCTGGTCTGGGTCGTGCCCAGTTTGCTTTTTCTGGAGAGCTTCGAGGTGCGTTTCCTGCGCTACCTATTTCCTCTGATGCCCGTGATGATCCTTATGGCATCGCGGATGATGCTCTGGAACATCGACCGCCCTGGCATTTCCCTTCGCGGAGGATTGGAAGCGGCACAGGAGTGTATTTCCCAGTTACGTCATCGCCGCATTTCCATCAGACCATGGACAACGGTGCTGGTGTGGAAAATGGCACTGTTGTTGGTCGCTATCGTGGTATGCAGCACTGCATTCTATTCCCTGGCGTTTCAGAGGATGTACGCCAGCGAGCACCCGGCGAACCAGGCAGCCGGGTGGGTGGAGAACGAGGTGCCGCTGGATTCTCCGATAGTACTGGACAATCACTGGGACGAGTTCCTTCCGGGGCTGTATGGGCGGGAGATCTGGCAGTTCCCTCTGTATGAGCCGGATACCCGGCAAAAAATGATCAATCTTGCCAACAGGCTTTCCCGTTCGGACTATCTGATTTTTTACAGTGCCCGGCCCTATGCCAGCGCCGCGCGGGACCCGGAGCGGTTCCCATACAGTAACAATTACTACCGCCTGCTGTTTGAAGGTCAGCTTGGTTATCACCTGCACCGGGAATTTACCAACTATCCCTCGCTCGGCGGTGTGGTCTTCCGCGACGACGCCCTGGCTCAGTCGGGCCTGCACAGCCCGGCGCCCGAAGCGCGGTCCCAAGGGGCCAATTTCACACTGAATTTCGGGTACGCCGACGATAACGTTTCGGGCTACGACCACCCCAGGGTCCTGGTGTTTCGAAATGCAGCCCGCCTGGAACAGACTGTCCTGAATCAGTTGATCGCTCCTCCCGGGCCACCCTCAGCCCCAGGGTATCGGGACGCACTGATGCTTAGCCCCGAAGCAAAGGAGGCGCAACGGGAGGGAGGGACTTTCAGCGACATTGCTGACCGGGACGGATGGCCCAACGATTTGCCTGTATTGGCCTGGGTCCTGGTGGTGGAACTCATCTTTTTGCTTTCCCTGCCACTGGCAATGTTCGTCTTCAGACCCCTGCCAGACCGAGGCATCATTCTCGCCAGGATTCTGGGACTCCTGGTCGTCAGCTACGTGGCCTGGCTGGTGGTTTCGCTGGGCTGGATGGAGTTCTCCCGGGGCGCCGTGTACCTGGGGATGGGACTGATGGCAGTCGCCTCGGGGCTGGCCCTCTGGTTCGTACGCCACGAACTGTGGTCTTTTGCGAGGGCGCACTGGCGGTTGATGGTAGGCACTGAAGTGCTTTTCCTCGCGGCTTTCCTGGGGTTCGTAGCCATACGGTATTTCAATCCGGACTTGTGGCATCCCTATCGCGGCGGCGAAAAACCCATGGAGCTGGCGTATTTCACCGCCGTGTTTCGCTCGACGACCATGCCGCCCTATGATCCCTGGTTTGCCGGTGGATACCTGAACTACTACTACTGGGGTTATTTTGTAGTCGCCTGCATTAACCGGGTGGCGGCTGTCGTTCCTGCCACAGCGTTCAACCTGGCGGTCCCGCTTTTCTTTGCGCTCACATTCACAGGCGCCTTTTCCCTGGGTTACAACCTTGCGGCCGGGGTGAGGAACGCCGGCCTGAGACGTCAAGGCGGAAATGGAGGGGAGACTCCGGGTGCTCGCCGAAATTCGCTGTTACCCCCGGCGGTCTGCGGGATCACCGCCGCATTGTTTGTCGCTGTCATAGCCAACATTGATGGAATCATTCAGATTTTCAGGGGACTGTGGACAGTACTGGCCAAGGGAGAGGCGTGGCCTGGATTCGATTTCTGGCGCAGCAGCAGGATGATTCCTCCCCTGGAAAGTTTCGAACCCCCGGCGCTGGCATTCTGGCTCCCGGAACATATTCCCGGAGGCGCCGGTGCATCATGGCACATCACCGAATTCCCCTTCTTTACGTTCCTTTTTGCAGATCTGCACGCCCACATGATGGTGATTCCATTCACCTTGCTGGCCCTGGGGCTGGGTATGGCTCTTGTGGCAGGGCTCCGTAATGGGAGCAGAGCATGGCTCGCAGTGTGCGGTACAGCTCTCGCCCTGACCCTGGGAAGCTTGTGGGCCATCAATAGTTGGGACTATCCGTCTTATGTGCTTTTGTGCATTGCGGTGATTGGCCTGGCCGTTCTGTTCACGCGTCTTCCGGCACAGCGCAAGCTGATATTGTTCTCCGGGCTTGTGGTGGGTGTCGTGGCACTCAGTCTGCTGTCCTTTTTCCCGTTTCACCAGCACTACGAGACATTCAACGATGGTCTGAATGCCTCAAGATGGCGAACACCGGTTGAACATTACCTGGCAATCCACAGTTTGTTCTTTTTCATAGTGGTGACTTTTCTGGTCCTGAGGACCCGCAATGACCTGGCAACTTTGGTGCGGGGTTTCTGGAGCGGAGAGGAGCTGCCACGCCATATGGAATGGCTGCGCGTCGTCGTTGCCGTTCTGGTTGTCGTGGGGCTGTTGTTCGCCGCCATTGGATACTTTACCGTCGCGTTGATGCTGGCATTGCTGGTCCTGCTGACAGTCGCTGGTTGGCGGGTAATGACTGCTCCAGAGCCATCCCGTCCGTTTAAGGCCCTGGTGCTGGCCATGCTTGTAATGGCAACACTCATTGTCATCGGTATTGACCTGGTGTCCGTGGAAGGCGATATCGGGCGCATGAACACGTTGTTCAAGTATTACATTGAGGTTTGGGTGTTCATGGCCATAGCTGCGGCCTACATGCTTTGGCGTATCGCGTCAAACGGATTGCCTGAGCTTCGCTTTCCACGGTTTGATGGCCGCATTGCATGGGTGGTTGTACTGGTTGTACTCATCGGGTCTTCTCTGGTATATACATACCTAGGAACCAAGGCTCGGATGGGAGATCGGTTCGCCGACCTGCCGCCGACTTTGGACGGCACCGCCTACATGTCAGTGGCACAACATTGGGAGCACGGCGAGTATTTCCCGCTTCGCTGGGACATTGAGGCAATACAATGGCTCCAGGACAATGTGGAGGGGTCTCCGGTGGTGCTGGAGGCCCACATGGAGCAATACCGCTGGGGCGGACGAATCGCCAACTACACTGGACTGCCCACCATAATTGGCTGGCCCTGGCATCAGACTCAGCAGCGTTTCGAATACCGTGAACAGATTGACCGGCGTGCCGGCCACGTTCGGCAGTTGTACGAATCCGCGGACATCAGTACCAAGCTGGAGTTGCTAGAGAAATACGAAGTGTCGTATGTGGTTGTGGGGGATTTGGAGAGACTGAACTACGGGCCGGGCGGACTGGCAAAGTTTTATGACATGGCGGAGGCAGGCCTGCTCAGCAGAGTTTATGAAAATCAGGGTACTGCGATATTTCGCGTCGATTTTCCATAAAGATTGCTCTTGACATAAATCTTAAACTTGTCTAAAATTTATCTCGAACCTTTAAAGTCAAACGGTCTCGGTTGCTGATGAAGTGATCGGGGAATCTTCCGGCTGACGGTCGGGGGTTTCAGTGCTCAGGGCATTCGCTTCTGCCGGTGGGAGCGTTCCATCGGCGGCTGGGCACGGAATCCGACCTATCGGCCCCCCTTGAGTGTTCCAGCCTTTGGGGTTGTGTGGCGTTTTGGGCGCGCGGGAACTGCAAAAGGGGGGCCGATCTGTATTTCAGCCACTCCAGGGTTCAAAAAAGGGTTAAAAACAATCGCCAACGACCGCGAAGCCGCTATGAAACGGGGCCAATCCCCGCGGTTTCAGATGGCGTCCACTTGGGGTACGAACCCATAACCCTCAGCGAACTGACCCTCTTCCTGACTGCCTCAATGGCATCGCCCAAAGAACGGTCTTCCCTATGGCCGTCGCAGTCAACTAGGAAGATATATTGCCCCAACGACCTCTTTGTCGGCCGCGATTCTATCTTGGCGAGGTTGATGTCGCGCTGGGCAAATTCCCCCATTACCGTGTATAGCTGACCGGGCACATCCTCAGCAAAAGTAAAAAAGAGCGAGGTTTTGTCGTTGCCCGTGGGGGGATGATCAGATTTCGCCAAGACCACGAACCGGGTTACATTGGCAGCCACGTCCTGAATTGATGAGTCGAATATTTCGGCGTGGTAAAGGTCTGCCGCCCTCCGCGGCGCGATGGCCGCGGCCGCGACTCTGCTCGAGATGGCGTCGCCGACCGCTTGAGCCGTGCTCAATGAGGCCGATCTTTCCGCGTTGGCGAACTTGCCCTCAAGGTACTCGCGGCACTGGGCCAGAGCCTGGGGGTGGGAATAAATGACCTGGATATCCTGGATTGGCGTGCCTGGCTTTCCCATGAGGAAATGCTCTATGGGCAGGACCATCTCGTTGCGGATCAATAGAGAACCTTCGCTGACCAGAAGGTCGAGGGTGAAATTGACCGAACCCTCGATGCTGTTTTCGATCGGTATTACGCCCTGCTCTGTCTGACCCGAGGCCACGGCCCTGCCAACGGCGGTGATGTTGGGAAATGGGTGCAACTCCGCCCCAGGGTTGTAAAGAAGCGCCGCCTCTTCAGTGTAGGTACCCGATGGCCCCAGGAAGGCAAGTGTCTGGGCCATGTTCAGACTCCGGAAAAAATATCGTAGAATTCCTGTTCCAGTCCTATGGTTATCACAGCGACAATTTCGTCCCCGGCTTCCAGCACGGTCTGACGGGCTGCAGGGCTGGCTCTGCCCTCCTTGATTATCAGCGAAACGATACTGTCAGGGGGCAGGTCCAGCTCCCCGAGGCGCTTGCCGACCGCATCTGCTCCGTCTGGTACCGTAACGGAAATAACCTCCATGCCGGTCTGCTGAAGCTGCATCAGGTGCCTTAACGGCCGTCCCGGCATGCCTTCTTCGAGGGCGTTGAGGGCCAGGTGGACCCAGTTAACCACCAAGTCTATCCCCAATTCCTCAAAAATAGGCTCGTGTTTTGGATCCTTGACGACCGTAACAGTGCGCGTATCTTTGGTCAAAGACTTTGCCAGCTGACATATAACCAGGTTGGTGGCATCCTCACCGGTCAGAGCAATCACCGCGTCCGCCCGCTCCACCCCGGCTATGCGCAGGACCTCGCGGTCTGCCCCGTCTCCGAGCAACGCGACCATTCCCATATTCTCGGTGAGCAATTCGTAACGGTTCGGTTCTCTCTCGATGATGGCAACTTCGTGGCCAGTGGCCGCCAGTGCCCTGGAGAGGAAGAATCCCACCTCGCTGCAGCCGATGATTACGACGAACATCTGCCTGACTTAACGACCGTTTGCATATTTCTCTTCGGGCACTGGCGTTTGGGACACGTCATTTAGAGGTGATGGCGTATCGCACATCCTGCAGAATTCCCACCGAGTAGCTCACGACTCTCATCCCCGTGTCCGTATAGACCATCTGCAATTGGGGTTCCTCTACGTGGCAGACCACTATACCAACATTGAACATTCGTTTGGCAATCTGCGCCACCAGCAGGTTTTCGTGGTCATCGGTGGAGAGAGCAAGGAAAGCATCCGCAGTGGATATGTGAGCCTCCAACAGGTAGTCGCGCATGATCGGCTCTTCGATGAGCACCGCAGAGACCTTGGGGAAACTGCTCAGGCGCTCCAACTGGCTCCTCTCGTTGCCGAGGACCGTGATCTCGGTGGCGTCATCAATCAGGGAGCGGACAACTCCGGATGCCAACTGGCCGCAACCGTATACTAGAATTCGCATGTCTCGTCAGTTCTCCCAAAGGAGGCCTTGCGGCATCGGTTCGCGCCATAACAGCACCTGGCAGGAAGCATGCTGGAAAACATATGAACCGACCCCGCCCAATTGATACCTTCCCATATTGCGGTCAAATGGAATCCCTACGACGACCAGGTCCACCTGCTCGATTTCAGCCTCTCTAGCCACGGCCGCACCCACCTGCCTGGCTCGAACGCACCTGGCGGCCAGCTTGGGCTTGTGCTCCCTACGGGAGATCTGTTCATAGTGAGTGAGCAGCTGCTCTGCTTCCTCTATGTCCTCCGTAATCTCGGCTTCAAGGGACTTGGCCAAGGGAATAACGATAACATGGAGAGCGATCAGTTCCGCGCCGGCGTCTTTGGCCATGTGGCATGCCCAGCGGAACGCCAACTCGCTCTGCGAAGAGTCGTTGATCGGCACGAGGATTCGTTGGGCGTCAAGCGCCATGAACCGATTGCTCCGACCGATTCCAGAATTACGTCTGCAATCTTCGTTGTCTGCCCCGCAAGATTATAAGGGCTTACAGTTAACGTAACCAGTGGACAATTAAGCCATATTGCGAGGAACTGTAACTGGCAATCCGCCGGTTTATCGACCGTACTTGGTCGGTGCATGTTGCTTCCGGACTAATGGCTCCGGGCTAGCGGTTCCAGGGCTGGTGGTTCCAGGGCTGGTTTCCCAGACCAATGGTGAGCTGACTCTCTGGGGAGATGTTGGCAAGGAAGGTATTTTCTCAGGTCAGACTAGCCAGTGGATCAGGTTCGTGCGGCCCCGTGGCGTTCGGATCTTGCCTTGGTTTCTGCCAACTTTCGTGCCGTCTCAGGGAGCTTGCCGAGTTGCTCGCTGGTTGCGGCCAGGATGAGCACGTCTCCAGGAAGCATAACTTCATCTCTCGCTGGATGGAGCATTGAAATCCTTCCCCTGCGAATGGCCAGAACAGAGGCGTCGTGCCTGTCTCCTGACCCCGACAGCCCTGCTTCTTCCAAAGTGTGGTGGAACATCCCCTCGGGTATGCGAATCTTGCTGATGCCGTAATCTGCCAGGATCGGCATATAGTCGAGCACCTCGCGGGAAAATTCCAGCCGTGCCACCCGCCGGGCATTGTCTGCTTCAGGGAAGAGCACTCTGTCGGCCCCGATCCGTTCCAATGTTTCCCCGTGAAGCTCGCTGGCGGCTCGGGCTATTATCATGGGTACGCCCAGGCTCTTGAGCAGCACTGTTATGCCAACGCTGGCCTGTATGTTGTCACTGCCCAGCGCCACAATGACTACGTCGTAGTCGGGAATATCCAACTCCTGCAGAACAGACTCGTTGGTTGCGTCGGCGCGGACGGCGTAGGTAACCCGGCCCAACTGTTCCTGGATTTTAGCCTCGTCAAAATCAATGGCCAGCACGTCGTGCCCGCCCTGGTACAGCTCGTGCGCCACCGTGGAGCCGAAACGGCCCATTCCTATGACGCAAACCTGCTTCTTCACCATCTCCCTCCGTTAACTTGTCAGCCTATTCTAACCTGTTCCTGGGCGTATCGGTAAGCTTCGACTTCGTCCTCTCTTGGTGCCAGTGCCAGTGCCAGAACCAATGGGCCCAGACGTCCTGTGAACATGGCCGCCATGAAGATGGACTGGGATGCCAGGCTCAGGTCTGGCACGATGCCGGTGGTTGCCCCCACCGTGCCCAGAGCGGCCACTGCGTCGAACATGAGCTGGAAGAAGGGCGCTTCTTTCTCGATTTCCACCAAGGCCATCACGGTAACAAAGATAATTCCCAGCGCCAGCACCGCCACGGCAAGGGCGCGATGAAGCTGCGGTTGCTGTATCTCCCTGCCGAAGGCCTCGGCGTGGGACCTGCCGCGCAGGGAAGAAATCACTGCGGATACGATCAACGCAAAAGTCACCACCTTGATGCCCCCGGCAACCGATCCGGGCGCGCCACCGATGTACATGAGTGATGCGAAGGACATCTTGGTCAAGTCGGCCACCTGTCCAAAGTCGATAGTGCTGAAGCCGGCTGTCCGGCCGCTGACCGACAGGAAAACGGCGTTGACAATCTTGTCCAGCAACCCCAACGGCCCCAGGGTTTCTGGATTGCCGAACTCTGTTATGGCCAGGATCGCGCCTCCCAGGAACCATAACCCCAGGCTGGTAATAACAACCAGCTTGGTGTCAAGGGAGAATCGGGCGAACCGCCTCTGACGCCACACATCGACCATGGTCACCCAGCCCAGGCCTCCCAGGGCGATCATCAGGGTCATAGTGAAGATCACCGTGTAATTGGATACGAACCTGGCCGCATTTCCCTGAGGGACCTCGGGGATAATGTTGAAGCCGGCATTATTGAATGAGGATACTGACAGGAACAGAGAATACCAGTAGGCCTTGCCCGTTCCAATTCCCTCCAGTCCTATGATCTGTGAAAAGTAGATGGCAGATCCCAGCAGGTAAATTCCTACTACCAAGATGATTACCCGCCTGCCAAATGCCCGTATCGCCCGCATGTGCCTCACGCCCGCCGCGTCGCTCATCAGTCCTCGGGTCAACGCCCTCTGCTGTATCGTGGTGCGGTCCCCGAGAATCAGCAGCAGGAACGTACTGATAACCATGAATCCCAGCCCACCAACCAACATCAACAGGAAAATGATGATCTGGCCGAATGGGGCCCAGTAGTCGGGTGTGCTGACCACTGTATGTCCAGTAACTGTCGCAGCGGAAATGGCGGTGAAATAGGCAACCTCCAGAGGGGCGGATTCGCCGGAGTTTGAAGCCAGGGGGAGTGTGAGCAGCAAGGCGCCAACCGTCATCAGGAGCACGAATGCCGCGACAAGGATGGAAGAAATCCCAAGCAGCCGTCGAGGCCGGCGGAGGGTTTCCTTGAGCCGGACAGTGGGTGGTACGTCCCTCCGACGGGGCATCCGGATGATGTTGTCTAACGGACGGGGACCTCGGTCAGTTGCCAAATTCGTCGGCTCCGTGCCCAGGCCGCGAGACCTGCCCTCTGAGGGAGGGGTATTTTTCGATGCGGGAGAGTGCGGGTGCCAGTTTGCGTGACCTTGGGGCGGACTCCGACCCGCTCTGCATGGGTCAAGGCCACGCGGCCCGCAGAACAGATGCCCGATACGTGCAATCTGGTGCCATGTATCGACGGAATTCTAGGATTGGACGCTAACACTGTCAATTGAGGCGCTGTAACGGGAGCATCCACTGATCGGCATGCATACTGCTTCGTGGGTGGGGAAGCGTTCCGGCTATCCTGATATAATCTACTGACGCAGCCGGTTAGAGGTGACAGCGCAATGACGAGCGTTTCCAGGCAGGTGGAGTTGGGGTTTGATCCAGTATCGATAGACCGGAAATGGCAGGACAGGTGGGAGCGGGACGGACTCCACAGGGTGCCGGATCACGACGAGCGGCCAAAATGGTTCGAGATGACCATGTATCCCTATCCCTCGGGAGACCTGCACATTGGGCACTGGTATGCAATGTCTCCCGCGGACGCTCACGCTCGCTTCCGTCGCATGCAGGGCTACAACGTACTCCACCCCATTGGATTCGACGCCTTCGGACTGCCCGCCGAAAACGCCGCCATCAGTCGTGGTATCCACCCATACGAGTGGACCATGGACAACATCGAAAACATGCGACGGCAGCTGCGTTCCATCGGCGCCATCTATGACTGGGACCGTGAGGTCGTCTGCTGTCTGCCGGATTATTACCGGTGGAACCAGTGGTTCTTCATCAAGCTCTACGAACGGGGCCTGGCCTACCGCGCCAACGCTCCGGTGGTCTGGTGCCCCTCCTGCATCACCGTCCTGGCCAATGAACAGGTACTGAACGGGGCCTGTGAACGCTGCGGCACGGTGGTAACCCGCCGTGACCTGGAACAATGGTTCTTCCGGATCACCGACTACGCCGACCGGCTTCTGGACTTCAGCGGCCTGATTGAGTGGCCCGACAAGATCCTAACAATGCAGAACAACTGGATCGGAAAGAGCACCGGGGTGGAAATCAGTTTCGATATCTCGTCTCTGGGAATCGAAGAACGGGAAATCCGGACCTTCACCACCCGCATCGATACCATTTTCGGTGTGACATTCATCGTTCTTGCCCCCGAGCATTCGCTGGTGGAGCAGATCACCACTCCACAACACAGGGTCGAGGTTGAGGAATACGTCGATGAGGCCCGCCGGACCTCTGAAATCGACCGGCTCTCCGCCGACAAGGAAAAGACAGGCGTGTTCACAGGCAGCTATGCCGTAAACCGCCTCAACTACGAGCGAGTGCCCATCTTCATCAGCGACTACGTGCTGGTGACCTATGGCACCGGCGCGGTGATGGGTGTTCCGGCCCACGACGCCCGCGACTTCGAGTTTGCCCGCAAGTACCGCCTCCCCATACGGCAGGTCATTGCTCCGGTCAGCTGGGATGGCAGCGACCTGAAAGAGGCGTACCTCGGCGACGGATTCATGACCTCCTCCGGGGCATACGATGGCATGACCAACGAGGAGGGTGTCGAAGCGATTTCCGACGATGTCGAAAAATACGGCTGGGGCAAGCGGGCCGTCTCATATCGTATTCGCGACTGGCTCATCTCTCGCCAGCGTTACTGGGGCACCCCCATTCCCATGATCTACTGCGATAGTTGCGGTGTGCTGCCGGTACGAGAGGAAGACCTCCCCGTGCTGCTGCCCCCTGACGCCGAATTCAAGCCCACGGGCGAGTCGCCCCTGGCGGCCAGCGCTGATTTCATCAACACCACTTGCCACTCCTGCGGCGGCCCCGCCCGGCGGGAGTCGGACACCATGGACACTTTCATGGACTCGTCCTGGTACATGATGCGCTATGTCAGTCCGAGCTATGGCCAGGGACCCGTGGACCCGGATTTGGCCAGATCGTGGCTGCCGGTGGACCAATACACCGGAGGAGCAGAGCATGCCGTGATGCACCTGCTCTACGCCCGCTTCTTCGCCAAGGCACTCTACGATATGGGGATGGTGGATTTTGAGGAACCCTTCCTCCGGCTGTTCAACCAGGGCGTGATACTGGGTCAGGACCACGAGAAGATGAGCAAAAGCCGGGGGAACGTGGTCAACCCGGACGATGTGGTCGGCGTGATGGGCGCGGACGCGGTCCGCTGTTTCCTGATGTTCATTGGACCCTGGGACCAGGGCGGACCGTGGAGCGGCGAGGGAATCAACGGTATCGCCCGCTGGCTCAATCGGGTGTGGGATATCGCGGTCCGAGACGCGACGGCGCTGGACGATTCCGAAGGTTCGTCATCCCGCGATACCCGCCGGCTCCTGCACCAGACAGTGCGAAAGTGCTACAGCGATATCGACCGGTTCAAGTTCAATACCGCTATCGCCTCAATGATGGAGCTTACCAATCATCTGAACAGGGTCTGGGCCGAGGGCAGTGTCGAACCCGGTCTGTGGAACGAATGCGTCGAGAAGCTTCT
Organism: Dehalococcoidia bacterium; assembly: GCA_965261885.1. Taxonomy (GTDB): domain Bacteria; phylum Chloroflexota; class Dehalococcoidia; order Lucifugimonadales; family UBA3495; genus VXOI01. The sequence continues at coordinate 47,274 of CBDHDY010000024.1, forward strand.
CCTGATGCTGGCGCCGATGGCGCCCCATGTAACCGAGGAGCTCTGGGAGCGCACCGGCCACGGGTACAGCATTCACCAGCAGGGGTTCCCCGGCTGGGATGAGGAACTGGCCGCGGACGAGGTTTTCACCCTCGTTGTCCAGGTCAATGGCAAGGTCCGCGACAAGCTGGAAGTGCCTGTGGGTATCCCCGAGGCGGAGGCCCAGCAACTGGCACTGTCCAGCCCGAGGGTGCAGAGCTTCCTCGATGGCAAGGCAGTCAACAAGACGGTCTACGTTCCCGGCCGCTTGGTCAACGTAGTGGTTCAATAGGTGGAAGAGTGGCAGATATCGGCCGGTTTTACGGTTTGGGCGTTGGCCCTGGTGACCCGGAACTTCTGACGGTTCGCGCCCAGCGTCTGCTGCAGCAGACGGGCGTGATCTGTTACATCGAACTGGATAACGGCGCTCCCAGCTTTGCTCTGGGGGTGGTGAGTTCGCTGGTGGCAAAGGACACTGAGTTGCTGCCCATCACCATCCCGTCTGACAATTCGCCAGTCAGCCACGAGACCTGGCACATTGCTGCAGAACGAATTGGCGCAAAGCTTCGCGAGGGCCTCGACGTGGCTTTCATCACCGAGGGCGATCCGATGCTCTACAGTGAGTATCCACACCTTATTGAGCACCTGCAGACCGAAGTATCCGGGCTGCGGGCCGAGATAGTCCCGGGTGTTCCATCCGCTATGGCCGCCGCTGCCAGTGCCGGTATCCCACTGGTGTCGCAGGGCCAACGGCTGGCCATCCTGCCCGCCGTGTACGGGATCGATGATCTGAGGACGGCCATCGCAAGCTTCGATACCATCGTGCTGATGGAGACCGACCAGAACCTCATGCGGGCGCTGGCCAATCTCGAAAGCCTGGGTCTGGCCGGCCACGCCATCTACGTCCGGCAGGCCAGCACCGCCAGCGAGCGGGTTATTCACGACATCACCAAAGTTACCGCCGAAGACCTCGACTACTTCTCGTTGCTTATCATCAAGCGGTAGGGCCAGCGGCTTTGGTCCACTGAGATTTTCTGTTCACTGCACCCTAGACCGCACTGGGCGTCCCCTTACGCTTGACCAAGCCATACTGGTGGTCAATAATCCCGTAACTGTACAGGTTCTTGCAGATGGCAGGATGAGATATTTGGGCTATCTGCCGGAGCTGGAGCATTATGTCCGCGTTGTGGTTGATGTTGACAGGGAGACCATTATTATGGCATTCATTGATGGCCGTTCCCGACCTTAGAATTTCATACTGGGGGGCGTGCCCATATGAGAATAGCGTATGACGCGGACGTAGACATACTAACCATCGACTTTGATTCAAAAGCTATCAAGGTCTCCGAGGAAGTGCTTCCAGGGGTGATTGCAGACTTCGATCTCGACGGTCGATTAGTCGGCTTCGAAATCATGGGCGCCGGCAAGTTTTCGGACTTCTCCCAAGTAGAGGTTTTCATGTCTCAATGGGGGAGAGAGGACAGAATTCTAGACGCCAGCGGCGGATTGACACTATTGCCTGAGAAAGCCAAATCTGTGTCCGGAGGCGACTGAACCATGACCACAACTGTGCAACCCACGGACGTGATGGTTACCTGCAACGGTATGAACTTTCACTACCTCGACTGGGGCAATGAGGGCGCGCCGGTGATGCTCCTGCTCCACGGACTGCGAGGTCACTCCCGTTCCTGGGATGACCTAGCCACCCGGTTCTGCGGCGACTACCACATCCTGGCCCTGGATCAGCGGGGACGCGGCGAGACGGACTGGGCGCCTCGCGGCGACTACTCAACCGATGCCTTTGTGGCCGATATCGAGGAATTCTGCTACACCATCGGATTCGAGAAGTTCACCCTCATAGGCCATTCAATGGGAGGGCGCAACAGCATGGCCTTCGCCGGGCGCAATCCCCAGATGCTGGAAAAGCTCGTCGTCGTCGACATTGGCCCTGATATTAACCCGGCAGGCTCGGCCCGTATCACCCGGGAGCTGGTGGAAGTTCCCGAAGAGTTCGATACCTTCGAAGACGCGTTTCAGTACGTGAACGCGCAGAACCGCTTTGCCTCCGAAGCCGTAATGCGGCGCAGGCTTACCCATCAGACCAGAGAACTGCCCAACGGCAAGATCGGTTGGCGCTATGATCCCGAAATCCGTGAGCAGCGCCGCAACGGCACTGGCGCTCCGCCTCCCGACCTGTGGGAGCCACTCAGCAAGGTGACCTGCCCAACCCTGATAATTCGCGGTTCCGAGACCGACACACTGAGCCCGGAGGTTGCCGAGCGAATGGTGCAGACCCTGGCCGACGGGCGCCTGGCCCACGTGGATAAGGCCGCGCACATGGTCTTCGAGGACAACCCTGAGCAATTCAATGCTGCCCTGGCAGACTTCCTGGGGTAGGCTTTCTGGCATAAGGAAAGAACATGGCCACAGGACAGAGACCGGAATCCGCCGCGGAGCTGATCAAGCTGTTCCGGGTGACTGACGTTGCCCTCCCATACGGAGGTATTGGAGAAGGGCTGAAGTTCCACACCAACCGGGGCGAGTTCAGCGGAATCATTCACAGGGCAAAGGAATCGACCCGCGCCGTCATCTTTGTCTGCGGCGCACGCGGCGGATTTGTCGGCCCTGGTCCCGAGAGCTATGCCCATCTGTCCGAGCGATTTCTGGATGAAGGCATAACCTCCCTGCGGATTGACTACCGGCTGCCCAACGACCTCCTGGAGTGTGCCCTCGACCTGATGGTCGGGGCTGGCCACCTGAATGACATCGGCTACGGCCCGGTCGTCGTGGTGGGACATTCCTTTGGTGGGGCTGTGGTAATAGCAGCGGGCGCCACCAGCCCCCACATCAAGGGGGTCGTATCCCTCTCGCCCCAGACTTACCGGGCCGGTATGGCCGGGCAACTGGCGCCACGCAAGCTGCTTGTGGCCCACGGCAAGGCCGATACCCGCCTTCCCTTCTCCTGTGCCCTGCAGATCTACGAATGGGCCAAGGAACCGAAGGAACTGGTCCTGTTCGAGGGCGCCGAGCATCGCCTCGAAGAATGCCGGGACGAACTGGAGACGCTCCTGGCGTCCTGGATCCCGGCAACCCTGGACGAGGAGATAGAGATTCCCGTCATTCAGTAGTTGCGTGGAAAATTAGCACTGGTTGAGGCTGCCCAAACATGCAGTAGGAGGCCGTTATGCTGGACTTGATCATCAAGGGCGGTACCGTGGTCGCGCCGGAGGGCGCTGGACTGATGGACGTGGGCATCCAGGGTGAGCACATTGCCGCAGTGGCAACTCCCGGTGCGCTGGACGACGTGGGTGCCGCTGAAACCATTGACGCCACCGGCATGATCGTGTTGCCCGGCGGCATCGAACCCCACGCCCACATCAATGTTCCGGTCCCGGACTACTGGGCCGGCGGCGACACTGGCATCTACACCCAGCCTCCCGAGGCTGCCAGCCGAGCCGCCGCCTTCGGGGGAGTCACGACCTACGTGGACTTTGCCGGCGCTCTCCCGCTGACCCCTGGGGCTGTCCCGCCCTCGGACCCTATCATGGGGCAGATAGAAGTCAGGCGCGACATCTTCCGCGGCCACTCCTACATCGACTACACTTTCCATTACATCCTCGCCGGCGCGATCCCGCCCGTTACCCTGGGCGAGATCGGCGAGGCAATCCAGTCCGGCGTGGCCAGCTTCAAGATCTTCACCACCTTCCACGCCCGCGTCCCCATGGGGCACCTCTGGGAGATCTTTCAGGAAGTCGGCAAGCACGGCGGCATCATGGCCGTGCATGCTGAAGAGGACGACATCGTAACCTACATGGAAGACAAGCTGGAGCGCGAGGGCCGCGACCACGGCTCCAACCTCCACCTGGCCCACAACAACATCTCCGAGGACATCTCCTTCCGCAAGGTGACCAGGCTGGCCCAGAGCACCGAGACCGGCATCTACTTCGTACACGCCACGGCCAAGGAGGGCGTCGCCGCCATCGCCGAGGCGCGCGCCAAGCAACTGCCGGTCTACGGCGAAGCCCTGCACAACTACCTGCAATTCACCTGCGACGACTACCTGAAGCCAGACGGCCTGGCCATCCACACCTACCCGGCCATCAAGTTCTCCGATGACCGCGACGCCCTGCAACAGGGCCTGGTGGACGGTCCCATCTGCACCACCGCCACCGACGAATGGACCACCTACAAGAACGTCAAGCTCGCCGGTGACACAATCCGCACTCTCTGCGGTGGCCACAACGGCATTGAGACTCGTATGCCCGTAACCTACACCAAGCTGGTGTCCACCGGACGCATCGGCCTGGAGCGGTTCGCCGCCATCACTTCCACCAACGCCGCCAAGATCCTGGGGATGTATCCGCAAAAGGGCGCCATCGCTCCGGGCAGCGACGCCGACATCGTGCTATTCGACCCCAACCTGAAGAAGACGATCACGGTCGACGAGCTACACGCCGAGTCTGACTACTCAATCTGGGACGGATTCCAGTGCGAGGGCTACCCGGTAATGACCATCCTGCGCGGCAAGACCATAGTCCGCGACGGCCAGCTACTCGGCAGCTCCAGCGACGGTCGGTGGCTTTCCCGCAGGGTTGCGCCCAGCGTGATAACCCAGACATCGGTGTAGGGGCGAACTGCTTGCGGGTATATTCCTGATCGCTTGGGGCGGGACCTATGTCTCGCCCTAATTGTTTGGGAAATACCAGAATGTCATAGAGATTGGGACGAAAGATCAAGGGAAATCGTTGGAGCAGAGCTGGTCTGGAGGCATGCAAATTGGAAGTGCGGTACTTGATCAGAACAGGTCATTACACGCAACAACTTCGCAGCCTGAAGGGGCGAATTAGAAACCTTAGAGCCTGTCTACGATCTCTGGGATATGTTAAGTTGAGACTATTACCAAGGCAGGGTAATCATGTCTCATTCCTATCCCAGCGACATCAGCCGGGAGCGATTCGCCCGGATTCTTCCCATGCTGGAATCGGCCCGCCGACGGACCAAGCCCCGCACCGTGGACCTGTACGATGTTTTCTGCGGCGTGCTCTACTTGCTGAAGAGCGGTTGCCAGTGGCGGATGCTCCCGGCGGACTTCCCGGACTGGCGCACCTGCTACAAGTATTTCCGGCAATGGAGTGAGCGGCCCGGCCCGCAGGAAGAGTCCATTCTGGAGCAGGTCTTAAAAAAAATCGGTTGGCGCGGCCCGACAAAGCAATGGACGGAGCGAGCAGACCAGCTTCTGCATCGTGGACTCCCAGAGCGTCAAGAACACCGACAGCGCCGGTAACAAGGGCTATGACGCGGGCAAGAAGGTGTCCGGGATCAAGCGCCACGTCGCGGTGGACAGCCAGGGGTTGCCTCATGCGATTCATGTGACCACCGCCGACGTTACCGACCGGGCCGGGGCTTTGGCGATGTTTGAACAAAGCCGGGCCGACCTGAGCCGGGTGCAGAATGTGATGGCCGACGGGAGCTACACCGGGAAGCCCTTCGCCGCGACGGTGCAGAACCTGCTGGGAGCCTCGGTAGAAGTGGTGAAACGCAATGAACTGCACACTTTCGTGGTGCTGCCGAAACGCTGGGTGGTGGAGCGGTCCTTCGCCTGGCTGGAGAAGTGTCGCCGACTATGGAAGAACTGCGAGGGAAAGCTCAATACCAGTCTGCAAATGGTGGTCCTCGCCTTCACGGTGCTAATCCTGAAGAGATTGTAAACAGGCTCTTACAAGAGATCGCCCCGAATTCTACATCGGGAGGACAAATAACCCTGAAAACAGGGCAAGATCGCACGAAACGTCTGAACCAGAACGATGGGAGCAAATGGCGGTGCTATATGAGACTCGTTCTCTCAATTACTCGAGGCAAATGGAGAGAGAACTAATAGACCATTCCTGGGATAACATTACGAATCCAATAGGCGGCGGCGGAGGGCCTGACGGGGCTCCACCCTATTACATTTATATCCTTCGGTGAGCAAATTGCGTCTCTACATTCCTTGCAGACGCTACCGCAGCAGCGGCGCGACCTCCGCGCTGATCCGCTCGATCTGCGCCGGGTCGGGCCATGTGGGCCCGACCATCACCGTCTGCGCCCCGGCGTCGATGTACGCCTGTAGCTTGGCAGCACAGTCCTCGGGGCGGCCGAAGGCGCAGGCGTTCTCCACGTCATACTGTGGACCGTAGTAGGCGTGGGTGAATGCCTCAAGCTCCCGCTTTGCCCGGTCCCGGTCAGCGTCCACGTAGGTGTAAATCAGCTTGGCCGACTGCATCGTGTCCGGGTCCTTGCCCGCGGCGGCGGCGTAGTTCCTTACTTTGCCCCACGCCTGCGCGAATACCTCGGGACTCGCCGCGCCTCCAGCCACCCAGCCGTTGGTCTGCTCGGCCGCCCGCTGCAGCGCCGTGTCGGCTGAACCGCCGATGATCACCGGAATGGACGGCTGCTGCACCGGCTTGGGGTCGATATTCACGTTATCCATCGAAAAGTAGCGGCCGTGGTGGGTGACGTCGCGCTCACTCCACAGTCTCCGCATGACCTCCAGCCCCTCGTTGAACCGGCTCACCCGACTGCGCACGTCGACACCCAGTGGCCCGAACTCGTTGTCCCGCCCTCCCAGCGAAATTCCAAGCGTCACACGCCCGCCGGACAGGTAGTCCAGTGTGGATGTGGTTTTGGCCGCGAGAATCGGATTGCGAAGGACAAACAACAACACCGCTGTGCCAAGGCGCACCCGCTCAGTTACCGTTGCCGCCACAGTCAGGAGGGCCATGGGATCAATGATGCTGTTGGGATGGAACACACGGTCAATCACCCACAGCGAATCGTAGCCAAGCTCCTCCGCCCTGCGGAAGAATGACGAAAATTCGCCCACCTTGGGCGGAGTTCCGCCGAATCCGCCGGGCACCAGGATACCCAGTTTCGCGCTGGTTGCCATTTTCGGACCTCCTGTGCGCTATGGATCTGTTTCGTAAACTACCTGGCCGTCCCGAATGGAAACTACTGAACCGGTCAAAACTATGGCCAGTCTGCGGGACTTTCGGGTGGCCCGAAGCAATGCTGCCTTTGCATCCGAGTTTTCGGGAGTTTCGCCACTACCCCAGGTTAAAGACTCATCTACCAGCCCCTTGTAGATACGCTGAAAATTGTCCCAACCGGAATGGAACCGCCTACGGATGTCGTCTTTCGGTATATGATGCCCTCCCATTTCCACCCGCTGGCTCACTCGCGCAATGGCAACGTCCGGCGAGGGAAGTTGCAGGAAGTATAGCTTGACGCAATACCCTAGTTCCCTCCGTTGGGGAATCATTCGCGCGTAGCCGCGGCCACTCATCGTTGTCTCGAATGAGAAGCTCTCACCCCTCAGAACACAGGCGCCAATCATCTCCAGCATCATCCGCCCTGCCTGGAAGGCTGCTCGCTCCGGGTGAAAGGGATTGAGACCCGTGGCTAGCAGATCGGCGTTGATGAACGTGGGGCAGTTACCTTCGTTTGGCAGGTACTCCCTGGCGAAGGTGGTCTTGCCCGCGCCGTTGGGGCCGGCAATTATGATGATCCGTTTGTCTGGTAGCGGGTCCATCGCCGATGTCATGTGCTAAATTGCCCCTGCATCCCGAAACTCTGCGACCTCCGCGTCGCTGTAGCCCAACAGACCGGTCAGCACCCCGTCCGTGTCCTGTCCCAGTGTAGGCGGAGGGTCGAAGTTGTCGGGACTTCCGTCCTTGATGGGGTTGCCGGCCGTCCGGTACGTGCCAGCCACCGGGTGCTCGATCTCCACCACCATGTCACGCAGCTGTACTTGCGGGTCGGCCAGTGCATCGGCGATGTTGTTTACCGGGCCGCCCGGCACGTCCCATTTGAGCAGCAGTCCTTCCCACTCGTCCCGTGGCTTAGAGCCGAAACCCGCAGTCAACGCCTCTTCCAGGGCCTCGCGGTTCTCGATGCGGGCCGGCGCGGTTGTGAACCGCTCGTCCTCGTCCATGCCGCTCAACGCCTCGACCTCACCGGCCATCATCCGCAGAGTCTTCATGGCGAATTCCTGGCTGGCGCAGTGCACCTGGACGTATTTGCCGTCGGCGCACTGGTAGGCTCCGACCGGAAGGTTAGAGGGGTGCCCCGATCCTATTGGCTGCGGCACCTCGCCGGATACCAGATAGAACTGTCCCAGGTGTGCCTGCAGGCCAATCTGAACGTCCAGCAGCGAAATGTCCAAGCGTCGCCCCTCGCCTGTTACCCTGCGACCATAGAGGGCAGACGCGATGCTCAGGGCCGCCATGTAGCCACCCACCATGTCGCCGACGGGAAACCCCATGAACACCGGCGGCTGGCCCGGATTTCCTGTGACGCTCATCCCGCCGCCCATGGCCTGCACGATGCCATCGAAACCTGGTCGCTCCCTATAAGGCCCCTCCTGTCCGAAGGCCGATAGCGAGCAGGCGATGATCGACGGATTGATCCCCTTGAGTGTCTCGTAGTCCAGCTCCAGCCGGTCCAGCACCGACGGCCTGAAGGCGTCGAAAACAACGTCGGACACCGCCACGAGCCGGTGGCATACCTCCCGGCCCTGCGGTGTCCGCAGGTCTATGGTGACACTCTTCTTGTTGCGGTTGAAGTTCAGGTAGTAGGCGCTCTCGCCGCCAAGGAAATGAGGCCCGATGCGCCGGGACATGTCCCCCACGCCGGGCTGTTCAACTTTGATGATTTCGGCACCCAAGTCGCCCAGCGTCCGCGCCGCAACCGGCCCGGCGATGGCCTGCGACATCTCGAGGATGCGAACACCTTGCAGCGGCGGAGTCATACTTTCACCACGGATTTGGCCGAGGACTCACCTACTCGGTCGAGAGCAGGGCCGCCAATTCCCTCACGTCGTCCATCTCGTCCAGGGATTCGATGGCTGCGATGATCTCCTGCTGTCGCCCGGCGCTGATAACGGGGCTGGTCAGGACGAGGAACTTCTCCTTCATCTCGTCCCACGAGAGCGCATTCTCCGGGTCTCCCTTGGGGTAGCGGATGTCGCTTCGCAGGGTGCGCCCGTCGGCAGTGGCGACCCCGGCCCAGGCGCGGAACTCCTTGGGAAAGTGGGCGTCCAGCTCAGGGTCCGTGACGCATTTGACCTGCTGCATGATGCGACGGATCTCCGGCCGGTCCGGCACGCCGTCGGCATACTCTTCCAGCGACGCCTTTCCGTAGGCCAGTGCCACTGCTGCGCCGAAGGGCATGGAAAACTGCATGTCCACCACGGTCTTGGGGTTGGCCTTGTCCTCCTCCGGCGACGCCACCAGTTTGAACCCGCCGCTGAGCACGCCGACAGTCACTTCCCCCACGTCGTCGGCGGTCAGCCCGTGGGTGTTGCGGATGTCGATCAGGCAGTCGATGGGGCCCTGCTTGTAGCGGCAGCAAGCGTGGGGCTTGATGCCGGTTTGGGTGATCAGGTACTCGTCGCCCACGTCCTGCAGAACCAGCGACGGGTCCGGGTTGCCCGAATACGCCTGCAGGAATCCGTCGCGACCCTCCAGAATCGTAGTCGGTCCGGTATACCCGGAGCGGGCCAGCAGCGCTGCCCACGAACCGCTGTGCGACGCCCAGCCGGGATGGAACCGCTTGGTCCACGCCCCCTGCGCCAGGTACTCCATGCTCCCCGCCGTCTGGCTGCCAGCGATGCCGAGGGCGTGGATGAAGTCATCGCCCTGCAGCCCCAGCAGCCGCCCTGCCACCACCGCCGCGCCGAATGCCCCGCATGTGCCGGTGGGATGGAACCCGCGGCCGTAGTGCTCAGCGGGCTGCAGCGCCCGGCCCAGCCGCACGATCACGTCGTAGCCCGCCACCACTGCGGCGATGAAGTCCTTGCCCGACACGTGGGCCAGGTCTGCCATCGAAAGCGCCGTGGGGAAGGCCACCACCCCGGGGTGCAGCGAGGCCTCGTTGTTCACGTCGTCCAACTCGATGCTGTGGAAGGCCACGCCGTTGGCCATGGAGGCGTACTCCGGCAGCACCCGGTAAGGAGTGCCCACGACGGCCGAAGGCCCGGGCCGCCCCAGTCGTTGGAGCGAGTCCACTACGGCCTTGGCCGAGTCGGTGGTCGAGCCGTTCAGCGTAACGGCGGCGAAGTCCAGGCACAGGTACTTGGCCCAGTCGATCACCTCCGGAGAAAGGTCCTCGTACTCCATCTCACGGGCAAAATTGCCCAACGCACGTGTGATGCCAGTTTCGTTGTTCGTTTGCACCATTGCAGTCAGCCTCCTGGAGCCCGGCCCGATAATAGAATTTTAAGCAAACCAATGGGGATTCTGGCGATTATACCGCAGTCGACCCCTACAACCCCGACTCGTAGAGGAAGTCGCCGGTGGGGTAGTTATTTAGCAGGTGGCGGGCGATGACCAGCCGCTGAATCTCGTTGGTGCCCTCGCCGATCATCATCAAGGGCGCATCGCGGAAGTGGCGTTCCACTGTCAGGTCCTGGGTATAGCCGTAGCCGCCGTGGATGCGCAAGGCGTCGGTGGCGACCTGCATGCACATTTCGCTGGCGAACAGCTTGGCCATTCCGGCCTCCATGTCGGCGCGCTCGCCGCGGTCCTTCTTCTCTGCGGCGTGCAGCACCATCAGGTGTGCCGCCTGGATGTTCGTCGCCATGTTGGCCAGCATGATCTGGACGCTCTGATGCTCTCCGATGGGCTTGCCGAAAGTCTCCCGCTGCTTGGCGTACTTGGTCGACTCCTCCAGCGCGGCTCTTGCCACCCCGAGGCACCGCGCGGCGACGTTGATGCGCCCCAGCTCCAGCCCGCTCATGATCTGGTAGAAGCCCTTGCCCTCCTCGGCGCCGACAAGATTGCCGCCGGAAACACGGTAGTCTTCGAAGGACAGCTCGCAGGTGTCCACCCCCCTATAGCCCAGCTTGGGGATGTCCCGCACCACGTTGAATCCCGGTCCTTTCTCGGCGATGAAGATGCTGATGCCGCGCCGGGGCGGGTCGGCATCGGGGTCGGTCTTGGTCACCAGCGCGAATGTGTTGCCGTGCCGTCCGTTCGTGATCAGGCTCTTGGAGCCGTTTACCACGTAGTCGTCGCCGTCGCGTTCAGCGCGGGTCTCTATGGCCTGCACGTCGCTGCCAGCGTTGGGCTCCGTGATGCAGATGCCGCCCCGCTTTTCGCCAGTGGCCATCAGCGGCAGGAACCGCTCCTTCTGCTCGGGAGTGCCGTGGGTGGAGACCATGTAGGCCATGATCAGGTGCGAGTTCAAAATGCCGCTCAGGCTCATCCAGCCACGGCAGATCTCCTCGATAACCAGCGCGTAGGACGACACGTCCATCGCGAGCCCGCCGTATTCCTCGGGAATAACTGCGCCAAACAGGCCCAGTTCCTTCATCCTCTCCACCAACTCGAAGGGGTACTCATCGGCTTGCTCCATACCCTGAGCCACGGGCTGAACTTCCCGCCGCACGAACTCTCGTATGGCTGTAATCATGCCTCTCTGCGCTTCAGTTAACTGTGGCAAAACAATTCCCTCTGCAGGACTGAAAAGTGGGGCCATTCTAGCACGCACCCGGATTCCGACAGGTTTGACACCCTATGGGCGGCGCACTACACTCGCCTGCAAGATCCCTTACCTGCAAAGCAGGACAATGGAAACCTCAAATAGTGGTTTTCGCATTCAATCAGGGTTTTACTACGTCTGAATTCGTGAGGTTCCACCATGGCCGACAACGTTGAATACATCGACCTGCTTAACGATATCCGCCTCCAGGAGCACAGAGCGGGAATCTTCCTCAAGGCCTGGGCCGACAAGACCGAGCACCCGGGACTGAAGGGCTGCCTCTCCCTCGTGGCCGAGCGTGAGACCAGCCACGGCGACATCTTCGATCGCCGCATCCGCGAGTTGGGTGGCACTCCCGAGGACAAGGACGACGAGATGTTCCACGAGCGAGTCCGCGTCGCAGAGTCCGACATGACCGACGCCGAAAAGATCGCAACGATGCGGGAGTTTCAGACCCGAATGACCCTGCCCACCGTCCGCATGCGCTACGAGGAAGCTGGCAATGACGAATCCGTCGATCAGCTGACCCGGTCGCTGATCAAATGGTTCACCGAGGTGGAGGACGACTCCGGCGCCTCAATGCGGGAGGTATACGCCGAGATCGAAGCCGGGAGCTAGCCGACATGCAGTTCGGAGCTTTCTTCGTGGGGCAGCGTCCGCTGCTCCACGAGCAGTACGCCGACGAGAGCAAGGTCAATCCCAATCCAGTCAGCCGCACCGACGTTCAAGTCTACGAGGACATACTCCGGGGCGCGGAACTCGCTGAGGAGTTGGGCTTCGACTCGGTGTGGATCGCTGAGCACGCCTTCAGCGAGCACAGCATCATCAGCTCGCCCCACAGCCTTCTGGCCGCCATCGCCGCGAGGACTGAGCGCGTCAAGGTGGGCGTCGCCTGCACCATCGTGCCCTGGCACCCACCGCTGCGGATGGCCCAGGACCTTGCAACGCTGGACATAATCAGCCAGTGCCGTCTGATCGTCGGCGCTGGCCGTGGCTACCAGAAGCGGGAATTCGACATTTACGGGCTCGACATCGCCGAGTCCCGCGGCCGCTTCGTTGAAGGCATGGAAATAGCCGTCCGCTCCTGGACCGAGGACACCTTTGCTTACGATGGCGAGTATTTCCAGTTCCCCGAGGTGCGGGTCATCCCGAAGCCGGTCCAGCAGCCCTATCCGCCCATATTCATGGCTGTGACCCACAGCCCTGAGTCAGTGGAGATCGCGGTGAAAAACCGTTGGGGGTTGTTCACCGTGGGCAGCAGCTTTTTCCCTGCCTCGCCCGACTCCGACCAGAACCTGATCAACCTGTACCACCGCCGGATGATGGAGGAGGGTGTGGCAGCCGACGACATCGAGGTCGCTGCCGTTCGCAAAGTCTACGTGGCCCCCACCGACGAGGAGGCCATCGACCTGTTGACCCCGCGCCTCCAGTGGGCCGGCGACATGAGTGACTTCCTGCGCCGCCCTCTTTCCGATGTGGTGCGCGCCGCTGGCGTGACCGGCTACGAGCACTACGTTCACGACCCCTTCATCGAGCCCGACCTCGTCGCCGAGCGTGGCAAGGAAGGGATGGCCGCCATCGGCAGCCCCGAGAAGGTCACAGCCGCGATCAAAGACCTGGAACGAGACCACGTCACTCACTTCATCAGTTACCTGGACGCAGGTGGGCTCTCCTACGACGAGATATCCAGTTCGCTGCGGCTGTTCTCAGAGAAAGTGATGCCCAACTTCCGGTAAGGAGCGCTTTTCATGGCAACTCTGGACGTCCTAACCTACGGCTTCGCCCTCAACACCGATCAGGGCTCCTTCGGCTACTCCACCAACTCGTTGTTGCGGGTTGGCAGCCACAATATCCTGATCGACACCGGCCCATCCTCCCGCCGTCCCTTCCTGTACCGGGCACTCACCAACATGGGGCTGACCACCGACGACATCGACATCGTCATCCTGACCCACATGCACTGGGACCACTGCCAGAACACCGACCTGTTCCGTAACGCCCGGGTGCTGGTCAACCCGGTCGAGATAGACTACGCCCGCAACCCAAACAGCTGGGACCTTGCCGTAGCCGCCGGCATGGCCGACATGATGCGCAACATGAAGGTGGACGTTGTCTCGGAGGGCGACACTATAGTGGATGGCGTCTCCATCCTCGAAACGCCCGGCCACACCAAGGGGCATATGAGCGTCCTGGCTGAAATCGACGGCGAGAACGTGCTGATAGCCGGTGACGCCCTGCCGGAGAGCGGCACGGTGGCGCGGGGTATTCCCTACAACATTTTCTGGGACACTGAGGACGCCCACGCCAGTGTCGAGAAGATGGTGGCGTCGTCCAATGTCTTCTATCCGGGGCACGACCGCCCATTCCGGGTGGAGGGCGACGAGATCGCTTACCTGCACGGCCCGGCCAACATCGAGGTAATGAACAGCACCGAGGGCGGCGGAACCACCTCCCTGACCTTCACTGTCAGCGCGACCCGCTCGGTGAATGTAGATCTGGTACAAAAGCCGAGGGAGTAGAGGCAGCCGTGACGCAAGGGAGCAGCGAGCAGGACATCATCAATGCCCTGGACACCCTGGTAAAAGCGCGTCCGGGGTTCTGGAGCCGCACAGCCTGCGGAGTTACCCGCTCTCTGACTCCGATTCCCGTTCTGCTGGACCGCAACGCCTACTCGGCGGTCGCGTCCCGCTCTCGCATTCTGCTGGTCGGCGGATTTTCGGGCAGCGCTGCCGACGTGGACCTGGCGCTCCACGCACTGGAACTGTACGCGGGGGGTGGCGATGGTCTTGCCCTGCGTGTCGGCCTCACTGCCGTCCCCTGCGCCAATCCCGACGGCCTTCGGCTGGGTCGAGGCCCGGAAAACGGTTCGGGTGGCAATCCGGTACGGGGTTACCCTCCCGAAGGCAATTTCTACCACGACCCTGAGAACCCCGAGAAGCGTTATTTATGGCGCTGGCTTTGTTTTCAGGCACCTGACCTGTTGCTCGAAGTGAGGTCTGGTACCGGTTCCGTCCGTTGGGAATACAATGGCCCGGCACGTCGTTTTGCGCCAGGGCTGGGTGCCCGGGAAATCGCCGATGACTCTTTGCTGGGGGCGCTGGCCAACGGCCACCCCGAGGGATTGGGCGTCATCCCCGCCGTGAGGCTGACCTGCTCCGACGACCAACTGGCCCGGGAGATCAGCCGCCTGTTCGGTGTAGTGCAACAGGATGGCCTGGCCGGAAGTTCCCAGGCGCGGCAGGTATTGGACCGCCGCCGTATGCGCAGTCCGGTTGAAATCGCGAAAATCCTCGCCGCTGCCTACGGGCACACCTTTGACCCGGTCGTCTACACCCAGGGCGTCCCCATCAGCGGCCGCCTTCAACTCGCTCAGCTAGATCCCGATGGTGGCGACCCGTCGACGGGTATCGCTGAACTGCTCAGTAACTTTGCAGAGGGGGGGCTCAGTGATGTCTTGTCCCCGTCCGGGCTGGCATCGGTTGTCTGGGGGCACGAACTGTCCCAGGCCACTGGCGATTCCCGGTATTCGGACCTGATCGTTCAGGCGGCCAGTCGGTTCCAACCCGCGTCGTCGGGAGAGGCTCCCGTCCCCTGCGACCCTGAATTCCGTACCGAGGACATGTTCATGGCCGGCGCGTTGCTGGGCCGTGCCTTTCAGCTCACTGGGGAGAGACGCTACGTAGACATCCTCGCTCAGTTCCTGTTGGACGCGGATATCCAGCAGGGCAACGGCCTTTTCTGGCATTGCCGCCCGGCTCCGTTCTACTGGGGACGTGGCAATGGTTTCGCTGCCCTGGGTCTGACCGAGACTTTGACCTACCTCCCTGACGACCATCCAACCCGGCCTGACATAACCGACATGTACCTGGACCTTTTGGATTCCCTTCGCGACCTGCAGCGCCAGTCGGGTATGTTGCCTCAGGTACTGGATTTCCCTGGCTCCTACGACGAATTCACCGCCACCTGCATGATGGGCTACTCCATCGCCAGAGGACTGCGACGGGGATGGCTGGACGACGAATGGCGCGCTCCGCTGGACCTTGCCTGGCAGGGAGTCTCGGAACGCATCGACGACGTGGGCAACGTGGTTGACGCCTGCGCCAGCACCGGGGTGCAGCAGAACGTCCGCGACTACCTCGACCGCCCCGCCATCTACGGATTCGACGACCGCAGCGGAGGTATGGCCCTCTGGTTCGCCTTAGAAGTGGAGCGCCTGTCCCGAGGCATCTGAACCTCGCAATGTGTAAGGTTGGCGAACCGTCCGACAATTGGGCTAGAATCGGGTATGGAAATGGAAGGCTAGTGACCCGAGGACCAGTTACCCATGACGCAGATTAATCTTTCCGAAGAATATGACCCGGTTGCAGCGGAAGACTATCGGCGACAGGCGCGGGAATTCCTGGGCAAGGCCCGCGAATATCTCGCTGTTGATGATCTGCACCAGGCGTCGGAGAAAGGGTGGGGTGCCGCGGCGTGGATGGCAAAGGCAGTAGCGGTCACACAGGGATGGGAATACAGGCAGCATGCCCAGTTTGGCGTCGTAATGTATAACGCCAGTGTGTTGTTGGATGAGCCTGATTTGACAACATTGGGGGCTGTTGCTGAAGGTCTGCATAGGAACTATTACACTCGCAAGCGATTCTTGATTCCGGACATGATCGCACACGTCCTTGACCGCATTGCCAATTTTTGGACACCCTTGAACCACTGACCATCCCTGCCAACGGGCAGGCGAGCGACTGACATAACAAGATAGAGATAAAGTAGGAGGGATTAAGCATGGCCACCATTACAGGCTCCAACGTGGTGCTCTCCAATCAGGAATTCAACGTAGTCGGGACGCGCCCAATACGTCAGGACGGCGCTGAAAAAGTCACAGGTCGCGCCCGGTATGGCGCAGACATCAACCTGCCGGGGCTGCTCCACGCCCGCGTCCTGCGCAGTCCCCACGCCCACGCCCGCATCAAGTCCATCGACACCAGCAAGGCCGAGGCGATGGAAGGTGTCCGCGGCGTGGTAACCTCTGCGGACCTGCCTCAGCCCCGTGGCCGCATCAGTGACCAGACCGAAGCGTCCATGGTCAACCCCAAGTTCCTCAGCAACAACTGTCTCGCCGCTGAGAAGGTGCTGTACAAGGGGCACGCAGTCGCCGCTGTTGCTGCGACCAGCCCTCACGTCGCCGAGAAGGCTCTGGAGCTCATCGAGGTCGACTACGAAGTTCTTGGCTCCGTTACCGACGTCGTCGACGCCATGAAGCCCGAGGCGCCGGTGCTGCACGAGCGGCTCGCCACCATGGCCAACCCTGGCATGCGCACTGGTGGCCTGCGAGATGACGACGATTCCGAGGCCAGTACCAACATCGCCAACCATTTCTTGTTTGAAATGGGAGACATCGAGCAGGGGTTCAATGATGCCGACGTCGTCGTGGAGCGCGAGTTCCGCACCCAGTCGGTGCATCAGGGCTACATCGAACCGCACACCGCCACCGTGAACTGGGGTCCCGATGGCGACATCACCGTCTGGAGCAGCAGCCAGGGCCACTTCAACGTCCGCGACCAGCTCGCTCTCGTCTGTGGCGTGCCCATTTCGCACATCAAGGCCATCCCGATGGAAATCGGCGGCGGCTTCGGCGGCAAAACTCTCGTATACCTCGAGCCGGTTGCCGCCATCCTCTCCAAGAAGACCGGCCACCCAGTCAAACTGAGCATGAACCGCTCAGAGGTGTTCCAGGGCTCCGGCCCCACCGCCGGCTCTTGGATGCGCTGTAAGGTCGGCGCCACCAACGACGGGCGCATCACTGCCGTCGATGCCTCCATGGCCTACGAAGCCGGTGCCTACCCCGGCTCGCCCATCAACCCCGGCGTGCAGTGCATGACCGGCCCCTATGATATTGCCAATGGCCGACTCGAGGGATTCGACGTCGTCCTGAATAAGCCCAAGACCGCCGCCTACCGCGCGCCCGGCGCCCCCGCCGCCGCCTTCGCCATCGAGACGGTGCTCGACGAAATCTGCGAGAAGATCGGCATGGACGCGCTGGAGTTCCGGCTGCTCAACGGCTCCAAGGAGGGCACCCGCAGGCTGACCGGTCCTGTCTTTGGCAAGATCGGCAACATCGAGACCCTGCAGGCCGCCAAGGACCACGAGCACTGGGACGCCCCGCTGCAGAAGGACACCGGCAAGGGCACCTTCCGCGGACGTGGCGTGGCCGCAGGCTACTGGTTCAACGCCAGCGGTCCCTCAAGCGCGATAGCCAGCGTCAACCCCGACGGGACTGTCAGCCTCGTCGAGGGCTCGCCCGACATCGGCGGCTCCCGCGCTGCCGTGTCCATGCAGCTGGCCGAGGTCCTGGGCATCGCCGCCGAGGACGTTCGCCCGGCGGTGGGCGACACCGACTCGATCGGCTACACCTCCATGACCGGGGGCAGCGGCGTCGCGTTCAAGACCGGCTGGGCCTGCTACGAGGCTGCGCTGGACATCCGTAACCAGCTCGTCCAGCGCGCTGCCCGAATCTGGGACGTCGACCCTAGCCTCGTGGAGTACAGGGACGGCGGCGCCTCCCACACCTCCGATCCCGAACTCCGCCTCACTTTCCAGGAGTTGGCCGCCCGCCAGAACGGCACCGGCGGTCCGGTGGTCGGCCGCGGCAATGTGGCCCCGACCGGCGTCGGCGGCGCCTTCGCTGTCCACATCGCCGACGTCGAGGTAGACCCGGAAACCGGCAAGGTCGACGTGGTGCGCTTCACTGCCTTGCAGGATGCCGGCAAGGCCATCCACCCCAGCTACGTCGAAGGTCAGATCCAGGGCGGAGCGGTTCAGGGCATCGGCTGGGCGCTGAACGAGGAGTACGTCTTCGACGACAACGGCGGCATGCTCAACCCGACCTTCCTCGACTACCGCATGCCCACCAGCCTCGATTTGCCGATGATAGACACGGTGGTCGTCGAGGTAGCCAACCCCGGACATCCCTATGGCGTGCGTGGCGTGGGCGAGGTCCCCATCGTCCCTCCCATGGCCGCCATCGCCAATGCCATTCACGACGCCGTTGGTGTCCGGATGGAACAGCTGCCCATGTCTCCCGGCGTGGTGCTGGAAGCCCTCTGGGACAAAAACGGCTCCTAGTTCCAGTGAATCTGTAGGCACACCTGTAGGGGCGCACAGTTGTGCGCCCCTACACATTCACTAAAACTCTCTATCCACGGGGCAGTGTATGGTGTCGCGTGACGTGCCTGAATTCCTGGCCTTGGACTACCTGGACAGCGCCGATCCCACCTTGATCTACCTCGCCTCGCCGTATGCCCACGAATCCGCTGCAGTGAGAGAGGCCCGGCTGGAAGCCGTCCGCCACGTTTGCGGCAGGTTGGTGAACGAGGGCAGAATAGTGCTGTCCCCAATGGTCTACCTCGGCGAGTTGGCGGCCAAGGGAGTCCATCCTCCCCAGGGCTGGTACGCCTTCGACCTGCAGCTGCTGGCCCGCTGCGATGAACTCCTGGTCATCCAGCTCCCAGGCTGGGAAGACAGCAAAGGCGTCCTCGTAGAAATAGCCGGAGCCCAGGCCAGGGGCATGCCCGTCCGCCTGATGTCCCTCGAAGAAGCACAACTCCCCAGTGATATCCTGCAGGTGCTATGCAGAGACGACTGACGCCCTGCACTCCGTGAGGAGAGGGGTAAACCTGCAGCTTGGCCATTGACCCATTTAACGGCAAGAACTTTCTCTTGAATCGAGTAATCCTCGCCATAAACAGGAGTGAGAATCAATGCCAGACCCCAACACCTTGAGCTATACCTATAACAGCGTCAAGCACGAGATAGTATGCGAAGTTGACGCCATCTCCGGGCTCTCCGCCGTCCTTAAACGCGCCGGCGCCTCCCGCGCGCTGGTACTCTGCGGTCCCTCCATCTTGGCGCACTGCGACGTCGTGCCGCGGGTGCAGGAAGCGCTCGGCGATCAGTGCGTTGGCCTGTACTCCGGCGTCGCGCCCCACTCCCCCATCGCCACCCTCGACGCTGCCGTCGCGCTCGCCAAGGAGACTGGCGCCGACGCCCTCGTGAGCGTCGGCGGTGGCAGCACCCACGACACCACCAAGGGCGTCGCGACACTCCTGGCCGAGGGCGGTCGTATCCACGACTGGGAGGCCCACTTCGAGCCACCCGACAGGATAACCTACCCGGAATTCTCTACCGACCGTTTGCCCATCATCACGGTAACTACCACCATGGGTGCGGCGGAACTGAGCCGGGGAGCCGGCTTCGCCGACCGCGACCTCGGCCGCAAGATCCTGGTGGCCGACCCCAACACCATCCCCGGTTACATCATCATCGACGGCAAGGCCCTCGCCACCACGCCCCTGAACATCCTGACCGCCACGGCTATGGGCCAGCTCCGCATTGCCATCGAGACCATCTACTCCACCAACCACAACCCCATCTCCGACGGCATGGCCCTCCACTCCATCCGGCTGCTGGCCGAACATCTGCCGAAATGCCACGAGCTGGACGTGGAGCGCTTGCTGCTCATCAAGACGGCAGCGAGCATGGCTTCCCTGGCAAACGTAGGCGGACTGGGTTTGAACACGGCCACGGCCCATCACGTCGGCGGCATATTCGACGTGCCCCACGGCGAGGCCAATGCCATCCTGCTGCCCCACACCATGCGCTACAACGCCGAGGCCTGTGCCGACCGGCTGGCACTGATCGCCGATGCGATGGGGATCGACATCTCCGGCATGACCGACGACGAGGCAGCTAACTCTGCCGCCGATCAGGTGGAAAGCCTGCGCCGGTCCCTGGGATTGCCTGGCCGGCTGCGCGATGTTGGAGTCCCGGAGGAGGGCATGGAGCTTATTGCGTCGGCCACCCTTCACGACCGGGCCCTGGCAACCAATCCAAGGCCAGTTGTCGATGCCGGGCCAATAATGACCGTGCTGAGGCAAGCCTGGTAGCATTGAGGACCTTCGGTCCTGTAGGTATAGGTTCATGAAGAGGGCTTAAATGGATTTCGGCGTTTGTCTTCCCCAGTATGGCCGGGAAGTCACCCTGGACGATCTGCGGCTGGTGGCGACCGACGCCGAGGCCATGGGCTTTCACTCGGTGTGGGTGAGCGACCACATCGTCACGCCCGAACACATGCACCGGAACATCGGCCCCGTGTTCTTCGACGCCTTCGTAGTCCTGTCCCACGTATCCGCAATTACTCAGCGCGTCAAGCTGGGCACCACCGTAATGGTTACGCCCTATCGCAACCCGGTGGTGGCCGCCAAGATAATCTCCACCCTGGACTCGCTCTCAGGAGGCCGTGTGATTCTCGGCATAGGTGCCGGCGGCGCCCCGGACGAATTCTCGGCGCTGGGTATTCCAGAGTCGCAACGGGGCGCGAGGACCGACGAATATCTGTCGGCAATGGTCGAGTTGTGGACCACGGATCCATCCAACTTCCTGGGACGATTCGTCAGCTTTGAGAATGTCCGGTTCGCCCCCAAGCCGGCCCAGAGTCCCCATCCGCCCATCTGGGTTGGAGGGAGGAGCGATGCAGCCTTGGCACGGACGGTGAGGTTTGGAGAGGCGTGGCATCCAACGTACATGCCCCTGGAGGCCCTGCGGGAGAGGATGAATACCCTGCATGATCTGTCGGACGAATCTGGAAGAGAGGCCCCACCCTCAACCACGCTTCACTTGTCTGTTGCCTTTGAAGATAACAGCCCAGGTTCTGCGGAAAGGAGAATGGGGAGGGGTTCGCCCAAGCAGGTAGCCGAGGATTGTGCGGTTTACCAGTCGATGGGAATCGCCAAATTGGTCTGCAATTTCCGCGGTGCCAACACAGAAGATATTCGCCGGGCGATGGAAAACTTCGCCCGGCAAATTTTGCCCCAATTCAGCGGTCAGTCCGGTCCCGGTTCGCTCCCAGGCCAGTCTGCGTCCCTGTCAATTTAGCCAAAGAACTCGCGCAGGAGAGCAACCAGTTCCGGGGTCTTTTCCACGTCGGAACGGTGGCCGCAGTTTTCCAGGATTGCCAGTCGCGACCCTGCGATCGAGGCGTTGTATACCTCGCCAGCACTGGGAGGCACGATAACGTCGTTTCGTCCCCAGACGATGAGCGATGGCAGATTCTTCAGTCGGCCCAGGCGATGGGGCAGGCTGCGGTCGTGCATGTATGGCCGCCAGGTGAGCCGGCAAGCCTCCTCTCTGGCAGTCTCCCAGGCCTCCAATTTTTCAGGTGCCGGCTCGTCCGGGCAAACCGCCTGAAACTCCGCCACGGCCGACGGGTCGTGGAATCCTGCAGTTATGAACTCCTGGGAGACAATCAGGAACATATCCAGAATCTCGCCGGACGGCGGGAGGATACCGGCAGGAGCGGCCAGCGCCATTTTCTTGAAGACGCGCGGGTCCTGCGTCGCCATTTCCGCTGCCAGCCAGCCGCCAAGAGAAAACCCCACCACGTTCAGGTTCGTCAGACCGAGGTCCTCCAACGCCCAGAGAGTCCAAGTGGCGGTATCCCGGACGTTCATGATCCAGTCGAGGCGATCGGTGATGCCGAAGCCGGGCAGGGACGGAGCGTAGACCGTGTGGTTTTTGGCCAGCTCCTCGTGCAGTTGAAGCCAGCCTGGCTGTCCCATCTCATCGTGGAGCACGAGCAGGGGATCGCCAGAACCGCCCTTCAATATCTGCATCTCAGCGCCTGCGACCTGGACACGTTCCTCGGTGTAAGTTGCCGTGGTGGTCATATATTAGCTCCTTTATCGGGCCCCGCAATCTGGAGAAGGATGGTCTGGTTGCGGGGACAGCCTGATTGTCCAAGCGCCTGACTGGATTGTCAACCCGGTTACCTCACCCTACTCATAGGCGGTGCACCCATCCCGGCCACGACCGGGCCACAGCCCCGCCAGATCTCGGCCAAGACCAGGTCAAAACCAGGTCAGAACCCGGCCACGGCCCGGCCAGAAAGCAAGGTAGTCAGGTTTGTAATGCCGGCAAGGTGGTGGCACAATTACGCCGCCGGGCTGGCTCATGGTTCTGGCCCACGAATATTGCAATATTGCAGGGGAGCGAAAGATGTCATCGATTCGACCAAATCGTGCCAAAGAGAAGCTGCAGCGGGGAGAGGTGGTCACCACGATATCCGGCCTGCAGGACAGCGATATCATAGATTTTCTGGGTCCATTGGGATTTGACGCCGCCTGGATCGAGTGTGAGCATGGCCCCGTCGACTGGGATGCGCTGGGCGACATGACCCGCGCCTGCGATCTTTGGGGGTTAACGTCCATCACCAGAGTCAATGCAAATGACCCCGGATTGATCACCCGCACCCTGGACCGCGGCAGCATGGGCATTGTGGTGCCCCACGTCAACAGCCGTGAGTCCGCCGAGCAGGCTGCTCTTTCCGCCAAATACGCGCCCATCGGTTATCGCGGGATGTTCGGGGGCCGGCAGTCGTTCGGGGTTGCCGATTATTTCCACGGCGCCAACGACCAGACAATGGTCGTAGTGCTGCTGGAGGAAGTCGAGGCGCTGGAGAACATCGACGAAATCCTGAAAGTCGACAACATCGATGTGTTTTTTGTTGCTCCCTCCGACCTGGCGCAGACCATGGGGCATATCGGCAACGCCGACCACCCTGAGGTCCAGGCTGCCATTGAGACGGCTATCGGCAAGATCGTTAACGCTGGCCGCACACCGGGTACACTGGCCAATGACGCCAACATCGCCAGGTTCAAGAGCATGGGCGTCAAATTCCTGATGACATCCTGGAATTCCTGGGTCGCCAGAGGGGCCGCTGAGTTTCTGCAAAAGGCCTCTGCCTGACTTCGGCCAGGTTACGGCCCGGAAAGCTTGTGAGCTTACCCGCTGTCATCGGGTACAGGGCGGGGGCGGTCTCCTCAGGGCTCGGTGGGCGGTAAGGCTGGCTGTTCCTGGGGTTCATCCCGGTTCGGTGCTCCGGCCCGGCTCGGGTTCACCGGAAGTATCGCAATGGCCCCGGCAATGAACAGGACGGCACAGCCAGCGATCACCGCCCGGTAACCCAGGTCCTCTGACGTGTGATTCAGAAGGTCGATGCCGGGACCAAAGAGCCTGGGCAGGGCGGCTCCGCCAACGGTGGAGAGATTTACGATGCCTATGTGAGTACCGGCGTGCTGCTCGTCAGCCATCTCGTTGGCCAGGGCCCAGCTGGCGCTCAGCAGGGTTCCGGCGGATGCGCCGATGATACTGGCGATGATCACCACCCCACCCGATGTTTCAGCCAGGAGCAGCCAGGAGGTGCTGACTGCCCCCGCCACGGCGCCCGCGATCACAACAGGCTTGCGCCCTATGCGGTCGGAGACCCAGCCAGCGACGTAGACGGCGACCGCAAGAGAACCGCCAATGGCCGGTATGGCGTGGCTGAGCGCCTGGGCCGGGTTGGCCGCCTCCACCACGTCCCTGAGAAAGAACAACCCATACGTCGGGAATGTGTAGATCGCCGTCATCAGTAACAGCCTGGAGATAAGGAACATAACCAGTTGCGGATTCAGCACGGGCCGAGATGGCGCGTCCCGCCCTCGAATCCGCCGGGTCCGGCGGGTGGAATCGCGGGCGAGCACGGTGGCGCAGGTTACAGTCACCGAAACGATGAGTGCCGTCACCAGAAGACCCAGGACCGCCCACTCCCAGTTCACATATACATCAACGGGTCCCAGCCCCGATACGCCCGCTTGGCCTATGAGCGCGGCGCTGGCCGTGATCAGGGCCAGACCCCCTGCGGCGTCCAACAGTACCTTCAGCGATGAGGCGGCTCCGACCCGGCTGCTCGGCACCAGGTCACGAATGAGCGCCATGCCGGGACCGTAAGCGATGTTCAGGTTCGCCTGGATGAACATCCAGGCTGCGAACAGGGCGGCAAAGTTGGGCGCCAGCAGCGTCAGCACCAGGCTGCCGCATACCGCGGTGGTCCCGGCTATGATGTAGGGAACTCGACGCCCCATGGGAGACCGGGTGTGGTCGCTCAGCCTTCCGATCAGAGGCTGCACCACCGCGGCCATCAACAGGCCGCCTATTCCAAGCACCGCCAGGTAGCTGTTCTTGAGATGCTCCGGCGCCATTGACAGAACAATGACCGGCAGCACCGCGGTATCCATCGCCAGGATGAACCCGGTGACGCCAAAACTGAAGGCATTGAGGCGGATCAGCGCAAAGCTGCTCCAGCTTGTCTCTGATGGTGCTCGGGTCATCTA
The DNA here is from genome assembly GCA_965261885.1 of Dehalococcoidia bacterium. Lineage (GTDB taxonomy): Bacteria > Chloroflexota > Dehalococcoidia > Lucifugimonadales > UBA3495 > VXOI01. Next base: position 72,011 of record CBDHDY010000024.1, read on the forward strand.
TGGCGCACGCCAGCGTAGGATGCGGAACATTGAAATGCGGATGATGGAGTGTGGGTTGAGAGGGAATTCCCTGTGGGATTTCATCACGGGGTGGCCGGACGGTGGAGGCTCAGGTAACGCAACCCGCATGCGCGCCTATAATACAACAACGGTGGCCGGGTGGCCCCCAATACTTAATACGGTGAGAAGAGGAATTGAAGATTTGCTGTCTTCTGCCCAGCGGCGCCGAAATTTTGTGGGCGCTGGGCATGGCTGATTGCGTCGTGGGTGTCAGCGACCTCTGTGATTACCCGCCGGATGTGCTGACGACCAAGCCCGTGGTCAGCCGCAGCAGGGTTGACCCGGCTGTCATGTCCAGCGAGGAGGTGGAAGAGGCGCTCCGGGGTATTCTTGCCAAGGGTGAAAGCCCCTACGTGCTGGACTATGACTGGCTGGCGAGAGAATTGCCCGACATAATCTTCACACAGGACCTTTGTCATATCTGCGAGATCGACGCTGGGGAGGTCAACCTGGCCGTGCGGGGAATGTCCGTTCAGCCGAAGGTGGTGGTGCTGCAACCAAGAACGTTCGAGGACATCCTGGATTCCATCGGGGAGGTGGGTGATGTCTGCGGAGTTCCTGAGCGTGCCACTGAAGTAGTGGCGTCGCTCCGCCGGAGGACCGAGGCCGTTACCTGTAAGCTGGGCAGCGTTTCCTCCCGGCCGTCGGTGTTTTCTCTGGAAGGCATAAATCCGTTGGTTGCAGGCGGCCACTGGATTCCAGGCATGCTGGGTATGGCTGGCGGCTGTATTACGGCGCTGGAGCCCGGGTGCAATGCCCGCCGCCTGAATTGGGAGGAAGTGCTTGACGCTGCTCCCGAGAAGCTTTTCGTAGACCTGTGTTCCTCGGATGTCGGCCGGCACCTGCGCGAGGTTCCCTGGCTGGCAGCTCAGCCTGGCTGGGGAGATATACCGGCTGTGGCCTCAGGAGAGGTGTACCTGATTGACCACTCCTATTTCAGTTGCCCGGGTCCTCGCGTCGTTGTGGGATTGGAAATACTGGCTCAACTGACGCACCCTTCGCTCTTCACGGGGCTCATTCCCCCAGGCGTGGTGGTAAAACTTGACCCAGAGGCGGCAGATGGCGTTCCCTCCGGTAGAATTGCCGATTGTTTCCGTCCATTTCCATAGGTCGTTTCAGTTTTAACGCCTGCAAATCAGATAGTAGCGTAACCGGTTGATTGCGTACTATAATGGGGCCAATTTCTTAAGCGGTGGACTTTCGTTACTGCTTTCGGGGGGGAACTGCGGCGCAGTTCCCTGCCGTGATCGCATCTACTTGGGGTGTATATGGTGTCGTTCGACAAAATCGAATTCCGGTCAGCACTTTCGGAATTCGCCACCGGTGTTACTGTAATCACCACTCTGGACGATGAAGGCAACCCCCATACAATGACGGCCAATTCTTTCACGTCCGTCTGTCTTGAGCCGCCGATTATCTTGGTCTGCGTCGCCCACGGGACGCACACCTACGGTTTTCTGGAGGAACGGCAGAAGTTCGGAGTCAATTTCCTCCGCGAGGAACAAGAAGAAGTTGGGGCGTATTTTGCCAAAAAGCCGCAGGACCGTACCGGGGGCGTCGAGTACAGTTTTTCCCATTCAGAAAATGGGGTCCCGGTGCTGGAAGGGTCTGCCATTTTCTTTGACTGCGACGTGATTGGTTCACACGTGTATGGCGACCACACTGTCTATATGGGTGAAGTGAAAGAGATCCAACGCAATGAGTACGAAAACCCCCTGATGTTCTACCGCAGCAGGTGGTACCATCCCAATCGCAGCTGAATGTTTCAAGATCCCGGAGAAAAACGACAGGAGCGCCGGTTCACTTCAACCGGCGCTCCTGTTTTCTGTAGGATTCGGCCCGCCCGGACCCAGAGGTCTAGCCCCTGAAGGACGATATGAATTCCTCGATTTCCCCATTCACCGCCTGGTGCTTCTCCATGTGAACGAAGTGGCCCCCGCCGGGGATGATTCTCTGGCTTGACCCACGAATGCTGTTGGTAAGGAACTCGGAGTATTTGACCGGCGTCATCACGTCGTCGCTTCCGCAGATCACCCGCGTGGGCAGCTCTATATCACTCACACTATCCATCATGTCAAAGCTGTCGCAGGCCTTCAGGTCATTCAATTCCACCAGCGGACCAACCTCCGCCGCGCGGTGTTTCAGCACAGGGAGAACTTCACTCTGAACGCCCTGGTAGTATTCCAGATGTTGCTGAAGCCACGGAATGTTGTCCTCGCCTGGCTCATTGCAGCGCTGAAAGTGATAAGGGTGCACACGGAGGCGGGCGCCCGTGCCCAGCAGGATCAGGCCTCGCAGCTCTTCCGGGTACCTGTGGGCATATCGCATGGCGATGGCGCCGCCCATTGAATGGCCGCAAAGCACAACATTCTTGTAGCGCCTCGCCTTGATGAAGCCACGCACCCATTCGAGGTAGCCATCAATCGTTTCGCACGGCTTTCCGTCGGGATGCCCCGGAAGATCTATGGCCTTGGCGCTTCGAAAGTGCCTCAACTGGTAGTAGAAAGAAAGGCTTGAGCATCCTGCACCGTGCAGGAATACGAGCTTCGTCGGCAATTTACCACTCCTTCAAATCATACTTGGAAATACTATGTCAGCAATACTATTAAAAATACGTGTACATTTTACAGAACGAGAATTTATTTTTCAAGATGACATTCGAAAAACAGCGTGAGTTGCTGATTACGAGGCAATGATTCGCTGTAAAGTCACGTAATCCGTACAAACTGCTACGAAAAAAAGTGAAGGGGGCGAACATTGTTCGCCCCCTTCTGATTGGCACTGGAGAGGCCCGGTCGTAATTATTCGGGTTCCTCGTCTGTGTCGCCGACCTCGCCCTCAGGTTCGTGCCCGTTGCTTGAGGCCCGCCCATTGCGCCGGTGTCCATTGGAGGGTGGATCGTCATCCCCGTTGCGGTCCGTCTCCTGGAAAGTGGCGACGGATGCCACGTAATCGTCGGATCCCCGCTCCTTCCACAGGATGACTCCCTGGGCGATGCGGCCCGTCTCCCGGACGTCGTCTATGCTGATGCGAACTACCTGGGCCTTGGCCGAAATTATCAGCATCTCGTGGCTTTCCGGGTCTGTTACGATCCTTGCCGCAGCCAGCGGACCCGCTTTGTCCGTTAGCTGGAACGTGCGCACGCCCTGGCCGCCGCGGCCGGTGGACCGGTAGCTGGACGTAGCAGTCATCTTTCCAAAACCGCGCTGGCTGACCACCAGCAACTGGCTGTTGGTAGTAACGACCCCCATGAAGATGACTTTGTCGTCTCCAATGAGTCGAATACCGCGTACGCCCCCGGCAATTCGGGAACGGGGAGTGAGGTCGTCGATGGCGAACCGTATGGCCTGACCCTTTTCGGTCACCATCATTGCATCCTTGGCCTCGCCCACCTGAGCCACGGATACCAATTCGTCGTCCTCCGAGAGATTCATGACGATAAGCCCGGACGGGCGTATGTTTGTCAGTTCTCCGGTCTTCAATGACTTTATCTGCCCTTTCCTGGTGGCAAGAAGCAACGGGTAATCGTCGTGCGGATTTTCTATCAGCAGCATGGCCTGGACCTGCTCGTTCCGTTGCAGCGGGAGCAGGTTGGACAACAGCACCCCGCGCGATGTGCGGGAGGCGTCGCCCGGAATCTGGAATGCCCGAAGAGGATAGACCCGCCCCCGGTTGGTAAAGTAAAACAGGGTGCTGTGCGTGTCGACCACCACCAGGTCGAGAATGGCGTCGCCCTCTCGGGTGGTCATCCCCCGCACGCCCTTGCCTCCCCGGTTCTGCTGCCGGAAGGTGCTGGGAGGGACGCGCTTGACGTAGCCCCGTTGGCTGAGGGTTATGATGACGTCTTCCTGAGGGATAAGTGACTCAGGCGTTTCCTCCCCGATCTCCTCTTCAAGAATGGTGGTGCGTCGGGGGTTGTTGAATGACCGCTTCAGCTCGCGGGTCTCCGATTTTATCTCGGCAAGGATCTTTACCGGGTCGCCCAGCAGTGCCTCCAGCTCGGCGATCCTCTGCAGGAGCTCTTCGTGCTCGTTCTGCAGGCGTTCCCGTTCAAGGGCTGCCAGGCGCCTCAGCTGCATATCGAGGATGGCCTGAGCCTGGACCTCCGAGAGGTCCAACTGCTGCATGAGATTGTTGCGAGACTCCTCGACGTCGGCAGAATTGCGGATGATTTCGATGACTTCGTCGATCCGGTCCAGTGCAAGCAATAGTCCCTGCACTATATGGTCGCGGTCGCGGGCGCGCTGCAACTGATATTCCGATCGCCTGCGTATGACCTCCTGACGGTGCTGGATGAACAGTTCAAGGCACCGCCTCAGGGGCAGCACCTGTGGCTGGCCGTCCACCAGGGCCAGAATGATGGAGTTGAAAGAGGAACGCATTGCCGTCTGGCGCAGCAGGTTGTTGAGGACCACCCGCGGCTGGGCGTCCCGCCGCAGCTCGATGACGATGCGCATTCCGCGGCGGTCGGACTCGTCGCGGATGTCGGAGATCCCCTCGATCTTGCGCTCGCGAGTCAAGGCTGCGATCCGTTCGATCAAGGTGGCTTTGTTGACCTGGTACGGGAGGGAGGTGACGATTATCTGCTCGCGGTTGTTGCGAGTCTCCTCGAACTCTGCCTCGGCCTCCATGATCACGCGGCCGCGGCCTGTGGTGTAAGTGTCGACAATGCCCTTGCGGCCCCGGATCTTGGCTCCGGTGGGAAAGTCCGGGCCCTTGACGTGGCGCATCAGCCGTTCCGTGGTAGTGTCGGGTTGGTCGATCAGGTTGATCAGGGCATCGCATACCTCGCCCAAATTATGGGGAGGGATGTTCGTAGCCATGCCGACGGCGATGCCCGTGGCTCCGTTGATCAGCATGTTCGGCAACCGCGCCGGAAGGACCGTGGGCTCGCTCAATGAGTCGTCGAAGTTGGGCACGAAGTCGACCGTGTTCTGATCGATATCCGCCAGCAACTCGTCGGCGATGGGCGCCAACCGCGCCTCGGTGTACCGCATGGCCGCCGGCGGGTCGCCGTCGATGCTGCCGAAGTTGCCCTGCCCCGTGATCAGCGGGTAGCGCATGGAGAATTCCTGCGCCAGCCTGACCAGGGCGTCGTAGACAGAGCCCTCGCCATGGGGATGGAACTTACCCAGCACCTCTCCGGCGATTCGCGCGCTCTTTCTGAACTGCGAGCCGGGCCGTATGCCCATGTCGTGCATTGCATACAGGATCCGCCGCTGTACCGGCTTCAATCCATCCCGAACGTCGGGGAGCGCCCTCGACACGATCACGCTCATGGCGTACGTCAGGTACGACGTCCGCATCTCATCGGCGATGCGGATCGGTTGCTCTCCAGGCGGGATCGGAGCGGTTGTTACCATGAGTCGACACTCCTAATACTATTGGTTCGTCTAGGTGCGGGCTGCGACCCCGACCCGTTGAGCGGGGAGGCCTTTCTACCGGATGCCGGCCAGCATCCGGAGAGGGGAAGGGACGAACTAGGCGGTGAGTGCTTCGGCAAACCGTTCAGTACGGTCATGCAGACCGCCGAACAGGTTTGCGAACAGTCTGGGGACCTCGTCCTGCCGCTCCGGGTGGCACTGCAGCCCGACGACCCAACTGTGTTCAGGACTTTCCAACCCCTCCACTATCCCGTCTTCTACACTGTAGGCCGTGCTCATCAGGCGTGGCGCGCGCTGTGCCTCGGTCAGTCCCTGGTGGTGGTAGCTGTTGACCTTGAAGAAACCAGCCGAGCCGATGATGGCCGCCGACTTCGCCCCTGGGGCAACATAGATCAGGTGCGAAGCGGGTTCCTTGCCATCGCCGGGATCCTCGTTCCGGTGTCCCGGCAGATCCTGGATCAATCTGCCCCCGAAAGCCACATTCAGCAACTGCATTCCCCGGCAGATTGCCAGCACCGGCATATCTGCGGAGAGGGCATATTCCAAAACACGGAACTCCAGGTCGTCGAGTTCCGGCCGGAGCTGCAATCCGGCGTTCGGGTCCGGTTCCTGGCCGTAGCGTTCAGGATGAACGTCTGGCCCTCCCGAGAGGAGCAGACCGCCGACGCCCTGCATCAGTTCGCTGGTGTTGGACTCGCCGTGGGAATCCGGCAACAGGACCCGCGTTTCTGAGCCGGCCAATTCCATGGCCGCAACGTAGCGGCGAGCATTTCGTTCACTGGCAGAGGTGATTGCGACTATGGCCATACAACATAATATTATACTTGAATGTGGAGTTATTTTGCAGTCTACATGCCTGCTAATATCATGGTTTCTGATTGATCCCATATAAAAACGCCGCCGCCAGTTTGCGGGCAATGCCACCGTTTGATAAGCTACGTGCAGTAGACACCTCCCATTCTGCGGGCCCCAAAGCGGGGTAAGGAAAAACCATGAAAGAAGTCATCCAGGGAGCTGTGGATACACTGCGGGATGGCCGGCCCTGCGTGCTGGCAACTGTGGTGCGGACCAAGGGGTCGACCCCCCAGAAGGCAGGCGCAATGCTGCTGGTGAAGGATGACGGCAGCGGCCTCGGTACCCTGGGAGGCGGCTGTGTCGAGGGAGACATCTGGTTCGCCGCCAAGGAGATACTGCGTGACGGCAGCGGTCCTGAATTCAAGGACTATTACCTGAACGAGGATATCGCTGCCCGCGACGGACTTGTTTGCGGCGGCACCATGTACTTTTATCTTGAGCCCCTGCGCAGCCTGGATGATTTTCTGCCACTGGGAGATGAAATTCTGGAGGCATACGACGGCGGGGAACCTGTGAGCCTCGCCACCGTCGTTAACAGCCCGAGCCACCCCGGGCGACTCGGAGCCAAGCTGATGCTCCGCGTCGACGGGACGGTGTCCGGCACGCTCGGCTCAGAGACCCTGGATGAGCCGGCCCTTGAGGTCGCGCGAAGGGTAGCGGAAGTCGGCAACACTGAGTCCATTTCCACTGACGACGGGACCGAGATATTCGTCGAAGGATTTACGACCCCGCCAACGCTGGTCATGGTGGGGGGAGGACACGTCGGGAAGGCCACCGCGGACCTGGCCAGGTTTCTGGGCTACCGGGTGTACATTGTCGACGACCGTCCGGAGTTCTCCAATGAGGACCGCTTCCCATACGCCGAGCAGACCATAGTGACTCCCTATCAACAGTGGTCCGACCACCTGAGCATAAACGTCAACACATTCGTGGTGGTCGCCACGCGGGGGCACCGGTACGACGACATGGCGCTGGAGTCGGCTCTCAAGACCCGCGCCCGCTACATCGGCCTGCTTGGCAGTCGCCGAAAGACACTCATGATCTATCGGAGGCTCCTGGAACAGGGCGTTACCAAGGAACGAATTCGCGAAGTGTATGCGCCGATAGGTTTGAACATCGGCGCCCTTACGCCCGAGGAAATCGCCGTCAGCATAATGTCGGAGGTCATCACGATCAGGCGCGGCGGTGATGGTGGCAAGATGACGATGGGCGACTGGTACATCGACCGTGCTGCCAGCATCGTCGAGCGCACCGTCGAGGTCTGACCAATGGGTGAGGCGTGGGCCATTCTGCTGGCTGCCGGCGAGTCCAGCAGAATGGGCCAGTTGAAGGCCCTGCTTCCCTGGCGCGGACAGACCTTGCTGGAACACCAGGTTTCAGCATTGCTGGAGGGTGGCGCCGAGCGCGTGGTAGTGGTCTTGGGCCACCGTGCCGATGAGCTGCGGCCCCTGGTTGAGGGGCGCGAAGGTGCAAGCTGGGTCCTGAACCCCGACTACCTTCAGGGAAAGACCACTTCCATCAAGGCTGGTCTCTCTGCCCTTGAAGTCGGTTCGGTGGCCGAAATTCTGTTGCTGAACGTGGACCAGCCCCGTTCAGCCCCTGACGTGGCCCACATCCTGAACACACATCGCGCTCACGACCACATTGTCACCGTCCCCACCTGCGACGGCAAGGGGGGACATCCAATCGTGCTTTCGGCCCAACTGCTGGACGAGTTGCTGGCAATAGACGAAGAATCCCAAGGCATCAAGGCAGTTGTGCGCCGAAGGCCTGATGCTGTCAAACGCATTCCGCTGGACAACCCCGAGATCCTGCTGGACCTGAATACGCCGGAGCAGTACCGGGCCGCCATAGAAGGGACCGGCCGGTAACTCTCGTTCCGAGAGGTAACTTTCACCCGCTGGGGTAAAGCACAATTGCCTTACCCAGGCTGGATTCCACCTTTCCGGTTTGGCATCAGTATCGAGATAAGGAATCCCAGGAAGTACAGCCCCGCTGCAAGATAGAACGCCGAGTCCCAGCCAGCGTAATCCGCCAGGAACCCAGCTGCGACGGATGCCATGGCACCGAAGAACGCGTTGCTGCCCCACATCAGCCCGATGAACGTTCCCTCAAGGCCCTTGCCTTCCGCCACGTCGATCGCTGCGGCCTGGGTCAGCGAGTTGACGGTGAAGATGAACACGCCGAACATGAACACCATCACCGTCATGCCCCAGCTGTCGCCAAGCATTACGATGGCCAGCGTGATCACCGCGGTGGCGGCCATGATGAACATAGTGATTAGCTTGCGCCCAATGCGGTCCGACAATTCTCCGAACAACGGGCCGGTCAGGATTCCAGGTACGGCGAAAAGGGCCACGTGGAATCCGACCCAGAACTTGCTGAAACCGAGATCGTCTGACAGGTAGAGGGGAATGACCCACAGCAGCGAACGGTCTCCCATTCCCCGGACGGCTGAAACGGTGAAAATGCTCCACATGCCGGTGCCGCGAAATGAGTCGACCATATCCCGGAGCTGTTGTCGCATCTTCTGTCTGTAGTCAACCCCTGGCAGCGGTGGGGCGTCCACATTCCGCAACAGCAGGAGGATAGCTGCCGCCAACAGGATCATAATCGGCGCGCCACCGCCCACAATCCAACGCCATCCTACGACGGCCAGCAGACCGCTCACCACAAGGGGGCCAATCCAGTCGCCCACGTTGCCCGTGGACCGGTGCATTGAAATGAAGAGGCCGCGCCGCTCCGGGAAGCGTTGCGCCAGAAGACCAAGGGCCGGGGGGTGCCACATGGCGGTTCCGGCCGACGCTATGGCGAGCGCCACCAGGATTTGCCAGTAGGCCGGCGAGATGGACACAAGCAGATAGCCTACGCCGATCAACGCCAGGCTCAGCGTAAGGACCTGCGCTCGCCGGTGCTGAAAGATGTCGACGAAAAAGCCGCCGCTCATGCTGGTGGCGCCGCCGGCAAGCTGGCGAACGCCGTCCATGAGGCCCGCCTGGATCGGGTTCAGGCCCAGCGCGACGTAGATAGCCGTGATCAGCACCAGGAACCCACGGCCGTACATGTGCTCCAGGGTGTGCGCCCCGATCACCGTTGTAGCCATGATCGGGTCTTTGGTCCGCTTGGGCCCGTATTCCGCCGGGGAATCTCCACCCGCTGCTATCTGTGCCACGAGTTACTCCCCTTGTTGCTGGTTTTCGCCACCCGGAACGGCGTAGGCTAGGAAACGGCGTAGGCTATCGAACCTGAGTGCTCGAATTCGGGAATTATACACAGAATCAGTATTCGTGAAATGCCTGCTGCAGCCAGTCGCGGTCATTGCTGGCGGTCAGCGCAAGCATCAGAAGGATGCGAGCTTTCTGGGGCAGAAGGTTGTCTGAAACGATGAAACCCTGCCGCTCCTTGGCTGGGGTGGTAACCACGCGGCCCGCGGTGGAACGCGACGCCAGCACCACCGGAATGCCGTCCTCCACGGCGCGGGCGGCGGCCGCGACGAAGGCCGGAGGGTAGGTGCCGCCGCCAAAACCAGCCACCACCAGCCCGTCGGGCCGCATCTGTCGCACCGCGTCGATTATGGCCCCGTCCGCTCCGGCGTAGGCGTACACGATCTCCACGCGGGGCATGCTTTCACGGCCCTCGACATCAAAGGGAGTAGCGGTGGTGTGCTTGCGAAGGGGCGCGCGGTAGAAAACGACCTCATGGTCTGAATCGGCGTAACCCAGGAAACCCAGCTCGTTGGGCCGGAAGGTCTCGACCCGGAAGGTGTTGGCCTTGGAAACATCGCGAGCGCAGTGGATCTGGTTGTTGAGCACAGTCAGTACGCCCATCCCGCCCGCATGCGGCGATGCGGCGATGCGAACCGCGTCCAGCAGGTTGAGGTCAGCGTCAGTACCGAGTGCCGTGGGCGGGCGCATCGCGCCGGTGATCACCACCGGCTTGTCGGTCTTGACAGCAAGGTGCAGGAAATAGGCCGTCTCCTCCAGCGTCGCCGTCCCATGGGTGATGGCGATGCCGGTTAAACCTGGATTGTCGCGCAGCAGGCCGTTGATTCTTTCGGTCAGGGCAATCCAGTCGGCTGGTCCAATGGCGGTGCTCCCCACGCTGACCAGGTCCTCCGAGGTAATGGAGGCCACGTCGCGGGTTTCCGGAACACGCTCCAGCGACTGTTGTATCGTCAGGTGGTCGCCTATTTCGGGGTAGAGAATGTAATCCATCCGGTCGGGGCCGATGCCGGCGATACTCCCGCCGGTGCCGATAACATGTACCTGTGGCTTGGGTGCCGTCATGGGTGCCGCCTCCCTGTTGATGGTGTGGCTGATCGGGGGTAGCCGGAGAGCCGGTTGCTATAATACCCGCTGCGCCACAGTTCTGCAGGGCTGTTGGCAGGGACGGGGACAGGCATGCAAAGAGCAGACGCCATGACAGAATGAGAGCCAGCAAGGGTTGTCTCCCTCGAGAAGTGGTGGGAATTGAGTGGGACCATCAGACCTTCGCTGCTTTGAGGGCGGCCTCTGAACCGTAAAGTGCTGGATGTGTTTACTTTCGCCAAGTCTCTCGGATTCCGTGAAATCAGGGATGACCGTGGGCTGATCTCAAGAAATAACCCTGGGACAGTGAGGAGTGCAGCTTGCGGGCCCTGATCATATCTGACGTACATTCCAATCTCGAGGCTTTGGAGTCAGTGCTGAAAGACGCTAAGGAGCATGGTGGATTCGACCGGGTCTGGTGCCTCGGCGACATGGTCGGTTACGGGCCCGATCCGTCTCTGTGCCTCAGGCGCCTGCGAGAATTCCCGCTTGTCGCAGTGGCCGGCAACCACGACCACGCGGCGGCGGGCGTCATTGATGCTGCAGACTTCAACGGCGCGGCCTTCGAGGCCATCCGATGGACGTCCGGGCAATTGAATGACGAAGACGTCTCCTTCCTGTCGGGACTGCCGACAGTATGCCTGGAGCCCCCGTTTACGCTGGTACATGGCAGTCTGCGGGACCCGATTGTCGAGTACCTGACACACCCCTCCCAGGCGGTCGTGACTCTGAATCTCCTGACCACTGACTATTGCCTGGTGGGGCATTCCCATTATCCGTTCATCTGCCGTGAAAACGGCGGGATGCCATTGTTCCTTACCATGCCGGAATCGCAGGCGCTGTTACTGGAAGAGGAACGTTGCATAATCAACCCGGGCAGCGTTGGACAGCCCAGGGACGCCGACATACGTGCCAGCTATGCCATTTATGACGATGGTGCCCACGCCATTGAGCACTACCGGGTCGAATACGACAGGGCCACCACCCAGGCAAAGATGCGCCGAGCCGGGCTCCCGCAGTACCTGATAGACCGCCTCGACCACGGTGCGTGACCAATCGAACCCGCTGCATCAGACGGGCACTGGCAGCTTCGCGACGAAATCAAATCCGTCAGTGCCATTAATATGGCCTGCGTTCACGGCAAAGAATGGTTGCGCCCCCGAACGCAACGTCCCTGTACGAATCCGGCAGCGTCTCTTGTTTGCAACCCTGAACGCAAACAAGGGTCACGCCGGCTCAAGGGAGATTGTTCGCTCTGCTTAGAATAGCAGCACTTGGCACGCCGAAAGTACTACGCGAAAGTGCCACGCTTTGAAACGCCCTGACGCTCGCCAGGATGATTGCAAAGTCATTCCAGCGCACAAACCCGCCAATCCTGAGCCTGTCGAAGGACGCGTAATCAGGATTCGTTAAAGATTCGACAGGCCCGCCGCCACGGCATTTTAGCCATTTTGCAGGCGTACCGGATGATTCGCTATACACAATTGACAGGCTCGACTGCAAATTGTTAGATTGACATGTAGTGGCCCGCTAGCTCAACTGGCAGAGCAACGGACTCTTAATCCGTAGGTTCTCGGTTCGACCCCGAGGCGGGTCACCAATGGGTGTACAAATGCGCCTTTCCTTTGCTGGGGAAGGCGCTTCTTTTCGCCTGATAGACCGGCCGGGGTTGTGATTGCTGGCTGGCAGGGCTACATTAGCTGCGGTTGCCGGGGAGCCGGAACGACTCGCAATTGCGACCTGGACGGGAGAGACGAAATGTCTGATGTCGACACCACGATTTTCGCCCTGCAACGCAACTGGGACATGGTGGCCACTGCCGTTGACGGCGTTGACGACGACACGCTGAACCTGATGCCCAACGATGTGTCCAATTCCATGTCATGGCTGGTATGGCACATGACCCGCGTGGCCGATCGGTTCATCCACAGCCGCTTTCAGGACACCGGCCAGCTCTGGACGGACGGAGGCTGGCATGAGAAGTTCGGCATGGATAACAGCGCAGATGAGTTCGGAATGGGTTGGAGTACCGAACAGGTGGCTGCCTGGAACTCCCCGTCGCGGGATGTGCTCATGGGTTATTACGACGCTGTGAACGCGGCCGCCCGCAGCTACATTCAAGGGCTGAACGCTGATGGCCTGACGCGGCAGGTGCCCGCACCGGGCCCGCCGGGCTCGACCATGTCTGTGGCTGACGCGTTGGGAATACTTATATGGGACAACGTTGTACACGGAGGCCAGGTGGCCTACGTCCGAGGCTCCTTCGGTGGTACCGGCTGGCACCGCTAGGGCAAGGGGCGTAACTTTTCTCAGAGGGCGTGTGACAAGCCAATTCCGATCGCATTGAAGCGCCTTCGTTGTTCCTCAGAACCTAGTGGGACGTCCTCACCCTAACCCTCTTCCAATGGGAGAGGGGACTTGTAACACTCCCACTCAGAGCAAGGCCAGTGGAAGGGGCGGCAGCGGCTGAGATGCATTTGCCTGCCCCCGGTACTGCCCCCACGGACGACCGGACGCTAACTAGCTGTTTTATTCCGTCGAGCCTGCCTGTTTGATGTCATCTGCTCCCGGGATGTCTCGTACAGGGCTATGTAGTCCGACACCGGTGTTCGTGCTATGACGTCTCCGATGAATTCCAGCGGCAGGTCGTCCAGCTTCTTGAAGCGGACACATGCCTTTCCCATGTCCAGCTTTTTACCCGCGGCTGCAAAACCCTCGGTGAACCATTGGAGCGTTTGCTCGTCGCCGTAGACGTTCATCAGGTACAGAGACAAATGTCGCTTCTGTGATGCGAGGGCTGCATACATCAGCGGGTGCTTGTTGTAAGTCTCCGGGTATGCCTCCAAAGGGATGACATAAGCGAGCATCCCGAAGTCGACCTGTTCTTCGTAGCCATCAGGCAATCGCTGCAGGATCAGCTCCCGTAGACGGCCGATCTGCTCCGCCCGGTCCGGTGGCAGGGCCGCGAGGTACTCCTCAGGGGTGGATGGCGCGGCGCCCTCGGCAGGTTGTCGCACTTAATGCCTCCATATACGCGAACTTTGCCGCAATTTCAAAATGCAGTTTCGCGTTAACGATTTCGCGTTAACGATTCTAGCGCATGCCAAATAGGTGCGGGCAGTCTATTCAACGGATGGAAAATGGCCAGATTGCACCAGAATAGTGCCGCCACCGCTGGCGCATTGGCGTCCGCTTGATTAAACTCTTATGTCAATAGAAAGGGATAGGGGAGACGAAAGCGCTCCCTGGCGTTTGCCACGGTGATCTCAGGTAAAGCCTGCCTCCGTCGGCAACGCGGACCCCTTCACAGACCTGCCACGGCCTATCCGGCGCAACCGCGTGGGGCAGCCGCGCCCAGTTGTGTCCGGGCAAGCTATATTGAGTTATAAAAGCGGAGAGTTCGCCAATGAAGCTAACCCGGACCAAAGCCCTTCTTGTCCTGGCCATCGCCGCAATCCTGGTAAGTATACCGGCCATCGTATCCGCTCAGGAGCTTCCGCATACCATTTTTGGGTTGGCTTATATAGACGGCAGGCTTGCCCCTGAAAACACCAATGTTCAAGCGTTTATCGATGGAAATGAGGTTGGGGATCCTTTCGTTGTCGAAAATCCGGGAGTATTTTTCCTCGTAATTCCACCATCAACGACGGACGCTTCTCATTCTAACAAAACGATTACGTTTCAAGTGAGGGGATTGGTAGCGACTCAGACAACGACATGGGCCTCGGCGGGAAACACCCGAAGCTTCGACCTCAACGTGAGCACGGCCCGGGCCACCAATACCCCCACGCCTACTCGCACTCGCACACCCACACCCACCGCTACGCCCCGCCGCACCGTCGCCTCCGCCGGACCTACGATTATCCAGGGCCCCCGGGGAGCTACCGGCCTTCGTGGGGAGCAGGGCCCGCAGGGGGTTGAGGGTCCTAGCGGGGAGCAGGGCCCGCAGGGAGTTCGCGGACTCGAAGGCCCTCCTGGAGACCAGGGCCCGCAGGGATTTGAGGGCCCGCGCGGCGAGCAGGGGCCACAGGGCTACCTTGGCCAGACTGGACCGCAGGGTGTTGCAGGGCCCGCGGGTTCCACGGGAACGCAGGGTCCTGCAGGACCTCCCGGCAGTTCCGGTAATTTCCTGATCGCAATCATCGCTCTGGTGATTTCGTTGCTCGCCCTGCTCGTGGCCATTGGCCGCTGGATTTGGGAACTGCAGACAGGATGAGTGGCTGGGTCTAGTTAGACTGCAGCAGCTAAATGATGGACGCTGCTGGGACTTAATGGAGAGCAGCGCAATCTCACTTGGCAGTCCGAGTCCAGCCGTAGCTGGGTAAAGGGCCTGCCCTCACGGCGGTGAAGGGTTGCTCAGCCCAGTCAAATGGGGAGCCTCAGCCAGTCGCGATGGCACTGTGGTGGAGACCCTGCAGAACGTTCGAGGCGGAAAGTCCCGTGTTATGATTCTCTGATGCACGGGCAGTCCGCCCCATAATGCGTCTTCGGCACAGAGTCACACATCTGCGCCGGTTGGGGAAGTGTCGGAATTGGTAGACGAGCATGACTTAGGATCATGTGCTGCAAAGCGTGGGAGTTCGAGTCTCCCCTTCCCCACCACCCTGCCCCGTGTTCCCTGACGATTGTTCCGTGTTTCAACGGCTGAAGTAGTCTCCATACACTGAGTAATTTGAACTGCCGGACTGGGCTGATAACGGTTTGTGGCAAGCAACGGAAGACGTACTCGACTCGATTGCCATAGGCGCCGGAATATTGGGTACCGGCGGCGGGGGAAACCCCTACATAGGTCAATTGCGGGCCCGCCAGGCCATCAGGCAGTGGGGACCGGTGACCGTGCTGTCTCCCGATGAACTCCCCGATGATGCCCGTGTCGTTTGCGTCGGCGGCATTGGTGCGCCCACCGTGGGAATCGAAAAGGTGCGCGACCTCCAGTCCTACCACGCTCTCCGGGCAATTGAACAGTACACGGGAGAGAAAGCGACCGCCCTGATCTCCAACGAAATCGGTGGGAGCAACTCTGTTGAGCCGCTGATCCCGGCAGCGATAGCGGGGCTTCCCGTGGTGGACGCCGACGGGATGGGCCGGGCCTTTCCAGAACTCCAGATGAAGACTTTCTTTGTCTATGGAGTACCCTGCTGTCCCATGGCCATTGCCGACGAGAAGGGCAACTCTGTGGTCATCCGCGAAACCATCACTCCCGCCTGGGCGGAACGGCTTGCTCGATCCATTACGGTACAGATGGGATGTATCGCCTGCTACGCCGTGGCACCCATGACTGCCGAACAAGTCAGAACGACCGCCGTTCCCAACACCCTGTCCCTGGCTCGTAATCTTGGCGACGCAGTAAAAGGGGCGCGCGCCTCAGGCCGCGACCCTCTGGACGCTATCCTGGAGACCTGCCCGGGAAAGGTGCTGTTCAGCGGCAAAGTCGTGGACCTGGATCGTCGCACGGCGGCGGGGTTCGCCCGGGGCACGCTGACCATCGATGGACTGGATGGCTATGCCGGGGAACGGATGGTGATTGAGTTCCAGAACGAAAATCTCATTGCCCGGCGGAACGGAGAAACGGTCTGCACTGTTCCCGACCTGATCTGCGCCGTCGCAACGGAACTGGGTGAGCCTGTGACTACCGAGCTGATGCGGTATGGCCTGAGAATCACAATCCTCGGGTTCCCCGCGCCAGTCCTATGGACGACCCCCGAAGGCCTGGCCGTCGCCGGGCCCCGTTCGTTTGGCTACGACACTGAATACATCCCCCTGGCTGTTTAGGTCTCGCCCACATGTATATCGGAGTTGACGTGGGGGGGACCAATACAGACGCTGTCCTGATGGATGGGTTCAACCTGGCTGGCGCCGTCAAAGTTCCGACCTCTGCCGATGTTACCTCAGGGATAGCCGCCTCTCTTACTGATCTCCTGCACGATTTGCCGCGAAATGCCAGGGTTGATGCGGTGATGGTTGGGACCACCCACTTTACCAATGCGCTGCTGGAGCATCGGGACCTTTCTCCGACTGCGGTCGTCAGGCTGTCTCTTCCTGCCACACATCTGCTCCCACCGCTGGTGGACTGGCCCGGGCCGCTGAAGGCGGCGGTGGGCGGACACACCTACATGCTGAGTGGCGGGCATGAATTCGACGGGAGGGAGATAGCCTCCCTTGACCGGGTCGGATTGCGCGAGGCCGTGCGCGATATGCGGCGCAACGGTGTCCGGGCAGTGGCGGTTTCGGGGGTTTTCTCGCCGGTCAATTCTGCCCACGAGGCCGAAGCGGGAGAGATCATCCGGAATGAGGCACCGGAATTTCGGGTATGCCTTTCAAATGAAAACGGACGCATGGGGCTCCTGGAACGGGAAAATGCCGCTGCGCTGAACGCCTGCCTTGGGGATATTGCCGCCCGCACCATTGACGGTATCGGACAGGCGCTCAGGGCCCTGGGTATTGATGCCCCGCTCTACATGAGCCAGAACGATGGCACGTTGATGGACTCGGAATTTGCCTCGAGATTCCCGGTTTTGACCATTTCCTCGGGTTCCACCAACAGTATGCGTGGCGCTGCCTACCTGTCTGGCGTAACCGACGGTATCGTGGTGGACGTTGGAGGAACTTCTACCGACGTTGGGGCACTGGTCAAGGGCTTTCCCCGGGAAGCGGCAGTGGCGGTGCAACTGGCAGGGGTGCGCACCAACTTCCGGATGCCCGACATGGTGTCGATCCCACTGGGTGGTGGAACCGTCGTGGAGGGAGAGCCCTTCCGCATGGGTCCCGAAAGTGTTGGCTACCGCTTGATGGAGGAGGCACTGGTCTTCGGTGGCTCAACACTGACAGCCACTGACCTGGCCGTCGCTGACGGACGGGCTCTGGTGGGGGATTCGCAGCTGATCGCCGGGTTGGACCAGTCACTGGTGTTCCAGGCCATGTCCGCAATCCAGAGCCGCGTTGAGGATGCCATAGACCGGGTCAAGCTCAGCCACGAGGATGTTCCTGTAGTCCTGGTAGGCGGGGGAAGCGTCCTCCTGGGAGACTCGCTGAGTGGGGCGTCGAGGGTTCTCAGACCTGAACACGCCGGGGTTGCCAATGCCATCGGGGCGGCGATTGCCCAGGTTGGAGGCCAGGTGGAGCGGGTTTATTCCCTTGAGAACTACGGGCGGGACGAGGCCATAGCCGATTGCTCCGCCGCCGCCGTCAGCCAGGCCGTTGCTGCGGGTGCCGACCCGGCGACTACCGAGGTGGTGGAGATAGACGAGGTGCCCCTGACCTACGTGCCCAGCAGCGCCACCTTGGTCAGGGTGAAGGCGGTCGGCAATCTGGCCAGGGCGGGTTAGACTGTGCTCTCTGCGCTGCAGTGAGTGCTCCGCGTCGGCAGAGGCTGTTGCTATCGTTGCGCCTGGCCCCTCATACTCCTTTTGCCCAGCGAGCGAGGGCCTTGCCGGGTGTGGAGATTTCCTCCACTGATGTGTAATAGTAGTCCTGCCAGTCCTGCTCGGGCAGACCGGTGAAAAGCATCAGGTTCAAGGGGTAGTGCTCGCTGTCGGTGGCCCGTCGAAAATCATCACGGAACAGGAAAGTGGGCTTGTTCAATGCGATCGCCATCCCCAGCTCGACCATTACCCCTTCATCCGGTGGGACACCGTTCACCACAGCGAATGTCGCGTCAGCCTCGGCAACGTCGCTGAAGTCTTTCTGGCCGACGCGATAAGCCCATCCAGCCTCGGCGAAATCCACCTGATTGTTTCGTGCGAAAGGCTCCCATACCTCCAGACCCAGCCCTTCCAGTGCGTCCATAATTGGAGGAAGAAGCAGCGACTTCTGCTGGCTTGAAAAGCCATACGGGTTGGCCAAGTAGACGATCTTACGCATGTTTGAGCGTCCTGAGTTTGGAATGTTTTGTTCGCTCGATCCCGTTGGTGCCATGGATTACGCTTGCCGAGTTCACGAAAGAAGAGCCGGAAACAAGGCTTTGGACAACGGAGCAGAGGGCTGTGGATCACTGTATTCTACACTGGTGGCGAAGCGCCTCCGTGCCTCATGGTGGGCGCATTCGCCTGCGGTGGGGCGTGGAATTCACCACAGTCTCCGTTGCAATTGGCACTCTCATTGCTCGGAAAAGAACAAATGCAATTCCCGTCCCTTACGGGGTGGAACATCTTCAGGCCACACTTTGGATTGGATAGCGATGTATGGTACTGTGGTACCGGCAAAAATGAGAGTATTGAGTCTCTGATCCTTGTGCGCGCCCCATAGTGTTGATGCTGCTACGCACAGGGTGCGAACTACCAGAGAAACCCCTCATATCGGCCACATCGCAGCGCCTCATATTGTCAATATTCAACCGTTGATGGGAAATACTAGTGGAATGCAGAACCAGTTGAATGCAAACCGCTTGGATAGTCTAAATTAGGGCCGACTCTCGTATAGCTGGAGCAACTCAAGTTTGTTCGCCGACGTCCAAGTAATTCTTAGCCTGCCATTCAACATTCCCCTGGCAGGCGACGCAGATGAAACCCACTTTAGAGCCCTGCTTTTCATCGGGCTTCTTATTGTAGTGGCCAAACTGGCTGAAGGCGTCCTCCACCGCTTCGGCATGAGTTCGATAGTTGCCTTCACTCTGGCCGGGGTCATACTTGGGCCGGTTACCGGGGTTGTTGAGGTAACGGATGAAATCAAGATCTTCCTGGACATTGGCGTTTTCATCTTTTTCTTCCTGATCGGTTTGGACGAGATTGACATTCCGGGTTTCATGTCCACCATCCGTGGCCGTTATTTCGTCGCCGCCACGGTTGCTGTACTCATCTCCATCCTGGTATCGCTTATTGTTACATCGGACCTTACAGGTCTCAGCTTTGCACTGGGCCTGGAGTTCAACAAGGCATTGACCCTGGCGGGTATCCTGTCGCTGTCGAGCCTGGGACTGGTCGCCAAGGTACTGGCAGACAAAGGACTGCTCAAGGAACTGATTGGTCTAAGAATATTCACGGCGGTGATCATTGCCGAGGTTCTGGCTCTCCTAGTAGTGGGTCTCACCATCGGCGGAGACGAACACTCGGCCCTCAGCGTCGTAGGTGTACTTGAGTTGCTGGGGAAAATTGCCGGTGCAACGGTCGTAATCTGGATCGTTTCTGCCAAGCTCCTCCCCAGGGTTATGACGCTCCTGCATCGCTTCCTCAACGTGCCAGAACTCTCGTACGGTCTGCTGATAGGGGGACTGTTCCTCGTGGTGGTGGGATCGGAAAAGTACGGGAGCCTGCATGGCTCACTGGGAGCCCTCCTGTTCGGCGCCGCCCTGTCGGGTCTGCCGCATCGCATGCGGGAAGACATCATGCCGGGAATGCGCAGCACGGCGGAGGGCCTGTTCGTCCCATTGTTCTTTGCATCAGCGGGGCTGTACTTGGATTTCTCGTTTATCAATCTCCCGCCCATGACCATCCTGGGGCTTCTGTTCATTCCATTGGCGGGAAAGCTGTTGGCCTCGGTCGTCGGTACCTACCTTGCCCGACTGGACACCCCCTTAGTCCTATCGGTGGGATTGATGGGGAAGGGTGTAGCTGAGATCGCCCTGTTGCTGGTACTGCTGGAAACGGAGGTCATTGGTCAGGACGTCTTCTCCCTGCTGGTCATAATCATGTTCGGCTACATCCTGCTGATGCCGCCCATAATCGGTGCTGCAGTGACCAGGGCAAAACCGCCGGAGACGACCTCACAGCCTCGAACGATGGTGCCGTCCTTTGCCCGGCACGCACTGGCTGGTGTGATGGTTGGGTCGGTTGTGGACAGGTCTCGCGCCTACCCGGAACCGGGGATCACTGTCAGCAGTTTCTTGCGCGACTGGATTGTGCCGGACCAGACGGACTATCTGATAGTGGAACGCGGAGTGCCTGTGGGAACGGTTTCAATGAACAGGGTGACCTCTAGGCGCAGGCTGTTATTCTGGAGGCGCGGTTCCTTCGGGGACACTACATTGCGGGTGCTGATGCGCCGGGGGCCGCCCCACGCAAATCCCGACGAACCAATCCAAGACGCCCTCGAGCGCATGGCAGAACACTCCCTGACAATCATTCCGGTAATGAACAGGGGTACCGGGCAGTTCCTGGGCATTGTCTCCAGCAACGAGATTCTTGAACTGGTCGCCCTTATGGACGAAATCAGGGAAGAGGCGCGGAGGATGGCGGCAGAACCTGCCGACTGATTGAGGATGGCCGGCCCTGATGCTGCCCGATACCAGACCATCGGTGCGACCAACCATTGGCTGACTAAGAGAAAACCCCTGCGATGATTCGCAGGGGTTTTGACTTTGGCGTTCGTGGATTTGTTGGGAGGGCTAGTAGGGGCCGTAACCGTCGGCCTTGATGCAGGCAGACCAGTGGTCCGTGCCGATCTGGCGAAGCTCCGGGGTAACTCTGCTGCATTCTTCACTAGCGATGGGACAACGCGGGTGGAATACGCACCCGGACGGAGGGTTGAGAGGGCTGGGCACCTCCCCGGTCAACAGCACCCTCTCCCGCTGTGCGTCGAGAATTGGGTCGGGAATCGGCACGGCGGAAAGCAGTGCCTTGGTGTATGGATGCACCGGGTTGCGGTAGACCTCGTTTCGCTCTGCGACTTCCACCATGTGCCCGAGATACATCACGCCAACCCGGTCGCTGATGTGGCGAACAACGGAAAGGTCATGGGCGATGAACAGGTAAGTCAGGTTGAACTGCTCCTGGAGTTCTTCCAGAAGATTGATAATCTGCGCCTGGATAGAGACGTCCAGGGCAGATACCGGTTCGTCGGCCACAATGAACTTGGGACTGACGGAAAGGGCGCGAGCGACGCCGATACGTTGGCGCTGACCGCCGCTGAACTCGTGAGGGAAACGGTCTGCCATATAGGGGTTGAGGCCAACGTTCTGAAGCAGGTCCGCCACACGCTCCCTGTATTCAGCCTTGCCGTGTACCAGGCCATGCACAATGAGCGGCTCGCCAATGATATTGCCGGCCGTCATGCGAGGGTTTAACGAGCTGTAGGGGTCCTGGAAAATGACCTGCATTTCGCGGCGCATGGCCCGCATCTGTTTTGTCCCAAGCTTGGTGAGGTCTTGACCTTCAAACACGACCTCTCCATCGGTGGGTTTGTATAGTTGCAGGATGCAGCGCCCGGTTGTGGTCTTGCCGCAGCCGCTTTCCCCTACCAAGCCCAGGGTCTCCCCCCGATTAACAGTGAAGCTCAGATCGTCCACGGCCTTTACGTAAGCCACGGTCCTCTGGAAGAGCATCCCAGAGGTCACGGGGAAATACATTTTCAGGTTTTTGACTTCCAGAAGGACGTCATGCTGGTGCTCCGCCGTGGCGGGTTGCGTGGCGGTGTCCATCATTGTAGTCATCGCGTCTAATCTCCGGCGGAGTCTGCGGCTTCAGCGTAATCCGAGCCACCAAGTAGATCTACGGCGGCCGGCCCCAGGTCTTCGAATCTCCAGCAAGCTGACCAGTGACTGTCCCCTACCTCTTCCAGCATCGGAGCGTCGGTAGCGCACTTGTCGATTGCCCACCTGCACCGGGCGCGGAACGAGCAACCCTGGGGAAGGCGGACCAAGTCGGGTGGCTGCCCCTCGATGGGGTCCAGTCTTGCACGGCGAGGGAGGTCCAGGCGAGGCACCGAGCGGAGCAGCCCCACCGTGTAGGGATGCCTCGGATTGGCATAGATCTCCTTGGCAGTGCCCCGCTCGATGATTTTTCCCGCGTACATGATATTGACCCGGTCAGCGTAGCGAGCAACCACGCCCAGGTTGTGGGTGATGACTATGAGGGCTACGCCGAATTCCGTAGTGAGCGACTTCATCAACTCCAGGATTTGGGCCTGAATGGTGACGTCGAGCGCCGTGGTCGGCTCGTCGGCAATGATCAGCCTGGGGTTGCAGCTTAGCGCCATGGCGATCATGACGCGCTGCCTCATGCCCCCGCTGAATTGGTGCGGGTATTGCTTTATACGTTGTTCCGGGTCAGGTATGCCGACACGGGCCAGCAGGTTTGCCCCTTCGTTGCGGGCTTCCGCCCTGCTCATCCCTTTGTGCAGTTGAAGGGTCTCGGTAAGTTGCCGCTCAATGGTCAGTACCGGATTGAGTGAAGTCATTGGCTCCTGAAATACCATCGACACCTTGGCGCCCCGAACGTTGCGCATCTCGTTCATGTCGATTTTCAGGATGTCCTCACCGTCAAGGATCACCTCTCCGTTGACGATCTTGCCAGGCGGATCCGGGATAAGCCGCATCAACGACAGTGCACTAACACTCTTGCCGCAACCACTTTCTCCCACCAGGCCCAGCGTCTCCCCTTCCTCCAGGTCGTAGGAGACTCCATCGACGGCTTTAACGACACCGTCCATGGTGAAGAAATGCGTTTGCAAGTCCTTGACTTCAAGAAGTGTAGCCAAGTGACCTCCTCCAGCCGCCTAGACGGCTCTGCAGACATATTCAGCCCCTGCGAGTGGCGTCCAATCGGTACCCATGGATGGGCTGAAATTGAGTGAATTATGGGGTATTGGCTCGCCGAATGCAAACACTTTTCGCCAATATCGCAGTCTCGAAGGGAGGCATAGCCAAGCCATCCAAGCCCGACCGGAGACGCAAATCCCTAGGATTTCTGTCTCCCGATTGTGGATCCACCCTCCAAATAAGACGGGACGGTACGGCGAGCAGCGCGGATTATGCTCCCTTGAAGGGTCGAGTGCCCGCTGATTCCGCCTTCGATAGCCTTTATTCCGGCGCTATAGATCGCTCAGAGGATTGTACCCTTTGGCGATCAGTCGTTGAAAGAACAGCTGTCTTTAGGCGAATTTGCCAGCACGCGTCCGGTGTGTATGCTTGGCACTTCAGCAAACAAATGATATAAATAAGGCCGGTATAGAGATTAAAATGACTACTCAATGTCAAACATTGGCTATAATTATGAGCAACAAACATAGTCATATGTATCTGACAACGGACGACAATATTCATAGATTTGGGAACATAGCCGCCGTTTCTCGTCAATAACAAAGGGCACTTCATCTCCAGAAACTTGGCTTGCCAAAGTATTTCCTGGGTCTTTACGCGATTCCAGCCAACAGCACGGAAAACAATATTGGAGTCCTGATCAGTTGGCAGCTCTGCAGCCGGAGATGGGTGGAAGTCACGGAATTCTTAGCACAGGCGGCACTGGAACAGTCTAGCAGCCTGTCCGAGGATTAGATTTTGGAGACGAAAAGCGCCACTGTCTAATCGCATTGGTGACTAATAGGCTCCAGTACACCAGTATTCTGAATAATTCACGTTATTAACGACGATATTCGCTTAGAACATTGTTTCTCGGACGGGCTGCTAGAGGAGAGACTCTGCGCGGGCCCAATGCCAAGCAAAAGAATTTACCCAGGACCCGGGGGATGTGTGTTGCTTCTCTTGGGCATTGGTGGAGTCGCAGCCGCCGCAGTTGTCGTATTCATCGTCCTTCCAAGAGACAGTGGGCTTTTGCAAATAGGTGCGACCCCCACGCGAATTTCCACGATCCCGTCAAGTACTGAGGGTCCAGTTGGAATCCCCAAACAGTTCGGGTTTGCTGGTGGGTCGGTTGTAATAACCCTGAGCCAAGGCCCGATAAACGAAAATCTGAGCCTGAACTTTGAAGAACCACCCGGAGTCCCCCTGCCTCAGCTTCCGTTGGGCTTTTCCCCTCCAACCCGGCTTCCTCGCGTCTCCGTTCAAATACCTGAAGGAAACCATGCTCGGGAAGCAACCCTGCACCCGGCTACGCTGGAGGTACGCCTCTCTGAACAGGAGCTCCTGAACGCAGGCGGAGACCCTTATGACATCGCCGTGCTTCGGTATGACGAAGAGGCTTCTACCTGGGAGTTGACCCGGTCGTCGTTGGACCTGCCCTGGATAAGGGCTGAGGTAACACTTGACGCCCTCAGCCAATTTGCCGTTGTGGTAGTCAACCAACAGAACCGGGGAAGGCATGATCACCAATTTTTTGCTGGGTCAGGCCGCGTCACCCATCAAGTGCCTGTGCCGGGTGAAAGCGGCGGGCCGACAGCAGAAAGCGAAAGTCCAGCCGAGACTGAAGAGACCTTTCCTACGGAGCCGGTACCCGTCTCTTCGCCTTCCGAAACTCCGAGACCAAGACCGTTTCAAATGCAAAGCGCAATTGTGCCGACTTTGACTCCCCAGCCTTTTCAGCCTACCGGTTCCCCGCCTGCCCCGACCACGGGCGGCGCCCAGGCTTTCCCGCCATCAACGCCGTCTCCAATACCCTCCCCACCTCCCACACCTTCTGTCATCCCCACCAGCACCCGCGCATTGCGCAACACTCCCACCGTCGTGGCCGGGCACCGACTCTTCATAAATGGGAGACAGGTTCTGTCGCACGACATTCAATTTCTGGTGCCTTTGGGGGTCGTAAGGCTGGACAAGCTTCCAGACCCGGCCGGCACCTATCCGGTTGGTACGGTGATAAATTTCGAGGTTGAATTTGACCGGACGGGTGATGCTCTGGAAATCACTGGGGCCGACGATGTCATTGGCGCCAGAGCACGGATACAGATGAATGGCGAACGCCTTGTCAGGGTGTACATCTCACCACTCCCGGTTTCCTCGCGTTCAATACCAACCAACCTGCCTCCTGCAAACAGGCGCGTCAGCCCTGCCCGAACTTCAACAGTCGCGCCCACTCCTACCCGTGCCCGAACTTCTACACCGACACCGACACCGACACCGACACCGACACCGACACCGACACCTACGCCAACGGCGACAGCCACACCGACGCCGACGCCGACACCAACGGCGACAGCCACCCCGACACCGACGCCCACCCCTTCCCCCACGCCAACACCGACACCGACTCCCACAGCACATCCCGTCGACGGACTGGTCGTCTTTCAAACCGACAGAGATGGCAACAGTGAAATCTATTCGATGCATCCAGATGGGTCCAGCCTCGTGAACCTGACCAACAACCTTGCTAACGACCAGCACCCGTCGCTGTCCGGCAATCTTCTGCTCGCATTCAGTTCCAACCGTTACACCATGGAGGGAAATGAGGCGGGCGGGTCAGACATATACCTGCTCAATCTCGGCTCGAAGGAACTTACGAGGGTCTTGACTGATTTCGGCGACGAGGATTCTCCCTCCATAACCACGTCCGGCGGCAGGCTGGCTTTTGTCTCCAGCCGCGATGGCGATTCGGACATTTTTGCTGTTGAGATATCTTCCCGCGAGGAGCCCAGCAATTCACCAGAAAATTTGACTGACAACCCTGCAGAGGATCGTGATCCGGCCTGATCCTCTGACGGCTGTCGCATTGCCTTTTCCAGCAATCGAGACGGCGACTGGGACATCTTCATTGCTAATGCTGATGGCTCGGCACCCTTGAATCTGACCAGCGGATTTGATGAGGCGCTGGAGGGCTCCAACGAACGTTGGCCGGAACTGGCAATGCACAATGGCAAAGAACGGGTGGTATTTGCCTCTGATCGCAGCGGAAACTGGGAAATCTATACGATGTACACCGACGGTACTCTGCTGCTTCGAGCAACAACTAGCTTGGCCGCAGATACTGACCCAGCCTGGGGCCCGTCAGGCGATGTTTTTGTTTTTCAATCCCAACGGGATGAGAACCTTGAGGTCTACGCGGCGGACAGCGGATACGGAGATTTCCATACGAACCTCACATTCAACCCTGAAAGCGAGGACTCCTCCCCGGATTGGGAACCTGAGGTATACACCGACGAATGCCAAGCCCCTCCCATCCGAGTAACCCCAACACCGACACCAACGGCAACAGCCACACCGACACCTACGGCGACAGCTACCCCGACGCCGACACCTACCCCGACGCCAACGGCGACAGCTACACCTACGCCTACACCGACGCCCACGCCTACACCGACGCCCACGCCAACGCCGACACCCACGCCGACGCCGACACCCACGTCCTCTCCCACACCGACACCGACGCCAACGCCGACGGCGATGCCAACTCCGACGGCGACGGCGACACCCACGCCGACACCGACACCGACACCCACGGCGACGCCAACTCCGACGGCGACGGCGACACCCACGCCCACGCCCACGTCCACGGCGACACCCACGCCCTCACCCACGCCGACGCCGACGCCGACACCAACGGGGACGCCGACGCCGACACCGACGCCTACGCCGACACCGACGCCCACGCCTACGCCCACGGCGACAGCCACACCGACACCGACACCTACGCCTACACCTATGGCGACAGCCACCCCGACACCTACGCCGACACCCACCCCGACGCCCACGCCAACGCCGACGGCGACACCCACGCCAACTCCAACGCCGACGCCGACAGCCACACCGACGCCCACTCCGACGGCGACGGCGACACCGACGGCGACAGCTACACCGACGCCAACGCCAACGCCGACTGCAAAGCCAACGGCGACACCAACGCCGACGGCCACGCCGACCCCGACGCCTACACCGATGACGATGCCGGTTACCCTGCCGGAATATCCCTCAGGGGGACGAATAGCATTCGAGACTGACAGGGACGGAAACAGTGAGATCTATGTGATGGGCTGCGATGGAAGCGGGCAGGTCAACCTTACGAATCACTCCTCACAGGACCAGCACCCATCCTGGGCGGAAGGAGGGAAGTTGGCTTTCAGTTCCGACCGCAACGAGGCCGGAGGTTTCGACATCTATTTGCTGACTCTGGATCCCTGGGCGATTACACGCCTAACCAGCAACGCAGCCGACGACCAATACCCTGCTTTGTCTCCTGATGGCAGCAAACTCGCCTTTGTCTCATACCGCGATGGAAACTCGGAAATATACTTGCTGACCATTTCCACCAATACTCTGTCCAGGGTCACGAACAACGATGCGGCGGATATGGACCCTGCATGGTCGTCGGACGGTTCCCGCTTGGCTTTCGCCAGCGACCGTGATGGGGACTGGGAAGTCTACCTGACCGACACTGGCCTGGAGAGTCCTGCGAAACTCACGGACAACACCAGCAACGATCGATGGCCTGATCTGGCTGATTACCTGGGTGACGAGTCGATTGCGTTCGCGTCAGACCGGGACGGGGATTGGGAGGTTTTTACAATGTACGACGATGGCACTGAACAGATACAATCGACTCTGAACAGTGGTGGAGCAGCGGACTTTCACCCTAGTTGGGACCCTCTGGCTGAGTATGTGGTATTTCAGTCAAACCGTGACGGTAATTCTGAAGTGGCCACCATGTACTATGCATGGTTTCGAGTACACCAACATTACCCTGATCGGATTCAGCGGAAGCAGGGACAGCAGCGAATCGGCCCCAGACTGGGAGCCAGTTGATGATGGGGCATATTGCGGAGAGTAGATATCTCTCGGGCAATGCAGGAAATGCTTGTCTGACACCGCACCTGTGGCCACGGAGATGTAAGAGCCTTGGTTAGCACCGTTCGCAGGCTTCGATTCGGAGACAGGGAAATCGAATTCATTGTTACCCGTAGCAAGCGGCGCAAAAAGACCCTTGGCATAAGAGTCGCCCGCGGCGTTGTTGAGGTCGCCGCACCAGTAAAGACCTCCTTCCGCGAAATAGAAGAAATCCTGGGCAGGCGGGAGAAGTGGATACTCGACAAGCTGGAGTTGGCGTCCCGTCTTCCTGGCCCGATCAATCTGGATTCAGGCGACAAAATCCCCTATCTGGGTAAGATATTGCCCTTGGCAGTGAGAGTAGACGATACGGGAAATCCCTCCGTGCACTGCGACGGTGGCAAGATTGAAATTCGGGTCGCACCGGGTGAGGCAGGTGATGAACGCCGCGAATCGGTCCGGACCTGCTTGGCTGCCTGGTACGGGGGGCAGGTGCGTGAGGTCCTCATCGAAAGGGTTGCCTGCTGGCTTCCCCTGATGGGGATCTCGGAAATGCCAAGGGTGCTGGTGCGCGATCAACAGGCTAGGTGGGGTAGCTGCAGCGCCGACGGCACCCTCCGCTTCAGCTGGCGGTTGGGGATGGTTGATCTCGACCTGATAGATTCCGTAGTGGTGCACGAATTGGCCCACCTGGAAGTGATGAACCACTCACCAGCCTTCTGGAAGGTTGTTTTGAATGCGATGCCTGACGCAAAGGAACGGCGAAGGCGCTTGAACGAGGTAGGCCGTCAGCTTCCTTTGTAGGGTCATGTAATGGTTCAGTGTCCAATCGTTTGTTGAGAGCTACTGGTGCTGCATTACATATTCCGAGTTGGCCGTGATAACATTGGGATTGTATGAATCCGTCGCATATTAGAAACTTCTGCATAATCGCCCATATCGACCACGGCAAGTCGACGCTCGCCGACCGCTTCCTTGAGATCACCGGCACCGTAAGGCCTCAGGAAATGAAGGCTCAGTTCCTCGACCAGATGGAACTGGAGCGTGAACGGGGTATTACCATCAAGGGAAAGGCGGTGACTATGTATCACCACGCCTCTGATGGTGAGACCTACCAGATGAATTTGATCGATACCCCGGGCCACGTGGATTTCAGCTACGAGGTGTCCCGCGCGCTGGCCGCTTGCGAGGGTGCGCTGTTGGTCGTAGATGCCAGTCAGGGCATCGAGGCCCAGACGATTGCCAACACCCTGATGGCTATGGAATACGACCTTGACCTGATCCCGGTGGTGAACAAGGTCGACCTGCCCCAGGCTGAACCGGACCGGGTGGCGAGCGAGATCGAGCAGGTTTTTGGGTTCCGCCGCGATGAGGTGCTGTTTGTCTCGGCCAAGGAAGGCACTGGCGCGAATGACATCCTGAACGCCGTAGTGCAGCGCATTCCACATCCCGGAGGAAAGCCAGAAGAGGCACTTCGGGCGCTGGTATTCGACTCCGAATACAACCAGTACAAGGGCATAATCGCCCACGTCAAGGTGGAAGATGGCGGCATATCCCGGCAGGACCGCATCCGGGTCATGTCTTCGGGGCGTATCGCTGAGGTCGTGGAAGTAGGTGTATATGCGCCGGCTCCGCAGCCGACCGAGAGGCTGGAAACGGGGCAGGTCGGCTATGTTGCCACTGGCTTCAAGGATGTCCGTGAGTGTTCCGTAGGCGATACCCTGACCATTGATCGGGTTCCCGCCACAGAACCCTTGCCCGGCTATGTTCCACTCAAGTCCATGGTGTTTGCGGGCCTGTATCCCTCAGACGGCGAGCAATACGGCAATCTGCGCAATGCCCTCGAGAAGCTGCAGCTGAACGACGCCTCGCTGACCATCGAGCCAGAGAGCAGCGCGGCCCTGGGGTTCGGCTTCCGCTGCGGATTCCTGGGCCTGATGCACCTGGAGATTGTGCAGGAACGCCTAGAACGGGAATACGACCTCGACCTGATCGTTACTGCCCCCAGCGTAGCCTACCAGGTAACGCTCAACAACGGCGAAATAGTCAAAATTGACAGCCCGGCCAAACTCCCGTCGCCAAATGAATATACGGACATCGAGGAGCCGGTACTCGATCTGACCATAGTGGCACCCAGCCGGTGCGTGGGTGCACTGATGGAGTTGATGCACTCCCGTCGCTCCGACTTCAAGCGAATGGAATACATCCAGACCGAAGGGGCGGCGTTGCAGGACAGTTCCCGTGTCATGATGGAATACACCATGCCGCTGGTGGAGTTGCTGGCAGACTTCTACAACCAACTGAAATCCCGCACCCAGGGTTACGCCTCGTTGGACTACTCCTTTGTTGGCTATCGCAAGGCGCCGTTGGTCAAGGTAGACGTGCTGGTAAACCACATGTCCGTCGAGGCGCTTTCGATGATTCTGCACCGCGACCAGGCAGTCGCACAGGGCCGGCGGGTGGTGGAGAAGCTGCGTACGACCATCCCCAGGCAGCTATTTGAGGTGCCCATCCAGGCGGCCATCGGCAGCCGCATCATCGCCCGCGAGACCGTTCGTGCCATGCGCAAGGATGTGCTGGCCAAGTGCTATGGCGGCGACATAACGCGCAAGCGCAAGCTGCTGGAGCGCCAGAAGGAAGGCAAGAAGCGGCTGAAGATGGTCGGCCAGGTGGAAATCCCGCAGGAGGCTTTCCTCACCCTGCTGGAAGTTGGCGGAGACGAGTGATGCAATGCTTCCTGAAAGCTTGGCCGGGTGATTGGCGAGGATATTCTGGCTGCTATTTGTAGCGGTCAGGTCCCAGTTACCAATCATGCTGGCGGGTCGTTTCAGGACATTGGAAACACGTTGCAAGGGATATTGGACAGTGTCTTTGGCGGTGAGATAATTTAGGATTATCCTGGCGACAGACCGTGCCCGATCTGCCTGATTTTCGGCTAAAGGTTTGGTGGTGAACAAACACATCGCTTTTGGGCGTACGATGGAGAAGCTCGTTTGGCAGTGCTGAACACCACGGTAACTGCCCGCCCCTGATGGGTGGGTCAACGGGCGCATACGGAGGCCAAGGGAGAGTGACACTGGAGAAGTGTCCCCGTTTTGGCCACGGCGATGTCGTTGAAAAAAGGTGTAGGAACTCTTGCGCTGAGGCGCTAACGTGGCCTTAGCAACTGTGCGGGCTTACGTTTGCTTTCATTACGGAGGGCGAATTTTCACAATGGACACTGCTCTTGGCTTTAATCGCATTCGTGGAAAACCGGCCCGTCATGAACTGCACGGTTTCCAGCCGATGGGTGGCTTTTTCAAACTATCGTCCGTTGATCTCGACAATTAGTCGCTGACCGATTCGGCGCTGCCTGATAAATCGCTAAAGCCCCAGCGCGTCTCTCAGTTCCCCCAGTTGCTCCAGGTGCGCCCGCCAGTGCCGGTCGAAGCCGGCCAGCGCGGTTTCCAGAGTTCGCTCCACGTCCTCGCCGCGGGTGCGCTGGTGCATCAGCACCCGGCGCTCCTGCAGGTCGGAATCTCTGGCCAGGTGCAATGCTCCCCTGAATGTGTCAATGAAGGCGGATATGTCGGACTCGATTTCCGGCATGTCCAAGGCGGCCCTTGCCTCCGAGACATTGGTGCGGTCGGACCAGATCTCGTATTCGCTGATTTCGCCGGAAACGATGCCTCCAACAACCCTTGCCATCCCTCCAGGCGGCGTGTCCAGCAGGTGGTAAACAATCTCCCGCGCAGACCAATTGGAATCCTCAGGTTTCCAGTCCAGGCAATAGTTCATCCCGTCCAACAGTTCCAGCAGGCCGGTGTGCAGTGAATCAACGTTTTCTCTTTGGCTCTGAATGGTGGTCAACTTCATACTTCCGTGACGGCGCTCAGCCGAAGTCTATCGAACGCAGCAGGTCCAGGGTTGCGCCTCGCGTGTCGTCGCGGCGAAGGGCATACTCCAGCGAGGCGCGCAGCAGGCCCATTGGGGTTCCTCCGTCATACCGGACACCCTGGAATTCGTAGGCGTATATGTCGGTGCTTTCCAGCAGCATGAGCATGCCGTCGGTCAACTGTATCTCTCCCTTGGCTCCCGGCTGCGTGCCTTCCAGGCAGTCAAAGACCTGCGGAGGCAGGATGTAGCGTCCGACTATGGACAGATTCGAAGGCGCCTCCTCGCGTGGCGGCTTCTCCACCAGCCCCCTTACCCGGTGCAAGCCGTTCCCAGCGGAGAGCGCGTCCACCACGCCGTAGTTGTGCACCGTTTCCCAGGGCATTGGCTCCACGGCCACTACACCAGCCCCGGTGCTATCGAAGATTTTTACCATTTGCGCCACAACACCCGGCGTGTGATGCACGATGTCATCGGGCAGAATGATTACAAACGGCTCATTTCCGACCGCCTCCCGTGCTGTGAGAACCGCGTTGCCCAGTCCCAGAGCCTCTTCTTGTATAACGAAGGAGACCCTGGCAAGGCGAGAGGCGTGAATTACCTTGTCCAGCAGGTCATCCGCTCCGCTGTCGGCGAGACGTCGCTCGAGTGCCGGAGACGGCTGGAAGTAGGATGCGATGCCCTCCTTCCCGGGAGCCGTGACGATGATGACCTCTTCGATTCCTCCCTCAACTGCCTCTTCAATAACGTACTGCAGCATGGGACGGTCCAAGATAGGAAGCAGTTCCTTGGGGACGGACTTGGTCACCGGCAGGAATCGAGTTCCGAGGCCAGCAGCGGGTATCACAGCTTTCTTAACGGGCATTTCTAACCACCAGCAAATTCCACCCGTTAGTCTAGCATCGCCGTGCCCGGCCAACAACGACGGAGTTCCCAAGGCTATCGCATAATACATTCCGTTGGGAGGAATATGGTTCCATTTCGTCCAATTGCGAAAGCCTTGGCGGCTAACGTGAGGGGCACAACCTGAATTGACACCATGGGCCGCCGAACATACCATTGAAAAGAGGCCGCACTAGATGGGGAGCTAGCGGTGCCCTGCACCCGCAATCCGCTACAGCGGGATTGAATTCCTCCCAGAGGCCTGCCCGTTGGGCCAATATCGTGGTCGGAGGTCGTTGAGGGCTGGGTCCCACGCGACGCAGACTTGTGAACCCCGCCAGGTCCGAAAGGAAGCAACGGTAAGCAGGATACTGCGGGCGCCGTGGGAGTGCCTGGCCTGAGTCGTCCGTCGCGACACGCTCAGTTGTCAGCGTCGACCGGAGGTGCGCGGTCTCTTATTATGTTTGAGTCCCCTGATTGCATTCAGGCGAACGGGAACCAGTGACCCAATCAGGGCGCCGTTCCGGGCCCCGTAAGTCGCTGGGACAGCACTTCCTGCATGACTCCCGCGTGGTGCAACGCATTGTTGACGCCGCGGAACTGACTCCCAGCGATACGGTGGTGGAGATTGGCCCCGGCCGAGGGGTACTTACCCGTCGGCTCGTGGAATTGGCTGGCAATGTTATCGCCATCGAACTCGACCAACATCTGTGCCGGGAATTGCCATCCCGTCTGGTCCACCCACCCAATCTTCATTGCCTGCTAGGTGACGCCAGGGAAATTGAATTGCCTTCACTGATATCTGGCAGGGATGAGGCGGGAAGACTGGACTACAAAGTCATAGGAAATCTCCCGTACTACGCCGCTAATCCGATCATCCGGCGCACCCTGGAGTCAAATTCACCTCCGTCCCTTGCCATCTTCATGGTCCAGAGGGAGGTAGCTGGTAGCATGACGGCCTCACCAGGAACTATGGGCCTGCTGTCGGTGGCAACCCAGTTTTATGCCATGGCCCGTCTGGTTTGTTCTGTACCGCCCTCTGCTTTTCGTCCTCCGCCCAAGGTTCGTTCGGCAGTTGTCCGGTTGGACGTTCGCAGGGAACCCGCGGTGGAGGTGCAGAGTCGAGAGGAGTTCTTCGAGGTCGTCAAAGCGGGTTTCTCAGCTCCCAGAAAGCAGTTGCACAACTCGCTCAGCCACGGCCTGAGAATAGAGACAAAGCTCGGTTCCGCCGTCCTGGAACGCGCTGGCATCGAAGGTCAGAGACGCCCCGCAACCCTGAGCCTGGAGGAGTGGGGCAATGTCTATTGGGCGTGGCAGGAAATGAAGGAGGAGCACGGTGATGGAGGTTGAGGCCCACGCCAAGTTGAACCTGACTTTTGAAGTCCTGGGCAAACGGGCCGACGGCTACCACGAAGTCAAGACTGTGATGCAGACTGTGGGGTTGGCCGACCGGCTCTCCATTGAGCATTGGCCCACCCTCCGCGTTGATTGCGACAGCCGCGAACTGTCGGGAGAGGCCAATCTGGTGTGGAAGGCGGCAGAGGCGTTGGCCCAGAACAGGGGCATCCTGCCCCGAGCGCGCATTCGCATTCAGAAGACCATTCCGGTCGCCATGGGGCTTGGAGGCGGGAGCAGCGACGCCGCTGCCGCGCTTTGGGTCCTAAACCAGCTTTGGGACACTGGTGCTACTGAGGAGGATCTGACCGGAATCGCCGCCGGGATCGGTTCGGATGTGGCATTCTTTCTTGCGGGTGGCACCTCTCTTGCCGAGGGGAGTGGCGAAATCATCTCTCCATTGCCGCCGCTGCCGCCATTCAATCTGACCCTGGTGTTTCCCGACCTGGCCATAAGTGACAAGACGAGACGCATGTATTCCCGCATCACCCCTGCGCACTACAGTGACGGCGGCATCACGAGGCGCCTGGTGTTGCTGCTTACCGGCGGGGGATTTGTCGTGCAATCCATCCGCGACTGCATGTTCAACGTATTTCAGGATATAGCAGAGTGGGAATTCCCGGTCCTGGCCGAAATGCGCCGTACTGTGCTGGAAAGCGGTGGGCCGGAACTGTATCTCTGCGGCGCGGGCCCTGCCCTGTTCGCCGTGCCGTCAAGTGAAACCGAGCACCGGACGGTGGCGGAGGCCTTGCAGCCCATGGGAGCCGGGGTATACCTTGTTACCACAATTGGGCCGACCAACAGACCGGGCACCGGAAGCTAGAACCCGAGCAAGGATGATTCAATGGGCGTGGACCTCCTGGCCAGCATAGGGATAGGCATCAACCCCAATCTGATCAACACCGGCGGAGTCATTCTTTCCTGGCACGGCGTATTCACTTTCATTGCTGTCGCAGTAGCGGTGTACCTGGTAGTGAGGTGGGGCACTCGAGAGGGAATGGTGGCGGATGTCCTTTACTCAGCCGCCATGTGGTGCATCATCGGTGGAGTGATCGGCGCCCGTCTCCTGCACGTCATTGACTACTGGGACGAGGTGTACGGCCGGGATTTCGTGAGGGTGTTTCAGGTCTGGGAGGGAGGAATCGCCATTTTCGGGGCGATATCCGGCGGATTTGTAGCCGGCTCGCTGTACCTGTTAATCCGCAACTCGAACTGGTTTCTTGCCATTTGGCGTCCCTTTTCACCTATATTCGGACAACCTCAGAAGGCAGAGCTCCCCACAATAGGCCATCTGGCCGATATCGCCGCGCCAGCCCTGCTGGCTACCATGGCCATCGGTCGAATCGGTGACATCATTAACGGCGAACACTTCGCCAAGACTACCAGCCAGCCCTGGGGTTTCGTTTACAACCACCCTGACAGCCCCGCTTTTCAATTGCCGGCGATGCATCCTGCGGTTGCTTACGAGTTGATCTTTGACCTGGCGTTGCTGGCGGTGCTTTGGCCGCTCAGGAACCGACTCCGGCCCCGAGGAATGTTTTTCGCGCTATACGCCGCTACTTATTCCATCGGTCGCTTCTTCATCAGTTTCCTAAGAGTGGAGCAGAACTACTACTTCTGGAGCCTGAATGAAGCGCAGGTCGTGGCTCTTATCGTGATCGTCATCACTGTGCCGTTGCTCCTCTGGAAGGCCCAGGTCGTGCGTCCCAACGACGGGACGCGCGCCAACAGGCGAAGGAGCACGCAACGGGC
This sequence comes from Dehalococcoidia bacterium, assembly GCA_965261885.1. Taxonomy (GTDB): domain Bacteria; phylum Chloroflexota; class Dehalococcoidia; order Lucifugimonadales; family UBA3495; genus VXOI01. The sequence continues at coordinate 107,878 of CBDHDY010000024.1, forward strand.
CTAGGCTGACGCCCGTAGGAACGGGAGGCCGGAGAGGTCAGGACTCGGAAATTCGCAGTTGTGTCACCCGCAAAGCCAGCGATTGCTGCCCTTGCCACGAGTCCAGCATCAGGGTGTAGGCCAGGTCCAGCTTTGCCGCTTCTGCCGGTCTTTTCAGGTTGTGCCAGTCCTCGGCCTGGTTGAAAGCCAGGGCGATCATTTCCCGGCCCTGTTGTTCCACCCTCAGGCGCAGGTGTTGCCTGGAATGGCCCACCAGCCGCGCCTCCTTTACCGTCAGGCCCAGGGATGCAAGCAATGGGCGCCGATTGCCCTTGCCGAACGGCTCCAGGCTGCTGAGCCAGTCATACGTGTCCATGGTCAGTTCAGGCAGGACCGCTGTGGCGTCTATCTCCAGGACGGGGGATAGGTCCAACGCCCCCAGCCGCTCACCGGCGTGGGCTAACAGTCGCTCCCTGGCCTCGGCAATCAGATCGGTTGAGACCGTAAACCCGGCAGCCTGGGCGTGCCCGCCGTAGCGGACCAACAGGTCGGACGCTGAGGCGATGGCTTCCACGATATTGAATTCCGGTATGCTGCGGGCCGAAGCGACTGCCTGGCCACCGTTTATCGACAGCACCACCGCCGGGCGCCGGTAACGCTCGGCCAGGCGGGATGCCGCCAGCCCGGCCACGCCCTGGGGTATGGCCTCGTGCGCCACCACCAGGATGTCCGGGATGGACGGCATCATCTCGACAATGTCTACTGCCAATGACGCAGCCTCCTCGGTGGCGGCACGGCGCAGCTGGTTTAGTTCCTCCAGCCTTTCCGCCAACATAGTGGCCTCGTCTGCAGAACGGGTCGTCAGCAGGTGAAAGCTGTCTACGGGGTTTCCCATACGGCCTGAGGCGTTGAGACGCGGGCCGATCTGGTAGGCTATCGTTTCTGAAGATATGCGCTCGGGAGAAACTCGCGCTGCCTCGAACAATGCCAGGAGGCCTGGTCGAGTGGTGTTTTTGAGGCGTTCCACTCCCGTGGATACCATGTAGCGATTTTCATCCTGGAGCGGAACCAGGTCCGCGACGCTCCCAAGGGCCGCGAGTTCCAGGAGCGCGGGATCATAAGGCACTCCCCACGAGAGGTGCAGCCCGTGAATGACCTTCAGAGCGAGGCCCGCACCGCACAGGTCGGCAAAGGGGTAGGTGCTTCCCTCCAGCTTGGCATTGACACAGGCGACAGCCTCTGGCAGGCTCGAAGGAGGAATGTGGTGATCGGTGATGATGACGTTGACACCACGGTCGGATGCGTAAGCCACCTGTTCTGCGTCGGTGATGCCGCAGTCCACCGTTACGATAAGTGAGGCTCCGGCTTCGGTAAGTGAATCGATTGCACCGACAGACAGGCCGTGACCCTCGTCGGTCCGCTGCGGGATGTAGGGGATGGGTCGCGCGCCCAGGGACCCAAGGCCCTCGCACATTATGGCCGTGCCGGTGATGCCGTCCACGTCGAAGTCACCGAACACACCCACGATTTCTCCGTCCTCCACGGCGGAACGGAGGCGGACGACCGCCCGGTCCATGCCGGGCAACAGCATTGGGTCGTGGGGCAGGTGGGAGAGGTTGAGAAAACTCTCGAGCTTTTCCCCGGTGTTTATTCCCCTCGAGCACAAGAGGCGGGCGACAAGTTGAGGTACGTGATCCGGCAATCCAGAAAGGTCGGGCTCATCGGGAGCTAGCCAGCGGGCCATCGTTTTCGCCCTGGTCACACCTGCACGGCCTGGCGCGGCTTGGAAAATACGAGAACTGAATTGTGCCCCCCGAATCCGAAGGAATTGCTCATAGCGACTTCGATATCTTGCCTGCGGGCCTCATTGGGGGTGTAGTCCAGGTCACATTCCGGGTCGGGCTCGTTCAGGTTGATGGTCGGAGGAACCAGCCCGTCTCGCATTGCCATCACACAGATGGCTGCTTCCAGTGCCCCACCCGCGCCCAACAGGTGGCCGGTCATGGATTTGCTGGAGCTGATCGGTACCCGGTAGGCTTCGTCACCCAGAGCAATCTTGATGGCCTTCGTCTCGTGCTTGTCGTTGAGCGGGGTGGATGTCCCGTGGGCGTTGATGTAGCCGACTTCAGAGGGGTCGATGCCGGCCTGGGCCAGCGCCACGGACATGGCCCTGGCGGCGCTTTCTCCGGTGGCCAAAGGTTCGGTGAGGTGGTGTGCATCCGAGGTCGCGGCATAACCGCGCAACTCTGCCAGCGGTTCCACATTACGGCTGTTGATGCTTTCCTCGCTCTCCAGGACGAAGACCGCTGCGCCCTCACCCATCACGAAACCATCTCGAGCGATGTCGAAGGGGCGGCTTGCTTCAGTCGGGTTGTCGTTGCGACGGGACAGTGCGCGCAGTGCGTTGAATCCTGCCACAGATACCGGCACCAGAGGCGCCTCGGTACCTCCGGCAAGGACAATGTCCTCCCTGCCGGTTCTCACCATTTCCCAGGCCTGGCCCATGGCATCCGCTCCGCTGGAGCATGATGACACCAGGCAGTAGTTTGCGCCCATGGATCCAGTAATCATCGAGACCTGCGCCGAGGCCATGTCTCCCAGCATCATCGGTATCAGGAACGGGCTGACCCTTCTGGGACCACGCTCGTTGAGGACCGCGAACTGCTGGGACAGGGTGGAAATTCCGCCGATGCCACTGCCTATTATCACTGCCACCCGATAGGGATCGTTCTTGCTTGGGGTCAACTCCGCCTGCTGGCAGGCCTGCCGGGCAGCGACGGCTGCGAACTGGGCAAACCGGTCCATGCGCCGCGCATCCTTGCGATCAAGGTAATTCTCAGCCTCGAATCCCTTCACCTCTGCGCCGAATTGGGTGTCGAATCCCTCGGTATCGAAGGCAGTCAGAAAATCAACTCCCGACCTCCCATGAGAGATTCCCTCCCAGGTTGAAGGCAGGTCCAGACCCAGTGGGCTTATAACGCCGATACCGGTGATGTAGACTCGGTGAAGTTCTGTCATCCCATCCATTGTCCCTGATGTATTCCCGTCGATGCCTGGTGGTTGTTCATGGATGATGGCCCTGGCAGTTCAAGCTCCATCAGTCTGAATCCGATACCGCGGCCTGTGGCATCCGGATGATTCAGGCTAGGTTCCGCTGCAATTGACTGGCCGCCACTTGGGCGGCCAGTCTTGCTTTAACTAAATTGGTGCGGGACCGAAGCTGTCAGCTTTGCCCAGTTGCCCCCTTGCCGCTTTCTCCCTGCTCGGAAAGGGCCGAGTCTATGGCATGAGTTACCTCGGTGATGCGCCGGGAGACGCTGGCCGCCAGTTCCTTGCCGCTGGTGACGCTGGGGTCGGCGAGAGTCTTCAGCGACTCGGTCAGTTCGGTCAGCTTGGAGCCGATGCTCTCGGCTGCATCGCGGCGCACGTTCGACAGCGGCTGAGAGACCGAGCGCAGGGTTTCCACCAATTCCCCTACGCGGCCGGAAATGTTTTCACCGAACTCCCCTCCCGACAGCAATGCCGGGTCTGACAGGTCCCGAAGCCTTTCGGTAGCCTCGCCTATCCGGGTGGTTACGCCGTCGCTCAGTTCCCGGCTGGTCGCTGCCAGGCGCAGCTTGTAGGTGCGCAGGATCCTGAACACCCGGCGGTAGACGTCGTCGACTTCCTGGAGCCGGGAGGTGTATTTGTCAAAGATCTCCCTGCTCTCTTGCATCGACCAGCGCTCATCGTGATGAACGAATTGACGGCCGGTGTACAGGTGATATGGACGCATCTCCCCCGCCCGCAACAACTCCCCGTCTTCGTCCAGAGGCTGGAGGTCGGTCCAGTTGGATGTGGCCGGCAACGGAGTGAGGAAGTTGGCGGTCTGGTAGCGGCTGACGGTTGTCACCCAGTCGGCCAGGGCCATAATGCTCTCTTCGGTATCGTACGGAAGCCCGATGATGGTCATGGCCACCACCGTGAAGCCCTGTTCGTTGATATAGGCCAGGTCGCGATGCATCTGTCCCGGGTCCTGGCGCTTGTTCACCGCTTTGAGGTTCTCGGCGTTGTCGGACTCCACACCAAGGTACAGCATCTTTACATTGGCTTCTTGGAGTGCCTCGGCCAGTTCCGGGTCCTGGCCGATTTCGGCCCTGGCCTGGATGATGAGGTTCATATTGTCAGTGTAGCCCTTCCACCCCTTGAGCCGTTCGAGGCGTTCGTTCCTGAACTTTACAGCCCTGAGCGGCGGCGTGTGCAAATCGTCGGATACGAATACCTGGAATGATCCGTTCCGAGAGGTGTGGATGAGGCCATCGGCAGCAAGCTGGTGCAGCTGTTCCAGGCGCTTGAATTCAGTCTCCCGGGAGACTAGCCTGTAGCCTAGGAACTGCTGGATCACCTGGCAGTAGGTGCATTTTTCGGTGCAGCCGCGGATGGTCTCCATCACGGCTCCTGCCATTGGATTGGCGGGAGTCAGGTCCCGGATTGAACGAAAGTCGGGCAGCTCCACGAAGTCGGGACTCACCAGACCGACGCGCTTTGTGTAGACTACGTGGCCGTCTTCCTGGTAGCTGATGCCGGGAACCTTGTCCAGGTACTGCTTGCGGTCCGGGCCTCGGTGCTCCAGCAGGACGTCGCACAGTTGCCCGATGATGTCTTCGCCCTCTCGCTGTACGATGACATCGAAATGGCCGTAGTCGAACGCTTCCTCGGGCAGCGGGCTCATCTGGGGTCCGCCGCCGATGGTTATGATGTCAGGGTGAAGTTCCTTGGCCTGACGCGCCACCTGGTAGGCCCTGGGGGCCTCGTTTATCAGGGCGGTCAACATCAGTATGTCGACGCCCTCCAGGTCCTTCTCCAGGTCTATCAGCCCGGAACGGTCCTCAAACCAGATATCGCGGTCGTAGAGGAAGGGGCCTTCCCACTTGGCCAGGGCTGCTGAAAGATAGAGCATGCCCTGCCTTGGAATTGCCACATATTCAAAATTGCCGCCGGCCGAGGCTGGCTGGAGCAGCATTACGCGTTTGATGCGAGACATTTGGCCTCCCCAAAATACTGTTCGGTTCTCACATTTCCGGTTGGTGTGGGGCAATCCCGCATCCAACTTGCTCAAATGCCAAGGCTGGGCTTCCGGAAGTCGAGGTACCCAGACACTCTGCCGAACCACAGTTACATTATTATTCGATTTTATCTGATTGCATTATACAGGATGTCATAAAATCTCGTTAAGATTTTCGATGAAACATTGGAATTAACCTTTGTGCAATGTCCTCAAGGTGCCGCTCGCGGTCCTCAGGTGGGCAGGTGATGCTGAAAACTATATGCTTGGCTCCTGCGTCTATGTATTCCTGCAATCGTTCGGCACACTGTTCCGGCGTGCCCAGCAGGCAATATCTGCGAACGATGTTGATGAACTCGCCGCCATACAGGTATTGGCCGCCCAGTTGTCGGGCTGCCACCTCGGCAGCCTCCTGTTCGGTCTGGTAGATGGAAATATAGGGGAAAAACCCCCACTGGAACCCATTGAGGGTCCTGCAATCCTCTTCGGCAAGGGCATGGATCTTTTCGACACTGTCCCGGTAGCGCGGAGGATCATAGAAATAAGGCACCCATCCGTCCCCAAACCTGGCGGCGCGCCGCATGGCGGGGTCGCGCCGACCCGAAACCCAGATTGGAGGGTGGGGCTTCTGCGCCGGCAGCGGGTTGATTTCTGCCCCGTTCAGTTGAAAATGCCTTCCGGTAAAGTCAACTCGCTCGCCTTTCCACAGGCGTCGCACGACCTCCAGACATTCGTCTGTGCGGCGCCCCCGTTGATTTACCCGCAGTCCTGAGTTCTCGAACTCCGACGGGTACTCTCCGCCAATGCCCACGCCCAGAGTCAGCCGGCCGTTGGATGCTGCATCCAGCGTCGCCGTCGTCCGTGCCAGCATGAGGGGGTGATAGAACGGGGCCAGCACAATGGATGACAGCAACCGGATGGACGTCGTCGCGCCCGCAGCAACCGCAAGCACTGGTAGCGACGCGTGCGACGGACCAGGGGGGTCTCCCCGCATGAAATGCTCGCCTGCGGAGAAATATTCAAACCCGAGGTCTTCCATCCAGCGCGCCTGGCGCGCTGTTTCCTCAACCTCCAGGGTGAGGTTCGCGCCGAAATGCAGACTGTGGTCCGGCATTCTCGCTTACCCTTTGATGTCAAATAAATTCATCACGACATGTTAACTCACAAATTGCCAGGTTCCAATTGCCAGGTTCATTTGGATAGGTGGCGAGGGGGACCGGGCGATCGCATTTGGACTGTGTAACCCGTTCCGCCGGGGGGAAAAGCTCCCATTGCCGCGAAAGCGATAATCCATGGCTGCCTGTGTGCCGTCACTTTGGGAGGTTGACTGTTTCAGGCTGTGGATTCACCCTTTCGCGGGCATGACAGGTATAGTAGGGCCAAGTTCAGTAACCCTGGGTGCGGGTGTCAATCGCTCCTTGACAACTCTCTTCCAGATACGGGAATCTGGACTCAAGGGGTAATTCCAATCCTTCTGATCTGCCGGATTTGTCGGCATCCGAAGGGAGGGAGGTCCGGATTCTTGCTGGTTCTGGTGACGGGGGCAACAGGGTTTCTGGGTCGTCGCGTGGTGTCGGAGCTCCTAGCCCGGCACCATCAGGTACGTTGCCTGGTGCACTCGCCGGGAGGGGAGAGACTGCTGGACGGTCTGGATGTCGACGTTCACTACGGGAACGTGCTTGACGCCGAATCCATAAGCCAGGCTATGTACGATGTCCAGTCTGTCGTGCACCTGGTAGGAATAATCCGCGCCAGGCGAGGACTGACCTTTGACGGGGTGCACCGGCAGGGTACGGCCAACGTCTCCGATGCAGCCAGGGCCGGAGGAGCACGCGAGGTTATTTACGTCAGCGCATTGGGGGCTACTTCAAACCCCGCATACCCGTATTTGCACAGCAAGTATCAAGGGGAACTGAGGGTCATCAACTCCGGTGTTGCCTACACCATACTGCGCCCCTCCGTAATTTTCGGACCTGGTGACGAATTCATGACTGCCCTGGCTGGGCTGGTGCGTATGGGCCCGGTTGTGCCCGTGATCGGGAGCGGCAGGAACCGGATGCAGCCCATTGCCGTGGAAGACGTGGCGCGCTGCGTAGTGGATTCGGTCGGCAATTCACTGGTCAAAGGGAAGGCACTGGAACTCGGGGGCGCTCAACGGCTCAGCTACAACGATTTGCTTGATGAAGTGGCCCTGGCAATGGGCAAGAGAATCAGACGTGTCCACATTCCGACACTTGTCGCGTGGCCCATGATTGCTGTCATGCAAAGCCTCATGCCAAGAGTGCCTGTCACCACGGGACAACTGCGGATGCTGGGAATCCGAAACGTGGCGGAAGGCCGCGACATTGAGGAATCGTTCGGGTTTACCCCCAAGGCGTTGCGGGGTAACATTGACTATGTAAATACTGTCGGCTTTGGCGATTCCTTACGCATGACCCTGGGGCTTGGAATGCCCCGTCGAGGCTGATATTTCTAGCTTGGCAACATTCTGGTGTGCCGTTGGGAAGCAGCGCGGAGGTGCACGTTGATATATCAAGAGGCCATAGGACACGTGCTCTCTCTTTTCGACTCGGAGAGATCTCGGGTCGATGGCCCGAGGCAGAAGGCCATCTACAATCTGGGCCGGATGGATGAGTTTCTCGACCGTATGGGCAATCCGCATCGGCGCGTCCCCTCGGTCCACGTCGCTGGCACCAAGGGCAAGGGGAGTACTGCAGCCCTGTGCGATGCGGCCTTCCACGCCGCAGGCCTCGGCACTGGATTCTATTCTTCGCCCCACCTGCACACCTTCAGGGAACGCCTGAGACGGGATTGTGAGCCTGTTTCCGAGGAGGAGTTCGCCGGTGTTGTCGCAGACCTTTGGCCGCTTCGCAACATCAATGGTAATGACACCGTAACCCTGTTTGAGTTCCTTACTGGAATGGCATTCCAATGCTTCGCCCAGGCCGGCGCAGATGTACAGACCATCGAGGTCGGTCTTGGCGGTAAACTGGACGCGACTAATGTGGTGGATGCTCAGGTCTGTGTGATTACCTCGGTCAGCATGGACCACGCATACATTCTCGGGGATACCATAGGTGAAATCGCGTCCGACAAGGCCGGCATTCTAAAACCGGGGTGCACTCCGGTTATCGCACCGCAGCGGGCCGAGGCCCTGACTTCCATCCTGGAAGCTTGCGACCGGGTTGGTGTCGAGCCCGTGCTGATTGGCCGCGATGTAACCTGGGAATCCAGGGGTTCCGGGCCACGCAGCCAGCAGTTCGTGGTGCACGGCTTCCTTGGCTCCTACGAGCTGGATATTCCGCTTTTGGGCGATTATCAGATGGAGAACGCTGCTACGGCCGTGTCTGCTGTCGAGGCAATGTGCCGGGCGCAGGGATTCCAGATGTCTGCCGAGACGCTGGCCCGGGGATTCAGCAACGTGTCCTGGCCATGCCGGATGGAAATAGTCGGGCGAGAGCCGCTGGTAATCGCTGACGGTGCTCACAACGACTATTCGGTAGACAAATTGCTTGAATCGCTGCCACGGTACTTCGACTATGACCGGCTCGTCGTGATTGCGGGCTTCTCGAGGGACAAGAACGTGGATGCGATGTCGAGCTCTCTGGCTGCCGCCGCCGACCTGCTGGTTGCCACGCAGGCCCGGCATCCGAGAGCGATGACCGCGCAGGACCTCACCAGTATGGTTCATGAAAAGGGCGGCAATGCAGAATCCGCTGCCGGCCCAGGGGAAGCCCTCGTGCTGGCCAGAGATGCCGCCGGGCCTGGTGGCCTGGTGCTGGCCACAGGGTCGCTTTTCCTGGCGGCAGAGGTGAGAGAGGCGGCGCTGGGAATCGAGCCTGAAGTATATCCATCCCTTGCCAGGAAAGGGGACTAACGGGGTTGGCGATGAGCGGTGAACGGGTCAGGGTGGTGGTAACAGGAATGGGGGCAATGACCCCTCTGGGAGAGTCGCCGGAGAAATTCTGGGCAAACCTGGTGGCAGGACGTTCTGGAGTGGGGCCGATGACACTGTGCGACCCCACCGGCTACCCATGCCGGATTTCGGGAGAGGTAACCGGCTTTGATCCAGAGCAGTACATTACTGGGCGGGAGGCCCGGCGAATGGCCCGATTTTCCCAGTTGGCGGTGGCGGCGGCATTGCAGGCTGTGGAGTCGTCGGGGTTTGATGCATCGCACGATGACCCCTACAGGGTCGGGGTGGTCCTGGGGAATGGCAACGGTGGCTTCCCCACCCTAGAGGAAAACTGCCGCATACTGGCGGACCGGGGCGGAATGCGCATGTCGCCTTTCTTTTTCCCCATGATTCTGCCCAACATGGCTGCAGCATCTGTCAGCCGGTACGTGGGAGCGCACGGCTATAATTCCACCGCCACCACCGCCTGCGCTGCGTCCAACCAGGCCATAGGCGAGGCGATGAATGTGATACGCCGCGGCGGCGCCGACGTGGTCTTTGCCGGAGGAGCCGAGGCGGGTATCAGTCTGCTGGGGCTTTCCGGGTTTGCGGTGATGCGGGCGCTGAGCACCCACAATGATGCCCCGGAGGAGGCCAGCCGTCCCTTCGATTCGGAACGCGACGGCTTTGTGCCGTCCGAGGGTGCCGTGATCCTGGTGATGGAACGCTTGGAACACGCCCAGAACCGGGGCGCGACGATACTGGCAGAGGTCGTCGGCTTTGGCAGCACCAGCGACGCTGGACATCCGGTTCAGCCGGAGGAGTCGGGAGCCAGCGCCGCCCGTGCCATGGAGATCGCTGTTTTCGACGCTGGTTTGACCCTGGATGACGTTGACTACATCAATGCCCACGGCACGTCGACGCCACTGAATGATACGCTGGAGACCGTGGCCATCAAGCGCCTGTTCGGAGACCGTGCCTATAAAATACCGGTAAGTTCCACCAAGTCGATGATCGGGCATTCTCTGGGCGCAGCTGGGGCACTGGAGGCCGCTGCCTGCATCAAGACCATCACCGAGGGGAGGGTCCACCCCACCATAAACTACACATCGCCCGATCCCAGTTGCGATCTTGACTACATACCCAACGAAGCCCGCGATCTGGACGCTCGGGTGGTGCTTTCCAACGCCTTCGGATTCGGCGGCCAGAATGCTTGCCTGGTATTCCGAAAGTTTGAGGAGTGAGGCGAGGGACTTCGCGATTCCCACAGGGCATTACTGGAAGGGCTGAGGGGAGACCACATGACCGAGCGGCTGGTGAATGGAGCGGAACTGCAGGAAGACGTTGACGCCACGCTGCGCCCGCGGCGCTTCGACGAGTTCGTGGGCCAGCCCCACACCATGCAGACCCTGCAGATTGCCATCGACGCCGCCAAGATACGCCAGGAACCGCTTGACCACGCCATAATCTATGGCCCTCCAGGACTGGGAAAGACGACACTCTCCCATATAATTGCAAATGAGATGGGCGTTCCCATTCGTGTTACCTCGGGCCCCGCGATCGAGCGTGCCGGAGATATGGCCGCTATCCTCACCAGTATGCAGCCCTCCGAGGTGCTATTCATCGACGAGGTGCATCGCCTGAATCGGGTGGTTGAGGAGGTGCTCTACTCGGCGATGGAGGATTTTTTCCTTTCCTGGATGGTTGGCAAGGGACTCGCCGCGCGCAGCGTTAACCTGCGCATCAACCCCTTCACTCTTGTGGGGGCTACCACCCGGTTTTCCATGGTCAGCGCCCCGCTTCGAGACAGGTTTGGGTCAGTGTGGCGCCTCGAATACTACGATGTCGAAGAGATGGAGATTATCGTCGAACGCTCTGCCCGCATCCTGGAGGCCGAGCACGACGCCGACGGCGTCTCCGAAATCGCCCGGCGCTCCCGGGGAACGCCAAGAGTCGCCAATCGACTACTCAAGCGTACCCGGGACTATGCGCTGGTAAAGGCCGACAACCGGATTTCCGGCCCGGTGGCCCGCGCCGCCCTGGAGCAGCTGAACGTCGACCCCCTTGGCCTGGACCAGTCCGACCACCGTCTGCTCAGCGCAATCATCGATAAGTTCGACGGCGGTCCCGTTGGCCTAGAAACGATCGCGGCGGCGCTCAACGAGGATTCGGACACGATAATGGACGTGTGGGAGCCCTACCTGCTGCAGCTTGGCTTCCTTGACCGGACGCCGCGAGGCCGCGTTGCCACCCGTCTGGCCCATGAGCACCTTGGCCGCCCCTTTGCCTCGGTGCCGTACAGCGACCAGGGCAGGCTGGACGGGTTGTAATCGCCTTGACCTGCCGGGGTGGGCAGCGTTGCTATGGAAACAGCTAAGGACATACAATAACCGCTATTCTTCGTTCATTACAGGCGATTGCGATGACCAGCGTGTCTTCAGAACTGCGCGAGGCATATTCCGACCGCTACGCCGCCATCAGTCAGCGACTGCTGAGGGATGCGCAGAGGGAGTTGGATCTTGGTGACCTCATTCAGGCCTCAGAAAAGGCCTGGGGGTCTGCGGCGCATGCCATCAAGGCCGTGGCTGAAAAGTGGGGCTGGTATCACCAGGGACATTTCCGGTTGAACGCGGTAGTCGATTTCATCGCCATCGAGAGAGGACGCCAAGATCTGATTGACCTGTACCTTAGCCCTTCAATAATGCATTTCAATTACTACGAGCATGAATGGTTCGAAGACAAGGTGCAATTGGCCATCAATTCAACCATCTCTTTCGTTGAGGAAATGGATAAGATCAGGGCCGAACCCACCCCTGCGTTTCCATCCGAGGAAAGTTTGACCCGGCCGCAGGCGAGGCGCCTCCGCCTCCTTACGACGCAGCCGAGGGAGTACCAATCAAAGCCTGACGACATTTCAATGCTGCCTCCCGTTGAACCGAACGGGCAGTTATTCGTATGACGATTCACAGCACGACCTCCACCCACAGCAATGGCCAACTCGCCACATCGTTGGAGGAGGCCGCAGCTGGCCGTCCGCTGGCCGATGACGAGGCCTGGGCTCTTGTGGATGTTGGCGAGGGCGGGCTGGCAGCCCTGTGCGAGGCGGCCGCAGCGATGCGGGACCTGGGGAAAGGCCGAATCGTGTCTTTTTCACCCAAGGTCTTCATACCACTGACGCACATGTGCCGTGATTTCTGCGGTTACTGCATTTTCAGGAAGACTCCAGAGCAGGCTGGCGACACGCTGTACATGACCCCGGAGCAAGTGCTGGACGTTGCCAGGGCCGGCCAGCGTCTCGGCTGCACCGAGGCGTTGTTCACGCTGGGAGAGCGGCCCGAGCAGCGCTACCCGGAAGCCAAGAAGTGGCTGACAGATCGCGGCTTCAGGACTACCCTTGAATACTTGGCCTACGTCAGCCGTCTCGTGCTGGAGGAGACGTCGCTGTTGCCCCACGCCAACCCTGGCACCATGAGCCGCCGCGAGATGGCGGCCCTCCAGCCGTACAACCCTTCCATTGGTCTGATGCTGGAGAGCACTTCGCCCGTGCTGCACGCTCCGGGTGGGGCCCACGAGTTCGCGCCCAGCAAGCGGCCGAGGGTTCGCCTGCGCACCATGGAGCTGGCAGGCGAGTTGCGGCTGCCCTTCACTACTGGTATCCTCATCGGCATCGGAGATACCCGCGAGGACCGGATTGAGTCCTTGTTGGCGATCAGGAATATCCACCGGAGTTTTGGGCATGTCCAAGAGGTCATTGTTCAGAATTTCCGGGCCAAGCCCGGTACCGCGATGGCCGAAAAGCTGGACGCTGATACGATAGAGTTGCTCTGGTCAGTGGCGGCTGCGCGGCTGATCCTGGGACCGGACGCCAACGTGCAGGTGCCGCCAAATCTCAGTGCCGACATATACCACATCTACTTGGGCGCTGGTATCAACGACTGGGGTGGCGTTTCCCCACTGACTATAGATTTTGTTAACCCGGAGGCCCCATGGCCTGCTCTGGCTCAGCTGCGAGAGCACACAGAGTCGGCAGGCTTCCAGTTGAAACCCAGGCTGCCGGTATATCCCGAATACTTTCTTGACACTGGAGAATTTCTGCCGGATGGGTTGCGGACCAGGGTCCGCGCGCTGGCTGATGGCGACGGATACGTAAAAGGGGGAATCCAACGATATGTCGGGAACAACTGAGCGGCCCGCTGCGCCTACACTGAAGGATCTGTCGGGAACGCTGAACCCTGAAGTGATTGCAGTCTTGGACCGGGCCCTGGGTGGAGAGGACATAACGGCCGGAGAGGCCACTTTGCTTTTTGGCACCACTGGCCCAGAGTACAACGCCATGGTGCTGGTTGCCGACGAATTGCGCCGCCGCACCGTCGGCGACATTGTCACCTATGTTGTGAACCGCAACATCAATTTCACCAACGTCTGCATCAAGCGGTGCGGGTTCTGCGCTTTCAGCCGTGATTTCCGCGAGGAGGAAGGCTACTACCTCCCCATCGAGGAAATCGTCCGCCGTGCGCAGGAAGCCTGGGATTACGGCGCCACAGAGGTCTGCATCCAGGCAGGGCTCCCGCCGCAGATGGAGGGTGACCTCTACATTCGTCTTTGCGCCGCCATCAAAGAGGCGCTTCCCGATATGCACATTCACGGCTTTTCCCCGGAGGAGGTGCTGTATGGCTCCATCCGCTCCCGGTGCAGCATCCGTGAATACCTGGAAGGCCTGAAGGCCGCTGGGGTGGGAAGTCTGCCCGGTACCTCCGCGGAGGTGCTGGACCAGGCAATGCGCGACGAGATTTCGCCGGGGCGCATCACCGTTGACCAATGGACGGAGGTCATCACCACCGCCCATGATCTGGGAATCCCCACCACTTCGACCGTGATGTTCGGACACCGCGAGTCCCCGGCCCAGTTGGCCAACCACATGGCGCTCCTGCGTGACATTCAACAGCAGACTGGCGGTATCACCGAGTTTGTGCCGCTGAGCTTCGTACATACCGAAGCGCCAATGTTCCTGAAGAACCTGCTGCCGAACGTGCGGCCCGGCCCCACTGGTATGGACGTGGTCAAGATGCACGCCATCGCACGGATCATGCTCAACAACTGGATCCCCAACGTGCAGGCTTCGTGGGTCAAGGAAGGCTCGCGGATGTCCCAGTTGCTGCTCACGGGTGGCGTCAACGACCTGGGTGGAACGCTGATCAACGAGAGCATCTCCACCGCTGCCGGCGCGCAGCACGGGCAGCTTATGCGGCCATCGGAGTTCCGGGGAATGATTCGTGCGGCCGGGCGGATTCCCGCCGAGCGCTCCACCACCTATGGGTTGCGCCGTGTGTTCGGCGAGGCCGACGAGGAGATGGATCCGCTGGACCTCGTAGGCGACAATGTCGAGGAAATCTTCGGTTCCTACAACAAGCTGGTAAAACTCGAAACCTACCGCTTCGAACACCCTCGATACGCACAGCAGGCTGGTGTCTGACCCTGCTGCAACGTAATAATTCGTGGCGGATGCGCCCATTGGACTCAGTAATTCCCCCTCGTTGGCTTTACTGCTCCATAGCAGAGTCGGTCCGGTGAAGGGCGCTCGCGTCCTGGCCTTGGCCGGAGGAGTTGGAGGTGCCAAGCTGGTGGTTGGCTTGGCGCAGTGCCTACAGCCGGGCGAGCTTGTGGTATGCGTTAACACCGGCGACGACGAGATTTTCCACGGCCTGCATGTCTCTCCCGACCTTGATACTATGATGTACACTCTCGCAGGTCTGTCCAACCCTGAAACTGGGTGGGGCCTGCAGGGAGACACTTTCGAGGCCTTGAGCATGCTCCGCAAGTATGGTGTAGAAGCGTGGTTCAACCTCGGTGACCGCGACCTCGCAACGGATATTCTCAGGACCCAACTCCTGGGGCAGGGCATGACCCTGTCCGAGGTGACGGCCCAGCTCAGCGCCGCCCTTGGTGTTGAGCATCCCATCGTGCCCATGAGCGACCAGCCTGTGCGGACCGTCCTCGATACGACGTATGGCCGTCTGTCCATGCAGGAATACTTCGTGCAGCGCCGTGCCCAACCCGATGTATCAGCGGTGCAGTATGAGGGAGCGTCAGGCGCATATCCGTCCCCTGGATTGGACAAGGGGTTTACTCAAGCCCAGTTGCTGGTGATCTGCCCGTCCAACCCGGCGCTCAGCGTGCAGCCGATCGTGGCCGTGGCGGGGATGAGGGAGCGACTTGCGAAGTTCAAGGGTATTCGCGTGGCCGTCAGCCCGATAGTGGGCAATGACGCCGTGCGCGGGCCTGCCGGCAGGATAATGGCGGGGCTGGGGCACGAGGTTTCAGTGGTGGGAGTGGCCCGCGCCTATAAGGAATTCTGCGACGTGCTGGTGATTGACCAGCAGGACGAGGCTCTGGCCCCAGCTGTGGCCGATGTGGGGTTACGCCCAGTGGTCACTAATACGATCATGAATTCGCTGCAGGATCGTATGGAGCTGGCACGGACTATTTTATCTCTCGACCTCCAGGCTGACCGCACAATATCGGATAGTGTAATTGGACACTGAGATCGAAAGCGTGGGCAGTCGGCAATCCGGGATCATCGCCATAGTGCCGATGAAACCCCTTTCTGAGGGCAAGAGCAGGTTGGCTCGCGCATTGTCTGCAGAAGAGCGGGCCAATATCAGCATGGGTATGTTGTTTCGGGTCCTCTCCGCGCTGACGGGCGCCTCCATTGATTCAGTCTGGGTCGTGGGTGGAGATGAACGGGTAGGGGAACTGGCCCGAAACCTGGGTGTAACGTGGCTGGAGGAGTTGGGCAGTGACCTGAACGATACCCTCGGCAAGGCCATACGGCGCGCATTCGAGCAAGGAAGTTCCGCCCTGTATGTTGCCGGCGACCTTCCGTTTGTCAAATCTTCGGACATCCACTCCTTCGTTCAGGCATCTCGGGGTGCGGGCAATGTCACCCTGGCTCCCGCCCGCCGCGATGGGGGCACCAACGCGATGCTCATACCTTGCGGGGTAGACTTCAATCCGGAGCTGGGTCGTCTGAGCTTCAGCAAACACCTGGCCCAGGCGGCAAGGCTGGAAACGTCTGTCGCCATCGCATACAGCCCCGGGCTGGGACTTGACCTTGACCTGGTAGACGATCTCGAGTCCTATCAGCATATGGAACCCGGCCTGGTTGAACACCTGATGATGGGAACGGAGGGACCATTGGCCGGGGAGGTCAGGGAATCGGGAGGCGACGCACCCTCCTTCTAGAGTCATACCAAGGTCATCCCGTAATCGTATTTTCATCAACGGTGGGACAATGAACGATAAGAAGCCTAAACTCGGGCTGCTATTGCCCACGAGAGGCATACTTTTGAAGGGTGAGCAGCCCTCCAACGCCGATCGTGTGCTCCGTATCGCAGAGCGGGTCGAAGAGGCCGGGCTGGATTCCATCTGGGTCGGAGACAGTCTCGTGGCCAAGCCCCGCCTAGAACCTCTGGCCACCCTGGGGGCGCTGGCTGCGCGGACCAGCCGGGTACGACTGGGCACCGCTGTACTCCTCCCGGCCCTGCGCCATCCGGTGTTGATGGCCCAGACCATGGCTACGGTCGATCTGATTTCGGGCGGGCGGCTGGTCATTGGTGCCGGCGTCGGCGGGGCATTCAATGCCGAACAGAAGGGAGAGTGGGCTGCCGCTGGCGTAGACCCCAAGCGCCGGGCACGCAGGTTCGAGGAAATCGTCGAAATCGCCAAGGGCCTGGGCCCCGGCGAGCCCCACACCCATCAAGGACGTAATTTCGACCTGGAATCGGTCAGAATGCTCCCGGCTGCTACTCAGTCTGGCGGCATTCCCTGGCTGCTGGCCACCCACCACCGCGCGGGACAGCCCGCGCAGATCGAGCGTGCCGCCCGGATAGGTGATGGCGTTATCGCCATTTCAGATACACCCAGCGAATTTGCCGAGGTAATCGCGCAGGTAGACGCCAAGGTCGAGGAGTATGGGCGCGACAGCTCAAACCGGGAAAATGTTTTCTATATGACGGTAAACCTCAACGAAGATGAGGCAGCCGCCAAGGCTGACGCCGAAGACTGGCTGATGCGCTACTACGGGGCGAACATCTGGGGTACTCGATGGGGACCGTTCGGCGGAGTTCAAAAAGTGGCCGACCGGATGGCTGCCTACATCGAGGCTGGTGCTGATACTGTGGTGGTGCGCCTGGGTACCTTTGACCCGGAAGGCCAGCTTGACGTGTTCCTGGAACAGGTTGTTCCTCAATTCCAATAGGGGTTCCCAAGTATCCTCGTCTCCATCAGGTACCTCTTTCACGCTGTGGGAGGAATGATTGGTTCCTATTGACCTTTCTGGCAAGAACGGAATCGTCTTTGGTGTGGCAAACGAGAGGAGCATTGCCTGGGGCATCACCCGGGCCCTCTCTGCGGCTGGCGCTCGCATAGCACTGACCTACCAGGGAGACCGTTTGAAGGAGCGGGTCGAACGGCTGGCAACGTCCCTGGAACAGCCGTTGCTGCTTCCCTGCGACGCGACCGACGATGAGCAAATCGAGCAGGTATTTGAGGACGTGGGGCAGCAGTTCGGAGAGATTTCTTTTCTCATACACAGCATTGCCTATGCCAATCGCGAGGACCTGAGCGGCCGGTTCGTTGACACCGACCGCGAGGGATTTCGCATAGCTCTGGAGGTCAGCGCTTACTCACTGCTGCCGCTGGTGCGACACGCGGCCCCGTTGATGGCCAACGGCGGAAGCGTCGTGGCGATGACTTTCGATGCCTCGCAGCGGGTGTACCCTGGCTACAACGTAATGGGGACGGCCAAAGCAGCACTGGAGCACTCAGTGAGGCAACTCGCTGCAGAAATGGGCCCCGCCAACATACGGGTCAACGCCATTTCTGCCGGTCCGCTGGAAACGCTGGCGGCGAGGGGTATCAGCGGATTCCGCGACATGCGCCACAACCACGCAGAGCGGGCCCCGCTGCAACGCAACATAACCGTGGAGGAAGTGGCGCAGACCGCCCTGTTCCTGTGCAGCCAGATGGCCAGTGGCATCACGGGCACGGTGATTCCGGTAGATGCGGGATACCACATAATGGCGGTTTGAATGGGCGAACAGTTCAGGTAAGAGGCAGTTGAAAGGCAAAAACATTGAGGCGGGGTAAATAGCCCCGCCTCAAACTTTTTCTTACGGTGTAGAAACTGAATTCGAGGTAGATCAAGCCCCGGCGTTCAGTGCTTGAACCTGGCGATAGTCTTCGTCGGCTCTCTCCTGGCGGCCCTGACGGACGTATGCCTCAGCACGCTTCTCGAAGGCCTCGCGGTGCTTGGAGTCCAGGGCTATTGCTTTGGTGAACTGGTCTATCGCCTCCTGGAGCTTGCCTTCGCTCAAGAGCGCCTGCCCTCTGGCAGTCATGCCCTCCGCGGTTGGCGCGGGACCAGGAACAGGAATGCCCCACGGCGCTGGCGCTGGCTCGGGTTGGGCACCTGGCATCCCCTGGGGTTCTTCCGGCATTCCCGCCTGAGCCTCGTCGAACCCCGGCATCTCGGTAGGCGCTCCTGCAGCAGGCGCGGCGTACTGGTCTTCCACCTCCGCTGGTTGTGGAGCCTGATCGGCCGCAGGAACCGCGGCGCCATAGGAATCCTGGGGCGCAGCCTCTGCCGGTCGTTCAAGAGTGGGGGCGGTGGAACCCTGGTGATGGTTCAATTCCGAGGCCAGAACGGCGTCCCCGGTTTCAGGAGAATATTCACGTGAGAGATCCCAGCCGCACTTCGTGCAGAAGTTCTGGCCAGGGGCGTGGAGGCTGGCGCACTTTGAGCACGCATTTCGCTGTTCGGCGCTCCGCGTCCCAGTTGGACGCACGAAGAACATGAGGAATAGCACCGGTACGACGCCAAGAATGGGCAGGTTTATTCCGGGCCACGGTATGCCAAGCACGAATGCGGCAGTGCCCCAGACCCATGGATTGCGGTTCCGCGCCTGCGCTGATCTAGCGGTCCAGAAGGCTACAAACGGAACAAGAATAATTAGAAGAATGTCTGTTGCTTCAATTCCGAATATAAGACCTTGCCTCCGCAACCCCGGACTGAGTTCAGCCTACGGTATCGGGATTGCCACGAAAGAACCGGGACGCATGACCGTTTGTAACGCGTTATCCGCAAATACTGCTTAGAATATACAAGAATTTGCACCTCGAGGCAATAGGAGGGTGATGCCGACACAGGACGATTGCAAAGTCATTCCAGCGCACAAACCGTTAGTACGGAGCTCGTCGAAGGACGGCTAACCGGGATTCGTCAATGGTGCGACAGGCGTACCACCAACGAAATCTGAATTACTCTGCAATCGTTCCGGAGCCGACACAGGGCTAAGGCATTTGGCAAGGGCAACACCTTCCGTTCGGTGAAAGAGCCATCATTCCCGCGAAAGCGGGAATCCAAAGCCCCTTACCGTCTGGAAAAAAGTGGGTGCACCCAGGCAACTCTGGATCCTCGCGAAGTCGACGGTGACAGTGTGTGTAGTCTCGACTTGCCGGGATGCGTATCCAAATGCCATTCTGCAGGACGCCGATGAGAGGCGCTGATTCCCAATCGTTCCCCGGCAGAGCACCAACAGTAACAAAGCATTGCCCGCCAATCCAAATCCGATATAATGGCGGGACACAAATTGGTCAGTGCACAGCATGCAGTCAACCGACGAAGCTGTTGATGAGGAGGACTATGAAAATCACCCTATCCGTTCTTAAGGCTGATGTGGGGTCAATAGGAGGGCACACCAAGCCGTCTGACCGAATGATGGACTCCGTAAGGTCGGATGTTGCGGCTGCCATTGAGAGGGGCTTGCTGATCGACGCCTATGTTGGCCATACAGGGGACGACATCTGCATCATCGCCTCTCATACGCGCGGAGAAAATGACACCGAAATACACCAGTTTGCGTGGAGCGCGTTTCTGAACGCCACTGCGATAGCCTCCGAATACGGTCTCTACGGTGCAGGCCAGGATCTGTTGGTGGACGCCCCCTCCGGTAACATCAGGGGAGCTGGTCCGGCCGTAGCCGAAATCGAGTTCGACCACGACCCGGTTAAGACCAACCCGGTGCGCCCCGCCGAGTCTTTCATGGTGCTGGCTGCAGACAAGTGCGGCCCGGGCGCGTACAACCTGCCCATGTTTCTCGGTTTTGCAGACCCGATGTACTGCGGTGGTTTGATGCTGCCCCGGCTGGGAGATGGATTCACCTTCAACATAATCGACATGGACAACACGGACGGGGACAGCCTGATTTCTCTCAATGCCCCTGAGGACTACTACAAGATTACGGTGCTGCTGCGCGACAACGAACGATTTGGCATCGACAGCATCGTCTCTCGTTATACGGGCCAGGTGGCGGCAGCGATATCGGCAACCCGGATGCACAATATTGCCGGCTCTTATACGGGCAAGGACGATCCGGTGGCGTTGGTGCGGAACCAGGGTGTCTTCCCGGCTCCCGAAGAACTCATCTCCCCCTATGCCAAGGCCCACTACATTGGCGGCGACGCCCGTGGGTCCCATGTGATGCCTTTGATGCCGGTACCCATCAATACTGCGGTGACTGGCATGTACTGTCTGCCGCTGGTGTCGTGCGTGGGCTTTTCGCTGAACCGCGATGGGATGTTCTCCGACTCGACCGCCGATTTCTTCGACAACCCTGCATGGGATTACGTCCGGCAGATAGCCCAGGAGAAGGGCATCGCGATGCGCTCTCAGGGTTGGTCCGGCGCAGCTATGCTGCCCTACGGTGAGCTGGAATACTCCGGCTTCCGGTCCAGTATCGGCAACCTAGTTGACCGGTTCGCCTTCCGGAACGGGAAAGAATCGAGTGCCATTCCCGAGAAGGCTGGCACCGCCGACGACTAGCCCTCGTTTATCTTCCAATAGAAAAATCGCCGGGACCACCTGAGTCCCGGCGATTTTTTTGTGCTGCATTTCTGTAATTTTGGAGTCGACTTACAGGTCAACTCGGATTACAGGTCAACCCGGATTGACAGTTCCTTGAGTTGTGCTGGGGAAACCTCGGCTGGGGAATTGAAGAGCAGGTCCGCACCGCTCTGGGTCTTCGGGAAGGCGATGACGTCGCGAATGGAGGAGGTTCCCGCCAGGATGGCCACCAGCCGGTCGATTCCCGGGGCAATGCCACCGTGGGGTGGAGCTCCATATTCGAAAGCCTCGAGAATCTGGCGAAATCGCTCGCCCACGTCCTCACGGCTGTAACCCAGAATGGCAAATATCTTTTCCTGCAACTCACGGTTGTGGATCCTGATGCTGCCACTTGCGAGTTCGGACCCATTGCAGACCAGGTCGTAAGCCTTGGAGCGCAAGGCACCCAGATGGTCGCCGTCCAGCAGGTGTTCCTCACCGTCTGCGGGAGAGGTGAATGGATGGTGGGATGAGTCCCATCGGGCAGCATCCTCGTTCCACTCGAACAAGGGGAAGTCGGTGACAAAGGCGAACGCCAACTCATCGGGGTCAGCCAACTCGAGCAGCTCCGCTACGTGGTTTCTCATGGCGTTTAGCCACACGTTGACGCGAACTGGCGGACCTGCCATCAGCAGTATCATGTCGCCCGGCCCCGCACCCATCTCAGAGGCCAGCCGTCCGTGCCATTCGGCGGGCATACGCAGGCCTGAGGACTGGAGAATTTCCTCTTCACCCTGTTCGGGCACCGGCGCCCTGCCACGGTAACGTATGTGAGCGAGACCGCCGGCGCCAGCTTCCCTCGCGAATTCGTCCAGCTCTCTCACCTGCGACGTGGTGTACGAGGCCAGGCCGGGAGCCACGAAACCCTTGATCCGGCCCCCTGCCTCGATGGTGGAGAGGAACACTCGAAAACTGGTCTCAGTAGCGTATTCGGTTACGTCTGTCATTTCCAGCCCGAACCGCAGGTCGGGCTTGTCTGATGCGTAACGGGACATGGCCTCGGCGTGCGTCAGGCGCGGGAAGGGCTTCCGCAGTTTTTTGTGCGGAGCGACGGATTCAATCATGCCAATGTAGAGTTCCTCGGTCAGTGCCAGTACGTCTTCCTGCTCAACGAAACTCATTTCGAGATCAAGCTGGGTGAACTCGGGTTGACGGTCCGCCCGCATATCTTCGTCGCGGAAACAACGCGCGATCTGGAAGTAACGTTCGACTCCCGAGACCATCAGCAACTGCTTCAATTGCTGGGGGGACTGGGGCAGCGCATAAAAGGTGCCCGGATGCAGTCTGCTGGGCACAAGAAAATCGCGCGCTCCCTCCGGTGTGCTCTTGATCAGGATCGGAGTCTCGATTTCGAGGAAGCCCTGGGAGTCGAGAAAGTCCCGAATGTACTTGACCACCCGATGCCGGAGGATCAGGTTTTCCTGCATCGCGGGGCGCCGCAGGTCGAGGTAGCGGTAGCGCAGCCGCAGGCTCTCGTCGGCCCCGGCGTCGTCAGAAATGTAGAATGGCGGCGTGAGGGACCGGTTCAGCACGTTTACTGATTCGGCCATCACCTCGATGTCGCCGGTGGCCATTGCCTCGTTTTCGCTCCCTGCCGGACGCTGGCGGACTTGACCCTTGACCTGCACCACCCATTCCTGGCGCAGGTCCTCGGCGATGCGGGTGGCTTCGGGAGCCAGTTCCGGGTTGAAGACCACCTGCACCACTCCGGACCGGTCCCGGAGATCCAGGAAAATTATTCCCCCGTGATCGCGGCGGCGGCCTACCCACCCGGCCAAAGTTACAACGGAATCCGCGTCAGAAAGGCGCAGATCTCCGCAATTGGCGCCCTTCATTTTGACTGAAACGGGCACGCAGAGCCTCCAAATATCTGGGCTTGAATCCGAGGGGCTTAGTTGCCGGGGAAAACGCTGAAAATGTCACGAAAGGGGCTGGCAGGCTGGGTGCCAATGCCAGATGCCGTCTCCACCAAGGCATCCGGTGTGCTCACCGGAGGCAAGCATAGGGTGTCCAGGCAGACGTGGGCCAGCGCCGGGCCGCCTGCGATTACCGTCTTGATTTCCAGGTTGGGACTGTCAAGGCGTACCGCTGCCCCCAGCAAACTGCGGCAGTCGGCCGACTGCGGGTCGCCTTCTATGGTCACCTCAACCATGGGGTTGGTGAATAGGTCCACAGTAAGGCCGAACTCGGCTGCAAATTCGCCGTGCTCGCGGAACACACTGGCAAACGCACTCAGCGTGGCCTCGCAGAGCTGTTTGTAGTCTTCGTTCCGTGTGGCCTGGTACAGCTTGAGAAACCCCTGCACTGCAACCATATTCTCGGGAAGCTGCTTTTCGCGGATTTGCATGTGGCCCACGGCAGCGTCGTCGACCTCAATGTCGAAGAACCCGCCGCCCTCCTCGTCAAAGAAGCGGTCAACCACCGCTGCGGCGACCTGAACTGCCCGTTCCAGGTGGCGGGGTTCTGCGGTGGAGGCGTGGGCCTGCATCAGTCCCATCAGCAGACCCGCCCAGTCGACCAGCAGAGCGGGCTCTTCGCCCGGTCCCTCGCTGGAGTAGGCGCGGCTGAGGGTTCCGGACTCTGCCATCCCGTCGATACGGTCCAGTACGTCCAGCCCAACCCTTGCCAAGTCAGTCCGCCCCAGTTTCCACGATGCGTCGAGGAAGTATGCGGCAGCCAGACCGCTGGTGCCGGAATAGCACGACGGGTCAACGGGCGGTGGAACGGCCTGCGACCGGCTGTCAGCATCCAGAGCGAAATAGTCGGAATGCGCACCGTGGCTGCCGTGAAATCCACCGCTTTCAGCGGCGTATAGGACCCGGGACAGGTAGTCGAAAGTCCTTTCGGCGACACCGCGGTGGCGAGGCTTCTCCAGGACTATGGAAGCATCAAGGTATGCCCTGGCAATCTGGACATTGTCCTCGAGCAGTTTTTCGTGCTGAGGTTGCGACCAGTCAGCGCTGGAGCTGTAGCGGAAGAAGCCGCCCTCGATCTCGTCGTGCAGCGGGGAATCGGCGAGGCGGTCCAGGCTCTTGCTGAGCATGGCCGCGTAAAACTCTTCGCCGGTTGTCCGGAACAGGTGGGTTATGAAGCGAAGGATCTGCGGATTGGGGAATTTGGGCTCGCTACCGAAGCCTCCATCCTTTGCATCGTAGGCGCCGGCCACGATACGCGACACTCGGTCAACGAGCGACTTGTCTACCTCCGGACCTGCCGCCGTGCGACGGGCGTGCTCACGGCGCTGGCGAAGGAGGTCCCGCGACTGGGTGTACAGCTGAGGCTTGTCGGCACTGTAGGCACCCTGCAGTTCCATCAGCATGGCAAGGAACTGGTCGGCGGGCAGGTAGGTAGCCCCTCCGACCAGTCCGCCGTGCGGAGTCAGAAACGCTGTTGTCGGCCAGCCGCCCACGTTGTAGCGGGAATTAATGTCTGGCCTGTGGTCGTTGTCGACCCGGATAGCAATAAAGTCGCGTGACAGGAGGGTCTGAACGTCTGGGTCGGAGTAAGTCGTCTCATCCATTACGTGGCACCAGTGACACCACGCAGCAGAGATGGAAAGCAGTACGGGTTTGTCTTCGTTCTGCGCCCGCTCAAAGGATGCGTTAACCCAAGGCAGCCACTCAATGCGGTGTGCCTCGTTGGGGTTGGGTGAGAAGCGGATGCCGGACACTAACGCCGCCTGCTGAAGATTCCTTGTGAAACATTACGGAATTCGATGATTCACGTTAGCACAGGGGACGCCGTTTTTCAATTCGGCGAGGCACTGGCAATATGCTATCGCATTAAGGTCGAAATGGAGCTGTCGATCTCGCTTTCGCGGGAATCCGAGGCTGTCTGAGTGTACTTGGCGTCAAGGGACCGTGGACCCAGCTCCCCGCTTTCGCGGGAATAGCGGATCCATATCGTCCGGATGAGAGAGCTCCCGTCATTGGAATTGACGCCGCCGCAATCCCGCCGTAGGATTGGCGACGCGGGCCCCGTTTGATTTGCGGGACATCCGTCAATTTCATTTGTTAGAGAGGCGCCAATGACTCAGTTATCCAGCAAGCAGTTATTGGAAGCCAGGGCCAATCCCTTTGGCGGCATGGTGATTGCTCCGGCCCAATTGCCGTCCGATGCCGCGGAATTCGCCCAGCGGCTCCGAGTTTCCTTGAAGCAATGGATCGCCGACGGCATAAAGGCCGCGTGGCTCGAGGTCCCCATCACCAAGGCCGCGCTGATACCCGAAGCGGTGAACCAGGGCTTCATCTTCCACCACAGCGCGGAAGACTACCTGATGCTGACCACCATCCTGCAAGAGGGCGCGTGGCTGCCCCAATTCGCCACGCATTACATCGGAATCGGAGGCGTGGTACTGACCCCCGAGCGCGAGCTCCTGGTGGTGCGGGAAATCTACGGCGTCGCTGGCAGGCCGCCGACGCTCAAGCTGCCCGGTGGGGCGCTGCACCAGAATGAAAACCTGGCCGAGGCAGTGGAGCGCGAGGTGCTGGAGGAGACTGGCGTGCGTGCCGAGTTCGAGGCCATCGCCTGCTTCCGCCACTGGCACGGCTACCGGTACGGAAAGGCCGACATTTATTTCGTCAGTCGGCTTCGCCCTCTGAGCCGCGATATCACGATGCAGGCCGACGAGATACAGGAATGCCTCTGGCTGCCGGTGGACGAGTTCCTGTCCCGGGAAGATATCAGCAACTTCAACAAGCAGATTGTCCGCGCCGCCCTCGAGTCAGAGGGAGTGGTGCAGTCATTCATCCCCGGTTTCGGCGGCCCCGACACCCGAGAATATTTCATGCCCGCCCACCTGGTGGACGGAGAGGGCGTTTGGGCGTATCCCGGAAGGGACGCCGTGGTAGACGTGCAGTAGCCTCAAAGACTTCCTCACCGCCTGACGCGGTCAGAGACGAACGGCCAGAGGGGTCACGCACCCACTCTCGACTCGAAAATCGCAGGAGACAACATGGTCAGCCAGCAGTCCACCGTTAACACCGAACAGGGAAACACCACGCAGCAGTCGACGGGCAGGCCGGTAATCCGCTCCACCGAGGGCGTGATTTCCAGCGGCCACTACCTCACGTCCATGGCAGGCACAAAGATGCTGCTGAGCGGCGGCAACGCCTTCGACGCGATGGTGGCCGCGGGGTTCGCCGCTGCGGTGGTGGAGCCCATCGCATCGTACTCCCTGGCCGCAGAGGGCGTGTTCATGCTCCACGATGCCAATACCGGCGAAATTCTTTCGCTGAGCGGACAGGGCACCGCGCCCGGCAAGGCCACTCCTTCGTTCTACAAAGAGCAGGGCCTGGATCGCATACCGACCGGCCCGGGGCACGACCGATCCCACCTGTCCTTCACTCTGCCCGGCGTGGTGCATGCCTACATCTCGCTGGCGGAGCGGTACGGCACCAAGACCATCGAAGAGTTGCTGGCACCGGCAATTCGCTACGCCGCTGAGGGCATCCCCAACTACGAATACATGCTGGACCGGCTGGATTCAGGCTCCACCGCCCAGCAGTTCGACCTGTACAGTCCAGGCGGCTGGGATGTGTTCTACAACAGCCGGCAGGTTCCTGAGGCCGGCTCCCTGCTAACCCAGCCGGGGTTGGCGAACACCCTCCGCGCCATGCTGCCGGGCTCAGGCAACGGCCATACGCTGTCCAGGGTCGAGGGCTTGCAGAGGGCGCGGGATGTGTTTTACAACGGCCCGGTGGCCCAGTTGATTGCCGATTCTGTCGCCAGCGTCGGCGGCATCATGACCACCGACGACCTGGCCGCGTACAGGTCCCAATATGAGACGCCGGTCAAGACCACATTCCACGGCTACGAGATTCACGGCCAGGACACGTGGACGCAGGGTCCGATGCTGATGCAGACCCTGAACATGCTGGAGAATTTTGACCTCAAGTCCATGGGACACAACAGCCCGCAGTACATTCACACTGTAATCGAAGCGCTCAAGCTTGCCTTTGGAGACCGTGAGGCCCACTACGGCGATCCGGATTTCTCGGTCATTCCCATCGACGGCCTGCTGTCGAAGGAATACGCGGCCGAACGTGCCATGCTGATCGATCCGGTGAAGGCCTATCCGGCGCAGCCCGACGGCGGAGACCCGTGGCGGTACTCCAGGAAGTCGCGGGGCGGCAACGGTGCCCACGGCGGCAACAGTGTCCCGACAGCGTCCGACCCATCCGCGCTCGATACCTCGGCGCGGGACGGCACGACGCACGTGTCGGTGCTGGACAAGCAGGGCAACATGGTCTGCGGGACGATCAGCGGCGGCGCCTTTGCCAAGTCCGTGTTCTTCCCCGAGCTGGGCTGCGCGCTGAGCACCCGCATCGAGATGTTCAACTGCGACGAAGGCCACCCCAACGTGGTCGAGCCTGGCAAGCGTCCCCGCACCACCCTGATCAACTACATCATCAGCAAGAACGGCCAGCCAGTGATGACCGTCGGCTGCCCCGGCGGCGACAACCAGGCGCAGGCCAACTTACAGCTGATGTTGAACGTTATCCTGTTCGGGATGGACCCGCAGCAGGCGGTGGAGGCTCCGCGCTTCTCCACAATGAGCAACGTCAACTCCTTCTACCCTCACGTCTATCACCCTGGCCGGCTGGACCTGGAGCAGGGAATCCCCGAGACGACTGCCGAAGATCTGCGGGAACTGGGACACAAGATCGCACGGGCCGTGGATTGCGGCATGGGCGCGACGGTGTCTGTCCGCGACCCGGAGACCGGCCACCTGAGCACTGGCGCCGACCCTCGCCGCGCCTGTTACGCCATCGCGCTCTAGCTTCGGATGGCCCAGTATACGCGGGATCCGTTGTGCCGGCCTGAGCAAAAAGTTAAGATGCCACCGAGGCGGGCTTTCGGGCCCGCCTCTTTCATTCTTTAGTTATGTGACGAAATCTGATTGCAGGGAGCCATAATTCCTTACAAATCTTGGATATAATCGTATTAGGGACCATTTGATTGGGACGTCATGGCCCGTGAGCCGGGATCGCGCCGAGGAGGAATACCGTAATGCTGGCAGGACTAACCGCAGGGGCCATTGCCGCCGTTATCGCTGCCCTGGTGTCCCTCCCGCTTCACGCCCCCGTGGACAGCGCCTTCAACAGCGCGACGGTCGCCATCGCGGCGTTGGTTGTGGGAGGTATCTCCGGTCTCCTATGGTCAAGGTTGTCGGACCGATTGCTGTGGTTCCTGGGTGCACTGGCCGGGCTGCTTATCATCGCCCTGGTGATCGCATTCGCAGGGAATACCCAGCTTGACCGGATGGTCTCCTTCATGGTGCCCCTTGCGATTATCGTCATTGTCGTTTGCGCGGTGCTCACGCCGCTGCTGGCATCGTTCTTGTTGAAGCCCACCATTGGGCTCCTGAAATGGTCTCCCGTCGTGGCAGTGATCGTGGCGCTGGTCGTTGGGTTTGGGCTGGTGACCCAGGGAGACGCCGAGAGCGGCGAGCTGTCCCTACCGCCACCGCCCACTGCATCGGCGTCCGCGCCCACGAAGGCCCCGGCCAGTCCGCCCGCTCAGACTTCGGACGAGCCTGCCTACGTCGTTGGTTCCGATGCTTATATCGTCGGTGAGGGCTCGAAGATCACCTTCACCTTCGAGGAGGAACTGGGGCGCGCACCTATCCGGTTCGATGCGGTGGTTTCCAGCACAGCGTTGACCGGGGTAGCCAACCTGGTGGGTGAGCCATCGGTGGTAACGCTGGACTTGCACTCGCTGCAGAGCGACCAGGAGTTCCGAGACCGCTACATCCGAAATCAACTGTTCCCCGACTCGCCCGAGGCCGTCGTAACAGTGGACCAGTTGCCGGAGCTTACGCAGAGTTTCCTCGACGGTGAGGAGACCACGGGGCAACTGAACGGCTCGCTGCAGATAGGGGAGACCGCCACGCCGCTGGTTTTCGACGTGACGGCCCGGCACGACGGCAACGCCATCAGCATCCTGGGTCTGACGACTTTCACCTGGGAGCAGTTGGGGCTCACCAAGCCCACGGCCCGCTCGGTAGTCTACGTGGCCGACGAAGTCAGAGTGCAGGTGAGGCTGGTGGCGCAGAAGGCCCCCTAGCCTCCCACCGCCACCGTCTGCCGCTGCTCCGATGAGAGGCGGATGCTGTCCACCAGCCGGTGCAGGTCAACGGCAGTATCGAAATCGGGTTGGCGCTCTCCCTGGCCACGGATGGCCTCGCCGAACATGTAATAGAGCTGACCCACGTTGTAAGCTGCTCCTTCCGGCATTCCCTCCAGCACGAAGCGGTGCTGGTCCAGGATGGCCAAGTCTTCCAGCTCGTCAGTTCCCTCGGCGCCCTGCAGCCGCACGGGGCCAAGCTGCGGCGAGTCTTCGGAGGTGGCGATGAGCGTTCCCTCCCGTCCGTACACCTCAAGCCGGTAGCCGCTGCCCGCCCAGGGGTTGCTGGCGACGTGGACGGAAACCACGGCGCCGTTGTCCAGGCGACCGTTGATCAGGATATTGTCGGGGGATGTAACGTCCAGGTACTGATCGGTGTCGGTCTCGTACCACTGATCGCACTGGGTGGAAACGATGGCTGAAACATCGGCGAAGTCGCCCACCACGAAACGCATGGCGTCCACTGAATGTCCGGTGGCGATGGTCAGGGTGTTGGCGCCCAGCTCGTCGTCGCGCTGCCAGGTCCGGCCTGAGGGCCGGGCGAGCACCCCTCCGCGGATGAGCGTCATAGAGCACGACATTATCTCGCCGACATAACCCTGCTCGACCAGCTGCTTCATCTGAAGCACAGCGGGGGCGGCGCGGGCCTGCAGACCGACCACCGCCTTCACTCCCTTGGCGCGGGCCAAGTCGGCAAGTTCTTGGGCCTCGCCGGTGGTCTTGCCCAGCGGCCATTCGGTAAAGACGTGCTTGCCCGCGTTGATGGCGTCCTTGGTTATCTGGTAGTGGGCGGGCACGCGCAGGACCACAGCCACCGCGTCGATGTCCGGGTGGGCCAGCATTTCGTGGTAGTCATCGAAGGCCATCACCGCGCCGTATTGACGCTTCGCTTCCTCGGCGGTTTCCATCCGGGTGGTGCATACGCCGGTCAGCTCGAATTCAGGGCTGGCGGCTATGGCAGGCAGATGGGACCTGTGCGCCCAACCGACGGTGGGGCTGGCGCCAATTATTCCCAAGCGAATTTTTCCAGCCAATTCGTTCCTCCTCGTATTTACAAACCCGCATGCACAAATATTGGAGCGCGACGCTCCTTTGTGCCGCGTTTGGCCGATTATACAGTTCCGGGAGGTCACCTGCGGGCTGGCCCGGAAACCGGCGTGAGAAGTCGGGTTGATTTTTTGCGATGTTCCTTGGTAGAGTTAGGGCAACCGGCACTCTCGCTGGCAGGAGGGTTCATGCGACGTATTCTGATCCCCTTGGTTTTCGCCGCGCTCTTGACCGTCGCGGCTGTCATGCCCGCCGCAGCCAGCGGGCCGGACGAGACTAAACAGCATACCGGGTCCGGCTGCGACTACATGGGCTAAGCCTCTCGCGCGAATCTGCAACAAAAGGCCTCCCAGCATCGGGAGGCCTTTTTCTTATTTGATATCTGCGGGTGAAAGGGTGGCCTAAAGACGCTGCAGGTACCGGCTTATTTCGTAGTCAGTTACCTGGGAGCAGTATTCCTCCCACTCCAGGCGCTTGTTCTGGATGAAGCTGGGAAAGATATGCTCGCCCAATGCATCCCTTAGCACCTCACTGTCCTCGGCCAGCGAAATTGCGTGCCCAAGGCTGGTCGGCAGCATCTTGATTCCCAGCGCCTGCCTCTGGGACTCGCTCATGTCTGAAACGCTGCCTGCCGCGAAAGGTTGCACCGGGTAGTCCTCTTTGATCCCCTTCATGCCGGCGGCTAGCATGACACTGAACGCCAGGTACGGATTGCAGGCGGAATCCGGTGCGCGGTACTCAATCCGCATTGAGCTTTCATACCCCGGCTTGTAGGAGGGCACCCGGACCAGGTCCGCCCTGTTCACGTGAGACCACGAGACGTACGCCGGGGCCTCAAACCCAGGAACCAGCCGCTTGTAGGAGTTTACCCACTGGTTGGTGACCAGCGTAATCTCTGGCGCGTGGCGTAGCAGTCCGGCAATGAACTTGCGGCCCACCTCCGACAGGTAATGCTCGTCGTCCTCGTCGAAAAAGGCGTTTTGTTCCCCCTGGAACAGCGACTGGTGTATATGCATCCCGGACCCGTTGACGCCGGCGATGGGCTTGGGCATAAAGGTGGCGTAGACTCCCTGGAGCTGAGCCAGTTCCTTGACCACCAGCCGGGCCGTCATCACGCTGTCGGCCATAGCCAGGGCATCGGTGTACTGCAGGTCAATCTCATGCTGGCTGGGGGCGGCTTCGTGATGTGAGTACTTCACGGGGACGTCCATCTCGGCCAGGTTCAGCACCGTGTCCCGGCGCAGGTCGCTGGCCGGATGGCTGGAAAGCTGGTCGAAATATCCGCCGTGGTCTAGAGGCTTGGGCTTGTTGGAGTTCTCCAGATAGAAGTACTCCAGCTCCGTGCCTACGTAGTAGGTGTAGCCCATGCGCGCCAGGCTTTCCAGGTTGCGCTTCAGCACTGCCCGCGAGTCGCCGTCGAAGCTCTCTCCGCCGGGTCGCTGAATGTCGCAGAACATGCGGGCTACGGCATTCCGTTGCGGACGCCAAGGCAGCACGGCAAAGGTGTTGGGATCGGGGAAGGCCCGCATGTCGCTCTCCTCGTAGCGGGTGAACCCCTCGATGGCCGAGCCGTCAAACCCGACACCCTCTTCGATGGCATCCCGCAGGTCTGAGGAGTTGATGGCAAATCCCTTCAGGTTCCCCAGAATGTCAGGAAACCAAAGGCGGACGAATTTTACATCGGCGTCCTCTGCCGTCTGCAATACGTAGTCCCTAGCCGCTTCGTCCACGTTCGTGCGGGCTGTCATTCCTGCCTCCTGTATCATACTGCTACCGGTCTCCTGAGCCCGATTATATCGTGTCGGCTGAATTCCGGGCGCCAGTAGTCTGAGAGGAGTATTCTACATCAGGTGGCAAAAAAAGTGCCCAGTCACGAATCCGGCGCGAATGCACTGGCGTAGACTGGGGCATGAGACGCTTGCTGGCTGGAGAAATAAGGTGGCGCGCCTGGCAGGACTCGAACCCGCAACCCCTGGGTCCGAAGCCCAGTGCTCTATCCATTGAGCTACAGGCGCTGGTAAAGATGTGGGACTCCGGCCCGGCGAATCCGGGTCAGTTTCCGGGCCAATTATTGGGGCGAGCGACGGGGTTCGAACCCGTGATCTCCTGTGCCACAGACAGGCGCCTTGACCACTCGGCTACGCTCGCCACGTGCATCAATGCTATCAAATAGCTTGCTTCGATACAAGCGTGGTAACGGGACTGGCGGAGTGGCCGCGGATCGAGAGAATTGTGCCCGTGGTGTATGCTCCCGTTGAAGAATGATGAAAAATCGTTGGAATTCAAGTGTACACAAACTTCAGCGGCTTCTAGAAGTACAATGGTCAATTGAAACAGACAGAAATGAGTGACTAAAATACCCCGGCCTACCTGCGCGGCAATCTATCCTCGTGCGGTATCAAGGCCATCAGGATAATTGGGAATGTGCATGACAAAAGTCTTCAAGTTCACTGGCACCCTGCTCGCCCTCGCCGTGGTGCTGTTGTTGATAGGCTGTGGAGGCGAGTCCGCTCCGGCGGCCGATTCCGGGGAGCCAACCCCGGTGAGCACGGAGGCTCCGGCGGAAACCCCCTCCGGGGACACAGAAGAGCAGGAGTCCACCGACCGTGGCAATGCGGTGGGGGATACCACCCGCCTGGTGCATCTCTTTGTTGATCCCCCAACCCTGGACCCCCACCTGACCACTGATGCCACCTCGGCTCGGATTATTGTTGAAGTCTTTGGCGGTCTGGTTACAATCGATCCAAGTCTCGACATAGTTCCCGATCTGGCAGAGACCTGGGACATCAGCGAAGACGGTCGTGTCTACACGTTCCACCTGCGACCGGATGCCAGGTTCCACGACGGCAAACCCGTCACCGCCCACGACGTTCAGTGGTCGTTGGAAAGAGTCACCAACCCGTTGACCGAGTCGCCGGTTGTAGACCAATACCTGGGCGACATTGTCGGTGTCAAGGAAAAACTGGCGGGCGAAGCCACAACCATTTCCGGCGTCCGGTTCATCGACGAGCAGACCATCGAAATTGCCATAGACGAAGCCAAGTCGTATTTTCTGGCCAAGCTGACTTACCCGACGGCCTTTGTCCTCGATAAGGAGAACATAGAGGCCAACCCACGTACCTGGTTCCGGGAGCCCAACGGCACAGGCCCGTTCCGTCTGAAGGAATACGTGGTGGGCGAGACCCTGGTGCTGGCCCGAAATGAGAGCTTCCACCTCGGTCCGCCCAAGCTGGATGAAGTCGAGTTCATCCTGAGTGGCGGCACCTCCCTGCTTATGTACGAGAACGATGAAATTCACGTCGCCGGAGTTGGTTTGGCCGACCTGGACCGGCTGAACGACCCCGGCAACGACTTGTACCCGGAACTTATGACCGCTCCGGCGTCGTTCAGCGTCAACTACATCGGACTCAACGTCAACGAGCCGCCACTGGATGATGTCAAGGTGCGCCAGGCCCTGAACCTGGCCATCGACAAGCAGGAAATCGCCAGCATCGTGCTGGGTGACCTGGTAAGACCTGCCGATGGCATTTTGCCTCCCAACTTCCCGGGATATGCCGAGGAAATCCGGGGTTACGAATTTGATCCCGTTCGCGCCAGACAACTCCTGTCGGAATCCAAGTACGGGAACGATCTGGAAAACCTGCCGCCCATCACCATCACGACGCCGGGCAGTTTCGGGGCCAACGTCAGCTTGGACATGGAAGTGATTCTCCAGATGTGGGAGAAGAACCTTGGTATAACCGCTGAGTTCCAGCAGACTGAATTCGCCACCTTCCTGAAAGATCTGCACAAGGGCCGCTTCCAGATGTTCGACATCGGCTGGATTGCCGACTACCCCGACCCTGAGAATTTCTTGGATATTCTGTTCTACAGTGAGAGCACCAATAATCACACCCACTACAGCAATCCAGAGGTTGACGAACTGCTCGTGAGAGCGCGGGTGGAAACGGACACTACCCAGAGGTATTCACTCTATAACCAGGCAGAGCAGATGATCCTGGATGATGCCCCCTGGGTGCCCCTGTGGTTCGATGGTGAAAGCAAGCTGCTCGTCAAGCCGAACGTACAGGACTTCCTTTTGCCGCCGCTTATAATTCCGAGATATCGGTACATCTACATCACGGCCGAATAGGGCAGTGGCAGAAGGGCAGTGGCATCTTACATTGTTCGCCGGATGCTTTGGCTCCCCGTCATACTGTTTACCGTGTCATTCGTTACCTTCGTCCTCGGAAGGTACGGTCCGGGCGACCCGGTGCAGGTGCTGATGGGCCAGCATTCCAATCCCGAGGTGGTGGAGCGAATCCGCGAGCAGCGGGGGCTGAACGACAACATTTTTGTACAGTACGGGCGGTACATTGGCAACGTAGCCCGTGGCGACTTCGGAGAAAGCTACAAGTACCGGGGCCGCACCGTTGCGGAACTTCTCAAGCCAAAGATGTGGGTCTCGGCCCAGCTGAACATCGCTGCGATGATCCTGTCCGTTGGCTTGGGGGTACCAATTGGCCTGTTCGCGGCGCTGAGGCAGGGATCCCTCTGGGATACTGCAGCAGTGACCATGACGCTGACCTGGCAGTCGGTACCAGTATTCCTGACTGCGCCGGGGCTGCTGTGGATATTTGCGTGGAAACTGAGCCTTCTGCCCACCCACGGCTGGGATGGCTTCTTCTCCACGAGCATTATCCTGCCGGCCATCGCCATGGGCATACCCGGGGTGGCCATATTGACCCGACTGACGCGGGCGAGCACCCTGGAGGTCATCAGCCTCGATTATGTGCGTACCGCCCGCGCCAAGGGACTGCCGGAAATGGCGGTGCGGCGTCGCCACATCCTGCGCAATGCCATGATACCCGTTGTCACCGCCCTAGGGTTGTCCCTGGCCGGAATAGCGTTCACGTCGTTCATAGTTGAGCGGTTTTTTGGCATACCCGGTGTGGGCAACCTGCTGATTGAGGCTATTTTTTCCAGGGATTATCCCATCATAGACGGGGTCCTCCTCATAGGAACAACCATGTTTGTCGTTATCAACCTGCTGGTGGACCTCTTGTATCCCGTACTGGACCCCAGAATAAGGCTGGGTCAGGGAAATGTTGCGTAGCGAGGCCGGTTCAGTACTGGCTGATGGCTCCCGGAGGCAGGGGCGCAACTACCTGACAATCTCGTTGCGCCGGCTGCTGGCCAACAGGGTGGGAGTTGTCTGTCTCTCCATAATATTGCTGATGTACGGGGCAGGTATCCTTGCGCCGGTGGTCACCCCTTACGATTACAACGATCAGAACCTTGAGATCGCCAAGCAGGGACCAAGCCTTGCTCACCCATTCGGAACCGACCGGCTCGGGCGCGACATCCTGACCCGAACCATCTACGGCCTGCGGACCACAGTGATACTCACCGTGGTTACGCTGACCACAGGAACTCTGGCTCTGGGCATTTCCCTCGGGCTGCTGGCAGGATATGTCGGCAAGTTTACCGACACGATAATCATGCGAGTGGGAGAGATAACCACGTCTTTCCCTGAGATATTCCTGGTGTTGATTATCGTCCTGACGGTTCGACCACCGATGGTGAACTGGCTGCGAGGAGTAGAGGACACCATCGGGGTGGATTTCGTGCACCTGGGGTTCGCCGACTATTTCGCGCTGTCTTTGGGGCTGGCCATGTTTTCGTGGTTTGGTATGGCCAGGGTGGTGCGGGGGCAGGTGCTGCAGGCTCGCGAGGAGCAATATGTCGATGCTGCCCGTTCCATCGGGTGTCGCACTCCGCGGCTGCTGTTCCGGCATCTGCTGCCCAACGTGAGCGGGCCAATTATCGTCCTGGTGTCGGCCTCGCTGGGAGGCATTGCCGGTGCCGAGGTGTTCCTCAGCTTCCTGGGTATCGGGATTCAGCCCCCCGTTCCCAGCCTGGGCCTGATGATCTACGAAAACGGCAGCCTCTCTGTCCTGCGAACCACTCCTCACCTCTTGATGTACCCGGTGGGAACTCTCGCCATCCTGCTCTTCACCTTCAGCCTGCTGGGCGATGCGGTAAACGACGCTTTTAACCCCAGGGCCCGTTAGTTATTCTCCATTCAGTTCGTCTGTGGTTCACAACGCTTATCCCGGGCCAGCCTCTTTCCTTCGCGGTGCGGCAACGGCATTCCGGCGGGCAGCGGTGGACTCTCGCCGTGAGCGCAGCGGTGCTCAGCTCATGAGAAGGCGCGCCGAGCGGCGAATTGGAGCGGGGAGATGATGATCCCCCGCAGATACGCCGTCAGCCGCTCCGGCGCATGTCTCGTTATTCCGTAGGGGCCACCGATTCTGCGGCTCAGTCAGCAGATTCACTGGGCTGACGCCCTGGCCTCGCCAACGCCGGATTCCATGGCCGCTCGCTCTGGTGGGCAACACGATTTGCACATACCGGGCGAACTGTGGGGACCGGATCTCAGTTGCCGGGGGTCAGGGTTTTCCAGTCCGCCGGCGCAGGAACGGTATCCAAGCGAGTGAAAGCGGAGTCGCCAGTAGGGCCAGGGTGCCCAGCCCGATGGATGCCGCGCCGGGCGGGGGTGCGGAGCACGGGGATGAGGACCCGCCGGATTCGCTGTCGGCACCCGCAGGGGCAGGTGCGGGCTCCGTGGTCGCGTCTTCAGGCTCGAGCTCGGCAGAAGTATCTGGCGTGTCAGACTCCGGTGACTCTCCGTCCGTTGCGGGTTCAGCGGATGTTTCAGATTCAGGGTCAGTGGCCGTGCTGTTATCGCTGGTTCCCTGGTCCGAAGGGTCTTCGGCAGGTTCCTCAAGCTGTTTTTGCAGGACCTCAGGTGGAGGCAGTGCCTCCAGTCCCAGCGACAGTCGCCAGGCAGTATCGATTCCATACTGGTCCAGCCCGTAAACTCGCAGCAGGGCGCTGTCTATGTCGTTGGTCTGCCTCACTGCGTCGAAAATCTCGGAGATCTTGTCCTCCCCCCAATTTTCCACCATAAAATTAACCACGGATTTGCCCTGACCGTAGGCGATGATGATGTCACTGGGTTCGCCGCTGAAAGTCTGCTGGTACCAGAGAGGCTTGATCCTCCGTGTGTAGATTCCGTAACGCAGGGCCGCATCGTATTCGTCGGTCTTGTCGATGTTGCCGTATTCGGCCAGGCCCTCGTTTAGCCACGCCGGAATGGCAGCCGACGTGCCGCCAGCGGCTTCGGCGACCAGCAGGTGGGTGAACTCGTGGGACGTGGTGCCGGTAACGGTGGGGTCGAAACCGTGTACCAGCAGGACCCGTTCGTCGGTGAATGCCATTCCCTGGGCCTGCAGATCCTGGGAAACAGTGGCTGACCGGAATGGAAGCGCCATCACCATGTGCCGGTAGTTGTTGTAGGTGACGATACGAAGGGGGTCGGTGGGAGCGATGCCCAGGACGGCGACCATTCGGTCCATGGTCTGCTTGGCCGCGTCCAGTATGATCCGGGCGCGTTCCTCAACGTACTCGCTGTAGTAGTAGACGGTAATCAGTTCGTCAGTGACGGAGAGCCATTCAAACCTGCTATCCTCGTAAACGAAGTCCGTTTCCTC
Source organism: Dehalococcoidia bacterium (assembly GCA_965261885.1). Classification (GTDB taxonomy): domain Bacteria; phylum Chloroflexota; class Dehalococcoidia; order Lucifugimonadales; family UBA3495; genus VXOI01. Next base: position 145,446 of record CBDHDY010000024.1, read on the forward strand.
GGTTCGTACTACTCCTCCCGCCTTGTCCCGTACCTCGAAATAGTAAGAGATCTTCGTACCGGGCGGGAAATAGTCGCCGCCGGTGGATGATGGCAGGAGCGTTTCGCCGTTTACGCTTTCACCCGGCTCGACGTCAATGCTTCGATAGGAGCTGCGCCCCGACTGGTCGGCCTTCTTGATGAAGACCCTGACCTCATCTATGATTCCCTCGCTCTCTGCATCCACGCGAAACAAGATGCCCTCGGGGAAATTGCTTTCCGCCGTGGCCTCGCGAACTTCAATGTCGCCAGCGTCGGCCAGGACCACCGATGACCCGGCCACTGCGGCCAATACCAGTCCCGCGAGGACCGCAGCAAAGCGTGTAAACTTCATCGAGGATACCTCTCATTTCGAGTTTACTACAATTCAAGTGAGCTATGCGAAGTTTCCTGCCAGCCAGCCGGAGGGGGTAGTCCACCGTGGTCAGCTTGACTGCCAAAATCCCGTTACCTACAATCAGAGTCTGAAAGCAGAGCCTGGGAAATCCTTTTTCACTCGAACAGGATGCCAACGCCCGGCTATTGACAGCGGCAATCGGCAATAAGAAATGGATCGTGGTGTTTGATAGATGGCAATTAAAGTAGGCCGCGTAACTCAACTGAGCTTCGAGCCCTTCTATATCGATATGGAGAGGCGCGGGGTGCAATTGGTGGATATCGGCCTGAACCGGGTGGCCGAAGCGATCCGGGAGGGCGAGATCGATGGTGGCCCCGTTCCCCTCACCGACAGTCTTGAAATGGATGACTGTGCCACTCCGGTCGCCGGATTCTGCCTGTCTTCCGCGGCCCGCTCCGGCAGCAACCTGGTCTACTCCCGAGTCCCGATCGAGGAATTGAATGGAGGGCGCGTTGCTCTCTCCGACGTCGACCCGACCACGGTGCAACTTTTGCAGGTGCTGCTGGCAAAGAAGTACAAGGTTGCTTCCCCAGAACTGGTGCAGACCGCCGATGAGCACGATGCTCTCGTGATCTCGGGAGACGCCGCTCTGCGCCGCCGCAGAGGCATGCGCGGATACCCCCACCGCTACGACCTTGGAGACGAGTGGCACCGGTTCACGGACCTTCCATTCGTCTTTGCCCGCTGGATGCGCCGGAGCGACATGGAACACCGGGACGCCATGCTTCTCGAGGACACGCTTTACGTAGGGCTGGAAGAGGGCGTGGACAGCCTGTTCCACCTTTCGGACCCCCGGGAGAACCTGCTGATGCTGGCACGCGATGTAATGGAATACATCATTGGCTACCGCTACTTCGTGGGCCTTTCCGAGCAGAAGTCCATCGATCTCTTCCGCAGCTATCGAGACTAGGCGGTTGCCTCCTAAATTTTAGTAGGAATACTGACCACTTCCGGAGGGGCGACCCGTGGTGAGAGTGGTTGACCGCAGTTACGAAGCTACGGGCCTTCCCGGTTTCATTTGCGACTTTTCTCCTCCAAGGTCGGGCAGCCTCGACGAAGCCAGGCAAGCGGATATCCCTGCCGACTTTATCTCCGTCGCCTATAACCCTGGCCGGGCGGTACGCGCCAACTCCGCCATGCTGGCGGCCGCCATCCGGCAGGAAACAGGGAAGGAAACGGTTTTCACCCTCGCCACCCGCGACATGAACCGATTGGCGATTCAGTCGATGCTGCTGGGCGCGCAACTGCTGGGGCTGGAGAACGTGGTGGTCGTCCAGGGCGACCCGTTCAGCGAACGGGACCTTGCACTGACCATGGCCGTGGATGACTACCGGCCCACGGCGCTGATAGCCGGAATCCAGGCGATGAACGATGGAGTGGACTTCCGGGGCAGCTCACTACGGGAGCCAACGAGCTTCTGCATCGGCGCCACCTTCGACCTGGGGCGCGGTATCGACCGAGAGGCGACCCTGGCCGCGCGGAAGGTGGAGGCCGGAGCCGACTTCCTGATAGGGCAACCGATTTTTGACCCCGCCGACGCGCACCGTTTCCTCGACAGTTACCAGCGACAGGCCGGGGCTGTGCTATCTGTGCCGGTGTTCTGGGGGCTGCAAATCCTAGAGCGGGGAGGCGTGCTGTTCAGCAGCGTGCCTGATGACGTGAGGGCAGACCTGGAGGCGGGGCGTTCCGGCGTGGACATCGCCGTGGAGCTGTTCGGCAGGTTCCGGGACGCCGGGCTGCACAACGTGTACCTGATGCCGCCCATTCGTCGGGGAGGAGCGCGGGACTACGACGCGGCGCGGGAGTTCCTGGGGAGGGTGCAGTAAAAATGGTTGGGGCGCACAGCTGTGCGCCCCAACGACTGGTAACTGGGATGAACTCTCTACGGGCTCCACGGCACCGGCGCGAGGCTGTCCAGCGGGTCAGTGACCACGTCGACCACTGCGGGACGGCCCGAGGCGAGGGCCTGCTCCAGTGCGCTCTGGATGTCGCCGGGGCGTTCCACCCTGATACCGAAGCAGCCGATGGACTCGGCCACCGCCGCAAAGTTGGTGTCGGTGAAGCTCCACAGCTCTTCAGGGTGACCGCCCTCCAGGCCGGCATAGGCCCGATGGTCGCCGCGCTGGTCCTGGCTGAGGGCGCTGTTGTTGTTGATGACGAAGACCACGTTGATGTTGTTGCGCACCGCCGTTTCCAGCTCGGCGATGTGATACCAGAAGCCGCCGTCGCCGCTGAAGCACAGCACCGGACGGTCGGGCAGGGCGCACTTGGCCCCCATCGCCGCCGACAGTCCCCAACCCAGCGACCCGGCGCAGCGAATGAATTCCTGATTCGGGTGGTTGAAGTCGATCATGCTGCCGGTCCAGATGCCGGCGTGGCCGGTGTCTGCAACCAGCATCGCGTCGGATGGCAGGAACTGCGTGATCTCGTTGCACAGCCGCTCGGGGATGATCGGGATTGCCTCTGAGTTCACCCGGGGCGCCACGTCATCGCGCCACTCCTGCACCAGCTGCTGGGCCCGCGCCACCCAGTCAGCGCGCCCGCCGATGGGCTCCAGGGCCTCGATCATCCGCCGCAGGGTGGCCTTGGCGTCCCCGTGCATCGCGACCTGCGCGGGGTAGGTGCGGCCAAGTTCGCTCGGGTCGATGTCGATCTGGATCACCGGCGTGCCGGGCGCCGGGACACGCCACTCGTTGGTGACCTGGCTGCCTGTGTGACTGCCGATGTAGAAAACCAGGTCGGCCTCGTTGACGACACGATTGGCGCACCAGCGGGAGTAGGAGCCGACCACGCCAACGGCCAACGGGTGGTTATCGGTGATGGTGCCCTTGGCGTTCAGGGACGTGGCCACCGGGATGTTCAGCATTTCGGCCAGCTCCACGACCTCCTGCTGTGCCCCCGACGCCGTTACTCCCCCACCGGCCACGATCACCGGACGCTGCGCCGAGGTCAGCGCCCGCGCTGCCGCCCGCACGCTCTCCGGGTCAGCCTCGGGCCGGAACGCCGGACGCTGGGCAAAAGTGGCCTCGAACATCACCTCCAGCTCTGCCTCGGCCTCGGTGGCGTAGTCGCCGGACATGCCCTGGATGTCCAGGTGTACCGGCGCTGGGGCTCCGGTGGTCGCCTCGCGGAAGGCCTGGCGCAGCAGGTGGGGCAGTTGTTCAGCGTTGTCCACGACGGCGCTGAACTTCGTTACCGACGCGAAGGGCTTGGAGTGCTCAATTTCCTGGTAGGCGTTCCTGTACTGCTCGTCGCTGCGCTTGTGTCCGGTCAGGGCAATGACCGGGGACAGGCCCAGGTAGGCGTCCTGCAGTCCGGCGGCAAGGTTGGCTGCGCCCACCGACTGCGCCATGCAGATTCCTGGCTTGCCCGAGGCCCGGGCGTATCCGTCGGCCATGTAAGCGGCGGCCTTCTCGCCGTGGGTTATGACTCTCTTGATGCCGATCAGGTCCATCTCGGCCAGCGCGCGGCGTAGTATCGCCGGCACCAGGAAAACGTGGGTAACTCCATAAGCCTTGAACGTATCTGCCATGAATTTAGCGCCAGTCATTCGCGCCATAGCATTTTCTCCCGGTTCTAGGATTGGTTGTAAGCAAGGTAAGAACAGAGGGCGCAGGGATTATACAAGCTTGCCTGTACACTCTGCGCCCTCTGTACCCCTTGGCTGACTGTCGGGTTGGAGGTCAGATGCCCCGCTCTTCGAACACCTCTTTGGCGACCCGGGCGGCGTTGGCGGCGGTGGGCCAGCCGCCGTAGAAGGCCATGTGGCAGATGATCTCGGAGATCTCCTCCTTGGTAACGCCGTTGTCCAGCGCACGGCCGAGGTGGCCACGGAGCTGATCGGTGCGGTACAGAACGATCAGGCTGGAGACTGTGATCATGCTGCGGTCCCGCTTGGACAATCCGGGCCGTTCCCAGACGTCGCCGAACAGAACGTCTGCGCTCAGTTCTGCCAGCTTAGGTGAAATCTCGGCCATAACGCTGCGTGCGGTAGTCATTGTTTTACTCCTGTTTATTTTGCGTTTGCTTTCGTATTGCTCCAGGGTATTGCTGGCCCGGTCATGCAGGCAGCCCCGGCCCCCAGGTGTGACCGAATTCTGCTCGTTCCACTCGATGGCCGGTGAAGTCCGATGCCCTGATTCCCGCCAGCCACAGGGCCGCGTCGCGAATTGTTTCCGGCGGGTCCATTGGTATGCCCTCAGTGCCAGGCCAATGCCCCCGGCGGTTCATCCAGGTGTCCACCTTGCCGGGGCTGAGAACGTTGACAGCGATGTCGTGCTCGCGCACCTCTTCGGCCAGGCTGGCGTAGGCCCGGTCCAGGGCTGCCTTGGTCATCGAGTAGCCGACCCGCCCCGGACGGTAGCCCTGGGAGGCGCCGGAGGTGATACAGAAAATCGAGCCGCCGCTCCTCTGAGCGATCATCGCGGGCAGCGCGTACTTGCAAAGCAGGATCGGACCGCGGATGTTGGTTGCGATGGCCCGATCCAGCAGGTCAACATCCAGATCGATCACCGGCGATTCGCAATCGATGCCCGCGTTGGACACAATGACGTCTATACGCCCGAAGTGTTTCACCGTTTCGGAAACGAGGTTCTGGAGGTCGTCTGCGGAAGTGACGTCGCACTGCACCGGCAGAGCTTCCCCGCCAGCAACGGCAATAGCCCTGGCGGTGTCATTGATGTCCCCGGCGGCGTAACCGGGCCACTCGGACTGAGCAGACACGTCAGAGGTCGTGCGGGAGGCCACCACGACCTGCGCGCCAGCCTCGGCGTAGGCCAGGCTGATCTGGCGGCCAATGCCGCGGCTTCCACCTGTGACTATCGCGACTTTTCCCTTCAGACTCATTATTAATTGTGCTTTCACACTAAGTTACGCCCAGCCGGTAAGGAAACAACTCATGCGGCCGGCCGGAAGTAGGGGATGGAGATCTCGTCGCTTAGGGCCTGGAAGACGACCTCCACGGCCATTCCAACCTTGATGCTGGCGGGGTCGGGCTCACACTCGACGAGATTTGATGGCATCCGGGGGCCTTCTTCCAACTCCACGATGACCGGCACGTAGGGAGAGCGTTCGCGGAAGGGAGGCGTCGGCCCGCGATGAACGATGGCGAAGGTGTGGACGATGCCCCTGCCGCTGCTTTGAATCCAGTTGGTGTCGCGGGAGAAGCACTTCGGGCAAATGTCGCGGGGATAGAAGTAGGCGGCATCGCAGGCGTTGCAGTGGCGCAGCCAGAGCTCGCCTTCCTTGCATTTCTCGAAATAAAAGTCGGACTCCGGCTGAGGCGTGGGAGCCGGAATCGGGGGCGGCGACTGCTGCTGCGTCATCGCGTATCTCCTTGCAGGTTGAACGGGGAATCGGGCCACTACAGGCCCAGTCGAACGCCCCAAGAATACGCAGACAGCCCGCACCCGTCAAGGAAGACTCGCCTTGCCGCGGCCCGCGACTTCCAGTATGTTCGCTGAGTCAAGCGTGTTGATGGAGGGCAGGCCATGCGGATCGCGGTTATGGGCGCAGGGAGCGTCGGGGGATACCTCGGCGGAATGCTGGCGCGGGGCGGGCACGACGTGTCACTGATAGCCAGGGGCGCACACCTAGCGGCCATACGCGAGTCTGGTCTCCGGGTGGTGAGGGACCACGAGGAGTTCACGGTCGATTGCGCCGTAACGGACCATCCGAACGATGTTGGGCCGGTGGAACTGGCGCTATTGACCGTAAAGACCTACCAGAACGACGTCGCGGTTCCCGCGATGGCTCCGCTCGTTGGTCCCGGTACCACTGTGCTGTGCCTGCAGAACGGGGTCGACAGCTATCTGGCTGCTACCGGGGTGTTTGGCCAGGAAAGGGTGATGGCGGGAGCGGTGTACATCGAGACCGGAACGGAAGGACCGGGGGTCGTGAGGCAGGCGGGCGACGTGGTGCGAGTAGTCTTTGGCGAGCCGTACGGTTTGCAGACGGATCGAGGGCCTGTGATAGAGGAGGCGTTTCGCAGCAGTGGAATTCCGGCCGAGCTCACCGCCGATATCCGCACCGGCCTGTGGTCCAAGTTCTTGTTCATCACCACCATGGCAGGGACCACCGCCATGGCCCGCGAGAGACTGGCCGAGCTGATGCCACGATCCGAGTGGCGGAAAGTGGTGGTCGGGTGCCTCAGGGAAATAGAAGCGGCGGGCAGGGCCAATGGCGTCAACTTCCCTGCCGACATCCACGAAACCACTATGGCGTACATCCAAGATAACCTAGACGATCTGCATGCCTCGATGCACACGGACGTGATGGTGGGGCGGCCGCTGGAGCTGGAGACGTTCACAGGCGCAGTGGTGCGGGCCGGCCGGGCCGTCGGCGTACCGACGCCAATCAACGACGTGATCTACGCCATGCTGAAGCCGCTGGCAGGTGGGGCGCCGCTATGAAATCTCAACTGCCGGAGAAGGTCAGGATCAAGGGGCACTGCCGAGAGTTATGCCTCCCTCCTCAACAGTCACCAGCCTTTGACACTGCCCATCCAGCAACTTAGCATAGCCGGGTAAACGCAGCAGCATTAGATTTGGCCAGGAGGAAATCTTTATGGAAGCAAGCATGGTGTCTCACATTGCAGTCTGTGTACGCGACGTTGAGCGTTCCCTCGGATTCTACCGCGACATCCTCGGAATGACGGTTGATTTCGACCAGGTACAGGACACAACTTCCGGCGGCCTGCCCAGCATCTACAAGCACTCCCGCAGTACCCGCCGCACCACCCACGTCCGCTACGGGTCCGGCAAGACGGCCCCTTCGCTGGTCCTCACCTGCCACCCTGGAGAGGACCCGGACGGCGAACCCATCAAGCTGGATCAGGTCGGCATCAGCCACATCTCGTTCACCGTGCCAGATGTCAAGGCGCTGGCCGACGAGCTGGTCAGCAAGGGCGTCGAACTGGCCGCGCCCTTGGAGGCGTTCACTGCTCCCGACGGCCGGGTCAGCAGCATTTTCGTCTACGACCCCGACGGTATCCTTGTGCAGTTCGACGACCACGGGTAGATGTCCTGCAGGACGATGTAGAATCTCTACACGGGAGGCGCACCAATGTCTGAAGCCAGCGATCAGCAGATGAGCCACGCCGACCGCCACGACCTCGACAAGCTGGCCCGCTGGAAATCCGGGCTGGACGCCGCTGACGAGGATGAAGGGCCTTTCCCGGCGTGTGGCATCTTCCTCGTCTCCGGGGAAGATCGCGCCTCTCACGACATCTTCCGGCAATACCGCTCCGTCTTCGAGGAGTTGGGCGCCGGGTTTCACCACCTTGTGATCTTTGGGCAGCACGGAGTATCCACCACGCAGGTGGCCTTCCTCAACGAGTTGGGGCAGGGCCAAGCCAGCGTTCCCCTGCTGGCCATTGCGCCGCTGTCGGAAGGCACGGGGACCGTCTACTGCATCGAACTCCCGAAGGGCGAACGGGACGGCGAATTGGACGCCGAACAGACCTGGGGAGCCGCCCTTGCTTCCGTACGAGCATCGGTTTCCCAGTCCGTTCCGCTCTCGCTGGGTGAGGTAGACAGCGTAACGAAGAGAACCCTACGGCGTGGTTCCTTGCCTGAAGCAGTGAACGGAGTTCTCACCGAGCTGGGTGATTGACGTGAAAATGGGGCGTCGCAGGGCGCCCCAAGAGAATCCGGCCCGGTGCTCATCCGGCCCGGTCCTTCAGGAATCTGGCCCGTTACAGCGCCGCGTTCACAATTGCCCAGACGCCCCAGCCGACCATCAGCAGCCCGGTGATGCGGCTGACCCACTCGGGCCTGGGCGCGACCTTTTCTGCCAGCACAAAGGCGGCCAGTGCCGCGATCCACACCAGGTTCATCACCCCCAGCACGAATAGCAGCAGCATAAGTGCCCAGCAGCAGCCAAGGCAGTAGGAGCCGTGCTCCAGGCCCATCCGCAGCGCCCCCCGGTGCCCCTCACGCCACGACGTCATCAGGAACCCCATGGGCGTGCGGCACTGCGTGAGGCAGGCGTACTTCAGAGGGCTCCACTGGAACGCTCCGGCCAGCAGAAGCAGTGCCCCGCCGAGGTAACCGCTGGTGGAGGCACCCATCATGGATGACAGCAGCGAAGCCTGGTGCAGTCCCCAGTTGCCCGCAGTAGCTCCCAGGGAAAAGACGGCCCAGACGATAACGTACCCTCCGAGAAAAAATCCGGTCGGCACGTAGGGCGCTTCGCGCTCGCGTCGCTTGCGGTTCACGGCTGCGAACATCAGCAGCATGGGCGCGGCGGATGGCACCATCATGGCGATCATCATCACAGCCCACATCACGTACATTAAGCCGATGTCGGCGCCGCTCCAGGACCTCATGTCTGCCATGGCCATGCCCGTACCCATCTGCATATCGCCCATACCCATCCCGGTCTCGGACAGGTAGACGGTATAGGCCCAGGCGATGGCGGCAATGATCAGGATGGCGCCAATGACGACAGCCCGGTCTTTTCGGAGCGCATTCTCGAGGGCTGAGGGCGTGTAAGTGGCCGTGGTTTCGGGAGTCCTGGCCATCGTCAAAAAGCTCCTCTGCCAAGGTTGGGAGCGGTAGACTCGGACTGTAACTTACAGCTTGACCCTATGTCGAGGGATGCTATAATTCAGGCCGCAGGAGGTGGGCAATTTGGAAGCATTTGATTTCGTAGCTGCAAAGAGTATCGACGAAGCGGTTTCGATACTGAATGAGCATGGCGACAGGGCCAGAATTATAGCTGGCGGCACCGATATTATAGTAATGATGCGCGCCGGACGACGTTTGGCCGATGTGGTCATTGACGTCAAAGACATTCCTGAACTCAGCCAGATGAATTATTCCGCCGGGGGTGGCCTGAGCCTTGGAGCGGCGGTGCCCTGCTACCAGATCTACCAGGACGCGGCCATTTCAGCGGCATATCCGGGTCTGATCGACACAGCAACGCTGATCGGCGGCATCCAGATCCAGGGGCGGGCCAGTATTGGAGGGAACCTTTGTAATGCCGCTCCCAGCGGCGATTCTATTCCTGCCATCATCGCCCTTGGTGGGGTCTGCAACATCGCGGGATCCAATGGCACCCGCCAGTTGGCAGCGGAGGAGTTCTGCACCGCGCCCGGTCAGAATGCGCTGCAACGTGGTGAAATGCTGGTGTCCATAGATTTCCCCGCTCCCGCGCCAAATTCCGGAGCCAACTACCAGCGGTTCATTCCCCGCAATGAAATGGATATTGCGGTGGCCGGTGTCGGCAGTTCTGTGGTGCTTGACGCGTCAGGCCAGAATTTTGTCTCGGGTCGCGTGGCGCTGGCTTCAGTTGCGCCGACTCCGGTTTTCTCCAAGGCGGCCGGCGACAGCCTGGCTGGCAAGCCGGTTTCCGACGAGGCCATACGCGAGGCCTCAGAGTTGGCAATGGCCGACGCCAAGCCAATCAACGATATGCGCGGTACCATCCGCCAGCGGATCCACCTTATCGGCGTGCTGACGCGCCGCACTCTTAATAACGCCGTCGAGCGGGCCAGGGGAGGCTAAAGGATGCCCGGAGTTGTTCACGTTCAAGCAAAGATAAACGGTGAGGACACCAACTTCCTGTGTGAGCCTCGCCAGAGCCTGTTGGAAGTGTTGAGAGACGTTCTCGGCATGACCGGCACCAAAGAGGGATGCAACGACGGTAACTGTGGGGCATGTACCGTTATGCTGGACGGCCGCATCGTTGACTCCTGCCTGGTTCTGGGCGTCGAGGTAGCGGGCCGTGAGGTCCAGACCATCGAGGGCATGGCTTCGCCGGGTGGGCTGCATCCTCTGCAGCAGTCCTTCCTTGAGAACGCCGCTCTCCAGTGCGGCATCTGCACTCCCGGATTCCTGGTGGCCTCCCGGGCATTGCTGGAAGCCGAGCCGGAGGCCGACGAGGGGCGTATCCGCCACTGGCTGGCCGGGAACCTGTGCCGTTGCACTGGCTATGACAAGATCGTTAGGGCCGTGCTCCAGGTCAGCACTACCAGCAACAAATAGCCTGACCACCCTTGGGAGGTCTTGCTCTGCAGGAATCAGAGAGGCGGCCCCGATTGGAGCCGCCTTTCCGGCTATCATGAATTATTGAGGGTTACCGATTTTGACTACTTCGAATCAAGTTCTTTCTGAAGTTGAATACAACATCGTCGGCAAGCGCCCGATTCGTCCCGACGGCGTGGACAAGGTAACTGGGCGGGCCCAGTACGGCGCAGACGTGAAGCTGACGGGGCTGCTGGCCGGGAGGGTTCTCCGCAGCCCGCACCCTCACGCCCGGATTCGCTCCATCGATACCAGCGAGGCCGAGGCGCTGCCGGGAGTGAAGGCAGTCGTCACCGCAAAGGATCTGCCCTTTGCTTCCCTGACCAGGGAGGAACTGGGCGGGGACTACGGGCGCCTGAGGTTTGCTTCCGACCACATGCTGGCCGGCGACAAAGCGCTGTTCAAGGGCCATCCCGTGGCTGCCGTCGCCGCAGTCAATGCTCACGTGGCTGAGTCAGCCCTGGCACTTATCGAGGTTGACTACGAAGTGCTGCCCGCCGTGGTGGACGTCCGCGAGGCTATGAAGGAAGGTGCGCCCCTGCTGCACGAAGACCTGCGCACCTCCGCCATGGGTGAAATCGGCGACAAACCCAGCAACGTGGCTGCTCACCTCAGTTACGAGAAGGGCGACGCTGAAAAGGGATTTGCCGAGGCCGACGTGATCGTCGAGCGGGAGTACACCACCGCTTCGGTGCACCAGGGCTACATCGAGCCCCACAACTCCACCGCATTCTGGAGCGCCGACGGGCAGCTGAATGTCTGGACCAGCACCCAGGGCGCTTTCGCTGTACGCGCCGCCGTGGCGGACGTCCTCAGGCTGCCCGTATCCCGGGTCAAGGTAACCCCCATGGAGATTGGCGGCGGTTTCGGTGGGAAGATTACCGCTTACCTCGACGCCATCACGGCTCTACTGTCCCGAAAGGCCGCGGCTCCGGTCAAGCAGGCCATGACTCGAACGGAGGTTTTTGAGGCATCCGGTCCGGCTCCCGGTTCCTGGATGAGGGTGAAAGTCGGGGCCAAGAACGACGGCAAGCTGACCGCCGTGGAACTGGAAGTGGCAATGGACGCCGGGGCCTATCCAGGTTCGCCGGTGATGCAGGCCATGACCTGCGCTTTTGGATGCTACGACGTGGAAAACGGCAAGGTGGATGGCTATGACGTGGTGGTTAACAAGCCCAAGACCGCCGCGTACCGTGCTCCCGGCTCGCCGCAGGCTGCCTTCGGGGTCGAGACTGCGATGGACGAGCTGTGCCAGCAGTTGGGAATCGATGCCGTTGAGTTTCGCCTGCTAAATGCAGCCAAGGAGGGCACCCGCCGCATCGAAGGCCCAGTGGCCCGCAAGATCGGCTTGGTGGAGTGCCTGGAGGCCGCCCGCAACCACGATCACTACAAGTCTGCAGTGGAGGGCGAGAATCGCGGTCGTGGCGTGGCCGCCGGCTACTGGATGAACCGAGGCTTCCAGTCCAGCTGCGTTATAACTGTAAACTTCGATGGCACGGTAAGCCTGATCATGGGTTCGGTGGACATTGGAGGCACCCGCGCCTCTATCGCCCAGCAGGCCGCCGAGACCCTCGGCATCGCCTACGAAGACGTGAAACCGACCGTGGTGGATACCGACTCCATTGGCTTCACTTTCATTACAGGCGGCAGCCGGACCTCTTTCGCCACCGGTATCGCCGCCATCGAGGCCTCCGAGTCGATAAAGGTCCAGCTGGTGGCCCGCGCCGCAAAGATCTGGGACACCGCCGAGGAGGATGTGGAGTACGTGGACGGCGAGGTACGCCACAAGTCAGACCCGGAACTGCGGCTCGGGTTCAAGGACCTGGCCCGGCAGCTGGCCAGCACTGGCGGCACCGTCGCGGGCCAGTCCAACGTGGATCCGGCGGGCGAGGGCAATTCCTACGCCGTCCACATCGCCGACGTCGAGGTTGATCCCGACACCGGCAAGACCCTGGTAACCCGCTACACCGCCATACAGGATGCAGGAAAGGCCGTCCACCCCAGCTACGTCGAGGGACAGATACAGGGCGGTGTCGTCCAGGGCATTGGCTGGGCGCTGAATGAAGAGTACTACTTCGACGACAGCGGCCGGATGATGAATCCGACTTTCCTTGACTACCGGATGCCCACTTCCCTGGATCTTCCCATGATCGACACCGTGATCGTCGAGGTCGCCAATCCCGGCCATCCCTATGGCGTTCGGGGTGTGGGAGAGGTGCCCATCGTACCTCCCATGGCCGCTGTAGCAAACGCCATCCACGGGGCCACCGGTCTGCGCCTTCTCAGCCTCCCCATGTCTCCCGGCAAGGTGCTGGAGGCAGAGTGGGAGGAAAACGGAGGGTAGAACACCGGCATATTCCTTTCACAGGGGCAGGCTCGATTCCTGCCCCTGTCGTTCTTCCTGTTGTTATCCCCGTTGCCCTTCCCGTGATTGAACAGCCCATTCAAAATGATGAGAGGGTTGAATCGTCTCCCGTGGAAAGGTAATCTGAATCAGTCCGGCAGAACGGCCTGTGTGGACACGTGCGGGCATCGGCCCAGCAGAGGAGGGTGTTCGTGGCCAGAGTCTTCATCCCGACAATGCTGCAGCCGCTCACCGGCGGTGTGAAGCAGACCGAGTGCCAGGGCCGCAACGTGCGACAGATAATCGACGCCCTGGAGGACCAATACCCGGGCATAAAGGCCCGCCTGGTGGATGACGGCGAGATTCGCTCCAACCTGGCTGTCGCGATAGATGGCGACGTGGCTCGCATGGGTATGCTGGAAAGGGTTGGCGAAGACAGCGAGGTCCACTTCGTCCCGGCCATCGGTGGCGGTTAGCACCCGGCAACGTCGTTTGACTGCCCTGAACAGGGCCGCTTAAAATGATTCAAAGCAAATCAGGGCGTGCCCGTTGCAGGGGCCCGCGTCTATTCCAGTGAAACTCGCGGGCGGGGATGGCAGATAAAGAGACTTCCAGGGTAGAAAGGCTGGTTTCCTCAGGAGGCGTGGTGTTTCGCCATAACGAAGGCCGCCTTGAGACCGTGCTGTGCGGGCGTTCAGAACCGGTGCGGTGGAGCCTCGCCAAGGGTACACCCGACCCCGGCGAAACGCTGGAGGAGACCGCTCTTAGAGAGGTGCGGGAAGAGACGGGGCTGGAAGTCGAGATGGATGAACCCCTGGGTAGCATCGAGTACTGGTTCGCCGACCGCGACAATGGCGTCCGATACCACAAGACCGTGCACTTCTATCTAATGTCACCCGTTGGCGGCCACATCGACCAGCACGACCCTGAGTTCGACGTTGTTCAATGGTTCGATGTCGACGACGCTCTTGCCTCCATGGCCTACGGAAACGAGACCGGAGTCCTGCGCCGTGCCGTCGATCTCATAAAGTCAAGACAAGGTCAGGCCTCAGATGGTTGAACTCCATGGCGCCAAGGTAGTTCTTCGCGAAAAGCGCATCGAAGACGCCGAATTCGACTATCGGTGGCGCAGCGACCCGGAAATTGCACGACTCGACGCAGCATTCCCTCTGAGCATGACCTACGAGCGCTACCTGCGCCTGTTTGAAGACCAGTTGCGTTATCCCACCCCCGGTTCCCATCATTTCGGTGCCGATGCGACAGACGGTACATACATTGGCAACTGCATGTACTATGACCTTGACAGCGTCAACAAAGAGGCTGAGTTGGGCATCGTCATCGGGGACAGAAACTACTGGAGCAATGCCTATGGTTACGACGCGGTAACCACCTTGCTGGATCACATGTTCAGCGACCTGCAACTGAATCGGGTTTACCTCCACACACTCGACTGGAACGAACGGGCGCAGCGATGCTTCGAAAAGTCCGGGTTCCAGCCTGTGCGGACAGTCAGGCGGATGTCCCAGGACTTCATCCTGATGGAAGTGCTGCGGAGGGAGTGGCTTGAGACTGGAGAAGGTAGGCTTGCCGCCAGGTTCAGAGGAATGGACCCTGCCAGCCGCGGAATAAATGACAGTTCGGCCCCAGAGAATGTTGAGGGTTCCGAAATTATGCCCGCTGTGGAGCCGCCGTTGCGGCGCCGGTCGGTGTTCCCGCAGTCCGGGCCGGACTAACCTTCTTTGGCCGCCGCGTAGACCGCCTCGGTCAGGCTCACTGCGCCAGTGTAGAGTGCCCTCCCTACTATCACTCCTTCGACGCCCGTTGGCACCAATTTCCTGACATCCCCTACCGAGGACACCCCTCCGGACGCTAGGATTGACATACCTGTTTCCCTGACCAGATTGGCGTTGGTCTCCAGGTCGGGTCCAGTGAGCATTCCGTCGCGGGCTATGTCGGTATAGAGCAGTCTCTTCACTCCCAGGTCCGCCATGCTGCCAGCCAAATCCAGCACGCTGACTTCGCTGGCTTCCGTCCATCCCTGCAGGGCCACCATCCCGTCGCGGGCATCAACGGACACCACCACCTTTTCGCTGCCGTGTTCCCGGCACACCTCGCCCACCATTCCGGGGTTGCGCACGGCCGCTGTGCCGATTACCACCCGGTCCACGCCGGCCTCGAGCCATGCCCGCGCCGTGTCCGCGCTGCGAATTCCGCCGCCAACCTGCACCGGAATGTCCAGCGCGGTGACGATCGCGGAGATTATTGCTAGGTGCGAGGGTTCACCCGTGGCGGCACCGTCAAGGTCTACCAGGTGTAGACGGGGCCCGCCCTCCCGCTGCCAGCGTTGGGCCATGGCCAGCGGGTCGTCCGAGAATACAGTCTCCCGGTCGAAGTCGCCCTGGTGTAACCGCACGCACCTGCCGCCGCGCAGGTCAATGGCCGGGATTACTTCCATCGCACGAACTGCTTCATTTCCAAAAGCATCCGGGACCCTCTTTATTGCTGCCGCGTGAGGAACAGGATCGGGGTGGGAGGTGAAATTGCTGGCCTCTACGACCTCGCTGAACTCGCACCAATTTTTGCCATCTCCACGAAGTTCCGGTAGATGCGCAGCCCTACGGGTCCGCTCTTCTCAGGATGGAACTGTGTGGCGACCACATTGTCTTTGGCGTAGGCGCTGCAGAATGACTTCCCGTACTCGGTGGTGCCCACCACTCCGGCTCGCTCCGACGGATCGGCGTAGTAGCTGTGAACGAAGTAGAAATAGCTGCCCGATTTAATGCCGCAAAAAGCTGGGTGAGGCTCACTCAGTTCAACGGCATTCCAACCCATGTGCGGAATCTTCAGGGGTGGCCCTCCGGTTGATTCCGGCAGTCGCTTCACTTTGCCTGGTACGATGCCGAGGCACTCCGCTCCGGGATCCTCGTCGGTCCAGTCCAGCAGGAGCTGCAGGCCGAGGCAGATACCAAGGAATGGGCGACTGCTGGCGGCAAATTCCCTCAGCGGTTCGACTAGTCCGCGCTGCTTCAGCGCTGTCATGGCTGCCGGACCTGCTCCGACACCCGGTAGCACCACGGCGTCGGCGTCGGCCATCTCATTTGGATCACCGGTGACCAGGGGGGAGACACCACAGGTCTCCAGTGCCCGGGACACGCTTCTCAAATTCCCTGACTCGTAATCGACAACGACCAGCTTCATCTCCGGGTTATCCTATGTACGCTGGCCGGTGGCGCGTTCGATGGGCAGGTCGCGGTCCTCGTATCGGGCCACCACAAAGAGGAGGTCGCCCAGGCGGTTCAGGTACGACACCAGCAGCTCATTGGTGAGCAGCCCGGCCTCTCCCATGGCCACCACCCGGCGCTCGGCGGTGCGAATGATGCAGCGGGCCAGGTCCATGGCCGCCGACGCGGGCGAGCCACCCGGCAGGATGAATACCGTCGGCATGGTCATGCCCTCTTCCAGCGAGTCGATGGCATTCTCCAGATTTTCCACCATCTGCGGAGTGACGGGAGAGAAATGCTGCTGGAACAGGTCGTACTTGTCCGGGTCGGTGGCCAGTTCGGCAGCAACAGTGAATAGTTCGCTCTGCAGGTTGCGCAGCAACTCCTTGACGCGGTCGTCGCTGGACATCGCACGGGCCAGGCCCATGGCCGAGACGGCTTCGTCCGTGATGCCGTAGGCCTCGGTGTGCGGGTTGTTCTTGGAAATTCGCCCACCGTACAGCAGGCTTGTCTCCCCCTTGTCCCCGAATTTGGTGTAAACGCGTTTGCGGTATTCTGCGGAACTGGAAGAAGACACAGGCTTCACCTACCATACAGGCTCAATTCAACCCTCGCTACCGAGAGGGCACCGGACGATTTTAGCACAACCCGAATGGACCCCCTCATCAATGGCAATCAACGGCAAATGCCATACCGTCCTTGCGAACAGAACGCGTGATAGGGGATATAATTGGATGCGGATCAACTGGGAGGAGAGTCGCCATGCCTGACGAAGTACGCATAATTGGTGTGGAGGGGATGCCGGAGCTAGGTTCTGGGGACGACTTGGCTGGCCTGATGCTGGACGCAGCTGCCGCTCAGGGCAACCCCGTCGAGGAGGGCGACATCCTCGTGGTCACCCAGAAGGTGATTTCCAAAGTCGAAGGCAAGGTTATGAGCTACCTGGACGTGGAGCCTTCGCCTTTGGCCATCACAATCACCGAAGGGCACCGGCGCGATCCCCGGCACACCGAGATGATCCTTAGGGAAGCTGTCCGCATCGTCCGTATGGACCGCGGGGTGATCATCGCCGAGACGAAGCACGGTTTCTACTGCGCCAACGCCGGAATCGATGCCTCCAACATTCCCGGGGACAACACCATCGCGCTGCTGCCGGATGACTCAGATGTGTCCGCCCAGAGCATCAGGGAGGCTGTACACCAGCGGTTGGGTGTGAATGTGGCTGTTATCGTGTCTGACACCTTCGGACGGCCCTGGCGCAACGGTGCCGCAAACGTGGCCATCGGAGTTGCCGGGATGGACCCGCTGCTGGATTACGTTGGAGCCCTGGATGCCCTTGGTAACGTGCTGCACACCACGCAGATCGCCGTTGCCGATGAGCTGGCCGCCGCCGCCGAGCTGGTGACCGGTAAAGCGCTCGGCATCCCTGTGACCATCATCCGCGGCTATCCATTCGAAAATATGGAGGGTGCCTCGATCCAGCGCCTTCTCAGGACCGGAGAGAGGGACTTGTTCCGCTAGGAAATTCAGGTAGTGTCTCAGATTGGCTGATAATAGCAGAGCAACCACAAGGGTTGCCCCTACATCTGAGAGCCGTCTATGGTTGTAGGGGCGCCCCTTGTGGGCGCCCTTGGTCAAACTGAGACAGTACTGAAATTCAACCACAGAGTTCCAAAGAATTCGCTTTGATCCTCTAATCCTCTGTGTTCTCCGTGTTCTCCGTGTACTCCGTGGTAATTCCGTACTCCCAAAGCGACAACTGCCGCACTTCGTTCGGCTCGGCGAAATTGCTCACGCCGACACCCAGCAGACGGAACGTGCGGCCGGTTGTCAGCTCGGCCGACAGCAGCCGCCAGGCAAGTTCGCGGATTGGGCCGGGTTCGTTTGAAGGCGACGCGAGGGTGGACTGCCGGGTGAAAGTGGTGAAGTCCGCCAGCCGCATCTTGACCGTTACGGTGCGCCCCTTCAGGCCCTTGCGCTCCAGGCTCCCGGCAACTCCGTCGCCCAACTCCTCCAGCACCCGGCGCAGTTCCTCCTGATTGCCGATGTCGTCAGGAAACGTGGTCTCCGATGACACCGACTTGGTGATGCGCTCGGTGTGCACCGGCTCGTCGTCCAGGCCGGCGGCCCGCAGCCGGACGCCCTCGGCCCGCTGGCCGAACACCCGCAGGAACCACTCGGGCGATTGCCCCGCCAGCGCGCCGATGGTGTCCACTCCCTCGGCCTTGAGCCGTTCGGCAGTCTTGGGTCCGATGCCCCAGAGCTTTCCCACGGGCAGCGGCGCCAGGAATTCCGCCTGTTCTCCTGGGGGCACTACCACCAGTCCGTCGGGCTTGTCCAGATCCGAGGCGATCTTCGACACCGCCTTGCTTACGCTGACTCCCACGGACACGGTCAGCCCTGTTTCCGTCTTCACCCGGCGCTTCAGTTCCAGGGCCACTCCCAGCGGCCAGCGGCCCCCCGACTCATCCACCGCCTCGGTGATGTCCAGGTAGGCCTCGTCCAACGACAGCGGCTCAATGATATCCGTGAACGCCCGGAAAACCTCCATCACCTGCTGGGACATCTCGCGGTACCGGGAAAACCGGGGCCGGACGATGATACCCTGGGGGCAGAGCCGGACCGCTGTGCGCATCGGCATCGCAGAATGCACGCCGAAGGGCCGGGCCTCGTAGGAGGCGGTCGCCACAACGCCGCGACTCTCCGGCCGCCCGCCGACCAGCACCGGCTTACCCCGCAATTCGGGGTTGTCGAGCTGCTCGACGGTCGCGTAGAAGGCGTCGAGGTCGGCGTGGATGATGTGCCGCATAGAACATCCACTGCGTTGACTCGGATACGTGCCACCCAAAGGCAAACGGGATGGCCACCAGCCCCATTTTACACCCTGGGTTTTCTAATTCCGGGGAGGCGCTCCAACATGGGGAAACGCTCCAGCTCGGGGAAGGTGGACCGGTTGAGTCCCTTGTTGGCAGGGTCTGTTAATTCTCACCCAACCTTGAGGGGGAGGGAACAAATACAAGCCCCTGCCCTTGTAGCAACGGCGTAGCGCCCGGCGTCCCTCCGCGCTAAAATGGCGGCAGCTGTAAACGGCGCGGTCGCCGAAGATTTCAAACGACGAAGATTTCACCACTCCTGGAGACGGTATGCCGACAATTCTTGAAGAATACATCGCCAAACATCCTGGTTCGGCCCAGCGATACGAGGAGAGCGTGACCATTTTCCCCGGCGGTGTCACTCACGATTCCCGCTACGCCACGCCCTTCCCGCTGTTCATGACCCACGGTGAGGGATCGCGCAAGTGGGACGTCGACGGTAACGAGTACATCGACTACGTGTCGGGCCACGGGGCGCTGCTGCTGGGGCACTCGCACCCGGCCATCGCCGAGGCGGTCTCACGTCAGATACTGCGCGGCACGCACCTGGGCGCCTCCACTGATGAAGAACTGCGCTGGGCCAGGGCCATCAAGGCGCTGATGCCGTCCATAGAAAAGGTGCGCTTCAACAGCTCCGGCACCGAGGCCACCCTAATGGCCATGCGCCTGGCCCGCGCCTACACCAGCAAGAACAAGGTGGTCAAGCTGCAGGACCACTTCCACGGCTGGCATGACTATGCCATGGCCGGCTCGGACCGCTCCGCGCCGGGCATTCCCGACGCCAGCATGGCCACGATGGTAATTGTTCCCCCCGGCGACCTGGGGGCGGTAGAGGACGCTCTGAACCGCGACGACGACATCGCCGCCTTGATCCTGGAGCCGACGGGCGCCCACATGGGTCAGATGACCTTCGATACGCCGTCATATCTGAAGGGGCTCCGTGAACTCACCGCCAGGCACGAAGTGGTGCTCATTTTTGACGAAGTTGTGACCGGGTTCCGTGCCTCCCCCGGTGGGGTGCAGGTGCGCTACGGAATCTCGCCGGACCTTACGACCATGGCCAAGATCGTGGCCGGGGGGCTTCCCGGGGGCGCCGTGGGCGGCAAGGCCGACATCATTGACATGATCGCTCACCGCGGTGACCCAGATTGGGACAATGTGCGCCGCGTCTACCACCCGGGCACCTTCAACGCCAACCCGCTGTCGGCTGCCGCCGGGGCCGTGGCCCTGGAATTATTGGCCAGCGAACCCATTAACGAACGCGCCGATGCCATGGCGGCCCGCCTGAAAGCCGGATTCAACGAGGTCCTGGGGCGACTGGAAATCCCCGGCCACGTGCACGGCATCGCCTCTATGCTCCACGTGGTGCTGGCCGACTGCGACTGCGACCGCGAGATATGCACCATGCCGCACCGGCAAATCTCGGCAGCGGCCGCCTCTCCGGCAACGACGGCAATGAAGCGTGGCCTCCAGAACCGCGGGGTTGACATCATGGGCCGCGAGACCATCCTGGTCTCGGGCGTCCACAATGAGGCCGATATAGACCAGACGGTCGAGGCTTTCTCCGACACCATGGCTGCAGTTCGCGCTGAGGGACTGATCTAGCCAGGGTATAGCCTGAATCTGGCCCGGACTGGCCCGGACTGGCCCGGACTGGTCCGGTTCAGCAATAACCATCTGTTAGAATCCTGTGGTATCAATCCAGCATTTGACCTCAAAACATCAAGGGCCAATCAACAGCAGGCACCAAGCAAAACAGGGGGAGAAAAGATGCCTTCGTTTACGGACAAACTGACGGTCAACGGCTCTGAGATGGACATGTACGCGGCGGTTCCCAGTGGCGGCACCGCCCCCCACCCCGCGGTGGTAATCGCCTTTCACGTTGGTGGGCTGGACGAGTTCGACAAGGTAATGGCGGACAGGCTGGCCGAGGCGGGCTACGTCGCCGTGGTGCCGGACCTGTTCCACCGCTTCTCGGAGGAAGCCCTGAACGGCCCTCGACTGGAGCGCCTCGGCCACCTTAACGACCCTGACATTGTTGCCGACATGAACGCGGCTGTGGACTTCCTGGTTGCCAACCCCCACGTGGACAGCGACCGAATCGGCGTTACGGGGTTCTGCATGGGCGGGCGCATCGCATGGATGATGGCCGCGTCCAACCCGATCTTCAAGGCAACCGTGCCATTCTATGGCGGCAACATAATGGGCATCTGGGGTAACGGCACACAGACGCCCTTCGACATGACATCCAACATCAACTGCCCCATGCTGTTCCACTTCGGCTCTATCGACGCGAATCCGTCATTGGAGGACCGCGACAAGCTTGAGGCGGAGCTTACGCGGCTGGGCAAGACCTTCGATTTCCATACCTACGAGGGCGCCAACCACGCCTTCATGGACTTCAACAACCCCGACCGCCATTACCCGGAATCGGCTGCCGCGGCCTGGCCTCGAACCATCGAATTCTTCGACAAGCATCTCAAGGCTGCCAAAGTAACCGCCTAGCCAGGGATTCACCGTCGGGCCGCTCGTCCAGAGCCCGTCGAAGGATGAGCGGTCTGCAGGAAATTTTGCCCGCCGGGAATGGGTTTTCCCTACGTTTTCTACTTGAGGAGAAACCGATGGCTCGAGTGTCACTGGACTTGGAAAATGCCGCCGACCTGGCTCTGTTGAACGCCGGTGGCTGGCGCGTGGCAATGGGGTTGGTGCCCGGCGAACCCAACCAGGGCCTGACCGCCGAGATGCGGGAAACCCCGGCCAGGCTGCCCGACTACGACGATTCCTGGTGGGAGCAGAACGCCGATATCCAGGAACGCCGCTCCGTTGGCTTTACCTTCGCCTGGTACCGGCTCCGGGTGACAATACCCTCCGCGGCAAAGGGAGAGGACTTGGCCGGCCGCCGGGTCTGGTTCGAGACCAACGTGGACAATTACGGCGAGGTCTACGTGGACGGCCACATCGACCGCAACCTGTGGGTCATCACCGGCAACAACACTCCCAAGCGCATCCTCGTCGAGGACAGCGCCGTCCCTGGCACCGAGCACGTCATCGCGGTCCTCGTCGGCAACGCGCCTCTCGCCGAACCGGTGGGCACTATTTTCATCCGCTATGCAGTCCTGGCAATCGAATAGCAAGGGTGAGCCTGTGGCGCACTTGAAGAGGGATATATGGAGAGAGATCTGAGAGCGGAGAGGAAGAATTGGTAATTGGAGGAGGTATGCCTGCCTCATTGCAGAGTGTCACCGTCGGCGGCGCCCAAATGTCAGCCTACGTGAATGTGCCGGAAGGCGACGGACCTTTTCCGGCGATGGTGGTGATTCACCACGCACCCGGCGTGGACATGTTCATCCGGGATGTCGTCGACAACCTGGCCAGGGAGGGTTATGTTGCCGCCGCTCCCTATTTGTTCCACCGCATCACCGACGAAATGGTGGAACAGACCGGACGGAGCAAGCGTGACCAGCTCAGCGATCCGGACATCGTCGCCGACGTAAACGCCACCGTTGACTTCCTGCGTTCCCACGCCTCGGTGGACCGCGACCGGCTGGGCGTCACCGGATTCTGCATGGGTGGGCGCGTGGTATGGCTGGCGGCCTGCACCAACCCGAATTTCAAGGCTGCCGTGCCCTTCTACGGCGGCAATATCCTGGTGCCTTGGGGTGCCGGCGAGGTCGCGCCCTTCGCGCTGGCCGATGGAATCAACTGTCCCATGCTGTTCCACTTCGGCGAGGCCGATGCCAACCCGTCGCTGGACGATATGCGCACGCTGGACGACGAACTGACCAGGCTTGGCAAGGAGCACCGCTTCTACAGCTACCCAGGTGCCGACCACGCCTTCATGAACCGCTACATGCCCCAGCGCCATCACCGCACCTCTGCCGAGATGGCGTGGGCGCGCACCCGGGAGTTCCTCGCCGAACAGCTGCAACCCGCCCCTGTCGGGTAGAGTAGCCGTTCCCTCTCCACCTGGAAGCGAGTTTGGGAGAAGGTGTGCTCTTCCACTGATAAATACCAGACAACATGGTTAACCGGAGGTCCAGATGACAACCACTGGTACGTACGCAGGCCAGACCGCCGCGCCTGAATTCCCCGACTCCCTCGAGTGGGTCAACACCGACCGGGCCCTGACCATGGAGGAGTTGAAGGGCAAGATCGTCATCCTCGACTTCTGGACCTACTGTTGAGTCAACTGCATGCACATTTTTCCGCAGTTGCGGAAACTGGAGCGCAAATATGCCAGCGAACTGGTGGTGGTCGGGGTCCATTCCGCCAAATTCCCCACCGAAAAGGAGACCGACAGCCTGACCGCCGCCGTGCGGCGGTGCGAACTGGAGCACCCGGTCATCAACGACGCCGAATTCCAGGTCTGGCAGCAGTACTCCTGCCGTGCCTGGCCGACCCTGATGTTTATAGATCCCCGCGGCAACGTAATCGGCAAACACGAAGGAGAGCTGACTTTCGAGCAGTTCGACACCCTGATGGCTGGAATGGTGGCCGAGTTCGACGAACTCGGTATCATACAGCGCTCGCCGCTTCCGACCACGCCGCCCCGAGGCCCGGAGAACGCCCTCAGCTTTCCGGGCAAGGTGCTGGCCGACGAAGCAGGCGGTAGGCTCTTCATCGCCGACACCAACCACAACCGCATCGTCGTCTCATCCTTCGACGGGGATGTGCAGAAAGTCATCGGCACGGGCGAGGAATCCCTGGTCGACGGTCCGCTGTCGCAGGCAGCGTTCAACCACCCACAGGGAATGGCCATCGACGGCGAAGTGCTGTACGTGGCCGACACCGAGGATCATGCGATCCGCCGCGTCGACTTGCAGGCGGGACAGGTGGTAACAATCGCCGGTACCGGCGAGCAGGGATACGAGCGCGAGGGGCGCCGTCCCGGCCGGTCATACAGACTGAGTTCGCCGTGGGACGTTGCTTTACACAACGGAGTTATCTACATCGCCATGGCCGGTATCCACCAGCTCTGGTCCCTGGAACTGGACTCCGGCACAGTCGGCCCATACGCCGGCAGCGGCCGTGAGGCCATCACCGATGGGCCCTTGGCCACGTCCGCCCTCGCGCAGCCCAGCGGCATCACGGTGGGTAGTGATGGTAGCGGCGGTGAGCGCCTGTACTTTGCCGACAGCGAAACCAGCTCCATTCGCAACTGCGACCTTGTCCCCAGTGGATCAGTGCGTACGCTGATCGGGTTGGGGCTGTTCGAGTTCGGCGACGTGGATGGCGACGACTTCCGCGTGCGAATGCAGCATCCCATCGGTATAACCCACCACGACGGGGTGCTATACGTAGCAGACACCTACAACCACAAGATCAAGCGTGTGCTGCCCAGGACCCGCTCAGCCTTCACCGTGGCGGGTACCGGCTCCCCCGGTCACGTGGACGGTCCGTTTGCGCAAGCCCGGTTCTCCGAGCCCTGCGGCCTGAGCATAGCCAACGGCAAGATGTACATCGCCGACACCAACAACCACACCATCCGCGTCGCCGACATGGAGACCAGCGAGGTGGCGACCCTGGAACTCGAGGGCCTGTAGCCCTCCAGGAAGTGATTCCGGCATTCCCCTCCTCCTGGGAGAGGACGACGGTGGGAGTGAATTCCCCGCGTAAGACACCCCGTAATCCTAAGGAGACACTGGGAGAATATGATGGAAGCCCTGCGGTTTATCGATGGCGATTCTCACGTCCTTGAGCCGGAGTCAATCTGGACGGACTACCTGGAAAAGAAGTACCGCAACCTGGTCAGCGGTCATGTACGCTGGGTTACAGCACCCTCTGGTAATGGCATCAACGCTGTGGCTGAGTCCTCCACCCGCGAGACAGCACTGGCGTTCGAGCTGGAGCTGGAGGTGATGGGTACGCACCCACTGGGTGCCCGGGATACCGACGCTGCCACCCGCAGCTTCCAGGACCGCGACCTCGACGAACTGGATGTAGCCTACGGTAAGTGGGTCGACCAGGACTTCCCCGCCAGCGCCTACCGCGAGGTGATGGACGTTCATGGCGTAGACCACATGATCCTCTACCCCACCGCAGGGTTCTGGACAACCGGCGTCGCTGAGATGAACGGCGAGACGGCCATGGCCATTCGGCGAGCCTACAACCGCTGGCTGGGTGACTACTGCGCCGAAATCGGGCAAGGGGCCTGCGGAGCGGCGGCCATCGATCTGCGGGATCCGGCGCTGGCCGCCGCGGAAGTGCGGCGCTGCGTCCAGGAGTATGACTTCAAGGCAGTGCACCTGAACCCTGCGCCCGTTCCCAATCTCCGCCTGTTCGATCCAGAATGCGACGAACTGTGGGCCACCTGTGCCGAGCTTGGTCTACCGATAGGGCTGCATCCCAGCGCCAACCACCCCTTCGACCAGGGCCTGCTGGACTACCTCCCCGGCCTGCGCAACTGCCGCACCACGGTGTCATTCGTTATAGGCAGCATGCTTGCCTGCACCGCATTCATCATGGGCGGGGTGCTGGAGCGCCACCCGGAACTGAAGCTGGTATTCCTTGAGTCCGGTTGCGGTTGGGCATCATTCTGGCTCGACCGGCTTGAGGCAGGCATTCAGGGCGGCACCCGCCGTCTTAGGATCCAGGGACTGAACCACAATCCCGTGGAGTACTTCCACCGGCAGTGCTTTGTAGCCGCCGACCAGGACGACCCGGGAATCGCACCGCTGATCGATGCCATCGGCGACCACGTGATTGTTGGCGCTACCGACTTCGGCCACCCCGAGGGCAGAAAATATTTCAGAGCGAAACAGGACATGCTGGACCTCCCCAACGTCTCCATGGAAAGCAAGCGCAAAATCCTGTGGGACAACGCACTGCGCGCCTACCCCATCAGCCCCAACTAAGGTCCAATCTCCCTGTGCATTTTGAGCCCCGTTCGGCCCTCGATGAGATCAGGCCGAACGGGGCTCACGCATTTTGGGCACATGGTCGTAGCACCAGGCTATGGCACCTGGCTTTGGCAGAGAGGCGTGGCCAGGCCCAACCCGTAATTCCCCCACCAACTCTCCGTTTCCGAGGCAGACGCGTCATTCCCGCGAAAGCAGGAATCCATAGGCCGGTTCTGACCGCAGTGCCTGAGCTACGGCCGGCTTATGACTAATATGCGGTCGCGGCGGGAGAGATCCTGCTCTGCGGTGATATCTGCGTCAGGGAAATGCTTAAGTGCGATGGTCTGTGCGTCAGGGAATTGCTCGGGGTCCAACTCGAGAAGGATGATGCCTGGGCTGTTCAATTTGGCCGGCGCCTGGGCCAGCAGGCGCCGCACCAGGTCCAGCCCGTCGTGGCCGCCGTCCAGCGCCGCGGCGGGCTCACGCTGCACTTCGGGCTGGAGGGTTGGAATGCGGCTGGTCGGAATGTAGGGCAGGTTGGCCACGATCAGGTCCACCGGTTCCGGCACCGGTTCCAGCAGATCGCCGTGGCCCAGGCGCACCCGGTCGGCGACGGAATGGCTGCGAATGTTCCAGGCGGCCACGTCAAGCGCTGCTTCCGAAACGTCCACGGCGTAGATACGGGCAGCAGGCAGGTGAATGGCCAGACTCACCGCGATGGCCCCGCTGCCGGTTCCGACGTCGGCGATGATCAGTTCCCGCGTCTCCATACCCATCAGCGCCATGAAGAGCGTGTGCTCCACGATGCCCTCCGTTTCAGGACGGGGAACCAGAACGTCCGGCGTCACAACTACGTTGATGCCGTAGAACTCGCGGTAACCGAGAATGTACGCCAGCGGGATGCGCTCCAGCCTCTGGGCGACTATTCCGGCGAGGTCATCCGCCGAGTTGGCAGGAACTTCCGACTCCTGCTCGGCGAATATGTTCTGCCGGGTCATGCGCATCACCGTCATCACCATGACCTCGGCCTCCAGCCGGGCATCCGGGATGCCTGCGTCTTCCAGTGTTTGGTGCGTTTGCCTGATGGTTTCTCGGACAACAGCCATATTTTGACAGAACCTTCAGATGCATTGAGATTGTGCGGTGATGTTCTCGGAAAGGGGGACACTATTCCCTGGTAAAAACTTCGACCGTGGTGGTGCCAGACTGATTTGTGAAAGTAACAAGCTGTCCATCAGGATACCGTTGCGCCAACTCTTCCTGCAACATACTCGCTTCGAGTGCGCCCGGGTTTATGAACACGATGCACCCTGGGACAGGTTCGGGCAATTCAGTTCCCTGTGAAATATCGGCATGGTCAATTCCCGGAGGCTGGGGGCCTTCCGGGTCCATGGAAGCCATTATCTGTTGCATAAGGCTGCCGTCGCCAACCGCGTTTCCCACGAACAGCGTTTGCTGAACGTCGCTGCCACAGATGTTCGAATGATATGCTCCCAGGGCCACCGCTTCCTGGGGATGTGGGAAAACCGACGGAGTGACGTGCCAGAACTGCCAGAGGTTAAGTGCCAGAATCATCGGGAGGACCGCCGCAAGAAAGGCCGCACCTGCCATAGAACGGAGATTTGGCGACATATTCAGCCGTTGCACCGGAATGCCGTGCCAGAGCCGCCCTACGAGGAGACCTGCCAGCAGGGCCAGCGGCGGGACGGTGAACATGAGCCGCTTCACCGCAACATGGGGATAGGGAGACAGGATTCCGGTCATAAACATCGAGACCGCGAACCACAGCAGGAGCAGGCGGCAGCTTGGTTCCTTGACATGCCCCAGGGCAAACGCGATTCCCAGCACTGCCAGAAGCCCGCTCACCGGGTCCATCAGGGGACCGTAGACATAGGTATGCACGGTTGAGCTGTAACTGAAGGCGGGCAGGTTTAGCACGGCATTGTCCACGATCCTCTGTCCAGCGGAGCCGGTGACTGCCTCCGTATACCCGCCGACCACCTGCCCGAACATTCGTGTAAGCACCCCCTCCTGCTCAAGGAGGAAGGTGGGAGCCACGGTGAGGGCGAAGCCGAGGGCTAGGGGCCACAGCGGCAAAAGGCGCTTCGGGCTGCCCATAGTCAGTGAAAACAGAACTATGATCGGCAGGATTGCCCGGCCTGAATAATGCGTGTAAAACCCAAGTCCGGCGATCACCCCGGCGACGTACAGCAGCAGTGGGTTCCCGTTTCTCCAGCCAAGAAAGAACATCGCTATTGCCCAGGTGGCAACCCGGAGCGGCGACAAGTTGGTGTACCCCGTGTGGGCAAATGCGAAAACGTAGTGGCTGCATGCGAAGATGGTCGCAGCCATTACCGCGGCCGGTCTTCTCCCAATGAGATACCCCAGCAGATAAATGGCAGGGATAGTGAGAACAGCGTTCAGGACCTCACTGAATTTCCAGCCGAAGTAGTCGGCTCCGAAGACCCGCATTACGCTCGCCTGGAAGACCGAATTCATAACCGGATGTTTGTTGTAAACACCCTCCTGGCTGAATGGCCGTACTATTCCCTCATCAATGATTCGCCTGGAGTGTTCGTAGAAGAGATACTCATCACCGATGGCCGAGTAATACCAGTCTCGGAGGTCGTAAATATTGATGGCGATGAACCCCACCATCAACACCAGGACAATCAGGAGGTCCCGCCAGTGATGGCGAAACCATATCGGAGTCCGGACTCGGGCCTACAATGTTGCCGCGGTAACCTGCGGCACGAATGGCGCAGCAAGGGCAGTGAGAGCCGTGAGCCAAAATAAAATTGCTCCCCCGGATTCAGACCCCGCAGCCAGCATTATCAGCAGGGACGCCAGTGCCACTATGCCGATGAGCAGCACCAAAACACCCAGGGGTGATCGAGGATTGGGAGTGATGGCCGGCCGGGAGGTCTTGAAGGCAAACGCGTCAGAGTCCCGCTCCCCTGGCGAACGGCGCAGCCGCAGTCCCATCGACCCCATCGCGGACAGCAGGAGGCCTATGGAGAGCAAGAGGAGGTATCCCAGTGGCGCTTTTGTGTTGGGCTCAACTGAAAAGTACAGTCCCAGTTGGGCCAGCCCCAAACATACGACACCGGAAAGCAGCAGCGGGACCACCCTGTTGGCAAGGGCTGCCTGCACGGCAACGGTAGCCGCTCCAACAGTGCCGGGAATCGCACCGCCATTGTGGAGTACAGCCTGCGTCGCTGTTTCTGGGTACAGGGGTGATGAAACTGAGCTTTCGGGGCCGTCCGTGCTGTTACCGGGGTCGGGGGCGGTGGCGTCCGCAGACGAAGGGTCATGGAAAGCGGCGTCGCGGCAGGTGCGGAATTGACCTCCGCTGGAAACAACCCCGGCGCTGGGTAAGGAAGCTGGACTGGTCAGTCTCTGCCCGCAACCGCCACAGAAACCAGCAACGGGAAGGTTCCTGAAGGAGCATGAGGGGCAAATTGGGATCTCAGGAAGGTTGGCCAAATCAGCCTATCGAGCCCGGCAGGCGGATCCCGCCGGAGACTCTGCTGGCGCCGCCCCAAAGCAAAGTCCTTCAGACGCCCGCTTCTGCCAGCAGACGTTCCTCTTCCCAGGAAACGAGGCGGTTGACGATGTCGTCCCAGTACCCATCCATCAGGCGCGGTATGCCGTGGAAAGTGGCACCGGCGCGATGGTCTGTGACGCGGTCCTGGGGGTAATTGTAGGTCCGAATCTTTTCGGCCCTCTCGGCGCCACCCACTTGCGAGCGGCGGGCCTGGCTGATTTCGGCGTCGTGCTTTTCCTGCTCAGCCTCGAAAATCCGCGCTCGAAGCATGGCCATGGCCCTCTGCTTGTTCTTGTGTTGGGAGCGCTCGTCCTGGCAGACGACGGTCAATCCCGTCGGGTTGTGAACGATTCGGACGGCCGTGGCAACCTTGTTGACGTTCTGTCCGCCGTGCCCCCCAGCGTGGAAGATGTCGATGCGCAGGTCTTCCGGGCTGACCTTGATTTCCACCTCATCGGCTTCGGGCAATACGGCCACGGTGGCAGTTGAAGTATGGATGCGCCCCTGGGCCTCGGTCTCAGGGATCCTCTGAACGCGGTGGACGCCGCTCTCGTACTTGAAGCGGCTGAAAGCGCCTTTCCCCTGGACCTCCAGCACTATCTTGTTGAACCCGCCGACTTCACTGGGATTGGCGTCCATAACGTCAATTTCCCAGCCGCGAATCTGGGCGTAACGGCTGTATGCGCGATAGAGATCCCGAGCGAACAGACCCGCTTCATCACCGCCGGTACCCGCGCGGATTTCTATGATAACGTCCCGCTGATCGTTCGGGTTCCTCGGCAAAAGGGCCGTGCGAAGCGACTTTGTGACCTCTTCCAGTTTAATCTCGTTGGCGTCCAGCTCGTCCCTGGCCATCTGGGCCAGGTCTGGTTCGGTGCCCTCCTGAATCAGGGCCTCCAGATCGGCATTTTCTTCCGTCAGCTGGCGGTATTCGCGGGCGATTGCAACCAGATAATCCAAGGACGACCTTTCCTTGGCCAGTTCCTGCACACGTTCGTAGTTGACGACCACTTCAGGGTCTGCCATTGCCGCCTCGATTTCTTCATAGCGGCGAATTATGGGGTCCAGTTTATCGATCATAGTGGTCATCGCCAGCCCTGCCCAGCCGATCGAGTTACTTTGTGTACGATCGCAGCCTGATTTTGATATCGCGATAATACATAACCCATCAGTACAATTATCTGTGATTTTACCGCAAACCGGCGGGGATATACAGTGGCCGCCCGACATACACCTTGTCTGGATGGAGTGGGGCGCGGCCTACCTGCCGATGTCCTGCTCCCTCTCGGGTTTGTCGCCCCAGTGGATGCACACGGTGCCAAATCCCATGCGCTGATACCGCACACCAATAAGCCCGGAGTCCCGCAAAATGGAGGCCAACTCATTGGCGTCGTAGAACGTATCAACCGACTGGGGCAGATATGTGTATGCAGCCCGGTCCCTGGCGATAAGGCCTCCCACCAGCGGCACCAGTCCGTGGAAGTAAAGCCGGAACAGCTGGGCCCTGAGGTCAGAATTCATTGGCGACAGTTCCAGCAGCGCGATACGTCCGCCGGGGCGAATCACACGGGTCATCTCCGCCACCGCCTGGGGGACGTCCGGCATATTGCGGAGGCTGAAGCCCGCCGTCGAGCAGGCAAAAATATCGCTGGGAAAGGGCAGGGAAAGGGCATCGCCAACTAGGAGGTCGACAGATCGTGAGTGTTGGCGGGCCACCTTGTGCTGTGCCTGGAGAATCATTTCGGGCAGCAGATCCAGGGCCACGGCCCGGTCCACTCCGGGTTGTCCTGCCAACCGGAAGGCGAGGTCTCCGGTCCCTGTGGAGACGTCCAGGGCGGGGCCGCTCAGACTCTGGGTGGCAAGGGCTGCCGTCTTTCGCTTCCAGCTCCGGTGCATCCCCAGGGTCATGATGTCGTTCATCAGGTCATAATGACCCGAAATTCGAGAGAACAGACGCGCGACGTAACGCTGCCTCTCAGCTCCCGTCAGCCTCGCCATAGAAGTCGCATGGGGTGGAGCGTGCGGCTGAAGGGGTTAAGAACCAGGCCCAGATTCTCCATCGTGACCGCGCCCGGAAGCGCCTGATCGGCTCTCTGCTCGCCGAGCACGACAGGAGAGTACTCTTCACCCTGTGGGAGGACAATGTAGCGTCTTGACACGTTTCGAGTGGCCACTGCCCCGTCAGCCAGGATGAGCTTCTCTTCGCGGGTTGGCTCCAGCCCGAGCGGTGGCCAGACCGCATATGGCAACAGGGAATTGCCAGCGCCGCTGTCGACCAGGAAATTGACCGATTCCTCCCGGTCGTCCGGCCCCTGGGCCTGCCCATCAATAAATGTGAGCTCCATACTCAGTTAACCCCGTCGTACTGCATATCTTTGGGCAAAGTCTCATCGACGCCCAGGGACACCAGCACCTTATTCACCACGTATTTGACTATATCCCCGACCGTTGAGGGGTGCAAATAGAACGCGGGGTCCGGGGGAAGGATGACAGCCCCCATCCTGCTGAGAGCCAGCATGTTTTCCAGATGGATGCTGTGCAGGGGAGTTTCACGGGGCACAAGGACGAGAGGACGCCGCTCCTTCAGGCAGACATCGGCCGCCCGGAGCAACAGGTTGCCCGAGATGCCGTTGGCCAGTGAGGCGATGCTGTTCATGCTGGCCGGCACCAGCGCCATCCCCGCTGCAGGGTAGGAACCGCTGGCAATGGGCGCCCGAAGGTCGTTGACGGAGTAGTGGACAAAGGCGGGGTGCTCCTGCCATTCCACCAGAGTCTCGTTGAACGGGCGTCCCAACTCCTCCTGCCACACCATCCGGGCTGCATTGGAGCAAACGACCGCCGTGCTCAGATCGCGGCGCAACAGCTCGTCGACCATTGCCTGCGCCATGACGGCACCACTGGCGCCGGTGATGCCAACTATAACCGGCCCTGGCATCAGATTGAGACCGCCAGAATGGTGAGAACCAGCAGCGAGACGGAAATCACGCTGTTGTACTGGAACATGGGCGATCGCATTTTGGACAGGTCATCGGCCTTGACCAGGCTGTTTTCCAGCGCCAGAAGTACGACGGCAATGGCCCAGCCGATAAAGTAATACAGTCCCAGCTCCATCCAGATTCCCAGCGCCAGCAGAGCCGCCGCCGCCAGCAGGTGTGCCGTCCGGGCCGTCCAGAGGGCTGCGCTGATGCCGAACCGCTTGGCCAGTGAGTTGGTGCCGTATTCCTGGTCGAAGTCGTAGTCGGCGCAACCGTAGATGGTGTCAAAGCCCCCGGCCCACATGATTACGGCAAAGGTGAGTAGCATCGGTTCCGGGTCGAGCTGGCCCGTGACAGCGATCCATGCCGCTGTGGGAGAAATAGCCAATGCTAACCCAAGGAAAAAATGGCACGCCCAGGTGATGTACTTGGTGAAGGAATAGAAGATAACGTAAAGGGCTGCCACCGGGGCCAGGATGAGGGTCAAAGTATTCAGCTGCGAAGCGGCGTAAAAGAAGACCCCCGTTCCAACAACCGCCAGGCCGATGACGTCCGCCGGCCTCAGAAGTCCCTGCGGCAGGTGTCGTCCCCGGGTGCGGGGGTTGGCGGCATCCTCTTTGCGATGTATGAACCGGTTGGCCGACATTCCCAGCGTCCGTACGCCGGTGAGCGCCACGGTAATCCAGATGAAGTCGCTCCAGCCAGGCCAACCGGAGCCACCTGAATTCACCGAAGCCAGGATCATACCCATGTAGCAGAAGGGAAGGGCGTACAGTGACTCCCAGATACGTACCACCCACAAGTAATGGGGCAGCTTGACTATAGGGGAACGTATTGCCTTGGCGACCTGCATTGTCCTCTGCTTTGCCTGGAGTGGATCAGGAAATGCCGTAGCTGGCCCATTTGCGGTCGACCAATTCCCTGATTTCAGGACTCATCACCACGTCGGGGGGCCACTCACGGGTGCG
Organism: Dehalococcoidia bacterium; assembly: GCA_965261885.1. Taxonomy (GTDB): domain Bacteria; phylum Chloroflexota; class Dehalococcoidia; order Lucifugimonadales; family UBA3495; genus VXOI01. The sequence continues at coordinate 178,673 of CBDHDY010000024.1, forward strand.
GCCTCCCTCCTGCGACATCTTGACCGTGGCGTCGATACCCACCTTGCTGCCGAACTTTGGGACTGCTGATGCGTGGTCCAGATCGTCGATGGGGCCGGTTGTGAACACGAAGTCGTGGGCAGGGTCCATATTGGCTGTGACGCGCCATGCCACCTCTGATACGTTTTGCACGTCGACAAAGTGATCAACAACGATGATGCCTTTGGTCAGGCTCATCAACCCCATTCCCCAAAGACCGTGCATCACCTTGCGGGCCTGACCGGGATACTCCTTTTTCATCGAGACGATGACCAGGTTGTGAAACGCCCCCTCCGCGGGCATATTCATGTCCACAACCTCTGGCAGAATGGTCTTCACCAGTGGCAGAAACATTCGCTCGGTCACTTTTCCCATCCAGTAGTCCTCGGAGGGCGGGCGCCCCACGATGGCCGCCGGGTATATGGGACGGTTCCGGTGAGTGATGCAGGTGACGTGGAAAACCGGATAGGGTTCCGGCATCGAATAGTAGCCAGTGTGGTCTCCGAAGGGGCCTTCCATTCGCTGCTCGTCCAGCTGCACGTACCCCTCCAGCACGATCTCGGCCTCCGCAGGCACCATCAGATCGCTGGTGCGTGCCTTGGCGAGTGCCACTCCCTCCCCCCGAAGGAATCCGGCGACAACCATCTCGTCGACATCCGGAGGCAACGGGGCCGATCCTGTCCAGATGGTGGCAGGGTCCCCGCCCATTGCAACCGCGACGTCCATGCGGTCCAGCCCCAGCTCTCGGCCAATCCGCTCGTGATGGGCTCCCACCTTGTGGGTCTGCCAGTGCATCCCCGTGGTGCACTTGTCATACACCTGCATCCGGTAGATGCCGTAATTCTGCACTCCGGTTTCCGGGTCCCGGGTGATCACCAGGGGCAGGGTGATATATGGGCCCCCGTCCATCGGCCAGCACTGCAGGTTGGGGAACTTGAATAGGTCGACATCGCTGCCGAGGAGCACGACGTCCTGGCAGGGCGGGTTGCTCACTGTTCTGGGCCGGGCCGAGGCCAGGCTCACCAGCTGGCCAAGGGTGCGCAGCTTGTTACCGATCCCCTCCGGAGGCCCCTGCACCAGGTTCAGAATACCCTGCACTCTGGCGGCAACCTCGTCCAGATCATCCAGCCCCAGCGCCCATGCCATTCGACGCTCCGAACCGAAGATGTTAATGATGACAGGGATGTCATAACCCTCAGGGTTTTCGAAAAGTAGCGCAGGGCCACCAGATTTGATCATCCGGTCGGCGATCTCTGCCATTTCCAGCCTGGTGTCGACCGTCGTTGAGACACGGCAAAGTTCACCTCTTTCTTCTAGGAAAGTGATGAACTCCCGGATGTCTCGAAATTTCATAATGCGAACGGTCCAGCTCGGCAGTCAATATCGTCAGCAGGAAGCAAGGGACAAAAAGGCACAGGGGCGGAAAACGACCTGTAATGCGCACGCAATTCTATATGGAAACAATGAGTGGTTCAATCGAACAGAAACGACGATGTGATGAAGGAGGACGATGTGAGGAGGGATGACAGTGAGGGCGAAGAGAGGCGCGGGTATATTACCTTATCGTGCGCAGGCGCTGTGGGCGGCCACCGGCAGCACTAAGCACAGCGGGGCCGCAAAGGCGGCCCCAAAGTAATTTCCGGGAACGGTTCAGAAACCGGAAGAGGACTGTTCGCGCATCCGGCTGAAGCAATCGCTGCAATACACGGGGCGGTCTCCACGCGGCCGGAATGGCACCATCGCCTCGTTCCCGCATTCCGCACATACGATGGGGTACATTTCTCGAGGTCCGTCCTGGTACATTCCTCCACCACCGCGCTGCTCCGTCCGGCGGACTGCTCGACAGCTGCGGCAGCGCTTGGGTTCGTTTCCAAAACCTCGAGCTTGGAAAAATTCTTGTTCCCCGGCGGTGAAGGTGAACTCGCTCCCACACTCCACGCAGACGAGGGTCTTATCCGACAATGCCACTGGTGACCTCCTAAGCACTTTAGGTACAGGGCCAGTGTGCTCTGTAGCCCCAGCACACCAAACTACGGCTGTCGGGGTGGTTGACCCGACCGGTTAACGTTGGAATACCTGCCCCAAGTTACCTTGTATGTGCATATCACAACATTATAGCTACCAAAGGCAATTATGCAACCAAAACTGGCAAACTTTCAGTATTTTGTCAGATTTCGTCGCGAATACGATGAATATAGGCGATTTGGTGAAAACGAGGATTGGCCCCGAATGGACCTTGGCGATTTCCCAGATGGCCACCGACGGGTGAGCCGGGGGAGAGTCCATACCGGCAGCACCGCATATAGCGCACCCGGACAGCGCTACGGAGAATGGCACTTACATTCCTGGGTCACGGAAGGTCAAGGTGGGCTTGTACTTATGGCATCGGACTCTTCGACCAGAAAGCAGGAGGATGCCTTGAAGACCGCCCATAACTGCTGGCCATTCCTGATCCCCATTTCCTCCAGTGATGCTCCGGTAACCTGGCAGCGCAGGGGAACTCCGCAGTCCAGTTCCACCATGTATCCAGGGGGCCTGGGTTCGATGCGCGCCACGGTACCCTGCAGCCGGTTGCGAGCCGACGACCCGGCAGGCTCCTCGGATGAAAGAATTATGTCCGACGCCCGTATCCCGACCGTTACCCGGTCATCAGCAAGGTCATCCATTGGACCTTCATCCAGGGGAGCTTCGAGCACGAGTGATCTCTGCTCCCCCTCTCCCGTAAGGCGCATTGTCCCGTCTCTGGGATGACGGGACTCGACCCGCATTCGAAACAGGTTCTCCACTCCCACCAGCCTGGCCACAGCAGTCTGGCCAGGCTGTCCCAGCACATCGATGGGTGTCCCGCGGGCAATGGCGCGTCCGCCGTCGATGACCTGCACCTGGTCCCCCATCGCCAGGGCCTCCTCACGGTCGTGAGTGACCAGGACTACCGGAATGGGCCTGCGCGCCAGAATTATGCGAAGCTCTTGTCTCAGAGACCGGCGGAGACCGGCATCCAGGGCTGAAAACGGCTCGTCCAGCAGGAGCATCTGCGGTTGTGTCGCCAGTGCTCTCGCCAAGGCCACACGCTGTTGCTGGCCGCCGGAGAGCTCCCACGGATAGCGTTCCTCGAGTCCACGCAACTGGAAGGCATCGAGCAGCTCGGGAACCGGGAGCGCGGCGTTCCGGAATCGCGTCGAACCCAGCCCGTAGGATATGTTCTGTGCGAGATTTAGATGCGGAAACAGGTGGTATTGCTGGGTAAGGTAACCTACCTTTCGCTCATGGGCGGGCACCCAGATATCCGCCGCACTGTCGTACACGGGGCGGCCATCAATTTCCACCCGCCCTGAGACGGGGCGAATAAGACCCGCCAAGGCTCTGAGCGCGGTGGTCTTTCCTGATCCCGATGGGCCAAACAGGACCAGGGCCTTTCCGGCCTCCAGTTCCCAGTCGAGGCGCAGCTCGAAGCGGTCCAGTCGGCAGTGCATCCATCCCCGGCAACCGGACTGCCCGCTCACAGCCGGCCGCTCCAGCGCCGCCGCGATGCAAAGGTGAGGACGGATAGCGCCAGGACTGAAACCACCAGCAGCAATGCAGACATGGCCAGTGCGCTATCGAGGCCACCGGTGGATTCCATGGCGGTCATGATGGCCAGCGGCATGGTTTGGGTTTCTCCCGTGAGGTTCCCGGCAAACATGATGGTGGCACCGAATTCCGAAAGCGCCCGCGCCCACGCCAGCCCCAGGCCTGTGATAATTGACGGCGCTGCCAGGGGAAGGGTAATCCGCCAGAAGGTCGCAATTGGGGACACCCCGAGGGTCTGGGAGACGTCCTCGTACTCTTGCGCTACTGACTGGAAACCCAGCTTGGCAGAGCGTATGTAGAATGGAGCAGCCACGAAAATCTGGGCAAACACCACTGCTGTAGTTGTGAACGAGATGTCGATCCCGGCGCCGTCCAGCCACGCGCCGATCAACCCGCCGCGGCCGAACGCCATGAGCATCGCCACTCCGGCCACCACGGGAGGAAGCACGATGGGCAGTTCCACCAACCCGTCGATCACCCTTGGCAGCCAGTGGTTACTTCGTGCCAGCAGGTAGGCGAAAGGGGTACCTCCGACGACGACCACAGCAATGCTCACCACGCTGGTGAAGACCGAGAGTCGCAGGGCAGTCAGGACCAGGTCTCCGGTTACCCCACTCCACAGGTGGTCCTGCTGGGCCGCCCGGATCAAGAGCGCAACTATGGGCAGGCCGATGAATACCACGTAGAGCGCACCCGTCGCCCCACCCAGTACACTTCCAGTACCGCCAGACGGCCAGGACAAGTTTCGGCGGCTCAGCATCCCTTAACCAACAGGTTGGAGCCATTCGTGTCGCATCGAACGGTGTCGGCGCCGTTCATGGCGCGTCCAAACAGAATGGCGCCATTCATGGCGCGTCAAACCCATAGCTGGCAAGAATGCCCTGCCCGGCCTGGGATAGCACGAAGTTGATGAACTCGTCTCCCAAATCCTTCGAGGTCGAGTCTCCCAGTGTCGCAATCGGATAGAGTGCCCGCACCGCGTCTGCCTGTGGGGGCAGGGGTAGACTCCGAACTGAACTGGAGGCCGTGGCCCTTAGAGCGCCCGGCAGGTACACAATGCCAGCGTCGGCCTGACCAATGACAACCTTCTGCTCAACATAATTCACGCTGGTTTCCTCGGAAACCACATTGTCCAGAACCCGCCCGGCGTAGCCTTCGCCCAGGCCTGATTCCTCGGTGGACAGATGCTGAAGCAGCTGCCTCGAATAATGGCCAGCAGGAACGCTTCCGTGAGCCAGCACCACCTTGGCGCCGGGGGCCCCGAGGTCTCTCAGGCTGCTGATCCCGGACCTGTCAGAGACGATGACTGACATTGAGGTGCTGGCGAAATATTGAACATTTTCCGCGATCAGGCCTGCCTCCTGGGCCAGTTGCATCTGCTGGTCATCCGCCGATGCAAACACGTCAGCCCTGGCGCCGAGATCAAGCTGGGATCGCAGTCGCTGGCTGCCGGCAAAATTCAGCTTCACATCAATGCCAGGGTTCTCCAATTCAAATTCGTCGGCAATATCCTGAAACGCATCGTTCAGCGAAGCCGCTGCGAAGACCGTGATGCCGGAGGTTCCATCATTGGTGCCGGCGCATCCGACAGACCCGGCGCAAATGAGGAGAGAGAAAACCACAGCTGCCAGAACCAGTGAGGCGATACTGTGTACGTAATTTCGAGGGAAAGTCGGCATTCAGAATTTGGCCACATGTTCCGTGTGCGGGTCTTCCCATGCTGGTAGTGGCTCGATGAAATCTAACGGGGAAGCACCTGGTTGTAAAGGACGCATCCCCCGTGTGGGTAGCATCAGCAGTCTTGACGCATCTCTACCGCTGGGTTGTAATTGCTTGAACTTTATCCCATTGGAGGAATGAAATGGCGCTAGTTCGTTGCGTAACTGAAATGGGGATGGGCGTCGACGTCCATGGGCGGGATTACACCACCGCGGCCCAGCGGGCGGTTTTCGACGCCATCCACCACAGCAGCCTCGGGTTTCAGCGGATGCTGGGCAAGACGGCCGATGACATGCGCGTCGATGTCACTATTGGTGTTCCCAACCCCGGGGCGGTGGACAAGGATGCTGTCCTGTCAGTCCTGCCCCACGGCACGGGGTTCTGCGAGGCGGTGTCAGGAGGGCTTGAGGTTCCCAACGAACGTGGTGACGATGCGTTGGTTATCGCCAATGCCGTCGTAATCGTCAGCTTCGACGACGGAACCTAGCCGCCGTCCAGCTTCTCCCTGGCCAGTTCTGCCAATTGCTCCAGGAACTCATCACGTTCCGGGCCGGTTACGGTCAGGCGCGTCAGTGCGTTCTCCTCGATTAAAAACAGGCTTGAGGCCTTTTCTGTACCCAGGGTGTGCTGGAGTACGCCACTGGTTTCCACCCCGCCCGGTCCTGTCTCGCCCAGGCTGACCAAGTCGCCGCGGATGCCGTCCAGCGCAGACAGGGCCAGTTCGCGGCTCTCAAACAGGAGCACGCTCTGCAGCACCCGGAACCCGGGGCCCTCCATTTCAACGAGAGCCGAGGGCCCCTCCTCAGACTGCTCCTCCGATTCGGACACGACGGTCAGTTGCATTCCAGGAACGTCCTCAGGCGACAGGAGGAGTTCTACGGGATTAGTCGACGTATTCGAGCTGCAGCCAGCCAGAAGTATGCCCAACAGGATCAATACGGGCAGGACCAGGCTCGCCAGGGTCCGGGAACACGGTTCCTTTGGAAAGCTCAATGCTGGTGGCCGTGGCCGTGTTCCGGAGCGCCCCAGCCGCCGGCGCCGGGGGTGCTGACCCTGATCACATCACCGGGACCCACGTCGATGATCTCCTTCCCTGCGAGCTGCACTTCCTCGACGCCGCCGCGCAGCAGAATGTTTTCGCCTGTCTCGCCGTGGTGTCCTCCGTGGTATCCGGGCGGAGGACGCCGCCGCCGCTCCGACATCAGGGTGACCCTCGCGGGGGCCAGGAACTCCACCTCGCGCACCACGCCGTCTCCGCCCCGGTACTGTCCCTCGCCGCCGGAGCCTCGCCTGAGAGCGTAACGGCGGAGGCGCAGGGGAAAGGCGAACTCCATTGCCTCGATGGGTGTGTTCATAGTGTTGGTCATGTGGGTCTGGATTCCGGAGATGCCATCCTTGTCGGGCCGCGCGCCCATACCGCCCGCGATTGTCTCGTAGTATACGAAGGGCTTGTCCCGCACCGGGTCGTGGCCGCCGATGATCATGTTGTTCATTGTTCCCTGGCTGGCCGCTGGTATCACCTGCGGCAGAGCCTGGGCCAGCGCACCGAACAGCACGTCGGTGATGCGCTGCGAGGTCTCCACATTCCCACCAGCAACTCCCCGCTGCGGCTTGGGATTTACCAGCGACCCCTCGGGCGCGTTGATTCGCAGGGGGCGCAGGCAGCCCTGGTTGGCCGGTGCCTGCTCTTTCAGCAAGCATCGGATCACGTACAGGCATGCCGATACGGTGACCGCCTCAGGCGCGTTGATGCAGCCTGGCCGCTGCGGCGATGTACCGGTAAAGTCGATATCCATCTCGTCGCCTGAAACGGTGATCGTGACTTTTATGGGGACCGGCTCCTGGGTCAGGCCGTCGTCGTCCATGTAGTCGAGGACGCTGTACGTCCCGTCTGGGATGTCCCGGATGGTCTGCCGGGTGACGCGTTCGGAGTAGTCCAGCAGGGCTGCCATGTGCTCCGAAGTCTCGGCCATACCGTAACGTTCGAACAGGTCCCGCATCCGTTGTTCCCCGACGCGAATTGAAGCCGTCTGGGCCGCCAGGTCTCCCTTGCGCTCGTCGGGTGTCCGAGAGTTGCGGCAGATGAGCTGGATGACGTCGTGGTTGAGACGCCCGCCCCTGGCCAGCTTGATCGGCGGGATGATGGTGCCCTCCTGGTAGAGTTCGGTGGAGAGCGGCAAAGATCCCGGGGTCATACCGCCAACGTCGGCGTGGTGGCCCCGGGCCGCGACGAACCCGGCCAGCTGCTGCCCTCCCTTTTCCCCGGCGTATACGGGAGCCACCATAGTGATGTCGGGCAGGTGTGTGCCGCCCAGGTAGGGATCGTTCAGAATGACGATATCTCCTGGCCGCAGGGCGTTGGGGAAGACCTCCAGGGCTGCACGAACGGAGGCCGGCATGGCGCCAAGGTGTACCGGGACGTGAGCAGCCTGGGCCACCATGTTTCCAGCGGGGTCGAAGACGGCGCAGGAGAAGTCGCGACGCTCCTTGATGTTCGGCGAGTAGGCGGTCCGCTGCAGGGCGACGCCCATCTCCTCGGCCACGGACTCGAACATGCTCTTGAAGACTTCGAGGCTGACTGGGTCTACAGGCAAGAGGGCACCTCGATGGGAGGATGCGGTAGTTCAGCCCACGGATAGCTGGGCAAGTATGTCCCGCTCCTCTGAATGGGGTGAAAGGGCCAGCTGGAAGAATTCGCTGGACATTATCTCGTCCATGAACTCTCGGGGAAGTTTCGCGAAGGGACCGTCTTTCTCGATCTGGGTGCGGTGGCGTTCCAGCGATTCTTTCTTGACGGCCACATATTGTCCAACGTTCAGCACGGTGGTCACTTCGTCATCGGGCGTGCCCAGCGCCTCCGTGTCGTCCGCGGAAAACGGCGGGCGTAAATCCATCTCCATCATCTTGTTCCACATACGCTGGAAGAAACTGCGTGGAAAGCAAACGTAATAGAGTGAGGGGTCCACTTCTTGGCGGCAAAGTTCCACCGCTGCCAGGGTCCTATGGCTGATGGTCACGTGATCTGGGTGGCCGTATCCCCCTGTCGGGTCGTGGGTGATTACAATGTCAGGGCGTACCTCTCGTAAAACAGCCGCAACCTGTCCCACAACTTTGTCCTCGGGAGCCTGGAACAGGCTGGACGGATGGTTGTTGTCCTCCCATCCCGCCATGCCGGAGTCGCGATAATTCAGGAACCGGACGTCCTTTATGCCGGTAACGCCCATTGCCTCCCGCAACTCGCCCTGCCTGACCTGCCACAGATTCTCGGGAGTGGCCAGTGCGGGGTCGCTGATCTCCCCTACGTCGCCGTTGGTGGCGCAGATCAAGGTAACTTGGTGCCCTTCTGCGACCAGGGCCGCCAGGGTGCCGCCGCATCCAAACCCCTCATCGTCAGGGTGGGCGAAAATGGCCAGGACTGACAAAGATTCTCGCCTATGATGACCTTGGCTAGGCATCTGATGACTCCGTGTAAGCGGAAGTGGCAGTCGGTAAAGGTATTCGGTCGGGAATCACAAGTCCCTTGGGAAGAGCGCTGACCTTTTCTATGTCAATACCGACAAGTTCCCCTTCAGAATCAAAATCGAGAACCACACCGTCACATATTTCCACGCACTCTACCCCGGGCCTGTCGGCCAAATGAGTAAACATAGACTCCACATCTGGATGATAGCTGACTCTCACGACTGTCCCCTCCTGAAGTTTCGGTCCGGGAAGGCATTGTGGACAGTCTCTCCGTCAGGAAATGTGATGACCCTCAAATACATTCCTATCTCTCGAATAAATGCCCAATGGCGGATCCGTCCATCGTCTTGTACTTCAGTGCGGACGGGATTCCTGATGGCGAATTCGCACCACTCATCTTTCAGGTAGGGACGATTCCAGAGGACGTCATTTCTTTAATACCAGGAGAACTTCATGGGAGGCCTTGAACTCGAACCACGGTGTACTTCGCCGGCCTACCCCATAGTCAGCAGCAGGTTGCCGTAGGCATCGACTTCTCCTCCCCAGCCGGGCGGGATGACGGTCGTGGTGTCCAGCTGCACGACCAGTGCGGGGCCAGCGACGTGGTCGCCGTTCGACAGCAGGTCTCGGTCGTAGAGCGGCGTCTCCTGCTCTCCCTCGCGGAAAACCACGTTGACCCTCTCCAACTCGGCCTGCGCGAGACCGGAACCCGCGGACGCGCCCAGAAGGAGATCCGGCTTGTCCACCGCCAGATCCAGCTTGAGGCGCAGGTTAACTATCTCCACCGGTTCGCCCCGGTCCGCATAGCCGAAGCGTTGCAGGTGCGCACGGTAGAAACTGTCAGAGATTGCCCGGGCCAGCCCGTCGGGGGAACGGGACCCACGCGACGTCGGGTAATCGACAGTCAGCTCGAAGGATTGTCCGACGTAGCGCACGTCCACGAACCTGCGGGCGGCCATTTGCTCGGCTGGCAGTCCCTCCTGCTCCAGCTCGGCTCGCGCCAGGCCCTCCATCCCGTGAAACTCCTCCTCAAGCCGGGTGCGCTCCAGGTCGTTGCCTCGCAGCATCACGGTGCGGGAGTAGTCCTTGACCACATCGGCGATGGCAACCCCCAAGGCCGACAGGATGCCCGGTCTGGCCGGTATCAACACCCGTGGGATGCCCAGTTCCTGCGCCAGCTCGCAACCGTGCACCGGGCCGGCACCGCCGAAAGGCACCAGGGTGAAGCTGCGGGGGTCGTAGCCTCGTTCCAGCGAAATGGAACGGATCGCCCGTTCCATATTGGCGTTGACCACCCGCAGTATGCCCAGGGCGGCCTGCTGCTCTCCGAGGCCCAGCCCTGCGGCCAGAGATCCCATAAGTCCCTGCGCCCGTGGCAAATCAAGGGTGAGACGCCCGCCAAGGAAGCGGTCGGGGCGGAGCCGCCCCAGCAGGAGGTTGGCATCGGACACGGTCAGTTGGTCTCCCCTGCCGTAGCAAGCCGGGCCGGGGTCGGCGCCTGCTGACTGTGGCCCCACGACCAGCGCACCTCCCGCGTCCACCCGGGCGATGGAGCCGCCGCCGGCTCCGACCGTGTGGATCTCGATCATCGGTACGCTTATGGGATGGCCGCCGACACTGGAACTGCCGGTTTCCTTGATGCGCCCCGGGCACAGCGATACGTCTGTGGAAGTGCCGCCCATATCAAGGGTGATGATGTCCGGGTATCCCGCTTGCGCGGATACGTGAAACGCTCCGACCACGCCACCGGCCGGACCGCTGAGGATGGTGCGTACCGGCTGCTCGGCGGCCAGCCGGGCCGTGATGCTGCCGCCCGACGACTGCATGATGCGCAGCCCTTCGCCCAGTTCCTGCTCCAGCTCGCCCAGGTAGCGGTTCATAACCTGGCCGACGTAGGCGTTGACCACGACCGTGCTGGTTCGCTCAAACTCGCGGAACTCGGGCAATACCTGGGAGGACAGGGAAATGAACGGCCGGGGCTCCAGTTTCCGCAAAGCCGCGTTGACCATATCCTCGTGTACGGGATTCAGGAAAGAAAACAGGAAAGAAACAGCGACTGCCTCCGCGCCGGAATCGGCAATCAGGGTCATCAGCGCTTCCACAGCGTCCTGCTGAAGGTCCTCGAGGATCTGACCGGTGTAGTCGATGCGCTCCGACAGACCGAAACGCAACTCCCACGGGGCAAGCGCCGGTGTCCTGTCCTGTTCCAGATCGTACAGGTCTGCCCTGCTCTGGCGCCCTATCTCCAGCACATCCTCGAAGCCCATGGTGGTAACCAGGGCGGTGCGCGCCCCTTTTCTCTCCAGCAGGGCATTGGTGGCTACGGTCGAGCCGTGTACAAAGTCAGCATCGACCGGCTGGATACCCACCTCGGCCACACCCTGCACGATGCCCAGGGATGGGTTCTGAGGAGTGGATGGGAGCTTGTGGACGGTCAGATGACCGTCTTTCAGAACTGCGATGTCGGTGAATGTGCCGCCTACGTCGATTCCAACCACGGTGCGGGGCATAAAATGCGTCCTCGTCAATCTTCCAGGGCTATGCGCAGGCGCTTGTTGATGCGGCCCTTGCTCTCATGGCCGACAACGCGGATCCGCCCCACCTCGGTGGTGCTGTTAACGTGGGTGCCGCCGTCGGCCTGCACATCGAGGCCTTGAATTTCGATCGTCCGCACCTCGCTGATGTTGGCCGGGAGCAGATTGATCTTTGTGCGGATCAGGTCAGGGATTTCCTCTGCCTCCGCACGCGGTAAGTTTGCGGCAAGTACGCTGCGGGCGGCGGCCACTTCCTCGTTGATTCTGGCCTCCACTTCCTCAGCGAAGTCCGCAGACATCCGTTCCAGTTCAAAGTCCATTCGGGCTTCGCCGGGCTGCATGTTGCCGCCCGTGACCAACGCACCGTAATCGCGCCATACTACGCCGCAGAGGATGTGCAGTGCCGTGTGGGTGCGCATCAGACGGTACCGCCGTTCCCAGTCGATTCGGCCCGAGACCTGGCTGCCCTCCGAGGGGTGGTCGCCGTCTATCAGATGGAAAAGCAGCCCGCTGTCTCGCTTGACTCCCGTTACAGCGTACTGACGCCCGTCGGCGGTCAGCGTGCCGATGTCGCTGGGCTGCCCCCCGCCGCCGATGTAAAAGGCCGTGCGGTCCAGTGCAATGCCCATGTCGGCAACAGCGGTGACCGTGGCATCGAATTCCTGCAGGTAGCTGTGATCGTGAAACAGAAGCTCAGTCATATCGTCCGCTCCAAGGCAGGCGGTATTATATCAGACCGCCATTTAGTGCCTTCGATTTGCCCAGGTGAGTACACTTGCTTTGGATGTGCCACGATGTGCCACGAGGATGTAATTTAGTCTATAATGGTTTGCCGATTGCTGGGTTGCCAGCAATCGCAACTACGGGCGGCTTGTGAGGCCAGCACTCAGGGGCGTAACGATGAAGCTTTCGTGCATGCAGGAGAACTTGTTGAGGGGTCTGAGCGTGGTTGGCCGCGCGGTTGCCACCCGCGCTACCTTGCCCGTGACTCAGAACGTGCTGCTTTCCATTGACGGAGGGATGCTACGGCTCTCTGCCACAAACCTCGAAATATCCATGACTACCTGGGTTGGTGCGCAGGTCGAACAGGAAGGAGCCATCACGGTCCCGGCACGTCTGATGACCGACTTCATCAATTCACTGGGCACCGATCGGATCGACATCGAAATCGAAGAGGGCGCCAACGTGCTCAAAATCAAATCTGGGCGGGCGGAAGCCAATATTATCGGTACGCCCGCATCGGAGTTTCCCCCAATTCCCACGGTGGAGGGGAGCCTGTTTTTTCAGGTTGACCCAAGGATGCTGCGAAGTGCTATCGAACAGGTGGATTTCGCCGCGGCGAGAGAGGAATCCCGCCCTGTGCTCACCGGCGTCAACGTTCGGCTGAGTGAAGGCAGCTTTACGCTGGCCTCCGCGGACGGCTTCAGGTTGGCTGTCCGAAACGGCACGTTGGAACAGTCCGGCGACGAGGTCACCGTTATTATCCCTGCGAACACGATGACTGAACTGGGCCGGCTGCTGGGAGACAATCAGGAACCCGTGGAGCTGATGCTGGTTCCAGAGAGAGGACAGCTGATGTTCCGGGTGCACGGTCGTGAGCGGACCGAATTGGTGTCGCAGATTCTGCAGGGCACTTTCCCGCAGTATGATCAGCTTATACCCAAGGATTATGACACCCGCGCCGTGCTGGACCTTCAGACGGCCCTGAGAGCCGCCCGCACGGCGGCTATTTTCGCCCGGGATGGCTCCAACATTATAAGAATACAGATCAAGCCCGGTGGCGAAGAGCAGGAAGCCGGTGGAAAGCTGATAGTCTCTGCCAGTTCGCAGGAAGTGGGTGAGTTCGAAGAGGAACTCGACGTCGTTGAGCTCGACATGAAAAAAGAGGACGAGAGCAAGATAGCTTTTAACAGCCGTTACCTTGTCGACGTGCTTTCTGAACTGAGTGGAAGCCGCGTCACAATAGAAATCACAACCCCGTCCAGCCCTGGCGTCTTCAAGCCCACCGACAGCGACGACTACATTCACGTCGTAATGCCAATGTTCGTCCAGTGGTAGCAGACGGGCACCTTTGACCAACTCAACTGCGGAGCGTGATATGGCACAACTCGATCTGCCCTCCGGCAATAAGCTGGAAACCGACGATCTATTGTTTGATTTTGTCAGGGACGAGGTTGTTCCGGGAACGGCCTGGACACCCGAGGCGATATTCCAACACCTGGGGGAACTGGTCGAGGAATTCGAACCCCGCAACCGGGCCCTGCTGGAGAGGCGAGCCGAGGTCCAGCAGCAGATCGACGATTACTACCGGGGAAAGAGGGCAGGTGGGTGGAGTCCCACGCAGGAGACGAGGGGAGAGGACGCCCACGACCTGGAGCAGTTCCTGATACGCATAGGGTATCTGCAACCCGACAGGCCGGTGGACTTTGAAATGTCCACCCCGCAATTGGACCCCGATATGGACCAGAACGGTCCTGAACTGGTGACCCCCGTCTCAAACGCCAGCATGGCCGTCGGGGGCGCCAACGCTCGCTGGGGCAGCCTGTATGACGCCTACTTCCTGAGCGACGTTCATCCCGGAATAGACCGCCAGGAACAGCGGCCGGCCCGCTTGCGTATGGTGGTGGAGGAGACCAACGCCTTCCTAGACCAGCACGTCGCGCAGTGGAATGGCGCCGACGGGATTGGTGACATAACGTCATTTTCCGTCATGGAGTCCAGCGGCCGGTACGAACTGGTGGGGCGAACAGGGAGCGGCGAGGCACGCCTGCAAGATCCCGGCAGGTTCTTCGGATTCAACCTGGGCGACGAGGGGGATCTCCAGGAGTTCTACCTCGAGCACAACGGCCTCCGCAGTCTCTTCCAGCTCTACGAAGGCGGCAAGGTCAGTGAGGAGAATGGGCAGTTTCGAGACCTGCTCGTCGAATCGGCAATAACCAACATTGTCGACTTTGAAGACGCCGTTGCTGTGGTGGACGCCGAGGACCTGGTCGTCTCACTGCGTAACTATCTCGGCCTGATCCGCGGCGACCTGGTGGGCTACAGCTCCCGCGGCAACCGGAAGGCGCTGAATTCCGATCACACCTGCACTGGCCCCGATGGACAGCCCCGGATGATGAAGGCCACCAGCCTGATGTCAGTGCGGAACGTGTCCCTGCACATGTACACAGATATCGTCCAGGTGGGTGGACAGCGGGTTCCGGAAAGGATGCTGGGCCTGCTGCTGACCACGCTCATTGCCACCAGCCATGACAGGGGTTCCAACGGCGAGCCCCGCGCCGACGGCTCGGGCGACTTGCCGGTTCGAGGTCCCAACAGCAGCCGCGGCATGGTCTACCAGGTTACGCCCAAGTTGCAGACTGCCGATGAAGTGGCGGAACAGATGCGCCTGTTCGAGGCCATCGAGTCGCGACTGGGACTGGTCCCAGGCTGCATCCTAATCGGCATCATGAACGAAGAACTGGGCATGACCCTTCAATTGTCTGAGGCTCTCCGGGCCGCCCAGGGACGTACATTCTTCACCAACACCGGCTTTCTCGACCGCACCGGCTCTCAGATACGGGCGCAGATGTACGCTGGGCCAGTGGACCTGCGCGACGACCTCACCCAGGAGACGTTCAATATAAGCTACGAGCGGCACAATGTTGACGTCAGCCTGCATGCCGGAGTGCACCGCCACGGTAAAGTCGGCAAGGGCATGCAGGTGCGTAACCGGGCGATGACCGAGATGCTTGAACGCAAGATCGACCACCCGCGCACCGGAGGCAACACGGCGTGGGTGCCCGCGCCTTATCCCAGCGACCTGCATTCCATGCACTACCACATGGTCGATGTCGATGAGGTGCAGAGGGTGATGCTCGACTCGCCTGCGTTGAATATCAACCGTGTATCGCTCCTCACTTTCCCTCTGCTGAAGGACGAAAAAGTGGCTGATCCCGAGGCCAGGGCCAGCCTGACTCTGCGCTACGCCCACAGCATGGTGGCCTACGTGGAGCCATGGGTGAGACGCGGCGTCGGCTGCAGCGGCGTCCCCAACTTCGACGGCATAGAGGAAATGAAAGACCGGGCAACGGAGCGCATCGACGGTGCGATATTGGCCAACTGGCGTCTGCACGGCGTAATCAGCGAGAGTGACGTTGAAACGGCCATCACCGGTGCGGCCGAGGTCGTCGACAGGCAGAGTGCCGGTGCCGCCGGATATGAGCCGCTGGTCGATACGCCGGAGAAGCGGCGGGACCTGTTGCGTAACCCGGCTATTGTGGCGGTACTGGAAATAATAGATGAGGCACTGTCTTCGCCGAGCGCCTACGTTGAACCTGCTCTGTCGCGCAACAGGTTGGCAATGAAGGCGGCAGAGAAATAGCCCGGTGATTGACGACCAGTCAAACCGGTGGCTGCCTGCGGGTACCGTGGTGGCCGGATCAGAGTTCTGGTAGGTCCGGCGAGTGATTGCGCAGCCCAACGGCCCGCCAGGCATACCCCACTGAGTTTAATCACCCCACGCTCCGGGACGCGCACCTGAGGTGGATGCGCGTTTGGCACCGCTGGAGGACGGCAATAGTCGCGCCGGCGGCCGGCCCCACCGATTCGAGGGGCCTCGGTGAAACCCGGCGACGAAGATGAAGCAGGTGCCCTGTGCTTGCCTGCTAGCAGCCTGTCTGAGAAACAATGTTCTAAACGAACCTCGTCTTCAATAAAGTTAACTAGACCGATATCTGTTTCATTGGAGCCTATTAGCCACCAATGAGATTAGTCAGTGGCGCTTTTCGTCTTCAAAATCTAATCCTCGGACACGCTGCTAGAGAGGGCCAGGTTCACGTCCGGGGAGGCTGTTCCCTCTCAGTCGGTCTGTAACAAGTCCCCTCACCCAGAGGAATAGGGCAAGGGCGTCCCACTAAATTCGAAGGAACAACGAAGGCAATACGACCTTGGCATAGTGCGTTTGGAATTGGCTTGCCACACACCCTCTCTATGCCGGGGCGTTCAGGCGAGCGTTTGAATTGGTTTGTTGTCCGTGAACCCTGAACGTTATCGTGCGAAGGGCGAAACCTGCTCACGAAACCCGTATAGCGCGATCGCCGGGACACCGGGTGCTCGCTACAGTGACCGACGTGCAGCACCGGCGCCATCTCCCACGATTCAACAAGGCATGCCCTGGGCGCATCCAAGGTCAGCCAGATTCATTGGAGCTATGGTGGAGTGGTTGATGTCTTCCGTATTTGATGTCCACCAAGGGCACAAGCACATGCGGTACATTCGCTCTTTGGACCAGCGGGTACACGAAGGTCTGTCGGGCGAAGTATCGTAGGTATTATTGCAAGAAATATGAATTTACTGTTGACGGTGAGTATGCAAATTCGCCAGTGAAAATAACTGCGAAGTAGAAAAGATCGTGCTTTGACTGCTTCAGAATATGTCAAGTCGGATTGACTGCTGTTAAGATTGGTGGCGGTACACATAACATTGCTTCGGGGGTCTATTTTCACCGATGACCCAACCAGCGAAGGGCAGTATCATTCCGGGAATGCGATACAGGGACGCCCCTGGGGCCATCGAGTGGCTCTGTACTGCCTTTGGATTCTCCAGACATCTCGTGGTGCCGGACGAAAGCCGAGGCATTGCTCATGCCCAGCTCGTGCTGGGCAACGGCATGATCATGCTGGGGTCTTACCGCGAGGGCGGGGAGTATGATTCTCTGGTAGGTTTGCCGAAGGACGTTGGGGCCAATACCCAGGCGGCCTACGTCGTTGTGGCAGACATAGACGATCATTATCGCCGCGCTGTGGCCGCCGGCGCGGAAATCGCCTATGAAATCGCTGATCAGGAATATGGAGGGCGCCTCTACAGCGCCCTGGACCCGGAAGGCCACCTTTGGAACTTCGGCTCATACGATCCTTGGGCTGAAACTGACGTGTAGGGTTGGTGGAGTAGTTATGCCGCCACAAGTGGACCTGTTACGCGAGTTGAACCTCGCCGAGGCTGTGAATCTGTTGCGGCCGGCGACACTGTTCACCTTCGGCGTTGCCATTTACGCAATTTTGATATTCAACCTGTATCGCTTCATGTCTCGGAGAGACATCTTCAACCTCGACTTTTCCAAGTACGAGGAGTCCCGCCACGCAGCCCTCGTGAAGACGCTCCACTTTATCTTTTACGTGGCCAAGTACATTCTGATTTTCCCGTTGTTCGCCTTTTTCTGGTTCGGCGTGCTGGTGATCATGGTGGCAATCCTTTCCAAGACGAAGGAGGTTGAAGATCTTCTGCTGATCGCCATGGCGGTACTGACCTCTGTGCGAGTTACGTCTTACTACACCGAGGACCTATCCCGAGACATTGCCAAGATGCTTCCTTTCGCACTTCTGGGTATTTTCCTGATTGACCTTCGGTATTTTGACTTGACCACCTCAACGGAACTGCTGAACCGGGTGGGCTCCGAGTGGAAAAGCATCTTCTATTACTGGGTTTTCGTCGTGCTGCTGGAGTTTATCCTGAGGATTACCGAACCATACCTAAAGGCCCTGTACAACAGTATTAAGAACCCGCGGAGGCGGGTGACTCCAGAGCCCGAGATCGACCCTGCTGACGATGACGACGAAGAGGAATTGGAGACGCCTGCGTTCCAACCCCGTAGGGCCAACTAGGAGGCAAACTGATGCTTATCGTAGATTCGCAGATCCACATCTGGGGCAGTAACCTTCCCGCCAACCCGGCGCACAGGCAGGTCACCTCGTACACTGCGGAGGACGTGCTGCGGGACATGGACGAGGCCGGCGTGGATGCAGCAGTGATCCATCCGCCCGGCTGGGATCCCGGTTCCGATGATTTGGCAGTTGAGGCCGCCCGCCAATTCCCCAACCGTTTCTCTATCCTAGGCAAATTCCCGCTGGACGACCCGGCCAGCCGGGAACTGGTCTCGACGTGGAAGGACCGCCCCGGCATGCTGGGGCTGCGCTTCACCATTCTCCAGCCACACCAGCAGACCTGGCCAACGGACGGACCGATGGAGTGGGTCTGGCCGGCAGCGGAGGCGGCCGGTCTGCCCGTTGGCTTGGCCTGCGCCAACTTCCTGCCCGTGGTGGGACAGGTGGCGGAGAAATACCCGGGCCTCAAGCTGATCGTGGACCACATGGGAAGGGGGCAGCGGGTCACCGACGAGGCCGCTTTCGAGACTCTGCCGGACCTGCTGGCTCTGGCCAGGTATCCCAACGTGGCCTGCAAAGCCTCGGGCGCTCCCAGCTACTCCAGCGACCCCTATCCCTACCGAAACATACACGACTACATTCACCGGATCTTCGATGCCTTCGGCCCTGACCGGACATTCTGGGGTACCGACATAACCCGGATGCCCTGCACTTGGCGTCAGTGCATTTCGATGTTCACCGAGGAGCTGCCCTGGCTCACGGGAGATGACATGGAGGCAGTGATGGGACGGTCCCTCTGCCGCTGGATCGGCTGGGATCTGCCGGGCGTGTAGACTGGGTGACGGGCACAGAAAGAGCGCCGTGGGTGGCTGTTTTCCCCACGGCGCTCGTCTTGTGTCAGACAGGTAATGCCGTTCAGACTTCCACGGGATTTCCGCTCATCATCCATTCGGCATAGGATCCATCGTAGAGCCGGACGTCATACCCGGCCTGTTTCATGGCCAGATAAGGAAGGGAGGCCCGGAGTCCACTGCGGCAATAGGCGATGACGGAATCATCCCGGCCGATTCCCACCGACGACAGCGCCCTCTGAAGCTCCTCGGGTTCTATGAGCACGCGGCCGCCTTTTCCTGCCAGTTCGCTCCACGCCAAGTGAATCGAGCCCGGTATATGCCCCGGCCGCTGGTCTATCTCCACCTCACCCCGGAATTCCTCGATCGATCGTGTGTCCAGCAGCTTCGCGGCGCCAGGACTGGCGACCGCATCCACCAAAGCGCGAATGTTGGAATTTACCCGTGGAGTAAAAGAACGGGGCTCAGCCGCCACGGGGCGGTATAGGACCTCGCGCCCCTGCTCCTTCCAGTGGTCATAGAGCAGGTCTATCACGTGGATGTCGTCGCGTCCAAGGTATTCCAGGATCCAAGCGTGCATCGCGGCGTTGCGCCCGTCCGATCCGTCGTACAGGACCGGCATCACGTCGTCGCCAAGTCCGGCTGCTCCAAAAACGCCAGCCATGGCATCAGACGGCAAAAGACGACCCTGGGAGTCTTGAAGTTTTTTCAGAGGGACGCTTACTGCTCCACGCAGGTGGCCCATCAAATAACGCATGGCCGACCGGGGATCGATAACCATATACCCCGGCCGGCCAATGTGTTCCTCAACCCAGTTGGCAGAAACGAAGGTGACCATTAACCGACCGCTTCAAAATCGGTGGATACCTGCGTCGGATTGATAACCGACTGCGTGACCGGCGACCCCTCGACAGCCAGCCGCCAGACCTCGCGCAGGGTGTCCTCGTCGGCATCGGCGCGCACGTAGCACTTGGCTGATATTCTGCCGTAGCCGGGGTTGCCTTCGTCCTCGACGCCGGCCCACTTGCGTATGTTGTCGAAGTAACCTTCCACTGCCACTTCGAGGTCGTGGATGCGAATACCCTGCTTGGTGGCATTGACTACGAAACCGACGGTCATGCAACTGCCGATGGCCGACAGCAACTGTTCATGAGCGCTCGCTGCGACGTCGGTGGCCGTCAGATCTCCGGGTTCGTCCATGTCCACCATGTGGTTCCGCATATAGGCCCGGGCCTTCATGCCTCCCTGCCAGGCCACCCTGGACTTCCAGGGGCCGGTCACGGCGTTGAATACCTCAGGGTCGCGGAAAGATTCCAGCACTTCGGCCAGCTTTTCGCGGGGAAGTCCGTTCAGGTCTCGTTCTGGTTCCTGTGCCATTTGGTCGCTCCTGTATTTGGTTGGCTGTGCTGCCGGGGGACACTCCCCGGGCGGAGGGATTAGACGGAGAGATCAGAGGGAAGGATTACGCGAATTCGGCTCTCAGAATCTGGGCTGCCTCTGTGATAGTCCTCATCTTTTCCTTGGCGACCGCGTGGGTATTGACGTTGCGCTCGGCAAAGGTACCGAACCCACAGTCGGGATTGAGATATATTTTGTCCGGTTCAAAATACTGGAGAAGTTCCTTCACCCGGGCGACAATCTGCTCCGGAGGCTCAATTTCGTCTGTGCGAGGATTTACCACTCCCAGCCCGATCTCTTTTTCGTTGCTGTATTCCTTGAAAACTTCCATCTCTCCGGCGCGGGGGGTAGCGCATTCAAGGACCAGTTGGTCGATGTTCATCTGCACGAGGTAGGGCAGCATGGGTCCGTAATTGCCGCTGAGCAACACTTCTTCCTTGCGGCTCCAGTTGCCCCGGCACACATGCACACCGGTCTTTATGCCGTCGATGCCCTCCAGCGTCTCATTCATCAGCCGGACGGCCATCTCCAGCTCTTCGGTGGGGTCGCGCCGGTTGGGCAATGCGGCGCACATGAACGTTTCGGTCGTTTCTTCGCCAAACACCACCTGCGAAAGCGTGGGCTCGTCCAATTGCACAAAGTCGCAGCCAGCATCCCGGAGGGCGATGATTTCCTCCCTCAGCAGGGCCACCACGTCCTTGGCAAGGTCATCGGGGGTGGGGTAGGCCTTGTCCGATAGACCCTCAAACCAAGCGGAGCGGGTCAGCATGTAGGGGCCGGGAATCGGAATTTTGATGGCGCGGTCTGTATGTTCCTTTAGGAAAGCCAATTCGTCCAGTGCCAGACCCTGCCGCTTGCTGATGAGGTCGATGGCAATTGGGCTTTTGATGGCAAAGGCCGGAACGTCAAGAGCGCGCAACACCTCTTCCATGCGGGCACGGTCTGCGGAGTAGTTCAGCAGCTCCGATACCTTCATCAATTGCATGCCGTTCAGCTTGTCCACGGCGAAGGAATAGAAGTTGTCGCGTCGCTGCTCTCCATCACTGAGGATGTCAACGCCGGCATCTTCCTGCGCGCGGATGCAGTCAAGCACCTCGCCGTCGGCTACAGCGTTGAAATCCGCCAGGGTCGACTCGCCCGCCTCCTTGCTGCGGAGCGCCCGGACAAGTCCGTTCGAGCGCGGCCAACTACCAACTACGGTAACCGGAAACAGTGGAATGTTTGCCATCGTTAACCCCCGGGGTCTGTTACCCCGCCGAAAGTCCTGATCCAAACTTACCTGATCCAAACTTAAAGGCGTGCCAAGAGCCCAGCGACGCCTGGAAATCTGCCCTAGAAAATGTATCTATCAGTCCCTCTCGTGTCAACCGCATTTTCAGCGGTGGAGAGGTTGAGCTATTTCAGGCTATTGACTTCAAAGCAGCCGATAATCTATATTCCGCTGAACTTCCTCATACTGGGCCGATTGTGGGAGGCAGTAGATCAGAGAATAAGCTTCCAGATATTACAAACAGATAATAATGACCTAAATTATTTACGAATTCCAACATGACTCGGTGCATCTTGTCCCGAGCAATAGAATTGAATCAATAGCGCTGCCAGCGGTAAAGGCGCTACCTTCCGTCCAAACGGACATCCGAACTCAGGAGGCAAACAGAATGATTTCCAGGCGATTCTTGAACCCCGGAGCTTTGCTTTTGTCATTGCTGGTCTTGGCCACCCTGCTGGCTGTGGCCTGCGGCGGTTCCGCGACCGACGAACCAGACACCGGGGATTCCCCATCGGCGACCGCAACTCCGACCGCTGCGGGTGGCGGGTCGGATAGTGAGGACCAGACCACCACTTCCGGCGAAGCCAACACGCCAACGCCGCAACCCCAAATAGCGTCGACTGAAATCGCGATGACCAGCGGGTCTGTCGACCCCACAGCGACACCGGCGCCCGATGTACAATCGTCCGGTCCCGAAGCGGCGCAGGCAAGGGCTGTTCCAGAAGGCAAGTACGGCGGCGTCATCGACATGCACGTCGCAGGTAACGTTGCCCACTGGAACATCATGGAGTGCGGCTCCGGTGGCACTTGTATGTCCCCGACCTCTCCATTCTCCAATGGCCTGGTGCACTACAACGGAGAGACTCCCGAACCTCTGGACATCCGAGGCGATCTGGCCACCGGGTGGACGGTGAGCGAGGGTGGCACCCGTTACCTGTTCAACCTGCCCGAAAACGCCCAGTGGCATGACGGGGCTCCGATTACATCGGACGACGTAGTCTTCAGCATCAACGAGATGCTCCGGACCGATGTTCCCCGTCCCCGCTCCGGTCAGATTCGACCCTATGTGAAGAGCGTTGAGGCAGTTGGGCCGTATCAGGCCCAGGTTGACCTGAATTTCCCGGCCTCGGCCTTCCTGGCGTTCATGGCCCTCGAGTTCATGAAAATTTGGCCGCAGCACCATGTTGGCACGGACCCGGAAACGCAGAAGAACATGCGTCTTGAGGAAAACATCCTTGGTTCCGGCCCCTTCGAGATGGTGGAGCACCAGAAGGACGTGGTCTACCGCTGGGAGAAAAATGAGAACTACTTCAAGGATGGCCTTCCCTACTTTGACGGGATGAATTACTACATCATCAACGACTCCAGCAGCATCGTGGCCGCTTACAAAGCCGAGCAGGTGCTGATGACCGTCTACCTGAACAGCAACATGAACGTGCGGGAAGGCAAGGAACTGCAGGATCACAGGGAAGGCAAGGGCCGGGTGTTCTTCGCCGGGCCTACTCTTTGGCACGCATTGCTGATCAACACCGAAGCGGAACCCTTCAATGACGTTCGGGTGCGCCGCGCCCTGAACCTGGTCCTCCATCGCCAGGCATTCAACGAGATCTTTGGCGCCGGTGAGTACCTGATTGGTTCGCCGCTGCCGCCGGACCAGTGGTTCGGCAGGACCACCGAGGAGTGGCTGGAGTGGCCTGGCCTGCGGCAGACGGCCGACGGGGATAAGCACCCCGACGACATCGCCGAGGCCCAGCGGCTGATGGTCGACGCGGGCTACCCTGACGGCTTCGAAACCTCCATCCTGGCCGCCAACTTCCTGTCGTTCCCCGACATGGCCCAGGTGGCTGCCAACCAGATGGAGCGATGGCTCAAAATCAAGGCAACGGTGCAGCCTGAGGAGCCCGCGGCCGGATACGTTCGCTACGAGTCCGGCGACTGGAAGCTCGGTTTTCATGGAAGTGGGATCCTGGTAATGGATCCGGACCAACTGGTGGCAGGCAGCTACCTGAGCAAGGGTACCCGCAACTACAGTGGATGGGAGCCGGCGGAAATCAGGGACCTGTATGACAGGCAGCAGCTCGAGACCGATGTCGAAAAGCGTCGAGAGCTGGTCCTAGAGATAGGCGACTATCTGGCCAATGTGGACAACCATCTGGTCATCACGGAATGGGCGATGCTGATTCCCTACGTAGACAACAGGATCAAGAACTACAACATCGCTTCCGGCTTTGCGAACCACACCAATAAGGAACACCTCTGGTACGAGGAATAGGGCTCACTACGCCGGGGCGGGCGAAGGCTTGCCCCGGCTTCCACTGGCTTAAGCAGAGGCCGCAGGGGAACCGGGCCGGTAGGGGGAATTGTCGATGAACACGTACGTAGCGAAGAGGCTCGCGCTTTTCATACCTACGTTACTGCTGGTGACCGTCATAGTTTTTTCCCTCATGCGGTTGATACCAGGCGACCCGGCTTATCTGCGACTTATCGGCACCGACGGCGATGCAGATTTCACCCAGGAACAGCTTGATAGCCTGAGGGCTGAGCTCGGTACCGACAAACCACTGGTGCAGCAGTACGTCTTCTGGGTATGGGACATGCTGCGCGGCGACATGGGCCTGTCGATGATCCACGACACCCCGATTATCGACGACATAAAGAACCGGTTGCCCATCACCCTTGAGTTAACGATCCTATCCTTGGCTCTGGCCACAGTAATCGCCGTCCCGCTTGGGGTAATTTCGGCGGTGATGCAGGATTCGCCAGCCGATTATCTTTCAAGGATTGTAGCCATTGCGGGCGTAGCCATGCCCAATTTCTGGCTGGCGATCCTGATGATCATCGTTCTGGTGAACGTCTTTGGTTGGCTACCGCCCTTAGGATACGAAGACTTATGGGAGAATCCAGCCAGGAACCTGCAGCAACTGATATTTCCTGCTATAGCTCTGGGGTTCTACAACATGGCGCTGATCGCCAGAGTGACCCGCAGTGCGATGCTGGAGGTCTTCCGCGAGGACTATATTCGTACTGCGCGTTCCAAGGGCCTGACCGAGCGCGTAGTAATAGTGCGTCACGCTATGAAGAACGCCTCTCTGCCGGTACTTACAATCTCTGGTTGGCAGATCGGCAGGCTGCTGGCCGGTACCGTAGTCATTGAGAAGATTTTCTTGATTCCTGGTGTCGGGCGCCTCCTGATTGACAGCATTTTCGCCCGGGACTTCACCATGATTCAGGCCATTGTGATGATGGTGGCAACAATGGTGTTGCTGCTGAATCTGGTCGTTGACCTGATGTATGGTTGGGTCGATCCCAGAATTCGTTTCGCTTAAATTATTCTGCCCGCCGCCGGGAGGTGGACTTGTGGCCGTGTTTCGAGTAGAAGAACTGGAAGAGAGAGCGGATGCGCTCAGCTTGCCCGCGGGCTTGCGACCGAAACGCAATCTCTGGCAGAACCTGATCAAGTTCGCCAAAGATAAGCCCTTGGGAGCGTTCGGCGGTTCGGTGGCGATTCTGATGATCGTGCTGGCGATCATCGCTCCACTGGTGGCCACCCACAACCCGGAGCTAACCGACCATCGCTCGGTTCTGGCTACCCCCAGCATAGACATGTTACTGGGCGGCGACCAGATCGGCAGGGACGTATTCAGCCGGCTGATCTACGGCACGCGTATTTCCCTCCTTGTGGGCATCCTGAGCGTTCTGTTCGGGGTCACCATCGGGTTGGCCATAGGGCTCGTTAGCGGCTACTTTGGGGGGGCTATTGACCTCGCGGTCCAACGACTGATGGACGCAGTGATGGCGTTCCCCGCCTTGATTCTGGCGCTGTCGATCATGGCGGTGATGGGAGCGTCTATTGTCAATGTGATCATCGCACTGGCGGTGGTCTTCGTGCCGGGAGCAGCGCGAACCATCCGGTCGCAGGCACTGAGCATCAAGGAGACTGACTACGTGCTGGCTGCCAGGGCCATCGGTGTCAGTGATTTGCGCATCATGGCGCGCCACATGGCGCCCAACCTGGCCTCTACCTACATCGTACTCGCCACCATCTCGCTGGGCTGGGCCATCGTGGTTGAAGCGTCGCTGAGCTTCCTCGGTGTTGGCGTTCCTCCCAACGTGGCGACCTGGGGCGGGATGCTGACCGGCGCCACCAAGTACGTGGAGACAGCCTGGTGGGTGGCAGTGTTCCCCGGACTGGCGATCGCAGTCGTGGTATTTGCCTGGAACCTCCTCGGCGACGCCCTACGCGACGTCCTGGACCCCAAACTCCGCGGCTCCACCTGACCGCCGGCCGATCGGGCCCATTCGCCAATATTTCTGTTGCAATTCGCCCCTCATGGAAACCAGAGGGGCGAATTGCTTTTATATACCCTGCTCCAATTAACTCCCCCGCAAGTTGACTGACCCACAAAAGCTTTATACGGTTCATCCCAGATTCACGAAAATTACACTTTATCCTCTTGCTGCCGTGCGATTCTGGTTTATAGAATGTAGCGAAATCGTAAATTGCGAGGCCCTGGACAAGTGCTGAAACGACTCTCGCCTGAATCCCTGGCTAGGGCAAGTGGATCCAAACCGTTGGTCGTGATTGCCAAATGGCTGGCGCTGGCAGTTATTGCAGTGCTGATCGCCGGGTCATTGCTGGACAGCGCTACCACAACTGAGCTTCGGCTGACCGGAAATGTCGAGTCGGAGAGAGCAAAGAGACTGCTGGAGGAGAGGCTGGGCAGCAGGTCAATTACTGAGATCGTGGTAATTCAATCGGATTCGCTGACGGTTGACGATCCGGCGTTCCAAGAGAAGGCCGAGTCTATATTCGCTTCCCTGGTTGCGCTTGGCCCGGAAACAGTGGCCGGAGGACTGAACTACTACCTCACTGGCGACGAGTCCATGGTGTCCGCCGACCGCACAACTACCATAATGCCTATGGTCATGGCCGGCGAACTTGATGAAGCTATTGGAAACATTGAACAGTTTGTTCACATAACCGGGGAAGCGGACGAGAAGGAAGGCTTCCGCGTATTGCTGGGCGGTGAAGCCAGCATATCCTACGAGAACAACGAACTGTCGGAATCTGACCTGCAGAAAGGGGAACGCTTCGGCATCCCTGTCGCCCTGATCATACTCTTCGTGATCTTCGGTACAGCTGTGGCCGCTTTTCTGCCTATCGGACTTGCCATTATTTCCATCGCCGTTGCTTTGGGCATCACAGCCCTTGTCGGTCAGGCCTTCGAGCTGTCCTTCTTCGTAACGCTTATGATTACGATGATTGGTCTTGCCATCGGCATCGACTACTCCCTGCTAATGGTGTCTCGATTCAGAGAGGAACTGCAACGCGGTCAGAGCCCCCGCGAGGCAGCGGTCAAGACTGGGGCAACGGCCGGGCGCACGGTGCTCTTCAGCGGTATTACCGTGGTGTTTGCCCTCTGTGGCATGCTGATTATCCCCTCATCTCTTTTCCAGTCCCTTGGCCTCGGGGCAATTATCGTTGTGCTGGTCACCATGGTGGCCACCTTCACGCTTCTGCCAGCGACTTTGGCGTTGCTTGGGACAAAGGTTAACGCCTTGCGTCTTCCCTTCGTGGGCCGGGCCGCTTCAGGTCGTTCATCTGAAGCCGAGGGTGGGTTCTGGGACGCCATAACTCGGGCTGTGACGAGGGTCCCGATTGTCAGTCTCATAGTGGTTGGCGGTCTGATGATTGCCGCCGCCTCGTTTTTTTCCAGATCGACACGGGAAGCAACGGTGTTGACGCCTTCCCTGAAGGTGCGTTCACCAGAGACGCCTTCATAGTCCTGGAGAAGGAATTTTCCTTCGGGGTGGTCAATCCGGCAGAGATATTGATAGACGGGAAAGTGGACAGCCCCGAGGTCCAGGAGGCTACCGGGAGATTCCTGGCCTCCATCCAGTCCGACCCGCGGTTCCCGTTGCCGCCTGAGTTGCAGGAATTTCCCGAGGCGAACCTGGCCGTGGTCTCGGTCGCCATAGCCGGTGAGCCCAGCAGCCCAGCGGCCATTGAAGCGGTGAAAACCATAAGGGAGCAGTACATTCCCTCGGCCTTCGACGGAGTTTCAGCAGTGGCAATCGTCGGTGGCTTCTCGGCGGCGGCTGCGGATTTCAGGAACATTGTCAACGTCTACACGCCAATCGTGTTCACCTTCGTGCTGGGCCTCAGCTTCATATTACTGATGGTGGTATTCCGGTCGCTGGTAATTCCAGTCAAGGCGATCATAATGAACCTGCTTTCCGTGGGAGCCGCCTACGGATTGCTGGTAATAGTGTTCCAGATGGGGGTGGGGGCCAGCCTGTTTGGTTTCCAGCAGACCGATGTGATCGACTTGTGGATACCCCTGTTCCTCTTCTCCATCCTGTTCGGACTCTCCATGGACTATCACGTTTTCCTCCTGAGCCGGATCAAGGAACGGTATGACCATACCGGCGATAACGCAGAGGCAGTTGAATTCGGGCTGCGTTCTACGGCAGGAATAATCACAGGCGCGGCTGTTATAATGGTTGTGGTCTTTGGCGCATTCGCTGCGGGTGAAACCATCATCAATCAGCAGGTGGGTTTCGGGCTGGCAGTTGCGGTTTTCCTGGATGCCACACTGGTGCGGTCGGTACTGGTGCCCGCCAGCATGGAATTGCTGGGATCCAGAAACTGGTACTTGCCGCCCTTCCTTCGCTGGCTCCCTTCCTTGCAAATCGAACTGCCCGAAGAGGAAGAATCAGGTCCATTCGCCAGGGTCTAAATTGCCGATCATGTCTTTCTAAATGCTGGGACCAAGTTCGGCTCGGAGGCTACTGTGCAAACGCTGGAAATGGGGTCCGACTACAGGCCCGGCTACGAGAAGGTGCCAGCCGCTGACCGTGAACTCGCTGCAAGTTTCTGTGCGCACACGCTCATTGGGAACCCCCAATGCGAAGCAGTGGTTGAAGAACTTTTTGACCTAGGCGACAGCAATGCCTACCGGCTGATGAAGGCAGCAATGGATGAGGACGACAAGGGTCTGAGCGACGCTCCTCAGTCGCTGCTGGATTTCTTCGAGGAAATTTCACACCCGCCGGCATGGTGGGACCCTTCTGCCGCTGGCCTTGGTATCCGCAGCTTTCACCGTCATTCCGACATGATATTGCAAGCGTTTGCCGCTGGTGTCCTGGTGGAGGGCTTCACGACCAATATCGCCAGGTCTTTCATCATCACTGGGAGGTTGAGGGACCAGGGCGTCAGGCGATTGAAAAACAACAACCGCCACGTGATGGAGATCTTTTGGCCGGACGGTCTTGAGAGACAGGGCGACGGCTGGAAACTCTCAGTTCGGATCCGCCTGGTTCACTCCCAGGTCAGGCGATTACTGCGTAAGGCGCCCGATTGGGATGCCGAGGCCTGGGGAGACCCCATAAGCGCAGCGCATCTTGCTTTCGCTGCCTCTTCCTTTTCTGCCAGGTTGCTGAAACGTTCGAGAAGAATTGGCGTTCCGTTCAGCAAAGAGGAAAGCGACAGCTTCATGATGATATGGCTTTATTCGGCATATCTCATGGGCATCCCTGAGACCATTCTTCCCCGCAGCGAGGCCGAGGCCCTGAACCTGTATGAGGTCGCCCGCATCTGCGAACCCAACCCGGACTTTGAGTCGATCATCATGGCCAATGCCCTGATCAGTTCCGTTCCTCTTATTCTGGGAATGTCAATAAACGGTGAAGGAGAAGAGTTGAGGAAGCTGGCATACACTGTGGCGCGGGCGTTTATTGGAGATGAACTCGCTGATCAGTTGAAATTCCCGCCAGCCAAGACCCGGGGAATCATCAGGCAGATGTGGTTGAACACCAAGCTACGGCGCTTCAAGCGCGGCTTGGTGCCCGGCCAGTCCCAGGCTGACCGGTTTAACAACTTCAAGAATATGGTCGAAGTTTCCGTCTACGACGATTCTATATCGTACAAATTGCCGGACCAAGTATACTCTGAACAGTCGCAGAAGTGGTGAAAGCCGCCAGAGTACACGCCGTTTCAATCCCCCTCCAAACGGAGGGGGATTGTTTTCGCTCTAACGGAAAGGCAGGAATTGGTTTGACAATCCCGGCCCTGCGGCTATAGTGAGAGACGATTCCCTTTCGGAACAAAACAACGAAAATTTCTACCTGCCGGAGGTACGAATGACCACCACCGAGCAACGTCCCAGCACTGGCTACAAGGTAGTCGGCACCAGGCCCATCCGCCACGACGGCATCGACAAGGTCACCGGCGCCGCCAAATACGGCGCGGACATACAGTTGGCTGGCATGCTGCATGGCAAGGTACTGCGCAGCCCCTACGCCCATGCCCGCATACGCGGTATCGACACCAGCCGCGCCGATGCCCTGCCCGGCGTGCTTGCCGTGCTGACTGCCAAGGACTTCCCCATCATCCAGGACCAGGTAATCGACCTGGCTGAGACCCAGGGTAACATCCGCCTCATGGCTGAGCACGTGATGGCCCACGAGAAGGCTCTCTACCAGGGCCATGCCGTGGCCGCGGTTGCCGCGACCAGCCCTCACATCGCCGAGCAGGCGCTGGCCCTGATAGACGTCGATTACGAAGTGCTGGAGCCAGTATTGTCCCTTGAGCATGCCATGCGGCCCGATGCGCCGGTCATCCACGAGACCCTGTCCACCCATTTCAAGCAGGAGCGGTTCGCCCGTGGGGAGGACACCGGGGCTCGAGGCAACATCGCCAGCCACATCCAGCACAAGCTGGGTGACGTGGAAAAGGGCTTTCGCGATGCCGATGTGGTGCTGGAGCGGGAATACACCACCGGCACGGTACACCAGGGGTATATTGAACCCCACGCCTCCACCGCCACCTGGGCCGGCGACGGCCGCCTGACAGTCTGGACCTGCACCCAGGGCTCCTTTGCCATACGCAGCTCCACTGCGGCCATTTGCGGCATACCGGAGGACATGGTGCGGGTGATCCCCACTGAGATCGGCGGCGGTTTCGGCGCCAAGATTACCACCTATCTGGAGCCCCTGGCTGCCATCCTGTCGAAGAAGACAGGCCGCCCGGTCAAGCTGGTGATGAGCCGCAAGGACGTGTTCGAGGGCACCGGCCCCACTTCTGCCACCACCTTGAGGACCAAGATAGGCGCCACCAAAGACGGAAAGATCACCGCAATCCAGTCCTGGATGGCCTTCGAGGCAGGTGCTTTCCCCGGCTCGCCTGTCGGTGGTGGTACCCTCTGCGCCACCGGCCCCTACAACATCGAGAATCTGCTGATTGACGGCTATGACGTGGTGGTCAACAAGCAGAAGGTGCAGGCATATCGCGCCCCCGGACAGCCGCAGGGCGCCTTTGCCATCGAGCCAATCATCGACGAACTGGCCCAGGAACTGGGGATTGACCCGATGGATCTGCGCCTAAAGAACGTCGCCAAAGAAGGCGACAGGATGCCCAATGGCGTTGCGCATCCGCGCTTCGGCGTCCGCGAGATGGAAGAGGCCATGAGGGACCACCCCCACTACAGTGCGCCGCTGGGTGAGCCGGGGGCACCGTCGGCTCTCCGGGGCCGTGGCGCCGCCGTGGGCTACCGCTGGCAGGCCGGTCAGATGTCCGCTGCGACCATCATCGTGAACAGCAACGGCACCATCAACCTGGTCACCGGATCGGTGGACATCGGCGGCACCCGCACCGCCGTGGCAATGCAGGCCGCCGAGGTGCTGGGCATCGCCGCCGAGGACGTTATCCCGACGGTCGTCGACACCGACACCATCGGCTACACCGCCGTAACCGGCGGCAGCCGCACCGCCTTCGACACCGGCCTCGCGGCCATACAGGCCTCAGAGGACATCAAGCGCCAGATGGCCGCCCGCGCCTCCGCGATATGGGAAGTACAGGAGGACGACGTGTCCTTCGAGGATGGCGTATTCGTCTGCAGGGTCAACCCTGAAGACCGCTTCACCTTCAAGGAGCTGGCTGGCCGCATGATGCGCACTGGCGGCCCCATCACGACCTCCGTATCGACGGTGTCGACCGGGGTCGGCCCGATCATTGCTGGCAACATCTTTGATGTTGAGGTAGACCCCGAGACTGGCAAGGTGGACGTCGTCCGCTGCACCGCGTTCATGGACGTGGGCACCGCCGTGCATCCCAGCTACGTGGAGGGTCAAATTCAGGGTGGCACGGTTCAGGGCATCGGCTGGGCGCTGAACGAGGAATATGCCTACAACGATCAGGGCGTGATGCAGAACTCCAGCTTCTTGGACTACCGCATGCCGACCAGCCTTGACGTTCCCATGATTGAAACGGTGATGGTCGAGGTCCCCAACCCGCGCCACCCGTTCGGTCTGCGCGGTGTGGGCGAAGCACCCATCATCCCTCCCCTGGGGGCCATCGCCAACGCGGTCTCCAACGCCATCGGCGTCCGTGTCAACAAGCTGCCCATCACCCCGGCGGACGTGTTGGAGGCCATCGCCAGCAAAGGCGGGTAACCTTCCCTCGACATAATCGGCTAAAATCGCAGGCTCCGCATGGCGCGGGGCCTGTTTTGCCTCGTTTACGCCTCCTGAAGTTGCCTTGATGCCATTGCCCGATGGCTAAAATGGTAAAGCCCGCTATCCTGATTGCGCCTTTCGGCGCCTGGGCCGCAGTGTCTTGACCTGTGGCTGGGAATGCCCACACCTAGATGACCACCGCCGCCCGCTCATTTGGCCGCTCAAGCTCCATCATAACCGTGCTGAGAAATCGGGACTTCCGGCTGCTCTGGCTGGCCGGGGGCGCCGACAACTCCGGGCGGTGGATGGAAGTAGTGGTAATGGCACTGCTGATGCTGGACATCGGCGGCTCTGCACTGCAGGTTGCGCTCCTCTTCGCCTTCCGTTGGACTCCGATGCTGCTGTTCGCACTGTTGTCTGGCATGGCGTCCGACCACGCAAACAGGCGTCTCGTAATGATTATCGCTAGGGGGACCACTGTTGCGGTGATCACGATATTGCTGGTACTCGTGGCCAGTCACCAAGCCCGGCCCGAACACCTGTTTATCGGCTCACTGTTGCTGGGGTGGCTCTACGTCCTGGAATTTCCGTCGCGGCGGTCTTTCATCTATGAACTGGTGGGAAACCAGGAGTTGGTGGGGGCGATGTCGCTGGAGACAATCACCACCACAATCGGGAGGCTCCTCGGACCGGTTGCCGCAGGATTGGTCGTGGGGCAGGTCGGCTACACCGTTGCATTCGCAACACTGCTTGCCATGTACAGCCTCGCCTTCGTTCTCGTCTTGTCGGTCAAGACTCGCCTGCCAGCCCGGGCCAGCGGGCATTTCGCCCTGTGGGGGACGGTCAAGACAGGGTTCGGCCATGCGCTGAGGAACCCGATAGTACGGGCAGTCCTGATGGGCACCATCATATTCAATGCCCTCGCCTTCAGCGTGGAATCGCTGTACCCGGTAGTTGCCAAGGACCATCTTGGGGTGGGCCCCGAACTCACCGGAGTTCTGATATCCGCCCAGTCCTTCGGAACGCTGGGAGCGGCGCTGGCGATAGGCATGATTCCCAACCTGCGCTACCACGGCAGAGTCTTCTGCATCGGGATGGCGATTCAACTGATAAGCCTGATCGGATTCGCCCTGTCGCCGTGGTACACGCTTTCGTTCGCGCTTCTGCTGATTTCCGGGTTGGGCTCGGCTGGTTTCAGCACTATGCAGAGCACCATCATCATGCTGTCGTCGCCGCCGGAAATACGGGGAGCGGCGCTGGGTGTGCTGGGGCAGTGCATCGGCGTGGCCGCCATTGGGGGCGTGATGGTGGGGTTCTTGGCCGACTATCTAAGCGCCCACATCGCGGTTGCCTTGAGCACCGGGCTGGGTCTCATCCTCATCATTCCGGTCATGCTGTTCACCCCGTTGGTCAAGATTCCCATCAGCCCTGCAGAAGGCTGAACTGGTGGGGCAGGACAGGACGGTCCTAAAGCGCACCCTCCGACTCCAGCGACTCCAGCTCCTCTGGCGTCAGGCCGCCAATGCTGCACAGCACCTCGCGGTTGTGCTGGCCGAGGGTGGGAGGGGTCTCCGCCGGCGAGTCGACGCATCCGGTCAGGCGCACCGGCGTCCGCGGCGACCGGAACGTACCACCCAGGGTGTCACCGGTGTCCACGTACATCCGGCGGCTCTCCAGGTGGGGGCAGTGGGCCAGGTCTTCCATTGTCTGAGCCATCCCCATGGAAAACCCCAGCGACACCAGCTTTTCCGCTATTTCCAGCTTTCCGAGGTTCGCGGACCACTGCTCGATTGCAGGGACAAACTCGTTGACGAAAAATTCCCCCGACATCTCGCCGCCCAGGAAACGCGGGTCTTCGGCCAGGTCATTACGCCCGATTGTCTGCCACAGCGATCGCAGCCGCTCCTCGGTGCGCGCCCCGGCCAGAACCAGGTAGCCGTCCCTGGCGCGGAACGTTACGCCCGCGGTGGCCATCCGGTCGTGGGAACGCATTGGCGCCTGACCGGTGGCGTGGTAATGGTTCATGTTACTCTCGATGTGGGCCACCATACACTCATACATAGCCACGTCGATATGTTGTCCCCTCCCGGTCTTGTGTCGCGTTTCCAGTGCCAGGACAATGCTGAGGGCGGTCCACAGGCCTGGGATGGAGTCGCCGATATTGTCACCGACGGCTTGAGGCGGGCCGTCGGGGTCGCCCGTCATTTCCATCCAGCCGGCCATGGCTTGAATCGCCATGTTGTTGGCGGGCCAGTTCGAATACGGGCCGGTCAGCCCCTCGCTGTCCCCGTAGCCAGTGATGCTGGCGTAGATCAGGCCCGGATTCACCTCGCTGAGCCGGTCATATCCCAGCCCGAGACGGTGAAAAGCGCCGGAACCCCAGTTGTCCACCAGCACGTCGGACACCGCCACCAGGCTTTCAAAGGCCTGCTTGCAGCGCTGGTTTCTCAGGTCGATGCTGACGCTCTTCTTGTTGCGATTGATGCCGAGGAAACGCGAACTCATACGGTTGCCGTCTTCATCGGTTACGAACGGAGTGCGCCCCCGGGCGATGTCGCCGGTGCGCGGACGCTCGATCTTGATCACCTCCGCGCCCATGTCCGCCAGGATCAGCGAGCAGAACGGCCCTGCCACGATGTGGGTGGCGTCCAGTACGCGTATGCCCTCGAGAGGCAGCGGCAGGCCCGTCGGCATACTGAGGGGAAACTGTGAAGGCGTGGTCATGGTGTTACTCCGGTGTGCCGGTCAAGTTCAGGATTTTGTATGGCCTGTTTTGGCCTTATCATAATAGCAATCACCAAGGAGGGAATTAGATGCGAGCCAAAGGAGTTTCCCACATAGCAGTCTGTGTAGCTGACCTTGACCGCTCCCTGCATTTCTATCGCGATCTGCTCGGCCTGACGGTCAGGCTGCACACTACCCAGGAGATGGCACGCAGGCCGGGTGCTGAGTCGGCAGAGATGTACCAAAAGCCCCGTGAATCGCGCACTGTGGCCAACGTGTGGTTTGACGATCCGGAAACGTCCCAGCCGTTTCTGGTGTTGACCTCACACCCCGGCAGCGAGGTCGAGGGCGATCCCATAAAGCTGGACCAGATCGGAATCAGTCACATCTCCTTCGCAGTGGAAGACGTTCGGGCTTACGCTGAAGAGTTGATAGCCAAGGGCGTTCCCCTGGCAGGGAAGCTTGACGATTTCACCGACGCAGAGGGCGCGATGCGCACCTTCTTTGTTTACGATCCCGACGGTATTCTGGTCCAGTTCGACCAGGACTTGCGCCGGTAAGCCCCGTTTATCCCGGCAGCCCGTAGCTGCCCAGCAGGCCGTCCACCATGCCCGTGGCCCGGTCCCAGTCGTAGGTGCGGTATGAGTTGTTCCGCACCACGTATCCGGCGCCGGCGTAGAACAGCTCGAACTGGATATGGCGGGAGGCGAACTCGGAACCAATGGCATCCCACGCCAGCTTGAAGAGCTTGACCCGCTCCTGCGTCTCCGGCCCTACGGAGCTCTGGCTGCGGTCGATATAGTCAGCAATCTCCGGATTGGCGAAGTCTTTGGCTGATGAGGGCAGCATTATTGGGCTCCCCCCGGCCAGGTCGCGCAGAGTGTTCATGATCTCCGGATAAAATTCCTGGGCCATAACCTGGGCCGTGTAGAGGGGATGGCGGTCGGGCACGTAGTAGGGGCCGACGTATCGCCCTGCGGCTTCCATTCCGTTTACCAGGTTCTCGATCACCCCGGCCTGCGCCGCCAGTCTACCCAGGGTCTCCACCACCTGCGGAACGCGGGTGAGGTTGTTGGCGTCCGCCATCTTGCGGGCCAGCCCCACAAGGAACCGCAGTTTCACCATCACCCTCACCTGCGACTGGTAGTTCTGGAAAATGTGGGTTGGCGCCTCGTGGAACTGGTCCCGGCAGAGCGCGATATCGCGGTGGATGAACACCCGCTCCCAGGGGACCTTCACCTCGTCGAAGTAAAGGACAGCGTCATTCTCGTCCAGGCTGAACGAAAGGGGATTGTCGAACTCGCTGGCAGCCCACCTTTCGTACGACTTGCGCGAAAGTATCTTCAACCCCGGCGCGCTCATGGGGACTGCCACCGAGAAGGCATGCTTTTCAGCACCGGGTGTCAGCGGCTGGATGGTGGTGCACAGCACCTCGTTGGCCAGGATGCTGCTGGTCCCCAGCGTCTTCGCCCCCTTGATGGTGACACCCGTCGAGTCTTCGTCGCAGATACCGGCGACCAGGAACTCATCGTGCTGGCCCGTCCATCCCTGGGGGTTGGTTATGACGTAGGTCACAAACAGGTCGTTGTCCCGCACGTACTGGTAGTAGTCTGCCAGCGCTTTCGCCCGTTCCTCGCCGTGCGCCCTGAACAGGTCGAGCCGCATCATCATTCCCGCCAGCGACGATGCCACGTGATCGGGCGAGCGGCCCATGTACCCGTAGGTGCATTCTGCCCATGCCTCCATGGCCCTGCGCCGGGTGACAAGCTCGTCGTACGATTCCGGCAACTGCCAGCACCGGTTCACCCGCTGGCCGCTGGTGGGGGACTCGAAGGTCATCCTCTCCACGTTTTCCGGCGCCGCCTGGAAATCATAGAGGCCCGCGGTGGTCCGCACCGCGTTGCGGAAGGCCGGATGGTCAACGACGTCCGTTACCAGTTCTCCGTCCAGGAAGACCTGACGCGCGTCCTTCAGACTGTCCAGGTACTGCTGCCCTGTCTTGACCATCGCTCGCTCACCCACCAGTTTCGAACTCGGTATCCACGGCAATTTGAAAGCGATGCCAATGATAGCACAGGGTTATCGGCAATCACGCGAGCCCGTCCTTTGCTATAATCGGGCGGCAATCTGTTTTCCGGTGGGTACTGCATGCGCCTGATTTCTTGGAACGTCAACGGCATTCGCGCGGCTCACAAGAAGGGATTCCTCGAATGGTTAGAGTTGGAAAAACCCGATGTGCTGTGCATCCAGGAGACCAAGGCCCATGAGTCCCAACTGCCCACAGCCCTGAAGGACGTCGAGGGCTACTCCTGTTGGTTCACTCAGCCGGAGCGCAAGGGCTACAGCGGCGTCGCCCTGTACACCCGGCAAGAGCCGCGCAGCGTCAGCTTTGGTCTGGGTGTTGAGCGATTTGATTCCGAGGGCCGCACCGTAGTCGCCGACTTTGACGACTTCGTGTTCCTGGGCATTTACTTCCCCAACGGCAAACGCTCGAAGGAACGGCTGCGCTACAAGATGGACTTCTATGACTCCTTCCTGGACTACGTCGACAACCTCAGGAACGAAGGGCGCAATGTGGTGGTGTGCGGCGACGTCAACACCGCACACAGGGAAATAGATCTCGCCCGTCCCAAGGAAAACGAGAGGATATCCGGCTTCCTGCCCGAGGAACGCGCCTGGATGGACACATTTCTCGACCATGGCTACGTGGACACGTTCCGGCAGTTCAACCAGGAACCGGGCAACTACAGCTGGTGGGACCAGATGACCCGGGCGCGGGAGCGAAATGTCGGCTGGCGCATTGACTACTTCTTCACCGACACCGACTTCGCACCCAATCTCACGGACGCCTTCATCCTGCCCGACGTCATGGGCTCGGACCATTGCCCAGTGGGGATTGAAATATCCTGAGACGAGTCAACACAGAACTTTACGCGCCGAATTAACGAGAGGAAGGGCCGTCATGAAAGATACGGTGGAAGTTTTTTTCCATTCCCAGCAGCCCTACACGGAACTGAATGAAGAGGACATCGCACAGTTCAAGTCCGGGCGTCTGGACTTCCCCAACACCTACTTCGACCCTGAGAAGGCCCATCACCTCTACAACCAGTACCACGAGCAGTACGCGATGGCCGACGAGGCGGGCCTCGACGGAATAATGACCAACGAGCATCACTCGTCGTACTGGAACATGAAGCCGTCGGCCAACATTGATGCCGCCGTGATCACCCGGATCACCAACCGGGTGAAGATCGCCATTCTGGGCAACATCATCCCGATAAACGAGCCGGTGCGCATGGCCGAGGAACTGGCAATGCTGGACTGCTTCTCCAACGGCCGCCTCATCTCCGGCTTCGTGCGGGGCGGCGCCGTGGAGACGCTGCAGGCGGGGATCGACCCCACCGAGAACCGGGACCGCTTCGAAGAAGCCCACGACCTGATCATCAAGTGCTGGACGGAGCCCGGACCGTTCCGGTTTGAGGGTCGCTTCTACCACCACCGCGTGGTCAACCCCTGGGTGCTGCCGGTCCAGAAGCCGCACCCGCCGGTCTGGTTCCCCGGCGGCAGCAGTCCGGAGAGCGTGGTCTGGGCGGCGAGCCACCAGTACGCCTACATGAACCTGGGTGCCCTCATAGGCCTGACCAAGGAACTGAAGCAGGTCTATATAGACACTGCCAAGGAAGTGGGTTTCACTCCCGGCCCCGAGCACTTTGGTTACCAGGTGCGGGCAATCGTGGCCGACACGGATGAGAAGGCTCAGGAACTGGGCCGCGGCTTCCTGTGGGCCGGCCAGCACCGCATGCGCGGCCCCGTTGAACATCTCGACCCGCCCGGCTACCAGTCGCCCACGGCCAGCCGCCTGGCGGCCCGTCGCATCGGTGGCGGCGGTGGCCTTGCAATGGGTTACGAGGACCTGCAGGAGGTGGGGGCCATAATCGTCGGCAGCCCCGAAACCGTCATCAGGAGGCTGTCCGATACAATTGGTCAGCTCAACCCCGGCTACATGATTCTCATAGGAAGCGACGGGAATATCCCGCACAAGGATGTCATGCGTTCAGTGGAGCTGCTGGGCAAGGAAGTGGTGCCGGCCCTCCACGAAATTCAGCTTGCGCCGTACGAGTAGTGAAGGTCAATCAAGCGACTGTCACTGGTATAATTGAACCTTGTGAGCAGAGAATTTGCGAGGATGAAATGAGCAGAGTGTCGCAGGCAGCCGAGGCGCTGCTGCAGCAATTCCGGAACAAGGAAAAGTATCTACTTGAGGGAGACCTGCTGCCGGGGAGTATCAACGAGGCATACGAGGTTCAGGATGCATACCAGGGCGCACTGGCCAAAGACTTTGGTGCGGTAGCAGGGTACAAGATCGCCTACACCACCTCCGCGCTGCAACAGTCGTCGGGGATCAGCGAGCCGGTTGCCGGCGTGATTCTGGCGCACAATGTGCGTCAATCACCAGCCGTGTTGAACTCCGCCGAATTTCTCCAGCCGGGCATTGAGTGCGAGGTTGGCGTGCGGCTTGGTAGAGACCTTCCCGCGTCGGGCGCACCCTACGACCGGGATGGCGTTTCGGAGGCCGTCGCGGCTGTGATGACCGCCTTCGAAGTCATCGACAACCGCCGCACCCAGGGACAGGACACCCAAACCCAGCTGCTGACGACAATTTCCTCCAACATCCTGAACGCCGGTGTGGTGCTGGGAGAGGCGGTGCCCGAATGGCGGGGAATCCACCTGGCCGGCTGTCGCGGCTACATGGAAATCAACGGCGAGTTGGTTGGAGAGGGCCTGGGCTCCGATGTGATGGGCCACCCTCTGGAACCGCTGGCCTGGCTGGCCAATGCCCTTGCCGCCCATGGCCGCGAGTTGAAAGCAGGGATGGTTGTCATAACCGGGAGCATCGTGCCGCCAAAGTGGCTCAAGGCCGGTGATTCGGCCCTGATTGAGATTGAGGGTCTGGGCAAGGCGGAGCTCAGCGTCTCCTGAAGCCCGGTTAAAGACACCCTGGGCCGCCTGCAGAAACAGCGGCCCTCTGGATGCGGTGAGGTAGCGCAGATTGACTATTGCTTGCGGCGCAGAAGCGCGGGCGGACACTCTAATGGCCCCGAAGGGTCTTAACCGCGTTAAAGAACTCTTTTTCGAACAGATAGACTCCGGCCTCCATCCCGGGGCCGCCCTGGCTGTTTTCCATCACGGCGAACTGGTGCTGGACCTCTATGGCGGGCTGGCCGACCAGACAACGGGCCGTGCGGTGGACGAAGCCACCATGTTCGTCCTTTATTCTTCCACCAAGCCGGTGACAGCCGCTTGTCTGCACATTCTGTGGGAGCGGGGCAAGCTCCAGTGGAGTGACCGCGTGGCCGACCATTGGCCCGAGTTTGCCCAGTCAGGGAAGGAAGAGGTTACCATCGGCCAGGTGCTGACCCATCGCGGCGGGTTCCCCGACAGCCCAAGCCACATGACCTGGGACCGCTGGAGCGACTGGGACGCCGCCGTGAGGGCTATGGAGGAGCTGCGGCCCGACTATCCGCCGGGTCGAGTCATTGCCTACCACCCCCGCAATTTCGGATGGGTCATCGGCGAGCTGGTTCGCCGTATCGACGGCCGCCCCATCAACCGCTTCGTCCGCGAGGAAATAACACGTCCACTGGGCATCAACGACCTGTACATCGGCCTGCCGGAGTGGCTTCTTGATCGCGTTTCCAAGCTCCACGCCATGGAGGACTGCGACCGCCGCAGCCAGGTGGAGCTATACAACAACCCCGAGGTGCATCGTACAGTGCAGCCGGCAGGAGGCGGAATATCAACCGCCAGGGGCCTGGCACGCTTCTTTGCCATGATGCAGCTCCGCGGCACCCTGGACGGCGTCACAGTCATGAAGCCGGAGACGGTGGACGAGGTGACGTCTGCTCACTCGGAGGGAATCGACCACTCCCTCAACCGCAGGGTTGTTCGTGGCATGGGACTCTCGCTGGCCGACCCCCGGACCGGCGATCCTGAAAAGCTGGATCCGCGAACCTTCGGGCACGCCGGTTCCGGGACCTCCGTTGGCTGGGCCAATCCCGATACGGGACTGGCTGTGGCTTACATCACCAACGGTTTCCGCGCGGAAATCACCAACACCCCAAGGCTGGCTGCAATCTCTCAGGCAGTTACCGACGCCTGCGGGTGATAGGCGCCGTCAGTCAACCTCGTCTGAGAATACGATCCGCCACTGGCCGTCAATCTGACGGAATACCATCAGTAGCCGCCGTGAGTCCACCGGCGTTTTTACCTTCAGGTAGGTCTCGTAGTCTCCTCCATCGTTCAGGGTGAGCGGAGTCTCTTCACTGACGCCCAGCTTGACCCGGAAAAGCTTCATCCGCCCGATATCGCTGCGAATCAGCTCCTCCTCTTCCGACCGATAGCTCGCTTCCAGCATGGTCAGGGCATGGTCGGCGTCATAATTGTTGAATGCTGCCCAGTATCCGTCGATCATCTGCTGGATTGTTGCCCTGTCCTGTTCGGGGTCTGCGGCAGGCGCCGCCTGTGAGGGCTCGGGAGTGAGGAGAGAGGCTTCCGCGGGCTTTCCCCCGGTCTGGTTCAACCCTACTGGAACAGAATGTGTGCTGATCGAGGTCGGAGGAGGTTGTGCCGTAGGAAACAGAGTGTTGGCCACGGTCTCGGTACTCAGCGAGGACATCGGGGCTGTTGGAGTCTCCATGGGCCGGACGGATGGTTCACCAGGGGTGGGCGCTGTGATTGACGATGCAGATACGGGTGGGTTGCCGGATGTGGCGGCCGACTCGCCTCCGCAGGCAGCTAGAAGGGCAAGCAAACCAAGAATGCCCAGCAGGACAACTTGGGGCTTCAGCAAGGGCCGGTATCCCATATCAGACAGGACCAGCAACAAGACCTGAGGCCATTGCGTGACGTCGACCGGTACTCTATCCTGAAGGCGCATGGGGCGGCCTGCCGCCCAATCCGGCTGATCCAAGGAGAATTTGATATGGCGGGTCCTAAAGAAGCGTATTCCATCGAACTCAACCCGGATCAAATGGCTTTCGTCCGGCAGGCTAAGGAAAAGTACAACCTGGCCAGCGAGGACAAGGCGATGCGTGTCGTACTGGACTACCTCATCACCAGCCCCGGCATCCTCGATACCGTGTTTTCTGAGCCGCGCTGCCTCCGCTGCGAGTGACGCGACCGGAAAGAGTCTGGTCGGCATTCACCGTTTTTGCCCGTTTTACTTGTTCCCTCTCCCAGCCGGAGAGGGAACAGTCTTTCAGGTCAGCTGCTGAACAGCTTCCAGGGCCAGCCTGTAGCCGTATATCCCGCATCCGTAGACGGCGCCCTTGCATACCGGCAGCACCTGAGAGACGGTGCCGCGGGCCGTGGGGTTCGAAACATGGACCTCGAACACCGGGAACTTTACCTGCGTAATGGCGCTGCGCAGCGGCCCGGCCACAGTGGTGTAGCCCGCCGGATTGATCAGGCAGGCGTCGAAGCCCCGCTCGTGCGCATCATAGAGCGCGTTCACAACCTCTCCCTCGATGTTCGAGTGGAACAGCTCCACGTCTATGCCCATGCCCTCCGCGTAACCCTTGATCTGCTCGTCGATTTCATCCAGCGTCGCCGGTCCGAAGATCTCAACCTGGGACTTGCCACGCATGTTCATCCCTGCACCC
The DNA here is from genome assembly GCA_965261885.1 of Dehalococcoidia bacterium. Lineage (GTDB taxonomy): Bacteria > Chloroflexota > Dehalococcoidia > Lucifugimonadales > UBA3495 > VXOI01. The sequence continues at coordinate 220,976 of CBDHDY010000024.1, forward strand.
TGGATCACCAGCACCTTGCTCATCTCTCTGCTCTCCGATCGAAAATCCCTCTCCCCTCTGGGGAGGGTTCCAGTGGGCCTGTCCCCCGTGTTGCCTTATTCTGCACCCGGCCCGGTGTACTGAGGCCCGCCCGCAACGGGCTCGTTCGGCACTTCGCTAACGTAGCCCGCCAGCATGATATCCAATTGCAGCATCAGCATCTTGTTCCATGCCTCAGCCGCCCGAATGGCCATGTCCTGGTCGGCCAACTCCCGGCGGAGCAGTTCCGTTACTGCGGACTGGATGTAGGCAATCGTGCCGATCATGAATCGCGCTGGCACCGATCCCAGGTGAGAGCGGTGCAATGGTGGATGGCTGTGAACGATCCCCATGGCCAGAACCCTGATGGGGTAGTCCGTATCCATCTGGAAATCCACCGAGCCCCGAAGCCAGCGCATCAGGCTGTGCTTTCGGCGCGTGAGTCTATCCTCGTTCACCTCGCCGTGTTCGTCGGCAAAGAACCGGCGGGTCTCCGGGAAGTCGAGGAAGTTGTCATAAACTGAGGCAGTCAGATCGTCCCCGTGTTCCAGGATTACCTCCCGGGTTGCCTGGATCAGTTCCAGGCCCTCCTGGTCCAGGCCGACGAACTCGGCCAGTTCCTGCATTCGTCCCGGCCAGTCGAATACCTGTGTCATCAACTACTCCGTTTTCCCGTTTTCCAAATCGGTTAGTTCCTTACTGACTGGTTCCGGGCCACGGTGAATATACCGCCTCGCCTTCCGAGGGGCAACCGGTTCAGGTCGCGGGGCTCGGCTCCGGCTGCGCCAGTGGCTGCCAGATCAACGGTGTGAACACCATCGCGGGTATCAGCAGTGTCAGTCCCGCCAGCGCGTGCAGCGATATCGTGTTTTGCAACGCCAGCGCCGACACTACGTAGCTGATTTCCAGCGCTCCCAGCAGGTTGGCGATGCCGATGCAGAAACTGAGCAGTCCCATCATCTGGCCGCGCATCGCCGGGGGAGACACCAGCATCATTATGCTGCTCTGCATAGTGGAAAAGCCCGCCTGCCCGAGACCGCTGACGAAAAGCAGCAAGAATGCGACAGCGTACCAAGGTGCCCAGACATATGCTGCCGATGCAAGGAGCACGATGACCGAACCAAACGTGAAGTACCGGCCGTGGTACCTGACCCCCCGCGTAGAGGCGACAACACCCGCACCAGCGAGATGGCCGAACCCGTCGGCTGCCACCAGCGCTCCTACCAGCGCGGGGCCAACTCCCAGAAGTTCCTGTCCCACTGCCGGAATAAACTGCTGCAGCGGGAACGCCAGGGCATTCATCACAATCGTGATTGACAGCATTCCGACCAGCATCGGGGTGTTCCATGCCAGGCGAAAGGCGTCGCCGAGGCTACGCCACACGGGAAGCATGACTGCACGAAGCCCCGTCTCGGGAATGCGCAGCCTGGTGATCAGCCAAAGAGTATTGAAGTGCATGAACATCAGGAATATGTAGGCGACCGGGTACCCCCAGAACTGGATCAGAAGGCCGCCTATCACCGGTCCGATCATCTTTCCCACATTCTGGGAGATCACATCCAGCGACATTGCATTGACCAGACGCTCGCGACCCACGATGTCGAAGATGCCCGTCCGCCGGGAGGGGTCCTCAATGGCCTTCGTTGTTCCTTGGATAAAGGCGGCCAGGAAAATGTGCCAGGTCTGCAGGGCGCCCAGGTCGTACAGCATCAGGGCCAGCAGCCCACCTGCAGTGGCGAAATTGACGGTCTGGGCCAGCAGCATGACTCGTTGCCGGGGAAACCGGTCGGCGATGTAGCCGGCAAGGGATGACACGAATGGACGGGGCAGGTTGTTGAAGACCCAGAGCAGCATCAACTGGGAGGGGGAATTGGTGATTTCCAGGATCAGCAGACTGAACGCCAGTATTTCGTAGCGTCTCCCGAACTCGGCAAGGATTCCGACAGACCAAATGACGCGAAAGTCTCGCTCTCGCATCAGGGTCACCGCCGTGCCGCGAACGCCGGAAATCGGCCTCATCGCCACTCCGCTTCCAGTCTCCGCACAGGCCTTCAGACCATGAAGGGCGGGAGTCCCAGTATTCTACCCCCTATTGGAACTCTGGGAGGTTCGGATTTGTTGCGTATGAGGCTGTAAATTTGCGAAACCCGTGCCGTTTCTACGGCTACGGCCCAAGGTTTCAGTGAAGTGACCACCGCTCTCCGAGCCCTTTCATAGTCCCAATACCCTTAGTCGCAATGCTTATCGAACCACGATCGCACCACATGGACAGCCAGAGACATTCAAGAGACTCCACCACCGACCGGGGCTATTGCGTTTTGCGGACAAGGATCGTAATTCCCTGGCAACAGGGAACCACGGTCCTTAGAGGGTGCATGACAAACCAATTCCAATTGCAATGAGTCAAGGTCAGATCGCCCTCGCTCTTCCTGCGGAGCCAGTGGGGCGCCCTCACCCTGACCCTCTCCCGGTGGGAGAGGGGATTTGCCACACACCCTCTTAGCCGAAACCTGGCGCACCCACGACTCCAGGAATCCCGTTCTGACAGCTCCAGGGTTTGCGGCTGGCTCCGGCATGACATTTCGGCCACCCGTAGGGAAAGGTTGCACCAGCCAGGTGCGTTAGCCTTGGCCATCGCCAAGAAACCTGCAATTGTTGTAAGAGCCCCGTAGGTTCTGAGTTTGTTAAAGGGCGGATAGTCAGGATCCCTAATGGTTCGCCAGGCTCACCACTAACGGAATCTCAGCTGCTTTGCAATCGTCCAGGCCACCGCTCCACGTTCGCTTGACAGGCAAGACCTCTGGAGGTAATTTAGGCCTTGCATTGCCTGCCGATGTATTGGTGCTGCTTGGCTGACTTCTCTCAGAAATCGACATCCCCCGTTGACCATTCCGCACTGTCGGCAACCTGGGACTTCCCACCCGGGTCCCGCCCGCTACCGCTCATTGTTGCCCATCGCGGCGACCTCTCCAACGCGCCGGAAAACACCCTTCCCGCGTTTCAGCAGGCCTTTGAGAGCGGCGCCGATGGCATAGAGCTAGATGTTCGCCTCACCCGGGACAACCAGCTGGTGGTGCTTCATGACCGCAGCCTGAGACGCATCGGAGGGATGCGTGCCCTGGTTACCAATACGAGGCTGGATGAGATCAGGTCGCTGGACGTGGGGAAATGGTTCGGCCCCGAATTTCGCGGGCTGCAGGCGCCCACCCTGGACGAGGTCTTTGAGCTACTCCCTTCCAACTTCCTGATAAACGTGGAGATGAAGGCGGTTATAGACCGCATGCGGCTCATTGCACACAAGGTCGCTGAGGCCCTCCGACGCCATGAGCGGTGGGAGAGCACGCTGGTGTCCAGCTTCAACCCGATCTCGCTGTGGGAGCTGCGCAAGATTGAGCCTTCCATCATGAGGGGCTACATCTGGTCCCGGCGCCACCCTCCGCCCATCCGGTCTCGCTGTTTCAGTCGTATGGTGCGGGCCCACTGGTATGATCCCGCGCACGACAGCTATAACCCGCACCTGATGCGAAACATGCGGAGGAGGAACGTCAAGACCCTCGCCTGGGACGTGGACTTTGATCGCGATCTCACCCGGATGGCTTGCGCCAGGCTGGACGCCGTGGTGACCGATGACCTGGACGGTATCTTGCAGCAGCGAGGAAGACTTGATAAAATACCCTTGGCGTAATGCGTCCTTTTTAAGATTGGCCAAGAGGTTCGGAGGCTGATCTTTGTACGGTTTCACCGGTTCGGTTGGTCCTCGGAGGCTTCTGCAGTCCGGCGGCTGGCCTTTTGGCTTTGTTGGCCGGGATGAGGAGGGCTGGTTGTGACCGTGTTAGACGACATAAAGGCTCGCCTTGATATCCTGGAGGTAGTGGGGCAGCGGGTCCAGCTCCAACGGTCTGGGCGAAGCTATAAAGGCAACTGCCCATTCCACCAGGAACGCACCCCCTCTTTCCACGTATTCCCTGACCGTCAGTCCTGGCGCTGCTTCGGTGCCTGCGCTACTGGCGGCGACGCTGTCTCCTTCGTTATGCGTTCCGAGAATCTGGAGTTCGGGGAGGCGATCAATCAGCTGGCCCAGCGGGTCGGCCTCCCACTGCCAGGCCGCCAGGGTACTCGCGCTGACAACCCGGCGTTCCGGATCAATGAGATAGCCTGCGCATTCTTCCAGCGGACCCTGGCGTCGACCCCGGGAGCCGAGGCCCGTGCCTACATGGACCGCAGAGGACTGGACCGTGCCGCTGCAGATGCCTTTCAGCTTGGGTTGGCGCCGTTGGACGGGGAGTCGCTGCGCAATCACCTGGTTCGGGAGGGCTTCGACCCAGCCCGGCTGGTCGCCGCCGGCCTGGTAAGGGAGGGTGACGACGGTCAGCAGCGCGACTTGTTCCGGGGCCGCCTGATGATCCCCATCCGGGACGGTGAGGGCCGGCTGGCTGGTTTTGGCGGCAGGGCCCTGGACGACTCCGAACCGAAATACCTGAACTCTCCCCAGAGCGAGGCGTTCGACAAGAGCCGAATATTGTACGGAATGGACCGGGCACGGGATCAAATAAGAAAGGAAGGTGCGGTGATAGTCGAGGGCTACATGGATGCTATAGCCGCGCACCAGGCCGGCTTTCTGAACGTAGTCGCGTCCATGGGAACAGCTCTGACGGAGCCGCAGGTCAATGCCATCCGCCGCCTGACCGACCGGGTGACTATGGCCCTGGACCAGGACGCCGCAGGTCAGCAGGCCACTCTGCGAAGCCTGGAATCGTCCTGGCGTATCTATCAGAGCCGCCTTGCCGGGCGATCGGGAAATTCCGCGATGCTCCAACAGCAGGAAAATCCGGAAATCAGAATTGCAGCAATGCCGCCGGGCCAGGATCCTGACGAGGTGATTCGGCGCTCCCCCAACGAATGGAAGGGGCTGGTGGCCAATGCCCGGCCGCTGCTGGAATTCGTAATTTCAGCAATGGCCGCCAGTGTTGACCCCGCTTCGGCTAGAGGCAAGGCCGCCATTGCGGAACAGATTTCCCGCCTGATTTTCGCCGTGCAGGATGCGCCGCAGCAGGATCTCTATTTCCAGATGCTGGCCGAAAAGCTGGAGGTGCCGCTGGATACACTGCGGGCCAGCATTACCAGGCCTGCGGGCCCGCGCCCTTACAGAGAAAATGCCGCCCGTGGCGCCCCACAAGGCGGTACGGAGCAGACGACTGCATCTCCCTTCGCCCGGTTGGATCATGACCCTGTCGAAGAGTACTGCCTGGCCCTGCTCATGCGGTACCCCGATCTCGCCGAGGTTGCAGAACCGCTGACAGCAGACCTGTTTCTACGACTGGAGAACCGTGAGATTTTCAGTCGGTATCTTCCGGTGGATTCCGGTGTGGAAGACGACAGAACTCTTGATGACATAGACATCCACGAGGCGCCAACCGCCGTGAGGGAACAGTTGGAGGCACTCAGGCAGAAGGCAATCCTACCGATGGACCTGTTGAAGCGGCGACAGGCGTTTGGTGATGTGGTCGCCCGATTGGAAGAGCGCAATATCCGCCAGCAAAAAAGAGATGAACAGGACCGATTCGTCGATTCTTCAGATGGGTTGAACGATGAGGACCACCGCGCTGCAGTGGCCCTCAATGAACGCCTGAAGAGGAACGAGAGCCTGAGGCCGAGCATGCGCTCCAGGCAATGACCGGTTACCTACCCCCTGGATTGACAGCGTAGGACGCGGAACCAGGCTCTTTGAATATATTGCTTACGATTAACTTTCTATTCTTGTACGAGGAGTTTCCATGGTTAGTTACCGACACGCACCCAGAGAGCTGAATCCTGAAGACTTTCTTGAACCGCCCGCGGAGGAAGAAACCGAGGAGCGGGATCCCATCATAGATATTTTCCGGAAGGTGGATGCTGTCCGCGAGGAAGCATCTGAGGACGGCGACGAGATCGCCACTCCACGAGCGGCCGCCCTGCCCGTTCCGGCGGATGAGGAACAGTGGGATGGCACTGAGACGGAGGGAGGATCCGAAAGCACCGAAGGGACCACCAGCGAGGCGGGGACTGAGGACGTTGAGCGTGGTCCTGAGGCCGCCGAAACAACAGAGGTGCTGGATGACCCGGTGCGTATGTACCTGCGCGAGATCGGTCGCGTTCGGTTACTGACCTCTGCCGACGAGCGAAAGCTGGCTCGCCAGTTGGAGGGCGGGAAGCACCTGCAGGGAGTCAAGTCCGAGTTGGCTGAGGAGCTCACCGTGGATGCCAAGGCTTGGCAAATCACCGGGAAGCTGCTGGATCGCATCTCGGGAGCGGAATCGTTGATTTCTGCCATGGCCAGGGATTTTCAATACCGGCACGACGCCGCTCTTTCTGAACTGCTCAATACCCCTGAACTGAGGTCAGTGCTGGCCCGGCGTCGGCCCGACATGAATTATCAGCAGGATGAGGGTCTGGAGCCGGACAACAGTCAGACCGGAACATCGGTCTCAGAGGATGGCCGGGACGGCGACAGCGACGGGTCGCACGACGAAATCGCTCCTTCAGATCCCACCGTCGCCGAGATTCTGGAGAACCCGCTGCTGGAGGATAATATAAAGGCGGCGTTGAGGAAGGTGCAGGAGAGCGAGGATGAAGTCCTGCCAGCGGGCGCCAGGCTTTCCGACATCTGGGACAACCCCGAAGTTGACGAATCAATCAAGGCCGGACTGCGAGAGGTCTATGATTCCCCGGCCGGCGAGGAAGGAACTGGCGACAGCCTTCCGCCGGTAAATGGCGATCAGGGATCGGTGCTTCCTGAAGCGGAAGAGTTGTCTTCTGAACCCTTCAACCCGACGCTTACCGAAATCCTGGATATGCCAGAACTCCGGGATGCGCTTACGCCCGAGTTGCGTCAGGCCATAAAGCAGGATGTGCTGCCCTTCGACCCCGACCTTTCCCATCTGTTGGAGAATCGCGACCAGTGGTCCAGCACGAACCCCAATCTGCTGCCGGTCAATCCGGCCCTTTCCCAGATCATGACCAACATTCGCCTGCGGAACTCCATAGACGCGGAGGTCTCCCAGGACATGCTGGCACGGCTGGCCGAGAATCTCGATCAGCCATCAGAGGATGTTTACCGCAGGGTGTTGGACCTTTCACTGAGCTCTTGGGTGATTGCCCAGCCGACTGTGGATGCTCTGAGGGACGCACCGCTCACCGAGCTGGGCTCTGCCCTGGGCAACCCGGAGCACATGGCCAAGCTGCAGCGGCTGGAGCCTCTGCTGCGCCAGCACTACGGACGGGTCCAGGCCGACAGTGAGAAGGCGCAGTCACACCTCACAGAGGCCAACCTGCGCTTGGTGGTGAGCGTGGCCAAGAAATACATCGGGCGAGGCATGGCGCTGCTGGATATGATCCAGGAAGGCAACATAGGCCTTATACGTGCGGTGGAAAAGTTCGATTACCGCAAGGGTTACAAGTTCAGCACCTACGCCACCTGGTGGATTCGCCAGGCCATCACCCGGTCCATCGCAGACCAGGCCCGTACCATACGCATCCCGGTGCACATGGTTGAGACGATCAACAAGCTGATGCGACAGCACCGGCGTCTGCTCCAGGAATATGGCCGGGAGCCGACACCGGAGGAAATCGGACTGGCCATGGAGATCGGCCCCGAAAAGGTCGAGGAGATTCTCAAGATCTCCCAGGAGCCGGTGTCCTTGGAGACTCCCATAGGTGAGGAGGAAGACTCGCACCTTGGGGACTTCATCGAGGACCGAAACGCCCCCGCCCCAGCGGATGCAGCATCCTTCCAGTTGCTCAAGGAGCAGGTCAACGAGGTGCTTCACACGCTGACTGAACGAGAGGCGAGGGTGCTGGTGCTGCGCTTTGGTTTGGAGGACGGCAGGAGTCGCACTCTTGAAGAGGTGGGCCGCGAATTTGGAGTGACTCGGGAGCGGATTCGTCAGATCGAAGCGAAGGCGCTGCGAAAACTGCGTCACCCCACCAGGTCCCGCAAGCTGCGCGACTTCCTTGAGTAGGAATTCAGGCGAAAAAGGGAATGGGCTGGATCGTGCTGGCTCATTCCTGCCAAATTGGACTACCATTGTGGATGGAATGCGAAATGTGCGATTTCAAAGTCGGGGTAATTGCCGAGGAACTGCCCGGCCCACAGAAGTTTACATAAACTATTGCGTCGTTATGTAAACAGTTTTCGTAAAAAAATGAATATTAATAGTCGAATGTGTTGAATGACCTCCGGGTAAGGCAGTATACTCACCCCAGTCGCCAGTGAGGGAGGTGGTTCCTGTGGGTGAAATGAATGTACCCAAGTGCCTTAAATGCGACATCGGCTACTTGGTACCGTTGTCGGATTACGGCGGCCAGGGGGCAGCGGTGCACTACAAAGCGTGGGTTTGTGTAAATCCACCATGTGGATTCAATATCAAGATTCGAAACGGCGACATTTACCTCAACGAACCTATTACACCTGGGTCGATGAACAGCCCCAGGGTTCGCTGAAGTAATCTGGCTGATTGCGGGTTCTGTAGCCCGTTTTGAAACGCCTCCGCCGTGCTCCCTGAACGCTCCGGGGAATAGCCGGGTGGTGGTGACGTGAGGTTCCCGGTCCCGCAGGCCGTCCAAAAAAGGCGGCTTGCGCGGATACCGGGGGGAGGGATGCTATGATTGCCGGATATGACTACCTGATCATGCGTAACGGGGCCAGGCGCTTCTGGAACCGGACCAGAATCGTGGGTGCTACCCTCGTTCTGGTTGGGGGCTTACTTATAGGCGTGGGCGGCGCCTACTACGGTTATGCCAGCAACGCCCGGGCGGAACTGGGCCAGTATAACGTTTCGGCGGTTGAACTTGTGCCCATCCTGGTGCACAACGAACCTGTGACGGCCGTAACGATTTCGGGACCGTCGATAATCCCTGAGGTCTCCCTGTATTCCGGAGACGCAGGTTATATTCCCGTTATAACGGGGCCGGAGTTGCCCGACGGATTTGTATTTATCGACTTTTCCGAGGAAGACCCACTGCCCCCGGTGTCATTGGCTACCAGCATCAGCATCCCGGATGTGGAAGTCGAGGCAGCGATAGTTGAATTGTCCATTCAGGACCTGGGAGACACAAGAGCCTACGAGACCCCCGACAACACGGTGGGGCACATCCCTGAGACTTACGGCGCGGGCGAAAATGGGGATGGGTGGTTCTTCGGCCACATGGAAAGCCCTCTGGTCGGGGAAGGTTCGGTGTTTCGCAACCTGGACCAGATACCGGACAGGCTTACCAATGGCGAGGAAGTACAGATAGTAACCGATAATGGTACGGAACAGTTCCTGTATCGCGTAACCGCAACAAGGATCGTTCACGAGGATGATATGGTCCTGGACGGGGACGGCGGCCCCAACATCCATCTGGTCGCCTGCTTCCCCCGCTTGGTTTACGACCACAGGCTGATAGTCGACGCAGAACTCATTGCCAGGAAAACGGCCAGCTAACTTATTCAGCGAAAATATGGTATCCCGGACGGTGGCGGCTTAACCTGAATCGGCAGGTGAGTCGCCGCCTTCTTTCTTGATCTTCAGCGATCTCAGCCTTCTTCCCATCACCGTAACTACCTCCAGGCAAAGGCCATCCTTCTTCACCACGTCCCCGACGTGCGGTATTCGTCCCAGGTGATGGTAGACAAAGCCCCCTACAGTGTCGAAGTCGTCACTGTCGATGCTGACGCCAAAGAGCCCCTGCACTTCCTCGGTGCTAAGCCCGGCACTCACGTAGGCGGCGCCGTTTTCGTCCCAGACGATGTCCACTCCGCGGTTCTTGGAGAATTCGTCCTCTATTTCGCCGACGATCTCTTCCAGGACGTCCTCCATGGTAACCAGACCCTCGGTGCCTCCATATTCGTCGACCACAATCGCTATCTGAGTATGCCGCTGGCGGAACTCCTCCATCAGGTCATCAACTCGCTTGGTCTCGGGGACTATGAAAGCGGGCCGGGTGAGTGTTCTGACGGTGACTCCCTCCTGCGGATTGGCTATCGCTGCCAGGAGGTCGCGAACGTACAGGATTCCCAGTACTTCATCGATGTTCTCGCTGTAGACCGGGAGTCGGCTGTGTCCGAATTCCACGATGGCCGCCGCGGCATCACGGAGCGATACGCTGGCATCTATGGCCACCATGTCCAGGCGGGGAACCATCACCTCCCGTACTGTGGTGTAGTCAAGGTCGATGATGGAGCGGAGCATCTGCCGGTCCCGGTGGTCCAGCCCGCTGAGCTCCTCTTCAGTAATCGTCGGCTCGGGCGATGGGCTGGGCATTGCAGCGAAACTGTCTGTGGCAGCCGGACCCTGATTCCTGCCGACGGGTCCGTCGCTGGCTGGCCGGGTTCCTTCCTGGGACCGCCTTCTGGGGGCTTCATTTTGGTCCTTCCTGCTGAACAGGCGTCCCAGCCAGCTATAGCGTGACATGGCCGCATCCCGTCAGGAGGCTAGTTCCCGAAGGTAAGGAAGGAGCAAATGCTGCTAACCAGGGAACCGGTCTAAATCCGACTCGCTCCCAGTGAACCCGTTGGCGTGGGTCCGTTAATCCGGTCGCAGAATGGGGGTTATCAGGGGGAGGGTTATCTGTATCCAAGCCTCTAAATCTCCCGAATCTCAAAGCGTGCGGCTGTATGGCCGGTCGGCCTGTACTTGCCGGTGCGGGGAGGACGGGCTATCTCAAAGTACGTTTAATGGTAGCAGGTACTCCCACAGCCAGTCTAGCGGGGGGTACGTCTTTCGTCACCACTGCCCCAGCGCCGGTAATTGATCCCTTCCCCACTGTCACCGGGGCCACAAGCATCGTGTCGCAGCCGATGAACGCGTCGTCTTCTACCACTGTCTGGTGCTTGTCTTTTCCGTCGTAGTTGCAGGTGATCATACCCGCGCCGATATTGACCCTCTCGCCAATGGTGGCGTCGCCGGCGTAACCGAAGTGCCCCATCACGGCACCCGCCTTGAACCTGCTCTCCTTCACCTCGACGTAGTTGCCGATGTGAACTCCCGACTCCAGGTATGCCCCCGGCCGCAGGTGGCTGAATGGGCCAATGTCCGTTTGATGTTCCATCGTGGCCTCCTCCATGGCAGAGGACGTCACCCGGCAGTAATCGCCGATCTCGCTGTCCCGGATAACCGAGTTTGGGCCGATTTCGCAGTTCTCGCCGATTGAGGTGGAGCCCAGTAGCATTGTGTTGGGCAGAATGACGGTATCCATTCCGATAGAAACGTTGCCGTCAATGTAGACCGACGCCGCATCCGTCATTGTCACGCCAGCGAGCATCCATTTATTTCGGATTCGCTGGCGCATTACCTCTTCCACAGCAGACAGTTGAATCCTGTCGTTGACGCCCATAGCCTCCACCGGCTCCGTTGCCTCAGACGCAAACACCCTGGCTTCATCGGCATGCCCAATCGCCGCCAGGGAGGTCAGGTAGAGTTCGCCTGACGGACTTGCTCCAATGCGGCGTACTGCTTCCCAGAGCCACGGGGCATCGAAACAGTACACTCCGGCGTTGACGGTGGCGGCGGTGCCGTCCGAGCCTCCAACGTGGTCGACGGCCTCAATGATCCGGATAACCCTGCCCTCCTCGACAACCGCCCGTCCCAGGTCTGTATTGCCTGTCGCGGCGGCAGTGAGTATGGTCATTTGAGCGTCGTGCGTGGAGTGCTTGGCCACGAGGCCCTCCACCGAATCGGTGGTGACCAGCGGCGAATCTCCGCCTATGACCAGAACGCGGTCGGCAGACCCCGCAAGCAGTTCCCGGCAACTGGCAATGGCGCCTCCGGTCCCGTCCCGGTGCTCCTGGATGGCGTATTCCACCGAGTCCCCCAGAGCCGCCCGGATCGCGTCCCGATTTTCCGGTGATACGACTACGACAACGCGCCCGGCGCCCGCTTCCTTCAGGATTTCCACAGGGTAACGCACCATCTCCTTGCCGCAGACACGGTGCAGAGGCTTTGGTATCCGGGAACGCATCCTCCTCCCCTCCCCAGCTGCCATTACCACGCCGGCCATTATCATTCCCAAATCCTCCCCAAATCCTACGGCGGTCGGTACTCGACGATTGACCGCTCCTCAAGATTATAACCCGGCGGAAGCTGCCCGCCCGAGTTTGTTCGCGTTGACATACCTTTACACCGCCTGCAAAATTGGGCTGCTTCCGGGGCCCGGGCTCCCCCTCCCAAACGCAACCGAAGGCCTTAACAATGAACAGCAACGAATTACCGTTTATCAGTGCAACCGAATTGGCGGAATTGCTCAGAACTGGCCAAGTGACTCCAGTGGAAGCGACAGAGGCGTACCTGTCGAGAATCGAGCAGGTCGACCCCTCGCTCAACTCATACATTACCGTCACTGCCGAGCGGGCGATAGCCGAGGCGCGGCAGGCCCAGGCCGAAATCGCCTCGGGCAACTATCGCGGCCCGCTTCACGGCGTACCGGTGGCAGTAAAGGACCAGTTCTGCACCGATGGGGTGCTGACGACCGGCGGGTCGTCCATCTTGGGCGAATACGTGCCGGACTACGACGCCACGGTGATGGCCAAGCTGAAAGAGGCTGGGGCGGTGCTGCTGGGGAAGCTCAACATGAGCGAGTTTGCCATGGGTGACGCCTTCCATCATCCCTACGGCCGACCACGCAACCCGTGGGACCTGTCGCGCAACCCCGGCACTTCGAGCAGCGGCTCCGGCGCAGCCACGGCGGCATTCTTGTGCGCCACGTCGCTGGGCGAGGATACGGCCGGTTCGATTCGCGGCCCGGCTGCCTTCTGCGGGCTAGTGGGGATCAGACCTACGTGGGGTCTGGTCAGCCGGTACGGAATGCTGGCGTCAACCTGGTCGATGGACGCAGCGGGCCCAATCTCCCGCACCGTGAGGGACTGCGCGGTCACGCTCCAGGCCATCGCCGGGCATGATTCCAAGGACGGCTACACCCGCGACGCGCCAGTGCCGGACTACCTGGACGGCATCGAGGCGGGCATACAGGGACTGCGGGTGGGGGTTATCAGCGACCGGGTCAACGCTGACGCAGTGGAGCTGGACATCCGGGATGCAGTGAACGCGGCGGTAGGGCAGCTGGGCGAGCTGGGCGCGGAGGTGGAGGAAGTCTCGATTCCGATGATGGCGGAGTCGGCGGCGATATCGACCACGCTGATCTACGTTGACGCAACAGCGGTGCACCAGCGGGGGCTGCGGGAACACCCCGAGAAATACGACCACAACAACCGGGTGCGGCTGATGACCGGCGCATTGATACCGGCGCAGGCGCATCAGAAGGCCAGCCGCCTACGGCACATCTTCCGCCAGAGCATACTGGACGCCCTGGAGCGCGTGGATGTGCTGATTCTGCCGACATCGTCGGTGCAGGCGACGCCGATTCCCACCGAGGCAGGTCTGGCCAAGAACGGGAAAGAAGACTTTCTCAACATGCTGGGAGGGCGGCGGACGTACACAACGCCATCGAACCTGGCAGGGGTACCCGGGCTGTCAATCAACTGCGGTTTCACCTCGGACGGACTGCCGGTCGGGCTGCAGATGGTGGGGCGGCCGTTCGACGAGGCGACGCTGTTCCGGGCGGCCTATGCCTATGAGCAGGCGACGGACTGGCACACCCGGCGGCCACCGGTGTAGGGGAGTGGCCATGGAGAATTGCCCGCGAAGCGGGTTGTGGTGCTTCCCGATTAGAGGATTCGATGGCCACCCCAAAATACAGTATCGACGAGGTATGTGACCGAGGGGAAAAGATCTACGAGGAACGCATCAAGCTGTTAGTTGAGCCCCACGAGACAGGTAAATTCATAGCTATTGACATTGAGAGCGGCGACTATGAGATAGACGAGGAGATGCTAGCGGCGTCGCGGCGGTTACGGGTGCGTCGGCCCGACTCGTTACGGTACGGCGGAAGGGTAGGATACGACTCGGCATATCGGATACAGAGGTCAATGGCATGAGTTTAGGTCAAACATACTGGGAACGATACGATATTCACGGAAAAGTGGTTGAAATCTTGCGTAGCAGACCGGGCGAATTCCTGACCGCTTACCAGTTGGCAATCGAATTTGAACACGCTTTTGAGCGTGGAACGGATTACCCAGACTATGCTGTTGGAGGAGAGGGTGGTGGGAGCGATTCCAGCATGACCTTCTACTTGGCTGGACAACTCTCTGACAGGATCGACAGAGGAGAAGTTACCGAAATCGAATGTGCGCGGCTTTCTCACCTGCACATGGCGCGCCTTGCTTTCAAAAACGAAGGCCGGGAAATTGGGGCGACTACGATTTCTTCAAGGGACAGCCAGTTCATTTTCAAAATTCTTTAGGTCGAGAATACCTGAACTAGCCCCTATGTTTGCAAGCAGCAGGGGATTTCAGAGGAGTGCCAATGCCGGAACTGCATGAATTGACCGCCAGCCAGATGGCTCGCCAGATACGTGCCCGGGAGGTTAGCGCCGTCGATGTGGTCGAGGCGCTGCTGGCCCGCACCGACGCGCTGGAATCGCTGCAGGCGTGGGTCTACATCGACCGCGAGACCGTGCTGGCCGACGCGGAGCAGCGACAGCGGGAGCTTGACACGCTGCCCAATCCGGGTCCGCTGCACGGCGTGCCGGTGGGCGTCAAGGACATCTTCTACACTGCCGGCATCCCGACCACCGCCTGCTCGCAGGTGTACGCCGACTTCGTGCCGGAGTTCGATGCCGCCGTGCTGACCAGCCTCAAGGGTGCGGGCGCGATCATGATGGGCAAGACGGTTACGACCGAATTTGCCTGCCTCGACCCGTCGCAGACGCTGAATCCGTGGAACCCGGCCCACACGCCTGGCGGCTCCAGCAGCGGCTCGGCGGTGTCGGTGGCCACCGGGATGGCCCCGGTGGCGCTGGGGTCGCAGACCGTGGGCTCGGTGCTGCGTCCGGCGTCCTACAACGGCGTGGTCGGCCTGAAGCCCACCTACGGGCGAGTGAGCCGTCATGGCGTCGTGCCGGTGAGTTGGTCGCTGGACACCATGGGCTGGATGTCGCGGTCGGTGGAGGACGCGGCGCTGATGCTGCAGGTTATGGCCGGGCCCGACGCCAACGACCCGGTGTGCGCCCGCTTCCCAGCACCGGACTACCTGTCTGGGCTGGAGGACGGGGCGGCGCCGCGCATCAGCCTGGTGACGTCGTTTTTCATGGAGGAGTCGGACGAGGAGACGCAGCGCCACACCCGCGCCATGCTGCTGCAGCTCGCCGCCGCTGGCGCCGAGGTGAACGAGGTCAGACTGCCGGACAGTTTCGGCACCGCCATCGAGGACCAGCAGATCATCATGCGCTGCGAGGCCGCAGCCTTCCACCGGCCGATGTACGAGACCCGCTCCGAGGAGTACCGGCCGCTGCTGCGCCGCCTGCTGGCCCGGGGGATGGAGACCGACGCCGTCACGTACTCGGGAGCACTGGAGAGGCGCCTTCGCTTCATCACAGACATGCAGGTGCTGACCGAGAGCGCGGACGTGCTTATCACGCCGTCGACTCCCACCCCGGCGCTGGCCGACCTGTCCAACACGGGGAACACAGCGTTCCAGGGGCCGTGGACATCCTGCGGCCTGCCCACCATTACCATCCCTTCGGGACTGGCTGAGTCGGGCCTGCCGATGGGACTGCAGATCATCGCAGCGCCATTCCGCGAGGAGCGTCTGCTGGCCGCCGCCCGATGGTGCGAGCGGGTGCTGGACGTTCACCTGTCGCCGCCGGTGTAATTACGCCCTCAGCCTAACCCTCTCCCGAGGGAGAGGGGACTAACCGAAGAAGGAGAAACAGCAATGCCGCAAGCCAATATTCCATCAGAGGATGAGGTTCTCAGCTATTTCGACAAGTTTTCCAACTGGGGTCGCTGGGGCGATGACGACGAGCTGGGAGCGCCCAACCTGATCACGCCCGCCAAGGTGAAGCAGGCCATCGCCACGGTGCAGGAGGGGGTGCGCATCTCCATGTCCCGCACCGTCAGCTTCGAGCCCTCGCTGGACGCCCCTTCGCCGCCGGTGCACTTTATGGTGGAGAGCGGCGAGGGCTGGGCCAGCGGCCAGAAAGTCAGCAACCGCGCCTTCCCGGCGGCCACCGACTACTTCGGCATGATCTTCCACGGCTACACCGTGACCCACGTCGACAGCCTGGCCCACTTCTTCTGGAACGGCAAGACCTACAACGGGAAGCCCGCGCACCTGGTCTCCACGAGCCTGGGCGCAACCTTCGGCTCCGTCGAGGAGGCCAAGGAGGGCATCATCAGCCGCGCCGTGCTGGTGGACGTGCCGATGATCAAGGGCATCGACTGGATCGATCGGGGCGAGGGCGTGATGATTGACGATATCCTGGCCGCCGAGGAGCGCTGCGGCTTCAAGGTCGAGGAGGGCGACGTGCTGCTGATCCGCACCGGCCAGCTTCACCGCCGCAACGTCGAGGGGCCGTGGTCGCGCGAAGCCGGTTCCGCTGCATGCCAGGCGTCGTGCCTGCCCCTGTTCTACGAGCGGGGCATCGCCATGCTGGGGACGGACACGGGCAACGACGTGAACCCGCCGCAGTACGAGAAGGTGCCCAGCCCCATTCACCAGGTCGGCATCACGGCCATGGGCATCTGGATTCTCGACAACGCCAACCTGGAGGAGGTGGCGGTGGCCTGCCGCGAGCGCAACCGGTGGGAGTTCATGATCTCCATCGGGCCCCTGCGGCTGCACAACACCACCGGCTCCCCAGTGAATCCCATCGCGATATTCTAGCGAACCACGAATCCCCTCTCTCCGGAGAGGGGATTTAATTCAGGAGATTTCGTTCAGGAGGAGAAACCATGCCAACTTATGTATATGTCGCAGCCCAGGATGACAACAAGATCGGCATCTATACCATGGACGGAGATTCCGGCGCGCTCAGCCACAAAGCCGATGCCGCGATGCCCGGAGGGCCGTCGCTGCTGGCCATCAGCCCCGACAAGGGGACGCTGTATGTCAGCCACCGCGAGTCGCTCGGGCTCTCAAGCCACCGCATCGACCCGGCCTCCGGTGGGCTAACGCAGACCGGCTCGGTGGCCGTTGAAGACTGGCCCGCCTACATTGCCACGGACCGCACGGGCCGCCACCTGACCGTTGCCTTTTACGGTGGAGCACGGGCGGGGGTGTACCCCATTGGTGCCGACGGCGAGTTGGGCGGCGCGCCTTCCGAGTCGGTAGAGACGGTGGCCGGGGCTCACTCCATACTGACCGACCGCTCCAACCGCTTCGCTTACGTGCCGCATATTGCCTACATCCAGGACAACGTGTTGGAGCCGCCCAAAAACATCCCCGGCCCGAACGTGATCCACCAGTTCAAGTTCGACGCCGCCACCGGGAGCCTGACGCCCAATGACCCGCTGGTGGTGGAGATGAACGGCTTCCTGGGCCCTCGCCACTACACCTACCACCCGTCGCTGGACGTGGTCTACTTCTCCGACGAGCAGGGCAGCAGCGTCACCGCTTACAACATGGACTCGGAGGGACGGCTGGCGGCCTTCCAGACCATCTCCACGCTGCCGGAGGGGCACACGGAGCGCAACACCTGCTCGCAGATCCAGATTACGTCGGACGGCCGCTTCCTGTTCGTGCCCAACCGGGGCCACAACAGCATTGCCAGCTTCTCGGTTGACGCCGCGACGGGTGCCCTGACGGCGGCAGGCCGAGCTTCCACCGAGGCAGTGCCCAGCGCATTCAGCCTGGACCCGCAGGGCAAGTTCGTCTTCGGGGCCGGGTCGGCCACCGGGCGCCTATCCTCCCACAGCATCGACGCCGCCACCGGCGAGATGACGCCCCTGGCGACCTACGACGTGGGCGCCCGTCCCATGTGGGTGCTGACTACGACACTGGGGGAGTAAGTCGGACCATTGCTCGATTCAATTCCTAACTGGCCGAATCCGATGGGGTGGAGGTCGCAACAGCGATTTCCACCCCTGATCATTTGCCGGAAAATGTGGCGACCCCACGGTACAAGGCGACGCTTGTACCGTGATCTACACTGTCGGCGAATAAGATGAGAAGTAGCGTGCGGCTTTCGGTTGCCGCGAGCTCTTGGCGCGGTTATCCTCTGCCGCTGGAGATGATGGTTTCTTTGGTCTTGCTGGCTGGGGCAGCGGGTCGCGAGCGGGACCGAATTTGGGGGCTTTTGACCAGGAGACGGTCAGCATAGCGATTCAAGCCAAACCGGAGGGCGAAGGGGAGGTGAACAAGGCCTGGTTTTACGCTGTGCTTTCGTTCGCCATAATGGGCGCCCAGAACTCGGTGTTCATGCTGCCGCCTCTCCTGGTGGAGATCGGTTCAGACCTGGAAATCTCGGTGGCGGTCGCCGGTCAGTTGGCGACCGCCACCTTTGCGGCTTGGGCGGTCTCCCTGGTCATGGCGGGCCCCCTGTCCGACTCCTTCGGACGTCGCCCGGTGATCCTGGGCGGCTTGTTCCTGCTGATTGTGTCGGTCATAGCCTCCGCCTTTGCGCCCAATCTCGAAGTTTTCCTGGCCCTGAGAGTCCTGAATGGTCTGGCAGCAGGGGCGCTCCCGCCCACCTCTGTGGGAGTGCTGTCGGACGTCATTTCGCCGGAGAGACGGGCGCAGGCGGTCAGCGGCTTCCTGGCCATCGGGACACTGACCTCGGCAGTCAGCGTACCGCTGGCCCTCGGTCTGGCGGACCTGGGGGGTTGGCGGTTTGTCTTCATCGTTGCGGGGCTGTTGCTCGCGTGCGGATTCCTGGCAAACCTGATCTGGTTTCCGCGGGACCGCAGGGGGCGAGTCCGCAACTGGGCCTTCTTCTCCCGGTACTGGTCGTTGGGGTCATTGCCCTTCTTCCGCACTGCCGTGGCGGTTGGCCTGTCGCAGCGCATTGCTTTCTGGACGATGGTCAGCTATTTCCCGACCTACCTGAGAGACACCTATGAGTTGAGCGTGGCATTCGCGGCCCTGCCGCTGGGAGTTGTCGCACTGGGGCAGGCGCTGGGCAGCTTCGGCGGGGGGCCTGTGGCGACCCAGGGGCACCGCGCTTTGCTTCTCGGCGCCACCTCGGTGGCGGGAGGGGTCTGCGCCTTCCTGTGCTTCACCGTGGAATTCCAGCTCTGGGTGGCCGTGGCGGTGGCAACCGTCGGCGGTGGTCTGCTGGCAGTGTCGATGCCCACACTCGTCGCCGCCAGCACAGAGTATTCGGGAGAGTCCAAGTCCACGGGCGCCAGTATCATGGGCCTCAGCAACCAGACCGGTGGAGTGCTGGGAGGGGCCATCGCTGGTGCGCTCCTGGCGAGTACCGGCTTCACCGGGATCGGCTACTTCTGCCTCGGCGTTACCGTGGCATGCGGCCTGATAGCCATCCTGTTTGGCAGGCACCTGCGCCGGGGCGAGGGCTGAGCCGCGTGTTTCGTGCCCGCTCTTACTGCCTTGAAAACCCAAGGATTTCCCGTCGGGACCCAGGCGACATAGTACGGTTCCGCCGATTATCCGCCCCGCCTCGCCAGCCTCCGCAGCAGCGCTCCCATACGCCCGGACATCAACCAATTCGAATAGGTCCGGAGGGCCAGTTGCTGGGATGCCATGGAGTAGGTGGGGTACACGTGGATTGAGCGG
The DNA here is from genome assembly GCA_965261885.1 of Dehalococcoidia bacterium. GTDB lineage: Bacteria > Chloroflexota > Dehalococcoidia > Lucifugimonadales > UBA3495 > VXOI01. The sequence goes on from CBDHDY010000024.1 coordinate 240,583, forward strand.
GCCAGATCGGCCAACTTGATGCCCTGGTCGATGGCAAGCGTCCACTCGTGAATCATCTCGCCCGCCCTCGGGGCGACGATGGTCGCGCCTAGGATGCGTCCTTTGGACGTATGAACTGCCTTCACGAAACCACCGGTCTCGCCGTCGGTGAGGGCGCGATCCACGTCGGCAAGCGGCCAGCGGGAGACGACCACCTCATCGCCATGCCGTTCCATAGCCTCCGCCTCAGTCAGTCCTGCCTGCGCTGCCTCGGGATCCGTGAACGTGGCCCGAGGCACCTGCTCACGGACTGCCACGGTGTTCATGGGCAGAAAGGCGTTGCGGATGGCCATGAATCCCTGCCATCCCGCATAGTGGGTGAACTGCGGCCCGCCGGTGACGTCTCCGGCGGCATACACTCGCTTGTTCGCGGTACGCAGGTAGCGGTCGGTGCGGATGCCGTCGGGTCCGGCGGCCACTCCCGTTGCCTCTAGAGCGAGTCCGCCGGTGTTCGGGCGGCGGCCCACGGCGATCAAAAGTGTGTCGGCATCGAGGCTACGTCCGTCAGCCAGCTGGATGCTGGCGCCAGCCGATCCGTTGGAGGCCGGAGAAACGGTCCGCGCCTCGACGCCAGCCAGGACCTGGATTCCCTCATCGATGAACTGGCGCGATATAACCTCGGAGACCTCGGCATCTTCCTGCGGGAGAATCCGGTCGGCGGCCTCGATCAGCATCACCCGCGACCCCAAGCGCCCGAACGCCTGCGCCAGTTCGCAGCCAACGGCGCCGGCGCCCACCACCGCTAGCAATTCGGGCAACTCGTCCATGTCCCAGACGGACTCGTATGTGTGGAACTCGACCCCGTCCAGTCCTGGAATTGCAGGGACAAAGGGCGAGGCACCGGTGCAGACAAGGAAGCGCCGGGCGGTCAGGGAACTTCCAGCCACGCTGATGGAATCGGGGCCGTTAAAGCTGGCCTCCCCGAGGATGACGTCGATGCCCTCGGCGGCCAGCGTCACCGGCGACTCGGTGTCGTAGATGTGGTGGATGACGGAACGGATGCGTTCCATCACCGCCCGGAGGTCCACCTGTGGTTCTGAGGGAGGGAGGCCGTATTTATTGGCAGACCGCATGGACTGGGCTACGCCCGCGGCCTTCAGCAGCGCCTTGCTGGGGACGCAGCCGGTCCAGGTGCAGTCTCCCCCGACGCGGGAACGCTCAACCATCGCCACCGACAGCCCCAATTGCCGGGCGAAGCGCGCCGCCGTCAATCCCGCAGAACCCGCGCCGATGACCACCAGGTCATAGTGGGAATTCAACAGGAGCGCCTACGAATAGTTGGGCGGTCCCTGGTTCAGGCCGGCCACGCGTTCGCACCACTGGGACGCTCCCAGCACCCGGCCCTCCTCGGCCCACGGGGCGCCGAACTGCACGGCGATGGGCATGCCGAGCTCGCTGAGGCCCGTTGGCACCACCACCGTTGGTAGTCCTGCGGCCGTCCATGGCACCTGGAAGGCGGCGTCGCCGGTGGTGTTCAGGTCCCTTGGCGCGGGGGCCGGAGTTGCGGGAGTCATCACGACGTCGACCTTCGACGCCATCTCGTTCATGTCGGCGCGGAACTGGCGGCGCATGCGCTGGGCCTTCAGGTAGGTCGCGGTTGGGATGATCATTCCCATTTCCATGCCGGCCCGGACGCGGGGCCCGTAGTCGGCGGCGCGGATGCGGTGGTTGGCCTCGTGGAACCCGGCGCAGTCCACGTTCATCACGATGCGCTGGAAGCTGTGGACCCGGGCGAAACTGTCGGGCAGGGGAATCTCCTCCACGTCGGCGCCCGCCTCGGCGAGCTGGTTGGCAATCGCCTCGGTGTGGGCCCAGATCTCGGGCGTGGAGTAGTCCTGGTAGTACTGGCGCACCAGCCCGATGCGTGGTGGACGATCGTGCTGGGCCATCTGCGCTGCGAAATCAGGGACCGGCTGCCGCAGCGAGCCGGGGTCGTTGTCGTCCTCACCGCTCAGCACCATCAGCATAAGTGCGGCATCGGCAACGGTGCGGGTCAGGATGCCAACGTGGTCCAGCGACCAGCTCACCGGCACCACGCCGTAGCGGCTGATGCGTCCGTAGGTGGGCTTGAGGCCGACGATGCCGTTGTAGGCGGCAGGTCGGCAGGTGGAGCCGCCGGTCTGCGAGCCGAGGGCGGCGGGCACCATCCGGGCCGCCACGGCTGCCGATGAGCCGCTGCTGGAGCCGCCGGGGGTGTGGTCGAGGTTCCAAGGGTTGTGGGTCGGCGACGGGTCGGAGGTGGCGAACTCGGTGGGTCACCGCCTTGCCGAGGACGATGCCGCCTGCGGACTTGATCTTGGCCACCGAGGTCGCGTCGAAGTCCGGCACGAAGTCGGCGTAGACCCTGGAGCCGCAGGCGGTGAGCATGCCGGCGGTGTAGAAGATGTCCTTCAGGCCCACTGGCACGCCGTGGATGGGGCCGAGAGGTGCGCCCTGGGCGACCTCGGCCTCCCGCTGGCGGGCGGTCGCCAGCACTGCGTCGTGGTCGATAGTCACCCAGGCCTGCAGGTCGCCGTCGAGGGCGTCGATGCGCTCCAGCAGCGATTCCGCCAGTGCCACAGGGGACAGGCTGCCCTCGCGGATCCGGGCCGCGGCGTCTACCCACTGAAAGCTCATAGGGCTCAGGCATGATCAATCCTCGCAGCAAATGGGGTGAATGGCACCGGTTCGCGGCCCGGGCGGTGGTTGTCGGGAGTTCAAAACGCGCCAATCCGCTCATCCCGCTCATCCATGGACCAGTGGTTCGAGGTCGGGATGCACGTCGGCTCCCTCCACGTCCGCGACCTGCTGGGCGGCTGTGCGCAGGTAATCCTCGAGCTCGGCGGCTCGCTCCTCGCCGAACTCGGACACGGCTCGTCGGCGAAGTTCCGCGTAGATCTGTTCCAGGTCGGAATGTTGATTCATGATCGCTCCGTGGTGGTCCGTAGTTCCCGGCAAATTTGCCGGGAACGTTCAGGGCATTCTAGGGCTGCCTCCAAGGGGTGGTCAAACGAGGTATCGCGCCAACCTACTGTTATAATCCCGAAAACCATTGACTATTGAGACAGCAATTGCGACAAGGAGGCAGTCATGCCTGACGATCTTTCCGGAATCCTGGAGTCCCCCGAACACACCCACCTCGCCAACGTCGGCGGCAACACCGAGGGTCCGCTGTGGCACTCCGATGGCTACTTGACCTTTGTATCGCTGACCGAAGGCCGATTGTATCGCTGGGACGAACAGAACGGAGTCAGCGTGGCGCGCGAGGGGACCGGCGAGGGCAACGGCTGCGCCTTCGACCGCGAGGGGCGGCTGCTGATGTGCGAAGGAGCCGACCACCGCCGCGTCACCCGCATGGGCGCCGACGGCACCGTCACGCCCGTGGCCGAGCGCTGGGACGGCAAGCGTTTCCACAAGCCCAACGACGTCGTTTGCCGCTCTGACGGGAGCATCTACTTCACCGATCCGTCGCTGCGGCTGGATGCCGAGTTGCGGGAGTACGACTTCGCCGGCGTGTTCCGCGTCGACCCTGCTGGCAACGTCCATGTGGCCACCGACGGCTGCGAGTATCCCAACGGGCTGGCGTTCTCGCCCGACGAGTCGGTGCTGTACGTTGCCATCAGCCGCATCAGCCTTGACTGCATGGGTGAGGAGCAGCGCGGCGAGGTATGCACCCACCGCAAGATACGCGCCTTCGACGTGGGCTGCCGACGGATCGCTGAGCAACAACCGCGTGTTCGCGGACATGAGCTCGGCAGAGCCGGGAGTGCCGGACGGGATGAAGGTCGACACCGCAGGCCGCGTGTTCTGCACCGGCTCCGGCGGCATCTGGGTGTTCGAGTCCGACGGCACCCACATCGGCGTTATCAGGGGGCCGGAGATTCCCCGGAACATCGCCTTCGGCGGCCCCGACAACCGCACCGTGTACACCACTCCTGGAACGTCCGTTTACAGCTTCCGGGTGACCACTCCGGGTATCTAGGCCGGGGAGACAAGGCGCGGGGCGCAGCGAGTGGTGAACGCCAGCGCCTGCCTGTATGATTGCGGCAACCCGAATCAGCGATCAGGAGAGGAATCGTGACATCCAGTAACATAGTCGGTTCCGGAGATTACAGCTACGAAATGAACCCAGATTGGGCCAAGCTGCCCGAAGGCTGGGAGATGCCCAGCGCGGCGGTGTATGGCGACTCCAATGATCGGGTCTATGCCTTCAACCGCGACCCCGAGCATCCCCGTCTGCATCTTCGACAAGGACGGTAATTTTGTTTCCGCTTGGGGCGCCGGCCTCATATCTTTCGCCCACTCCATCCTGCTGGACAATAACGACAATGTCTGGCTGATTGACCGCAACACCCACGAGGTACACAAGTACACCGGCGACGGCCAGCATATCATGACCATCGGCCAGAAGGGCGTGCGCTCCGACACCGGCGTCGACCCCGAAGACTACAGCTCCACGGCCTTCCAGTCGGTGACCCACGGCGGCCCCCCATTCAACATGCCCGCCGGAATTGCCCTCAACGACCAGGGACAGATCTTCATCGCCGACGGCTATGCCAACGCCCGTGTTCACAAGTTCACTCCCGACGGACAGCTCATCAAGTCCTGGGGCGAGCCCGGCGACGGCCCCGGGCAGTTCCGCCTCCCCCACGGCATCTGGATTGACCGCCAGGGCCAGGTTCTGGTGGCCGACCGCGAGAACGACCGGGTGCAGGTGTTTACCCAGGAGGGCGAGTACATCACCACGTGGCCCAGCAAGCTCATCGGCCCGGCCCTGTTCTACATCGACTCCGACGATGTGGTGTACATCCCGGAGCACAACGGAGGGCTGTTCAGCGTTCTAT
>CBDHDY010000025.1:0-156834 GCA_965261885.1 Dehalococcoidia bacterium
ACCAACGGCAAACGCGCAGGACTCAATACTGGTCAGCAACATACTGCAGGAGCAGGATCACCCGCACTTCCAGTTGGACCGCAACCAGCATGGCATCGGTCAGGCGTTCACTACCGGGTCGGAACAAGGCGCGTATATTCTGGATAGCGTTGTGGTCCATACCAAGAGGGGCCACGAAAGCCGCTTCATCGACCTCGCCGGCGCCATCTACCTCGTTCAGGCCGACGGTTCTCGCGGTTCCAAAGTGGCGGACCTCACCCACTCCGAGAGCTTCCCGAATTATCAACCCAAGGCTTTTACTGTTTCTCCGGGAGTCCTCCTGCTGCCGGACACGTCGTATATGTTCGTGATGGAATGCGAGGCGGGCTGCGCCAACGACAATTACATCCAGTTCGGCAAGACGGCCTCCTACAATGAAGATCCGGCCACTCTTCCAGGATGGAGCATGGCCAACAAGGCAGTGAAAGCGGGTGACGGGTGGGCGCCATCCAGCGATGTGAGCAATTCCCTGTTGACGGCCATTCAGGGTCACCTGGCGAACAAGCCCTACATCGCTGAGGATGGAGTAACGATCGTATCCGTGCCTATTGCCAGTCCCGACACCTACTTGGAAGGCGAGACCATCACCTTCTCAGTCGCATTCAATACGGCGGTTAATGTGGATACAACCGGCGGCACTCCCCAGTTGGTGGCGATACTGGGGGATCCTGGCAATACCCCGCGACATCAAGGTTTCGATTATGTGCGAGGTTCAGGGACCAATACCCTGGAATTCGAGTACGTCGTCCAGTCGACTGATCGCGACCTGAACGGTCTTTACCTGCACTCTAATCACCTGCGGCTCCAGGGAGGCGCGATTAACCACGCCACTAATGGACGCGGCGCGTACCTCGAATACCCTCTTCCGGGCCCGAGAGGGACCTTTCCGCGCCATAAGGTGAACGGTGGGATCGGTCTTCCGCAGGCGACGCTTACGGAGCTCGCGCTGACCGGCATTGACCTGTCCCCCCAATTCGATCCTGGGACCACCAGCTATTACGCCACCGTGTACAGCGCTGTTGTCGACGTACCAACATTAACGGCAACTCCCCTGGCGGGGGCCACAATGGCGATCTTTCCTGCCGACGCCGATGCCACAACCGCCGGTCACCAGATTGAATTGAACGAGAGAGTTAACGAGATCGGGATTACTGTCTCCAAGCCCGGGGCCGCCGCTTTGACCTATACAGTTGTGGTCGAATGGATCCCGATCCCTCCGATTCCAAAGAACTTGATGGCCACGGCGGGTGACATGCAAGTATCCCTGTCGTGGGACGCGCCGCGGGCAACCGCAAACGTATCCCACCACGAGTACCGGTACAGGGAACTTGCGGAGGCAAGCTACTCCCGACCCTGGGTGGCGATCGCCGACAGCGCGCAAGGGGGAACGAACGAAGACGGATATACGATTCAAGGCCTGACAAACGGCATCACCTACGAACTCCAGATCAGGGCAGTAAATTCAGGAGGCGCTAGCGATCCGCCCGCAGAGGTGAGAACCCTGGTGGGAAGCGGGCTTGGAAGCTGCAGCCGCACCCCTGCGGTGCGAGACGGGATTATCGGCGCTATTGCCAACGTGAGCGATTGCGCGGACGTTACGGCGGCGCAACTGAGCAACATCACCGGACCTCTCATCGTTGAAGGCTCGGTCACCGAATTGGACACTCGCGATTTCCAGGGACTTTCGTCACTGACGGAGTTGGTGATCGCGGATAATCCCCAGCTGACCGAGATTCCATTCGGCATGTTAGAGCACTTGCCTTCTTTAGAGCATTTGCGCCTTGATAGCAACGGCTTAGAGCGATTGCCTTATGAAGCCTTTGTCAGTCTGTCCTCGCTTTTGACGCTTCAACTGAATGACAACCGAATTGAAGAATTGGAGAGGGAGTTCGATGGTCTTTCGTCTTTGACCTCTCTGCGGTTGGATGGCAATCAACTGCCCTATCTTCCCGAAGAGATATTCTCTGGCCTGCGGTCGCTCACTGAGCTCCGGCTGAATGACAACCTTCTAACCCAGCTGCCCGACGGGATTTTCGATGGGCTCACGTCCATGGGCACCTTGCACCTCCAGGGCAACTCCGTCGATCCCTTGGTGGCAAGCGTTTCGCTGGAGGTGGGAACGGGCCTTGAATTCAAGGCCATAGTGCCCGTGGGCGCACCGTTCGACATTGTTTTACCCATCAATGTAACCAACGGAGTACTGACAGGAGGAGCAACTTCGGTCACCATCCCAGCGGGTGCCACTGAGAGCGCGTTCGTTTCAGTGGAGTGGACTCCGAATGCAGCGGGAATTCTCTCGGCGGATATCGGAGCAATGCCAGATATACCCGGCGGGCATTCCGGATACCTCTTGTCGAAGTCCGCCAGGAACCCGCTGGAAATGGAAACGAGAGCACTGGCAGTCACAGGCATTGAAATCGTCAGCGATCCCGGCCAGGACGACACCTATGCTACTGGCGATGTTATTGAAGTCGCGATCACTTTCAGCGGAGCTGTTTCCGTGGACACCACGGGAGGCTTGCCTTTTGTGGAGATCACGGTTGGCAACACGATACGCAACGCGAGCTACGTATCCGCGAGTGGCACCGACCCGGCCCTCGCCTTTTCCTTTACGGTGAATGCAGCCGACAGTGATCAGGACGGCATCTCAGTTGCCGCCAACTCCTTGGTGCTCAATGGCGGCACAATCATTGATCGCGGAGGCACCCTGGAGGCCATTCTGGACCACTCCGCGATACCAGCCCAGGCGCGTCACCGTATCAACAAGATACCGAGGATCGTGCCCGGAGGAGTCTCGATCAATTCGTCGCCGCTGGCCAGCGTTGATACTTATGGCGCAGGGGAAATCATCGAGTTCAGCGTGACGCTCGATTCCGAAGTGTTGGTAGACGTCACAAACGGGACTCCCAGCCTGGTTGCGAGAATCGGGGATCAGGATCATCCTGCGGAAAACGCTCAACTGGTTTACACCGGCGGTTCCGGCAATCGCACATTGCTGTTTTCGAGAACGGTACTCCTTTCCGATAGAGACTCCAACGGAATCCTTGTCCGCAAAAACCAGCTCCGTCTGAACAGCGGAACCATCCGGCACCTTACGACAGGAGAAGATGCCAATCTGCGCCACCCAAGGCCCGGCCAAAACGGCGAATTTCAGGCGCACAAGATTGACGGTGGACTTACGCTCTCTTTGATCAGACTGTGCGGGGCACGGCTCGGACAACAGCAGAACTCTCTTGATACGAGCGAACTCGACATCTGTTGGGATTTGGGAAACGAGATTCCCTCAGAAAGCGATGTGGTCATCGAGATGCGCTCTATTGGTTTCTTTGACTATCCTTGGGGAGAAAGTGAAGAGTGGTATGAAGTGGCCCGTGGCGACAGCTACACGCAGTGCCCGACCGTCGGAACCACCTGTATACGGCACACAAAGGGCCAATTGCAGCCGGGTGTGGCCAATGTGTTCCAGATGCGGGTTCGTCAGGCTGACTTGGTACTGGCTACTTCTCCAGAATTGGCAGCCCATGCCCCAGTCGGCGACGCTGTCGCCTTGAATGCGAACCTGGGAGGAGTATTCCTCCCCGACAGCTTCGACTCGTACGCAAATGGGGTCGCGACTGGCCCGTTTCGCATGGACCTGGAATTTGTAAATCCCGTCTCAAGTCCGCTCGCGACCGAGGCCGTGCGGGGGTTGGAGTTGCAGGACCTTGCCGTTGGCAACGGCACCGTCAACGGCATTACCGCCGACAGTGCTGGCTTATACGTGATCACCGTCACTCCGGCAACTCTGGGCCAACCGGTAACCATCAGCCTGCCTGCCAACAAGGTACAGGGAGTGGGCGAAGGCATAACGTCCTACGGCCGCAACACCTTCACTCGCAACAACAGCGAATCGGCCGCGCGGGTTATAGAAACCGCAGCCCCACAGGCGGAACCGTAGCAGGAAGCTATCTCAAGACATGGTGCAAACCCCAATCGCCATTCCCTCGAAGCATTTTCCGGGAAAACGGGGGTCTGGTATACATAAGCTGAGATCGCCATTTAGTCGATGCCACGAGGGAGCCATCGTTTTGAGATAGTTTCTTATAGGCGGTAGTTCCCCTCAGCAGCCTGACGCCGTTCTTACGGCTGTGAACGGTTATTGCGGTCAATTCGTCGAGAATCCTCCTTTTGTCCTTCTTCGATGCTTGTTGGTACCGGTCCCGGATCGTCGCCACAAGTTCCTGCTTCGCCATCTTGCTGATGCCTCCGCCCACGTGGCTGCCTCCCGAGTTTTCGGTAACATTTTATTCGAGGCAACCACTTTTGTAGAGTAACGATTTGGGTGAGGCAATAGGCAAGAATAATGGGCGTAAATTGGCAGAAGTAGTTGACGCGGGACATACTCGTCCCTGAGCCGCTCGTAGATGCGTTTGGCAGTGTGTCGCTGTTTCCTGGGGACCTGAGGTCGTCCTCCAGAATCCTGTCGATGACGCCGTTGTAGGGCTCCAGCTTGGGACGCCGGGGCGGGGTCTGTCTCCGGTACCCCGGCGGCACGGAGTAGGCCAGCGTCCATCGCACGGTGTCCCGGTGCAGGCCGAACGTCCGGGCGGCATCCCGTATGCTCATGCCTTCCGCCATCACCGCCCGGCGAACCCCTCGCAAGGGGCTGTCGCTTCGGGCAATCGAGCGGGAATTGTGAATCCAGAGGGCCACCATAAAGAAATATATGGACGCTGAGGGTCCACCAACGCGACAATACCGGGTGGTTTCCTCAATGTCGTCATCTGATACCATCGAGGCTTAACCGAGTGACATTTTCGCTGAACACTTAACCGGACATTTCCCTGAACTTCAACAGAACAGGCGGGTTGAGGTGGTGAATAATCAGGCCGGAGTTAATGGGCCTGGAGGGTGGTTGTGCGTGAGGAGAGTGTTGGTGAGTGGGGTAAGAGGTTGCCTGGAGGCCTTGAGCTCGTTGGAGGACCCCAAGCATCCCCGGGGAGCCCGGCATCCTTTACCGGCGATTCGGCCCCGGCGGTTTGCGCCATGCTGGGCGTCGCCCGCAGTTTGTACACCTTCGCCCTGTGGGACCGGGAACATCCCCGAATTGCCCACTCATTGGGTTTCAGATTCCCTTTCTCGTTAGCTACTGGCGTAATCGCAAAGCATCAGCATTGCGACAGTACTCGAATAACTCTGCGGTTCTCCTGAGATTTCTTGCGGAATAGGGAGTGGTATACTGTTTTTCGATACGCGATTCCCTTCGGAAAGGCCTCTTGGCAGATGTATTAGGTGCAAGCTTGCGCCTCATTGTAAGGATTCTCACTCCCGTCATTAATGAGAGGATGAACAGGCAGCGAGCGAGGGCCCCCAGTGCAGGGGTTGTCGCAGCCTGTGAAACACCGTAACCGACGAAACCGAATTCACGAGAAACGAGGGATGGTGCGATGATTGGTGACGCTTTCGTATTCGACGCAGTTACTCATCTCTATAACATGAACAGTGCCAATGTCAGAGCTCCGGGAGGTTCGCTTTTCAATAACCACCTCTACGGTTTTCACGCGGCTCTCACTCCTGAAGGCGAGAGGGTATTGACCCAGGACGAATTCCTCAGGGATTGGGACATCGAGACCATCGCCAACCTGGTGTTCACCGAGACTGATACCGACGTCCTGGTGGCGCAGCCGCTGCCTTTGACTGATTTCTTCTACGACGGGCTTTCAGACTGGCAGCGTTGTGCCGCCATGGCGAAGCAATATCCCTCCAGGGTGGTTACATGGGGTACAGTGAATCCCTTGGAGGGAAATAAGGCTCTGGACTTGATGGAGCTTCAGGTTAAGGAGCATGGAGTCAAGGCGTTCAAGTTCTACAACATCCGCTATGACTTCGGTGAGCCGTTTCCCTGGAGGATGGATGACCCGAGGGTGGCCTTCCCGGTGTACGAGAAGGCAAGGGAACTGGGCATCAACCTGATAGCTGTGCACAAGGGAGTGCCTCTGGGGCCGCAGCCCCTCGAGGGCACACAGGTGTACGACATCGACCAGGCCGCGGCGAACTTCCCGGACCTCAACTTCATCATCTTCCATCCCGGCCTGCCGTTCATCGAAGAGATATGCTGGCAAATAGTCCGGTTTCCGAATATATATGTGTCGCTGGCGGCAACGCTGAACTTCATCGGCAAGGCCCCCCGGTGGTTCGCCGAAGTCTTGGGGAAGCTGTTGTTCTGGGGCGGCCCGGACAGGATCATATCCGGCTCGGAGGTCCCTTTGTGGCACCCGCAATGGGCGCTCAAGGCTTTCTCGGAGTTCCAGATGCCCCAGGACCTGACCGACGGATACGGCTATCCCCAACTCACTCCGGAGATCAAGCGGAAGATTCTGGGCGAGAATCTCGCCAGGCTGCACGGCATAGACATCGAAGCCAAGAAGGCTGAAATCGCCAACGACGAGTTCGCCCAGCGCCGGGCCAACGGCCTCGCCACAGCCTGGTCTTCCAGCTAACAAGGGGCCACCCTCGCCGGACAGCACAGGAGACGAATGAGCTTTCCAGTAGAACAACCCGGCCAACCCGGGGAAGATAGAGTCAGGGAGGCGCTACAAAGCGTGGGTTGCTGCGACGCCAGATTCGGTGTCGGCCAGTTGGGCTTGGTTCACGATGTAAAGGTGGGGGAAGACGGCGCCGTATCGGTGAAGGTCCTGCCATGCTGCATTTTCGGCATGACACGCCTTGTAACTTCAGTGAAGGAAAGCCTGTCGGAGCTCGAAAACGTTTCCAGCGTGGAAGTGGACGTGGCATGGGACCAGATTGGGAAAACCAGCCCGGCACCACAACCCGGCAGGCAGGCACTGAAACTGGACTTGGATACGCTGACCCGCAAGCACGGATTAAAACCCTGGGGGCAGTGACAGCTCTCCGTCAAGGGAACGGGTTAGCCAACCACGGCCTCGGGCGGTTGCCTCATCAAGAAGCCTCCCTGCTAGCGCGCTTGAAAGTGTTCCAACGGAATCACCGCAATACCCCGGCCTCTGGAACTGAACAACTGCATCGCAACCACCGACGCCATGGCCTGCCAGGAATACCTCGACAGTTCTGGAGAGTGGCCACGGTGCTACGCCACCGGCATCCCGGCACTCACCCTGATCGGGTCACTCTGGGGATGGCGCACATCCTTCTGGTGCATCACTGGCTTGAACGCTGTGCTTACTATCTCCTTGGTGCGCAGCATCCCCAGAGATAAAGAGGGTGTTGAGTCATTCGAATCTCCCCCCTGAATCCAGGGGCGTACGCATGGATGCTTGCCGACATGGCCACGGTACTCCTTATCGCCTCCACTCTCCTGAGAGAATCCAGCATCTGGGGGTTCTACACCTTCAGGGGAGCCTTCTTTGTAGAAACATTCAGAGTGGGCAGCCAGCATATGCGGGTCGACTCCGGTAGGGGTCAGAATCGTACGCTAAGGCTGCTATTGGCGCTTGGCCACCGGTATTCGCCGGCGAGCAGGGTGTGGGCTCACCCAAGGGGTGAGATGTGGGCCAGGAGCTCGGGCTTGACTGTCAGCCCGGTGTGTTTCCGCTGTCTGACCGCTTCGCCGAGATGGACGCATTCCAGTGGATGACGATGGCGGCTAGCAGGTTGAGCCCGGCCATGTGGTAGTACTGGCCCTCGCCCCGTGCGCGAAGGGGACACGCTGGTCGCGCCGAAACTCGACCGGCTGGCAAGGTCCGTCCCAGATGCCCGCGCCATCGCCGACCGGCTTCGGGAACTAGGCGTGAAACTGGCCCTCGGCCGGACGCTCTACGCCCCGGGCGATCCGATGGGAAAGCTGTTCTTCAATATCCTCGCCACCTTCGCCGAGTTCGAAGCCGATCTTTCCGCGTGCGCACCCGCGAGGGCATGGCCATCGCCCGCGCCAGGGGGAAATTGCACGGCAAGCAGCCCAAGCTGTCCGTCGGACAGCAGCGGGAACTCTGCCGCTGCATGCCACGGGCGAGTATTCCATCAGCGATCTCGCCGAGCTCTTCTCAGTCTCAAGACCAACCGCCTACCGCACACTCAACCGGTGCCATTTCCCTTAGCGTACGATCCTGCCCCCTACCGGAATCGACCCGAGATCCGGCATTTTCGTTCTCCCATTCCCGATTCCTTCTCCCCGGGGGTGTCGGGAATCACGATGCCTTTTCCGCCACCCCTCCATCAGGCGCAGGTGTCAGCGATTCCGCCAGTGATCGTTGTGGACAGTCAGGCAAGAAAACACCGCCCCGGTGTTTACGTCCGGCAGTCAGAAGAACCGGTTGTGCGAACCGCAATTTCGCCGTCTGGACCCCGATGAAATCACCTCTCCGCGGCCCTAGGCGGGCCCGTCCACAGGATCTCCCCCGTCGGGCGGCGTGGTTGTACTTGGCCGACATCGTGGGGGTCTCTCATTCTCCAGCGCCCAGACCTCCACCAGTTCGAAGAGCCCGGGCGACGTCTTGGCCATCAGTGTCATCACCTTCTGCAGGCAGGCCCGCTTGACCCGGCAGGTCTGGCAGGCGCAGCCCTCGGCGTGGGGCGGCCCCTCGAGGCTGGCCAACATCTCGAAGTAGGCCTTGTCCTTGCCGGCGCATATCCTTCGGCGTAGCAGCCGCAGGGCTCGTCGCAGTCGCAGAGGCGGCGTTCTCTGGCGGTCATGAAACCTTCTGAAACATCTTCTTCAGCGCGCCCGGAGATTCTCGTGGACTGTTATCCCTCTTCTTGTCTCTGTGCCAGTTCCGCCTCTAGGTCCCTGACCCGGGCCTCGGCCGCCAGCCTGGCTTCCTGTTCGGCCAACCTGCCCTCTCGCTCGGCCAGTCTGCCCTCCCGCTCCTGCTCGAAGGTGGGTATTTCCTGCCCCGTCTCCGGGTCATGCTCTAGCGCAGCTCGCCGCTTTCCCACCGGACGAAGAGGCCCAGTACGGCGCTGTAGCCCTGCAGGACCTCTTCCTCGACCTCCTGGATGGCTATCGGCTCATACACGCCGTCCACCAGCCGGTCTCCCGCCAGTCGGCTTCCATGGAATCTTCCGGTCTGGTCGAACCGCCAGTACTCCGGGATGCCCAGGTCGGCGTACCAGGTCCGCTTGCTCCCAGTGTCCTCTTGGCCGGTGCTCTGCGAGGCTATCTCCATCACGAAGTCGGGCGGCTTGCCCTGCTCGGAGATGACGTAGCTGTTGCTGTCCTGGTAGGCCTGGGGGTCGGCGTCGAATGCGATCAGCAGGTCGGGGAATTTCCGGTCCGCCGCCGGGGTGCCCGGTTCCCGGATGATGTACCTCTCCCCTCCGACGACGGTGGTCCCGGGATGACCGAAGTGTTGGGCCAGATGGTGGGCGCCGCCGTTCTTTGTCAGGTGGTCGAAGCTGGTCATATCCTCTGGCTCCCGCTCCGGCGGGTCGGGGAGCGGCGGAAATGTTCGTGTGGCCCTGGGTTTGGTGGTCATGTCTGGCCTCGTGGGCTTGGTGGTTCGTTCTGGTGGATTCCACTCTTGTCAGGGTCTCAGGGTAAGGCTGGCCGGGCAGGTGTCAATGGCGCCGGGAAGTTGGGCCACTGGGGCGGTGGATTCGTGTACCACTGACATGATGACTGACGGCAGTAAATCAGGCAGAGTGGCGACGCTGCATGAGCATGAGTAGGAAGAGACGGCGTTGACGGTGCGGCCTGTTTTTCGTAGGGTTGGTCCGGAGCTTGGGGCGCGGCATTCTCCCCGCTGTGTTTGAGCCGGTATATTAACGAGTGTCTGGACCTAGAAACCGACGCCTGCGTATGTGGGATCCCCACATCAATAGGCACTCGTGTCAAATGCCAACGCATGCTGGAACGCTGGTGAAAGTGATTGGGTATAACTCCCTCAGGGCATCAAATAGCTCCAAGTCCTTTGAATCCAATCTATTAGCATCGAACCGGCTTCGGTGGCAAGGAAAGTGGCAGCCGCTACTGCAGCTATAAAGACGCTTAGCAAGAATATTCGTTTTTGCGTTCGGACATTTTCCGTCGACGCGAGCAATGATCCAAATTGTGTTAGATGATCGCGGAGTGAACTGTCTGTTTTCTGCAACCTCAATGCTTGCTCGTTATAAAATCCAAAGCTTCCTGCAGATCGTCTCGGAATCGCACCCAGGAGGGCACCTGCTCCAATGGGCCGCCTATGGGCAAATTATCGAGGAGTTGCTGCCGTAGAATGGGTATGTCTCTCATGAAATTTCTCCGTCTTTTCCCGGCAGTCTCGCTTGCTACGATCAATGCTTGATGAAGTGCGTACTTTGGATCCGATATGTATTCGATCCGATTCCAAGTAGGTAAATCGAGAGATACGACACCGGTTGGTCGTCCTGCGATTTCGCGAATCTCCGTTTCGTCCAACAACAACCAGCTTTCTGTGGTCTGTACTGGAACTATACCAACCCGTGGCCCTTTGAATCCACTGTCACCAACAGCCTCCGAGATTTCCTGACGTCTCTTTTCTGGGCCGGCGCTACTTGTTTCCAGGCGAGAATCTGCGTCTCGATGTACAAATAGTAAATCGCACTCTCCGAAATACGTTAGTCCGTCCAAAACTTTCTTGGTCAATGGTCCGCTTTTATACCAGTGACCACCCTCTGGATCAGGCAGACCGTAGTGGACAATCATCCTACGAATATGAGTAATTAAAGACGTATCTGACGGACCCTCACAGACTAGCAAAAACCTGATGATCATTTATCAGACCAGAATGTTAGCGGGAACGCAATTTGGGCCTCGTCTGGAGGCATAAGATAAGATTGGAGTGAGATCAGGTCCACAAAATCTCGCCTACCGTCATAGCAACGCCAAGAATTCTTGTATGGACTACATTTAAGGCTGCGTAATTCCTTCCCACTTTCAGTGACCCACATCGTGTCCTTTGCCAAGACTAAGTCCGCCTTGTCTTGCAATTGAACAAAATAGGGGGAATGAGTGGCTACGATCACTTGGCGCAACGGATTGTCGGATCCGATGGGTTCCTCGACGTTAATAGGTATGTCTCGCAACAAATTGTGCATAGCCGACAACTTAGCCGGATGAATCCCGTTCTCCGGTTCCTCCATGCAATACAGTGCCGTGGCACTGGATACTTCGGCAAGCACTACCAAAGCCAGAAAGCGCAACGTGCCGTCTGATATGGAATTAGCTCTCAAGTATAAGCCGGGAGACTCTTCCAGCACTAATGACAACAATTGTCTGACATCATCGCTGGCGATATGCAGACTTCTAACAGGGACCAACTCTCTAAGTCGGCGCGCAACCGTATTATAAATTTTCTCCTGCGAGGTAACATTGACAAAGTGTTGAAGTGTAGCGGGAATATGTGCCCCATTTGACGCTATCCCGGGGCCCTGGGTGTACTGGTCAGGCCGTCGCATGGCGGCCGGTTCAAGAGCTAATATGCGCCAATTTTGCATCTCTTGTCGTGCTGCCAATATAGTAGGTGTTGCCGATGTATTTTCCGTTCCTATTATGGTCCGTTGAGCTCCTTGAGCAGGTGCTGGCCGACCGCGTCCTCGTGAACCACCGTCTTGATGAACCGTGATAACGGTTTGTCCGTTCTCTTCCTTTGTCGAAATATATCCATCCTTATTGCGACGTTTGTTGTAAACGGCTACGTCCCTGAAATTTCCCTTGCTATTAGGAAATCTGATATGCCGTGTCGCGACTTTGGCAGTTATCGGGATGAGCACCTCTCTTTCCAGCACCAATTCGCCCAAGGGCCCGGCAGTAGCGGAGGGATGCTCATAGCGAAATGCCAACTCGTAGCGCAGGAAGGATGAGGATGCCAACGCCTCCCGGCCAAAGTCATCAGTCACCTTCCTATCTACAATCATCTCAGCGACAAACTCGAGCCGTTTATCCCGCTCCTCACTACCCCTAAAGAAGAGATCTGCAATATCGCCTGTCTCCTCTCCAGAATTGCGAATTCGCATTGCTGCCTGATTGATAGTGCATTCGGTAAGCAAAGACAGAAACTGGATGGCGTCGAAAATGTTGGACTTTCCGACCCCATTTGGCCCAGCGATGCAGGTGTACGGTCCAAAATCTAGGCGGAAATTAACCAGGTTTTTGAACCCGTTGACTTCTAGTCTTGTAAGCATAACTACCTCGACAAGCGCTTCGTCTATGAGAGGTACATAAATTTTAGCACGAGCTCCTCTCGATCTCCTCTATTGGCAGTAGCCAGACACCCACACTCTTTCAGTTTAAGCCCGAATCCACCGAGGGAGGGCCTTGGGGACAGCTCTTGAAGCAGCCGGAGGGTGCTCCTCTGAATCTGGGATAATGGTTTTGAAACAGAAAACCGCCCGGAAACAAGGAGCACCCAATAGCAACTGTCTTGAAAGTCAATAGGAATGAGCGGCGGCTGGCTGGGTCATATCGCACCAAGGGGAGCCATGTTTGAGCATACCGTTGAGTATAACCAGCAGTTTGCGCATGGACGCGACCAGCGCCACCTTTTTCGGCTTGCCAGCTGCCAGCAGCCTCTGGTAGAAGTCCCGGATAGCAGGGTTGTGGCGGCTGGCTACCAACGCTCCCATGTAGAGGACGGCTCGCACCCGGGAGCGTCCGCCCCAGACGGCGCGTTTGCCCCGCAGGGTGCCACTGTCCCGGTTGTAGGGAGCCACGCCGACTAGGGCAGCAATCTGCTTGCGATCCAGCGTGCCCAATTCCGGCAGATACGCCAGCAAGGTCAGCGATAGCTGCGGGCCCACGCCGGGAACCGTGCGGAGCAGGTCATCCTTCTCACGCGAAACTGGACTCCGGCGCAAAGTCTGACGTAGCCCCTTGTCCAAATCGCTCAACTGTTGTTCCAACCACGCGATGTGGGCTTCAATGCGGGGACTAAGGGCGCCTACGGCGGTACCCAACCGGTTCTTCTCGGAGACCAGCATGGTCATCACCTGGTGCCTGCGGGCAGTCAGCGAGTTGAGGATCTGGGTCTCGGCGTCCTTGAGTGGGCGCACCTCAGGACGGACGGCGTCGGCGAAATGGGCCAGGACCCCCGCGTCCAGAGTGTCGGTCTTGGCCAGCGTTCCGGTGGCCTTGGCGAAGTCCCTAACCTGGCGTGGGTTGACCACCACCACAGGCAGTGCCGCAGCGGCCAGGGCGGCCACCAAGGGCAGCTCCAAGCCACCCGTAGCCTCCAACAACACCAAGGCAGGCTCCAGGTCCACTATCTGGGGGATCAGTCCCTCAATTCCGGTCTGATCGTAGGACAGGGTCCATCGCTTCCCCGTAGGCCGGACAGCAACGTCCAACTGCGCCTTTGAGACATCAATGCCTACGAACCTCGCTTCTCCTTCCATCTGTACCTCCTGTCTCAGTGTTGACCCTTCCTTGCACGATGCGGGCTCGATTGGCCCAGGCAACTGTCCGGGTTCTACCGTTGAGGAACGCGGCGACCCTTGCTATTCAGCTGGCATAGTGGGGCGTGTCTTGCCTCTGGTGACGAATAGCAGGAAGTGGACCAGCCACGTCGGCAGCGTGGCGACGTCCGTGATCTCCGGTTCCGGGTCTGCCTTGATTACAAAAGAAGGAGACCCGGCTGGCGCGGAGTCACGGCCGTGCCGTGAGTATAAGGATCGCGGCGATGCGCCGGGCGGTGTCCGTGAAGTGCCGCACTTCTTCGGGGTGCATGTTGCGGCCGAGGACCTTGTGTTCGCGGTAGGAGAGCCACTTTTTGAGGACCTGGTAGCCGCCCAGCTTGTAGTTCCAGACGGCGGCGGGTACGTCGCTCCAGCGGGCGTTGCCGTTGAGGTGGATGTCGAGGGTGCTGTCGCCGAGTGCGCCGGCGGCGTTACCTAGGGCCTTCCGTTCGGTTGGGTTGTAGTCGCGTGTCACGGACCGGCCTGTGCCGGGCATCACGGCGTCGCCGGTGCCGAAGTGGCCCCAGCCGGCGGTGAGCGCGAAGTCGTCGCTGGCCATGTTGTGGCCGTCGGCGGTGGACGGGACGGCCATCGCCGCGAGCTCCGGGCGTAGCGTTCCGGACGTTACCCCCGGCACCGGCGTCTCCGGGTCCAGCAGGGCGGCCAGTTCCCGGCCCCGGGCGGCGGAGGCTGCCAGTTCGTCAGCAGCTCTCGGGGCATCGCCGTCGGGCCAGCCGGGCAGCGGGATGCGGGGCCACTCCATCCGCAGCGCCCCGGCGTTGGCCTCCCGGTAGGCTGGATTATGCAGCACCGCCAGGGCGTGGTGGAACAGGTCCTCCACCCCCAGGCCCAGCCGGTCGAGGTAGCGCTGCGCGGCGGGCGACAGGTTGGGCCGGCGTTGCTCACCGCCGCCGTCCAGCATCGTTTGTTGGCCCTTTGCTTGTTCGATGTGGAGCCAAGCGGGGACCATAAGAACTGCTACCGTCCATTTGGTTGATGTCGCCCAATATGGCAGTCTTCAACGGAGGGGACCATTCTCTTCGCCTTCTCCTAGGAATCACGAACCATAGATTTCCTGCAAACACTTGCGGCTTGTAGTCGGGTCGCTTTTCGTCAAGCAATTTTGTTTCCGCTTCCCAGAACAGCCAACGGTTATCGAACGGACGGTATGCGTGGCGTACGACTCCACTCCTCTCATCCGGTTCGTCGTGTTTGAGCAAGAAGTCGCGCACGCCTCGAGGGTTGTACCGTGCTGAGGCATCCATAACAGAAGGGTAACGCCCGGCAATTTCCTCGTGGCTCAAGGCAGGGTCTAAGTAGTCTGCTATCCGCTGTTTCAATCGTTCGGCGTCAACGTCTGTCAGAAAGGAGTCGCGGCTGGTCTTGACGCCCGGAAATGACGTGGGGAACAGGTCTGGCAGCGACAGCCATTCGCTCCAATCCGGAGTGACTGCCATGGGTTTGAATGGCAAGCCGATGTCAAGTTGGGGCTGGAGCACTGCATAACCAGAATTCATTGCAGGCGCATCGAGACTGCCCAGTAGGGCTGTCCGCCGTTCTTCGGCCTTTGCTTGGTGGAAGTCTTGATAGAGGATACGCCTATTGTTGTTCCTGTCTGCAACACTCCCTGACTTCGACAGCATGGTTATCGCAGTGCCTACTTTGATTCCCGGAGATTGGCCTTGAACCGCAAAGACTGTTTCGCTGGTTCGTCCGTCGGGCGCATATTCCGAGATGATGCGGTCGCCATGCGGGTTGTCGATGCGGATGGCGTCGAAGGCTTCTAGGTAACGCTCGCGCATCCCGGTGAAGGACAGCCCGTCCAGCCAAGAGTAGTTGGAGATGAAGCAGACGATGCCCCGGCCGGTCTTTTCCGCGATGCGCCGCTCCGCCATGCGGAAGAAGCGCACGTAGAGGTCGTTCAGCCCCTGCCCCTCGGGCCGGCGCACTTCTTTGGTGGTGCGGTAGGCCTCTGAAAGCTCCCGCTCCTCTTCCACTGCCATGCCAGCGAAGCCGTTGTAGGGTGGGTTGCCGAGGATGACGAGCACCGGCGTGTCCTGCTTGACCCGTTCGGCACGGTCGCGCTCCTCCATGAGCTCCGGCATGAACATCTGTAGCTGGTTGGGTTCTTTCCCCGTTTCCTTATCCCAGCCGGTCAGGGCGTTGGTCAGGAACACGCCGGCTCGCTCCTCGGCGGCGTCCGAAAAGGTAGCATCCAAGGCCTGCATGGTCA
The DNA here is from genome assembly GCA_965261885.1 of Dehalococcoidia bacterium. Taxonomy (GTDB): domain Bacteria; phylum Chloroflexota; class Dehalococcoidia; order Lucifugimonadales; family UBA3495; genus VXOI01. The sequence continues at coordinate 15,638 of CBDHDY010000025.1, forward strand.
GGCCGACCTGCAGGTGGGCCACGACGAAGGGAGCGGGCATGATCTCGAAGCCGAATACCCTCTCGGTGGCCGCCTTTTTCACCTGCGTTCCCACGAGGGCGCCCAGTCCTTTGCCCTGCAGGTTGGCGGCGATCCGCTTCAGTGTCTCGGCCAGGTAGGCGCCGGTGCCGCAGCAGGGGTCGAGGACGTAGACGTTCTCGGCGGCCAGTCCGTCCTCGATGTCCAGGTCGTCCTTACGGGCACGGTCGACGCGGGCGACCATGTAGCGCACCACTGCGGCGGGGGTGTACCAGACGCCCAGTTGCTTGCGCAGGGCCGGGTCGAATTCTTCGAGGAAGGGTTCGTAGAAGTAGGGGACCGCCTCGCCCTCGTTGAACCTGGCGAAGAAGGCCTCGCGGTCCACCCGGTCTAGGGCCGCTGCCGTCCAGTCCAGGACCTCGTTGAGTCCCAACGGCTGCAGCTGTCCGGGGTTGGAGAGCTGCCAGAACAGTTCCCGGATGACCGGCACACGCAGGAGTTGAGCAGAATCGTGCCAGTCGAACGGCCCTTTTGGTGCGGGAGTCTGCCGGGACCACAGGACCCAGGCTGAGAAGATGCCGTAGAACAGTGTCTGTACTAGGGTGGAACGGAAGAAGGCCGCTCCCCTCTCACCCTCGAACTTCACGCCCAACGCTTCCTCCAGCGCCGAGCGCACGGCGTTCAGGGACGGTGCGTCGCCGGAGGCTTCTACACGGGCCAGGCCATCGCGGGCGTAGGAGGCCAGCAGTCGGGCCAGATCGCGGGGCTCGGCCAGCGTGGCCCGGTGGGACAGGGCGCGGCTCAGGTATTCGGCCAGAGCCGGGCCGGTCTTGTTGGCTAAGGCTTTCGGCTGTTGCAGCTCCTTGTCGAAGTCGGCAGAAGACGCGGCCAGACGGAAGGTCTCCAGTTTGGCGGGGTTGCCGTCGCCGTCCTTGCCCAGGAGCACGAAGTCGCGGGTGTTGGTGACGAGCACCAGGCGGTACAGCTCCCAGTATTTGCTAACTTGGGCGCTGTCGGCGGTGAGCCAGGCGTCGTCGGAGGCGGGCTTGACCTCGACCACGCCGGCCTCGGGGAGTTGCCCCAGCTTGGGCTGGCCCTTGGATACCTGCTTGGCGGCGAAGAGGCCGAAATCGGGGTGGTCTGCGCCCTGCTGTGCGAGCTGACTGATGCAGAACACCTTGGGCTTCAGGGATCCGCCCACGGCGTTCAAGAGGTTGGTCAACGGCGGATAGTAGGACGTCTCGGCGGTGCCGCCGCCCGAGGCCTTGATCTTGCGGAGGTCGTCGAAGTAGTCCTCGACGGCTGATACAAGTTTATTTTTGTCTGGCATGTGTCCCTTGCGGTTTTGTGTTCCGCGTCAGTCCCGGGGTGCTTCCACCGGTCTCGTCTCACCGCCGGTGATGGGACTAAATAATAGGGAATTATACTGATTTTCCCCTAGAAGCCGGGCCGAAAAGCCCTGGATGGGGAGAGAGATTTCGGCAGTAAAGCCGGGGCGAACAGAATCTGGGACCACAGCAGTCCGAGCCGGACAGCGCCGAAAATGGCCGTAGCATGGGCGACCACACCGTGGGAAACAGCCTGGACATCACTGGGGACGGCACTGAGGACGGCGCGGTGGCGCGGAAGCCCACCGCCGACACTGTCCGACAGCTCGATTTTGCCCGCCACCAGGGTCAGGTTGGCCACTGTAGCCGCCAGGTACAGCTGGAATCGCGTCTTGGCGCGTCCGAAGTAGCGGGACTGGCGAATGCCCAACTGGACCAGTCGGGCCAATCTGTGCTCGACCACCACGCGTCGCGCTCGATATTCGTCATACCCGGCGCTCTGTTGCAACGCACGGGCCTGTTGCAGGAGAGCCTCCTGGGGATGGATCAGCACCCGCCGTCCCTTCCTGCCCTTGGCCGAGATGCACTGAGACCGCAGGGGACATGTCATACATTCGGACCCGTCGAACTGGAAGGCCTGCAAGTGGTGTATCCGACCCGCGGCATCCGTACGCCGTCCCGCTGGCACTATGGTGTGGGTGACCTGCCCTGCCGGACAGGTGCAACTGCCCGCCACCAGGTCGATGACAAAGTCATTCTTGGGAAAGCGCTGCCGGTCGGGCCGTCCCGGCACCCGGGCAATCAGGGTGCGGCCCGCGTCGGCGAAGGTCTGCCTGGTAGCTCCGTCTCCATAGGCGGCGTCGCCCATGGCCTCCTGCACCGGCACACCGGTGTTGGCCTCGCTCTGTTCTACCAGTTCCAGCGCCCCCAGGTTGTCCGGAGCGTTGCCCGGCAGTACCTCCACGGCGGTGATCAGCTGGGTGTCGGTGTCAACCACAATCGCCGCCTTGTGTCCGTCGAAGCGTCTCCTGCTGCTCTTGTGCCCGTGGCGCATCTCAGGGTCGTGCACCGACATCATCCGGTCCTTGCTCACCCCGTCCTTGAGGCTCACGCCGTCATCGCCGTCGCCGTCGCCACCCTTGCGCTCAATGTCCTGGAGCAGCAACTGCCCCAGCAGTTCCGCCGCCGCCACTATCTGCTGACGCTCAGCACCGTCCTCGGGCAACTCCCCCTGGGCCAGCCGCGATAATTCCAAGAGCCGGTCCGCGTCTCCCACAATCCCCGCCAGCAGTGCCGTCCGCGCCCGCTTGTCCGACCAGTCGATGGTCGCCTCTCCCTTGATGCTGGAGGCGAGGTACCGCCCGTATCCCCGGGCCTTGGCCCATTTCCCGACGCTGATTCCCTCAACCTGCGCCAGCGCCCGCAGCAGCTTGACGATACCGTCGGCCAGCAGATTGAAGGTGTCCCTCACCGCGCCCCGGCCCAGGATGTTGGTCGTGTCCAGAGCCACCTTCATGCTGCGCCTCTTCAGGTAGCCCGACTCCCGGGCGAGGCGCAGGCTGGACTCGAATACCTCCCGCACCCTGTCGTGCAGGATCAGCTGGGCCCGGAACACCTGGAGCGTGCTCTTGGCGAAGGGCCTGTCCTCCACCTCAATCCCCAGAGCCACCTTCCAGCGGATGTCGAAGTCGGCCCGGGCCTTGGCCTCGGCGTCGCTGACCTTGTCGTGGGTCTGCAACAGCAGCGCCGTGGCCAGCAGGCTGGGCGGCACGCTGTCCCGGCCGTTGTCAGCGCAGTAGAACACCGCGAAATCGGAGTCCTGGAACAGCCGGCCCCGCAGGGAAGCCAGCAGACCGTAGAAGGTGTCCTTCCCCACGTGGTCCAGGTACAACCGGTCCGCTTCCCAAAGACCCCTCTGGTCCGAACGCTCTCCCAGCATTCTCAACCCTCGCTACGCTTGTTGACCCCAATTATAAATGCTCGGCGACTCAAACCACTTTCCGGCCAGATTTCTAGCCACTAGGGAATCCCCTGCGTTGCCGCATTTGCGGCCTGTTGTCGTCCCTGACTAGACCGTCGAATGGGTGGGAGATGTTTGCATGGGGTGGGGGAGCCGGGGTTGTGTTTCAGGAGGTGGTCGCCTTATGGGATAGACTCCTGGCTGGAATATCTGAAGTACGGGTTTCTGCGAGAGGTCGTGCAACCGGGTTTTCCAGCCGCCCGGTCAGCTACAGGAGGAATGAATTTACAGCCATGGCTGTAAACAGGGCTGTTTCCAGCCATGGCGGCCCGGCGCATCGCCAAGCGTCTGGAGTTTCACAACACGCCCAAGCATGGCAGCTGGCTGAATATGGCCGAGATCGAGTTCAGCGTGCTGGCCCGAGCCTGTCTCAAGGGGCGCAACCCTGACGGGGACTCGCTGCACAAAAACGTCAGTGCTTATGAAGCGGAACGCAACGCTCCCAGAGCAACGATCAACTGGCGGTTCACCACCAAGGACGCCCGAGCCAAACTCCGACGTCTCTATCCTGACACTTCAGCTTTGACTTAACACTAGTCCCAGTGCTAGTCGAGGTAACATAGAAAGCGGTATAACCACTGGGGCCAGGGCCCCGGAGGCAAAACCATGCCGATTGCCGCGCGGGGCTGCAGAATCCATCTCGAGAGGGAGCGGCGGATCAGGAACCTCACCATGACGGAACTTGGGAGAACCCCCATCGGGGAATGTCCCGAGAGAATAGTGACTGGGTGCAACCCGGACTACGAGTCGAAGTTCATCGTCGCCCAGTGGATGGCCTGGAGGGATACGGAAGGGGGGCTGAAGTCCAACTCTTCCTGATCATGGAAAAAGATTCATGCAGAATGAACGGGCCCGCTCAGAGCGGGCCCTTTGAATCTCCGGTGCAGGTTGCCTGAGCAGTGTTGATCAGGACAGACAACCGCCCCAACCCTGGGGACATATTTCTGCGACATTTCATCCCTATCGTGAGCAGCATTACGGATACCCACGAGGGAGATGAAAAGATGGTCCGAGGGAAACTAAGCAAACTGATTACGAAAAAGCTCCTGGCCTGGACCCTTCTAGGAGCTATGCTCTCGGCAGTGATGATTACCGGCTGCACGTCCGGCGCCGGACCTAAGGACGGCCGGGACCCCGGCGTTCTCACGGCAACTCAGGTTGCCGCCCCGCGAGAGGGCGGCGACTCTGGGGACGAGCACGGCGGCAAGGAGGAGGATGGTGAACCCGTAGGGGAGGGCAGTGAAGACAGCGGCCGAGAGAGCAGGGAAGCCGCCATGTCGAGCCCGATCATTCCCCTGGGACAGTCCTGGAACGGCGTTCTGGGCGGATTGGCCGTCTCAATGCAGTACGACGCGGCGACCAAGACAGTCCACGGAGCGGTTCGAAATACCCTCTCCCGGAAACTCTGCTACGTTCAATCCGAACCTCATTTGAAGTCAGGAACCAGGACCGTGGGAGAGCTCGGCCCCGAGAAACTGGGACACCTGGACCCTGGACAGGAAGCATCCTCAAGCCTGGCGGTCGCCGGTGAACCGGAACTGGCTGGAGTTTCCTACGATGGGTACGTCGTCCATATGGAGGTCTTCGACTGCACGGGCCCCGCCCCTTCGGCTCACACAGCAGGCGAGGGTGCTGAAGGGGACGGTGAACACGGCGGCGGTGAAGGCAACGGAGAACAGGTATCCGGCGCGGAAGACAGCCATGAGTCCGACGAATCAGACGGGGAAGAGGGCAGCGGCGCCAATGCCCTGGCACCAGATCAGAGTCTTGATGAGGTTCGCAGCGGCGCCCGGCTGTCCCTGGGCTACGACGCTCCAAGCAACTCATTCGAAGGCACCGTGGAGAACACGACCGGCGACGTCCTGGAGCGGGTCAGGGTCGAGGTTCACCTTTCGAACGGGACGGAACTCGGCCCTACGACTCCAACCGACGTGGCCCCAGGGGAGATGCTGACAATCAACCTGCTGGCTACGGAAGAGTCCTTCGCCGGGTGGACAGCACACGTTGAGGTCGGCGGGGGAGCCGAAGGGAACGAGTCAGGCGGTGAACACGAGGCCGGAGGCGAGTCAGGCGGAGAGCATGGTGGAGGCGAGAACTCCAGCAGCGAACACAGCAGGGGCGAGAATCACCGGGGCGGCGACTAGCCCCCGTTCCCAGTGGCCTAAAGGGGGGCTCCCAACCTTCGGATGGGATATTCTGACCAAGAACGAACCCGGCGCCTCCGTCAGGCACCAAGGGAAAGGCTCCTCAGAGGACCGGTCATGAGCGGCACGGTTTTGGTAATCGAAGACGACACCAGGATAGCTACCTGGGTCAGGGTGTATTTCGAACGCGCCGGGTTCTCTACCCACGTTGCCCATGACGGCGAGTCCGGTCTGGCCCTGGCCCGCAACTTGGCCCCTGACCTGGTAGTCCTGGACCTGACACTTCCCCGGCTCGACGGCGTGGATCTATGCCGAATCCTGCGCCTGGAGTCGGACGTCCCGATAATCATGCTGACGGCCAGGGAGGCCCACGCCGAGCGAATCGCCGGACTGGACACCGGGGCCGACGACTACATCGTGAAACCCTTCGACCCAGAGGAGGTCATTGCCCGCGCCGAAGCCGTGCTCCGCCGGGTCAGGGGGAAGGTCCAGCAGGTCCTGACCAGGGGCGGCATCACCCTGAACGAAGCGGCGGGCAGTGTGACGGTCAATCAAGAACCCGTGATTCTGAGCCAAGCGCAGATCGCCCTGCTGGCCACGTTCATGCGCCATCCCAACCAGGTCCTCACCCGTGAACAACTTATCTCCCTGAGCTTCAACCAGGAATTCGATGGGTTCGACCGCGCCATCGACAGCCAGATAGCCCGCCTCCGGAAGCAGGTCGGCAGGGACGGCAGACAGCCCATTCAGACAGTCTACGGCACCGGTTACCGGTTCATGGTGGAGGACGCGTGATGTCACTGAGGTGGCGGATCATGGGTTCCATCGTCTCTGTCATCGTTCTCACCGTTCTGATCAGCGTCGGCGTGGGCTACTACGCGACCCAGTACCGCCTGGGGTCGTTCGTGGACGAGATAGGCGATGACCAGGCAAGCCGGTTGGCCCGGAACCTGAGCCGGGAGTACACCAGCACCGGCGGCTGGGGAACCGTGGACGGGCCGCTGTCTGAGGCCGGATACGTCTACGACGCAGTTCCCCGGGAGGAGCATGCCGAAGAAGGCGAAGGAGAATCCTCCGAGCTCTTCCACAGGGACCCGGTACGGATCGTCATTGTCAACGTCGATGGACGGGTGGTGATGGACAACCTGTCCAGGCTGCCACCCGGGGCCGCCGCCCCCGATCTGGACGGGCGCCGGGAGACGGTGTTCGACCTGACCACGGACCGCCCCGTGGGCCACGTCTACGTGGACGTAGAGCATGAGTTCCTCTCAACCGAGTCCCACGGGTTTCTGAGCACCCTCCTTTACATCACGATCATCGCTGGAATCCTGACGGCCGGGGTCGCCATATTGCTGGCAGCCTGGTTGTCCAAACGGATCACCGCACCTGTGACGGCCCTTACAGAGGCGACCCAGGCAATCGCCCAAGGGGACACGGCCCGACTCCCGGTTGGGTCGAAGGATGAGTTGGGCCGGATGAGTGAGGCATTCAACCAGATGACCTCCGCCCTAGAAACCCAACGGGAGCTTCGCAGAAGGCTGATAAACGACCTCTCCCACGAGTTGAATACGCCGCTGAGCGTCATTCAATTGGAGGCAAAGGGGCTGCAGAACGGACTTCAGACTCCTGAGAGCGCCTCCGACCACATCATCTTGGAAGTGGACCGGCTCCGCGGCCTGGTAACCGACCTGAACTGGCTTGGGGAGACCGACCACGGGGAGTTGAGGCTCACGCTCGAATCAAGCCCGGTCCACGACCTGCTCGCCGCAGAGGCGGAACGCTGGCGGCAGGAGTCCCAGGCCCGGCAGGTTGAATTGTCGCTGCAGGTATCGGGCGATCTCCCGGTCGTGAAACTCGACCTGATGCGGATGAGCCAAGCACTGGGAAACATACTCAGGAACGCGATTCAACATACCCAGGCCGGCGGACGCATTGTGCTCCGGGCGGAGCTGGAGAGAGACGATGCTATGGTCATATCGGTCATAGATGATGGGACCGGCATCGACGCCGCAGACCTTCCCCACGTCTTTGAACGCTTCTATCGTACTGACCAGTCCCGCCTTCGTGGGATAGGAGGCACGGGCCTGGGACTCGCAATCACAAAGGCCATAGTCGAAGCCCACGGAGGCACCGTTGCCGTCACTAGTGACGGGCCTGGAAAGGGTGCCGTCGTGACCTGCCGGCTTCCTCTAAGCTGGTGAGGACCACCATCAGCCACTCAGAAGAAAACCTTCCCGGTATGAAGCTAGGGAGACCCTTTGTAGCCTGTTCCGGCGACCCCAGCGGGGATAGGGCCACCGTCAAGGAAAGGGAGAGGCAGGGAGAACTAGACGCCTCTCCCGGGGCTACGCCATCGGACGTGGCGACCTCGAGACCCACAGGAGAAGGGCCGAGGAATCGGAACGGGAACTTGCCTGGCTGAGGCGGAAGCGTAGTACCAAGCGGCAAAGAAGACTGGCGTCTCCGGAGTGAAGCGGATGAATGTCCTGCCCTGCAAGACAGTCCCTGCACTACTTCCCGTCCCCAAGTGAATAAGAGGGAGTACCGGAATGGACCAGTTCATGGAGGCGGCGCTCGAAGAAGCCCTCACGGGAGCAGAGGAGGGAGGCGTCCCCATCGGCGCGGCCCTAGTGGACAGGCAGAGGCGGCTCGTTGCGACCGGACGGAACCGCCGGGTCCAGGACCAAGCCTGCATCATGCACGCGGAGATCAACTGCCTTTACAACGCTGGCAAGACCGTAGCCCACTTCCGCGGGATGACCAAGTATTCCACGCTCATGCCGTGCAACATGTGCGCCGGTGCCATCATCCAGTTCGGAATCACCAAGGTGATAGCCGGAGAATCGACGAACTTCAAGGACAACGGCCTTGACCTGATGCTCCGGCACGGCGTGGAAGTCATAGACCTGGATCTGGACGAGATGAAGAATCTGCTCAGAGAATTTATCGAACACAACCCCCAGGAATGGCACAAGGACATAGGCAGCGACGCGCTGGAGTAGGCGAGGGAGCGTAACTTGGTGCCAAAGACAAGCACTCAGGCGACGAAATCCGCCGCACCCCGGCAAGCGTATTAGTAACAGGAACACCAACCCGACGTATATTATCCCTCACAACTAATCTTGGGACAGGGTAGTAGGAATGAACGCATCAGCAACCGGAACGGCGAGCCAGTCCCAGGCCCGGTCAGGCGACGCCCGGCCGGAGGACAGCATCATCTGCCGTGACGTCCACAAGTGGTACGGCGGCTACCACGCCCTACGGGGTGTCACAACGAGAATCCGCCAAGGTGAGACCGTGGTGATCATCGGTCCCTCCGGGTCCGGCAAGTCCACCTTCCTCCGCACCCTCAACCAGCTGGAGGAACATCAGCGGGGCGATATCATCGTGGACGGCGTGCTCCTCAACTGCGATACCCGCAACCGGAATACCCGCAACATCGACGCCGTGCGCCGGAACATCGGAATGGTCTCCCAGGACTTCAGCCTCTTCCCCCATATGTCCATACTGGACAACATCACCCTCGCCCCTCAGAGGGTCCTGAAGGAAGACCCCCGGGAGGCACGGAAGCGGGCCATGGAGATCCTCAGCAGGGTAGGGATCCCCGAGCAGGCCGGGAAGCATCCCCACCAGCTGTCCTCCGGTCAGCAGCAGCGGGCCGCCATCGCCCGGGCCCTCGCCATGAAGCCCAGAATCATGCTCCTGGACGAGCCGACCTCGGCGATGGACGTCGAGATGGGGGAGGTCCTGGAAGTCGTGCGGGAGCTCGCCCAGTCCCGGATGACCGTGATGGTCGTCACCCACGAGATCGGTTTCGCCCGGGAGGCCGCCGACCGCATCGTCTTCTTCGACGAGGGCCAGATCGTCGAGGACCACCCGTCGGAGGAATTCTTCCAGAACCCAAGGCACAGCCGGGCCAAGAGGTTCCTGGAAAAGATGCTCTAGTATTACAACGACGGTTTATATGACAGATTGATTTTCGCGACCGATTTGGACCTGAACCGTACTGCCGTGAGCGTACCGCGATTTCTCCCTTGTGGCCGAACACGAAGGACCGGACACCATATTTGGCAATCCGTCGTTGTAATACTAGAAGTCTGGCCGGAAAGCCATTGGCTGGGTTTTGCGCTACGCGAAGCAGACGTATTCAAGACTTATATGGCATGGTGGTGCATGTAATACGTTGCAACACCCACTATGCCATCGATAATCGACGTTAAGAAAACGCCGGCCTGGGGGGGAATCGAGGTTTCCGGCCAGACTTCTAGCTCACACTGACGCTGTCTCCTCTCGCTCCCAGAACAGTGGCTGCTCTACCTGCCTACGGCCCCAGGTCATCGGGCAGGTGGTACACGATTCCTCTGCCCCAGTGGCCCAATATCTCGGCGCCATTGACAGACAGGAGCGGTGTCGCCATCGTACCGATAGCCTCCGTAGGCCGTAGGCGCCGGCCAGATTCTTTGGGGCCCCACATCCGGTCGATCGGGTTGGATGCCCAATCGACGCTATACGATCAGCTACAGGGATTTTGTGCGGAAGTCCAAGCCAAGCTGGTGGGTGGAAACGCCGCGGCCGTCTTCAACCTGAACTGAAGACAATTGACCGTCTTCGGCCTGGGTAATATCGCGGTCGAATACACGGCCGGGGGAATTCCCGGCGACATCTTCCAGCCTGGGTCCGATAACCAATTGATAACTGCACTCGATCCAGGGGAAGGCTGGCATGAACCGCCAACTCTCTTCCGCCGGTCCGACCTCTTCCTGGCCCTGCAACGGGAGGCCATTAGAATCGCAGACCAGGAGGCTGTGCTGTAGCAGCGCATAGTCCAGAGACCGGTCGAACTTGACTATCAGCGGGTCGGCCGAGTCGGCTTCGGGGACGGTCAACTGCCAACAACCCGGATTGATCCGCGCCCTGATGGCAGGGCCGATCCGATAGCTCCTCTCGGCACTGACCGTTAGTGGCTGCCCTGAGGCGTCGCGGAACTCGGGGCCGATAACTAGCCTGACCGGCACTCCCTCTATCAGGGGGTAGCCGACTTCCTGGTTGGGGATGAGCCCGCGCTTGATACGGCCCGGGTCCAGCAACATTGTGAGCCGCCGCCGCGCCGGGTCCCACAGCTCCGGATCCGGGGGGAGGAAAGCCCCCTCCAATACCTCGCCCGTGTCCTCACGGTGAAGCCGTACTGTCCGAGCCGCCCAACCCTCGCTCATCGGGCCGGAAAAGTGTACGTATATCCTTAGCAGGTTGACCGGCAGCTCGGGAGCAGTAGGGTAGATTGCTACGACTCCCGTGGCAGGAGCTGAAGCTGGGGACGAACGCTGAATAGTCCAGACCTCCGGGCTCTCAACTCCACCGCCGGAATCAACCAACAATGAATAGCTCATCCCGTTGACGAACGGAAACCGGGGGACGAAATAGATCGAGTCGCATTCAAAAGTAAAACCGCCGGCAACGGGAGGGATTAATCTGAAATCGCCGACGGTTTCCAGGACTTCGCTCGGCAGGAGGGCCAACCGCTGGCCCAGGTCGCCAACGGTCAGCCCACCCAATTCGCGTAACTCGATCTCAGTCCAACCTCGGACCCGGAGGAATGTCCGGCCTTGTTCCTCCGCCCATTCCAGGCGCAGTTGGCGGCCTTGGGTCACAGTGTCGCGGTAGCATAGGAGCGCAGGTGCGTGTTGCCGTCCTCGTCTTGTTGCAACATCAGTACGCCACTGCCGTTGAGGTTGGCCATCCGCTTGACACCGGGATGGGGCAGCAACTGCCGGGGCACGCCTACCCCCGGAGTCACCGGGTCGGCGGGGTTTTCATCCAGCGAGTCGTCCGGCACCGTCAGAGCCCCCTGCCCGTCGATATCCTTGCAGGCGATCTTGAACAGCGGGTGCCGGTCGTTGCACACCAGCAGGTATTCCCTACCGTCATGCTCGTAAGAGACCAAGTCCAGCGGCCGGTTGTGCGCGCCGAGTTCGGCCACGGTTCTGCCCTTGGCCTGTTTCCCCGGCTCCAGGTCAGCCAAGGAGAATTGCACCACCGGAGTGCAGGTGTAACTGGCGAGGATGCTGGTGTTCCCTTGGTAGGGCACGAAGGCGCGGATGGGGGCCGCCGTCTCGTACTGGCCGTGGGACACGTGGAATATTTCCAACGAATTGGACTTGACGTCGCCGTTGAACGGGAAGGGAATACGCCGCAGGGTCGAGGAGAACTCCTCGTTGGACGTCCCGGCCACCAGCAGCAACCCGTCAACGTAGGACATGTCGGTGACCGTCACCGTCCGCAGCTTTACGCGGGTAACCAGGCGGGGGTCGTCCTCGTCCGCCGCGTCCTCGATGACCGTCTGAGCAAAGGCCACGTTTTCCAGGGATACGTCACTGATGGCCCCGCCTTCGGAGACCTTGATTATCACGGGGACCGCGGCGTCCCCGCTGCCCCGCATGACGGAGAAATAGAGGTTGCCGGAGGTGGGATGGACGGCCATGTCCAGGATTGCCACGTCGTCGCGGGAGCAGCCAAGATAGGACGCCAGCGAGGTGTCGAAATTGTCCAGGCTCACGGCTTCCGGTGGGCTGCCGCCGCCAGAGTCGCCAACGTCGACGGCAAAGATGGCCGCACCGACGTTATCCCCAATGAACAAAATCCCCTCCGGACCAAAGGCCAGTGGCCCCACCGACTTGATCCCAGGCGTACCGACTTCCAGACCCAAATCGTCGAGACTTATCGCGGTCCCGTAGTCGACCATGAAAACCTCCTACGCTTTGCAAACTTGAATTCCCGGCAGTGTAGCATTCCGCCCAACGCACTGCCATACAGGAGCCCGAAGTATGCCTCTTGGAGCTGGAGAGGGCGCTAGCGATTTGCCCTTTCGAGCCGCCCTTGATACGAAGACTTAGCGGCCACCACATAGTTTCCGAATTGAGAGATGCGTGTTCTCTCATGCCCGCTGGGGATTAATCTAGCGGTAGGACGCCTGACTCTGGATAAGGTAGCGTTCCGAGGGCTTGGAGAGGGTGGGTGGGCCCGGGCGAAACTTCCGAGTATCAGCGGCGTGGACGACCAGGGGATGCACCACTGTTGCATCGGTGGTGGTCCTGGACCGGCAAATTGTTCGGTTTAGTATCGACTGTGGGCCAGACTAAAGTATCCGATAAGGGACAGTTATCGGACTCTGCACCAAGCCTCTTGACTGCTAGTCGATCCGGATCAACAGATGGTTTGGGGCGATGAAATCCCGCAGCCTGCCAAGGGCGCCGAGAAGTTGGGCCACTAGGGCGGCGGAATCGCGTACCACTGGCGTGATGATTGACGGCAGTAGATCAGGCAGCATGGCGACGTTACAGGAGTGGGAAGAGACAGCGTTGACGGTGCGGCCTATTCTTCGCCGGGATCGTCTGGAGCTGGGGCGCGGCGTTCCCCCCACTGCATGTGAGCCTGTACCTCTCGCCGTTCATCTCCAGGATATGGACGTGGCGGGTGAGCCTGTCCAGCAGCGCTCAAGTTAGCCTTTCTGAGTCGAGGAGCTCGGTCCATTCGTCAAAGGGTAGGTTGGTGGTCATCATTATGGAGCCCCGCCACTTCGGACTGACACCATTGTCCGACCCACCACTTGGCTAATTGCAGGTCCCACTCGGTGGTTGCGCGGTTTCCAATGTGGTCATGGATCCACGCACGGAGTCTGTACCCCTCGGCGTCGTGTCCTGGGTACAGTTCTGGGTCATGAACGGCGGGGCTGTCAAGGCCGCTGCGCCCTAGCGTCGCGGTGTGCTTATATTACGGTATAGCGGTCAGCCAGGGCTCCGGCCTGGCCCGCCAGCTGGACCAGTACAGCCTCGTCAGCGACTGCTTTGAACCCGGCCTGGTTGAGGATCGCGAGGGCGTGGTCCGTCCGGTCGGTGGTGATTATCACGACTCCGTGCTGTCCCTCATTCTCGGTCGCGATGCTGTTGAGGTTCACTCCGCCCTCGGCCAGGGTGCCGGCAATCCGGGCAATGGTCCCGATGCGGTTTTCCGCCATGATCACGATGCGCTGCATCGTTGTTGCGTGAGCGCGCTCCGTCTCCCGCTCTTGAGGCAGAAGGACAGTTTCCGCTGGCTGGAGATCGTGTTCCCGCGCCGGTTCGGAATGCGGGCTGATGCAGTCCTCGACCAAGCGGTCGATGGTGTGGAAGTCCACGTGGGGCATGGTGATGATGTGGGCCACGTCGCCCTCGGGGGCAATCTGCCACCTGTCGAAGACTTCCTGCGAGGGTCGGTCGAAAACAACGGTCGGAGAGTTCCGGTGTCGCCAGGCGTTGATGCTGTGTTCATTGAACCGTTTCACGGCGTACTCGGCAGTGTTGAGCATGCCGCCGACGGTTTCTCTCCATTCATGTTCGCCGTAACGGTTGATGGCGTACCAGAGCATGAGCGGGGTCAGGCCGTTGCGGGAACCGGACAGGGTGGTGTCGTTCACGCCGACGAGTTCCACGGCCCTGCCCAGGGTTTCGACCAGGTGTTTGCGGGTGAGAACGATACCGCAGGGCAAGGGTGCGCCGATGAGTTTGTGGCCGCTGATGGAGATGCTGTCGATGCCGGCGTCGAACCCGAAAGGCTGTGGGTCATCCACGTAGGACAGGATCATGCCGCTGAGGGCTGCGTCGGCGTGAATGTAGTGTTCCCCGATGTCCAGCTCGTCAATGATCTGCCGGATGGCGGAGATGTCGTCCACGGCGCCGCGCATGGTGGTGCCGATGGTGGCCAGGATGATGGCGGGCCGCCCCCGGTGGACGGTCAGCATGTCCCTGAGGTCGTCATAGTCGATCTCGCCATCGGCCCGTCTCTTGACGGTGGTGTGGGGCATATTGAGGACGCGGGCGATCTTGAGGATCGAGTAGTAGGCTTCCTCGGAGAAGTACAGCATGCCCTCGGGATGGAGTTCCCGGGCTAGGTAGAGGCCGTACATGTTGCCCTCGGTGCCGCCCGATGTGACGTAGCCCCAGGCGTCGTCGGGACCCAGTCCGGTGAGTTGGGCGAAGTGGAGTATGACCTCCCGTTCGAACTGGTGGGTGTTGCCCCGGTAGTGGGTCTGGTGGAAGGGGTCTCCGATGTTGTTGAGGCAGTGGCTGAGGAATGGGATGAGAGGGGAGTAGTCGAAGTTCTGGTTGCCGGGGTAGCCCACCTGCCATTGGTCCCCGTCCTTGATTTCCCTGAGGAGTTCGGCCAGTCGGGTTTCGATGTCGTTCTGGGCAGTCATGGTTGCTTCGTCCTCGGCGTGCTCGAGCGAACAATGTCCTGGCTGGGGTCCGGCGTTGGGTATGTTGGCAATTTTACGCTTTGGGCCGCCCCCAAGCGGGGTGGCCCAGTGCGTTTCTCCGGACTGGGGTATTCGCCGTCAATTAGGCTGATGCACCTTGGTTCAGCCACATGTTCCAGAGTCGACGGCAAGTCCTCAAAGGCTCATGGCAAAAAGACGACCGCCCGGTTGGTCGGGCCGGTCGGCGTCGCCGTTGGTCGGCGACAGTTCAATCATGCGAGCGGTGGATACTTCCGCGCTACGGCCAGATGTCGACAGCGCTCCCGGACCACCGTCCCTGCCGCATGATCGCCGAGTCTGCAACGCCGACTCTGGCCCGGACGCACCCTGCGCAGAGCGACTCCAGCGGCGCTCGCCAACCTCCCGTTTGTTGTGCGATCAGGCGTAAAACTAATTGAGCATTATCGAGCATCGCTCGAGGTCCGATGCTGTGCATGGTGTCCTTTGCCCTTGCCACTACACGATGGCAGGCCAAGCCGCGGACGCCTTGGCAGTCTATCGGTATCTGCAAGGGGTCCTACGCTGAAGCTACTCTAGGAGCGGGCGAACCGGTCTACTCAAGATGCGGTATGCTTCGCCATACCGCATCATCTTTTAGGAGGCTACGCCATCGGGAGTTCAAGAGAGGGATAGACGGAAATGCCGATAATGCTGACAGGATGCGCTGGTTTCATCGGGGCACGAGTGGCGTCCCTGTTGCTAGACGCGGGGCACGAGGTCGCGGGTGTTGACGCCCTGTCCCGCTCCTCCGCTTCACGGCTGCAAGAGTGGCGGCTGAGGAACCTCGCCGACAGGCTCGGGTTCACCTTTTACCGAGTGGACATCCGCGACATCAAGGCATTGAGGCGTGTGTTCACCGGCCACGGGGAATCAGGACAGATTTCTTCGGTAGTGAACCTCGCTGCTCTGGCGGGAGTTCGGGGTAGCGTTGAGGATCCCAGGCCGTACTACGAGGTTAACGTTCTCGGCACACTCAACCTGCTGGAACTCTGCCGGGAATTTGGTGTCGACAGGTTCATACATGCATCCACGTCCGGCGTTTACGGGGCCGAGATTGACGGACCTGTCAGCGAATCCGCAGATTCCAGCCGGCCGCTGTCGCCCTACGCCGCATCCAAGAAGGCCGCAGAGGCGTTGCTGTTCTCGTATCACCGCCTCCACGGCATCGATGGCGTCGTGCTACGCTACTTCACCGTCTATGGCCCGGCAGGGCGCCCTGACATGAGCGTTTTCAAGTTTATACGGGCGATGGCGGAGGGCGAACCCATCACGGTGTACGGCGACGGGACACAGCAGCGGGATTTCACCTACGTGGACGACATTGCCGGCGGAACGGTTGCGGCGTTAGGGGTAACTGGTTACGAGACCATTAATCTCGGGTATGGCAGTCCGGTAGTGCTGAACGACGTCATTAGCCTGATAGAGGATGCAGTGGGCAAAGAGGCGAGGATCGTTCATGAGGAACGCCATCCCGCCGACCCCATGATGACATGGGCGGACGTAAGCCGCGCCGGTAACCTGCTTGGGTGGAAGCCAACGGTCGGAATTGAGGAAGGCATTCGCCGCACGGTCGAATGGTATATGAAGAACCGTGAATGGGCCAGATTACTGACCTGAACCAGCATTCTGCGCCTACCCCGAGATTCAGCCTCTCGGTTTGAACAGACCAAGAGCCGGAGCCGTAACCTCTTTTCGAACGAAAGCGGGGAATCGCTGAACAAAGTTCGACCGGCGTAACTTGCCGTAGAGGCCGACAACCTCCGGCCAGATGAGGGCCCCGGTTACCAGGCCGGCCACAGCCAGCCAGAAGAGAGTCAGCCACCAGGTCTCGGTTGTCCACCAGGTGTACAGCGGGAACAGCCCGCTCAGGCCCTGGAACGCAGGGAACGTCATGTCGAACGGGTCAACGGCGATGGCGATCTCCTGTGCCCTCCCTCCCTGGGCCAGGCCCGCAGTGGTTGCCAGAGTCAATGCCCCCAGTGCTCCGACAGATATCCTGCTCCACAAGGGCGACCGGGATAACACCAGAACGATCGGCACTACGAATAGGGGCAGCACCGTCAACAGTGTGCGGCCTGGAAACCACCATCCCATCATGGTGATAGCGATGAAGGTGGCGATAAGGATCTGCGTGACGATCAAACCCAATACCAGGCGGCAGGCATGCTTCGCCATGGCCAGCAGCGCCATGCCGGGTACGGCTGCCAGCAGTAGCGGAGCCCAGTGGCCGATGCCGAAGCGCCGGTCCAGGAACAGCCCCCAGATGCGGTAGTACCGCTCTCCCCACTCGATGTGGCCTCCGAGGATTTCGGCGCTGTTCCACCCCGCGTAGACTACGTTGACGCTGTAGGGGGTTAGGCTGCCGAACAATTGCAGGTGGAACCACGCGTAGAATCCCGCCGAGGCCGCTCCTGTCGCAAGGAGGGCGATTCGCCCATCCCGTCCGGCCTTGAGCAGGAAATATCCGGCTACCAGCAGCGCCAGCGGTGTGTACTTGATTCCCAACCAGCACATGGCCGTCAGGAGGGCTGCCAGCAATAGTCCGTCCGCCATACCCGGAGCCCGCTGGCGGGTCACCACCAGTAGCGAGAGAACCATCGCGAGCGCCCCAGGGAACTCGGGATAAATCTCGGTGGAGTAAATGAACGCGGTAGCGCTCAGCCCCACTCCTACGGTTGCGACCCAGCTCAGTACGCGGCGGCCGGTCAGGCGGTCGGCCAGCACGAAGGCCAGGGCCATGGTGGCAGCCCCCAGGACCATGAGCTGGACCTGTGCGCCCGCCAGACCTCCCAGACCGAAACCCGGAATCACCAGGAAAGACAGCCCCGGATTGTGCGGGCTGAGCAGGTCGCCGTCAGGCTGCGGCACCGATTGACGCCACAACTCGTCGGGATGGTCGAAAAATGACTCGTAGGACCTCGCCTCGTACTGGTTGGTCAGGTCAAAATCGCCGTCGGTCAGCAGGCTCTGGGTGGTCAGCAAGTAGAAGGGTTCGTCTCCAGTGATGGATGCGCCTCGCGTGGCACGTATATCGACGGAGAATGAATAGACCACGCACAGCAAGAGGAAAAGAGCCGCCGCAGAAAGCAGCAGCTCCTTCCCTTTGACCCAACTTCGTGCACTTTGATGGACGGAAGACCGGGTCACGGCAGAACGCCCACCTCGCGGAGAAGATCGATGGTTCCCTGCAGGTCGCTGAGGCTTCCTAGGTCAACGTCGGGTGGATCCAGGGAGGCAATGGACGGCAGGTCCCCCTCCGGCTCCACGCCGGCGGAGACCGGATATTCTTTGACGTCCGATGTGAAGTACTGTTGCGCCGGTTCAGACAGCAGGAAATCGACAAACTCCAGGGCCGTTGCCTTGTTGTCCGATGCTTCCAGGATCCCGGCGCCTGCCACCAGCACCAATGCCCCAGGGTCACCGTTGCCGATGTAGTAGTTGCGAGCCTCGAAGTCCGGGCCGTGTTCCTCCAGAAATCGCTCGAGGTAGTAGTGGTTGACAAAACCGACGTCCACCTCACCGTTGGCGGCCGCCTGCACGATGGAAACGTTGTTGGGGTACTGCTGCGCGTCGTTGTCCTTCATGCCCTCCAGCCACTGTCTGGCTGCGGCCTCGCCCAGTTGCAGCCGAAGTGCGGTTACGAAGGACTGGAAGGACCCGTTCCCGGGAGCCCACCCGACGCGGCCCCTCCACTCGTCATTCGTGAAATCCAGGATTGAGGGAGGAAGGTCCGTGTCGGGGTCAATGGTTTCAGTGTTGTAAATGATGGTCCTGGCCCTGCCGGAGGTCCCGATCCACTGCCCGTTGGGGTCCCTTAGCCGGGCGTCGACCTTTTCCAAGGTCTCCTGCGGCAGATCGGCGAGCATGCCTTCTGCGGCCAGGCTGCCCAGGGACCCTGGGTCCTGCAGGAACACCACGTCGGCCGGGGTGTTGTCCCCTTCCTCCAGGAGCGTGGCGGCGGTCGAAGCGCTGCCGGCGTACTTGACGCGGATGTCTATTCCGGTCGACTCACCGAAGGCCTCCAGCAGAGGGTGCACAAGGGATTGCGAGCGGCCTGAGTAAACGGTGAGGGAGCGGTCCTCTTGCTCAGCCGGTGCTGCTTTGGTGGGGGACGGTACCTCGTTCGGAGGCGCTGACGTGGGCGAGTCGCTGGCGGCTGATGCCGTCGGCGTGGCAGGCGAAGTCGCCGCCAGGGGAGGCGATTGCTCGCCCCCTCCGCAGCCGGCCAGCGCCAACGGCAGTGCCAGGGATATTGCTGCCAGTGCCAGCAAGGTTCGCAGAAAATTCCGATGAAAGACGGTTGCCATTGTTGTTCCCCTAGCTAGGTGCATTGTCCGGTCCCTAGTAGCCGGTGACGAGGTCATCCTGTGTCAACAGGAGCGCCGACGCAACCCCGTTCAGGGCTGTAAGGGCCGCATCACGAGACGCAGCCGTAATCCCGCTCGCATCGGCCTCGAGGAAGGCCATGATTGACTCGTCAGCAGACGAGTCAGCCTGGGCAACCTCGGGCTGGATGGACTGGTAGAACGCCAGGGCTTCGACCTGGTGGGTCCCGTGGTCCTTGCCGTCCGCCACGTCCTGCTGCGTGATGCCGATGTACCTGACGGTTGCAAGGTAGAAGATGGCGTTGAGGCGGGAGTAGACTTCCTGGGTCGCTGTCTCAAGGGCCTCCGCATCCATATCGTCGGCCGCCTGCCGGGCGCGGTCCATGGCTTGGCGCAGCGGGATGTCTATGGTGCCTTCCCGTCCGAAGTTGCCCTCGCGAGACTTGGCCAGCGCTGCCACCGAATTCGGGTATTCCCCGTCGACTTCCACGCCGACGTAGATGGCCCAGGCCTCATCGATCAGGCCAGACCTCATGTTTTCCTGGCCCACCATCATGTAGAACTTGACCCAGTGGAAGAGAATTCTGAGCAAGCCCTTGTTGATGGCCTGGCGCCGCTGGGCATCGGTGTATTCCTCCGCCGCGCCGCGTCCCCCGATGGCGCCGCTCACCGGGCTGTCCAGGAAGTTACTGGACCCGTAGAATTCCGTGGCAACCGGGAAGTCCGTGGCCCGGCGTGGGCTGCGGGCGAAGCTGCGCAGGGTCCGGCTCTGGTTGCCGATGCGGGTGTGCGTACCCGCCTCATACAGCAGCAGGATGTCCGCAGCGGGCAGGTCCTTGCCCTCGTTGATCACGTTGGTGAGCTTGGCTATCTCCTGGTAGTCCGAGGCAATCTTCTGGTAGATCTCCCGGTTGGTGGTGGGCGTGTAGTAGCCATCGGATGCGGTCGGCCCCTCCGTCTCGGCCTCCTGGCCCACCGGAATGAAAAAGCTGGAGGAGATATCCAGGTCGCCGGTGTCAGGAGACGGAACGCCGCTGGAGCCGTCGCCGGTATCGTCCGTGTAGCTCGTAACCAGGTCACTCTGGGCCAGCAAGAGGTCCGACGCGACCCCATTGAGGGCAGCCAAGGCCGCGTCGCGCGAGGCAACGGTTATCGCGCTCGGTTCGCCCGTGAGGTAGGCGACGATGGTCTCGTCAGCGGACGCGTCGGCCTTGGCGACGTCGGGCTGAATCGACTGGTAGAACGCGAGGGCTTCGACCTGGTGGATCCCCAGGGCGTCGCGGTCGCCGGACTGTGCGTCATCGTACATCCTACCGATGTACCTGACGGCGCTGAGATAGAAGATGGCGTTGAAACGGGAGAAGATTTCCTGGGTCGCAGTCTCGAGGGCTTCGGCGTCCATGTCGTCAGCGGCCTGCCGCGCCCGGTCCATGGCCTGGCGCAGCGGTATGTCAATGGTGCCATCCCGTCCGAAGTTGCCCTCGCGAGCCTGGGCGACTGCTGCCACAGAGTTGGGGTAGGCGCCGTAGACTTCCTCGCCGACGTAGATGGCCCAGGCCTCGTCGATCAGGCGGGAACTGGACCGGTCCTGGCCGATGAGCATGTAGAACTTGGCCCAGTGGTAGAGGACCCTGAGCGTACCCTTCTGAATGGCCTGGCGCTTCTGAGCGTCGGAATAATTCTCCGCCTCTCTGCGACCCCGAATGGCATTTGATATCGGAGAGTCCAAGAAGGACGCAGACTCATAGAACTCGGCAGAGTCGGGGAAGTAGGTAGAGGGAGCGGTGCCCGTGGCAAAGCTCCGAAGCGTGCGGCTGCTGTTGCCCATGCGTGTGTGCGAACCAGCCTCGTACAGTAGCCAGATCTCCGCTGCGGGCAACGGCTTGCCTTCGTTGACCAGGTTGGTCTGTTTGACGATCTCCTGGTAGTCGGTGGAGATTTTCTGGTAAATCTCCCGGTTGGTGGTGGCGGTGTAGTAACCGTCGGAGACTGTGGGGCCTTCGGTCTCGGCAGTTAGACCGGTGGGAATCGTCAGGCCCCTGGCGCCGTCCGTCTGGGTCATCATTCCAGTTGCGGTCCCGGAGGCCGATCCGGTGCCCGTTCCAGTGCCGGAGGCGAACCCTGTTCCAGTTCCAACTCCAGATACCGACCCCGTACCGGTGCCTGTACCAGAGACAGAGGCCGTTTCGGAATCGGCCCCAATCACTGTGATGCTGGGGCGGTCCTCCCCCTGGCGGGCCCCTTCGGCAGCCGCCTGAGCAGCCTCCGCCGCCGCTTGCGCAGCCTCGGCCGCAACCCGGGCTTGCTCTGCCGCCTCCTTCGCAGCCCGCGCAGCCTCGGCCACCGCTTCCGATCCGGCATCGGATCCGCTCGCCACGGGTTGGGAGGTTGGTACGGCGGTAGGTGCGGCAGTTGGTTCATCGTCTCCACAAGCAACCGCCAAAGCGAGCGACAGAATGAGCACGGGCAGCAACGCCCATGACAACATCTGACGCCATGGTACTGGTGGTTTGAATGGGTTAAGCACTTCGTAGTCCTCCTAATTCAGCTGCCTCGTTCCTAGCTCAGCATCTCCCGAAGCATTGCCGTTGGCACCCGCCAGAGATACTTGATGCCAATAAACGACTTCCCCCTGGTTCGGAAGCGGTATGAAATCGGCACTTCCTTCAACCGCATTCCCTTTTTCAGAAGGTCGAGGGTCAAGACCTGGGCGTAGTTGTAGTCGTGGATGATCTCGGCGCACTCCAGGGCGCGGCGAGAGAACGCCCGAAAGCCGGTCTGACCGTCGGTGATGCGACGCCCGGAAGCCAGGCACAGCAAGCCCGTGAAGGCGACATTGGCGAGTAGCCGAATGAAGGGCTGGCGTTCTCGGGTGCCCAGATAGCGGGAGCCGAGAACGTAGTCAGCTTCTCCGGATTCGATGGGCTTGAGCAGCTCCGGAATCTGCTCCGGTGGATATTCACCGTCAGCGTCTACGTACACCGCCGCCCGCGCGTCCATGTCCCTTGCTGCTGCCAGGCCGGTGCGTAGGGCAGCGCCCAATCCCCGGTTGCGCGGATGGCTGACGACTGTGTCCGCACCGTGTTGCCGGGCGATGTCGGCGCTACCGTCGGTTGAACCGTCGTCAACCACGATGACGTGCAGGTTGGGCATCGGGCCTCTGGGAATTCGCGAAAGCGTAGAGGGCAGATTTTCCGACTCGTTGTACGCCGGAATGATGACGGCCAGCGGCTTGTCCTCTTCGGGTTTGTCCTCGACAGCCAGGACCTGGCCCGTAGATTGCGCCGGAGGTTGGACACCGAGAAAGTAAGCAATGGTGGGGGCCACATCCATGACTGACCTGGGTTCATCGAACTCTCCGGCGAGGTCAACGCCAGAGCCCCACATGAAGCAGGGGACGTAGGTCTCCTCTGGACTCATGTGGCCATGACCGCCAATGCCGATGCCCTGGCCGTGATCGGAGGTAATGAGCACAGTGGTGTCGTCGTCCAGGTAGCCGTTCTCCCGGCACCAGCCGAGGAACTCCTCGATCTTGCGGTCGGTGGCCTCGATCTTGGCCAGGTATTCGGAGTTGTAACTGCCACGGGCGTGGCCGGTCTGGTCGACGCTGAGCAGTTGCAGCGCCAGCAGATCGGGCTCGTCGCGTTCCATTACGGCCTTGGCCCTGGCGACCAAAGCGTCGTCTATCTCATCGTTGTGGGTGACAGCGGTAACCGTCTCCACGTCGTTGCCGAAGGCGTCCACGAGATGGGCGATGCCCACCAGCTTTCCGGTCAGCCCTGATGCCCGCAGTGAGTCGAAGATGGACTCGCACTTCACGCCGAGGCTGGGGACGAAATTGCTGCGCATCCCATGGGCCTTGGGAGGAGCGCCTGTGAACATGGAACTGAACCCGGTGACGGTGCGCGCCGGATAGACGGTGGAGGTGTTGACGTAGTCCACGCCCTGGCGACGCCTCCGGTCGATGAACGGGGTGTCGGCCTCCAGCAGCCGGTCGGCACGGCAGCCGTCGATCACTATGGCGATGAAACGCTTGCAACGGCGCTGACCCTCCTCCGCCACCAGGCGGGTGGGCGTCAGTGATGGAGCGGGCGGCCAGGTGAAGAACCACTGGTGGACCAGCACAGCAACTGCGCCCAGGCCCAGCACAAACCCCTCCACCGCTGCAACCGTGTCCAGGCTTGGGCGCTCGACCATCAGCAGAAAAGCCAAGACCAGCAGTAGCGTTTTGGGTATCTGTTCCAGGAAATTGCCGCTGGTCGGGTCGGGGTTCTCCAGCACCAGCCGCCAGAACCGGGTGAAGTTGGTCCACGGCGTCCCGATGCGCAGGTGGTAGTAGACCGTTCCCCACAGGAAGATGGTGAAGGTCAGGTACAGCCCGAGTACCAGAGCCAGCGCCGTCAGGTCAACGAACCGGAAAGCCCCGAGAAATACCCCCAACGCCAACCACAATACGGCCCTCAGTCTCAGTGGGAAATCGAAACGGTAGAAGAGCAGGAACAACGGCAGCAACGCGGCGATGGCAATTCCAGCCTTGGACCAATAACCCGCGTCGGTCAGGTGGGGAATGCTCAACAAAGTCAGGATCCCGACTACGAACACGGGAGTGAATGGCTTGCCCTCGTTCAACACGTTCCAGAGCCGGGCGGCCACCACCTCGAATCGAGAGGCACCCCTGGAGCCGTCTGCACACCCGCGGATGCTCCCCAGGGGATTGAGTTCCGGGAGTTTCCTCAAGGCAGTCAGGGTGAATGCCAAGGAGACGGTATAGGAATACGCGAATTTCAGGCCGTGGGTGGCAACAGCCAAGGCCAGTCCCTGCTCCCACGGCACACCGTGGGCATAGAGAGCCCCGGTCATAACGGCCTCATAGACCCCAATGCCTCCGGGAGTCAGGTGGAACACCTGGAACAGGATGGTGAAGGCGGTAACCGCGACTGCCGCAGCGATTGAGAGCTCAACCCCAAGGGCCTTCGCTGCAACCAGGACCACGGCGGCCTCCAGGGCCCAGCTAGGCAGCGTCCACAGTGCGGCGTGGGCAACCTGGCGGGCAGACACCTGCCGGAGCTGGTCCCGGAGTATGTCAAGCCTGGTGCGCAGGGGGGCCGGAAGCCGGTCGAACCACCGCGACTGGCGGAGGATGATCAGCGCCGCCCCGCATCCCAGTATCACTCCAGCCGGTAGCGCCAGTCCCTCCAGCCAAAGCTGTGCCCCCGATGTCAGGGACAGGGCTGTCCCAACCACGGCGGCGATTGCCAAGAGAGCGGCGAAGTCCAGGTATCTCGCCACAGCGGTCGTGCCGGCGGCTTGCGCCATCGGTACTCCGAACCGCGCCGCCAGTAGAGGACGGACGAACTCGCCAAGCTTTACAGGGGCTAGATGGTTTGCCAGCATTCCAGCCTGAATAGACACGAAAAGCTGGAATAAGCCAATGCGGTGAGTCAGTAAAACCCTCCATGCAAATGCCCTCAACAAGAAGGCCCCCGTGTAGGCGAGGACGAATATACCCACCAGCCAGGGGCGACTGCCAAGCTGTCGCAGTGCCAGCTTCAGCTGGGACCAGTCGGCCAGGTAGACGACCAGCAGCATGGTCAGCCCAACTATCGCCATTGACAGGACAACCCTGAAAGCTGAAACCGAAGGTCTCAAGCGAGCTGCGTTAGGCTCAAAATCCCAACTGCTCTGTCGAGACACTGTGTGCTCCTGTATTGGCATATCAATTACGAACTCGTGCTTGCACTTTCTATTTAACGTGTGTACTATCTCCCAAAATCATCGTGCAGACATATAACACAGCCAAATAGCGACTGTCAACGAATACTCATAACACACTGTTGAATACCTCCAGCGACTTCACATTCTGACGTGGTGCGTACTGCCTGCCTGGATTTGACTACCAACCAAAAGGCGGGAATGGTCTATACCAGGTAAGGAGAATCCTTTGAAGATAACGGTCATCGGGCTCGGGCACCTGGGTACGGTGGCGGCCGGAGAACTGGCTGCCGAGGGCCATGACGTCACGGGATTGGATGTAGATGAAAGGAGAGTTCAGGGACTACAGGAAGGCCGGATCCCCTTCTACGAACCCGGCCTTCAGAAGTGCCTGTCCGGAGCCGTGGCCACCGGCAATCTGCGTTTCCTTCAAAGCGAAGACTTTTACGGCTGCATGGGCGACATTGCCCTAATAGCCGCAGGCACGCCCACAACCACCAGCGGCGAAGCGGATTTGAGCCAGGTTCGTGCCGCCCTTGCGTGGGTCAGGAACCAGGAACCCAGGGATCTGGTCCTGTTGATGAAGAGCACGGTTCCGCCAGGCAGTGGCCTCGAGTTTCTCCGAAGCGACCTGAAGGGGCTTGCCGTCGACTACATCGCCAATCCCGAGTTCCTCCGCGAGGGGCGGGCGCTGCAGGACTGGAAATTTCCCGACCGCATCGTCCTGGGTGCCGGTTCCTGCTCGGGAAAGGCAGTCAGTACCGTCAGGAAGATGTACTCGGGAATCGAAGCTCCGTTCCTGGTAACCGACATCACCAGCGCGGAGATGATCAAGTACGCCGCCAACGCCTTCCTGGCCACCCGGATTTCCTTCATGAACGAAATGGCCGCCATCTGCGACGCCGTTGGAGCCTCCGTTGACGCCGTCAGCGAAGGGCTGGCCCTTGACGGAAGAACGGGCGACCGGATCCATGCCGGGGTCGGCTATGGAGGGTCATGCCTTCCAAAGGACATACGCGCGCTCAAGCACATGGCACATTCCGCTGGGAGCGAAGCGGGCCTGCTGCGGGCAGTTGCGACGGTCAACAACCGCCAACGCCAGCTCCCACTGAAGAAGCTTGACGCCAGGTTCGGCGGACGTTTGGAAGGGCTGCAAGTCGGGGTATTGGGGCTCGCATTCAAGCCCGGAACCGACGACGTCAGGGAAGCAGCTTCCTTGGAATTGATCCGCAACCTCGTAGAAAGGGGAGCGAAGGTCAGGGCGTTCGACCCGCAGGCAAGCCCTCCTGCCCGCGAGTTACTGCCGCCGGGCGTCGAATTTGTGGATGAGGCGGAAGAGACGGCGGCGTGCGCTCAGGCCCTGATGCTTCTCACCGAATGGGAGGAGATTGTGCAAGCAGACTGGGCTGCGATGGCGGGGAAGATGATTCCACCGATGTTCCTTTTCGATGGCAGGAACGCTCTAGACCCGTCCCTCATGACCCAACTCGGCTATGACTATTCGGGAGTTGGTCGAGGCAATGTTCCCAGCTCGGCCATATCCGAACCTGACCAGCCTGATGGGCCGCTCCTCACAGCGAATCGGATAGGAACCAAGCGGTCAAATCGCCGCCTGAAAACACTTCAGAGCGAGCGGAGCTATGCATAGCGCCTTACATCCGTCGTCAGGAATAGCCGACCATGGTCCTGACCGCTCCGCGCGCATGGGCGGGGGCCTTCTGCTCCTCACCGCCGCGGCTACGGCTGTGATGGTTTTCACCCGTGTAACGGCCGACGCAGACCAGGACACCCTGCTGGAATCCCTGCGCGCAGTGGAAGAAAACCGCGCCATCTTCGGCATCTCCGGAGTGGCGCGGCTTCTATCGGGCATGGCGTTGTTCGCTGCCGCATGGCTGTTGCTGCGGACTTGGATCATCCGGGACCGTTGGGCTTCCCCGGTCGTGCCGTACCTGTTTTCCCTGTCCGGTGTTTGCACTGTTCTATCTGGAGCGAGCGCCATTGTCATTGCGGTTTATCCCGCCCCGGAGATCAGTGTTGTCAACGGAGTGGCGAGTGGCGAAGTTGCGGAACCAGTTGAGGTTCTGGAGGGACTGCGCTGGATCACAGGCAAGATCGCGTTCGCCGCCGCCGGACTGGCAGTAATGGTCGCTGCCCGCTACCAGTGGCAGGTGGGCGGCACCCTCAGGTGGATCGCTCCCGGCTCTCTGGTCATCGGAGTGGCCATGCAGTTCATCTGGGTGGATTCCGCCACAATCCTGCACCCCATCATCGGCACGGCATTCTTCCTATGGTTGCTGGCGGTTGGAACTATGCTGGCCACCGGCAGAGTCGAGCGGCACTTCGTCGCCCGATTCGGCCAAGGGGACTCTTGAACCTGGGCACTGCGCCCATGAGGCAGAAAACGGAAGACAAGGGGTGTATCCGTGGCTACTCTGAAGAAAGGCGCCCACAGAAAAACCTCCGCGCGGATGCGCCGACTCAGAGAGGTCAGGAGAAGAAAAAGAGAGGAATCCAAGACTCGGGTGACGAGGGAGCAGGTGGCCATCCTGCTCAGGACTTTGTCAGGGCACGAAATTGTACAGAAATAGGCGCCAGTCAGCAGGGGTCGGGACTCCATGGGCGATTCTACACAGGAGGTGCTTCCCTCACTGATTTGACCCCTTGTAGCCTCCGGAGAGAATTCCCAAGCGGACAAGAGGCCGCATTGGGCATTACGAAAGTCCAATTGAAGCAGCTTGGGCGACTGGGAATCGAGATTTCAATTAAAGGGAATTGACAATGACGCCAGTATTTCCATACCTGATCATACGGAGTGAAGACGGGTGGCGAGGTGAATTGCTGCTGCGGCTGCGCAACGGAAAATCGGCCTACGTGGTCCATTTGTCTCTGGAGCAGGCCAGAATTCTGGCGGTGGAAATGAGGGGCCTGGCCTCGGACCATTGCCCGCTGCACCACTTGGCTGTACGCGTGGCCGAGGGTCTGCATGCCAAGATCAGCCACGTAGTGATCAAGCGGTTTGGGGAAGGCGACGACGTTGTCGGAATTCTGCGGCTGGTTACGACAGCCGGCCTCAACAGCATTCAGGTGGATGCGGCGGCCGGACTGGCCACGGCAATCCACATGGGCATACCGATCTTCATGGACGGGGAGTTCTCTCCTGCGGAGCCGGAGCGGGATGGCCATACTCACAATGCCCATGGCGTGGGACCCGACCCTGAACTGGACGTGGATATGCCGAACGAACGAGAGCCCGAAAATGAACCCGGCGACGCCACACCCATACCCCAAGCATTTCAAGAGTTTATCGATGGCCTGAGAATGCCTGACGGCGGCGATACATCGTACGGGTTGCCCGCACCGGGTGAAGAGCCGTAATTGCCTGCGTAAAGGAGACGAAAATAATGACCGACAACCCAATCAAGCCATTGAGCGTGTATCACGCCATTTATGCGAGGCGGAGTGCCTGGAAATTCGCGGACCGGCCGGTGGACCTGATGGCCATCGAACGGATGCTGGACGCCACCATCTGGGCGCCGAACCACCGCCTGACCGAGCCCTGGCGTTTCTTCGTCCTGGAACAGGGCAGTCCGGTGCGAGCGAGGGCGGCGGAACTCGCCGCCGAGTATCAGATGCAGCGCACCGGCGACCAGCGGCGAGCCGATGCCGCCCGGCAGAAGGTGCTGGAGCCCCCGGTGGTCATCTACGTCTATTCCGTGCCGGGCCCTGACGATGAGACGACCAAGGAGAATTACGCATCGGTCTGCATCGCCGCATACAACATCTCTCTGGCTGGAGCTGCCGAGGAACTGGCGGCCACCTGGGAAACCGGCGGTGCGACCCGCCACCCAGGCCTGAAGGAATTGCTGGGAGCTGACGAATCCTGGGATATAGCGACCATGCTGCTCATTGGTCACCCCGGCGAGCACCCGGTCTCCCGCCGGTCCCCGGCCTCCAAGGCCGTAACCTGGTTCAATTCCGAGGCCGACTCTCGATAGACCCTAGCGAATCCTTGCCCATTCATGGGCGTCCGAGATTGGGGTGGGTGCAGTATTTGTCAATGGCGGCGACAAAACGTACCACTGGGGCGGCGGTATGGTGGACCTCATTCAAGGTGAAGAGGGGCTGGGTCGGACCACAGAGAGGGAATGTCGGGGAAAATCTGTAGCGGTCCGACAGTGGGCTAAACGTCTTCCGGTTCGCCTGATTGCTGAAAGCCTCCGTTCTATCTCCTGCGCTTGAGGTCCGGATAGATGGCGTCGCAGACGACTGGTATTACAACGAGGGATTGCCACATATGGTGTCTGATCCTTCGTGTTCGGCCAGAAGCGAGAAATCGCGGTACGCTCAAGTCAGCACGGTTCAAGTCCAGATCGGCCGCGAAATTCACCCTGACAGATAAACCGTCGCTGTAATACTAGAGTATCGTTTCCAGGAACCTCTTGGCCCGGCTGTGCCTTGGGTTCTGGAAGAATTCCTCCGGTGCGCGGTCCTCGACGATCTGGCCCTTGTCCAAGAAGACGATGCGGTCGGCGGCCTCCCGGGCGAAGTCTATCTCATGGATGACGGCCACCACGGTCATCCGGGACTGGGCGAGTTCCCGCACGACTTCCAGGACCTCCCCCATCTCGACGTCCATCGCCGAGGTCGGCTCGTCCAGGAGCATGATCCTGGGCTTCATGGCGAGAGCCCGGGCGATGGCGGCCCGCTGCTGCTGACCGGAGGACAGCTGGTGGGGATGTTTCCCGGCCATCTCGGGGATCCCGACCTTGTTGAGGATTTCCATGGCCCGCTCCCGTGCCTCCCGGGGGTCTTCCTTCAGGACCCTCTGGGGGCAAGGGTGATGTTGTCCATTACGGACAGATGGGGGAAGAGGCTGAAGTCCTGGGAGACCATCCCGATGTTCCGGCGCACGGCGTCCATGTTGCAGGTATCGCGGTTGAGGAGCACGCCGTCCACGATGACATCGCCCCGCTGGTGTTCCTCCAGCTGGTTGAGGATACGGAGGAAGGTGGACTTGCCGGACCCGGAGGGGCCGATGATCACCACGGTCTCGCCCTGGCTGATAGTCGTTGTGACGCCCCGTACGGCGTGGTAGCCGCCGTACCACTTGTGGACGTCCCGGCAGATGATGATGTCCTCCGGCCGGGGGTCGCCTGACCAGGCCTGGGACTGGCTCACCGTTTCGGTTGCTGATGCGTTCATTTCTAGCAGCCTGTCCGAGGATGAGTTCTGAGAGACGATATACATCGGGCTGGTGTTCCTGTTATTAATACGCTTCCCGGGGTGCGACGGATTGCGTCGCGTGCAGGCTATTCCATCTGGGCCAGATTCGCGGCCAGGTTGTAAGCAAACCAACCGCCGCCGGTCCTGAACGTCTGCGGCTTGGTGGTGAATCCGAACAGCCCTGTGTCTTGGTGGACTGTTTCTTCCTTCTCTACGACCCTGCCCTGAAGGTGCTGGGACGGTAGTGGAGGCCCCTTGCGACCCTCAAGCTCAGGCCGTTTGAAGAGCCGCGCCGTGTCAAGGGCGATGGGATGTTGGAGGGGACGGAGCTACTGCCTGCCCCGGGGCCTTGCCTTCACCCCTGAGTTTCTGCTACTCCAGGGCGGATCAGCTGCAGGAGTCGGGCCATCTCAGCATCAACCAGGGCCTGCAGTTCCACGAGCTCGGCCGCGGAGGATGGTGTTGAAGGCCTAGTTCATGGTACCTGCGGTATCCGACCTTTCGTTCGTCAACGGCTGGCAGACGGGGCCCGTTTTGTCCCCCGGGTTACGTTCGGCGGTCAGAAGACCGGTTGTGCGAACCGCAACTTCAACCGTCTGGGGAGTTTTGCCTGGATGGGAGTTGAGAGGACTAAGATCAACGCGGCGGTGGACCTGCCACCGCCGCATCTGCGCCTGTTCCGTGAAGGAGTGCCACCGCTCAACCGGCTCGGTATTATTTGCGGTCTGCTGGCTGGCGACTGGTGGATTGGGTCCCTTTGCTTTTGTAGCTCTCCTGCTGGCGAGTCAGTCCTGTTCGGGCCCTCGGTCCTCAATCTCGTACCAGTACAGGCTTCCTTCCTGCACCAATTCTTGGACCTCGTTACTGTTTCTCACGCTTGCGATCGCGGCCGTTGCCTTGGCGCCGGTAAGGTCTGTGAGTATCCCAGCGTTCCTGACCGCTCTGTCCGAGTCCCGGGTGTCTGCGGTGTAGGAAATTTCCATGGCGATGAAATGTCTCTCGCCGTATCCGTCGGTGGCCTCGATGATGAGATCGGCCTGCCTGAAACTCCTCCTGGTGGTGGATTCCATGGGTTGGCTGTTGGCCAGCTGCCTCAGGTCCTCCACGGTGAGTGTTCTGGTGTACGTGAGCCCCATGTCGTCAGCGATACCCGGGGCGTCCGCTGTCATTCTGCTCTGGGCGTAATATCCCTTTATCGTCCCCATGTCCTGTTCCATCCTGCCCATCCGGGCATCGGCGTTTGTTAACCGCGATTCTGTCCAGCTGTTGAAGGATCGCTGCTCTTCCACGAAGGCTGAAAATGCTGCCGGTAATTGCAGGAGCTCCTCGGTAAGGATGTGGCGGCGCAGGGCGTCTTTGAGCCCCGGGTCGCGCTCCAGGGCTTGGAGGATGTCTTCAAAGGTCGTGATCGGCGTGGTCATCTCGCATTCCTTGTCCTGATTCTATCGCCATTCGGTGAAGGACTGCCACCGGCTCCTGTGTCAATGGCGCCGAGATGCTGCGCCATGCCAAAGAGCTGGAAGGAGAGCAAAAGGGTGCGCCCACTGATCAACGACCATTGGATCTGGTGGCCTGTTGCCCCGGAGCCGCCGCATTAGTGGAATTCAAACGACGATTCAAGAAGGGACGTTCTGGACGTACGAAGGGCGGTTCGACGCTTGGCATTGGATCGTATGGTCCGATCATTGCCCCCTCGGGCGTCCTTCAGCCCCAGCTACTCGACGAACGGGCGCGCCCGTTCCCTCTAGAGGCGTCGCACCTGGTGCCGTATCGTCAGGCCGGAGCCGCCACCTCAATCCCGTCGTTGAAGTGCTGGCGGAAGGGAGCCGTGGTTGTGTCCCGTGCCTGCTCCGTCTAGATCTCCGGTGCTGGGATGTCGGGCGGTTCCGACGGCCCCATGTGGAGATGGACGGCCCGATTGGAGGCGGCGCGGTAGATGTCCTGCATCGCCGGGACGAATTCCAGGTTGCCCTGCCAGAGCGGGAACCGGCCCAGCTGTTGGGGCAGGGCGGCAGCCAGGTCGGGTATGACGGCCGGGCCCGCATGGTCCTTTTCCCGCAGCGCCGTCAGCGGGTTGGCCCAGAACTCGCCGGGTTCCGGTGGCAGGGGCTCGGCGGGCAGTGTGGGTCCCTCCAGGGTCTGGGCCGAGCGGCGGAACTCCGGGCCCAGCAGGTCCTCCCGGTCCATGCCCCGCATCCGGAATATCAGGAAGGGGTCCCGGTCGAACTCCTCGCCCAGAAGCAGATAGACGGCGGCAACGTGCTTGCATGGATTGGACCAGTCGGGACACGAGCAGTCCGTCTCCAGGTCGCCCTGCCGGTCGGGGAACATGGACAGGCCGGCGACCCGGAAGGTGTCCTCGATGTTGTCCGGCATGCGCCCCGACAGCAGGCTGGCGGCGATTATGGGCTGTTCCGCCATGGCCTCCTGGAGGCGTTCCCAGTCCGGTGGGCTGATGGTCCGGACCTCGATGCTCACGTTGTAGGGTCGCTTGCGGGAGCCCTGCACCTTGGCCGTGACGCCGCCGGGCTGAATGTCGATGGACATGACCTGTCCCCGGCGGGCGTAGGATCGGCCCCGGTCGAGGCGGCTCCCGATTTGGAACTCCTCAAGGGTCTGGAGCCACCGCTTGGCCCACCAGCTGGAGCCGAAGGCACCTCGTTTGGACCCGGCCCGGATGCCGCCTCTGACTTCAATTGGCTTGGTGTACAGGTAGTCGTTGTAACTCATCATCGTTCCTGCTCTGGGAAGGAGCCTGGGTTGTGTCCCATCGATCAATCCGCCGGGCTCGCGCTGAGGGCCAGCACGTCCCGGAGCTCGGCGTTGGAGAGCTCGGTGAGCCACCGTTCCGAGGTGGTTCCCACCACTTGGTCGGCGGTCTCCTGCTTGATTTCGATCATCAGGTCTATGCGGTCCTCCAGCGTGCCGGCGCAGATCAGCTTGTGGACGTGGACGTCCCTGGTCTGGCCGATGCGGAAGGCCCGGTCGGTGGCCTGGTTCTCCACGGCCGGGTTCCACCAACGGTCGTAGTGGATCACGTGGCTGGCCCGTGGCAGGTTGAGGCCGGAGCCTCCGGCCTTGAGTGACAGGACGAACACCTGCGGGCCGTCGGGGTCGTCCTGGAAGCGTTGCACCATCAGGTCCCGTTGTTTCCGGGTGACGCCGCCGTGGAGGAATGGGGTTTCAAGGCCGTAGGTCTCCTGTACGTGCTGTTGCAGGATGGTTCCCATCTCGGCGAACTGGGTGAAGACCAGCACCCGGTCGCCTCCGGGAAGTACCTCATCGAGGATTTCCTGCAGGCGGACCAGCTTCCCGGAGCGGCCGGTGATGGCGGAGTTGTCGCCCAGCAGCTGGCGGGGATGGTTGCAGGCCTGCTTGAGCTTGGTCAAGGTGTCCAGGATCGACCCCCGGCGTTTCATGCCCTCGGCGGACTCCAGCCGGGTCTCCGCCTCGCGCAGCACGGCTTGGTAGAGCGTTGCCTGCTCCCTGGTGAGGCTGCAGTACTGCTTGGTCTCGTTCTTGTCGGGCAGGTCGTCGATGATGGACCGGTCGGTCTTGAGGCGGCGCAGGATGAAGGGTCCGGTGGCCTTCTGCAGGCGGGCCGCCGCCGCTCCGTCCCGGTCGGTCTGGATGGGCTGGAAGTAGTTGCGCTTGAACTCGGCCTGGGAACCCAGGAGGCCTGGGTTCAGGAACTGCATGATTGACCAGAGGTCGCCGACGTGGTTCTCCACCGGCGTGCCGGTGAGGGCGATCCGGTAGTCGGCCTGGAGCCCCTGGGCGGTCCGGGCCTGCTGGGACGCCGGGTTCTTGATGTTCTGCGCCTCATCCAGGATCACCGCCCGCCAGGGTACGGAGCCGAGCAGGTCCCGGTCGCGGTGCATGGTACCGTAGCTGGTGACGACCAGATGGTGGCCGCCCGCCTGGCTGCGGAAGGCAGCTCCACGATGGCGGTTCGAGCCGTGGTGCAGCAGCACGGCCAGGTCCGGCGTAAACCTGGCGGCTTCCCGCTGCCAGTTGTTGATCACGGATGTCGGGCAGACGAGTAGGTTGGGCCGGTCGTTGCCCTGCTGGCGGTCCTGCTGCAGGGCGGCCAGGGTCTGGACGGTCTTGCCCAGGCCCATGTCGTCGGCCAGGCAGGCTCCCAACCCCCAGTCCCTAAGAAAGGCCAGCCACGAGTAGCCCATCTGCTGGTAGGGCCGCAGCTGCCCGAAGAAGTCCTCGGGGGTGTCCATCTGCTCAATCCGGCCCTTCTGCTGCAGGCGCTCCAGGAGCTCACGGAGCCAGTCGCCGGCCGCCAGGGAGACGTTGTCGTCCTGGGCGCGCTGGTCGGCGCCCAGCCCGATCTGCACGACTTCCCGCAGGCTGACCTGCTCCCGGTTGCGCCAGAAATCGGCTGCCGCCCGGATGTCATCGGCGTTGATTTCCACCCACTGGCCCCGGAACCGCACCAGCGGCACCTTCAGCTCGGCCAGTTCCTCAAGTTCCTCCACCGATATGGGCTCGTCGCCCAAGGCCATCTCGATATCGAGATCGATCAGTGAGGTCATGGTCATGCCGGAGCCGCCCCGCATGGCCGGGGCCTTGGCCCTGGCCCGGATGCCCGGCCTGGTCCTGGTGCCCTGCCGGGTCCACCAAGCGGGCAGCAGCACGCCGAACCCGGCCTGTTGCAGCGCGGCGGCCTGGCTCTCCAGGAACCCGTAGGCTTCCTCGGTGTTCAGCCGGTATCCGGCGGGTTGCTTGCGCTTCAGGCTGTCGGTGATGGGTGGGCATACCGAGCCGGCCTAGGCCAGGGAACTCAACAGGAACTCGGCGGGGTTGAAGTCCGGGTGCGGTCCATTGACCTGATTCTTCCACACGGCCTCGGCGGGGAGCAGGAGGCTCTGGTCGTCGTGGGGCTGGAGCAGGTAGCGCAGGT
The DNA here is from genome assembly GCA_965261885.1 of Dehalococcoidia bacterium. Taxonomy (GTDB): domain Bacteria; phylum Chloroflexota; class Dehalococcoidia; order Lucifugimonadales; family UBA3495; genus VXOI01. The sequence continues at coordinate 50,612 of CBDHDY010000025.1, forward strand.
ACCAATCATCCTGCAGGATGGCCGACGCCTCGTCGTCTGGGCCGGGTTCGGGCGGCTCCTCCAACCTGAGGCAGAGCCGGTATGGAGAGTTGGCCGCGATGGCCAGGGGCCTCTGCCATTCGGCGACCTGGCGGCGGAGCTGCTGGAGCTGTGCCGGGTTGCTCCGGACCTCCGGATTGAGCAGGGACAGGGCGGACAGCCAAGCGTCATGGGCGGAGTCGAACTGCGGTTGCGTCCCGTGTACGGTATCCGTTCCGGCGCGTGCCAGGAGGTCGACTTGGACTGCTATGAACTCCCGGAGGACCGCTTGGGCCGCGGTGGCCGGCGGTTCGGTGGCCCCTGTGCCGGTGAGCGCCCTGGCCGACGCCGGCATCAGTCCGGCCAGCTCGGCCAGCCGGTGGGCATCCTCGCCGATGAACACCGGAATCCAAGTCCCCACGGTCTGCCCGCCCCGTTCGGACAGGCTTGGCAGGAACTGTTGACGGGCCGTCAGGGAGACCGCCAACTGCACGGCGTGGGTCCAGTAGGACAGGTCGGGCCCGATGGCGACGCCGGGTTTCACGACCTGTTGCCCGTACCACTTCTGCAGCAACTGCACGGCTTGCTCCGGTGCCAGGCGGAGCGTTGCCACGGTCCATGGCCTGATGCGCGGCTTTGCTCGCGACTTGGGCACGGGGCCAGCCATGGGGCTGGAAGGCACGGGGGCGTCGCCCCGGCTGGGCAGCCAGGCGATTGCGCTGCCGAAGCAATTATCGCCCATTTCGAGGCCGATGGCTTCGGCTATGACCTGGGCTTGGGCGCTGTATGGGTGGTTCCCTTCCAGCTGCCGGTCGGGTGACGTCAGGCGTGGTTCGGAGTCCTCGCCCCAGAGGACGAGGCTACCTTCAATTTGGGCGGCGTGCAGGATGAGCATGGCGTTGTCCGATGCCGTATGAGGATGAGTTTGGACGATAGGGCGCGGGTCTGGCAAGGTGCGGGTGGATTTCAAAAACGGCTGGGCTGGAATGGGCGCATTTCCAGCGGAGCACGTGGTGGGCTCTACAGGTTTCTGTTGCGGGGCGGATGGGAGTTTCCGGGCATGCGGTTTGCCCGCCGGTCTGCAGTGCGCCGCGGCCATTGGGAGCCGTTCGTGCCTGAATTGCCGCTGCTTCCCCTGCCGTCGGTTTACAGGGCGACGACGATGGTGTCGCCAAGTCGGCGCCTGGTCTTCGGTTACTGCCTACCGGGGAGCTTCAGGGAACCGCCGCTCCTGCGTCCTGATAGATGAGATCATCCCGGACGCCGTAGCCTGTCAGGACGCTGATTTGGGTCTCCAAGTGCCTGTCGTTGCGGCCTGCCTCGATGACCCATGCATGAACATAGGTGACGAGGATCAGAGGCTCATCTTCGTATAAGGCCCCTTATGTCGAAGAGACTCGGCTCTAACTCCCATCATTATTCGCAGACTGGTCCTGTCCAACCAACCAACTCGAGACAGGACGTGTTCCAGAAACAACCGCTGGCACAGTCGAACGTGTACCAGTGATACTTTTCCAGTTGATATTCAGCCCACAGCCACAACCGGCTCGAGCGGCCAATGGTCCGGTCTTCTCTCCGCGCCTAGCGGCCTAGGTCGGCCGACCACTCTTCCGGCTTTGTCTCAATGAAGGCCCTGAGCATCCGCCTGGCCTCCCCGAGGTCCAGGTCGGCCAGTTCTACTCCATATCTGACCAGGGGCTCGATCTGACCAGGAGCTCGCGACCGTTGTCCTCCGGGAAGTTTCTGGACTCCCCGTACACCACCTTGATGACGTCGAAGTGCACGATGGCTCCGGCGCACATATTGCAGGGGATGAGCGTGGAGTACATGGTCGTTCCCCGGAAGCTGCTCAGCTTCTGGCCGGCGTTCAACGGGCAGTTGATCTCCGCGTGCATGACGCAGGTCCCTTCCTGCAGCCGGCGGTTGCGACCGGTGGCGACCACCGTCCCCCGGGCGTTTACCAGGACTGCTCCGATGGGGACGCCTCCCTCCCAGGCACCGGTGCGGGCTTCCTCGAGTGCTGTAATCATGTACTCGTCCATGACTGCACCCCATATGTGCCAGGTTCAGGCTGGGTTGCGGGCAAATCATCCGTCCACCCTGACGCGAATCCTTGAATGTTTCAGCCGGGCTTTGGTCTAGTCGATTTGTTGCAGCACCTCTCCGGATAATTCCGTGATCTTGTCTATCTTAATGAGGACGGCGACACCCAGGCGTTCAGGATCCCGGTCCAGTTCGGCTTGGACGCAGCGGTCCATGACTTCCTGGCGAATGGGACCGTCTTCGTGGACAGTTGCCTTGCCGTGGAACCGCCACCTCACCCGGTCGGCGGCGTGGGCGTAGTAGACGACGACCTGCGGATTCTCGGTAACGTTGTCCAAGGCCGACCGCTTGGCCCGCTCCCAATAGGCCAGCGTATCTCTGTCGAAGGCCATCACGCTTCCCTTGGGGCTTATCTGGGGTTCGCCGTCCTTGGAGGCCGTGCCCACCAGGCAGGAATATCCGTCGGTTAAAGCGCTGTCCAACCGCGATACCATCTCGTCAGTCAAATTGATCATCTTGGTCTATCTCCTTGGGAGCGACGGCAGTTTGTAAGGCCTCGTCCCTGCCCCCGGCGTAGCAGACACAGGGTTCGGGACGGTCGCAGAGGGACCGGTCGGTGTCGGTCATTGCATTCCTGCTTGCGCTGAACTTTCATCGAAGATTGCCTTGTTGGCCGTGCTCCACGAGATCTTCATGATCCTGGCCACACGGCTCACCGACGGGTTCTCCGCGAACATCCGCTTGCACTCGTTCACCTGGTCGGGTGAAAGCGCAGGCGGCTGGCCAGGTGGCCTCCCCTCGGCCTTGGCACGCTCTTGGCCCACCTTTATCCGCTCGCTGGTGGAATCAGCCTGGTAGGCACCGTTGGCCAGCATCATCCGGCGGAAGTACTTGGCCGCGGCGCCGTCGTCGGTGGTGTCGATCCCTTCCTTGATGGCCACTATGCCGATGTTCCGGCCGGTGAGGTCCGCCTGGATCCTCACGCCCTCGTCGAAGTTGCGGCTGAAGCGGTCCAGCCATACCACCACGATGGTGTCGTTCGGCTGGATCCGGGCCAAGAGATCATCCCATCCGGGCCGCGACATCAAACGGCCGGTCATCACGTCGGAAAAGATGAGCTCCCCTCGGATGCCGTGTTTGGCCAGCTCGCGGAGCTGGGTCTCGAGGTTCCGGTCGTCCCGGTCGCTCTTGCTGACCCGCGCGTAACCATAGGTGACGGGGATCATCATCGCTTCACCACCCCGGTTCGCCGCAGCGCGGGCAGGGGTTCCGGACCGTCCGACGCCAGGCGACTCCGCCCTTGGCATGGATTTCCTGATTGCAGTGGAGGCAGCGGCCCATGTAAGTGTTCCGGTCGGACAGGTCCTCGGCCGCCAGCTCAAGACAGTCTCCGCACCCCCGCACCAGCTCCGGGTCGGGGGTCATCGGTTCGGGACTCTCCTCAATGCCCCACGGCGGGGAGTCTCCCGGGCGTAGTGGACCATAGGGGCTGCGGCGGCAACTCTGCTCTCCTCGCGTCTGTGGTCACCCTCTGCCATGGTGAAGGAATCGACCCCTTCCGAAGCGAAGTCCCACAGCCTGTTGCCCCACACCTCCGGGTCGATCGAGCCCTGCCACTGCAGTCTCCTCCCGGTGAGTCCTGCCGCGATCACCCGGCGGCCGCAGACACCGCAGTTGATGGCGTGGTCTTTTCCCCAAACGTCGTCCTGGTTGGTGACCGCCATCGTCGTGCTGCGGCACTGGGGGCAGGCGGCTGCCAGGTAGACGTGCATGGCGTTCTTCTCCGCTCAACAAACGGCCGTTTTTGAGAGTGGGCCCGAGGACCGCATCCGTCAGCTTTGCCGTGCCTCTCAACAATTCCCCTCAACAATAATCGACACTCAGAAACGCTGTCAATGGTTTTTTGAGTGGGCAGGAACGTCGTGCAGCAAGGCAACACCCTGAGCCTTACCCGGGTATACCTGGCGCTTCTATTACCTGGTCGAAGGGATTTGGAAACCGGCCAGCCTGCTCTACCAGTTTCGGACTGGCTTGCCCAAAGCTGAGGAGATCTCCTTATGAGCGCTAGCTTTCCAAAATCGCGGAAAAGCGCAAGTGGCTGAGGGAGCGCCTAGTACAATGTGTCAACAATAACCGGAGATGATGACAACTCATGAGATTGGCTCAAATCACGGTTTTGAGCGTATTTCTCGCACTGGCGTGCACCTCAATGGATGCAACCAACGTAACTCCGCGCCCAACCTATACCCCTTACCCTACCTTCACGCCAGAATCACTCCTAGGAATAAGGAGCAGCGCAGAAATTTCCACGCGACTGGCCGACCCGGGCCAATTCGTAGAACTGGAAGGAAGGAGAGAGCGATTCTCAGGTACGGCCCTTTCCCATGTGGAGGAGGGGATCAAGGAATTCAAGAGGGGGCGCTACCTGCTCGCGATCGCGAGCTTCGAAAAATCTCAACGACACAGGGATGAACCGTCATATGTCCTGGAGAATTGGACCGGGCTCGCATACCGTGCGCTGGGACGATATGGGGAAGCAATCCAGCATTTCTCGGCAACCATCGGGATCGAGGATGATCCTACTGGGCGTGTCAACCGAGGGATTGCCTACCTCTTTGACGGACAGTGCGGGCCGGCCCTAACAGATGCAAAAGCCGCACTCGGGATGGAACCTCAAGGCGGAACCGGGATTCACACTGACGCCGAGGCGAATTACATCCTGGCGAGTTGTTATGCCTACGACGGGCAATACCTACTGGCCCTGCAACACGCAGAGGCCGGATTGAGCATTTCCATTAAGCAGGGCTACAAGTGGGAGATGATATCGGAGAGGGAAGCTTTGGTGGAACAAATACGCCAAGCATTGCATCCGAATCAGGGTGAAATCGACTTCTTCATACCAGCTGCCTTGGAAGCCTGGGTACAGGGTGTGGAGCTGTTCGATGAGGGAAATTACCGGGCGGCAATTCGGAGTTTCGAGACGGCAAGAAACCATCACGGCAAACCCTCTACGGTCATAGAGAGTTGGATAGGCTTGTCGTACCAGTCCTTGGAACAGCACAACCGGGCAATAGCCCACTTCACCAAGGCCATCCAAATCAGAGACAGTGCTATCGACCGACTGAATCGCGGTCTGTAGTTCCTATTGGTCACCCAGTGTTCGGACGCAATCGGGGACGCTGAAATCGCCCTTTCCATGCCAGCCTATGAGGAGGCTGGATATCACTCCCACGCTGAAGCAAACTCGCTTCTCGCGAGATGTTATATGGATGAAGGGCAATTCAAACTGGCCTCTGTGTTCGCAGAGGCTGCTCTAACCGGCGCCATAGCAAATGGCTACCCGGTCGGTGACATCGAGGCACTGATGGAGAGTCGCGACCTTGCCAAAGCGTTGGCTGACGCGGAGAATTAAACCAAATCAGACCGGGTTTCGCTGGCTGGCCACGATCACGCCCGCTTGGAGCCCTGCCGGGACCCGGGTGCTCTACCTAGCAATGATTCCTCTGCGGTCTTTAGGGCGTCGCCGATGCCTGAGACCGGCGAGGTGCTGGTTCCAGACAATTCATTAAGGTCGCGATAAGCTCATCTTATCACGGGTTTTACATACTCCTGATGAGCCTGTTTTTGACAAGGAGGGGATTTCAAATGGTGGGGGAACTATGACTTGGAACCCACCCGGCCTTTGGGCAACAATCATACTTTCCATACCCGGCGGGTTTGTAGCTGGCATCCTTGTTCTTGCGGGAGAAATCGCACTGAGGAGGGGATATGAGCGCATGCAGAGGAGGAAGGCCATCAGAGCTATCGGGCAGTTCTTCGGGAACTGGGAGTCAATGATCAATGATCAATGATGCTATGGATATTCCCGCCCACCCCGACAATCCTAACCTTGGACCTATCGGGAGGGCTTCCGTGCAGTTCGCCTACCATGGCGATTTTCTACGAAGGGGGCCGAACCTCATCGCCAGGTGGTCTAGGTACCTCACCGCCGAACTAGTGGAAGAATTGAGCAACCACCTGGAAAACCATCAGGGAGCCCACATTGGCATACTTCCTCCAGGCAGAGTCTTGAATCAGTTCCAGTATGACGTTTTTTTCAATGGGGTCCGGGAATTCAAATGGCTGGAATTCTGAGTCCGAAGACCCATGCAATCCCCCGGCTTTGACGCTGAGCGCATCAGTGGCGCCTAAAAGCGGTGATTGGGGCTGTCCGCAAACTCCAAGGCCGCCACCTGCTGGTACATCATTCTCTCCCTGTCAATGTCCACGACCCACCATTCCCCGCGCAGCATGAAGCAGTGAAACTCCGGTACTACCGCCTGACCCTCGGTAACCCGGCTCTCGTAATACTCCCATTTCGTATGCAAGGGTTCTGGGGATACTCTGAACAAGTGGGCGGCCATGTGGCATAGTTAGGCTGAATAGCCCGATGCTGATCGGTTACGAGGTTGTATGGACCAGCCCACCTTTGCCGACCTGGAATATCAGGGCAAGAAGCGCAAGACCCGCCGTGAACTCTTCCTGGAGCGCATGGACGGTCTGATTCCCTGGCAGAGCTTGGAGGGCCGCATCCGCCCCGTGTATCCCAAGGCTGGCAAGGGCCGCCACCCTTACCCGCTACCGGTCATGCTCAGGGTCCACTGCGTCCAGCTCTTCTACAACCTCAGCGACCCCGGAATGGAGGACCTGCTCTACGAGTCCGAGCCGGTGCGGCGGTTCGCAGGACTGAAGCTCTCCGGTCCCCTGCCCGACGAGTCCACGATTTTGCACTTCCGTCATCTGTTGGAAAACCACAGCCTGGGGCAGGGCCTCTTGGAGGAAATCAACGCCCACCTGGACTCCCAAGGGCTGAGGTTGCGAGAGGGAACCATCGTGGACGCCACCATCATCGAAGCTCCGTCATCGACCAAGAACCAGGCCAGGGAGAGGGACCCTGAGATGCACCAGACCAAGAAGGGGAACCAGTGGCATTTCGGGATGAAGGCGCATATCGGGGTGGACTGTGAGACGGGGATAGTGCACAGCATGACGGCGACTGCGGCCAACGTGCATGACATTATGGAGGCCCACAACCTGCTGCACGGTGGCGAGACAGTGGTCTGGGGAGACGCAGGTTATCAGGGAGTACACAAGCGGAAGGAGAACCTGGGACTGGATGTGGACTGGCGGGTGGCGATGCGTCCGGGGAAACGCCGGGGACTCGATCCTGGGAGTGATGAGGCGCTGCTGGAGAAAGCGAAGGCATCGGTGAGGGCTAAAGTGGAGCATCCGTTCCTGCGGTTGAAGCGGCTGTTCGAATACGGCAAGGTGCGCTACCGGGGGCTGGCCAAGAACACGGAGCGCCTGGCGTTGCTGTTCGGCCTGGGCAACCTGCTGGCGGCGGAGGGACGACTGAGGGGGTAGTGCGCCCAGCGGCCTTCCCGGCCAGTCTTCCGGCCTGTACCAAGCTCCCTGACGCCCTATCAGGGACTAAACGCAAGGGGCTGAGCGGCGGTAAAGAGCGCCCAGACCGCGGCCGCCGCCCCCTCCGCTGCCACGTCCGACATGTCTCGAGTAAAAAAGGCTTGTTCAGAATATCCCTGGATCTAGACGCAGCAATTCAGTGTGGACGGTGCGGTCCAGACGGCCAGTCGAAAGGTCACCCTCGACAGGATTGGCAATTGAGCCGAGTTCGCCCCTATAGGTGCCATCGCTCAGCATGTTGATTAGGATCTTGCTATTCGGAACGTTGTCCCGGGGAGTAAGGAATGCCGTGTATTCCAGCGGGTCGACGTCGCTGTCTGCGTGCGCGTATCTAGCAGCGTGTCCGAGGATTAGATTTTGGAGACGAAAAGCGCCACTGCCCAATCTCATCGGTGACTAATAGGCTCTAGTAAAACAGTTATCGGAATAATTAACTGTGTTGATGACGAGATTAGTTTAGAACATTGTTTCTCAGACAGGCTGCTAGGTGCGGGCTCAGCCCGGCAGAGGTATAGCGCCACGACAGGGTCTCCGCTGGTTTCGTCCTGTTGTGACGTCGCAAAGGCAACCAGCGTAAGAGCCCCTTCGCCTGGCCCAGGCGGAGTCCCGCAGAAGGGGTGTTGAAGATGGCAGGCTGAGTGCCTGTCTGCGTGAAGCGCAAGCAAGGAGCGGAGACCGTGGAGTTTGGCGTTCGGGAGCTCGAATGTGTCGGCGGAGAAGGGAACGACCTGTGGCCCTGTAGGGACCAGTACGTCGTCTGGTTCTGGCCGCTGATGTTCTCGTCGTGGCGGGTTTCTCTTGGAACCAAACGGCCAGAATCTCATGGGGGCCGGCCTCCTTTCAGAGCTTATCAACCCGCAATTTACCATTTATAAGCGCCGCAGGTTCTTCCCGGCACACCAACGTGTAAACGGCGGAGCTAAAGTGGGCCGGTGGGCGGAAGATTGCTGAGTATCGGCGACTGAATACTGTACCGCCCGCCGCCATTCATAGGGTTGTAGCCGACCCATGGATGGTGTGATGGATGTACGAGGTGGACGTATATCTGCGGGTTCGCCGGGCGGTGATGGTGGAGGGGATGAGCATACGGGAAGCTGCCCGGGTGTTCGGCCTGCACCGGGACACGGTGCGCAAAATGCTGGCCTACTCCGTGCCGCCGGGCTACCAGCGACAGACCCCGCCCAGGAAGCCCAAGCTGGAGCCCTTCACAGGCGTCATAGGCCGGATCCTGGAGGACGATCACGGGCGTCCCAGGAAGCAGCGCCACACGGCCAAGCGCATCTTCGAGCGGCTCAGGGACGAGTACGGCAAGGGCGGCGGATACACCACGGTCAAGGACTACGTCAGAGAGAATCGCCGTCAGACCAGGGAGATGTTCGTGCCCCTGTCCCATGCGCCGGGACACGCCCAGTGCGACTTTGGCGAGGCCCTGGTGGTCATCGGCGGCGTGGAGCAGAAGGCCCACTGCTTCGTCATCGACCTGCCCCACAGCGACGGCTGCTTCGTGAAGGCCTACCCGGCGGAGACCACCGAGGCCTTCCTTGACGGGCACGTTTCCGCCTTCGCCTACCTGGGCGGAGTGCCTCAGAGCATCCTCTACGACAATACCAGGCTGGCTGTTGCCCGGATCCTGGGCGACGGCCGCCGCCAGCGCGCGAGAGCATTCACCGAGCTGCAGTCCCACTACCTGTTCGAGGACCGGTTCGGCCGCCCCGGGAAGGGCAACGACAAAGGCAAGGTGGAGGAGCTGGTGGGGTACGTGCGCCGCAACTTCCTGGTGCCGGTGCCGTCCTTCGAAAGCTTCGATGCACTCAATGCCCACCTGGAACAACGATGCCTGGAACGAATGGACCGCAAGCTCAGAGGCCACACGGAAACTATCGGTCAGCGTATGGAGCGGGACCTGGACGCCCTGCTGCCCCTGTCTCCGGTGGCCTATCATGCCTGCGAGAAGCAGGCGGGCCGGGTGAGTTCCCTGCCCTTGGTCCGGTACAGGACCACCGACTACTCGGTGCCGGTGGCCTACGGATACCGGGACGTCCTGGTACGGGGCTACGTGGGCCAGGTGGTGATCAGCTGCGGAACCGAGGTCATAGCCCGGCACATCCGCTTCTATGAGCGGGACGATTTCGTCTACGACCCCATCCACTACCTGCCTCTCCTGGAACGGAAGCCGGGAGCCCTGGACCAGGCCGCTCCGCTACAGGCATGGAACCTCCCCGAGGAGTTCGGGGCGCTGCGCCGGCTGCTGGAAGCGCGCATGGGACGCAGGGGCAAACGGGAGTATGTACAGGTGCTCAGGCTGCTGGAGACCCTCTCCCAGCAGGAAGTGCACGCAGCCGTCAGGGACGCCATCAGGCTGGGGGCGCTGAGCTTCGACGCGGTGAAGCACCTGGTGCTGTGCCGGCTGGAGGGACGTCCGCCAAGGCTGGATCTGGAGCTGTACCCCTACCTGCCCCGGGTCCGGGTCAGCACCACGTCCGCCGGAGACTACATGACCCTGCTGTCTGGGAGGGCGGCATGAACGACCGGTCGACGCTGCTGCTGGAACATCATCTGAAGGAACTGAAGCTTCCCAGCTTCCTGAGAGAGTACGGGAAGCTGGCCGCGCAGTGCGCCGCCGAGGGTGTGGATCACCCCCAGTACCTGCTGCGCCTCTCTGAGCTGGAACTCATCGACCGCCACCAGCGCATGGTGGAGCGGCGGATCCGGGCCGCCCGATTCCCTGCCGTCAAAAGCCTGGACACCTTTGACTTCCCGGCCATCCCCTCGCTGAACAAGGCGCTGGTGATGGAACTGGCCCGGTGTGAATACATCCAGCGCCGGGAGAATATCATCGCCGTCGGCAACAGCGGCACCGGCAAGACCCACATGGCCCTTGGGCTGGGGCTGTCCGCCTGCCAGCAGGGGATGTCGGTGGGCTTCACCACGGCCGCCGCCCTGGTCCACGAAATGATGGAGGCCAGGGACGAGAGAAGGCTGCTGAATCTGCAGCGGCAACTGTCACGACTGAACCTGCTGATCATCGACGAACTCGGCTTCGTACCCTTGTCCCGCACGGGCGCGGAACTGCTCTTCGAGGTCTTCAGCCAACGCTACGAGCAGGGCTCCATCCTGGTGACCACCAACCTGCCCTTCGACGAATGGACCGAGGTCTTCGGCTCGGAACGCCTCACCGGAGCGCTGCTGAACCGGCTCACCCACCACGTCCACATCCTGGAGATGAACGGCGAGAGCTACCGACTCAAGCGCAGCCGGGAGAATGCCGCACCGCCACCACCAGCCGAACCGGACGACGCTTAACTTACACCTGCACTGTCCTCCCTCGCTACCAAACAATCCCCACTCCACGTGCCATACAGCCCTCGCTCATCACGCCGGTGGTACACGATTCTTCCGCCCCGGTGGCCCATTATCTCGGCGCCCTTGACAATTCGGGAGGTCTCCAGAGAGTATGGCCTGCACCGGGACACGGTGCGCAAGATGCTGACCCACTCCGTTCCGCCGGGGTACCGGCGACAGACTCCTCCTCGAAGGCCCAACCCTTCGACATGCTCAGGAGGAGCCTTTCACCGGCGTCATCGACCGGATCCTGGAGGATGACCTCGCGCGCCCCAGGAAGCAGCGGCACACGGCCAAGCGCATCTTCGAGCGGCTCAGGGACGAGTACGGGTTCGACGGCGGATACACCACAGTCAAGGACTACGTCAGAGAGAATCGCCGTCAGACCAGGGAGATGTTTGTCCCGTTGTCCCATGCGCCGGGACACGCGCAGTTCGACCTCGGCGAGGCCCTGGTGGTCATCGACGGCGTGGAGCGCGAGGCCCACTGCTTCGTCATCGACCTGCCCCACAGCGACGGCTGCTTCGTCAAGGCCTATCCGGCCGAGACCCAGGACGATTGCAAAGTCACGGAGGGAGGTTTATAAAGGCAGGGAAGTGAGATATGGGAGTGTGCGGATATGGAGGCGGCGGAATCTCTGTTCGGATGTTTGGAACTGGTGCCGGATCCCAGGAGGGCCAGGGGGGTCAGACATCCCTTTCAGGCCATCCTCCGGCTGACCCTGCTGGGCTTGGTTTGTGGTCAGACCACCATGGCCCACATCGCCCTCTTCGCCCGGATGCACTGGCCGGTGCTGAGGGAGCCTTTGGGCTTTGTCCGGGACCATCCACCCCACGCCACCACCATCTCCCGAACCCTGGCCGGGGCCTCTTATGAGCAGTTGCAGGGCGCCCTGGCGGGATGGGTGGCCCAGGTGGTGGCGGACCAGGAGGTGCACGCCTAGGTGGACGGCAAATGGGCCAAGCAGTCCGGGGGCGTAAGCGGCAATCCTCTGGTGATGGTGAACGTACTGGCCCATGACCTGAAGCTGTGCCTGGCCCAGTGGCCGGCATCGGAGAAACGGTACGAACCCGGGGTGTTGCGGGAACAGCTGGGGCAACTGTTCGAGCGCTATCCCGGCCTGAGACTGCTGACCATGGACGCTCTCTATGCGGAGCGGGACCTGTGCCAGGCCATCGTGAGCCACGGACGAGACTACCTAGAAATCTGGCCGGAAAGTGGTTTGAGTCGCCGAGCATTTATAATTGGGGTCAACAAGCGTAGCGAGGGTTGAGAATGCTGGGAGAGCGTTCGGACCAGAGGGGTCTTTGGGAAGCGGACCGGTTGTACCTGGACCACGTGGGGAAGGACACCTTCTACGGTCTGCTGGCTTCCCTGCGGGGCCGGCTGTTCCAGGACTCCGATTTCGCGGTGTTCTACTGCGCTGACAACGGCCGGGACAGCGTGCCGCCCAGCCTGCTGGCCACGGCGCTGCTGTTGCAGACCCACGACAAGGTCAGCGACGCCGAGGCCAAGGCCCGGGCCGACTTCGACATCCGCTGGAAGGTGGCTCTGGGGATTGAGGTGGAGGACAGGCCCTTCGCCAAGAGCACGCTCCAGGTGTTCCGGGCCCAGCTGATCCTGCACGACAGGGTGCGGGAGGTATTCGAGTCCAGCCTGCGCCTCGCCCGGGAGTCGGGCTACCTGAAGAGGCGCAGCATGAAGGTGGCTCTGGACACGACCAACATCCTGGGCCGGGGCGCGGTGAGGGACACCTTCAATCTGCTGGCCGACGGTATCGTCAAGCTGCTGCGGGCGCTGGCGCAGGTTGAGGGAATCAGCGTCGGGAAATGGGCCAAGGCCCGGGGATACGGGCGGTACCTCGCCTCCAGCATCAAGGGAGAGGCGACCATCGACTGGTCGGACAAGCGGGCGCGGACGGCACTGCTGGCGGGGATTGTGGGAGACGCGGACCGGCTCTTGGAATTATCGCGGCTGGCCCAGGGGGAGTTGCCCGAGGACGGTGCTGAGCGTCAGCAGATAGTGGCGGCGGCGGAACTGCTGGGGCAGTTGCTGCTCCAGGACATTGAGCGCAAGGGTGGCGACGGCGACGGCGATGACGGCGTGAGCCTCAAGGACGGGGTGAGCAAGGACCGGATGATGTCGGTGCACGACCCTGAGATGCGCCACGGGCACAAGAGCAGCAGGAGACGCTTCGACGGACACAAGGCGGCGATTGTGGTTGACACCGACACCCAGCTGATCACCGCCGTGGAGGTACTGCCGGGCAACGCTCCGGACAACCTGGGGGCGCTGGAACTGGTAGAACAGAGCGAGGCCAACACCGGTGTGCCGGTGCAGGAGGCCATGGGCGACGCCGCCTATGGAGACGGAGCTACCAGGCAGACCTTCGCCGACGCGGGCCGCACCCTGATTGCCCGGGTGCCGGGACGGCCCGACCGGCAGCGCTTTCCCAAGAATGACTTTGTCATCGACCTGGTGGCGGGCAGTTGCACCTGTCCGGCAGGGCAGGTCACCCACACCATAGTGCCAGCGGGACGGCGTACGGATGCCGCGGGTCGGATACACCACTTGCAGGCCTTCCAGTTCGACGGGTCCGAATGTATGACATGTCCCCTGCGGTCTCAGTGCATCTCGGCCAAGGGCAGGAAGGGACGGCGGGTGCTGATCCATCCCCAGGAGGCTCTCCTGCAACAGGCCCGTGCGTTGCAACAGAGCGCCGGGTATGACGAATATCGAGCGCGACGCGTGGTGGTCGCGCACAGATTGGCCCGACTGGTCCAGTTGGGCATTCGCCAGTCCCGCTACTTCGGACGCGCCAAGACGCGATTCCAGCTGTACCTGGCGGCTACAGTGGCCAACCTGACCCTGGTGGCGGGCAAAATCGAGCTGTCGGACAGTGTCGGCGGTGGGCTTCCGCGCCACCGCGCCGTCCTCAGTGCCGTCCCCAGTGATGTCCAGGCTGTTTCCCACGGTGTGGTCGCCCATGCTACGGCCATTTTCGGCGCTGTCCGGCTCAGACTGCTGTGGTCCCAGATTCTGTTCGCCCCGGCTTTACTGCCGAAATCTCTCTCCCCATCCAGGGCTTTTCGGCCCGGCTTCTAGTGCGCATTAAGGGGAACCAACCCCAGGTGCTGGCGGCATTGGCAGAGGGATTTGCTGGGGAGGGACCGTTGGAGCCCGAGGCGCAGAGCGTGGAAAAAAAGCGGGCGTGATCGAGAAACGGCGCATCTGGACCGATGAGGCATTGGCCGGCTATATCCGGGATGAGTTGGGCTTTCCAGGAGTGAGGCAGGGAGTGATGTTGGAGAAGGAGAGGGTGGACATAGCCACCGGGGAGGTGAGCCGGGAGCGCTGGTATCTGCTGACCAGCCTGAGTTCCCGGCGGTGCGCACCCAAAGAACTCCTTCAAGTGATCCGCAACCACTGGAGCGTTGAGAACAGCCTGCATCACGTTAAGGACCGCAGTTGGGACGAGGACGTCCACACGCTGCGCCGTCCGGGTCTGGGCGAGGTATACGCCAGCCTGGTCAACACAGCGCTCAACGCCCTGCGCCTGGAGGGGTGGTTTCCTCTCCAGATGTCCATGCCCCTGCGAGCCAAAACCTGCGCCTTCCGCCCAACCCAGACCATCGCCCGCCTCCGCGGCCAAGTCTCCTGACTTTGTAGACTAGGTTGCCGAAAGCGTGGCCTTGATCACGTGAGATCAACATAAGGGGCCTTTTGCGAGGTTGACCCCATGATCCCCGTAACCTACGGATACGCCCGGGTCAGCAAGACCGGCGACGCCACCCGGAACGTGGAGACGCAGATCCACATCCTGCAGAAGTTCGGAATCCAGGAGGAACATGTTCTTTCAGACCAGACGAGCAGGATGGGGCCCAGCGACACCTGCGTCGCCTGGACCGACGCCGCCATCGTGAGGCGCAAGGAGATAATTCCCGACAATTCATCAATCAGGTTCGCCAAAAACTGGAAAGGGGAGAGATGTTATCCCCAGAGGCCCGTCTCGGGACGATAGCCGTCGATAAATACCGGGTGCCACAGTTATATCTTCGCAGTCGGCGACAACCCGATCACTCGGCCTATTTCGGCTTCGCCACTCACCCCGCAGCTTAGTTTGAACTCCTAAATGCCTGCGGCAGCCTCTTGCTCAGCGGCAACGCTCAAGTAGCTGGCGGGGAGATCCTTGAAATCAGTCATCAGTGAGCCGAACCCCTCGATAACGTCGTCCATCCCATTGGCCCGCATGGCGTACCAGTAAGTCGCGGTGTTGATGGCGATGACCGGCTTTTTGAGCCACTTTTCCGCCTCGCCGGCCAGTCGCGCCATTGCCAGATTGGTGCCGCACTGGACCAAGGCCTCAACGTCGTGCTCATTCAGTTCTAGGAGGGCATCCATCAATTCTTTTTCCGGGACTTTGGACATGGCGGTGGGACTGTCGCAGCAAAGCCCCTTGATAGCCACCACCTCGAAGCCGCAGTCCTCGAGGAAGCGTTTGACGTTCTCGTCGGCCACCGGCCAGTATGGCGTCAAGACGCCAATGCGCTTGATGTCTCCGTAGCACCGTAGAGCCGCCTGGCAGGCATCGGACCCCATGGCCACACCCCGACCGGTCAGCTCCATCATGTGTTTCTTCAGTTCCAGGCTGCGCTGCAATCCGCCCCAGAACGTTTCCGAGGACATACCCATCACGAGGTAATCCGGATCGCAGGTCATCACCCGCAGCAGGGCGTTATCCCACTCCCTGCGGATGTTTTCCATCAGGCGGTTGAATTCATCATTGCTGCCCACCGGGTCGTTGGGGATCCAGATGCGCACAATGTGGTTGGTCACTCCCCGAGGTCGCATCTCGTCGAATTCCGGCTGTACCGACGTGTTGGTGGAGGGCACCACGACGCCCCAGTTCGCCCTCCAGCCCAAAGAGTCAGGCATTGCTCTACGCTCCTGGATTGTTTGGCTCAGCGGCAGCTGCCGCCGCAAATTACTGCGGTCCGGCTGCCGTCTTGACCGGCGATCTTTCGTACAGGACCTCGATGATTTCGGAAGAAGTCATCAGATCGGCGTACTTTTGCTCCATGTCGAACAGGTTGGCTTCGTGGGGGCCGAGGGCGCGGTCACCGACGCAATCTGAGGCGACCACGGTCCTGAAATTGTAGCTCATCGAGTCTATCACCGACGCCCTGATGCACCCGGAGGTGGTGCATCCTGTTACGATCACGGTGTCCACGCCCCTGCTGACGAACCAGGCTGTCAGGTTGGTGCCGAAGAAGGCCGAGGGCTGGGTCTTCCGCACGATGTATTCCCCGTGCCTGGGCTCCAACTGGTCCACAATCTGGGAGCCGAAGGCCTTTTCGGTGAGCTGAGTCAACGCCGGAGCCTTCAATGTGAAAACGCCAGCGTCAGAGCCGTCATCGGCGTACACCACACGGGTGTAGGCAATGGGCAAGTCCAAGGCGCGGGCCTCCGCAAGCAACTCACGGGTATTCTCTATGGCCTCTCCGATGTTGCCGCCACCGAGCTGGTCCGGATTGGCGAATCCATTGACGAAATCGATGATCAGGAGGGCAGGACGCTGGCCTATCCCGCTACTATTGCCAAAACCCTGCTTCTGGTAAATTTCCAACTCACTCATAGATAACCCTTCCAGACTGGACATTTCCCAGTACCGAGCGGTCTGTGGCGTCCTGATGTAGACGGCGAGAGTATATCACCAGGCGATGCTTCATACCGCAGCGTATTCGAGCGCTTCAACATAGACTTGCTTTCCTGGGCGGAGCCAGATCGTCCGGGCGGAGCTCACCAGGCAGAACGTCGGCGCGGTGGCCATCAGCGAGGGCATCAACACGGCCGACGGCAGCGCCGAGACCAATCTCTTACGGAGGATGATGCTGGCCCAGCGAGCCTTCCAGGTGGAGTCCACCAGCAAAAGGATAAAGCCACGTTTGGAGTGGGGCAAGGCTGAGGGCAGAAGGCGCTGGCGACCACCAGCTCTCACACTTGAGCAGGGGCAGGAGTGCCGGCGCAAGTTCGCTGTCACCCCGTCCATCCGGAGAGTCGCTCCCGTCATGGAGGCCTCCCAGAATATCGTGAAGAGAGCACTGGAGCTTGATGCAGATCCCGTGGGCAGAGAGATGTAGAAGCCGCGTTTAGTCAACGTTAAGCTCGACCTCAATGTTCCAGGGACGGATCATCTCCTGCTCCAGAGGAATCCGGAGAAAAGAAAGCGGCGACGGCTCCTGTTACCACCCCGCTGCCCGCAGTGCGGACACCGGCCATAGCAGTCGTTGTCATCGGTCAGGTCCTCGGCCACCAGCTCTAGGCAGTCGTCGCACCCGGCCGCGGCCTCTGGCTCGTCGGCCCAGTGCGCCCCGACGGGGTTAACGCCGCAGAGAAGGAATTCCACCAGGCCGTAGTGGGCGGCTGCCCTATGCGGACGTCCATTTCCCTGAGGGCAGCCTTCAGCCGCTCCGAATCCTCCCCGGTGAGAGGGTTGTCCTCGGATATGGAGTGGTATAAGACTGGGTACTAGGGCCATCAGCACCCGCCTACCGGCGGTGGCATGGTCCAGAGCGCCATGGCCGTGTCTCCTGCCGATGGGTCTTCGCCTCCATCGGGCCGACGCCCAGTTTCTCAACTTAGGCCACACCCGAAGACATGGCCAAGGCCGCTGTCTGCCTTGCCGCCCAAGACCCAAGCGGCCTAACGGGTGCTATAGTAACCGCAAAGGAGCCGGTGAACCCCGGTCGTCAGCAGGCAGCAACCGCTGCTCTCAATGATCCTTATGGCCCAAGACCCTGGCGTTCCGGTTCCGGGACATTGGCGTCTATTTTCCAGATGACTGAAAGAGGGGCGCAATGGCACAAGTCTTCGATGAAATCACCGTCCTCGATTTCACCAGCGGCCGTGCCGGCGGAGTCGCCACCATGGTGTTGTCCGACTTCGGCGCCGAGGTCATCAAGATCGAGCCTCCCGGCGGTGAGAAGTTCCGGAACGCGCCCGGTTCCATTCAGTGGAACCGCGGCAAGAAGAGCGTCGTACTCGACCTGAAGACTCAGGACGGCCAGGATAAGGCCCGTTCCCTCGCACAAAACGCCAATGTGGTCGTCGAAAACTTCCGCCCCGGAGTCGCCCGGAGGCTGGGCATCGACTACGACACTCTGCGGTCCGGCCATCCCGGCCTGGTCTACGCATCGCTGACCAGCTTTGGCCCGCAGGGGCCCTACGCTCACTACAAGGGCTACGACGCCGTGGTGGCGGCCAAGAGCGGGCGGATGATGATGTTCGCCAACCAAAACCCCAGGCCCGGCCCCAACTACGTCGTTACCCAGGGCGTCTGCCACGCCGCCGCCACTGCGCTGGTGCGCGGCATCACTGCCGCGCTCTACCTGCGGGAAAAGACCGGACGGGGCCAGCATGTCGAGACCAGCATGCTGCAGGCCGTCACCACCTACGACCACGTCTCCTGGGTGCACGGCCAGATGGTGCAGAACCGCCCCGATGAGTACCCGCCCGATCCGCTGGTGGGCACGGGGCGCGGCAACCCCACCGGTTACCTGCCCGTCCGCACCAGCGACGGCCAGTGGATGCAGCTGGGCAACGTGGTGGAGCGGCTGTTCCGCTCCATGATGCACTCGCTGCACATGGACTTCATCTACGAGGATCCGCAGCTCAAGAATGCACCCTTCCTCGACGCAGAGGCCGTCGCAGTCCTGGAGCGGATCATGCTGGAGAAGGCACAGCAGAAGACGTTGGACGAGTGGATGTCCACTTTCCTCAGCCGTGAGGGCAACGCCGCCGCCGAGCCGTACCTGACCTCTGAGCAGGCCCTGGACCACCCCCAGATCGTGCACAACGGCAACATGCGCGAGCTGGACGTTCCGGGTGTCGGCGCCACGCGGCAGATTGGCCCCGTGGTTAACATGAGCGCCACGCCGGGCGGCCCAAGAGGGACGGCCCCGGCGCTGGGACAGCACACTAATGAAGTACTGGCCAGCCTTGGGAACGGAGCCACGGCCCACTCCAACGACGCCGCTGGCACGATGCCCGCACGTGTGCTGGAAGGGGTCACCCTCCTGGACCTGGGCACGGTCATCAACGGCCCTCTGGGCTGCGCCCTCGTGGCCGAGCTGGGCGCGCGTGTGATCCGCATCGAGGCGCCCGGCGGCGACTGGGGGAGGGCAGGGCTGCCGTTTTCAGCGCACCGCACCATGGCGGGATCGGAGTGCATCTGCCTGGACCTCAAGACGCGCGAGGGCCAGGAGATCATGGGCAAGCTGGCCGCAAAGGCCGACCTCCTGCTGCACAGCATGCGCCCCGGCGCTCCCGAGCGCACCGGCATCGGCTACGAGCAGCTGCGGGAAATCAACCCCAACCTGGTCTACCTCTACGCCGGCGGCTACGGTTCCACTGGCCCATACTCGCACCGGCCGTCCATGGCCCCCATCGCGGGCGCAGTATCCGGAGGCGGCGTTGCTCAGATGGGACGGGACGCGTTCCCGCCTCCCGACCAGCCCATGTCCATCGACGAAATCGCTGCCGTGGCCAAGCAACTCAAGCGGGCCAACGACGGCACCGCCGACCACAGCACAGCTATGGTCAACGCCGTGGGCCTGGTGCTGGGACTCTATGCCCGGCAACGCTCCGGCCAGGCCCAGTACGTTGAGTCCACGATGATCAACGCAAACGCCTACCTGAACATCGACGATTTCTACTGGCACGAGGGCAAGCAGCCGCGCCCGCTGCCGGACCGTGACGGCTACGGTCTGCACGCCCTCTACCGGCTGTACCAGGCCAGCGACGGGTGGGTGTTCCTGGCCTGCCTGTTCGACGACGAGTGGCAGGCCCTGTGCCGGGCCATCGACCGGCCGGACCTGCTGGCCGATCCCCGCTTTGCCACCACGGAGGCGCGGGAGAGGCGCGACGATGCGCTGGCCGAAGAACTGGCGGCGGTCTTTGCCACCAACGAGCCGCTACACTGGGAGACGTTGCTCACCGCCGTGGACGTGGCCTGCGTCAAGGCCGAGGACCGGGGGATGTACTACTTCTTCAACGACGACCCACACGTGCGCGAAATGGGTCTCCTGACCGACGTGGAGGCGCCGCGCTTTGGCGAGTTTTGGCGCTATTCTCCCGTGGTAAGTTTTTCCGAGACATCGGGCCAGGCCGGCCCCGGACCGCTCAGGGGCCAGCACACCCGTGCCATCCTCAGCGAGCTGGGTTATGCCGAGGACCAGATCCTCGACCTCAAGGAACGGAAAATCGTGGACTGGGAGGAGGAGTAACAGCCAATGGTTCAGACCACCATCCCCGCCGATACCAACGGCATCAGGGACAAGGCCGCCATCGTCGGCATCGGCGAGACTGAGTTTTCCTGGAACTCGGGCCGCAGCGAGCTACAGCTTGCCTCCGAGGCCATCAAGGCCGCCTGCGATGACGCTGGCATCGCCCCGCAGGACATCGACGGCCTTATCCGCTATGACATGGAGTCCAACCACGAGACCCTGCTGACGCAGTCACTGGGCATCAAGAACCTGCGCCACTGGGAGTCCGTATCCTACGGCGGGGGCGCGGGCAACGCCACAATCGGCCACGCCGCCGCCGCCATCGCCGCCGGGTACGCCAACTACGTGGTGTGCTTCCGCGCCGCCAACCTTCGCTCCGGCATGCGCCTGGGCCAGGCCATGGGACCCGAGCGCATCCTGAGCGGCGCCCAGGGCTTTGCCGCACCCTGGGGCTGCATGGCGCCAGCCCATCATTTCGGCATGTTCGTCCGCCGCTACATGCACAAGTACGGGGCCACCAGCCGCCACTTCGGCTGGGTGGCCGTCACCCTGCGGGAGCACGCCTCCCGGAATCCCCGCGCTCTGCGACGGGACCCCATCACCATCGACGATCATCAGAATTCACGGATGGTGGTGGACCCGCTACACGTACTCGATTTCTGCCAGGAGAACGACGGCGCCGCCGCCGTGGTCATGACTACCCCGGAGCGCGCCCGGGAGCTGCGCCACTCCGGCACCCTGACCCTGGTGGAGGCCGCCGCACAGGGGGCCGGCCCCCGCAACGACGGGATCATCTACCGCCCGGACCTCGCCGTGGCCGAGTCGGAGAACACCGCCCGCGACCTCTGGGCCCGCGCGCGGCTGGAAGCGAAAGACATGGACGCGTTCATGTTCTACGACCATTTCACGCCGTTTTGCCTGATCAACCTGGAGACCTACGGATTCGTGCCTCCGGGAGAGGCCAAGGATTTCGTCGAGGGCGGCCACAACATCCGGTTCGATGGCCAACTGCCCACCAACACCCACGGCGGCAACCATTCCGAGGCCTACATCCACGGCCTGACCCACGTCCAGGAGTGTGTGCGCCTCATTCGCGGCACGTCCACCTCGCAGCCGCCGCACAAGACCATCAACCGCGCACTGACCTGCAGCAGCACGGCCCAGCTCAGCGGCGCCGTCATCATCCGCCGGGGATAGCCCCTGACGCACAAAGAATAGCCAGGAGCAGACATGACCCAGCAGCAAGACCAGGCCGCCAAGTCCCGCCCCATGAACGCTCCCCTGGAGGGTCTTCCCCTGCCAGACCTGGAGCGGATTCCCGACTATGAGCAAGGTTTCTGGGAGGGTACCCGGAGCGGTGAGCTGCGAATCCAGCAATGCTCGGCGTGCGGCCTGTTTCGACACCTGCCCATGCCCATGTGTCCGGGGTGCTCCTCCCTCGACTACGGATGGACCAAGGTCAGCGGCCGGGGATTCGTCTACTCCTACGTCATTGTCCGTCACCCCGTTCACCCGGCTATCGCCGAGAAGGAGCAGGTGCCCTACAATGTCTGCATGATCGAGCTTGAGGAGCAGGAGGACCTGCGCCTCTGCAGCAACGTCCTGAACGTGCCACCCGAGGACATCCATATCGACATGCCGGTCCAGGTGGCGTTCTTCCCTGCCGTCGATGACTCCGACGTGGTGCTGCCGGTTTTCCTGGCTGCCACGTAGTGAACAGGCTTCTCCCAAGCCCTCGGCTGAAAGCCATCTCGCAAATTCTCTCCTGATGGATGACCTGACTCCCGAAAGTCGATCCAGAATCAATGTTGGGGTTCTCGACAAAACGGGGGTTTAGACGTGGCCAAAAGGAAGCACACGGCGGAGGAAATCATCCTGTCATCACCGGGTACGCCGGTACGACCTTCCGCAGCCAGCTGGAGGCTAGGTGGGCGGCATACTTCGAAGAGCGCGGGATTGAATGACAGTACGAGCCGGTCCGGTTCAGCGGCTGGACCCCGACTTCCGGCTGGTACTGAACGGCGTAGAAGCCTACGCCGAGGTCAAGCCGGTGAGCGAGTGGCCCAGCGGGTGCTGGGCGCCGGCTGGAAGGGCGACATCCTCATCCTTGGCCTGGAGCTGAGCCACGCCTGGCGTCACCGGGACGACGGATGGACACCGGCAGACTTGGCCTCATGAAAGCCGCCGGGTCCGTGCGGGTGGCGGGCGCATCCGGACGCATATCCTGTCAGCAAAGCGCCCACAGCGACGAGCAGCCCGTCATTGACACAGCATTAACACGGCTCATCAGTGGGGGAGACAAGCTGGCCATCCCCTGAGCTTCTCCGGAACACGCCTGAATTCTCCCGGGAGTTCCCCGCCGGCGCGGGTGAACTAGATGATCCTGTCTCCCCGCCCTGGCGTGGACTCGCAGTCCGTCTCCCCCGCCGCCCCGGGCAGCGGAGTCAACATCACGCGCCAACGGAGATTTTCCTTGGACGCCTCGACCAGGAGTTCCCCCAGCGGGACATCGATGTCGATATCGTCGAATTCGAAGTTGAAGGCGGCCTTCACGTGGGCGGGGCAGACGATGCCCGCCGTGGCGTTGTTCTCCCGTCCCACCCGCCTCAGTTCCTCGCGTTCGGCGAGGGTCATCTTGATCCGGCGGTGGCAGCCGGGAATGGCGCATTTGACCGGGACTTTTCTGGGCATTTCCCCAATACTACAACGACAGCTCGAGGAAGGGGATCGGGTTTGCGTGCAGGGTGAGAGACTGGCGTGGCGTCATGTTCAAGAGGCTGGTCCACGACGTATCTGCTGAACCTGCATCGGAACGGAACAAGAAGGTGGAATTGGCCTTGGTTGGAGTGGGCAATACGAGCTGGACTTTCGGTAACCTTCTCTGGTGAGGCAACAGGACCGGCAAGACCTATTGTCGTTGATCATTACGATTGTCGCGCATGGTGAAGGCAAGGCCTGTGGGCGGTTTCCAGTCCTCCTTGGAGCTCTCAGGGCGAAGGCTGGACCAGCTTGTCGGCCAGGAGTCTGCCGGAAGGGATGATCAGCGGCCAATTTTACGCACGAGGTTACTGGAAGAGCCTGTGTTGAGTGGAGGGAGTGGAGGGTCTGGACCGTTCCGTCCGAGGGAGAGTTTTTCACTGTCCGCCATAGAAGAAGTTGAGGGCCTTGGCCATGATGTCCTCGGCGCACGAACTGCAGCAGGTACCGACGTCAGCAGCATGATCGCAGGATCTGCACTTTGCCTTCGCCATGACCGAAGCCCTCGTGGGAAGAGTGAGGATTTCACGATACCTTTTCCGTCCCTCTCCCCACAAAGCCTAACTGTTATTAATTCCACGCACAATGCCGCTTCACGCAACAGCTCTTCTTACCGCCGGACGTAACCCGGGGGCCACAGAACGCCGGGCGGCGGGCTAATTGAAAGTCCAGCCGTCTATCCTTTCAGGTACATATGACCAAACTAAAGCCAAGGTGAAATGTAAATATCTCTAGGACCGCACCATCGGTGCCCACCCAGTTGGGGCCTGAAGGTGATATGAGGTGCCGTGGAGTTCTTTCGGTCATCGTCAATCTCCCCGAAATGCACATCCCACCTTGGTATTGGTTTAGCGTCGAGCTAAGGATGAGCACGGCTTGAGTTCGCCGTGCTCTTCGGAGACCTGTAGAAATTGTCCGGGAAGCCTGCGTTCGGGCTAGACGAACCAGCCCATGCCCTCCCAGTGGCCGCGCAGGAAGGCTATCTGGCCTCCGTGGACAACGTTGTCAAAGACCAGGACACCCACGATGGTCCCTTTCGGCTCGGGGTCCGAACCGGGCCTCAGGCTAATGGTGGCGCTCAACTCCTCGTCGGTAACGGAGGACATATAGTCCCGGCAGCAGGCCTTCATGGCCTCGTAGTACCCCACCAGGACGTCTTTGGAGGGAAGCGGCCACGCGGCCAGGCGCGCCGTGTCCCAGCCTTGGCCGGTCGTCTCCGGGTCGTCGCTCAGGCCGAATTTCTCGCACCAACCGTCCTCTGTCCATATCTGAGGCTTGCCCTGGAACCTGGTATTCATGAAAACGTCCGCCACCCGGCTCATGTGGAAGAGGAGCCAACCGATGGAATTGTCGCTGTCGGAAATCCGGCGCGCCAGTGTCTCATCACTCAGCCCGTCTATGGCGCGGTCTACCATACCCCAGTTACGTTCCAGCGCATTTGATATCCCGGCGGAAACAGGCATGATTGTTCTCCAAAAATTTCGTTGGTTTGGGGTTGCGGAGCTAATTGTAACAGCCCCAAAACTGGAATGGTTTGGAATGGTAAGGTAGCGTCGACGATCAAGAGGAGGCCTGTTGCTGATCTGCGCCTGTAGTATCAGGGTCCTTGCGGTAGTCTTCAAGACTCTCGAAATGTAGATCCCAATGTGGCTTTTGTTCAGGGTCTCGCCGCCCTCGACATGTTCTTCGTCGGCCTGCTAAGCCACAGTGTGGGCTGAATCCTGTTTTGACGGCCGCACAAGGGCGGGCAACAGTTGAAAAGCCCGCACCGTTGAGGTCGCCCTACAGACGCTCCAGTAACTTTGCAATCTGATCGGTGTGGTTCATGTCGGGTTCCCACTCGCAGATCACACCGTGTTCGTCGATGACAACTGCGGGCCTTTTCCCGTCTGACGGGTCTTTGACGTACCTCTCTCCATCGAGAGCGGACATGCCTAGCTCAATGCCTACTCGTCGGTCGGGGTCGTTTAGGACCACGAACGGAAGCTGTTCTTTCTCGACCCACTGGCGTGCAGCATCCAGGCTTCCGTCATGGATTCCGAACAACACGACGTTCTTTTCGGTGAACTCGGCAGCATGCTCTCGGTACCCAAGAGCCATGCGGGTTCAATTACCACCGCTCGGACTCGTGAAGAAGTACAGCAGGACCTTTTGTCCGCGAAGGCTGCTAAGGGATATCGTCTGTCCATCGCTGGACTGAAGTGTGAAATCGGAAATCGCCTTCCCGATGTAAGTTTCCATGATTGCCGTCCTTTCCGGTGAGACTTAATAGAACCGACGCACGCATGGCAGAAACGTTCCCCATGCAGTATGCAGTTGCCGGGCTGCACGTAGTCTAGGCGTTTCTCACCGCCGATGCACGCCTAGCTACGCACGTCCGCTCGAGCGGCAAAGTGAGTAGCGCATCCTCTTGCGCCAGGACGTCTGCAGGCTCCAGGCGCCCAACCGGGCCGCGCCCCTAGCCGAGGATCGTCGTGTAGCGAGTGATATCAACCGGCGCGAGGCCAGATCGCGAGCGCAGACGCGTCGGGAATCGCAGGATCTCCCGCCGTAGGGCGACGCCGTCGCGCGCGAGTCCACGAAGATAGAGGCCGCCTGCAGCGGGGTCACCCGTTGAAATCTCCATGCCTGAATCGTCTGCGGAGTACTTGTTGGGTCCGCTTGGTCCACCGGCGACGCTGTTTGACATTATAGGGACGCTCATGTGTGAGCGCCCCTATAAGCACCACCGAACTGGACAAAATAGAGAACCTTCATACGAAAGACACAATAGCAACGGATAACTGAGCTATTCGTGGGCGGTCGGTCTGGGTACCAGCAAGTAAAATCACGGGGACAGATGGTTGGCTCTACCGGATATCAATGGCGCAGAGAAATTGGACTCCTGTGGTGTCGAAGGCCAGCATAAATGTCCGGTCACGTGTTCAGCATCAAGCAATCGTCTGACGCGTCAATTAATTTGCGACGGTTGGATCTCAGTGCTCGCCGTTTCTCACCATGCTGTTCAGCATGATCAGGAGCTTCCACATACATGCAGTCAGCGCCAGCTTCTTCGGCTTGCCGGACGCCAGCAGCCGTTGGTAGGACGGCCGGAGCGCCGGGTTGCAACGAGTGGCCACCAAGGCTCCCATGTACAGGGCGGCGCGAACTTTGGCCCGCCCGCCCAAGACCTTTCGCTTCCCGCGGCGGGGACCGCTGTCCCGGCTGAAGGGGGCCACACCAACCAGGGCGGCAATCTGCTTCCGGCCCAAGGCGCCCAGCCCCGGCAATTCGGCCAGCAGGGTCAGCGACACCTGTTCCCCCACGCCAGGAACAGAGCGCAGCAGGTCATCCTTTTCCCTCCATACCGGACTCTGGCATATCTTTTGACGCAGGCCAGCGTCCAGACCGTTGAGCTCCTCCTTCAGCCACGCGATGTGGTCCTGGATACGAGGATGCACCTCCGGGATGGCATGGCTCAGGAGGTTCTTCTCTGCCACCAGCATGGTCGTCGACTGACGGCGGCACGCCAGCAGAGCGGCCAGGGACTGGGTATCGGCGTCCCGTAGGGGTCGGATCGGCGGACGGACTGCCTCGCCGAAGTGGGCCAGTATCCGGGCGTCCAGCCGGTCTGTCTTGGCCAACTGGCCAGTGGACTTGGCGAAGTCCCGCACCTGACGGGGATTTACCACCGCCACAGGAAGGGCTGCTGCGGGAAGGGCCGCCACCAAGGGTGCCTCCAGTCCGCCGGTGGACTCCAATATCACCGCAGCCGGTTTCAAAGTTGCGCAGCTGGGCAACCAGTGCCTCAACCGCGGCCTCCTCGTGGCTGATGTGCCAAGTGCGCCCGGCTGGACGCACGGCGACATCCACTCGGTCCTTGGCCACATCGATGCCGACATAGGTGGGTTCTTGTTTCATATTTACGTCCCGAATTACTCCGGCCCGGCCTTGCAAGATACGGGCTTGGTCAGCCCCGGCAATCGTTCGGGCTCTGTCGGGAAAGAGTGCGGCGACCCTCGCTTTATGACGGCCTGCAATGACCGATGTCACGCTGGTCTGCCGCACTCGGGAGCACCCCGGTTACGGGATTGTCCCATACTGTCAAAGATACAAATGTCACACTCACTCCATGGAGAATGTGACGTTGAATCCCAAGGAACAGATGAGACTAAAGGTTCTCAACAGCCTGATGGCAGAGCACATGACGCTGGACCAGGCCGCCACGCTGCTGGGTGTCAGAACTCGGCACACCAGACGCCTACTGGCGGCCTACCGGGAGAAGGAAGCTGCCTCGGTTGCCCACGGCCACCGGGGTCGCAGAGCGCCCAATGCGACTCCCAGGGCCACGGCGTACGATGTGGTTCATCTGGCTGGCACCAGGTACCTAGGGGCCAACCACACCCATCGCAGCGAGTTGCTGGACGAGCGCGAGGGCATCGACATCGGCAGGACCACACTCAGACGCATCCTGGTCAACGCCGGGCTGAAGAGTCCGCAGCGAAGGCGTCCGCCCAAGCACCGGGTACGCCGCCAGCAAATGCCCCGACAGGGGATGCTGGTCCAGATGGACGGCAGCTTTCACCCGTGGTTGGGGGACCTGAGTGGACGGTAGACAGAACCATCTTCGCTATGTGGCTGGAGGCTCTGGGAGCCTTGGCACCGCGATCCTTACAGGGAGTTCGAGCCTCTTCGGGTGTGCCCGCAGGGGTCTTTATCTGCAAGTCTCGGTCATCCGGTTGGATCAGTTTGCCGCCCCCGGTGAGACTGCGCAACGAATAGGGGATACATCCCATTAACTGTCCTTGGCGTGGGCTTCGACGAGGCCGTTCTGCACGGCCCAGAGCACCAGTTCCGGCACCGACTTGATCCAAAGCTTGTGCTGGATGCCGTTTACGGCATTCCGAACCGCCACCGGTGGACCTTCCTCTCCACCGCTATCCGGGCATAGGACGTGCCGCGGGCACAGGAGATGAGTATCTCTCGTTCCCTCGGAGTCAACCCGCCGACATCTTCCATCCTCGCGCTGTTGCGGTTCTCCGCGAACACTCTCCTCACAACTTCAGAGGGCAAGCGGAGTTCACCCATCATCACGGCCCGCAAGGCTGCCAGCAGTCGCTCCCTGTCTTCCTCCTTCGGAACGTAACCGGCCGCGCCTGCGGCCACGGTCGCCTCCGCGGCGCCCTCATGGGGCTGGTTGGTCACCCGCTTGTAGTAGGCAGTGGTGGACCAGCCCTCCCGGACCTGGGAGTACAGGCACTCGACGTAGAACTTGTAGCCACCCTCGTGGGCGGAGACGGGCTGGGAGGTGAGCGCCTGGATCCGCCTGGATGAAGAGGACGAAAACCAGGGCTGCCGCAAACACCAGGATGATTACCGGCAACCGCAGGCTGACGGCCGGCAGGCGGCGCATCCGTTGACGGCTGGGGGAGAAGTCCGGGGCGGTGTCCGAAAGCGTCGTCCGGCGAACGGGAATGCGCGGGGCGGGCTTGGTCCATGGCTACCATCCTGTTGGCTGGGATTCCCTATGCTGGAATCACGGCTGGCAGCGTAGCGATGCATATCGTTCGCTATATAACGGTGCTTACTCACTGGTATTTAACCCATGTATAACCAAGTTTAGCATCATCAAAAAGATGCATTACACCTGTTGCGTCCCATCGACGCACTGTCCGGTTCACATTTGGCTGCGGCGCCGAGGGACCCGGACAGAGCAGGATGGCCGAGCCCTGCTTGTGGGTGGGAGAGAGTGCCTGCGAGGGGCCGCAGGCTCCGACTGAAGGGCGGTCGCCCAGTGGAGAAGGACGACTGGCAGATACGGAGGAGCGGAGAATAATCCTTCCTCGTGCCACGGTAGAAATGCCCATCGATTCGGGGAGATTCTATGTCTTGCGCCGCTCCTGGGCCTGCGACAGCAGGGCCCGATGCTGGTTACGTCTGTATTGTCGTCACTGCTTACGTCCGAAAGAGTCGGTAAAGAAGGCGTGAATTCTCGCCGCATCCATCACCCGAACCACCCACCATAATCTGGCCCGCTATCCTGCAATATGGACCGCACCTATAATACTATTGACATAGACTCAAACATTAATAGACTGAACAATCTACCTATTAGATGCTTGACTGTCCAAGTATAAGCAGTTATAAAAGACTGCCTATTGACAGGCTTTATTCATCGTCTCAGCCTCTGCGCGTCCCTGAATTACTGGCTCATGGACGACGCGAACTCGGGCGTTTCGCAGGAAGGTGCGGACCACAACTGGGATTTCAACGACAGTTCAAGGCGATCCGTCCAGCTTTGCGGGATGCGGATGCCCGGAATCTCGACGAGTTGACAACGCCAGGAAACCAGCTGATGACCAGGCTGGTCGCGAATAAAAACCGTGTTGGGCGGTTCGGCGGAACAGTTCACCCAAGAATGGAGGGCCACATCGACTGGTTGGAAAGGGAGCTCAAAGGCTTGGACAAAGGTCACCGGGAGACACTGCTTCGGAGTCCAGTGTGGCGGCAGAAGGACGATCTGCTCCGCTCCCTTCCCGGGGTGGGTGAGCATGTTTCGGAGGACCATTAAACGTGCACGCCATCCGCCCGGCGGGCTTTCTACGCCTCCTCATATCAATTGCAGCCCTGGGCCTGCTGGCGGGGCTGCTTTTTTTGCCCGCTCCGGCGCAGGCCCAGACTACCAACACCGACCCCACGTTCGACTCCGGCCACTCGGCCCAGGTCCTCATACCGGAAAACGCTCCAGTGATGACGCATGTAGGGAATCCGTACACGGCCACGAACACTGAAAACGACACGCTGACCTACACGCTGAGCGGCACTGATGCTATGTTCTTCAGCTTCGACTCGAGCGCCCAGGTTAGGACCTTTACCGAAGTCGACTTCGAGACGAAGTCCACCTACAACATCACCTTGAACGTGCGCGACAACAAGGACTCCGCCGGCGCCACTGACGCCGTAGTCGATGACACCTTTGCACTGACCATCACAATCATTAACGTCAATGAGGAGCCCGAAATCTCCGGCGATGACATCGTCGACCACCCCGAGAACACAACGGTCGTCGGCACTTACACGGAGGCGGACGAGGACGTAGACGATACCCATACGTGGTCGGTGGAAAACGACACCAGTATCGAAGGGAACGCAGACGGAGCCAAGTTCCAGATCAACCAGACCGGCGTACTCTCGTTCATAACCGCGCCGGACTTCGAGACGCCAAATGATGCCGACGACACTCCCAACAACGTCTACGAGGTGCGCATCATCGTCACCGACAATGGCTCAGGTACTTTGGACGACCACCTTGATATTCTTATCGAGGTCACCAATGTCAACGAGGCGCCCGCCATCACCACCACGGGGAGCTCTCATACCGCCATCAGCGAAGCTGAGAACACGGCGACGACGGTGATCCTTGCAACCTACCAGGCTTCCGACCCCGAGGGTGACTCGCTGACGTGGACGAAGTCCGGGGACGACTCAGGCGACTTTACTCTCACGAAGAACGCTAGTAGTGCAACAGCGTAGGATTGATAGATAATTAGCTGTGGTATTGCCGGGACACGTCAAAAGCTAAGGTGATGTTGGGAGGATGGGGATGCCAGCGAAGAGGTACCGGGTCAGTCTGAGTGTAGAGGAGCAACAGGAACTGAAGGGACTGGTGTCCCGGGGACGGACGGCAGCATATAAACAGACCCACGCCCGCATTATGCTGCTCAGCGATGAAAATCAAGAGCGCGGGGCGATGAAGGACGAGGAAATAGCCCGGGTCCTGAGGGTGGGGGACGCCACGGTGGGACGGGTGCGCCGCCGCTGTGTTGAGGAGGGAGTGGAGGCAGCCTTGGGACGCAGGGAGCAGGTCAACCGCCGCCCGAGGAAGCTGGACGGCCAAGGAGAGGCCCACCTGACTCACCTCGCTTGTAGCGAACCGCCGGAGGGCCGTGCCGGTTGGACGCTGCAACTGCTGGCTGACCGGCTGGTGCAATGTGAGATAGTGGACAGCATCAGCCCCGAGACGGTGCGCCAAACGCTGAAAAAAACGAACTCAAGCCTTGGCTGAAGGAGTGCTGGTGCATCCCGCCCAAGGCCAATGCCGAGTTCGTCTGTGCCATTGAGGACGTGCTGGAGGTGTATCACCGTCAGTTCGAGGACAACGAGGTGCTGGTGTGCCTGGACGAGACCAGCAAGCAACAGGTGAGGGAGACCCGCACCCCCTTGGCGCCGCGTCCGGGGACTGCCATGGCCTACGATTACGAATACGAGCGCAACGGGGTGAGCAACCTGTTTATGCTGTTCGCGCCCTTGGAGGGGTGGCGGCGGGTGGAGGTGACGGACCAGCGAACCAAGGCTGACTGGGCCCGGGTGGTGCGACAACTGGTGGATGTGGACTACCCGGACAAAGACCGGATAGTCTTGGTGATGGACAATCTGAACACCCACCGCCTCTCGTCCCTGTACGAGGCCTTCGAGCCTGCCGAGGCGAGACGCATTGCCGAAAAGCTGGAAATCCACTACACGCCCAAGCACGGCAGTTGGCTGAACATGGCCGAGATAGAACTGGGAGTGCTGGCGCGCCAGTGTCTGGACCGCCGGATACCGGACCAGCAGACATTGAAGCAGGAAACCAAGGCTTGGCAAGGGCAGCGGAACCAAAACGCAATTCGGGCCAACTGGCGTTTCACCACCCAGGACGCGCGCATCAAGCTCAAGTCCCTCTATCCCTTAATTCAACACTGATGGACTACTAGTGGGCACGGGGAACTCAGGTTCAGCGTCGTGCCCAACTACGAGAACCCGGCGGACAACGGTGCCAACAACGTATACAACGTCACCGTGAATGCGCGCGACAGCAGCGACAGCACCGTCGATGACAGCATCGACGTGACCGTCACCGTCACGAACGTCAATGAGGCGCCCACTATCACTAGCGGGACTTCGGCAGGGTCTCGCCCTGAGAACACGGCGATAACCGCACAACTCGTAATCTACAACGCGACAGATCCGGATGCGGACGACACCCTGACGTGGACGTTGGGCGGCGATGACGCGAACGACTTCACCCTTACGGAAGGGATCAGCAACCTTCGATACGTCCTCAGGTTCGCGGCTGAGCCCGACTTCGAGAACCCGGCTGACGCCAACACCGACAACATCTACAACGTGGTCATCCAGGTGAGCGACGGAAAGAACGCCGCCGGCAACCCTGATTCGGCTATCGATGATACCTACACCACCGCCCTCACCATCACGAACGTGGACGAGGCGGGGACAGCGTCCTTTTCGGGCACGCTGGAGGGGGGGTCGACGCAAACGGCGTCGTTGACCGACCCGGACGGGAACATCAGCAACCAGACGTACCAGTGGCAGCGGGCGAACACGGCTGGCGGCACATACTCAAACATCAACAGCAATGGGACCTCCTCCACCTATGTGCCAGTGGCCGCAGACGTGACCAAGTACCTCAAGGTCAGGGTGAACTACACGGACGGCTTTGGTTCGGGCAGGATGGCAACCAGTGCTGCGAGAGGACCCATCGGGGCCAGCAACGCAGCGCCGACGTTCGACGATGGCACGGCGACGACGCGTACCCTGCCGGAGAACCCCGCAGTGGGGACGAACGCCGGCGACGCCATCGAGGCCAGCGACACCGACAGCGGCGACACGCTTGTCTACGGAATCAAGACCGGGAACGACGGTGCGTCCTTCACCATCGACTCGTCGACCGGCCAGTTGAAGAGCAAGTCCGGGGTCACGTACAACTTCAAGGCAACGAAGAACAGCTACACCGTGGTCGTGACCGTCCACGACGGCAAGGACACCGCGGGAGGCGCCAGCACCACCGTCGACGACGAAATCACCGTGACCATCAACCTGACGAACGTGAACGAGGAGCCGGATATCGCGTCGGCTCCCGCTACAAAGAGTGTGCCCGAGAACTCGACCGCCGTCCAAACGTTCACGGCGACCGACGTGGACGCGATGTCTACATTTGCGTGGGATCTGCAGGGCGCAGACGCTGCCAGATTCTCAATCTCGCCGACTGGTGGTGTACTCACGTTCAGCAATGCGCCGGACTTTGAGACGCCAACCGACTCTGACACGGACAACTAGTACATCGTGACGGTGAGGGTCAGAGACAACGGCACTCCAGTGCAGCAAGACTCGCACACGATGAGGGTCACGGTGACGAACGTGAATGAAGCGCCGACCATCACGAGCACCGGGACGCTCTTCACGGCCCCGTCGTTTGACGAGAACGTGACGAGCGCTGTCGCCACCTACACGGCGACGGACGTAGACGCGGACAGCAACTTGACGTGGTCGGTGGAAAACAACGACTTCGGCGATTTCAACATCATTAAGAACGCGGACGGCGACGGCGTGCTCACGTTCAAGGCGCCACCCAACTATGAGTCGCCAATCGACTCCGACACCAACAACACCTACTCCCTGACTGTGAAGGTCCGGGACAATCACACCGGAAACCTCACTG
Source organism: Dehalococcoidia bacterium (assembly GCA_965261885.1). GTDB lineage: Bacteria > Chloroflexota > Dehalococcoidia > Lucifugimonadales > UBA3495 > VXOI01. Next base: position 83,996 of record CBDHDY010000025.1, read on the forward strand.
ACACGCTGCCTATCGTCGTGACCGTGAATGACGTGAACGAGACGCCGGTGATCAGCGGGACTGCGGGGCCGAGCTTCGCGGAGATCGAGTTTGACGCCACAACCGCGGACCTCGCCATCGGCACCTACACATACACGGACGAGGACCGGCCACCCGACACGATTACCTGGGACCTCAGCGGCACAGACGAGGAGTATTTCAGCATAAATGCAACGACTGGAGCTCTAGCCTTCACCATTCGGCCCAACTTTGAAATACCCGTTGACATGGGCTCCGGCAACAACTACGACATCGTCGTGGAGGCAATGGACAACAACTCGCTGGGAGCGCTGACGGGGACCTACAACGTCACGGTGACAGTCACCAACGTGGACGAGACGCCGGAGATTACGACCACGGCGGCGAGCCATACCGCACCCGAGTTCATGGAGATTGAGTACGACGCTGACACTGTCTCACTAACTGTGGCGACATACATGGCCCGTGACGAAGAGGGACAGACGATCACCTGGTCGAAGGCGGGCACGGACGCGCTTGATTTCACCCTCGGCAGCAGCACGGGCACACTGACGTTTGCGCAGCGGCCCAACTTCGAGATGCCGGCGGACGTCGGTGAGGACAACGTCTACAACTTCACCGTGACAGCAAGGGACACTGCCGGGAACACGAGGGACCTCGTGGTCATGGTGACCGTCACCAACGTCGATGAGAAGCCGCAGTTCACAGAACCATTGACCAGTCGGAACGCTGACGAGATCGAGTACGACTCGGGGTTGACGGCGGCTGATATGGCCTCCATCCCGGCCACAATGGACAACCACGGCCATTGGTACCCGCTTGAGGCCCGGGACGAGGAGGGGCAGGACATCAGATGGAGCATCTCCGGGCTCGACGCGGAAGACTTCGTCATCGTAGAGGACACCGATTTTGTCATGACGGCCGAGGCTGACGAGAGGGCCATCGCCCGCTGGAATATCGTGCCAAACTTTGAGGATCCGAAGGGTTTGCACGCCGAAGGAAGTGGTCAGGGATACGGGTTCACCGTGACCGCATCCGACGGCACCAATACGTCGACGCACCTGGTCTATATCCGCATTGACGACGTCAACGAGAAGCCGCGGTTTGAGGGGACTCCCGAGTTGGCCATCACGTACAACGAGAACGCCACTATCGACGTGGCGGACTACGACGCGTACAACGAGGAAGGCGGGGTGACGTGGTCGCTGACGGGCACGGACGCGGGTGATTTTGACATCGACAGGGACGGCGTCGTCACCTTCGACGGCACGCCCGACTACGAGACGCCAACGGGCTCGCAAAGCGACGGCACGGACATCAACAACAACGTCTACACGTTCACGGTCACCGCGAGGGACGTGGAGAGCCTCTCGCCTCGCCGCGACGTCAGTGTCAACGTCACGGTCACGGTTGCGGACGTGGAGGAGGCGGGGACGATCGAGGTGGACAACCTGAGCCCCGCTGTGGGGGATACGGTGACCTTCATGCTGATGGACCCGGACGGCGGCATCGCACTCACCGGAGGTATCTTCGACTGGAATATCCAATCACGCACGACCGGGGGGGCATGGCAGAACGTCCAATCAGGCAACCCGCTCTCGACGACCAAGGACTACATCATCGATGAGGACGACACCGGCCTCCAGATTCGCGCTGTGGTGAGTTACACGGACCGCAGAGGATCGGGCAAGAGCGCGGAGAGTGAAGCGACTATGGCGGTAACGGCGGACCCCATCGTCAACGCGCCGCCGCGGTTCACCGAGGGAGAGAGTCAGAGTATCCCGGAGGGCAACGCTGTGGGGAACGTCGGCGTGCCCATCAGGGGAACTGACCGCGACAGGGACACCCTGACCTATGGCATCCAGACCTCGCTGAATTCCGATCTCTTTGAGATCAACCCATCCACCGGGCAGTTGCGGGCCGTCGAGGCGTTGGACTTTGAAACGACGTCGGGCGCGTTGCTCTTTACCGTTACGCTGCATGACGGCAAGGATGAGGACGGCAACGTCGAAGACCCGCCCGTTGTCGACGTGACGACTACCGTCACCATATTTGTCTCGGACGTGGAGGAGGACGGGGTGGTGACGCTGTCGTCGACGGAGCCGGAGGTGGGGACGCCGTTGACCGCGACCCTCGCGGACGGCGACGGCGGGGTGACCGGCCGGACGTGGCAGTGGGCGCGGTCGGAGAACGGGACGAGCGGCTGGTCCCCCATCGCGGGAGCGACGTCGAGCACCTACACGCCCGTCGACGCGGACGGGGACTTCTTCCTGCGGGCGAGGGTCGAGTACACGGACCGGCGCGGCGCGGGCAAGAGCGCGGAGGCGATCACGTCGGGGCGGGCGCCGAGCGAGAACCGGCGGCCGGCGTTCCCGTCGACGGAGACGGGGATGCGGACGGTGGATGAGAATACGCGGTCGGGGCAGAGCATCGGCGACCCCGTGGCGGCCGAGGACCCGGAGAACGACCGGCTGACGTACACGATCGTGGGGGCGGACGCCGCGGCGTTCACCATCGTCGAGAGGACGGGGCAGATTCGCACGAGCGAGGCCCTGGACTTCGAGACGAAGCGCGCCCACAGCATCACGGTCCAGGTACGTGACAATTTCGACAGCATGGGCAACCCGTCGACGCTGGTGGACGACAGCCAGGTAGTGGTTATCACGGTGGCGAACGTTGATGAGCCGGGTGAGGTGACGCTGAGCTCGGACACGGGCACCATCCAGGCCCGCGTCGAGGTGACCGCGACACTCGACGACGACGACGGGGCGACGGGCGTCACGTGGCAGTGGTCGCGCTCCCCGAACGGCAGCAGCGGATGGGTGAACATCGCGGGAGCGACGAGGGCCAGGTACACGCCGACGCTGGAGGAGGACCAGGGCAGGTACATCCGGGCCACGGCAATGTACAACGACGGCGAAGGGCAGAACAAGACGGCCGCAGAGGTGTCGCCGCGGGTGGGCGTTGCGCCGCCGATCAACTCGGCGCCGGTGTTCCAGTCGACGGAGACCGGGCAGCGCGAGGTGGAGGAGAACAGACCGGGCGGGCAGACCTTTGGGGACCCCGTCATTGCCACAGACTTCAACAATGACACGCTCTACTACTCGCTGAGCGGGACTGATGCGGCTTCCTTTACGATCGATACGACTACGGGTCAGCTCAGGCTCGGGCAAGACTTGATGCCGGACTTCGAGGGCAAGCGGAGCTACCGCGTCACGGTGGAAGTCAGCGACCGAAAGGACCCGCTCGGCGACGTCGACTCGGCGACCGACGACAGGATCAACGTCACCATCACCGTGACCAACGTCAACGAGGCCCCCGAGATCACCGGCGACGACTCGCCGTCCTTCCAGGAGAACTCCAATCGCGTCATCGCGACCTACACCGGCACAGACCCGGAGCGCGACACGCTCACTTGGTCGGTAAGCGGCAACGACTTCTGGATCTCCCAGAGTGGCCAGCTCTACTTCCGCACGCCGCCCAGCTATGAAGGACGTTCAGCCTACACCGTGATCGTGACCGCCCAGGACGACGCTGGGTTGCAGGACTCGCTGACCGTGAGCGTCGCTGTGACGGACATCGAGGAAACAGGCGTCGTGACCATCGAGCCGCCGCGAGGGTGGGACGGCACGCTGTTCACCGCAACCCTGATGGACGATGACGGTAGCACGGGGTTTGTTGAGTGGCAGTGGGAACGGTCCTCGAACCGCTCAAGCTGGACGGAAGTCACGGGCGGAACGAGTATGTTTTACACGGCAACGGCCGATGACGTCGACCAATACCTAAGGGTCACTGTCACCTACGAGAACAGTGATCTCGATGACAGGACGGCTGAGGTCGTGCTGGCGGGGCGGATCGGAGACTCCGCAGACAGGCCCACGCAGAACAACGCCCCCGTGTTTACGGAAACTCCCCCGATTGCGCGCAGCGTCGGGCAGGGGACGGCGGGTGGTCGATCCATAGGCGCGCCGGTGCGTGCGACCGATGATGATCCGGGCGACATCCTCACCTACTCCATCACCGGCAGCGATGCCCGCCTATTCAGCATTGACTCGAGCACAGGCCAACTGCGGACGAAGGATGTCCTCGACTACGACCCGCAGGGGACGAACGAGTACGCCGTAAGGGTGAACGTCCGCGACGGCTTCAACAGTGACTATAGTGCCCCCTCCACTACCGCGGACAACTTCGTAGAGGTGACCATCACGGTCACGCAAGTTGCGCAGCGCCCTCCCAGTCGCGGCACTGGTGGCGGCGGTGGCGGCGGTGGCGGCGGTGGCGGAGATCCGACGCCTGACCCGGTCGTAAGCCAGCCGACGCCTGACCCGGTCGTAAGCCAGCCGACGCCTGACCCAGTCGTAAGCCAGCCGACGGGTGGCCCTGTCCCGAGCCAGCCTCCCGAGTTTAGCGGCGGCGCCGAGAGGGAAATCACGGTAACCGACAACGCCGCGTCAGGGGCCAACGTCGGCGAGCCGGTCTCGGCCGCTGACGCCACCAACTCTGGGCTGACCTACTCCCTGGACGGCCCCGACGCCGCCCTCTTCACCATCGACCAATCGACGGGACAGATCAGCGTGGCGCCCGGGACAACCCTGGACTACCAGGAGGGCAAGAACACCTACATTGTTGAAGTAACCGCCACGAACACATCCGGCGATACCGACACTATCAAGGTGACAATTACCCTAACCAGCGCGGTCCTTGGGCCTCTGGGGAGCAGGTATGACGAGAACAACAACTCGGTGATCGAACTGGAAGAGGTTCTCGCCGCGATTAGCGACTACTTCGAAGACGGTATCAGCCTGAGCTCGGCGTTTGAGATCATCAGACTATACTTTTCCAGTTGATCCAACCGGCAGTTGATTCGATGGGTTGGAATGCAGATAGCATCGGGATAGAGAAGAGGGAAGAGCTTTGACCTGGAAGGCGTTCGCGTTCGCGTTGTTGGTGGTTGCCGGGGTAGTTTTGGGCATTTCTGGACTGCTGGACCCCGGTCCAGTGGACGCGCAGGCGCACAGTGCGACCAGGTCTTTCGCCGTGCCATCGGTTGTCCCGGGCGGCACACTGGAGGTAAGTATCACCGCTACCGGGTTCGGCGCTTTTGGACAGGTTGTAGAGACCCTTCCTGCCGGGTTCCGCTATGCGGGGTCTACCCTGCCGGATGAAGCGATTGAGGTCAATGGACAGACTGTAAAATTCATTCTGTTCGGTGTTGACAGCTTTTCGTACACGGTTACCGCCCCCAATCAGGAGGGGTCGCACACTTTCTCGGGAGTGCTGGCTGACACGCAGAAGATCGAACGACCCGTGGCGGGGGCTTCAGGTATCAGGGTTGGCCCGGATGCCACGCCTACCCCGACGCGCGCCGCGACTCCCACCGCGACGCCGCGGCCCACGCCGACCGCCACGCCTGAGCCAACGCCGACTCCAACTCCAGAGCCGACGCCAACAGCCACGCCTGAGCCGACGCCGACTCCAGAACCCACATCAACGCCGACGCCGAAAGCCACCCTAGTCCCGGCCCCGGAGCCCACGGCCACGCCGACACCGGAACCCACGACCACGCAAACGCCCACCCCGGTACCTCCGGCGCCGGAGACGGGGACGCCTGTATGGTTGATCAGCCTGATAGGCGCCGTGGCCGTCCTGGCAATAGCCGCCGTCATAGCGTACGTCCTCCGACGTCGGCGGCAGCCTGAATTGTCGGACTAGGAAAATGTAAGAGGCGTATGTAAGGGCTTGTTGAAAGAGTCCAGCGACTGGTGACCTCCGAAAATCCAGGTACGAATTCTGTGGTTCGTATTGGTCGTGCGTTGTCGATGGGACTATCAGGTGACGTCGTTCTCCGGCCATCGATGGCACCGGCGCCGTCAATTTCCCTTGCGATCACCTCTCTAAACTTTTTCAACAAGCCCGGTAAAGTGGACAACCTGGGCACCTTCCTGCCCAGCTTCCGTTAGGGGCCACGTCCGCCAGCTGGACTAGGTGAGCCGGGACGGGCCTGGGCCGCTGGTGCCGGACCCGGCGACGCACCGCTGACCATCGACCTCGATTCCACAATCTGCGAGACCTACGGACTGGTCAAGGATGTCGCGCGCCATCACGGCTACACCGGCAAGCGGGGCTATCACCCGCTGCTGGCCCGGTCTGGTCTGGGACTACCTGGGTCGGCACCGGGGACGTGTTGATGTCCCGGCTGCGCGAGGGCCGGGCGAACAACGCCCGGGGTGCCGCCCACTTCCTGCGCGAGACGATGGGCGGGTGCGCTACACCGGAGCCGGGGGCAGGTCACGGTGCTGGCCGACAGTGGCTTCTACACTCTTGGCGTGGTATCCGTCTGCCGCAAGATGGATGTCCGCTGCTCCATCACCATCCGCCAGAACAAGAGCCTGCGCAATCTCATCGAGACCATACCCGAGGCGGACTGGACTCCCAGTTGCTATTGGATGGACGGCGCCGCCGATGTGGCCGAGACCACCTGCACTCCCTTCCAGAGTGAGCCTGACGCCGCACCGGTGCGGCTCATCGTCCGGCGGGTGAAGCCCACGCCCGGTTCCCATCTGGCCCTCTTCGCCCCCTAAAGCTATCACGGCATCATCACCGACCGGGACAGAGAGACACTGGAACTGGAGGCCGACCATCGCCGGCACGCCGAGATGGAGAACGTCATCCGAGACCTCCAGTACGGCGTCGGGCTGAACCACATGCCAACGGGCGACTTCGCCGCCAACGCCGTCTGGCTGGCGGTGCAGGCGATGGCCCACAACATCGCCCGCTGGACGGCGCGGATCGGCCTGGGCGAGCAGGTGGTTCCCGCCAAGACCCTCCGGCGGCGGTTCTTCTCCCTGGTCGGACAGATCACCCGCTTGGCGCGCCGCCTCACTCCGCATCTCCGTCGGCACTGGCCCCGGGAAGCCCAGTTCGATCGTGCCCTGGCCCGATTGCGCGCTTTTCCACACCCTGCCTGACTTCAGAGGCGGCAACCGGTCGCCATCCGGCCAACCGAACGTCCCCGCCAACTCGCGCCATTCCGGTCTGCGAGTGCTTCTTGCTGCGTCCTCTCCCCGCTATATCGCCCTGACCGACGTCCGCAGACGGTCGCAAAGTCCCCCGCGACAACTGAAGACAGACTCCGGCCCCCTCTACCCCAAATCGTGCCCTGACCATCACCATCCCTTACCCCTACCGCCCGTTTCGCTCCTAAATAGTCATCCTCTCGGTGGATTTGGGCTTCGCCTTCTCCAAATCCGCCCTGGCACGGCGTCGGACGGACACCAGTTCCTGGTCAGGCACCCAGGCGGCGAAGCCAGCCAGGGTATAACCCAGGAACGACTCCGGCGAATCGGGGGCGGCATCCATGTACTGGGCCCAGTACCGTTCGTTATCTGCAAGGCTGCGAATCCTCACCCCGCGCGGTTGCAGGTCGTGGATGTTGCCCATGGTGTCCAGCCAGCGCCGCCCGATGCGGTCGAAGGACACCACAACCAGGGAGTCGCCCTGGACCAGCCGGGAGTCCGGGAGTGCCAGCCCCGCCAACTGTTGGTACCGGAGGTCCCGGAGACGCAGACATCCTGATATATGCGAGAAAGCCCCACGCCGAAGGCCAGCATCTGCCGGCGCTGGGCTTCCGGGTCTCTGCCCGCCAGCTCGGAGACTCTGGGGCGGCTGGGGCGGCCGTAGCCGTAGGTCTCGGGCATCGCGCGCACTCTCTCTCCAATTGATACGTATTGCACTATCCCTTTGTGCCCCACCCCCAAACAAGCTGAAGGGAGTGAACTGTGGCCCAGTGTCACAAACGCGCGTTTTTGAATCACACTGCCAATGCGACTCATCCACATGGACCGCTCCGAAGCTGACCAGAACTAGTCCGAGGACCGCCTGCCCAGATGTGACCTCTGGGGCAGGCTGACAGGATTCAACCCCCAGATGTCAGCTACTACCCGCCCACACGGAACAATTTACCTCCGCCATTTACAGCGCTAATTGTCGTTGTTCACAAGGTCATCCAGAAATTCGGAAACAGGCTTGACCCCAGTAACCAGCAGGTGGTCCCGGGCGCGGGTGCAGGCGACGTACAGCAGTTTTCGTTCGGTGTTGTAGACCTGCTCCAGGTCGGCCTCGTCGAGCCATTCCTCTGGCACGCCGTACCCCAGCAGTTGCTCGTCGGGAATCCGGGCGAACGGCAACGGCATTAGCGGCACACCTGACGTTCCTCCTCCAAATAGACCGGAACAAACTCCTCCTGCACCACCTCTCGCGACTCCATCAGCTGGGCCGCGCCGGTGGTGGAGTGCGTCTCCAGACGACGGCGCTCCGCCCAGCGGTAGGCGTCATCGTGGCTGTCCACGTAGCAGAGAACGAAGTTCTCTCCGGCCCGGTGCAGGATAATGCGCAAGTCGAGGTTCACCCTCGCCGACCAGAACTCCGGGTCCCGGGTCCCTGGAGCCAGTCACGCGGTGCAGGCTGAGGGTGGGATGAGCAATGTTGGTCTGGAGATTGAAGGCGGTGGTCTTCGCCGCCCTCTGCTGGTCGTTGGCCACCCTGGCGAGGCTGGCAGTGAACGTGTCGGCTATGCGGAATTGCATGGACTACTCATCTTTTGACCAATCTACAAGATTGAACAAATGAGACTTGAAGCCGAGTTAAATGGTACGTGCAGAATTTCGACTTACCTATGAGAATTACGCTTCATTTCTTGGGCGGCCATTCTTCGCTTGCCCATTCTATGGAGATCATCAATTGACCGAGCAAGTACTTCCATTGGCATTCCTAGAGCGTTGAGAATACTCAAGCTCAATTCAATTGGACCGTCATAATATACTAATTCATCCTCAGAAGGTGTTCTTCCAGTGTCTGGAGACACGATGAACGTCTCTAAGGAAGTGCCATCTAGCACGACAATACTCGCGTCTTGGACTATTGGAAAACTGAATTCCCGTATATGGTCAATGTAAGCAGAGTTATCAACGTATGGGACACATCCCCATACGTTATTTAAGTGGGATTTCAGGTAAAACGGGCCGGTAATTCCTGCCTTCCCTGCTAGTATTCGATGCCTCCTCATAGTGGCTCCAACTATATCGATGGCCGCATTAAGGTCCAAAATATGAGGGGGTGGAATTTGGCGACTGGACAATTCGGCAACGAATTCTTGAGCCGTCTGATAGTTTGCCCAATGTCCTTCTTCAAGCGTCGGTAGAGGGATGGTTACAAAGGAGTGGCATCGTCTAGAGAATCGCCACGTAAACACCCTTAGAAGCGGGTTTGCTTGGTTAACTTGCCTAGCTACAAACCCATCAGACGTGGAGAATATATTGTCAAAGGGCAATGCCCATCCTTGCATGGTTTTCGAGAATTCGGAAAACCCACCATTGTACCAGTGCCCCATAGTTTCGTACGGGTCCGAAAAAAATGCTCACATGCAAGAACGTTGTTTCTCCTCGGCCTGAGAAGTTACTGGTTGCCAGAGTACTCTTTCGGCCAATCTTGAGCGTGACTCCAGACCTCTTTGGACGAGGAGATTGAATGTTGTTCGGTCCGTGACCGCCGTCGGTCGAGAAGAATCTCCTACCCTCAAATAGATAACTCCATCTTTGTGAATATACGGTGTGTCGGGGCCTCGTGGTACTTCGATTGCAATTATCGACTTTCCTGATTTCAGTCCAATATCCTCGACGGGGCCTTCAAAAACCCTTGGAATGTAGAAAACCGAGGGCTGCAAATAATCAGCTGTTGCATTCCTGATAGATTCAAGCGTCCTTTGTACTTCGTTACTGGGTATGCCCGGAAAGCTGTCCGCTACATTTTGCTCACCCCCTTCCTCCACACCTATGAATAGATACCCACCGTATTGATTCGCGAAAGAAGATAGACTCTTGGCTATTTCAGAAAGACCAATCATTCTCCGCTTGTATTCGACAAACCAACCCTCGTGCTTTTCCCTTAAGCTGGCCAATTCCTTTGGATTGACCTCTTCAAGCCGTCCGGTGAATGGTCGATGCAACATCATCTGTCCTTCACCTCACCTGAAACACTTTCATGACTTCGTCGCCCAGGTGGTTGATTACCTTGACCGCTATCCGCCCCGACTCCGGGCGCGGGAACGGGCGGGAGGTGGCGCTGTGCAGGGTTTGACAGGCGTCCTCGTCGATTTCGGCCTTGAGAGTGGTTTTCAGCGACTTGAACTTTGTCTGGCCTACATGCAGACCATACCAGATTATAAGGTCCGTCGTAGAACCCAAAAGACTGGCACCTTCACTGGCAGTCTTTCGAACTGTAATAAGCGATACAAAGCTGTCATCCCCAGACACCTCGTCCATCAGCGCCCGCACCCGGTGAACATTCTCGTCGCCGATCTGCACGAAGATGGAGCCGGAGTCGGCCAGCGGGTCGGGGGCTACTGTGAGGGGGTCGTGCAGGAAGGTCAGGTAGGAGTGGACGCCGTGGCGCCAGGTGTCGCGGAAGGCCTTGACCTGCTCCGGCTCGCGGGTGATGTGCTGCCGGTTGCCGTCGATCACGTCGCGGCTGGTGGAGGACCACTGGAAGTTGGAGTTGAACCGGATTCCGTAGGGCGTGTCGATGTAGATGCACTGCACCTTGCCCTGCAGCCCCTCCCGCTCGGCCAGAGAGGCCATCACCTGCAGGCTGTCGCCCAGGACCAGGCGGTTCTGCCAATAGCCGTCGTGCTGGTAGAACTCGGTGCGGCCGGCGCCCTCGGGCAGCCCGTTGAAGTCGGCGAACATGTCCACCTGACACTCGGACGGCTGGGTGCCGTTTCGGGACTCGCGCACCAGGTCGTCGATCAGCCCCTTGGGGTGCACCTTCTCCTGGATGTACAGTGGCGGCACGTTGACCACCAGGTCGTCCAGGTCCTGCTCGTCCTTGCACCGCCACACCAGCTGCGGGTCCAGGTCGCGGTTGCCCCGCTGGTAGGCCACTCGCAGGGGCGACTCCGTCTCCTCCTCCACCATCGACTGTTACTCCGCCGTGGGGATGTTGGTACGGGTATCCGCCTCGTGGCGCAGCGCCTCCACTGACTTGCCGGCGGCACTGCGGTTGCGTCGTGGTCGGGGCATGGTCGTAACGCTCCCTGTTACTGGTTAAGGAACGGGTTGACTATCGTCAGCCGCTGTATCTGCTGGCCGTGCTGCAGATCCTCGCTGTAGAGCCGGGTGCAGCCAGCCTCGACGGCGGCGGCAACGATGAGAGAGTCATAGAAGGAGAACCCGTAGCGGCCCTGGAGCGATATGGCGCTCTGGTAAAGGCCAGCCGTGGGGTTAACCTGCCAGAGGGGGACCAGGATTTCGTCCAGGAGCCGACGGATACTGTCGGAGGACATCCCTAATTTCCCCGTCAGCACATTGAGGGTTTCCCGCACAACCTGATAGCTGATGCAACCGGAGCCACTGGTCAAGCTCCTGCCTACCAACTCTTGGGCGCGCTCCATTTTTTCTGGAGTACTTGCATCGACCGAGTAAATAAGAATGTTGCTGTCCAGGAAGTCATCGGCGCTCATTCATCTCTTCCCGAGTGAACTTGCGCCCTCCCATGTCAATGGTTGCGCTCAGCTCCCTGAGCGTCTCAAGCGCTCTCTCCGCCCGCCGCTTTCGACCGACATAGTCCGCCAGCCACTGCCGGAACTCAGCGTTCAGCGTAGTGCTCCGGGCAGCGGCTATGCGGCGGGCCTCCTCGATCAGGCCCTCGTCGGCACTGAGCGTGATGTTTTTCATGGCAATCCATGCTCCTTTTCTCGAAACCGTAATGTTTGCGTCCAGGAAACTATCAGCGCTCATTCATCTCGTCCCGGGTGAACTTGCGCCCTCCGGTTCGATAGATGTCCCGTAGCTCGCGTATAGTTGCCATGGCTTTCTCGGCCTGCCGCTTTCGGCGCACATAGTCGGCCAGCCAACGCCGGAACTCAGCATTCAGTGTGGTGCTCCGGGCAGCGGCAATGCGGCGCGCCTCCTCGATCAACCCCTAGTCGGCACTGAGCGTAATGTTCTTCATGGCAGTACGGAACCAATTTTCACTATCATCGTGTACACTATTCTAGTGTACAGCCGTCATGGAGTACGAATCAATCACCTGCCGCAGGTTGGGCTCGATGTCGAAGACGTAAGTGAACTCGGCAAAAGCCCAGCGGGGTTCCGTTTGCTTATAGGGGATAGGCCTTGATGGCATAGCCGCCAACGGGCCGCCTGCGGAAAATGGTGGCCCTGAAACGACGAAAGGCCGACGATTCCAGCGTCAACCTTTCTGATATAACCGGCGGTAAGCTCACCTAAACAAGAACGGATTATATCGCCTCGTTAATTGTGTTGTAAGCACAGGGCTTCCCGTCGAGATTTTGACGGGAGGCTCGGCAATGAGTGGATTTGACCCAGGCAATTTCGGTGCGGGAGTTCTCATCAATTGGATGTCCGGCATCGGTTGGCGGGCAGGAAAGAGGGTTTACCGAATTGGCAAGCAACATTGTCCGCAGATACGAAGCGCATCTGCCATGCGCTGGGCGAAGGCAAGCCAATGGAAGCCCGTAAGCCTTCCTTTGAGGGTTGGCCCATGGACGTTCGGGGCGGCCAAGAACGAAGTCCGAGCGTCCATGGGAGTCCGCGAGCCGGGATACCAGAGGCTGCAATGACGGCCTTCGGCGCGTATTTCATAGTGGTTATTGGAATCATCGGTTACGGGATGAGCAAGTCTCTGGTACGACGCTTGAAGGCGTGGGGATAGACCCGACACGCAGGGCAACCCTGTCGCGTATCCTCTTGGAAGTGGCGGCATGAAGAGGCAGGTCAAACGGGAAGCACTGAGCGTCTCTCGATTGATTCACGATGTCCTTGAGGGACAGTTGAATATCCCTTTTCGTCAAATCGTGAATGACTCGACATTCCCGAAATACACAGATCCCCTTCGGCCAGACATATTGATTTCTGAATATGAGTTTGACGGCTCAAATGAACAGCAATTCATTGAGAACTTGGTAGGCTACGCCGAAGTTAAGGACAACTGCACTGTGGGGGATCGTGATTGGCAAGACGCGGTCGCCCAAGGGCACGGAAAATCACAACCTCTGAACCTTCCGTATTTCATCGTCACGTACTGTCAAACGTCGATGTTTTACAACGCCGATTCTTTGGAAGCAATCACTCTCAACCGAAATCCCATACTTGAGTTTCAGGCCATAGATATTCTGAAGTTCATAAGGCACCGCCTAGCGAGGGAGCCGAGTCTGTCAGATATTCAAACCAACGTGGATTCCAAATCGACAATTTCCGAAGCGGGCTTCAATAAGAAGCTGTGGGAACTGGCCGCCATATACCGGGGCATCAATTTTGACAACAACCAGCAAAAGATAGATTTCACCATAGGATTCGTGGCGCTGGGGTTCTACGAAGAAAAAACCATCTTGGAAAACCAAAAGGATTTGGCCAAGGTTTATTGGACGGAGTGTGCAGACCCCAGCCCCGAAAAACTTGTAGCCAATATAACTGCCTACATTGACCGCCTATCGCAAGAAACCGGCTTTAAGGAATTCAGAGACCTCATCGGCACCCTGAGAGATGCCATCCAAGGGGGCGCAAGGGCCCTGGCGCCAGGTGACGAAGTCCGGCGAATCTATGACATCGTGGACTCAATGCGTCCGCTTCACGGGACGGGATTTGACCTCTTTGATGCAGTTTATGAAATGTTCGCTTCTCCAAAAGAGAAGGAGGAATTCGGAGAATATTTCACACGGCGGCATTACGCTCACGTATTGGCCAAGTTGCTCCTGTCTAAAGAGGAATATGGAGACACCAGCAGGCAGTTTACGGTTCTGGATCCCGCTTGTGGAATTGGCGGATTCCTAACAGAAAGCTGCAAGGTGCTCCAGAATCGCTACGAGAGTAACGGAACATATTCAGGGAAAGCAGCAGAATTCTTGGAGCGGAATTGCTTCTACGGCATTGAAGTTCGTGGAGTGAACATATCTAGGACTCGCCTTAACATGTTCCTCGTGGGCGATGGGCATACTAACATGAAGGACGCCAACACCCTTTTGCCAGACCGCCACCCTTTTTCGGTCAGCACGTTTGATGGAGGATGATCCGGTCGGGCAGGAGTTCGGCCCAGGCGATCACCCGGGCCCGCATTCTGCTCAAGACAGACGAGGGCTGGTCCGCTGCCCAAGTAGCCGCCGCTCTGGACGTCTCGGAGCGCACGGTGTTCCGCGCCAAGCGGCGGTATGCCGAGGAGGGATTGGACGAGGTGCTGCGGCGCCGCAACCAGATCAACCGGTACCGGAAGCTGGATGACCGGGCCGAGGCGCACCTGATAGCCTTGGCCTGCACCCCGGCTCCCGAGGGCCACGACCACTGGACTTTGCGCGCCCTGGCAGGCAAGACGGTTGAACTGGGTCTGGTGGAGTCGTTGTCCCACGAGACGGTGCGGCTGCGGCTGAAAAAAAGGCTCTCAAGCCGTGGCGCAGGAAGCAGTGGTGCATCCCGAAGGTAAGCGCCGACTTCGTGGCCCACATGGAGGATGTGCTGGAGCTATACGCCGAGCCCTACGACCCTCAGAGACCGGTGGTCTGTTTCGATGAGACCTCCACCCAGTTGCTGGCCGACGTACGTCCATCCATTCCTCCAGCCCCGGGACGTCCCAAGCGGGAGGACTACGAGTACCAGAGGGGCGGAATCCGTAATCTGTTTCTCACCTGCGAGCCCCTGAGGGGCTGGCGCCATGTAGAGGTAACCCGGCAGCGCACCATGCAGGACTTTGCCCACCAGATGTGCTGGCTGGTGGACGAGGCCTATCCGGACGTCCCTGTGATCCGAGTGGTTCTGGACAACTTGAACACCCACAGGATGGCATCCCTGTACGAGACCTTCCCGCCAACAGAGGCCAGTCGGATTGCCAGGCGGCCAACGTCCACGATGTTACGGAGACGCACAATCTGCTGCACGGCGGCGAGACGGTGGTGTGGGGCGATGCCGGATATCAGGGGGTTCACAAGAGGGAGGAGAACCTGGGGCTTGAGGTGGAATGGCGGGTGGCGATGCGTAATGGGCGTCGGCGGAAGCTGGAGCCTGGGAGCGAAGAGGCGCTGGTGGAGAAGCTGGTGGAGAAGGGGAAGGCGTCAGTGAGAGCCAAGGTGGAGCACCCATTCCTGAAGCTGAAGCGGTTGTTCGGTTACGGCAAGGTTCGCTACCGGGGGCTGGCGAAGAACTGGAGCGGCTGGCGCTGCTGTTCGGACTGGGCAACCTGCTGACGGCGGAGGGTCAACTGGCGGCGTAGTGCGCAATTACTGCGGGACAACGCCGGTCTCAGGGCCTCATCAACCCTCCAACAAGCCCAGTCAGGCGCGAAACTCAAGGGGGTGATGCAGGCCCGGAGAGCCCCGGATCGCAGTTTTCACCGCCTACGCCGCTCCGTCAAACATAACCCAGACCAATATCTCCTTGTTCAGAGGATTCTTAGCTACCCAGTGGTTGGCAGCATCGCTGGCGGTACCCCGTTCAATCCCCTCTCCGTTGTGTGACGCTTGTTGCATTGCTGGAGTGAAGGGTGGTGGTTAAACTGAAGGTTAACCTTCACGTTTCAACCTTCACGTTTCATGGAGGTGCTGTAATAGAGCGTAAGTGTAGTGCACCGAGTAGACCTTGGTTGCACTCACAGAAAATTTCAAGTTGCTCCATACTTAGGTCGGTCAAACGCAACAAGTCATCAGCGGCCGGTAAACTATGGCTCGTGGGACAGTCAGACAGCGTTCCAAAATCAGAAAGGACTCTTGGACTGTTCAAATATATCTTGGTGTCGACCCCACGACGGGGAAGAAGCGTTATCGCTCAGAGTCAGTAAAGGGAACCAAGGCACAAGCCCAGAGCCAGCTAACAGAACTTCTTCGTCAGGTTGATATGGCACCTACACAGAACCTACGCACCTGACAGTCGCTGAATACTTGGGGAAATGGATGCGGAACTACGCTGAAACCCACGTCTCTCAACGTTCTCTGGAGGGATACCGGACGAATATAGAAAGATATATATTGCCTAGGATTGGAGGCTCCAATCGGAGCGTCTCAGTGCCAGACAGGTCCAGGAAATGGAGTCAGCACTCTTGAGAAACAGCAGAAGGAATAGCGGTTCCCTATCGCCAAGGACCGTTCTGCAAGTTCACAGGATTCTTTCCAAAGCTCTCAAGGACGCCGCGAACCATGGCACCCTCCACCAGAACGTAGCATCAATGGTCAAGCCTCCCAGAATAACCCAGTACGAGGTGCGTACACTTTCTTGGGAACAGGTCCCCATGTTCTTGGACAAAGTAGGCGACTCGCAATACAGGGCTATGTTCTTGCTGGACATACAGACGGGACTTCGACGTTCGGAACTCCTGGGGCTTCAATGGCAGGACCTTGATCAGGACTCCGGCACTCTCCCGGTGCGGCGCGCGTGGATCCAATTGCCATCTGGCAGCAAGGTTATCACGGTGCCTAAATCGGGGAAGTGAAGGGGTGTAAACCTTTCAACTCAAGCTGTCGACACGCTAAAGGCTCACCGGAAGAGTCAGGGGTCACTCGCAGAGAATGGCAGATTTGTCTTTTGCCATTCCGACGGGCCTCCTTTAGCATCTAACCAAGTCACCAAGAAGTTTAAGCAGGTAGCCACGGCCGCGGGGATTGGAAATCTGAGGTTTCATGACCTGCGCCACACTCACGCCTCATTGATGTTGACACAAGGAGTAAAACTAAAGGTAACTTCGGAGAGGCTGGGGCATACCAGCATAGCCAAAACCGGGAATCTCTATTCCCATGTCCAGCCTACGGTGCAGGAGGAGGCCGCTCAGCGCTTTGGAGACGCATGGAGCGACATTGAGGGACGAGACAAGCCAGGGAATGGCAAATTGGAGGAATATTAGGCTAGATTCCCAGATTTTATAGCTATTTGTAGCTAATGCCGGGATGGCGGAAAGGCAGACGCGGCGGACTTAAAATCCGCTACCTTAATCGGTGTGTGGGTTCGACCCCCACTCCCGGCACCACAAATCTTTGCCCTGAACTGTTGGCTTCCCTCTACTCGAAACTTCGCAGCAGGCTGCCGAAGCCAGGTATGGGCTTCGTCCAGCCGAGGCGCTTCAGGGCCAGCCAGATACTGGCCTGGTTGACCGTCATCACCGTTTTGCCCAGCCTCTGCTCCAGCTCCTCGGCAGCGTCCAAAGCCCGCCATGCGGTGCCTGGCAGGAACACAGTGTCGGCGTCTTCGTGGACCACGGTGGGAACGAAGTCGATGATTGTCTGCGGGGGCTCAGCATCGATCTCCCTGGGGTTCATCGAGTCCTGCATCCATGGCTCGCCGTCGGCACTCAGGACTTCGAAGCCTGCCTCCTCCATCAACGGCTTCAGCCGGTTGCGCAGGTGGTAGTTGCGATAGGGACCGGCGATGCTGAGCTTGCGGCTACCCACGTGGCGCATCGCGGTGATGCAGGAAGTTACAGCGGTGATGGAAGGAATGCCGCTGGCCTCCTCCATAACCTCGGCCATGTGGTGGTCAAAGGCCATGTACCCCTTGTGCCAGGTGCCGGAAGTGCAGGCGTAGACCAGCACATCGGGGCCGATGTTGGACAGAGCGCTGGCCCCGCGGGCTACATCTTCGTTCATTCTGTTCACGTCGAAGCCGAACAGCGCCCAGTCGACCTCGTTGGCCTCGGTGCTGGAAATACTGAGCCGGTGGCCGGAATCCGCGGCGGCCTCCGGCTGGGTGCCCCAGGTGCCGTTCCACATACGCTCGAAGTGGACGGTAATTTCCGGAGGGACGACCCGGTAGAAGTCGGGCTCAACCACAGGGTTGGTGGCGGGAACCAGGGCGCCGATGCGCTGGGTATTTGTCAGATTTGTCATGTTCCTCCAAAGGCGGGAAGTCTGGATCCGGAATATTTTACCCGGACGCTTGCCGGGTATTTTACAACGGCTGGGAGAGAAGCAATACGACAGAAACCGCGCCGGAATCAGGCCCTGGCATCCCATCTCTCAAAGATCGTTGAAAAGCTATATAATTCGGCGCCAGTTCAAGGGTAAGGGATCAGACTCTGGAAGATATAGTAACCTGGCAGCTCGCGGTCATTTTCGTCGTTGCAGCGATCGGCCTTTCGCTTTCTGGAGTGGCGGGATTCGGCGGTGGCGTGCTGATACTGCCGGTGTTGGTCTGGATTTACGGACCCGAAGTGGCGGTGCCGGTGGTGGCCATATTCCAGCTCTTCGGGACCAGTTCCCGCGTGTGGCTCAACCGGGAGCACTTGAACTGGAAGGTCGTCGCATGGTTCGCTGCCGGATCGCTGCCCTTTGCCATCCTGGGCAGCTTCCTTTTCATCAGCGTGAATACAGACCTGCTGACCCGCCTCATGGGCGGGGGTATGGTGGCGCTGGTGGTGCTGACCCAACTGCCTTGGTCGAAGCGGCTGCGAATGGCGCTGTGGGGGTTTCTGCCCCTCGGGGCCAGTGCCGGGTTTCTGGCCTCGGTATTCGGGATTCCTGGGCCGTTCGCCCCTGTGTTTTACCTGGCATACGGCTTGAGTTCCCGCGCGTACGTTGCCACATTCTCTCTGGGGATGTTGTTGGTCCAGATCCCCAAGCTGGCAATCTACGGAGGGGGTGGAGAGTTGCTGACCCCGCTGGTTATTGGCCTCGGGCTGGCGCTGGGGGTGGTCGCCATTGGCGGTTCCTACTTCGGGGCGCAACTGCTGCGGCGAGTACCGGACAAATACTTTGCCGTCGGCATCAACGTGATAGTCGCTGGTTTCGGAGTCCTTTTCCTGGTGACCGGGGGATAGCCGCGGGCCAGGAAAACATCTCTTGAACGAGTAGTTCCGGCGGAAGTCTCTGACGGCCACGCTGGATGGTAACCTGACCGTGGATGGGGTCAGCTCCTGCTTGCTGGCTCCGGGGCTTCCGTCTTTTCCTTGACGCGGGAAAGGTGGGAACCGGCGGAAGCGCTGGGTAAAATGCCAGCCAGACGACCTCCCAGCACGCGCTCGATGGAGCCTCGGACCAAGCGAATGGCATAGATCGGGCCAATAAATATACTGGGCACCATGGCCTCCATTTCTGAGACCATGGTAACCAGAGTGCCGCTCGGCTCCTCCTGGAATCCGAAAGTGAATTTTTCTATGGAGTGGAGCAGACCGTTATAAGTATTCCTAGTCTCGATGGCCAGGGCGGAAAGTGGTTCGTAGAGGGTGATGCTTGTCAATTTTTCCAGCGTCACCTGACTGTCGCCCATGCCGCCCCGCAGGATCAACGGCCCCTGCATCTCTCCCGATCGCTCCCAACGGATTTGCGAACCTTTCCCCGGCGGGTCCTGCGGGACCCTGGTTATGTGGAAATCGGTCTCGCCACTCCAATATGCGATGTGACGAAGATCAGCCAGGTAGTCGAAAACCCGCTGGGCCGGCGCGTCGATAACCACCCTGTTGCGGCCTATCAGAAACGGGCCGGCCATTGGACGTACCTAGTCTTGACTGACGTCGTCGCCTGTGTCCACCCGGAAACCAATGCCCACCTTGACCTGGTACCAGTTGGCTTTCCCGCTGTCGATGGTGCCGCGGATTTCCCGGACCTCGAACCAGTCCAGGTTGCGGATGGTCTGGGTGGCCCGGTCGATGGCTCCGTCGATGGCCTGTTGTATGCTTTCGCTGGAAGACCCCACCAGCTCAACTACCTTGTAAGTGCTTCCTGCCGCCATTTCCTTCTCCAATCACAATCTGCGAGCAGTTGGTTTTGTTCTCTCGCAACGGAAATCTATAATATGCGCCGCGCCTTAATACGGCAACCGGGGCGGTACCAATTTGGGCCGTCGCATCTTGATGGAAAGAGCCTCGCCGTAGCTCGTCATTCCCGATTTTGCGGGAATCCAGGGCCGGAAATTCAGGCAGGATTGTTCAGCAGAAGCGCATCCCTCCTTTTCAGCTGAGGGCGGCGGCAGGACGACGAGAGCTGCGGAATCCCAACCTGGCTACCCCGAGGGCCCTTGCTGTCCAGGGATTTACGGATATCTTTCCGGGGCACGTGACAGCATCAATACAGCCTGCTGTCATGGCCATGCCTGGCCTCATTAGAGTAGATTCAGCAAAGACGCAACCGCCGGCGGAGTGATTCAAGTTTCTGGAGCAGCCATGTTTTCTGACATACATCACGTAAGCTACCTGGTGCCTGACCTTGATGCTGCCATTCAATCCTATGCCGAAACGCTTGGGGCCGTAGTCACCGGCCGCGGCCCCGTGGCCAACCTGGGGGAGGTGGTGTTTCTACAGGTTGGAAAAGTCGAGGTTGAGTTCATTCAGCCCGAGGACCTGGCTGCCCTGGAAGTCAGCGGCGGAGCCTGGGTCGTGCACCACATGGCCTATGCCGTGGAGGATCTGGACGGTGTCGTAGCGGAACACCGGAAGCGTGGTTACCGGTTTCTGAGCGATGAGCCCTTCACCAACTTCATGGGCTACCGCCTCATTTACCTCGACCCGGCCGACACCGGAGGTTGCCGTGTGCACCTGACCGACGCAGCCACACTGAGATAGCGCTGCTCCTGTGCTTCTGCACCACCGCCAGTCCCCGCGTTAGTCCCCACCGCGACATTTGCGTTGGATTCTGCTGGATTCGGGCCCGTTTGCGCTGTGGTAAGATTTCCGTAAGATTTCCCCTGTAGCATTAACTGCGCTGAGATGGATGATCAGCCTGTGCCTTTAAGCAGGGCATCGGCAGCCCGATCAGCGGGTGAATAAGGAGATTGACCGGAATGAAGGCACTGGAAGGCCTGAAGGTGCTGGACCTGACCCGGGCCCTGGCCGGTCCGTTCTGCACTTTGATGCTCGGCGACCACGGGGCCGACGTCATCAAGATCGAGATTCCAGGAAGCGGCGACGATACCCGGCACTGGGGGCCGCCGTTCATCGAGGGCGAAAGCGCCTATTTCATGTCCATCAACCGCAACAAGCGGAGCCTGACCCTGAACTTCAAGGAAGATGAGGCGAGGGAGATTTTTCTCAAGCTCTCGGCCGAGGCCGACGTGATAGTGGAGAATTTCACTCCTGGGGTGATGGAGCGCTTCGGGCTGGGTTACGAGGCGGTGAAGTCGGTCAACCCCAGGATCATCTACACCTCCATTTCAGGCTTCGGACAGGACGGCCCCTACAGCAGACTGCCAGCGTACGATCAAATAATGCAGGGCATCAGCGGCTTGATGAGCCTGACCGGCGAACCTGATGGCGATCCGCAGAAGGTGGGCATCGCAGTTTCGGACATTGGTGCCGGGATGTGGGCCGCCTTCGCAATTATGTCCGCGATCCATCACCGGGCCCAGCACGGCATGGGGCAGTACATCGACGTTTCCATGCTCGATGGCCAGGTGGCGTGGCTCACCTACCAGGCGGCCACTCTCTTTGCCAACGGTAAGCCCCCGGCCCGGCTGGGCGCTGCGCACCCAAACCTCTGCCCCTACCAGGCATTCATGTGCCAGGACGGCAAGTACATCAACGTCGCAGTGGGCTCAGAGCGCATCTGGGAACGGTTCTGCGATGCCATGGAACTGGAGGAACTGGGAAAGCCGGAGTACGCCACCAATGGCGACCGGGTGACCCATCGGTCGGTGCTGGTGCCCTACCTGCAACAGGTATTCCTCTCAAGGCCCGTGGCCCAGTGGGTGGAATCCCTGCAGAAAGTCAGTGTCCCCTGTGGCCCCATCAACGACCTGGCTGACGTATTTGCCGACCCTCAGATCGAGGCCCGGGAGATGTTGCAGGAAATGGTCCACCCCACTGCGGGCAAGATCAAGCAGACCGGAATTCCGATCAAGTTCTCCCTCACCCCTGGCGGCCTGGATATGCCTCCTCCCCTGCTCGGGGAACACAACAGCGAAATCCTGGCCGGTCTGGGATACAGCGACAGCGGCATCGAGTCACTGAAGCAGCGGGACGTGATTTAGATGCTTGGACTTTTCGCAACTGCCTGAACCAGCGTCCCTGTGGCGCTGATGGAAAATCGACCTTTTCATTGGATGCGAGCGATGGATCTTGGCCTGAGAGACAGGGTGGCTATCGTCGGCGGTTCCAGCCGTGGCATGGGAAAGGCCATAGCCCTTGCCTTTGCCCACGAGGGTGCGAACGTAACCATTTGCGCCAGGAAGGAAGCTGACCTGCGTCGGTCGGAGATCGAACTGGCACGGGCATCCTCGCAGCAACACGTCCTGGCCATTCCAGCAGACCTGACCGTGGAACCCGATATAAGGCGGGTCGTTCGGGATACCGTCAGCCGCTTTGGCCAGATAAATATTCTGGTCACGCACATGGCGACCCGCATCGAGGATGAAGCCACGGCCAGGGCTTCAGAGCTGGATGACGATACGATTTCGTCGGCCCTGGACGAGAGCTTTCTTGGGGCTATCCGGTTCGCGAGGGAGGCCGTCCCCTATATGAAACAGCAGCGCTGGGGGCGCATCCTCAATCTGTTGCCCGAATTTTCCATCCACTCCATTCCGGTGGGCACGGTCAAGAAATCCGACGAAAGCGCCCTGAACACCTCCAACCGCATGGCGATCACCGGGTACGCCAAGAGCCTGGCCAACGAGCTGGCACCCTTCAACATCACTGTCAACAATCTGATCCACGGACCCGTGGAGAGTGAGGCTCTGAAAGCCGTCCTTGAGGAGCGAAGCCGCATGGAGGGCAGCACGCTGGACCAGTTGGAAAAAGACGTCGCCGATCTGGTGCCAATGCGTCGTCTCGGCAAACCGGAGGAGGTGGCCGACCTGGCGGCCTATCTCTGCTCAGAGCGTGCCTCGTTCCTCACCGGCTCCAACATCGTGCTGGACGGCGGAATGCGCCAGGACCTGCACTAACCCCTCTCCTTGTCCGGCGGCCAATTTTGAGAACCGGACGGCCTTCTCCGTCCGGCTGATGGTTTCGGGGTGATTATGAACGCGCAAGCTCCACATTTTCAGAACGTGTATATTGCCGCGCAGGAATTTATGGCCCGGGACGGCCTGCCTGCCTGGCTGGTGTACGACTACCGCGAGTCGAACCCGATTTTCCGGCAGGTGGTCCAGCCTTCGGGACACGTGACGCGACCCTGCTATTTCTACCTTCCAGTGCAGGGGACGCCACGACTTCTGGTCCATCACGTGGACGCGGGCAAGTTTGCAGAGACGGGTGTCGAATGCGTGGTATACAGCAATCGCGACACCATGGTATCTGCCCTGAGTAACATCGTCGGAGGGAACGGCCGGCTGGCGATGGAGTACTCCCCTATGAACGAACTGCCCCGGGTGTCCCGCGTCGATGCAGGCACGGTGGAGCTGGTGCGGAGCCTGGGCGTGGAGGTGGTGTCGTCGGCAGACCTGATGCAGGCGGCCACCCACCGCTGGACACCGGAGCAGTACTCTGACCACCACTCCACCGCGTTCAAGCTGGGACGGATCGTCAATGAGGCCTTCGCGTACGCCGGGGAAAGGCTGGGCCAGGGCGTGACCGAGCACGAGGTGGCCGAATTTATCCGCCAGCGGTTCGCTGAAGAATCCATCGCTTCTCCCGACGGCCCCATAGTGGCCGTCAACGCCAATGCCTCGGACCCTCATTACGAGCCGTCGGCCCGCCTGCACAGCCCCATTCGGCCGGGCGACTGGCTGCTCATCGACCTTTGGGCCAAGGGGATCACACCCGGCAGCGTTTACGCCGACATCACCTGGTGCGCCTACGCTGGAGACAAGGTGCCCGCACGCCAGCAGGAGGTCTTTGACATCGTGATCGGTGCCAGGGACGCCGCAGTCGAGTTTCTGTACGACTCACACCGCAACGGCGAACCGGTGCTGGGGTGGCAGGCCGACCGCGTGGCCCGGGACTTCATCGAGGCGCGGGGCTACGGTCAATGGTTCACCCACCGTCTCGGCCACAGCATCGGGTTCGAGGTCCACAGCGAGGCGGTGAACCTGGATGGCTTCGAGACGCGGGACACCCGCCGTATCATTCCGGGAGTCTGCTTCTCGGTGGAGCCAGGCATTTACCTCCCGGAGTTCGGCGTCCGGTCGGAAATAGACGTGTTCATGTCCGAGGACGGGCCGTACCCCAGCTCCCCGGTCCAGCACGAGGTCGTGCTGATGGGCTAGGGCGACACATTCCGGTTGCCCCTGTGTCTCGTCTCCCGGTAGAATGGCGAGCGACGCTTAGACTGTAACAAGTAGGTAAATGATGGAGTTTTCGCTGGCTTACGAGATGCAGCGTCCCATGCTGGACGACCACGCTGTCATCGAGGAGACCCTGGAACA
Source organism: Dehalococcoidia bacterium (assembly GCA_965261885.1). Lineage (GTDB taxonomy): Bacteria > Chloroflexota > Dehalococcoidia > Lucifugimonadales > UBA3495 > VXOI01. The sequence goes on from CBDHDY010000025.1 coordinate 108,292, forward strand.
GTGCATCCTGGCTGATGAGATGGGTTTCGACGCAGTGTGGTTCGTTGAGCACCACTTCCTGACCACGTTCTCGGAGTCGCCCTGTCCCGAGGTCATTTTCGGTGCACTGTCGCGTCTGACCAAGCGGATCCGGCTGGGATTCGGCGTGGTGATCCTGCCCTACCATCACCCCGTCCGCGTGGCCGAGCGGGTGGCGATGGTGGACCAACTGTCCCACGGACGGGTTGAGTTTGGAACGGGACGATCGGCTCCTTACGAACAGCTGGGCATGGGCATTGACCCCCGCGACACCCGCGAAATGTGGGAAGAATCCCTCACCATGATTCCCAAGATATGGGAGTCGGACTACTTCGAATGGGACGGCAAATTCTGGAAGGTTCCGCCCCGTCAGGTGTTGCCCAAGCCCTACCAGAAGCCGCATCCACCCATCTGGGTGGCTGCCCTGCAGCCGGCCACCTACCAGTTGGCGGCACAGAAGGGCATCGGCTCCATGGCCCTGGGTGTCAACGCTCCTTCTGTCCTGGAACCTTCAATCCGTGAATACAAGACGGCCATCAAGGAATCCAACCCGGTGGGGGCCTTCGCCAACAACAAGTGGCTCTCCTCTTGCTTTGGACTCTGTGGCGAGGACGACGAGGCCACCAAGGAACTGTCGGCGCAGTCACTCAAGACCTTCTTCGGTCCGGGCCGTCCCTACGTCCAGGACCAGAAGGACATATACGCCCGTCTGCTGGACCAATGGGGCGGTGTTCCCGATCACCTGGCCCAGAATTTTTCTCGCTATGTGGACGTTCCGGCACAGGGCGGCAACGGTGGATCGGCCCTGGACCTGTCTGGCGGCACCGCATTGGCCCAAAAGGTCTGGGAGGAATTCGATGCCGGAACGATGGCCGAGCGAGGCATCATCGTGGCTGGCGACCCGGAGTCCTGCATCAAGGCGGCGCGGTTGCACGAGGCCACCGGCGTAGACCAACTGCAGTTCCTGATGGCCACGGAATCCGTCCCCCACAAGAAGGTGATGGAATCCATCGAGATGTTTGGGAAATACGTCATTCCCCAGTTCCGGAAGTCGGATCAGGGAACCCCGGAGTGCCCTATCGACGTGAATGCGTCTTAAACACCCGCTCTGACCCGGGCGGAACTGAGGCCCCGACATGTGTCGGGGCCTTTTCTTATCCTGGCTGTGCCGCGCCGGCAACTCCTGAAGCGCCAGTGGGTTACAATGTAGCGGGCGCAAACAGCAGTGGGAGCAACTATGCCGTTAGGGATTGGTCGCGGTTCGGGCGTCGCCGTGGTGGAGATGCACGGGATAATCGGTAGCCAGATTCGCCCCGCAGCTTACACCCGCATCTTCGAGGCTGTTGCCAAGAACAAGTCTTACCGGGCCCTGCTCCTGGACATAGACTCGCCGGGCGGGTCAGCCTCCGCCTCGGAGGTACTGCACCGCAGCATCGAGAGGGTGGCCGAGACCAAGCCGGTCCTGGCCTACGTTCGGGGCATCGGCGCATCCGGAGGCTACTACCTGTGCTGTGCCGCCAGCCAGGTCTACACCCTCCCCACTGCCCTGGTCGGTTCCATAGGCGTACTTTACCTGAGGCCGGTCATGGAGCAGTTGATGGGCCGGGCAGGGGTCGAGATTTCCATATTCAAGGGCGGCAAGTACAAGGACATGACCGGCTTCTGGAGAAGCCCGACGGCAGAGGAGTCCGAGCGCCTCCAGGGTCTGATCGACGAAATCTACGACAACTTCGTGCAGGTTGTGGTCAAGGGCCGTTCCTTGCCGGAGGAAACTGTCCGGGAACTTGCCACAGGAGAGGTCATAACAGGACAGCGTGCAATCGACTCCGGCCTGGTGGACCGAATCGGGGACTACACCGACGCCCTGGAGGCAGCAGCCGAAGCAGGGGCAACAAAGCCGAAGGCAAAGCTGCTGCAACCCCGCCGCAGTCTATCCCAACGCCTGACGGGCCGTCCGTCCCTGGAGGCAGGGGCCATGGGCGAACTGGTGGACGTTTTGCAGCGGATGATGGGCGGCGGGATCTACTACCTGGACCCGGCGTACCTGACCGGATGGCCTGGAGACAACCGGTAGAAACACTCGCGGGTTACGCCTCTCTTTCGAGCAGCTTTACCTCCTGCCAAAGACCCTCCTTTTCGTCGAGCGGCAGCGCTTCGAAGTCCAGTCCTCGCTGTGCAGCAAGCTCCTCCATTCCCATGTAGCGTGAGCGGAAGCGGGAGTTGGCCTGCCGCACGACGTCCTCGGCGTGTACATCCATCCAGCGCGCCAGGTTGACCAGGACGAATAGTACATCGCCAAGCTCGTGGACCTTCTCTTCCTGCGTCTGCGCACTACGCAACTCATCGATTTCCTCGGTCAGCTTGTCCAGCACGCCCGAGACATCTTCCCACTCGAAGCCGGCCCGAGCCACGCGGTCCTGCATCAGCTGGGCGGCAGCAAGCGCCGGAAGGCTCGCGGGGATGCCATCGACGGGAGACTTGCGCTGTCCTCCCGACGTGGCCCGCTCCTCGGCCTTGATGCGTTCCCAGTTCCGCTCCACTTCACGGGCGTCCGCCACCGTAGCGTCCCCAAAAACGTGAGGGTGACGGCGAATGAGCTTCCGGTTGATGCGCTCCACAACGTCGCCCATCTCGAAGTGTCCAGCCTCCCGGGCGATGTCGGCGTGGAATGCAATCTGCACCAGCAGGTCTCCCAACTCCTCGGTCAGAAGTGCGGGGTCGGTACTGTCAACGGCCTCAAGGACCTCGTGAGCTTCCTCGAGGAGTGTCCGCTTCAGCGATTCGTGGGTTTGTTCACGGTCCCAGGGACAGCCACCGGGGGCCCGCAACCTGGCTACAATGTCCACCAGTGTCTGGAATTCATGTATCTTGCCGTTCGATTCGTATTCAGTCATACACCGATTATAATCAGGGCCGCCCATGTTTCAATCGCTGACACATCCTGACAGCCTTCTGCCGCGGCTCGCGGCCCGGATGCGCTGGCTGCCTGCCACCGTGTTCGTCCTGGCCGTGCCGGTATTCCTGGTCACTGGCAGCCTGACGTGGGCTTTCAACAACATCGGCCTGTACGAGGATGGATTCGAGAAGTACCGCATCGCCAGGGCCAGCGGGATATCTTCCGACGATTTGCGGCAGGTTGCCGTGGAGCTGAGGACGTACTTCAACTCAGGCCAAGAGCCGCTCCACGTTCGCACCCGCATATTCGGGCAGGAGCGGGACCTGTTCAACGAAAAAGAAGTACACCACATGCGGGACGTTAAGCGGCTGCTGTGGGCTGTTTACGTTGTTTTCGGAGTGTCGGCAATCTGCCTCATCGCCTTGCTGGGCGCGGGCTTGGCCAGGGACAGGAGCGCGTATCTGCCCGTCCTGGCTCGTCGTACGCTCTGGGGAGGAGGCCTGACCGTGGGACTGCTGGTGCTCTTCGGGCTGGTGGCCTCCGTGGGGTTCGATTCGCTGTTCCTGCTGTTCCACCGGATCAGCTTTGCCAACGATTTCTGGCAACTGGACCCGCGCACCGACTACCTTGTGCTGCTCTTCCCGCAAGGTTTCTGGTTCGACGCAACGATGTGGGTTGCCCTGCGCGCACTGGGAGGCGGCGTGCTGCTGGCAGCAGCGGGCGGTGGTTACCTGGCGTGGCTGCGATGGGGCGGCCCCAAGGGAAGCTGAACCCCAACCGGCGGCCGGGCAAAGAAAAGAGCGCGGATGAATGGAAAAGTACCATTCTCCGCGCCCCCTTCAGGTCGCAGAATTATTGGTGATTTCCTTAGCCTAGTGGCCGCAGCCGCAGCCCCCGCCGCAGCAACCGCCACCACCCATCGGCGGCAAAGGCCCAGGGTTGAAGGACGGCTCCTCACCGCCGTTACCCACTCTGGCAAACACGGAGATTGCCCGCTTGGCTGGTTGTTCGCAGTTGGGGCAATCGGCACCTGTGGCGCTCATCGGCTGGAGCTTTTCGAACTTGTGACTGCACGTTGGGCAGTGGTATTCGTAGATCGGCATTAAACTGCTCCAAATGTGGTGTCTGTTCAGGCAAATTTAACCCAGCATCGAGACCGCGGTCAAGCACGGGAACGGGGCCCGCAGGGTCTCAGGTTGCCGCCCAAACCTCGGATTCAACGGCAAAGCGGCTCGCTACCCTGAACGGTGCGAAGAATCCCCTCTACGCGAAAGAGGCCCATAACTCCGCCCTGAGTGTCTTTTTAAATACGATGACGGAGCTTGTCTCGATGCTGTCGCCACAAGGTTCCCGGCAATCCCTGGCTCTGAAATCATATATAATCTGCTCTCGCGTGATTGCGGAAATCGACGCCGCCTTGTCAGGTTGAGTCAACCCAATACGCTGATGGCGCAGGACACCGGGATGTTCACAGTTTGCTTTCGCGCATAAGATCCGACCCCTCCTTCAAATGGTGGGTGTTTGCCACCATAGCCATCGGCACCTTCGTTTCGGTGGTGGACAACGGCTCGGTCCTGATCGCGCTTCCGGAGATCGAGGAACACTTCCAGTCCGACCTGCCGACGGTGCAGTGGGTGGTAGTAGGAAACGCGCTGGTCATCAGCGCGCTGATCCTGCCCATGGGCCGGTTGGGCGATATCGTCGGCCGCAAGTGGGTCTACATCGGCGGGTTGGCCATATTCGTCGCCGGTTCGGCCATCGCCGGTTTGGCCCCCAACCTCAACTGGCTGATCACTGCCAAGGTCTTCCAGGGTGCCGGCTCGGCCATGATCCAGGGCAACGGTATGGCCACAGTCATATCCGCTTTCAGCGGGGCCGAAAGGGGCAAGGCACTGGGCAGCCACATGAGCGTCGTTGGCAGCGGAGCCATCGCCGGGCCAGCCCTGGGCGGACTTCTGGTGGCCGCCTTTGGTTGGCGGTGGGTGTTCTTCATTAATGTGCCAGTGGGGGTTTTTACCATCCTGGTGTCGTGGCTGGTCCTGCAGCAGGCCAGGGCCGAAAGCGAAGGAGACCAGGCGAGGCCCAGCTTTGACTGGCTGGGTGCCGGCCTCTCCGGGCTGGCCCTCGTTGGATCCCTGATGGTGGTGGGCAACGGCCATCGCCTGGGGTGGGGCTCCCCGGCCGTGGTGCTTGGCTCCTTAGCCACTGCCGTTACCGTTGCGGCCTTCATCTGGTGGGAGCTTCGTACTACCGCGCCGATGCTGGACCTGAGGCTGTTCAAGCGCAAGCTGGTGGCCATCGGCATCAGCGCCAGCTGGCTGTCGTTCCTGGGCAGCCAGGCTTCCAGGTTCATGATGCCGTTCTACATGCAGCGGGTGCTTGAACTGAGCCCCAGGGATGTCGGGCTGCTGCTGATTCCTCCAGCTTTATGCATGGTGTTGCTGGGGCCCATCAGCGGGCGTCTTTCGGACAAGTTCGGGTGGCGGGTGCTGACCGTGCTGGGGCTTGCCTGCTCGGCCACCACCGCCTTCGTGTTTGCCGGCAGCCTGGCTGAGTCGTCGCCGGTGCTGTTCATTGTGTTGATGCTGATGCTCCAGAGCTGCGGCATGGCACTGTTCAACTCTCCGAACAACAGCTCTGTGCTTGGGGCAGTGGACCGCACCCAATATGGCGTGGTATCCAGCCTCACCCAGCTGGTCCGCAACTCAGCCAACGTGACCAGTATCACGGTCGCCACTGTCGTCGTCGTGGTCACCATGGGAACCTATGGGGTGGAGCCCAGCCTCGACGCCGTTTCACCGGAGGTTGCCGATGCATTCGTGGCGGGGCTGAAGTGGGCCTTTCTGCTGATGGGATGCCTGCTGGTCGTGGGAATTGCTCTCGTGGTAATACGCGGTGAAAGAAGGAGGCCGGAACCAGCCTTGACCCCAAGACAAGGACCGGCGGAATCCCCTGCGGACTAGAGCTGGGCGCGCCTATACGAGACACAGGTTTTTCTATCCCTTCGGGGAGAAGGCTGGGGTGACCCTATGTTCGCTCGCCACCGGGGAGGCCCCAGTCCTGACCTTCCTTCGGAGCGGGAGGCAACAATCTGGAGTGCCTGGGCGCAGCCTGTTCCTCGTGGACAATGACGGGGGCGGTTGGTAAACTAGGCGCGTCACCAAATAGGCGGTTTACAACCGCCACCCCGAATGAGCCAAACGACGACACGCGGAGGAGAAACTGTGGCAGACGTCAAAATTGAAGTGCGGGAAAACGGGCCCAACCGCATCACCGGCCCGATCGAAATCGTTGACGTGAGTGGCGCCAACTACACCATCCCGGAGGGGCGCTGGATCAGCCTGTGCCGCTGCGGCCTCTCGGCCGAAAAGCCCTTCTGCGACGGCGCCCACCGCGACGCCGGCTTCCAGGCAGATTCGCAGGCCCGCTAGTCCCGGCACACCAAAGGGTTGAAACAATAGGGGCGCATGATTTTGCGCCCCTATTTCTTATTCGCCCGTATATCATTCTCTGAGGGACAGGGCACTTTGATCCCAAAAAGAATCAGCGGGATTGAGATCAGGCCACTGACGCCGGAGCTAATGGACTCTCTTGGAAGCGTCCTCCGGGGTAGCTGGGGGTCGACATGCTGGTGCATGTATCCCCGCTTGACTGATGCTCTAATGCGCGAGCTTCCCGGCGACGGCGCCGCGGGTTCTCGCCGCCGGAAGGCGATGACTGAACTGGCTGACCTTAGCCCGGCTCCCGGTCTATTGGCCTTCGATGGTGATCAACCCATCGGCTGGATCGCCGTTGCCCCAAGGACCGAGCTGACGCGAATAGTCCGCTCCCGCGCTACTCCCCAAGTTGACGATGAACCAGTGTGGGTAATTCCGTGCATAACTGTGCGTAAATCGCACCGGGGGCGCGGCATCGCGGTGGCGTTGATACGGGCGGCAGTGGCCTATGCCGGTGAGCACGGTGCCGGACATGTCGAAGCTTACCCCAGACCCGACGGAGAAAGGACCGGCGACGATAACGCCTATTTCGGGACCGAGCCAATGTTCAGCCGCGCCGGATTCCGGGTCATTCGGGGGCCCCTGGAAGGCCGCCCCCGCAACTGGCTCCCGCGCGTGGCGATGCGTATCGCCACGGCAGATCAGCGACGGTAGCATGCTGCTCTAACGGCATGCCTCCCCTCGGCACTCGTACCTTTACTAGCAACAGATGCGCGGTATCAGCAACGCCGGTGGATTGAGCGGATATGGCGAACGTTATCCAACCTTTCCTCGGCGAGACGGTCGGCTGCCGCTGAGGTGGGTATCTCCTCAACCTGGGAAGTCCGGATGACACCGGCCATGATTTCGTAGATGCGTTCGGTCTTTTCCCGGGCGCGCTCCTCACTGTAGCCGCTGTCTCCCAACTCGGCCTCGACATTGATGACCCCACCCGCGTTGACGATGTAGTCCGGCGCATAGAGGATGCCGCGACGATGGAGTTCCCCCCCATCCGCCTCGCTGAGCAACTGGTTATTAGCCCCTCCAGCCACCACCCTGCAGCGCAGTTGGGGAATGGTCTCCGGGTTCAACACTCCTCCCAGGGCACAGGGAGCGAAGACATCGCAGTCAGAGTACAGGATGGAATCAGGGGAAGTGACCTCCAATCCCATGTCGCGGGCCCGGTCAAGGGCGTTATCGAACACATCGGCAACTACGATCCGGGCATCCTCCTCCATCAGGTGGCTGCAGAGATGGCTGGCCACTTTGCCGAAACCCTGAACGGCAACAGTCCTGCCGCGCAGGCCGCCGCAACCCCAGATACTCTCAGCACAGGCCTTCATGCCCATATATAGTCCAAGGCCGGTCATGATTGATGTGTCGCCGCTCCCACCCAGTGACAGCGGCAGGCCCGCCACATAGCTGGATTCCTGCCTCATATATTCGAGGTCACGGCTGGTGGTGCCGACGTCGGTTGTCGTCATGAAGCGCCCTCCCAGGGTGTCCACGAAACGTCCGTAGGCACGCATCAGCGCCTCGGACTTCTGGGTATGGGGGTCGCCTATGATCACGCCCTTGCCTCCTCCCAGGTGCAGTCCTGCCGCAGCGGACTTGTAGGTCATTGCCCGGGACAGGCGCAGCACATCGGTCAACGCATCCTCTTCGCATTCGTAAGGCCACATCCTCGTGCCCCCACAGGCGGGGCCAAGAGTTGTGTCGTGGATGGCGATTATCGCTTTGAGGCCAGATCCGGGGTCGGAGAACATCGCCACCTGCTCGTGACCCTCGGAGCCCATTCGCTGGAGAGTGTCCATTTCCGTCACCCCCTTTTCGTTTTCAGTACCTCTATATTATAAGACATCAAGGTACGAAATAGAGAATATCAGCAGACCTCTTGGCTGCAATTTCTCCCGTAGGGCCAATTCCCCGGCAGCAGCCAGCGACGTCAGATGGGAGGCAGAGTCCGCTAGCGTTCCTTGCCCCACATCGGGTGGCGGAAAGTAGGGCGTGGCAGGATGCGGTCTATGGGGCGGTTCTCCGGCTCAGGTGCTGGCGTAGGTTCTGCTTCGGGCTCTGCGGCCTTGGGGCGGTAGGCCCGTGCAATGCCGCGCTCCGGCCCGATCTCGCTCAATCGCCCGGCCAGCGCCTCGAGGCTGTTCAGGTTGTGGACCGGAAGGAAGTCGTCCACGTAGGGTAGCGCGGCCTGCATCCCCAGCGTCAGAGGCTGGTAGCCGGGAGATCCCAGCAGAGGGTTCAGCCAGATCAGGCGGTGGCAACTGCGCTGCAGCCGCGAGGTCTCCCGGGCCAGCAACTCGGGATCTCCCCGGTCCCAGCCGTCGGAGATGATCATGACTATTGCCTGACCCCGCAGCGTGCGGCGCACCCATTGGTAATTGAATGCCTTGACCGCCTCTCCGATGCGGGTGCCACCGGCCCAGTCAGGCACGGCATGGGACACCTCCGTGATAGCCTGATCTATGCTCCGGTAGCGCAACTGCCGTGTAATCCTGGTTAGCCGCGTGGCAAACAGGAACGCCTCAATGGGCTGCCCGGCGGCGATTGTGTGGATAAAGTGGAGCAACATTCGGGTGTAGCGCTCCATGGAACCACTGACATCGCAAATGAGCACCAAAGATCTGGGCCGGACCTTGGGGCCGCGCTTGGCGAGTTCGAATATCTCGCCCCCGTATTGCAGGCTGCGTCTTAAGGATCGACGCAGGTCGAAACCGGCACCGTCGCCGGGAATCATGCGGCGGGTGCGGCGGCGGCCCAGGTCCCAGCGCAGGGCGGCCATCATCCGGCGGGCCTCGGATATTTCCTGTCCGGAAAACTGGGAGAAATCCTTCTGCCGCAGCACCTCCCGGGCACTGTAGGTGCGGGTCAGGTCAATGCGGGAAACCGAATCATCGTCGGCATCGCCTTCGAGGGCCAGGGAGTCGTCCATGGGTTCGTCTCGCCCCGCCGACACCTGGGGCTTGCGGTAGCGGCGTTGCTCACCCATGGAGCGCAGGTCCATTCCACTCCGGGCCGTGTTGGGCTTTCTCCAGAACACATTGAATGCTTCGTCAAAGATGGGCAGATCCTGCCTGCGGTGAACGAAGATGCTGCGGGCTGCCTGGTAAAACTCACCGCGCCGCCCTATGTGGACGTGTTCCGTGGCACGCACCATGTCCAGCACGTTGGCAGGGCCCGCGTCCAGCCCCAACCGCCGCAGTACCTCGGCGAAACCCAACAGGTTGGGCAGGATCTGGCCACCGGGGTCGGCGCCGTCGCGGTTCAGAGCGAAAAGATTGGTGGTCATACCCGCTCAGCCTCTCCGCCCGCCTCGCCTGGAGCCGCGATTGCGGGAGCGCTCCAGCATGGCGCGGACCGGCTCGCCGCGCACCTGCTCAATGTCATCCTGGTATTTGAGCATCAGGCCCAGGGTGTCGTCGATGACCTCCGGCTCCAGCTGACTCTGGTTCAGGGCCATCAGCGCCGAGGTCCAGTCAAGCGTTTCCGAGATGCCGGGTATTTTGTACAGCTCCGTCTCACGCAGTTCCTGCACAAAGCCGGTTACCTGTTCGGCCAGCCTGCGGGGCGCATCGGGCAGACGGGAGGAGATGATCTGCATCTCCTTCTGGAAGTCCGGGTAATCGATCCAGTAGTAGAGGCAGCGGCGCTTGAGCGCGTCGTGCACTTCGCGGGTGCGGTTGGAGGTGATGATCACCAGCGGTGGGTTTTCCGCTTTGAAAACACCCAACTCAGGAATGGTTATCTGAAAATCGGACAGCATTTCCAGCAGGAACCCCTCGAACTCCTCGTCGGCACGGTCCAACTCGTCAATCAGCAGGACCGGGGCCCGCTCGTGGGCAGCGTCGATGGCCTGCAGCAGGGGGCGTTTGATCAGGAACCGGTCGGTAAACAGCCCGGCGGCTGCGGTATCACGGTCCATGTCGCCACTGGCCTCTAGGAGCCTGATTTCCAGCAGCTGACGAGGGTGATTCCACTCGTAAACGGCCTGGTTGATGTCCAACCCCTCATAACACTGCAGACGTATGAGTGTTGTATCCAGGGCGGTAGACAGGGCACGGGCGATTTCCGTCTTGCCCACCCCGGCCTCGCCCTCGAGAAACAGAGGGCGCTGCAGCCGGAGGGCAAGGAACAGGGGAACTGCCAGCGCGCGGTCAGCGATATATCCCTGACCGCGCAGCAGTTCCTGTACGGCTTCGATAGAGTCGGGTGTGGCAGCGGTCGAAGTCAACGGGTGGCTCTCCAAAGTTGAGTCTGGATGCATTGTAGCCCAAAACGGCCCGAGTCGTGCCCGCGTTGCTTAGCCGCCAACAGGGGGAACAAACAGGGAGAGAAAATACCTGCGCACGAGGCGACGCAGGCGCCCCCAGTGGTCTTCAAGGGAGTCTCGCTGTTCCGCAGACAATTGGCTGTAGGTTGCGCCAAACAGCGGGAAGCGCCAAACGCTGAAGACCCAGAACTCCGGCAGCGAACCGGCTGGAGGCTCCTCGTCCAGGTATCCAAGTCCCCCGCTCAATTCCCATGAGGCCAGGACCCGTCCGCAGTGAGCGATGGCCAGGGCTTCCACCCAGGATGCTCGCCGGTCAGCACCACGGTAGGGGCGCATCATCTGGAGGAGGCGGAACAGGCGTTCCTCGTTATCTGCGGCCGGACCGGCGAAACGGTGCGTGTACCGGCTTTCCCATCGTGCCCCCAGCGCCGGAATTACCAGGCCGCCGTCCGAAGCAATGGCCAGCATTGAGGCATCCGCCGACCACTGCGCCGCCTTGTCGCGGGCAATGGCCTGGTGGGTGTCGCCATATTCATCGGGGGCGGCGGTCAGGCCAACTTCTGCGGGAGTAACCGGCGACAGGGGAAGGCCAGCCAGAATTTCGCGGAACTGCTCCTGCTTATCGCGGTTTCCGGTCGCCAGCAGAATGGGCGTCGATTCCATCCGCTCTTCCGTTACTCGATGCGGGCGACCGCCCTTGTTGCCGCACCGTCGCCACCCTTTAGCTTGAGGGGCAGGGCCCAGAGTTCGAACTCCTCGCCCACCAGAAGGTGCAGATTGATCAGGTTCTCTATCAGGGGAATGCCCTGGCCCAGCAGCAGGCGGTGTACCGGGAAGTCGTGGATGGTGGACTGCGGCGTGGCCGGGTGCTTGTCTATGGGGAAGTCCACGGCCACGGCATTTACGCCGTTGTCGGCCAAGTAGGCAGCGGTGTCGGTACCCAGGTAGGGGCCGTGGCCGTAGAACATGGGGCCACCGGACTCGTTCTCGGCCCATGCAGTGAACAGAACGACGATCTTGCCGGACAGCGCCCCGGGGACCCCACCGGCGGCCTGTATCTGTTCGATTGTCAGGGGCTCCAGCCCGCGTGCCACGCTGCGCAAATCCAGCAGCACGGCCGGCCCCATGTACTTCTCCAGCGGCATCTCGTCCACCGTGGCCGCGCCGGGGACGAAGTGGTAGGGCGCGTCCACGTGGGTGCCAATGTGGGTCGCGAGACACAGGCGCTGGTTGGAGCGGGCATGGGTCTCGTGGGTCATAAGTGGCGAGGTTTCCACGCCCATAAGTCCCGGAATTTCGCTCACGCGCTCGCTACCCAAGGTCAGGGTCAGGTCGATCAGTCGTGCCATAAGGAATTACTCCCCCCACCCTACACCTCCCCCGGGAGGGGGAGGGGACTATCGGAGTTCAGTCGCCAGGGGTCGCTTCGGGCAACGCTCCCGAAGGCGGCGCGGGCCGTGGCCCGGGCCTGAGTCTGGCTATTGCGTCGGTGCGGGCCTCCGGTGGCAGGGATTTCTCCCAGTCGGGGATAAGTACCTGCTTGGTGGATTCCAGGGTCAGTATGGCCAGGACGCCAACCAGGCTGAAGCCCATGGACAAGGCAAACACTGGCATAAAGGAACCGCTCAACTGATATACCATGCCGCCCAGGAAGGTAGCGACGGCGTGGCCCAGCATGGCGCCCATGATCTGGTAGCCGTAGAGTGTGGCCAGAGGGCCTTGGCCGAAGTACTGGCGGTTTACCACCAGATAGGCCGACATCTCGCCGCCAAAACCAAGACCGAATGCGGCACCGAACAGGTAGAACGCCCACACGTCCTGGGCCCAGAACAGCACAAGAACGGTTACACCCTGCAAAAACAGGGCCACGATCATGATGGGTTTGCCGCCAAAGCGTTCAGCCAGGATAGGTACGATAAACCTGCCAATGATGCTGAAAATGGAGATGAACGAAAGTATGAATGCCGCCTGGGTTAGTCCGAATCCCAGCTCTTTTCCGAAAGGGATGGCGTAGATCAGGACGATGCCGTGGCCTGCGCAGCCGAGACCGTGAATGGTAGGCAAGTTCCAGAAGGCTCGCGTCCGGCGCGTTGCCTGGCCAAAGACCTTGAGACGCAGGGCCAGAATGTCTTTAGGAATGATGGGGTCAGGGGGATCGCTGGACAGAGTTCCATAAGACCTGGTATCCGCGTGGACCGGACTGGAACGGAAAAAGAAACTACAGGCGATTATCAGTCCGCCACCCGCAAAGCCGATGATCAGGAAAGTGTCCTGCCAGCCCACAGACCCCAGCAACTCCGCGATGCCCGGCGCGATGGCTGCCGATCCGATGCCACCCGCCCCCTGCAACAGTCCTGTGGCCAGCCCCAGTCGTCGCTTGAACCAGCCGCCAATGGACGCCTGGAGGGGTACGAAAGTAAAGGCTTGGGTTATCGCCAGAAAAACACCGAAGGCAATGAAGAAGTGCCAGATCTCACTGACCATTCCCACCATGGACATACTGACCAGATACAGCACACCGCAGCCGAGCATGATAGGGCGGGCACCGAACCTGTCTCCCAACATGCCTGCAACCGGAGACATCAGAGCCCCGACCAGGTAGTAAACCGCAATTGCCCCGCCGATAATGGCAATGCTCCAGCCAAACCCACCTTCCTCGTCGTTGAGCGGGGCGACCATGATCCCGGCGGACATGCTGATGGCCTGCCCGATAACCTGCACCACAATCAGAATGGCCAAGATTGTCCAGGCGCGGTGGATTCGGAAAGGGGCTTTTGCTGCTAGCTGTGCCATATCACCTTACTTTGCCACGAAAGAAATAATGGAAATTAGTTCGGGTTCAATGTAGAGGGCAGGCTCTCAGGAAACCCTGGCCCCACCACGATTCGGCGGCTCCCCCGGAGGTCTCGCCAATTGGAGCAGCGCCGAAGGCGGTTGGACCCTGCTCGCCGCCTTCGGTATTCGCGGTTGCGGATTCTTCCAGGGACGTCGAAGAGAGACCAAAGGTAAACTCCCTGCCCTCGGCGTCAGACGCCACGGCCCAGGCTCCGAAGAAAATGATCAGCGCCATCGTCGCGATGATAACTGCCACGAAGACGAATGGCGCCGGCATGTTGCGTAAGAGAGTCAGCTCCCGACCTCCACTTCGAAGGGGAAGACCATGTTGTTGCCATAGCCACGGCCGTCCCACTTGTTGGGGAACTCAATGGGCTGGGTCTCGCCCAGGTTGTTGGTGGCGCGGCACATGATAGTGTAATTGCCCTTGGCGGGCGGCTGCCAGAAGTGCTCCCATCGGTTCCAGGAGTAGCCTACGCGCGGGTGCAGCGTGTCGACAGGCACCCAGTTCTCGCCGCCGTCCTCGCTGAATTCGACCTTGGTGATTTCCCGCTCGCCGGACCAGGCAGCACCAGCAAGCCGGTAGCCACTCGCCGGGATGATTTCACCCGGAACGGGGTTGGTGATGATGGACTTGACCTTCAGCTTGGTGTAGTAGTTGTAGGGGACTGGAGAGCCCGGCTCGTTCTGGGTCATGTAGCGCTCGGTCATGTAGAAGCCCTTGAACTCGTGGTCCAGGACGTGGATGCCGACCAGCCACTTGACCGAATTCATTCCGTACCAACCCGACACCAGGAGACGGAGCGGACGACCGTGCATGAGTGGGAGCGGCTCGCCGTTCATCTCGTAGGCCAGCAGCGTGTCGGGGTGCAGCGCCTTGGCAATGGGCAGGCTGCGCTCGTAGGTGATCTCGGCGGGGTCGCCAACGACTTCGTCCGGCCCGTGGTCGGCGCCCTCGAACATCACCTCGACAGCGTTGTCCTTCACTCCGGCAAGCTCCAGAACGTCGCGGAGGGCTACGCCAGACCACTCGGCGTTGCCCATGATGCCGTGGCCCTTGATCTGCTCCATCACGGAACTGATGCGGAGGGACTTGGTGTAGTATTCCGGCACCGGGCTGTTGCCGCAGCACTCGAAGGTGACCTGGAAGCGCTTCTGCGGCAGCTTCCTCAGGTCTTCAATAGAAAGGGACAGTTCCTTCCCGACCTGACCATCGACCTTGAGGCGATAGGTATCGACATCGATCTCAGGGCAGTCCGTCCAGTGGTTTCGGACATAGAAGAGATCGTTGGGAACAATGTTTTCCTGCAACGCCGAAGGCGGTGCGGCAAAGGTGCGCAGGCCGGCGTTGGTCGGAATAATCTGGGGTTCCGCCCGGGTTCCTATCTGCGGTAGGGCCATCTTTTCCTCCTGATGTCTACGGCTTGCGCCTCTATGGTTATTCTGCCCCTGCCCTCTCCGGTGTAGTACCGGGGGGTGGCTCGTTGAAGTGTTCACCGGCAGCCTCGGCGGCCTCCCGGCGCTGGTTCCAGTCTATCCACTTCTAGCGTTCTTCCGATCGCGCCTTAATCCTCACCGGCCTCTATCTGCCTCAGGCAACGCTTTTCCAGGGTTTCTGCAAACCTGGCGCTCAGTACCATAGTCCCATTCACCGAGTCGATTATTACGAGTGCAATGGTTGCCGAGGATACGGCAGCGGGAGCCAGGTGTTGCAAGAAATGATTTTCCTACCTGAGTAGGCATACTATTCCAGATAGCTCGTCTGTGGATCGTTGGTCGGGTACGTGATCAGCAGCACGGCAGGCGTCCACAGGTGGTTGACCAGCTTGTGCGGGGTACCAGGAGGGGCTAGTAGGGTCGTCCCGGCACGAACGGTGCGGACTTCATCGTTGATGATCGCCTGGATTGCGCCTGAGATCACCTGTATCGATACGTCGGTGTTGTGGACGTGCATCCTGCCTTCCCAACCGGGATCGATCTGGACTTCCTTGATGGTGAGGGACTCCGCTCCCTGGGCACTGGACACAAAATAACGCTCGCTCACGCGATCGACGGCGGCGGGCATCCGAATGTCGGAATGGTCAATGATCGGCATTTTAGCTCCAATACTCCGGGCATTTTACCACTGCTGCTTTGAGTGCGCATTCCAATGCAGAATACGCACCCAGGACACGCCCGTAAGTCTGAAAACCTTCCGAGCATGTCCTTGCTATTGCAGCGGTTCCGTGATGCGACCGTTTGCGGTTACTCGATAGTCACCGGATAGCCCACGATGGCGCTGAAGTTCTTGCGCATGTTGTTGTAGCGCGGCTCGCGGGACTGTACCCGGCCGACTTCGTCGGTGGCACGGGACATTATGGTGTAGTCGCCAGGCTTGGCGTCCCATTTGTGGGACCAGCGTACCCACATGAACCGGTCGCGGGGTGCCTCGATATGCGACACCTGCCAGGTGTCGCCTTCATCAACGCTGACTTCCACGTTGGTAATGGCACCGGCGCCGCTCCAGGCGTATCCTCGAATCATGTGCTCCCCGGAATTCAGCACCTTGGTGTTGTCGTTGGGGCTGGTGACGATGGACTTGACGCCAATGGTCGTGATCAGTTCCTTGTCGGGCGAATCGGCAGAGTCGGCGTAGTAGTAGAACTGGTAGTGGTACCAGCAGTCAGGCATGTGATCCATCACCTGCAGCCGCCGCAGCCACTTGACCGACCAGTTGCCCGACCATCCCGGCACCAGCAGCCGTACCGGGGCGCCGTGCAGGTGCTCCAGCAAGGCGCCGTTCTGCGCCCACGCCAGGATGGTGTCAGGGTGGAGAGCCTTCTGAACAGGCAGGCCCTTGTCGTAGTAAAAGGCCTCAGTTCCCGGCTCGGCCGTTGCGGGAACGCCGATGTCCCAGCCCTCGGCCCTGATGTACAGCGACTGGTCCGTAAGCCCCGCTTCCTGCAGGACGGCATACAGCGGCACGCCGGTCCATTCGCTGGCGCTGAGGATCATGGCCTCCGATGTTCGGGACGGACGCGGGCCCTCGCCCTTGAGGAATTCGAAGAAGGTGGCGTCGGAACCGGAGCACTCCATAACAGTCCTGACCGAGCGGCCAGGGAAGCGACGGATGTCGTCGAAGGACAAAGTCAGCGGGTTCTTGACCTCACCGTCGATGGTCAGGGACCAGTCCTGGGCTGGGATGATCGGCGGAACGTCAAAGTGCTGCACGGTGTAGTGCAGGTTAGTGGGAGTGATCAGTCCCTCCAGGTCCATTACCGGCGTGCGAATACGGACGGTGCGCCCCTCGTCATCCAGCAGAGTTACCGGGTTAACCTCCTTGGAAGGCCAGCCGTACCAGTCTCCGGTCAGGCCAGCGTTTGCCACATCCGACCTGAGGGATTCGTCCATTCGCAGAAAATCAGGCACCGCACCTTCTTCGCGGGTAGTCATCCGGTTCCCTCCGTAATTTCAAGAGTCGTTCTTTGTGCTCAACGAGCAGGCAGGGGCGCAAAGCCGTCCGCCCCTGCATCGGTTGTTGGCTTCTCTAGCTGGTGGCGTATTTATAGCCCAGCTCGGTCTCCCAGCGCAGGTAGTTCATCATCTCGCCATAGCTGCGGTCCACGCCCAGGTAGTTAATGTCCGCGGGCGGGCGGACGATGCCGGTCAGGCCCTGTTCGACGGGCAGGCCAGCCTCGCGCCAGGCGGCCATGCCCCCCTCGAGCACCGAGACGTTGGTATAGCCAAGCTCACCAAGGGTCACGGCAGCCAGTGCCGAATTTCGCCCGCTGGTGCAGGTCACCGTGATGGCCGTGCTCTTGTCTGGTACGGACTCCCCGATTTCGATCTCCAGCCAGCTGCGGGACAGCCATTTGGCGCCCGGCGTGTGGCCACCGGAGAAATCCTGGCTGGTATCGACGAACAGCACCACTGGCGACGGATTGTCATGAAGTTCCTGTGCCGATACCAGGTTAACGGTGCGGAAGGCGTCGCCAAGTCCGGCGACCCGAGTACGCTCCATGCCCTCCGCCACTTCGCGACCCGAGGCCCCCCAGGCGGGAGCGCCGCCATCCACGACATAGACTTCCTTATTTCCCATCTGTCGGTAGAAGGAACCGGTTACCGTGGCGCGGGTTCGCCCGTCGCAGCAGAATACAATGGTGGAGTTCTTGACTGCGACCAAGTCGTCGGCGCGCTGCACCGCCTGACCGCCGGGCCACCAGCGAAAGCCGGGAATGTGTCCCTCGATATATTCCTTGTCGGTGCGGACGTCGACAAGGTAAACGGTCTCTGCATCCCGCTTTGCCATCAGAGCCTCGAGCTCGTCGGGAGACAGATAGCGCACACCGTCTTCCTCGGCCAGGCGAGCGGCGTATTCCTCGGCGGCAGCCCTGCCCTCCTCGGATACTTCGGGAAGTTCAACGCGGTCAGCGCCGTTCTCCAACTCGAACCCGGCCAGCAGCCAGCCGGAGGTGCCGTTCTTCAGGCCCAGGGCCTGGATGCCCATGCGCTGCAGAACGCGCGTGCCGGTGATGCTGCGGGTTCGGCCGGCGCAGTTGAGGATGACCGTGGTGTCCTCGTCAATTTCTTTCGTTATGTCGGTGATGCGCAACGCCAGCTCGCCGCCGGGCATGCTGCGCCCTCCGGGAATGGCAAAGCGCTGGTATTCCTCGGGCGTCCGAGTGTCGAGGATCACCAGCTTGTCGCCGCGCTCGATGCGCTCGTTCAGGTCCTCTGCGGAAATCTCGGGAACGTGGTGCACCACCTCCAGCATCTCGCCGAAGTCCTTGCTGGGCACGTTGACGCCCCACTCGGTGGGGTAGTCGCGGGCCGACCACCGGTTGACCCCGCCGTCGAGGACGGAGACTTTGGTGTACCCCAGCCGTTCCAGGGTTGCGGCGGCCAGACCTGCGCGGCGCCCGTCGTCGTCGCAGACCACCACCTGCACCCCCCTGGCCGGCACCGATTCCTCGATAATGAACTCGATACGGCGACGGGGGATCAGGCAGGCCCCAGGAATATGCGAGCTGTTGTACTCGCCAGATTCGCGGACGTCTATCAGTGCGAAGGGGATATCACCCTTGAGCAGGACGTCCAATTCTGCGTCGGAAATCATATTGACCATAGATATCTGCTCAACTATTTGCGGATGACGACATTATGCAAATGCTTGCAACTGAGTGTCAACCCGAAGAAATGTGCTGTGCTATACTGGCAATGCTATGGCAAGCGCGAACAACGAACTGCTCGAAATACCGCTGTTTCCGCTGAATCTGGTGCTGTTTCCGGGTATGCCGCTACCGTTGCATATCTTCGAAGAGCGCTACAAATCGATGATCGGCGACTGCATGCGCTATAACACTCCCTTCGGCGTGTCTCTCATACGTTCCGGGCAGGAAGTGGGGGCTCCAGCCGACCCTTACACCATTGGTACCACCACCCGCGTCCTTCGCTCGCAGATGCTGGAGCAGGGGCGATTGAACATCATGACCAAGGGGGAGCGCCGCTTCGAGATCATCGAGGTCACCCAGGAAGACCCGCACGTGGCGGCCCTGGTCAGACAGCTGGACGAACCGGTGGGCGAGGGATTCTCCGGAGTCTCATCGGAACTGACCGAGGAATTCACCAAGCTGATGCAGAGCCTGGTTTCCCTGAGTGGCGGCTATACGGCGCAGGTCGATATCCCAGAAGACCCGGTGGAGCTTTCCTACATGATTGCCGCCAACCTGGAAGCACCGATCCCCATGCGCCAGGAACTCCTGGAGGCCCCCACCGCTGCGGACCGGCTGAACCGGCTGGTTCCCCTGCTGAAGCGCCGCAACCACGCTCTGCAGGAGGAACTGCAACGTCAGAATCCCTTCAAGGGCCCTCGTCTCAACTAGCCACCAACAAGAACGCCGGGACATAAAAACCCCGGCGTCTCTTTTTGCACACGGGAATTGCCGCTACGCCCCGAACAGCCGCAGGCCTCCAGCCTCCGGTATGTAGCCGCTGAACAGCTCGGGGTGGATCATTTCGGCCATTATCTCCAGACCTGTGACCAACCGGGGGCCGGACCGGCTGGTGTAGGCGCTGGCGTCCACCACGTAGACCCGGTCGTTGCGAACAGCGGGGAGGTCCTTCCAGCCGTCGCGCTGTGCCAGGATCGGCACGTCTTCCAGCCCACGCTTGACGTCGAACCCGCAGGGCATCATTACTATGATGTCCGGCTGGCGCTCGACGACCTCGTCCCACTCCAGTTTGAACGTGCCGGTATCCTTGTCGCCGAAGGTGTTGCTGCCCCCGGCCAGGTCCACCATCTCGGGAACCCAGTGTCCGCCGCACATCAGCGGATCGGCCCACTCCACATGCAGCACGCTGGGATGCGTGTCTGCGTCGGCGGCGCGGGCGACCACCGCCTCGATGCGGGCCTGCATACCGGAGGCGATTTCGTCGGCCTTATGCTCGGTGCCTGTGGCGCGACCCAGCAGCCGGACATTCTCAATGATATCGCCCAATAGCTGCGGGTCGAGGGAAATTACCTCGGGCGGCCTGGCAAGGCTCATGCTAACCTCGGCAACCTGCCGAGAGGAGACGGCTCAAACCTCGCAGATGGCTTGCGTGATGAGCAGGTCCGGCTGGGCAGCCTGGAGGACCTCCTCGTCTATCTCGTAAATGCCCAGTCCCTGCTCCAGCCGCTCTGCGATGACGCGGCTGATTTCCCCGCTGGTGGGCTGCTGCCCGGTGAAGACGCTGCGCACCACCCATGGCTTGTTGCGTGCCTCGGGCGGGTAGTCGCATTCGTGGGTCACGCCCTTGAGGCTGTCCTCAAGCCCAAGCTGGTAGACGATCTCGGTGGCGCTGGGCAAAAACGAGCAGATGTTCATATCGATCCTTCTATTCCAAGCACAGAGGGTAACCAGACCACAGACTGCTTCACCTGACGACCCTCTGGTTTCTATGGCCCTGCGCCCTCAGACCTAGCGCCTTTTTTCGTTGTGGGAGGTCAGACCTACGGTGGTATCAGCGGTCGCCACGGCGACCGAACCGTAGAGGGGTCAACGGCGCTTCCAGGTCTCCACCAACTCGTGGGCCTGGTCGTCATCGACGCCCCACATTTCGAAGTGGATCCGCACGGCGTCGTACAACGTCAGCTCGCCGGGGACCTTGTCCGGGTCGCGGTAGGACTCGATGCCTACCTCCATCCAGTCGAGGCGTATGTCCTCTGTGCTGGCGATGCGCTCGACCATGTTGACGGCACAGGCGGTGATGCCGGAGAAGAACATTTCACCGGCCCCGATCTCTTCACCGCCGGCGTCGTCGGCGACCCAATGGTGGTTGCGGGCGTTGCAGATGGCACGGCCCAGGGTGCCAGTGCTGTAGCTCTTGGCCTGGTAGGACAGGGTCAGTTCAGCCATGTTACCTCCTGTTTGTCCGGCTGGTTTCTAGGCATTGTAGGGGACGACAGCATCACCCTCACCCTGACCCTCCCCCCTGAGGGGGAGGAAAGCTTCACTTGAGACTTCGTTAATTCTACTCGGCGACCCGGTACCCGACGCACTCGACTATTTCGATGGCCAAGGGCTTCTGGGCCAGGCCAGTGGTGCCGATAACGGCCCGGCATGGCGGGTTGGGGATGAACTCCCGGTACACTTTGTTGAATTCGTCCCACAGGTCCATGTTGGTCAGGAAAACAATGAGCTTGATTATCCGCGCATAGCTGGTATGGGCGGCGGTGAGGATGGTCTCGACGTGCCGAAGGCAGGCGCGGTACTGGTCTGCATAGGTCTCGCCCACGGGGACACCTTCGAAGTTCGACGGGGTGGTACCGCGGCAGTAGACCTTGACAGCCTTCACCTTGAGCATCCGGGTGATGTCTTCCTCGAAGTAATCGCTGTACATGCCAGTGCGGTAGGAAACGGATTCGGTGGCGTAGTGGCGCCCATCGGCAATGACCAGGTCCAGCAGGCGGTCTCGCTCGGCGAAAGGCAACGCCTGCGCCTCACCAATGCTTATGGCGTCCAGGTTGGCCAGGGTGAGACCGGCTTGTCTGGTCTGGGTCATGAGAACAATTCCTTGGATTGCAGTTGACTGCAACACCCAGCGGGCACGATTCCGGTAGATGGCCTATATTAGACCGCCGCAGTCGGGGGGTGCAAGGGACGACGATCTTTCCAAAGTCAGTGAGAAACCGGCGCTGGTGAGCCTTTCGAACCACCGGCGGTTTCACTGTAGCCATCCCTAGACAAGCTCAGGCCTAACCGGCTGGGTGCTTGAGAGACTCTGGGAGGGCCCAGGCAAGGGACACGCCCGCTTTGACACGCTTCGAAACCGCCGCGTAAGATTGCAGAAAAAGCAGTATCTGGCGGAGTTCGTGATGGTAACAATACCCGAGTTGAAGGAAAAGTACGAGGGGCTGGACATGCAGCTTCCCTCCAAGGGCGAGGAGGCCATCGAATCCCAGTGCCTGCTCACCTTCCAGTACGAATACCCGGAACGCGACACCGAGGTTGTCATCGACACTGACGAGTTCACAGCCGTCTGCCCATGGACCGGCCTGCCCGACACCGGAGAGCTGGTCATAAGCTACGTGCCGTCACACAGCTGCATAGAGTTGAAGTCCCTGAAGTTTTACCTGCTATCGTACCGCGACGTGGGCATAGTGCAGGAGCACGCTGCCAACCGCATTCTCAATGACCTTGTGGCCAGCTGCCAACCCCGACGGATGAGGATCACGCTGGACTACAAGATTCGCGGCGGCCTGCACACGAAGGTGGCCGTGGAGCACACGGAGACGTAGCCGCGGCTAGCCTCTCCGGAGTAATGCAGTCAGTTCCCGGATATCGGGCATGTCATCCAGCCTGAAAACGGCGTCGGAGACGTCTTTCACGCCTTCCTTCCCGAGGGTGTCCTCTGCGAGAAAAGCGAATTTTCGCATCAGTTCGTCCGCCGTCGCAGGATTGCGGTGGTCCCCATGGTGTGCCACCACTGACTCGCTCAGAGTTCTCCCGTCATTGAGCGATACGGTAACCCGGGCGGCGGGGTAGTCGTAGCGGCGAAGGTCCATATCCGGGTCGGCAGAAACTGTTACCCGCTGGGCCAGGGCCAGGGTTTCTTCGTCCGCCAGCTTGTCCGGATAGAACGCGGTGATGTCAGTCGCACCCTGGGTTACGGCTGCGGCCAGGGCAAAGGGCAGGGAGAATTTGGCAGCGAGCATGTTGGGTGGAGCAGGATCGGTCATGATCGTCGCCAGCGGCGGGGCCAGCACATCGATGCGGAACACGTCGGGCGCACCGAAGGCTCCACGCCGCATGATGTGATGCATACCGTCCAGGGCAGGATGGTTGTATAGGCAACAGGCGTGGAGTTTGAAGTAGTTCTGCTGGATGCGCAGCGGAACCTGTCCCCCCAGGCCGTCGACCGCCGCCTCCGCGTTGAATCCTCTCCCGAGCAGTGAGCCGTACACATCGGCGGGACCGTCTTTCAGGCCGGTAAATCCGCACTGCACGAGATTGGCGGCCATGATCCCCTGCATCGCCGAACGGCCCGGATACAGGTTGCGAACAGTGGCCCCTTCGATGCAGGGCGTCCAGGTGTTCGCGGGGCTCATGGACGCTGCGATGTTAATGGCCTCCCGAATCTCAGCCTGGTCGAATTCCAATAGCCTCGCGGCAGCTACAGCAGCGCCAACAGTACCCCAGGTGCCGTGGGAATGGACTTCCGGTTTCACAACTGTACCGGTGCCAATACGGGATGTGACTTCGTAGGCAGCGATGACGCTTTCGAGGAACTGCCGGCCCGACGCTCCCGTCTCCTCTGCCACAGCCAACGCCGGTGGAATCACGTGGATGGCGGCATGCCCTCCACCCAGCCGATTTCCCTCGTCCATCTCCAGGGCAACCCCCGCCGTGCCATTGACCAGGGATGCCAGCAGTGGCCCGGCCATTTCAGGATGGCCGATGATGCTGGCCTCACCTGTTCCGCTCATCCTCACAGCCATTTCGGCCAGTTTCCGGTTCTCGGGCAGGCTGCTGCCCGCGACCATCGCCCCAATGGTGTCCAGCACCACAGTGCGCGCCGCATCCCTGGTTTCAGGCCTGAGGCATTCCCAACGCAACGTGCAGACGAATTCCGCCAGTTGATCAAGGTATTGGGGATAATCGGGCATTTTGCCTCCTTGCATATGGACTGACGCTCCTGCCCAGCGCGCTACACCCAGAATTGCCATTCACCGTAGGCACCAGCATAATGGCTCGTGCCATGAGCAACAAGCGAAAACTGACATACGCTTTCTTCAGTAACCTGCGCGTTCCCATGGTTCTGAAGCGCAAATTGCGGCTGGTGCTGGACAACAACTGGACCAAAGTGCGCAGGATGCGGGGATGTTGCGGAGACTACGGCCAGCCGGGATGCTGACTGCGGGAAGTAGAGCCGCCGGGCAGCGGCCATCATCCGAGCTATAACCATACGGCCCATCATCATCCGGGCGATGATCAACCAGTACATCATCATCCAGGCCAAAATCACCCGGGGGAATAACCCGGAGCCGCCGTCTAAGTTCCTAACGGGAGTTCCGGTAGGGATTCAGTTCTCGTTCCGCGAGGAACCTGCCAGCCTTATTCCTTCCCACCAGTGCTTGCCATGCCCACGCCTTTTGCGCCTGAGCCCCAAGCCGGAAAGACGCATTCCAAAAGCCCGTTGCGAAACCGGCTGGCGTCCTGAGTCCTGGCACCAGCCGAGGAACCCTGCGTAAAGTTCTCCGGCCAGCATCCTCCGGTCAGTCCCAGTCTCGCACCGTTCCGCAACAAACCGGCTGACCATGTTGCCGACGGGAACCGTGTCAACGGAAGAGTCATCGCCATTGGCGTGCCCATTGCGGCCGTTGGGTGGGCCTGGCGGTTCTCCAGCCTTTGGCTGCGTGTGCCAAGCATCGGCCCGCTCTGAAAATGCGTTTTCCCAGCTATCGTCTTCACCGTCCGGCACGCGTGGTGGCTGAAACGGAGGCGCGTCCGGGGCGAGCCGTCTGTTCGGAATGTCGCCAGGATAGCCTCTCGGGGGAACGACGCCAGGGGACTTGCCTGCGTCCCCAGAGAGCGCGTCGGGAGCGCCAAGCACGCCTCCAAAGTTGGACTGGTTGTTCCAAGGATAATTTGGTAGCGTGCGGGAGGTGCCCCCGGCTACAGCCGCATTGGCACTGGAGGCGCAATATTCCAGCAGACTGATATACCGCTCAAGGCCGCCGAAATCGTCCCAACTCAGCACCCGGCCTTCCAGCCCGGTGGCGTTCAGCGTGAATCCGAATCGACGAATCTGGAAGAGGCGTCGGTAGGGAGGCGGACATTCCCACACCGGCTGAAGAATTGATCGTTGCACGGCCCTGCCGATGAGGTACATCGCTGAACGGGCTGCCCGCAACTCCAGCCACTCTTCCTGGATTGGTTCTCCAGGGAAAGCAACTGCGAGACTCCTCTGCGCCTGCAGCGCGGACACGGCGAACGCGCCCCTCATCATGTTGGCCGCACTGCGGGTCAGCTCGGCGACCAACTCTGGACCCGCCGGAGGTGAGGCCCCGGCCTGTTGTCTGAACGACTGGCCTGCGACTCCCGGTCTCACCAGCGGACCGGGCGCCACCCTGCCGTCCTTCGCCCCCTTCCAAAGAGAGACAGCGAATGTCAGATTGTCCTTCAACAGCCTGATTTCATCTCCTGGTTTCACACGCCACCACCCGGCACTGCCTCCAGGACTCAGAGGCCGAAATCAAATAACGCCAATTGGCTGTGGAAAGCCAATCCAAACAGAAAGCCGCGGCAATTAGAAGGCTACTCGTTGATGTTCATCACCACTTTGATGATGTTGTCCTGTCGCTGGTCATACATGTCGTATGCCTTCTGCACTTCGGAGAAGCCCACCTGATGGGTTACCAGCGGCGCCGGATCACACCACCCCCGCTGGCGCAGAGCAACGATCTCCTGGATATGGCTGATTGGATCGCCACTGCGAGCGCCGGTTGTAGGAATGATTCGCGGCTGCTTGTCCATCAGCCAGTTGTGTTCCAGTGGAATGAATTCCTCTTCCTGGATACCGAAGATTATGCAGGTACCCCTCGGGCGGACCAGCCGGAAGCACATGTTGAAAGTGTCGGCGTAGCCCGCGGCTTCCACAACCACATCGGCTCCTTCGCCGCCAGTGATCTCGGCCACCGCCTCCTCCAGATTATCCTTATCGGGATTGAGCTGGTGGGTGGAACCGAACGTCTTGGAGGCTTCCAGCCTGTAGTCGAGCAGGTCGACTGCGATGACGTTGCGGGCGCCTATGCGGGAGGTGATCATGGTAAAGCTGAGGCCGATGCTTCCCTGCCCCATCACTAACACGTTCTTGCCCAGCAGGTTAGGCATCTGCTGGCAGGAATACAGCACCGTGCCCGAAGGCTGGCACATGATCCAGTCGTCCAGCGAGCCCTCATCGGGAAGCAGAATCATGCGGCCCGGGTCGGACACAATGTATTCCACCAACCCGGCGGAGCCACGCGGCGGTATGACGATGACGCGCTGCCCTTCGTGATATGCGTCGGTACGGCTCTCGACGATGGTTCCGGCCAGTTCGTGGCAAGGGTGCCCGATGGGCGCCGGATAGTACTCCTCGGGGTTGATGGCAAATCCGTGGCGGATATCGCTGCCGCAGACGGAGACGCGCTCAAGCCTGACCAGGCATTCCCCATCCAGGGCCGTGGGCGTTTCCGCTTCCAAGAGTTCGAATAGCTTGGGGCCGGCGAGTCTGGCCGCTTTCATCAGGCAGATTCTCCAAGGTGAAAATGCTACCGCCCATTGCGCAGTAGTAATGATATTTTCGCTATATTACAAGGCAAGGTGCACTTACGGCAACATGTTATGTCCACTCAGTCCGCTGGCTTGCCCTCCGCAGTGGCAGCCGACAGGTCGTCGAACCAAGGACGAATTCTTTGCCTGTCCCGCTCCACTTCCGCTACTCCACCTATCGTCGGCACAAACCGGCGGCGCAATAAATTCAGGTGGCCATCCTCTTCAGGCAAGCGCAATGCTGCCTGGGAATGCTATTTTGCCTCGTATTCGATCTCGCGCATCGACGTTACTTGAGGACATTGAATCCCTCTTCATCAGGCACGATCTTCTCATCAATTTGACCGCGTAATCACCCCACCTCGCCATACCGGAAACAATCGGTGGTATGGTCGTTGACCATGCCAGTGGCCTGCATGAGGGCGTAGCAAATGGTGGGTCCTACGAAGCGGAATCCCCGCCTGCGCAGGTCCTTGCTCATGGCCTCGGACAAGGGCGTCGTGGCAGGTACCTCGTCCAGGGACTGCCGGAAATTCCTGACAGGGGCGCCGCCAACGAATCCCCAGATGTAGGCGTCGAAGCTCCCGAACTCCCCCTGGGTTTCCAGGAAGGCGCGGGCGTTACCGATGGCGGCTGCCACTTTCTGGCGGTTGCGCACGATGCCGGGGTTGGCCAGGAGCTCCGCGACCTTGGCGTCGCCGTAGGCGGCGACCCTGGCGGGATCAAACCCGTCGAAAGCCTCGCGGTAAGAATCCCGCCGGTTCAGTATCAGCTCCCAAGAGAGCCCGGCCTGGGCCCCCTCCAGTATCAGGAACTCGAAGAGCCTCCGGTCATCGTGGAGCGGCACTCCCCACTCAGCATCGTGGTAAGCGATGCCCAGAGGGGTAGTTGCCCATGCGCAGCGTATCGTCATAGTTATGGGGTCCAAACGTTAAAGTTTGAGAAACTGGGCGAACCCTGGTGGTCAAGGAAGAAATCGCCCATTACGCTGACTCCTCCGTGGTCTTGATTGTGGGACAGGTCCAGCCTGGCAACAAATTGCCCGTTAGCAAAGAACAAACCTGAGTCTTCTATCGCAAGCAGAATCAATTCATTGCTGTTACTTGGATTCCCGCCGGATTCCCATAGGAGACCATCAGCGACATCAGTGTAGTCATCGTCCCCGAAGTCGCGCGTCTTTATGAAACCAATTTGCAGCACCGGTGATTCCGATAACTTCAAGCCGACTGGATGATGAAGCCCGAATTATGAACCCGCAGTCCCATTCTTTACCGGACGGACTGCCACAGTCAGTTTGGGCAACCAAGTCCTTCGCCCACACACCACTATCGTGCTCAGCAACGAATCCCGGTTCCTTCTTCAACGTTCCGCTTGCAGGACCATAGTCCCTCCGCAAAGGCGCTACCAGGAATTCCTCGTAGCGTGTGACCGCCCCTGACACCTCATTACCAGTGAAAGCGCCTGTTATTACCGCAACATCACCCGGTCCATCAACGTCCGACAAGTCCAGCATAGCCATAAACTCGTCGTTGACAAACAACAAGCCCCGCTCTCCTAAAGCCGCAAGCCACAGTTCATTACGTCCGGAGGCGCTCGTATCAAATCGCCCGAGAGTCCCATCCGCGATATCTTGACTTTGAGAGTTGCTACCCTGACGCCAAGATACTTCCCAGCGCCCGCGACTGGTTACCACCACATCAATGAAACTTGAGGAGGAACCGGTACCTCTATCTCGAATAACAAATCCGTAGTCCCACGAACCAGAGCTGGCCGAATACGGATTCACGAAGGTTGCCCTAACAATCATGTCAGAGAGGGAAACTCTGGCGTATTCATCCTCTATGTAACCATCCTCCGGATCATGCCGCAGTTCCCCACTGATGGGTCCAAATCTGCCGGATGTCCACGCCGCCGGTGTTGCCGGAGGCCTGCGAGTCGGCGTGGGCGTAGGGCCTGCCTGGGCTACCTTCAGTGTCGGGATTCGCGCCCGGACCGTCCTCTCGGAGATGGCGAATCCCAGCCCCTCAGCCACCCTCCCGGACTCTGCCTCGTCAATTCGGTAGGTGTTGATGCCCAGAATTTCGCCGGACATTGACAGTATCGGTCCTCCGCTGTTCCCGGGGTTGATGGCCGCGTCGGTCTGTATCACGTCGCTCAGGAATTCGGAGTCGTAGCGAATGGCAGAGACGATTCCACGAGTAATGCTGGCCTGGCCCGACAGCCCCAGGGCATAGCCGATGGCAACCACTTCGTCTCCGGGTTCGAGAGCGGTGGCATCTCCGAAGGACAGTTTTGTGAAGCTGCCGCAACAGATTCTGACCACCGCCAGGTCGCGAACTGGGTCCGTCCCCAAGACTGTGCCAGGATAAACAGCCGAGTCGTTTACCGTAATGTTCACCTCGGCGGCGCCTTCGACCACGTGCTGATTGGTAATGACGTAACCCGTCTGGCCCTGGGTTTCAAAAATCACCCCTGTCCCGCTGCCCGACACAGTGTCTATCCTGACCACGGCTGGCCGCACCTGCTTGACCATTTCGCTCAACACCCTTGCCGGCGCCTGGGTGGGTACCGGGGTGCTGGTGGGCCGTGGAGTCGACGTCGGGCGGCGTGTTGAAGTGGGACGGGGAGTCCGAGTGGGTGTTTGAGTTACGGTGGGGACAGGTGTTGGTGTGGCAGCGGGCACGGGAGTCGGTGCGGGAGTTGTAGTCGGAACCTGCGTATGGGTGGGCGTGGGCATGGCCGCCACAGTTGCCGCCATACGTGCTTCAACCGTGGCGTCGATGTCCGGCGTGAGCGCAGGCGTCGGCGTCGCCGTGGGCGCAGCGGCCTGGGTGGCGGCGATCCCCGAGGCCACGGTCGCGTCGATGTCCGGAAGCGGTGTTGGCGTTGGAGTAGGAAGTGCGTCGGCTACAGCCGCCGCGACTGTCGCTCCTATATCCGGCAGAGGAGTAGGAGTGGGTGGCAATGTCTCTCCGGCACAGGCGATTGATATCGCCAGGACAATGAATAGCGTCAGGCTGGTAACGATTTTCATTCCGCGTCCGGACCTCGGCTCAATGGCGGGTGGGCGCCGGGACCTCCCTTTAATTTCACATCGCTGACACACGGCATTATTATAGGACAAGCGTTAGCTTTCACCCTAACCTTCTCTCAACCGAGAGAGGGAAATTCTGGATGTTCACAGGAGGACAGTTTCAATGCCCAAGGAATACGACGTCATTGTAGTCGGCGCCGGCAACGCGGCTCTCTCCGCCGCCATCGCCGCCAGGGAGACCGCAGAGTCGGTCATCGTGGTGGAAAAAGCTCCGGAGTATTTCCGGGGTGGCAACACCTATTTCACCGGCGGCATCATCCGTTTCGCCTTTGACGGACTGGAGGACATCAAGACAGTCATCCCCGATATGTCGCCCACCGAGGAGGAATCGGTGGAGGTTGGCAGCTACACGGAGGACCAGTTCTACGACGACATGATGCGCGTCACCCAGGGCAACAGTGACCCTGAGCTGGCCCAGATACTGGTGAGCCAGTCTCTGCCTACAATGCAGTGGATGCGGACCAAAGGCGTCCGCTTCGTGTTGTCATACGGCAGGCAGGCATTCCGCGACGAGGCAATTGGCAAGTACCGCTTCTGGGGCGGTCTGCTGGTGGAGGCCGTGGGCGCGGGCAAGGGTCTGTCGGACCAGCAATTCGACGTCTGCCGCGCGCAGGATATCGAGGTTCGATACTCGACACAGGGTACGGAGCTGCTGCGGGACCAGACAGGGCGGGTAAACGGCCTTCGCGTGCTGGGACCGGATGGCTTTGAGGATCTGTACGCCAGCTCCGTAGTGCTGGCCGCCGGCGGCTTCGAGGCCAACTCCGAGATGCGCTGCCGCTACCTGGGGCCGGGCTGGGAGCTGGTCAAGGTGCGCGGGATCCCCTACAACACCGGCGACGGCATCCGCATGGCGCTGGACGCCGGGGCAATGCCTCACGGCCACTGGAGCAGTTGCCACGCCGTGGCATGGGACCTGAACGCGCCGGCCTACGGCGACCGCACCATTACGGAGCTGTACCAGAAACACTCTTACCCCTTTGGCCTCATCGTCAACGTCAACGGGGAACGGTTCCTGGACGAAGGATACGACTTCCGCAACTACACCTACGTCACCTACGGGCGGGCACTACTGACGCAGCCGCAGGGCGTGGCATTCCAGGTATTCGACGACAAGGTCAAGCACCTGTTGCGGGACGAATACCACATTCCCCAGGTGACCATGGCCCAGGCCGACACTATCGAGGAGT
This sequence comes from Dehalococcoidia bacterium, assembly GCA_965261885.1. Classification (GTDB taxonomy): domain Bacteria; phylum Chloroflexota; class Dehalococcoidia; order Lucifugimonadales; family UBA3495; genus VXOI01. The sequence continues at coordinate 138,856 of CBDHDY010000025.1, forward strand.
TGGCCCGTCGACTCGACATTGACCCCGACGGTCTCGCTGCGGAAATCAAGGAATACAACGCCGCGGTGCAGACCGACGTACCGTACAACCCGACAGTGAAGGATGGGCGCGGCACGGTCGGCCTCAGCCCCAACAAGACCAACTGGGCCCAGACCATCGACACGCCACCCTACCTCGGCTACGCCGTCACCTGCGGCATCTCCTTCACCTTCGGCGGTGTCCGCATAGACAACCGGGGCCGGGTGCTTAACACCAGCCTGGAGCCGATACCTGGCCTCTACGCGGCAGGTGAAATGGTGGGCGGCATTTTCTACCACAACTACCCGGGCGGCTCTGGCCTCGCGGCGGGCATGGTCTTCGGCCGCCTGGCCGGCAACAGCGCCGCCCAAGACGCCGCCGCCCTGCGGGACTAGCCAGTCATCGTATGGACCAGTTCAACTGACGAAAGCTGGGTCTAAGGGTCGTAGTTGGCTTGGGAGATCAAAATGGCAACCCGTCGTCATCTGAGTCTATTACAGGTGGAGCAGGCGGCGGCGGGTCGCTGAGTTCCCTATGTACAAAGACAAAGTCAGCTCCAAAGCGAACTGGCATAGCATCTTCAGGCAACAATTCTTCGAACACCCTGTTGTCGACTTTCGCTGACTCTCCACCATATATCTTTGATCCTTCCTGGTGGCGCAAGAGTACTGAGCCATCAGGTCGCAGCCAATGTTCTACGTAGTGCATCAGATCAATGGTACCGTCGAATCTTCCCCCTTCGTAAACCTTTACAATCTCGGATATTTCTTGCTCCAATGGACCATCGATCCATTTCACGTGAATTGACGCTCCTCCTGAGTAGCTGTGGCTCCGTACGCTAAAACAAGTTTCTGGATGGGCTGCCTTTAGTGCTTTACGGACTAGTTTCGCCACTTCTTTTACCGGCATGTACTGGGTCTGTTTCGAACTCATTCCACTGCTCAACTCGGGTTTCTCCGTAACTCCAAGGTGGCACACACTAACAGATACAGTTGGCACTGGGGATGTACAGCACCAATTCAACTCTGTTCACTCATTGGACATCGCCAAAGAGTTCCCTTCAAGGAATAAGCCACTCGCGTGCTGTCGCAACCTTACCATAGTGGCAGCATTAAACATTTTTGACCACAAGGATTTCCCACCAAGAGTTAGCCCAGTCCTCAGAACCAGTTGGCCTTGTCCACCTCGTTGCGGAGGGGGCGGCCTTCGTTGAACCGCTTGCAGTTGTCGACGAGCAGCTCGGTGCGGCGGTTGTCCAGGTAGGGGCCGACACCTGCGACGTGGGGAGTGATGAGGACTCCCGGCGTGGTCCAGAGCGGGTGGCCAATGGGAAGCGGCTCCGTCTGGAATACGTCAAGGCCCGCTCCCGCTATCTCCCCGGCCCGCAACGCCTCCACCAAGTCATCCAGAACCACTGTCGCGCCTCGCCCGATGTTGATGAAGAAAGCCGTGTCCTTCATAGCCTGAAACTTCTCTCGCGTGAACATTCCCTGGGTTTCGGGGGTCTCAGGTACGGTTACGAGGACGAAGTCGGCCCGCGGCAGCACGTCCATAAGGTCCTCGGGGCGATGGAGCTCGGACAGGCCGGGCGTGGGCTCCGTCAACCGGGGATCCACGCCCAGCACGGTCATGCCGAACTCGGAGCACAGACGGGCGGTCTCGGCACCGATGCCGCCCACGCCGATGACCGCCGCCGTGGCCTCGGGCAGATAAATGGTCTGGTAACCCTGGCGCCAGACGCCCTCCACCTGCTGCGGGATGTAGACCTGGAATCCGCGGGCGAAGGCGAGCAGGAAGGCCATGATGTGGGCGCTGATGTGGTCGTTGTAGATTTCACGGGGTGTTGGTGACCACCACATCGCTTTCGACGAGCGCCTGACTGTAGTACCCAGCCCTCGGCCCGGCCTGGGGGCAGGCGACCCAGCGCAGTTTCTCGCCGCGCTCCAGCAGTTCCGGCACTATGTCGCCGAAGGCGGCGTCGGCGTCCCCGATGACCTCCATTGCCTCGCCCACCGTGGGACAGAGGTGGACATCGATGTCGGGAATCTCCTGGCGGAGCAACTCGGGCCAGTGTTCCTGGTAGTTGGGTGGGCAGATTACCAGCTTGAACGCCATTTGTTTCACCTTCGTCATCCTGTCAGTCTGGCGCAAGTGTAGTTACCGCCAGCCATGCGGGTCAATCGTCTCGCTGCACGCAACCTGGCCCTTGCGGTGGTATCATGGAGCGCGAATCCGAACGGGGCCTTCAACATCCTCGCAGAGTGGTGCATACGTATGAGCGCGAATAAGCCCGCACGGCGTCAAGTCTACTTCGGGTGGTACGTCGTGGCGGCGGCGGTGTTTGTCGGCTTTGCGGCCGTGGGGGCCCGCAACGGGTTCGGCGCCTTCATTACCCCGATGAGCGACGAGTTCGGCTGGAACCGGCTCACCATTTCCTTTGCCGCAGCGCTGGGAATTTTGCTGAACGGGTTCATTCAGCCCTTTATGGGTCAGATTTTCGACCGCACCGGCGGACGAAATCTGATTCTGCTGTCGGTGCTGGCGCTGGGCCTTATAACCATATCTTTGTACTGGACTTTCAACTTCCTGTTCTTCGTGTTCGTGTTCGGCGTCCTGGCTGCGGTGGCTCAGAGTGGGCTGTCCCTGACCAACACTTCCGCACTGCTGTCCCGGTGGTTCGTCAGAATGCGGGGCACTGTCATCGGCATCAACTCCACAGCGCTGTCGATCGGCGGCCTCGTGATGGTGCCTTTCGCCGTATACCTGATGGACGCCGCAGGCTGGCGTATCGCCTGGATCGGATTGGGCGGCGTAGTGCTCCTGTCCCTGCCTGTGACCTGGTTGTTCATTCGCGAGAATCCGGCACAGATGAACCTGCGTCCCGACGGGGACGATGAGCCGTCGGAGGAAGCCAGCGCCCGTCGTCCGGTGCGCACTCCGGGGCCGCTGGAGGCAGCGTCCTGGCGGGACTCCCTGAGTTCGTGGCCCTTCTGGCAGATGTCCGGAGCCTATTTTGTTTGTGGTGCAACGACCTTCATTCTGTCGATCCATTTCATCCCCTACGCCGAGGATCGTGGGGTGGATCGTGGCACCGCAGCGCTGATTTTCGCCGTGATGAGCGGCCTCAACATCGTGGGGGCCACTTCTGCGGGCTATTTGTCAGACAAAATTGGCGGCACGAAGAACTGGTTGACCCTGGTCTACTCCGTGCGTGGACTGGCCTATCTGCTGTTGCTGATCACGCCCTTCATCCCCGGCATGAACATTGCCGGCCTGTGGATTTTCGCCTGTATCGCCGGGTTCTCCTGGATCGCCACTTTGCCTCTCACGTCGTCGCTCACCGCCGAGGTTTACGGGCTGCGGGCCATGGGCACCATCTCTGGCATCACCTTTATGTTCCACCAGATAGGCGGATTCGTCAGCGTTACTCTGGCCGGCTGGCTGTATGACGTTACCGGGTCCTACACCGTGCCCTTCGCCATCGTGGGCTCCCTGCTCGTACCGGCGGCCCTGTCGGCGTTCACCATACGCGAAAAACGTTACTCGGCTCGTTATCAGCAATCGGCGCCCCAGGCGGTCTGGGTAACCGATGCCTAATCCCGGCCACATCCTGGGTGCCGTGCTACTTCACCAGGGTGATGCAGCCGACCCGGAACTGATCCACTGGCTCAAGGAGCGGATGGACGAAATTCTGGGTTTCGGCCCGTGGGCCATGGTCGGTATGACGGGAGCGATAATTATTGCCATCCCTCTGGCCATTGGCGCGTTTTATTACTACCAGCAGAGGCGCCACGGGTCGCTGCCCTGACCCGTTCTCGGGAGCAAACGGAACAAGGGCCTATCGCAATTCGCCAATTGGCTTCGTCATTCTCACTTCCGGGGGTGTACCTCCAAATGCGATTGGCCCGGCATCCGGAACCTGGATATTTTAATTCTCCCTCTATTTTTAGGGAGAAGGAACAAGCCAAAAACCCTGCGGCCGGAAATGACGCACTTGTCAGGAAACAGGAGATTGAGTAGACTAGCTTTTGCCCTACCGCAGTGGGACTTGCCCCCGCAAACCACCGCGATGAAGGGTGTGTCGCCGAAAATCGAAAAAAGGCAGAAATGCCTTTTCGGTTGCGGCCCAGTTCGCACCGGCACTTTCTTTAGGAGGATGTTTCCGAACTGCCATGTTTGACAAACAGTCGTTAGACAATTTATTCGACGAACTTCGAGACCAATACGAGCTCGAGCCCGATTGGGAGGAGATCCAGCGCGACGCTCACCTGGGCGTGGCACGGCTGGACGGCGGGGTGGAGATAGGCACAATCGACTCCCGCGTGGCGGAATTGTTGATCCGTTACAACCCCGGGTAGCACACCACAGCAGTCCCTGAAAATGCCCCGTACGCAACGAACGGCCCTCTCAGGGGGCCGTTCTTGTTGATGTAGGATCTTTTTCGTAGGCTGTGCCAGGAACTCATATTTGTACCAGGAAGCGCCTACAACCACAGGGAAATTCGCTCCCGGTTTGGTATGATTCAAACACTTCTGATTTGAACGCTTCTCTTCTCATTGCTCTTTTATGGATGTGCCCGAGGAAAAAGTTCCAGCCGGTACTCGTGCTGCGCCCGAATGGCTGCCATCGCCCCGGCTGACGGCGGCAGTCGGGGTGGCTGCCGTCATTGTGGCCGTGCTCATGGTCTGGGGTGGGGACTGGGGACACCCGCCCACACTGTCTTCCGGGCTTCAGCCTACTTTCCGATACGTCAACAGCGGGTGGATCTCCCCCGAGAACGGGCAGGAATTCGGTCCATTCGCCAACGAGTTACGGGCCTACGTGATCGTCAGTCAGGGCGAGTTGGACTCTTTCGAGAGGGGCTTTGTCAGCAAGGTGAATCGCGGCAACGCAACCTCTCTGGGGCGGATTGACTTCGAAACGTCGGTATTGCTGGCGGCCTACTATATCTGGCGTCCGGTCAAGGGGGACCCTCTGTCCGTCACTGACGTCCTCATCACTGGGGATCGAGCCACGGTCCTGTTGGCCCTGGACGAGGATGCCCAAGGACGGGAGTACGGCTACCTGTACGCTCCGATGGTGATGGTGGCCGTGGAGCGCTCATTGTTCCCCAAGGGTGAGGCAGTGGAGTTCACGTTTGAGCTCGAGGACCATCCATCCATCTCTCTGACCGCCACGCCGAATCTGGACTCCAAATAGCGCAGCAATTCAGTTGTCTATGGAGTTCCGCGGCTCCGTGTATCCACCCCAAAACCGCCTTTGCCCTGAAAATATCCCTTCTCAATAGCAATGACCGATAGACAGGATGATTACGAAGTAACGTCCCCTATCGGTTTTTGCTCATCCCGAGGTTGTCGAAAGATGCGGATACTGGCCACTGATTGTTCGACAGGCTCACCATGAGCGGGTAGAAAAGATCGCGTAGGAAAAGACTTTCCAATCGTCCTGAATGTATTTGTGGTCCTCAAGCCACCCGGACCGTTAGGCTGCCAGAATTCCAGAGCAATTTAACGAAGGAACTTTACGGCAGCAACTCGACACGGCCCACTCCATACCCATTCAGTCAGTAAGGGAATGGAATTGAGAACCCTGGGCGAATGGAAACAAGTCCCACGGCGGTTCAGTCAGCGAAGAGCAGCGACTCAGGTATGCGCGGTTAATGCCCTCAGCAGTTGCCCATCTCTACCAACTGACCCTCAAGCCAGGCCATCTGGCCGGCGCGGACGGCGGCGAAGGTGTCGAGGCGCATGGAGCCGCGCTGCAGGTTGCCCACTGAGTCCATCCAGACGAAGGCGCCCTCGCGCTGGTCGAAGACAGCGGCATCGCCGCACATCCCCGGGGCCAGCGAGCCAATGGAGTTCTGCAATCCCAGCACCTTGGCCGGTGTGCTGGTGGATGCGGCGATGGCGTCCTCCAGAGGCATACCCATGGCGTTCATCTTGCTGACCAAGTCGTTCATCTGGTAGACGTTGCGTTCCGGAGGGGGGACGTGGATGTCGGTGCTGATGGTGTGGGGGGCCAGTCCCTGATCCAGCGCGGCCCGGGTGACTTCCACGTCGCAATGAACACTCGCGTGGGCCAGGTCCATGATGACTCCCCGGTCCACGGCGGCTTTCACCTCAGGCCGTATCTTCAGATTCCGGTCCAGCATGTTCTCAGGGTGGCCGTTGAAGGCGTGGGTGGAGATGTCTCCGGGGCCGAGGAATTCCAGTACGTCGGGCAGGGGAATGGGCGTGCCGCTGACGTGCACCATCAGGCGGGAGCCCGACTTGTCGGCCACGGCCCGGGCCGCCCGCATGGCCTCGTGGGCGTTCCAGTAGGCCACGGCGTTGACGTGCATCCGCACCTTGACGCCGAAGCAGAACCCGGGGTTCTGCTTGATATGCTCGGCGGTCTCGTCAACGTCTATGACCCGCATATCATGCAGTCCGCCGCCCAGCACCCGGTTTACCGCCAGCCCCACACCTCCGACGTGCAGGAAGGCCAGCAGACGCGTGCGGTGGGCCGGAAACACGTAGTCGCGCAATGGCCTGATAGTTCAGGAACCCCGCGCTGCCGGCGTCCACGCCCGTGGTCGTGCCCGAGGACAGGCAGATCTCGTCGGGGTTGACCGAAGTGGGGTTGCCACCGTGGTAAAAGTGCCCGTGGAGGTCAATCAGCCCGGGTGTCACCAACTTTCCGGAGACGTCCACGGTCGCGGCAGCCTGGGCTGCGTCGATGCGCTCAGCCACGGCGGCAACCACGCCGTCTTTGAAGGCCACGTCGCGGCGGCCGTTTATACCCTGGGCCGGGTCCAGCAAAGTGCCGCCAGCCAGCAGCAGGTCATAGGCGGGTGCGGACGTCGTCATTTGTCATCCCTCGAAGGAATTGTTGAACCGTAGGACCAAGAGTGCTTCCGGCCACTTATTCCGAAGGTGGCCCGCCTCCGTCAGCAGGGGGTGCGTCGCCCAGCCCCTGGATCTGGAGAATCTGCGGCTGGACATACTCCATGCGGCGCATCCTCGGATACACCAGGACCTTGGGGTTTTCCATGTCCGAATCGGTTATCTCATCCGACTCGTCCACGGGAAGGAACCCGAAAGACTCGACGGCACGGGCAACCAGGTTTTCCACCAGCTGCGGCGAACGCCCTTCCAGCCGTCCCAGCTGGAAGGCCAAGGTGACTGCAAGCTGGCCTCCGGAAATCTGCTCGAAGGCGTCGGGGGCGGTGAGGTCTTCCGGCATTCCGCCGCACTGTTCAAGAAAATCGTCCAGAACCTGGCCCAATATGTCCGACAGGCCGCCCAACTCGATCTCGTTCATGAAACCAGTGAGCTTGTCGGTCAGGTCCTCCACGCCATTGGGCGGGAGCACTCCATAATGCTCATGGGGTTCATGGACGTGCTCGTGCTCGCCATGCTCCGGGCCGGGCTCTCCGTCTGGTTGCTGCGCTTCGGTCATCTGGCGCCTCGCTAATCGTCGTCGTCGTCCGGGTCCGGATCTGCCTGAGCGGGACGCCGGTCGGCGTATACAGAGCCGGGAAGGATTGCGTTGGAGCGGCTGCGGCTGTCTGAACCGGGCCGGGACATTTCCAACAGCGATTCTTTCAGGCCCTTGATGGTGTCTTCACCGGCAGACAGGCCGATGACCAGACCGGCGACCCCTGCGTTGCGCAGCGCTTCCAGCGTTTCGCCGTCGGGCGCACCCGAGATCTCGGCCAGTAGGTGTTTACCCACGCGACCACTGACCTTGGCAAGTCCCGCCAGGTCCTGCAAAGTCCAACTCGCCGGCTCGCCGGGGAGGGACACCAGGACGGCGTCCACCGGCAGAGGGTTGATGTCGCGCAACTCCTCGGGAGAGGAGCAGGAGTCCACAGCCAGCACGCGGGCCGCGTCCTTGGACGTTAGCGCCCCCAGGGCGGTGCCAGACAGCGAGAAGACCAAGACGTCGGCACCGGCCTCGCGCCAGGAGGCCGCATCGGCGGAAGTGAGGCTGTCGGCCCTGACGCCCCAGTTGACGCTTGAAGCCGCCTCACCGATCTCGCCTGCCTGCGCCGCTGTGGACCCGGTAACGATCACCGCGTCGGGTGCCAGTCCTCCAGCTGCTGATGCTCCGTCCTTCCCACCGTCCGCGGTGATGACCAAGCCAAGTCCAGGCAGTTTGGGGGGGCGCGTCGTCCCGAATCCCAGGCGCGGCGCCGATCCCTCTCTGATTTCTTCCAGGCGGTCCAGAAACTTGCTACTCATTCCAGCAATATCCCATCGATCATTCAGACTGCGCACCCGGCCAGGACGCGCTGCCGCTGATTATACTCCATGGCGAGTGTACAGGGAGAAGGCGCCCCCTTCGGAAGAGCATTGACCGGAAGGGCGGTAACGAACCGCGCAATCCAAGCCTGCGGCAACGGTACTCCCACAATTGTTGTGTTTCAGCCGCCCAGGCGCAACTGCCTGGCGAACAAGACCGCCGTCAGGACGCTTACGACCGTTGCTCCGAGGCACAGGTACGCTATCCCCCCGTAGCCCGTGCTTGCCAGGAGCAGGCCGGCAATCGCGGCGCCCAATACGCCTCCCAACTGGTTGCTCAGGCCCATCATGCCCACCCCGGTGGACTTTGATTCCCCTGAATGCTCGGTGCTGGCGGCGACCAGTGTAGGGAAATTAACGCTCAGCAGGCCTGTTCCCAGCGTTGTCAGGGCCACAGCCAGCCAGAGTTGGAGCTCGAAAGCGAAGAACAGGCATCCGCAAGCGCCCCCAGCGGCGCAGTTGGCGGCAATGAGGAGAGCGCGGTGCCTGCTTCCCGCCATTACTCCTCCAGCGTAACTTCCCACTACCTGGCCGATTGGTATTATCGCCAGCGGCAGGGCCAAGAACCCCAAGCTCACGTCGTAGGTATGGATCATATAGGCAGCGAAGAAGCTGACCATAGCCCAGAAGGTGATGCGGTGGGTGAGATTGACCGTTAGGGCCACCTGGAAGAAGCCCAGGCGGATGAGGGACCAGTACCGGGAGAATATGACCAGGTCGCGAACCCGCTCCCCGCTGTCTTTTGGCAGCCACAACCAGCAGGCAAACAGGCCCGTAGCACTCAGTGAACCCGAGACGATGAAAGCGAATTGCCATCCGCTAAAGTGGGCCGACAAGGCTACTCCCGGCACACCGACCACTGATGCCAGCATCCCAACGGCCAGAAGTGAGCCGATCGCCCGTGCCCGCCTTTCCGGGGAAATCACATCGGAAATTGCGCCCACAAAAGTGGGAGGCAACGTTCCAGCGCCCAAGCCGGTCAAGATCCTGAGCACCAGCAGCGTCTCGAAATTAGGGGCGAACGCAGACCCGATCAGGGACCCGGAGAACAGCAGCAACCCGGCAAGGGCAATGGGGCGACGGCCGAAGGAATCGGACAATGGGCCCACCGAAAAGACCGAGACACCCCAGGCCGCAAAGGTTGCGGTAGCCAACTGCCCGGCTACTGCAACCGAGACATCCATGTCAGTCGATATCTCCACCAGGAGAGCAGTAACCATCAGGTTCGCGTTCATGGCGCCGAAGACAGCCACGAAAAGACCCGCAAGAAACAGTGCCTTGTTTACTTCTCTTGAGCTTGCCTGTATCACTTGAGAGTCGATTTTGCTTTTCCCTGGTCTCCAGATTGACGGCCGTCGCTTCAGGCCGGTCGCGGTTGATGGAGTCGTTCCGTCCCGACTCTATGCATGGATCAGGATTGTCAACGACCTTGGCCACCACGCTCCACAAGTCACGCCTTCACGCGCTTCCGGTCAACCCGGCTCGATGAAGCCGACAGAGCATTTTAAGTGTCTGGCAAGTCAGTGTCCAAAAGTAAGTATCAAACGATAATAGGCTCCTGAAGTATTGAATCATCGGGCCCCAAATCGAAGTGCTGTTTGCCCCCCTTTTCCACGGAGGCATATAATCTTCACGATCCGCAGGCGTACCGGACTTGCGGGCAGCGTTGTCTATTCACGCTCAGCCTCACGTCGTAATCGGAATGTAGTTTATGCTCCTCGCTCTCGACATCGGAAATACAATGGTCACCATCGGCGTCTTCGGCGAATCCGGGCTTGTCACCACGATGCGAGTGGCGACGGACTCCCGCCGCTCGACCGATGAGTATGGCCTGTTGCTGACCAGCATGCTGCGGCTCAACGGAATAGAGCGGGAGGAGATCACCGAGGTATCTATGTGCAGCGTGGTACCGCCACTGACCGGGGTGTTCGAGGAAGTGGCCTCCACCTACTTCGGTGTACCGCCATTGACGGTTACCGGCGCGCTCCGGACGGGACTGCAGATCGCGTACGACAACCCCCGGGACGTGGGGGCGGACCGCATCGCCGATGCCGTGGCGGCCAAGAATCTGTACGGCTATCCAACAATCATCGTGGACTTTGGGACCGCAACGGTTTTTGATGTGATTTCGGCAGAGGGCGTGTACCTGGGCGGTGCGATCGCGCCCGGGATAAGTGTGGCAGCCGAGGCCCTGTTCCTCAACACCTCTCAGTTGAGGCGCATAGAGCTGACACCTCCGCCATCGGTCATAGGACAAAATACGACGGCAGCACTGCAGGCCGGGCTGGTACTGGGCTACGCCGAACTGGTCAAGGGGCTGGTCGGGCGCATCAAGAGTGAGTTGGGCGGCGCGGCGACGGTGGTTGCGACAGGCGGGCTGGCCAACATCATTTCCCGGGAGACTGGCGTCTTCGACCACATAAACCCCAACCTGACCCTGATCGGCCTGCAACAGATCCTGGAACTGAACAGGAACCCGGACTGACTGAACGGGGGTACGGCGTGTTAAGCGGCAAGCGGGTTGTACTGGGAGTCACTGGCAGCATCGCCTGCTACAAGGCCCTGGACCTGGCCAGCAAGCTGACCCAGGCGGGGGCGCTCGTCGATACGATCATGACCCACGGCGCGACGCAGTTCGTAACCCCGCTGGCCTTCCGTAGCCTCACCCATCGGCCAGTGGTAACGGACGCCTTTGACGCCGGCTCCGAATACGCTGTGGAGCACGTGGAACTGGCGCGGCAGGCCGATGTTATCGTGGTCGCTCCCGGCACCGTCCACACCATCGCCAGGCTGTCAATGGGAATGGCCGACGACCCACTGACCACCACCGTCGTGGCGTCCAAGGCGCCGCTGATGGTGGCACCGGCCATGGACGCCGACATGTTCGAGCACCCGGCCACGCAGGAGAACCTGGAGCGGCTGCGCCAGCGCGGCGCGGTCATCGCCGGGCCGGGCCAGGGGCGTCTGGCCTCCGGTCTAGTCGGCTGGGGGCGGCTGCTGGAAACGCCAGAGTTGCTGGGTTACATCACCTACACCCTGGGCCGGTATGGCGACCTGAAGGGCCGCACCATCGTTGTGAGCGCCGGGGGCACCGCCGAGCCGATAGACCCGGTGCGGGTGATCACCAACCACTCTTCGGGCAAGATGGGCTACGCAGTGGCTGAGGCCGCCCGCGACCGGGGCGCGACGGTGGTGCTGGTCTCGGCTGCGAAGGGGATGCCCAGCCCGCCGCTGGTTGAAGTGGTACCGGTAAGCACGGCGCAGCAGATGTGCGATGCGGTGCTGGCGCGGACCGAAGACGCCGACGCGTTGATAATGGCCGCCGCCGTGGCCGACTACCGGCCGCTCTCAGCCGCCGACCAGAAGATCAAGAAATCCGACGACGACCTGACCATCGCGCTGGCCAAGACAGTCGACATCCTGGCCACCGCCAGAGGCGATTTTGTGCGGGTGGGGTTCGCCGCTGAGAGCGAGAATCTCGTGGAGAACGCCCAGGCCAAGGTTGCCTCCAAGTCCCTCGACCTGATCGCCGCCAACGACATCACCAGAGAGGGCAGCGGCTTTGGGACGGACACGAATCGCGTCACACTGATCGACCGCGAGTTGAACGTCGAGGAGCTGCCGCTCCTGACCAAGTACGAGGTCGGCAACCGCATCCTCGACCGGGTGGCGGGACTGCTCCGCGCATAGAGACGCGGGAATCCCTACGCGTCATGCAGGAGCGATAATGGAGGAAACCACTGCCAGGCGGAAATTCCCTATCCTCGGATGGGCTGACGTCGGCATCATCGCAGTTGGCCAGAACGCCGTCGGAATCGTTGCAGCGGGTCTCTACAACTCCTTTGGGATTGCGGCACTCAGCATCCTCAATGCCATGGGACTGGTGTCCTTCGGCCCGATCAACTCCATGGGCCTGGTTGCCATCGGGGGCGTCAATGCCATGGGCCTGGTTGCCATAGGCGGAGTGAACGCCATCGGCGTGGTTGCCATCGCAGGTTTCAACGCCACAGGTGTGAATGCCATAGGCGGCGGGAAGAGCAACAGCGCGCGGCCGCTGTCCTGAAACCGGGTTCCGTAAGCAGTCAGGGCGCGGAATTTTTCATCCGCGCCCTGACTGTGTCCTCGGGAAATCTGTGCCGGCCCTACCCCGAGACGGTCTCTTTGAAGCGGCGGATGGCCTCGATGTGCTGGTCGGGGCCCTTGAGGCCGGCGCGCATGGTGTTAACCGACAGGTGGGTTGCTCCTACGCTGGCCCAGTTCTCGGCCAGCTTCCCCCAGTCGTCCTGCGCGTCGGTGGCGACGCCCACGCGGCCCTCGATGCCGATGTCGTCCGGGTTGCGGCCCGCGGTTACCGCGATCTGGCGCATCTCGGCGATGCGCTCCGCGCCCTCGCCGTCGGGCTGGAACTGGGGGAACCAGCCATCGCCCATGCGCCCGATGCGCCGGACTACCTGGGGCGCGCCTCCGCCGAACCAGACTGGGATTGACTTCGCCGGCCGGGGGTTGATGCCCGCGTGGGTGATGTTGTGGTAGCGGCCGTGGAAGTCGACCACCTCCTGGGTCCAGAGCATCCGCATAACCTCGATCTGCTCTGCGGAACGGCGGCCACGGTTACCGAAGTTCTCGCTAAGCCCCTCGTACTCGACGTCGTTCCAGCCGACGCCGATGCCCAGTCGCAGGCGGCCGCCGGTGAGCACGTCGACCTCGGCGGCCTGCTTGGCCACCAGTGCTGTCTGGCGCTGGCTGAGGATCAATACGCCGGTAACGAACTCCAGCTTCTGGGTAATTGCTCCCAGGTATCCGAACAGGACGAACGGCTCGTGGAACATGTCCACCGAGCTGTACGGCCGTTCCCACGATTCGCGTTTGCTGGCGTCGGCCCCCAGCACGTGGTCGAACACCAGCAGGTGCTCGTATCCCAGGTCCTCGGCGGCTTGGGCGAAGTCCCGTACCCCGGCGGGGTCGGCTCCGATTTCGGTCTGTGGAAAGATGGCTCCCAGTTGCATAGCTGCCTCCTGTTGAATTGCCCGCTTGAATCTGATTCTGCATTATAGGTTGCCGCCCGCCTTTTTCAACGCAGAGATGAGGCGGGCCTCCCATAGAGGCTTCGGTCTGCCTGTTTCTGCAGGCGAAAAGACTGTTAGTTTGTAATACAAACTACTTTGTGATATGGTCTCTTTCGCCACGGAATGATCGATGCTTGCACCCCTCCGTGATTGCAGCAAGCGAAGGAGCAACACCATGCGGCATAAAGCGGGATCGCCGCCTGCACTCACTCCCCAAGAGGGCTGGCGCACCATTCACGAGACCATGGCCCAATCGCAAAGCTCCCTGTATCTCGCGGGGACCGCGCACATACTGCTGCTGTGGGGCGGCATAGTGTCGGCCTACTTTTTCGCCCAGTTTGCCATAGCAGAGTTGGCGCCGGGCTTCGCATCCTCATATCCTTGGTACCCCGGCCCGATATGGATCGTACTCGGCACTCTTGGGATGGTGGGCAGCTCTCTCATCGGGCACCGCCAAGGCTTACGCAACGCGGACCACGCCACGGCCCGCAGTGCCGGGCTCAGGGTATTCGCCTTCTGGATGGCGGTTGTTACGGCGGCGTTTCTGATCCCTGGCGCCGCGGGACTATGGACTGCTGACGAGACGGTGAAAATACCTCTTGTCGCCATCGGAATCGTGTGCCTGGGCTATGTGCTCTTCGGCATCATGCACCGCCCAGCGCTGGCCGTTGTTGGCGTGGGCATGGCGGCGGCGTACTACATCCCCGCCTACCTCGGAGGCGATTTCGCGGCATTGGGTACGGGAGCTGGAATGCTGGCCGTGACAGTGTCTGGCGCTGCGTGGATCCATAAGAGCGGCCAGGCATGAACAGCGAGGAGATCTTCCTCGACGAGACCATCCACCAGCCCACCCGGCTGCGGGTGATGACGATGCTGGTCTCGCAGCCTGGAGAGGGGCAACTCTCCTACGGGTTCATACAGAAGACTCTCGCTCTGACAGGCGGCAACCTCACGACGCATCTCCGCAAGCTGGAAGATTCCGGCTTCCTGGCCATCAGCAAAGAGTTTATCGACTCCAAGCCACGGACCTGGATACGGGCGACTCCACTGGGACGCAGCGCATTCTCAGAGTACCTGGCCAACCTCCACAGGGCACTGAACTGGCCGGATGTCTAGACGGCATTGTACGAAATTCGGCAAGGAATTATGCTGGATGCGTAACGGAGGATCGAGATGGACGATCTGGTGATCCAGACCGACGGGCTGACCAAGCGGTACGGGCACGTACTGGCGGTGGATGCGCTGTCGCTAAGTGTCCCACGGGGACGTATTTTCGGGCTGCTGGGACCCAACGGCTCGGGAAAAACCACCCTCATGAGCATGCTGCTGGGGTTGGTGCGCCCCACTGCTGGTAGTTTCTCCCTTTTTGGCAATTCGCCAGAGGGGGGCGGGCTGGACCGGGAACTGCATCGCGTCGGCGCCCTGATAGAGACGCCAACGTTCTACCCGTATTTGTCCGGGCGCAACAATCTGGCCTATTTCCAAGGCATCTCCGGGCGCAGAAACGCCGAGGAACTGGATTCCATACTGGAGCAAGTGGGGCTGGGCGGACGCGGCGGTGACAAATTCCAGACCTACTCCCTGGGCATGAAGCAGCGCCTGGGGCTGGCCTACACCCTGCTGGGCGACCCGGAGCTGCTGGTGCTGGACGAGCCGACCAACGGCATGGACCCGGCGGGAATGGCCGAAGTGCGAGGACTGATTCGCGGCCTGGCTGGCGAGAACCGCACCGTCATCCTGTCCAGCCATCTGCTGAACGAGGTGGAGCAGGTCTGCGACAGCGTGGCCATCCTGTCCCACGGCCGGCTCATCGCCGAGGGCGACGTCGCCGAGTTGCTGCAGGAACGGGGCGGGCCCCAGGTGCGCCTTCGCACCACCGACAACAGCAAGGCCTGGGAGATACTGAACGCCCTCGCCTGGGTGGACGGCGTCAGTGCCGACAACGGCTATCTTGTCGCTGGCGTGGAAAGCGACCGGTCTTGGGAAATAACCGCTGCACTGAGCCGCAACGAGGTATACGTAGCGGAAATGATCCCTGCTCAGATGTCGCTTGAGCAGTATTTCCTGAACGTTACGGACGAAACAGCGGTCCGGAGCGAGGTCTAGTTATGGCGACCGTGATTCAGGTGGCCACACTTACCCGCTGGGAGTGGTTCAAGCTGCGCCAACGCTGGGTGCCTTGGATCCTGCTCGGCTTCGTCCTGGTAATCGAACAGCTATTGTTCTGGCTGGTGGCCACTCTGAGCGATGACGTGTCGTACCAGTCGACGTCCGAGAATATCGCCAACGGCCTCGGATTCTCCGCCTTTTTCGGTCCGTTTATCGCAGTAATCCTGGCAGCCGTGGTCATTGGCGGGGAATACGGCTGGGGCACCTTGCGCCCGGTGCTGAGCAAGGGTGCGGGGCGCTGGCAGTTTATGGCATCCAAGATCTCCGTGGTGGTGCTGGTTACGGCTGGAATTCTGGTCATCCTGTGCATCACCGTTACAATCAGCGGGTTCATTGCCGAGGCCATCCTCACGGCTCCGGAAACCACCGAATCCTACGGCGACATTTCGGCGATTAATCTTCTAGCGCTATTCGGGAGGATGATCTACGGATTTGTGCCCTATATTGCGCTGGCCTTGTTCCTTGTGGTGCTGACCACCTCCAACGGAGTTGGCATTGCTCTGTCCATGGGCTATTACATCGCCGAGACGATTATTGTTGTCCCCATCATCGCCAACTTCAGTTGGTCCGGCCAAGTTTTCACCTACCTGCTCGGCCCCAACGTCGCTGCCTGGCAGTCCATACCAGGCAATGATGGTAACCCTGCATCTGGCATTGTTACTTTCGGCGGGATATCCGAAATGGCCCATGGCTTCATCCTAGTGACCATATACGCAGCAGTGTTGGCTGCCGTAGCTATCGTTCTATTCCTGCGCCGCGACATCGCAGGGGCCAAAGGCGGGTAGAGGACAGCGACCCAAGATGTTCAGAGCGGGCCTGCAGCTCCCACCTTGGATCACCAACCAGATCACCAACTGCGGCTTCAACCTTGGGAAGTAGGCTGAAAAGCGCTCAATCCTTCCGGGCCCAGAAGACGCAGTGGCGCATGGGCTTGTTGTCGTCGAAGTAGAGGAGGCCGCCCATCTTGACGTCGGCCTCCTCTTCGATAAGGCGCAGGCCGAGGGAGGCCTGAGCCGCCAGCACTTCGCGCTCATCGTACAGCACGAAACTGCGGGCGACTCCCTTGCTGCCGTAGGCCCCGTCAACCGCCGTCTCAACACCACGGCCCGGCTTGAACATCAATTGCAGCTCGCCGCCGGGACGCAACACCCGGGCGAACTCGGGCAGCACGTTGGCAAATACTATTTCCCAAGTAATGTGCTGAATGACCGCGTTGCACAGCAAGACCTCGAAGCCGGAGTTATCGAAGGACAGCGGCTCCTGAATGTCGGCAACCCGAAGGCGGTCAGCGAACTCCGGGCGCAGGCTGCGGGCGGCCCGGATGTTCTCCGCCACCGCGTCCAGCCCAAACATCTCGAATCCCAGTTGACCCAGGTACGACATCTCCAGCGCACCGGCGCCGCATCCGGCATCCAACCCCCGGCCAGGTGGCGCCAGCTCTGCCAGCCGCCGGTTAAGGTCGCGGTCCTATCGAAATTCGGGGGGAGCAATTGGCGAACAGCTGACGCAGCGACGCGTATTCCGATGCCCGCTCCCGGTAGAAGTCCAGCGAGAATTGGCCGTAGTGGGGAGTTTTGTTAGTCATGGCAACGTCATGTTAATAGGTAGGGGCGCACAGCTGTGCGCCCCTACGCGATTCTGGTGTCGGGAAGCCGATCTTACTTTCCGTTGCCGCCGTTCTTGCGGAAGGCAGGAATGACTTCCTTCCCGTACAGTTCAATGGATTCCATCACCTTGTCGTGGGGGATGGTCTCCGTCTGCATGATCAGCATTACCTGGTCGACGCCGATGTCCTCGTAGGTCTTGATGGTCTTGATACAGCTCTCCGGATCGCCGGCGATGATGACACCGCGGTCGGCGAGGATGTTGGCATCGAGTTGGGCCACAGCGGCACGGGCGGCGCCGGGGCCGCTGTCCAGCGAGATCCCTGCCTCGGTAGCCTGGGCCTGGTGTTGCTCGTCGGACTGGCGGAGCCAGCGTCCGAAGTCGGCCTGCAGGTGATCCGGCACACCGCCCCACGCCTCCAGCAGTTCCTCGTAGGCGTTGATGCGGCCAGCGATGTAGGGCTTGTCCGGGCCAAAAAAGGTCTTCATGGACTCGGCGCACAGTTCCTTCGCTGCCTGGTCATCCTTGGCGCAGAAGGAATGGACGTTATTGCCCCAGAAGTCGTTGATTTCGGCGCCCACCGGGTCGGCGTCCTTGATGGCGTCGCGATACACCTTGACGTGTTCGGCCAGCACGTCCACGGCGTAGGAGGCCGACGACAGCACGCCAATGCCCTTCTGGGCGGCAAGGCGGAAGCTCTCGGTCTGAGTGCAGGCCAGGTACATCCTGGGATGAGGCTTCTGGTAGGGCTGGGGCAAGATCCGGCGGGGCGGAACGTTCCAGAAGTTGCCCTCCCAGGAGAACTCGCCGGATGTCTGCCAGATCTGCGGGATCAT
>CBDHDY010000026.1:0-12106 GCA_965261885.1 Dehalococcoidia bacterium
CGCTGGAGCAGGGGCTGGAGGCAGGTAACGCCCAGATCGCCCTGCGGTGGACCGACGCAAGCTCCCGGGATTACCTCAGCAAGATGTTGCGCGGACTGACGGACATCGACTTCTTCCGTCGCGCGGTCTATTCCTGGCGGGAAGAGGACACGGGCCGCCGCCGCCAGCGCCGGACGTTCAACCTGAACCGCACCAGCGAGCTCGTCGGACGGGTGCTCGTCGCGCGCCTCGGCCCCGGCGCCAACGGGACTCCACCAGCGGAACCCGTCGCGGCCGGGGAGCAGGAAGACGCCGGGGAGCCGGAGCCGCAACCCGTGGAGCAGCAGCCGGAGCCACAACCCGCGGAGCAGCAGCCGGAGCCACAACCCACGGAGCAGCAGCCAGCGCTGGTCAACGGCGACGGCGCGGCGGTAGAGCCTCCAGTAGCCATCGAACCGACTCCAGCACCGCCGCGGGACGACGACGAGGACGACGACGAGCCCCAGCCGCGCAATGTTCGCCGCCGTCCCTTCACCAGCCGCCTGCTGCGGAGCTGACCGGCGGCACATATCCAGCACAACCAATGGGGCGCGCTACAACGCGCCCCATGACATTTGCGAGGGGCAAGGCGCAGACGGGCCTCACGAAGGGTCCGGCGCCGTTACGACGATAACGGCGCCGACGCAGGAATTGATGACGCCATCTGCGTTGCCGTCAATTACTTCTCGCACCTGGGAGTCGAAGTGCTGACCGCCTAAAGTGGCTCCAGGCCCCGCCGGATTATGGACAGGGACTCACTGCCAGATCAGGAATGGACGGAGTGGGACCTTGAGCAGAGTCTGGGTCGTGGGGCCGCTGGCGTTATTCGTCGCCCTTGTCTGCACTGCCTGCCAGGAGAGGTACCCCGCCATGGATGACCTGGAAGTCCTGCCGGTGGAGGGAACGTCCATCCAGTTCTACCGGGAAAAACCCGGAACCACCCTCAACAGGGTCTACATGGATGCACTGGGAAAAGCAGTCCTGACGTTGCAGGACAATTGCTTGCGACTCGGAGAAGATGGGCCCGTCATCATATGGCCCCCGGGATTTACGCCCCATGTCAATGGTGAGGTCATCGAAATTCACGATGCAGTGAGGCGGGTGGTGGCCAGGACGGGAGCCCCGATAATGATCGGGGGTGGTCAGATCAAAAAGGATACGGGCGATTGTCCAGGGCCCACATGGGCCACGACCAGGATGACTGAATGAGAAACCAATTTCCGAAAGTTTCTGATTGCACACCCCAACATGGGTAGCGCTGACTATCTCAGAGCCAACAGTTCCCCTGGGAAGTGCACTGGACCCTTCAGCCGCCACACCATCGCGCCCATCGCAGGATCAACTATCTGCACCACCATCATGCTAATGGCTCTCAACTGGCCACGCCCCAGGACTGGAGCACGGCCCCAGATCGCCTTCGGGCCAATTCTGGCCCGCGCTGCAGGCAACCTCAAAGACCCGGTCGTATTCGCCCGGCAGGGTAGGTGGGGGAGTCGCGGGGGGCCAGTGCATACCACGGGAATCTCCGCCAACGTCGAAAGCAGGGCCACGAGCAGGACCGGCAGAAACCTCATGCTTGTTGGCATCGCTCTTTGTGGCATGCATGCTTCAGAGCGGCGCGGGGATCCCCGGGGCGTTGGGCGGGAAGGTCGGTTCCCGCCCCCTTTCGCGCTGGAAGTCCCGGGCTAGAAATCCAGGATCAGCGTCGACCAGCCGAAGTCGCGGGCGCCAAGGCCTTCCGCAGTGTAAGGATGGTAGTACTCGCGGAAGCCGGACTTGGCGATGCACTCCTTGCTCTTCTCCACCAGCGGCTCGCTCAGCTCTGGATAACCGTGGCCGCGCAGGGAGTGGGACAGGAAGTAGTTGGTGTTCATCCACGACGGGCCGCGCCAGATGAAGCCCTCGGGGTTGCCCGGCATAAACTTGGGATCCGACGCCGGCACCGAGGGCAGCGGGTAGGGCGTCCAGAAGTGCTCGGGCCGGCGCACCCACCTCTCGACCAGCGTCTCGACCTGGTGGCGGGGCAGGTCTGCCATGATCAGCGGCCATCAGCGAACTGATGGTCACCGTCTTGAGCGGCTTCTCGTCCACCCCCGACAGGTCGAAGAAGGCGCCGGCTTCTTCGTCCCAGCACTTCTCGACGAGGGCGTTCAGCACCTTGTCGGCCTCTCGGTTGAACTCCGCGGCCTCCGGCGAGTCCTCCCCGCCGACCTCCGCATGCAACCGGGCCAGGGCCCGCATGGAAAAGCAGTAGATGGAGTTGACCAGCACGTCCTCCACGTGGAATATGTCGGCGGCCAGCACGGCGTGGTCGTCGTGGCGCAGGGGCTCGTACGCCTCGTACACCTTACGCAGTGCCGTGATGAAGCCTCGGTTGCTGAGCTCTTCGAGGCCGAGGATCTCGTCATACTTGGGGGAACAGTCGGTGCCGGCCTCCTCTGGCTGGATGACGGCGATGAGGCCGTCGTTGTCCGGGTCGCGTGCCTCTCGCAGGTAGCGGTAGAACGCGGTCAGGACAGGCAGCGCTTCCCGCAGGAACTCCTCGTCGCCGGTCACGCGGTAGATGCGGGCCACGGCGTACGCGATGATGGGCGGCTGGATGGTCGCGCTGAAGTAGGGCTCGGTCATCCCGACGATGTTGCGGCTGAGGAAGTCGGGCTGCTTCTCCATTTCCCAGAAAATTATGTGGGGGATGAAGCCGCTGGGCTGCGCTCCGCTCATCAACGAGCGCATTTCTTTCTTGGCCTGCTCCGGGTCCAGGTGCAGCAGGGCAAGGGCATGGAAGCAGGAGTCCCAGAACCACTGGAAGGGATATCCGGTCAACGAGGGGCAGACGAAGCTGAACTCCTTGCCGTTCCAGTCGGCCACGCCCTCCCGCAGGTTCGACAGCAGGATGCGGCGGGCGCCCTCTTCCAGTTGCTCGCGAGAAATGGCGCTTGTCATGTTTGAGGCCTCCCGGGCTGTGTCGTGGTACTGGTCGTGGCGCCGGAGTTCCTTTCCCTATACGGGGGCTGGTTCGCCTTCCGCTGCGAAGGGATTGATAACGCGGATACCGTCGTAGTCCTGGGTTGCGCTCATATCCTCGGAGTAGACGGCATCACAGCCGCTCTGCTTGGCGACCGCCAGTATCAGGCAGTCCCAATATGAAAGGCTGAACTGCACATGGTATTGAAGCGCTCTACTCACAGTTTCCAAATTGAGGGGCTGTACATGGTAACGCAGCAGACTTTCCATGGCTGCCACGGCTTCATCGTGAGACAGATGAACTCGGCGCGTTTGAGGGGTTACTTGAGTGTAAAATTCTCCAAGAACCTGGACGGATACAGCCAAGCTGTCCGCCTCTTGCGACATGATCTCTTCCGAGATCCGCTGCTTCCTGTCGTCTTCTGCCAGTGTGCCTACTGCATACACCGCTATGTTGGTATCAACGAAGCGCATTTCGATCGTAAAGTTCCTCGCGCGTCAGGTTCTCGGAGGGGTCAATTCCTCCGCCTCTGGCGCGGATGTCCACGATTACCTCACTAAGGGTCCGCTCCGACCGTTTGAGAGATCTCTTTGTCAGACTATTCAGATATTCACGAACCAGCGCGGAAACCGACGTTCCTCGCTTTGCAGCCCATTCCTCGGCCAAGCGGGTAGGATTCTTCGTCAACTGAGACGGTTATATCCTTCATAGCTTCACGGCTTCATGTTCAGTATGCTTCAGAGTATATGCCGGTAAGTTTGGCTCCACAACGGGAATTGCCCGCTCCAACAAGCTTCGGTTGCATCCTACCGCCCGCCGCGGTACACCTGCAGGTACTTCTCCGCCACTGCCGGCCAGGTGAACTCGGCGTGGGCGTAGCTGCGGGCGTCGGTGCCGAGCCGCAGGCGGGTCTCGTCGTCGTTGACGAGGTCGGTCAGCCGGTCGGCGGCCGCCGCGCGATCGAAGCGGGGCGTCACCACTGCGCCTCGATTCAGCAGCTCGCGGTTGGAGCCGACGTCGTGGGAGAGGACGGGCGCGCCGTAAGCCATCGCCTCAAAGAAGACCAGCCCGAAGGCCTCGTAGTGGGAGAAAAGCGCGAACAGGTCGGCACGGGCGTACCAGCGGGCCAGCTCGTCGTCCGACACCTCGCCGGTCACCTGCACCTCGTCCTGCAGGCGGTGTTCGGCGACGTAGGCGGCGATGGCCGCGGCGTCTCCCTCGTCGCGGCCCACCAGCACCAGCCGCACTGGCTTGTTGAAGCTGCGTCGGGCCTCTCGGTAGACGTCAAGCAGCCACAGCTGTGCCTTGTGGCGGCCGAGGCGCCCGACGCAAAGGATGGTGAGTGGTGATGCTGCTTCGTTGTCTTCGGTTGAGCTGCCGTCGGTTGACGCGAGGCCCGGCACTGGTCCCGCACCGGCAGCTGCCATCGCCGCTTCGTCAGGAAGCGGAGCGCCCCAGCCGATGATGGTCTGCTTGTCGCGCTGGGCCAGGTAGGCGCGGCCCAGGCCATTCGCTTCCTGCTGTGTCAGGGGAACGATGTCGTCGACAGTGCGGCAGAGGGCTGCGTTGATGGGGGACAGCCACCAGCGGGACAGCGGCAGAGTGTGAAAGGACGGCGTGAAGACGAACCGGGCGCGGCCCCTCCACCGGAGCCTGACGCAGTAATGTCCCCAGAACCAGCCGTCGCCGACGAAGTGGACCACGTTGGGCCGGAACTCTTCCAGGTACTGCTGCACGCGGCGCGGCGAGAACCAGACCAGCGGCACGGAATAGAGCGGCGGGGACCAGTGGGGAAAGCCAGGCAGGCGGTAGACCTGTACGCCGTCGGGCAGGGTCTCGCGGTCGGGCCAGTCCGGCTGGGCCACACGAGGGAAGGAATATTTGGTGGTCAGCACGCCCACCGCCTCAACCTGCAGCGACTGCTGCATCTGGTGGGAAAGCTCTTCGATGGCGCGCTCAATGCCGCCCAGGTACGGGCGGTAATAGGGCGTCAGGTACATCACGCGCAGCGACGCGCTAGTCACTTGCGGCCTCCAGGGCACTCATCCAGGCGTCGGCAAGGCTGGAAACCGACAAGTCTATGCGGTTGTCAGCGCCCGCGCCGTCCTCATTGCGGCTGTCGAGGCCGAAGGCATCCCCGCCCGTGAATCCCAACAGCGACACCGGAGCGTTGTTGGCGTGGGCCAGGTCCTGCAATAGATTCATCCTGTCCCTCGTTACCGACACGACGATTCGCGACTGCTTCTCACCGAAAAGCGCTGCGTCCCATCGAGACAGGGAGTCCAGCGACGCCTCGAAGCGGAACCCGACGTCTCCCAGGATGCAGGACTCTGCCACCGCCACGGCCAGACCGCCGTCCGAGCAGTCGTGAGCGGATAGGACAAGGCCCTGCTTAATGCCTTCGCGGCAGGTCTCCTGCACCCGTCGCTCCAGGCCCAGGTCAATGCGGGGCTGGCCGGCGGTTAGGCCGTGCATCACCTGGAGGTACTCGCTGCCGGAGAGGTCCTGAGACGCGGCTGCGCCAAGGCCCGGGCCCAGCAGCATCACAGCCAGACCCTCGGCCGGGAAGCCCGCGCCGACGGTTTTGCTGGCGTCGTCCAGCAGGCCCAGCGCGCCCACCACCGGTGTGGGGTGCACGGCCTGCCCCTGCGTCTCGTTGAAGAGGCTCACGTTGCCGCTGACCACCGGGGCGTCGAAGGCCTCGCTGGCTAGGGCCATGCCGCGGATGCACTCCTCAAGCTGGTAGTAGATGTCGGGGCGCAGCGGGTTGCCGAAGTTCAGGCAGTCGGTGAGGGCCAGGGGCCGGGCGCCGGTGCAGGACAGGTTGCGACAGACCTCGGCCACCGCTATCTGTCCGCCCACGTAGGGATCGAGAAAGCAGTGCCGCCCGTTACCGTCCACAGCCACGGCGACGGCCTTGCCCGTGCCCTTGACGCGCAGCACAGCGGCGTCACTGCCTCCGGGCCCGGCGACGGTGTTGGTCTGCACCTGGTGATCGTACTGCCGGTAGACGACGTGCTTGCTGGCGATGTTGGGCGAGGCCAGCAGCCGAAGCAGCGTTTCAGCCGGACCGCAGTCCGGCAATGTCAGGTCTGCCAAGGGCATTTCCCGTCGCGCCAGGGTCTTCCTCCGACGGCTGGCCTTCCAGCCGGTATGACGGAGCTTCGAAGAGGGGCCGGATGGGCAGATGAGCCACTGGGTCGGGGCCGTCGTAAATCTGCGCTTCCGGGTCCGATATGACCTCGCCTATCTCGCGGCATTCCACATCCCAGCGTTCGAAGACAGACCGCACCTCGTCTACACGCTCGGGGAGGGTCACCAGCAGCATCCGCTCCTGCGACTCGGACAGCATCACCTCGTAGGGGGACATGCCGGTCTCGCGGCGATGCACCTGCGACAGGTCGATACGGATGCCGAGCCCGGCCCGGGCTGCCG
Source organism: Dehalococcoidia bacterium (assembly GCA_965261885.1). Lineage (GTDB taxonomy): Bacteria > Chloroflexota > Dehalococcoidia > Lucifugimonadales > UBA3495 > VXOI01. The sequence goes on from CBDHDY010000026.1 coordinate 6,419, forward strand.
ACTCAATGGCCGCGCTGGTCAGCCCTGCGGCGCCCAGGTCCTGGATGGCCAGCACCGCCCCGGTATCGAGTGCCTCGAGGCAGGCCTCGATGAGCACCTTCTCAAGAAATGGGTTGCCCACCTGTACCGTGGGGCGCAGCTCCGCCTCTTCCTCAAAGGTGCGGGAGGCCAGGCCCGACGCGCCATGGATGCCGTCGCGCCCGGTGTCGGCCCCCGCCAGCAGCAGAACGCTGCCGGGAACCCGCGCCGCCGCCGAGGCCAGGCGCTCGGTCTCGATCAGGCCCACGCACATGGCGTTGACCAGCGGGTTGTGAGAGTACGAGGAGTCGAAGTAGATTTCGCCCCCCACGTCGGGTACGCCGATACAGTTACCGTACCAGGAGATGCCCCGCACCACGCCGCCGAACAGGTGCCGGTTGACCGCACCATTCACGAGGTCGTCGGGCGGGCCGAAGCGCAGGGAGTTCAGCAGGGCGATGGGGCGGGCGCCCATTGCCAGTATGTCCCGCACGATGCCGCCGACGCCGGTGGCCGCTCCCTGGAAGGGTTCTACCGCTGAGGGGTGGTTGTGGGATTCGACTTTGAACACCACGGCCAGCCCGTCGCCAATGTCCACCGCGCCGGCGTTCTCTGCCCCGGTCTCCGAGAGCACGGCCGGCGAGGTATGGCTGAACATGCTCAGCAGGGGCCGCGAGTGCTTGTAACCACAGTGCTCGCTCCAGAGCGCGCCGAACATGCCCAACTCCACGGCGTTGGGCTCGCGGCTGAGCCGTTCCACGATCAGGTCGTACTCGACACGGGTCAGGGCGATTTCGTCCAGAACTTCCTGGGCAACGGGCATGGTTCACCGCCGGGCAGCTTGGAAATTACTCCGCAATACTACCACCTGACAAGCGGAAATGGGCAGGGTTTCCGCTTCCAACAGGGCCCTGCCTATGTAGCCTGCCTATCTAAGCCCCAATCCACCGAACGGAGTGGGGAGGGCGGTGGAACAGGGCATCACAGGGATGGGGAAGGGACCGTCCCGGCGGATATGGGGCGGGCGGAGCCAGTAGCAGGTCTGTTGGCGGTGAGAGGAGCCGCTCATGAGGTGGCCGAAGGCAGCAACGAACTCTCGCTGGCCGATTCGTGCGGCGCGAGTGGGAGAGATCTTCGACTGGCTGGTGGATGAGGGCGAGGATGGTGGGCCGGTTGCCGGCGCCACGGTCAGGAGGGAAGCGGCAGGGTGCGCAATCGGGTCAGGGCGCCAGTGAACTGGGCCTCCCAGGGCCAGCGCTGTGGCAGATGCAGGGTGAGGCGGCGGGCCGAGCGGGTGAGCCGTCCGGCCAGGGAGAAGAACCGCCGCCGGAGGGTCTTGGTGGTCACCACCTGCTCACCCAAGCCGATCCGCGCCGTCCAGCGGGCCAGATTGTGGGCCATCACCTGTACCGCCAGCCAAGCGCCGTTGGCGGCGAAACGGCCGGACGGCATGTGGTTCAGCCCGACGCCGTACTTGAGGTCGCGTATGGCGTTCTCGATCTCGGCGTGGCGGCGGTGGTCAGCCTCCAGTTCCAGGGTCTCTCCGTCCCGGTCGGTGATGAAGCCGTGATAGCTGTAGGTGGCGAAGAGGGCCAGCTGGGAACCGGGCGTGGGCTTCACCCGCCGGACGATGAGCCGCACCGGCGCGGCGTCGGGCTCGCCCTGGAAGGGAGTGTAGGCAGTCTCGGCCACATCGGCGGCGCCGTCCATCCAGTACGGGATGGGCGTCCAGGCATCTTCAGGTATGGCCTCGATGAGATTGTGCAGGCTTTTGTGCTGGCGGACGGTGATGGAGAAGCGCAGGCCTAGCTTGCGGCAGACGGATACCACGCTATGGGTGTAGAAGCCGCTGTCGGCGCGCACCGTGAGTTGCCCGCTGGCCCCTCCGTAGCGCACCCGCCTCACTGTTTCACGCAGGAAGTGGGCGGCACCGCGAGCGGTGTTGGCCCGGCCCTCGCGCAGCCGGCACATCAACACATCGCCGGTTCCGGCGGCGACAGCCAGCAGCGGGTGATAGCCCCGCTTGCCGGTATAGCCGTGGTGGCGCGCCCCCTCCTTGGCCAGCCCGTAGCAATATTATGGCCTTGTCCGGCCTGTGCAGAGGCGACTAACTGGTGAGTCGGCCCAAGGATGTATGCTCATGGCGAGGCGTGTCGTCCGGACAAAGACCGAGCAGACTCTGGTGCGTATTGCCCGACCCGTAGCATGGTCCGGGAGCCTTACGACGGCATCATTGGTGAAGCCCCGATCGGGGCGATCCCGTTGGGGAGAGTGGCTACAGTCCGCGGCTCCCTCCGGCGACACGCCTACACGGCAATGGTAGAGGCGATGATGAGCAGACGCCAGAGCGGGGCAAAACCGGAAGGGCTGTCCCAGCTGAACCTGAACGCGGCGGGCATCGACGTGGGCGCTACCAGCCACTATGTGGCGGTGCCCGCCGACCGGGCGGAGCAGCCGGTGCGAGAGTTCGAGGCTTTCACGGCGGACCTGTACCGTTTGGCGGACTGGCTGACCCAGTGCGGCGTGGAGACCGTGGTCATGGAGTCCACCGGCGTGTACTGGATACCGCTGTTCGGGGTGCTGGAAGAACGGGGCTTCCAGGTGATGCTGGTGGACCCCCGGCGCATCAAGAACGTGCCCGGCCGCAAGACCGACGTGCTGGACTGCCAGTGGCTGCAGCAGCTGCACACCTACGGCCTGCTCTCGGGGGCTTTCCGACCCGACGGGGAGATCCGGCGCTTACGCAGCTACCTGCGGCAGCGGGTCATGCTGGTGCAGTACGCATCCCACCATATCCAGCATATGCAGAAGGCGCTGACCCAGATGAACGTGAAGCTCCACCACGTCATCAGCGATATCACCGGCAAGACCGGCCTGGACATCATCGAGGCCATCGTGGACGGCCAACGGGACCCGCGACAACTGGCGCAATTGCGCGATCCCAGGATCAAAGCCGACGAGGCAACCATCGCCAAGTCGCTGCAGGGGCACTGGCGGGAAGAGCACATCTTCGAGCTGAACCAGGCCCTGGAGCTGTACCGGTTCTATCAGGATAAGATTGCCGAGTGCGACCGGGAGATCGAAGCCCAGCTGGAGCGGTTTGAGGACCGCAGCAATGGTGATCCTCCAGCGGCGAAGTCCGGCCGGAGGCGCAGCAAAGGAAACGCGCCACGCTTCGACGTTTGGACGCACCTGTACCGTATGACGGGGGCTGACCTGACCCAGGTCGACGGTGTGGATGCCTACACCGCGCTCAAGGTGGTGAGTGAGATTGGCGCCGACATGACGAAATGGCCGAGTGCGAAGCACTTTGCGTCCTGGTTGGGGCTGAGCCCGAACAACCGCATCACCGGCGGCAAGGTCATGAGCTCCAAGACCAAGCCCAGCGCCAACCGTGCGGCGGCGGCCTTACGTCTGGCGGCCAACGCTCTGCACCGCTCCGACAGCGCCCTGGGCGCCTTCCTGCGCCGGAAGAAGGCACAGATGGGCGGGCCCAAGGCCATCACCGCCACGGCCCACAAGCTGGCTCGCATCATCTATTCCATGCTGCGCTACGGTCAAGAGTACGTGGACGCCGGGGCCGAATACTACGAACGCCGATATCAGCAGCGGGCGTTGCGCGCGGCAAAGCGTCGGGCGGCGCAACTGGGCTATCTTTTGGTGCCCATGCCCGATGCTCCGGAACACACGACCTACGCACCCCCTGACGCGCCACTTGCCGCGTGACGACGTTGGTTAGTGGGGAGGTCTCGCAGATGGTGGAGTCCAGGTCTATGGTCAACGGCCCGTCACCGGGTCCGGCCCCAGTGGCCCAGGCCCGCGCCAGCAGCTCACGGCTCACCCGGTCCAGCTGGCAGACATGGCCCCACCGGAAGCTGCGCAGGAAGGTGCCCAGGGTGGACGGCGCCTTGACCACGCAGCCGATGGCGCCAGGCCGTCCCCCCGGTGCGCAACGCATCGGCGTCGTCGATGCAGTCGCCGCCAGCCAGCGCAGACACGATCAGGGTCATCATCTTGTCCCCCGCGTTGGCCCGCCCCGGCGCGCGGCCCAGGTCAACGTGATTGCCGACGAGTTCACCCAAGCCCAGGCGCTGGGCGAGGGTGACCGGAAGGATCAGCCCGGCATTGCTCACCAGGCGGTGGTCGTCGAAGGCGATTCGGATCCGGTCGGGCTCGCTGGGTGGTAGCATCTATCAGGTGCTCCTGCTTCGAGGATGGTTTGCCGTAACAACAACCATTATCCCCGATGCCGGGAGCACTTTTTTACCCCTTCAACCCGCCGCCACACTCACCCCTTCGGTGGATTGGGGCTAAACCAAAGCCAAGGTGGGATCTGCATTCGAGAGGCGATTAAGATTGCTTGAGTTGTACCAGTGGAGTTCTCCCATCTGTGCTTAAAGAATGATCCGTCACCGCCGCTTGAACTCTACCATCTGCACATTTCAGCTGGGCTTTGGTTTAGGATCCGAGCGAAATTAGCCTGCAAGGGCATTGCTCCAATTTACGACAGGCAGGTCGTTGTGGAGCGGGAGTTGTAGCCCTAGCAGCTAGGTTCGACAGTCGACAGCCAAGTTAGCAACTTAATAGATTCCGATTCCAAGTCCCTGAGCGATGGCGTGTTTTCCACCAAATCCGGTTCATCGCGCCGGTAGTCAGCCACGAATTGCGTGTAGCCGTTCAGCTCGACGAGCCAAGTGCTCAGGGCGTTGCAAACGTAGCCAGTTTCAGCCAAGTCCAGGACACCATCGGCGGTAATCGCGCGGTATTCAGCGCGAATGCTGATCATCCGGTCGTGCAAGTCAAAATGCCGTTTCCATCGCCCCTCCCGCGCTTGGTCGTCCTCCAGCGTTTCAAGCAAACCGCTTATCTGTTCATCGGTTAAATCACAGTCAGTTGAATGGCCCATAGCTTCCGACGGCATTTCCTCCCGCAGCCAAGTTTCGTATTCTTGCGCGGTAATATCGGCAAAACCTTCAGGGGGCGTCCAGAAACATTCTTGTTCGCTGGATTCCTCTAGGGGTTCACAAGCCACAAGGAATATCACGATGGACAATAAAGCCAACCCCTTAATCATGGTTCACACGACCCGTTTACGACTACCGCCACAAGTATATCTGAGTTGAAAGTGGCAGTGCGGGAGTTGCAGCAGCAGGCAGGAATCCCGCTGGACAACTGGGCCTGTCCGCAGGATCAGGAGAGAAATTGGTGCGGTAGTTTGTATCTGAGCGGTTCGCTGTAAACGTGAGCCGCAGCAGTGGCCTGAACTGGCTGCACCGCTTGGGATTTGCCTTCAAGCGCACCAAGAAGCGGCTGCTCAAGACGGACGAAGCCAAACAGGAGTCCTTCGCGGCGGAGGTGACTGGCGGCAAGATATTCTTTGCCGACGAGGCCCACTTACAGGCAGACGCCGAACTGAGGGACAAGTGGGTGCTGAAGAGTGAACGGGTTCTGGGGGACTCAACCAGCCCGCGGTATGGAGGGAAGGCGAGCCACTATTCGGCGGTGTGCCTGGAGACCGGAGAGGCGGAGTGGATCGAACTGGAGGGCAACAGCAACTCTGGGACCTCGGAGGCCTTCCTAAGCCAGATGGAGCAGAGGCACTCTGGGCAATTGTGATCTGGGGTTGGGGAGCAAGGCAGCGGTACAGCAGAGGGTCAGACAAATGCACAT
>CBDHDY010000027.1:0-38167 GCA_965261885.1 Dehalococcoidia bacterium
CGAGTTCGAGGCCGACGATGCCATTGCGACCGCCGTGGCCCGACTGCGCGGAGAGCCAACCGTGGAGCGGATCGTCATCTGCTCTCCCGACAAGGACCTGGGGCAGCTCGTTGAGGCCAACCGTGTGGTCTGCCAGGACCGGCGCCGCAAGGAAATTGTCGACGAGGACGGGGTGGTAGCCAAGTTCGGCGTTCCCCCGCGTTCCATACCAGACCTGCTGGCCCTGACCGGCGATACGGCCGATGGCATTCCCGGCCTGCCGCGCTGGGGGGCCAAGTCTTCCGCCGCTGTGCTGTCGCGCTACGGCCACATCGAGTCCATCCCCACGTCCGCCCCCTGGGATGTTCAGGTGCGGGGGATGGCGAATCTCCAGAGCATCCTGGCCAACGGGTACGAAAATGCGCTCCTTTATCGCCACCTCGCCACGCTCCGCAGCGACGTGCCGATCAGCGCCACAACCTCTGACGTCTCCTGGGAGGGAGTGCGCCGGGGCGATTACGAAGCTCTGTGCGAGGAACTTAGCTTCGGCCGCCTCGCCTCCGCGCCCCACCGCTGGGCGCCGGACTCCTAGCCCCGCCCGGCATCGTCTTAACTCTGGCCAGACTGACAGCCTTCCAGCGGGACGGGTGACCATGACTCAACCGAAAACGCTGCTGACCGCCGACGAATTTTTCCGCCTCTACAGCCACAAGGACGGCAGGTACGAACTGGTGGACGGAGAGGTGGTAGAAATGGCCCCGGTCAACGAACAGCATGGAGACACCGCTTTCAACATCAGCGGGGCGTTTTATGTCTATTCTCGTCAGCGCGGGATTGGCAGGGGGGGCGTGGGAACCGGTTACCGAGTGCGTCAGAATCCGGACATCGTTCGTAGCCCGGATGTTTCTTTCAATCTGCGTTCCACCCATTCTGGAGATGGTTCGAGCATCGGATTCGTTCCCGGGGCGCCTGACATCGCGGTCGAAATATTTTCGCCATCCAATACTGCTGCTGAAATAGCACGAAAGGTTAGCGAATACCTGGCCGCCGGATCCCGGCGGGTCTGGGTCGCATACCCGTCGACCCGCAGCGTGGTGGTCCACCGCGGCGACGGCCCCATCATCACTCATACCGGTGACGACGTCATCACCGACGAGGAACTGCTCCCCGGATTCTCCCTGCCGTTGGCTGGCATTTTCCTGTAGCCTCACTCTCCAGGCGGCGTGAATCGATTCCGCCACGGCACTTGCGAGGATGCTATAATGCCCGCAATCATCGCCACCGGCACGCGAGTACGCCCGGCGGCAAAGCCGACGATAGGGAGTAGACCATGCACATCGGATACTTCACCGAACGGCCTTACCAGGACCCTGACTCCGGTTATTTCGGTGCCACCGGCAAGCCCATCATGGACTTGACCGTCAGCAACGAGATTTATGACCCGAAGCTGGGTGCCCAACTTTACAACCGCTATCTTGACGAGAAGCTCTACGCCGAGGAAATGGGCTTCGACGGCCTCATGCTCAACGAGCATCACGGCACGCCCTTCTGCATGGGCGGCGCCATGAACGTTGAGGCGTCCATCCTGGCCCGCATCACCAAGCGAGCCAAGATCGTGCTACTGGGCAACATCATCCCCATCTGGGACGATCCATTGTGGCTGGTCGAGCAGCTCTCGATGATCGACATGATCTCCCACGGGCGCCTCGTATCCGGATGGGTGCGCGGCACCGGGCGGGAGAGCGTGGCCCACAACGCGCCTCCGACGTACAACTGGGAGCGCTTCAAGGAAGCCCACGAGTTTATCGTCAAGGCTTGGACCACACCTGGGCCCTTCCGCTGGGAGGGCAAGCACTTCCAATTCCGGCACGTCAACCCGTGGGCCCGTCCGTACCAGACTCCCCATCCTCAGGTCTGGCTGCCGGGCGTAATCAGCCGCGACTCGCTGATGTGGGCCGCTGAAAAGCGCATCCCCTACATCATGCTCTCCACCGAGCTCGAGCCGACCAAGGCAGCGTTCCAGCTCTACCACGACACAGCTGCAGAGCTGGGCTACCAGTCCGGCCCGCAGAACTTGGGGTACCTGTGGAAGGTCCACGTCGATGAAACCGAGGAACTGGCCGAGGCTGCTGGACGCAAGTTCGTGCAGGGTCCGAGCAACCCCTTCCTCGCCGGCAACGAAGGCACCACCAACCCGGCACTGCTGAATCTGCCGGGCCTGACCTCCCGCCGCCGCGTGCTGCCAACGCAGGGCAGCGCCACCGCGGCTCGCGGTGGTCCCGCCGGTCCCGCCGGCGTTCTGGGACGAGCCTACGAGCAGCAGATTGCGGACTACACCATAATCTGCGGAACGCCCAAGACCGTGATTCCCAAGATCCGCCACGTGCTGGAATACCTTCGCCCCGGCAGCGTCTTCTTCTGGGACGGCGACGGCGCCATGACCCACGACGACGCCATGCGCAGCCTGCGTCTGATGGGTGAGGAAGTCATTCCGGCGGTCAAGGAAATCGCGAAAGACCTGGAACTCCCCAGCTCCTTCGAGGTCAACCCGGCCACCGGCAAGCCCTTCCCTGACGAAATCGCCAGCGCCGAGGGCGGCCACAGCGCTGACTAGACCCCTCGTTGGCCCACAGTGATGCGAGGCAATAGCTGCCCCGCATCCGGGGACGTAGAGAATGAAAGGGACCGCTGAAATTTCGGCGGTCTCTTTTGCTGAGTCAAGACGGGGAATCAGCGCAGCGGAATCCGGACCAGCCAGGGGCCTTCAGGACTGCGCCAGCTTTTCCGCCAGATCGATGAATTCCGAACCCTCGCGTACCAACTCGGGCACATCGTCGGTGTAAGCACCCTCGTAGAATGCCTCGGCATGCAGGAAATGGACTATGTCGGAGTACAGGGAGCGTAGTCTTATCCACTCTCCACCCCGGCGACGGGCAATATTTCTCATTCCCACCTCGATTTTCGTGGAACGCTGGCTTTCCGCGGCATCCACCTCCAGCACCAAGGCCTTGGTGGCGTTGCGGGCGGCACACCACGTCTTTTCCGCCGCATCGCGCCAGTCCTCCGCCTCCAACCTTTCCAGGGCGGCCGACTGCATGGCCCGAGCATCCTGCATTAGTGTCTCTGCCTCAACATTCTTCAACATCTGATGCCTTCAGATCGCAGATTTGTGTTACTTACAGATTCGAATGTAAACTCGCGTGGTTGCGCAGTCAATCATCCAGGCTTCTCGAGTGTGAACCTGATTCTCCGCCAGCTTATTCCCAGTGAATCCCGGACCGGTGAATCCCGGAGTGGTAGTCAATGGCCCAGCAATCCGTTGCAGACATAGCCATCATCGGCGGGGGGCCCGCTGGAAGCGCGGCGGCCACGATGCTGGCGCGCCAGGGATGGCGTGTCGTGCTGCTGGAGCGGGACCGCTTCCCTCGCGAGCACGTCGGCGAGTCGCTGCTGCCTGCCTCCATGCCCGTGCTGGAGGAACTGGGCGCGATGGAAGCCGTACAAGCGGCGGGGTTCCTGCCCAAGTATGGCGCGACAATGGTCTGGGGACGCGACCCCGAGCCCTGGAGCTGGCACTTCCGGGAGACCAGGGTCCAGTATCCCCACGCATACCAGGTCTGGAGACCCACCTTTGACCACATCCTCCTGAAAAACGCCCGCGCCCTCAGCGTGGACGTGCGAGAGGGATGCCGGGTTGGCAGCGTGGAATGGGGCGAAAAAGATTCCATCGCCGTCCTCCACTATGTCTCGGATACGGCCGGACAACAGAATCTGGCGGCCCGCTTCGTGGTTGACGCCAGTGGGCAGGCGGCATTGCTGGCTCAGCAGTCGGGAACGCGCCGTTGGGACTCTTTCTTTCAGAACCTCGCGGTGTACGCTTACTTCGAGGGCGCAGCCCCGCTGCCGTCCCCCGACGAGAACAATATCTTCATCGAGGCCTTCGAACACGGCTGGTTCTGGACCATTCCCCTGGGCAGCGCAGCACCGGTCAAAACTGGCGAAACTGGCTGGAGCAGCGTGGGTGCGGTGGTGGACAACCAGACGGGTCAGGATGGCATCCAGCGGCTTGGCGCGAGGGAATTCCTCTTTGAGCAACTGGCGCAGGCACCCCACACCAAGGCAATGCTCCGCAATGCCAGATGGGCGTCAGGGCCCAACGTGGTGCGGGACTGGTCGTATTCGGCTGAGCGCACCACCAGCAATCGGTTCGTTATGACCGGCGATTCAGCATGCTTCGTGGACCCGCTCTTCTCTTCCGGCGTGCATCTGGCGCTGATGTCGGGCGTGATGGCAGCCGCCTACGCGACCACCGCCCTGAAGGCCGCCGAAAGCGGCGACGAGCAGTTGCGGGACAGCGCAGGAGAGGTCTACCAGGAGCTTTATTACAAGGAATACAACCAGTTCCGGGAAATGGCCCGGCTGTTTTATGCCAGCAACCTCACGTCAGATTCGTATTTCTGGGAGGCCCGGCGCATCACCGGGGAAAACGAGTTCACTCCTCGCCAGAGCTTCATACAGGCCGTGGCCGGTCAGCCGCCGAGGGGCTACGAGCGAGTGGTGCTGGACCGTGGAGAGGCTCCCGCCGACTTTGTTGCCAGTGTCCGCGCCGTGGAGGGCGAGCGGGCGCAACGGGTCCAGCGCATCGTAGGCCTGCGGTCCGACCCGCAGCGCAACCAGATCCTGAACGCAGTCCCGCAATTTGCGGACGGCGTACGCGTTGCTCGAAGGCCGGTGCTCGGCGCAGGCGAATTCATCTGGGGGTACAGCCTCAGTGCTGTGTCTCAACCGGAGGGAGTGCCCTGCAGCGAGCTGGTGGCTGCCCTGGTCTCCCTGGCCGACGGGCGTTCAACGGTGTCGGCGCTGGTGGACCGGCTGGGACCCGGACTGGACCAGCCTGCGCGCGCCCATCTGGAAGTCGCGGTCTCCCGGACCATCGAAATCCTCTACATCGACGGGACAGTCGGGCAGCTCTTATCTTCGTAGTCCTGCATACCGCTCCCGCCTCCCCTCACGCCAGCAGGCAGAAATTCCGCCCCGCTTTGCGCCAGTTAACGCGTGGCATTGGCCTGCGTAGTAAGATAGCCGCAGCTCTGTAGCAATTACGACAGGAGGTCGATAATGACCACCCGCCAGATTCCCACGGAAGAGCAGGTCATCGAATGGCTGGACACCCTGAGCAACTGGGGCCGCTGGGGCGACGACGACCAATTGGGCACGGTGAACCTGATCACCGACGCCAAGCGGGCCCAGGCCGCCGCTCTGGTCAAGGAGGGTATCAGCGTTACCTGCTCGCGCCTCATCGTGCCGGAGGGTGCACCCGACGTCACTTCGATCCCACCGCTGCACTACATGCTCCGGGCTGGCGACAGTTGCCCCGATGAGGGGCCGGGCGGAACGTCCGATTTCATCGGCTTCTCCTTCCACGGTCTGACCATCACTCACCTCGACAGCCTCTGCCACCAGGTCTGGAACGGCAAAATGTATAACGGCCGTCCAGCCTCGGACATCAACTCCGAGACCAAGGCCAACAGCCTCGACATCGACAAGGTACAGAATGGCATCGTAACCCGTGGCGTGATGCTGGATATCACCAAGGTCAAGGGCAAGGAATGGCTGGAGGCGGGCGAGTTCGTCTACACCGACGACCTCGAGGCCGCCGAAGAGGCCCAGGGCGTGCGCGTCGAGGAGGGCGACGCCCTGATAGTGCGCTACGGTTGGTACAAGCGGCGCCTGGAGCTGGGACCGCCCGCTGCCGGACGGCCCGGCCTGCACGCCGAGACCCTGCCGTGGCTCAAGGAGCGTGGCGTGTCTCTGCTCGGCGGCGACGCCTCGGTGGACGCCGAGCCCAGCGGTTATCCCGGGATCGGCCTGCCCGTGCACAAGGTGGGCATTGTCGGCATGGGCCTGTGGCTCATCGACGCGGGCAACTGCGAAGAGCTGGCCGCAGTGTGCGAACGGCTTGGCCGCTACGAGTTCATGTTCAACGTGGCGCCGCTGCGCTTCAAGAACGCCACCGGTTCCCCAGTGAATCCGCTGGCAATTTTCTAGTCGAGGCTTAGCGAGGTAAGAAATGACCACCCAATCGAACACACTGGAAGGCAGAGTTGCCATCGTTACCGGCGCGGCCAGTCCCATCGGCATGGGCCGCTCCATCACCACCGGGCTGGTGCGGGCCGGGGCGCGGGTGGCGATGCTGGACGTCAACCAGGACTGGCTGGACCAGTCGGCCAACGACCTGCGGGAGATCGGCGGAGATGACGCTGTGCTGCCCATCGTCGCCGACGTCACCGATCCGGAGTCGGTGGAGAGCGCCGTGCAGCGCACCATCAAGGAGATGGGCGGACTGCACATCCTGGTCAACAACGCCGGCATCAACGCACGCACCGGCGGGTTCGGTGCCAGGGCCGCCGGCAGCCAGAATGATTTCTGGACCCTTGAGCCCGATGCGTGGCTCAGGGTGATCTCCGTGAACCTGAGCGGCCCGTTCCTGATGTCCCACGCTGTTACCCCCCATATGATCGAGCAAGGGTTCGGACGCATCATAGGCGTCACCACCAGCATGGACACCATGTGGCGTAAGGGCGGCGCCCCCTACGGCCCATCCAAGGCTGGGCACGAGGCGCTGGTGGCCATCATGGCGCAGGACCTGGAGGGCACCGGCGTCACCGCAAACGTGCTCACCCCCGGCGGAGCGACCGCCACCAACATGGTCATCCCGCCCGAGGGCGCAACAGCAGACGCACTGATTCAGCCGGAGGCCATGCAGTCGCCCGCTGTATGGATTGCCTCCGACGATGCCGGCCACTGGAACGGACGCCGCATCATAGCCCACTACTGGGACGACTCCCTGCCCCTTGAAGAGCGCCTCGAAAAGTGCAGCGCCCCCGCCGCCTGGCCGCAGCTCGGGCTGCAAGCCGTCCACCCCGACTGGTTCGGCCGCGCGTAGAGCTAACGTAGCATAATTCTCCATGTTGAACATGGAGAATTATGGCGTTTTTTGCAGTTCAGTCATTGCGGGAGTGTCTTGATGTCCTGGATACGTGAGGAGAAAACGGATCTGTCACCGGTAATCAGCGTGATGTCCATCAATCCGCAGGCAATGGAGGCCGTGCAGCGATTGAACGCGGTCGTTACCTTTGGCTCATCGGCCCTGACGAGGGTGCAAGAGGAAGCCATCGCCACCGTGGTGTCGGCAACCAACCACTGCCGGTATTGAACCATGGCTCACGGAGGGTTCCACTGTGTGCTAGAGGGGTGATTTAGCTGTACCAACGGGCCGTTAGAGGCTCCGTTACGGAACGTATACACAAAACGTATACACACAATTGGCTGGTGATGGTCTCCCTGGAGATGATCAAACGTCACCGACTGGCGATACTTCACCAACGGGTGATTGGATAACCGGTGCGCCTGCCTACCGGCTGCAGCGGAGATGTCGGCCATTACCCGGAGCACTTGGTGCAGACGATGGCCACAGCGGCACGCGCTAGTCGGCGTTCGCCACAGCCCACCGCCTAGGGGGACACCCGAATCAGACGTCTCGGCCGTTGGTCAGCGCCACCAAAAAACGCCTGGCGGGGGAGCGGGGAAGATCAGGAAACAGGATAATGACCTGATCAGCGGGGCCCTTTGACAATGCCAATTGGCCCCCCACTTCCCTTTGCTTAATCGGAATAGCTACCAGCGGAATGCTAGACCGACTGCACACTGTGGTTTACACCCCCTCTGCTCCGGCCCGTCCGCCCGGTCAACCCTGTCACAAGGGGACACTTTTGAGCATAGCCTTAACTCTGGCAGTTGTAGCATCACGCCGCCATACCAGAACCGGCGGCCAGCGAAAGACGAGTCGGAAACCCTACGAATACGCTCACGTGGTGGTGGCCAGCAACGCTCCGGATTTCCGGGTTTGATGTGCAGTATCGCTACATGATACGTTAACCGCCGAATCCTTCGGGGCCGCGATGCTGATAGGGAGGGTAATTCTCTGTTCGGGGACTTCGAATGCCGACCGTAGCCGTGGAAGGGCAGTTCCGCTTCGTGGTCAACATCAGGGGATATGCCTTCGAATCTCAGCACGTGCATGTTTGGGCCTGGAATGAAGATGTCTGCCAGATTGAGTTGAACTGGGGCGTCTACATGGACGAGCCACCTCCCGGCAATTCCAGGACATCATGCCGGTGTATGCGAGACACGCGGCGGAGATTTAGGGCAAAGTGGGACTCCATACAAGGGAGGTAGCCAATAGGCGTGGTTCTGGTGAAAAACGCCAACCGGATGATGACGACTGCCAGCTTACTGGAAGACGGGATCGAGTTGGTCTTTGCCGACGGGCTTAAGGGTCTCATACCATACGCCGAACTTCCCGAAATCAAAGCGCGCGACGGGATATCCGGCCTAGAATTGCCTAATCTTTACGAAATGGTCTTAGAAATGACTTGGAGCGAGAGCGTCCAAATTCCCTGGGACTTCGCCCGGCACTACTGCGACGCATCATATCGGCCAACGGTAGAAGCAATTGCCGCTCCGGGAAGGCCGACAATAGGCCAAAGGGTTCGGCGATTCAGAGAATCAGCCGGTCTGTCCCAGTAGGCGTTGGCCCGAACTGCCGAGATCGGACGGGTTAAGCTGGTTCGACTTGAGAACGGAGATCAGACCCCCAGGTTCAAAACTTTGCAGGGTATCGCTCACGCCCTGGGGATGAACGCCCCGGGGTTGCTGGTTGAACCCGAGTTGCTATCTCAATGACTAGCATTATAACGACACCTCCCAATCTGGGCCTGGGCGTTTTTTGGGCGGAAATCGCTTCGCGGACGGCGAGGCAACAAAGCTATCTAGCGCGTGGTCAGGTCGCCATGAAGAGGTTACCAAGGCCCCTTTCCTGCGAAGCGTCGGTGTAATACAGGAGCATCGTTGTCAAGAGTAAACTGACACTTGGGGGAGGACGGCGGTGTAACGGGCTTAATATAATCCAAGCCGCAACGCTCTCCGATTACCCCGAAGGGTATACTCTCTGACTCCCTCAGGGGATCCTATGCGCTGCCGACAGAGGTTCGCATCATGGCTAACATATCTGCCAGTATCAAAACAACTTGTCCAAGTTTCAGGGCCTGCTACGCGAGCTGTTCCAGTTTGACTGCGCTGACTTGGATTTTGGCATCTACCGTATTATGAACCACAAGCGGGATGCGGTTGAGCGGTTCATCACCGAACAACTCCCCGATGCTGTGGCTACTGCATTGGATGGCGGGCCGCTGGCCGAGCAAGCCCGGGCAGAGGCCGACTTGGCGCAAGCTCGAGACGAACCGATCCAGCTTGCTGAATCGCTGGGTGAGACGGCCTTCGACCAACACGGTGAGTTGACTGAAAGGTATAACACCGTCCCCGCCAGCGCAAAATATCGCGATGCCCTGGACCGCGCGGCCGACGGTAGCCGCAGCCGGGACGCCGTGGAAGCCGCCATTTACAACCACCTCTACACGTTCTTCAGCCGTTATTACGAAGAGGGCGACTTCATCTCAAAGCGCCGGTACTCTCGCAACCAGCGGTACGCCATCCCATATAACGGCGAGGAAGTTTATCTCACTGGGCAAATAGCGACCAGTACTACGTCAAGAGCGACGAGCACTTCCGCAACTACGACTGGAATGCACCTAACGGTGTTTCGGTGCAATTCCGGCTAAACCCGAATCCACCGATGGGGGGCGTGAATGCTGGGCAAATTGGGATGAGGGAGCCTGCAAGGGAGAAAGCCTGGGCTCCATTGGGACCGATGTGACCCCGCGAGGGTTTTCAGTAGCCGCACCGGACCTGGAGAGCGGTCTATGGAGGCTGGGAATCGCGTGATAGTGAGATCGGACGCAGCAGGATGCACTCGCGGGCGGGGCGGACGCGAGTTTGGAGGTGTTGGGGCGGTTGCGGACAGCGCCGTCAGGCTGGGAGTGGGGTGGCTCGCAGTCGGGCCAGGGCGCTGCTGAACTGGGCTTCCCAAGGCCAGCGCTGTGGCAGATGCAGTGTGAGGCGGCGGGCCGAGCGGGTGAGCCGTCCGGCCAGGCAGAAGAAGCGTCGCCGCAGGGTCTTGGTGGTCACCAGTTGCTCGCCCAGACCGATGCGCGCTGCCCAACGGGCCAGATTATGCGCCAGCACTTGGACGGCCAGCCAGGCCCCGTTGGCAGCGAATCGGCCGGACGGCAGGTGGTTCAGCCCGACGCCGTACTTGAGGTCTCGGATGGCGTTCTCGATCTCGGCGTGGCGGCGATGGTCAGCCTCCAGTTCGAGCGTCTCCCCGTCCCGGTCGGTGATGAAGCCGTGATAGCTGTAGCTGGCGAATAGGGCCAGCTGGAAACCGGGCGTGGGCTTCACCCGCCGTACGATGAGCCGCACCGGGGCGGCGCCGGCCTCACTCTCAAAGGGAGTGTAGGTGGTCTCGGCCACATCGGCGGCGCCGTCCATCCAGTAGGGGATGGGCGTCCAATCCGTCTCGGGTATGGCCTCGATGAGATTGCGCAGGCTTTTGTGCTGGCAGATGGTGATGGAGTAGCGGACATCCATCTTGCGGCAGACGGCGACGATGGCGTGGGCATAGAAGCCGCTGTCGGCCCGCACCGTGAGTCGGCCCCTGGCGCCGGCGTAGCGCACCCGTCCCACCGTCTCGCGCAGGAAGTGAGCGGCGCCCCGAACAGTGTTGGCCCGGCCCTCGCGCAGCCGGGACATCAGCACGTCGCCGGTGCCGGCGGCCACGGCCAGCAGCGGGTGATAGCCCCGCTTGCCGGTATAGCCGTGGTGGCGTGCGCCCTCCTTGGCCAGACCGTAGGTCTCGCAGATGGTGGAGTCCAGGTCGATGGTCAGCGGCCCGTCGCCGGGTCCCGCCCCAGCGGCCCAGGCCCGGGCCAGCAGCTCACGGCTCACCCGGTCCAGCTGGCGGACATGGCCCCACCGGAAGCTGCGCAGGAAGGTGCCCAGGGTGGATGGCGCCTTGACCCTACAGTCGAGAACACCGGCCGTCCCACCGGCGCGCAGCGCATCGGCGTCGTCGATGCAGTCGCCGCCCGCCAGGGCAGAGGCGACCAGGGTCATCATCTTGTCGCCGGCGTTGGCCCGGCCCGGCGCGCTGCCGAGATTGAGGTGACGGTCAACGAGTTCCCCCAGGCCCAGGTGTTGGGCGAGAGTGGCCGGCAGGAGCAGGCCGGCATTGGCCACCAGACGGTGGTCGTCAAAGACGATGCGAATACGGTCGGGGTGGTTGCGTGGTAGCATCAATTGGGTGCTCCTTTTCTGGGGTCGGTTTCCTTTCTCGAAAACCATTATCCCAGATTCAGAGGAGCACCCTCTTGCCGCTTCAGTTCGCTAACCTGACGTCCTCTATCGGTGGATTCGGGCTAAAGAACGCGGATGTTGAGCAGAACAACGTCAAAGGCGAACGGCGATTCTTTTTGCCCGGCATTTCTGAGACGGAATGGGACGCCTGCAGCAACACCATCACTACCCCCTTTGAATATAGGCCCCTGTCCAGCAGTGAATCCACGAAGTATGGCAAAAGCAACACCCAGGACAAGATCAACGAAGAGGCCGTCTCAAATATACCTGCCCAATCGGGAGCGTTCCCCGGAGCACTAGCCGCCCTGAGTGCGCGAGCATCCCCACGATGGGAACGGACAAGTCACCCGTCTGGAACACCATCTACGCCAGTACGTCCGGCGGAACAACTCCGACTTCTTTATACATAAAGACTTATCGGGCTTTCTCAGCCGAGAGTTGGATTTCTACCTGAAGAACGAAGTGTTAAGCCTGGATAACTTGGCTACAGCCGGGCAGGGCATGAGTGAAGGTTGGTTTCAGCAAATACACTTGACTAAGGCGGTGGGCAGTCAAATTATAGACTTCCTCGCCCAGATCGAGGGGTTCCAGAAAATGCTTTGGGAGAAGCGAGAGTTCGTCACCGAGACCCAGTACTGCATTACATTGAGCAGCATAGCCTCTGAGTTCTATGCCGAGATCGCGGCTAACGATGCGCAATGGGACGAGTGGCGGGAGCTTATGGGCGTTGATGGGAACGACTGGAGCGAGGCGTTCCTACAAGGACATCCCACGCTGGTTCTGGATACTAAACATTTTGACCCTAAGTTCGTCGACCGCCTGATGGCCTCATTTGTCGACCTGGACGAGATGACCGACGGATTGATAGTGCGAAGCGAAAATTGGCAGGCTTTGCGCCTATTGGAAGACAGGTATGCGCGCACGGTGAGATGTACATACATAGATCCACCCTACAACACTGATGCCTCAGCGATTTTGTACAAGAATAACTATAAAGACTCCTCGTGGCTCACCTTAATGGAAAATCGATTGGTCTTAGAGGGTGTGTGACAATTGTCGAAACTTGCATTGGAACAGCTTGGTGTGGTTTGCGGGTAGTCTGTAGCTTTGGGGTATGGATCGAAGAGCGTATCCCACGGATTTGACCGATGCCCAGTGGGGCTTGCTGGAACCCCTGTTACCCACAGCTTCGCCCAGGGGACATCCCCGAACCGTGCGCCTGCGGGAGGTGGTGAACGGCATCCTGTACGTGTTGCGTGGCGGTATTTCCTGGCGAATGATGCCCCACGACCTGCCCCCTTGGGGCACGGTCTGGTGGTACTTCCGGAAATGGCGCAGGGACGGCGCTTGGGAGCGGGTTTGGGAGGCACTGCGTCCCATGGTCCGGGAGAGCGAGGGATGGGATGCTACTCCCAGCGGGGCAATCATCGACAGCCAATCGGTGAAGACAACGGAAAAAGGGGGCCTCGCGGCTACGACGCCGGCAAAAAGGTGTCCGGGCGCGAGCGCCACATCGTAGTGGACACCACCGGGCTGCTCTTGGCCGTGGTGATTCACGCCGCCAACATCCAAGACCGGGACGGGGCCGGACTGGTGCTGGCCAAGCTGCTGGGCCGGTTCCCAGGCTTCAGGTCATCTGGGCCGATGCGGCCTATGCCGGTCGGCTGGTGGCGTGGGCTTGGGAGAATGGAGGATGGCTGCTGAAGGTGGTGCGCCGGAGACCGGACAGCCACCAGTTCGAGGTGCTGCCTCGCAGATGGGTGGTTGAACGCACGCTGGCCTGGCTCAGCCGGTGCCGACGGCTCAGCAAGGACTATGAGGAACTGCCAGAAACCGGTGAGACCTGGGTTCATATAGCGATGGTCCACCTGATGCTCAAAAGGCTCAAGTCAACCTGATTACACTTTGTCACACACCCTCTTAGATGGGCGGTCTGTAGCTTCCGTAACCTGTCGACATCCATTGAACTCCAGCAGTATCCAAATAGACTGCCCACGAGGACCGTATTATTTTGTGTTTATTGAAAGACAGAGAACTCTGATTCAAACAAAAAGTTTGTGAGTTAGTCCACCAGGTCCAACCCGGTCTGCGCCAAGCCGGTCTGCACCAGCCTGGGGTGGCAGACCAGTACGTCCACCCTCAGCTGGATTCGTTCCTCTACCCAAGCCTAGCGGCGGGCCGGGACTAATGTGTCCGACTTCAGCACCGCCGCCTTGACACGCGGACTACTGGAAGGAGAGCATAGCGGAATGAGTATCCTGGTCACCGGTTGCGCTGGATTCATCGGATCCAATGTATCCAGCCTCCTGGTGGAGTCGGGCCACTTCGTGAAGGGCTTGGACAACATCGAGCCATTCGCCTCGGCTCTCGCTCGCTGGCGCCAGGGGCCCGTTCTCCGAAGCGACTAGTTCGCCTATCTCAGGTCGACTTCACTGACAAAGAGAGATTACTCTCTGTTTTTAACAAAACCCCGGAGGCAAACCCTGTTGACGCGGTCATTCACCTGGCAGCCAGAGCCGGAGTCCGTGCCAGCGTCGAGGATCCCCGCTCCTGCTACGAGACCAATGTCCTGGGAAACCTCAATCACCTGGAACTGTGCCGGGAGTTCAGCGTAAGCCGGTTCATCCTGTCCTCCACGTCCAGCGTCTACGGGGGCCATGGAGGCGGCCCCGTATCTGAGGATGCCCTGAGTAACCTCACTCTGTCCCCCTATGCCGCATCGAAGAGTCCGGACATTTCTGCTGAACTTCGACAGCCGTTTGTCAGAGATTACCCGCTCGCACGGGAAATTTTAGCGCCGCCCTTTACAATTGAGTTTGGCGTCGCCCGGCACTTCGACTGACGGATACTCGGTCAACTGGAGAGCGAAGCGGCCTATATGTGAGGATTAAACACCACGACGACGAAAGACTCGGGTCGGCCGTTGCCCAGCCATTGATACATATACCTCGGTAGATCAGTTGATTCTTTGATTTCGCTGCCACAGTCGGCATTCGGCCTCGTAAACGAGGCCGAATCAGAGTATTGGCTCATTGATGGAGCCGGAAGCCTTTGCTATGCTCGCGGCAGTCAACTCCCTCATTCCCACTAAATGCGGGCTGGAGCAGCTATGTCTTCCCGACCACTCAACGCCCTTGGGCGCCCAAGGAGAATCAAGGTGGACTTGGGTGAGGAGTCGTCACTCCCAAGTCTTCCCTTTCCAGTCGTGGTGGGTGATGCCAAATTCTTCTTGGCCAAAGGTAGCGATGGCTACAAATTGCTATCCGTCATCTGCCCCCATCAAGGTGGTGAGATACAGGACGAAGGTGAGGAGGTGTTCACCTGCGACGGCCACGGATGGCAGTTCGACAGAGAAGAAGGTATGTGTGTAGACCAGCCTTACGTCCGCCTAAGCGCTGTCCGCGTAGATATCGAAGAAGGGCGCCTGTGGGCTTTGGTCCGCCCCGAGTAACGCTTACTTGGGAGGTATGAACTGGGCGCCATGCACACCCCTCTCGAATTCCACCCCTTGGTCATCCATTCTCGTGGCGGGCATAATCACGAGATGCATAATGGATCCCTTCGCCCGCGACTAGAGCCATCTCTGGGGTGCCGATAGAGATCAGGCCCCCCAGGCGTTTGGAAAACATCCTGCTGTCAGCGCCGATAGCGCAATTCTGCCTGGTGTCTGGCCGTTTGTTCCGCAGCCACCCTTACCGCCCCGCGGCAAAATGTTCAATGCTGCGTTGTGGTGCACGTAAGAAGCTTTGAATTCACGGTACAACGGTTCGGTTTTGATACGCAGGCCATAGACGATAACCTGGAAGAATTGATATTCGTCATCGCCATACTACCGGAAATGTTTCCAGAGATAACAAAGAGTGATCAATGAGAATTCCTTCACACAGTGCGATACCGAGGTAGTCCACCGCTACTCGTTTGGTTCACTTTCGATTCTAATACAGTTCAACTCTGGTTTCTGACAGCTGCAACTCCCGAGTACGACCAGGGGCTTGGACTCAGCTTTCATAACCCCCGCCGGCATACCGGTTCCTCGACGGCTATGGTTGCGACCGTCAGGCCATTGGCATCAAGGGCGCCAGGTATAAGGTCCATTTCGCCTTACCCTCCGGCCTGGCCCAGGTGGAGAAGTCAGCGTTGGGGCGCTGCGAGCATAAGCCCTCGGTGGCCACCGGACGCAGCGGATTCAGGGCGTTGAAGGCTATATTGTGCGGCGGCCGCAACTCGGCGGCTAGGCCCAGCTTAGCCGGCTCCGGCCCCGCCTTGGCGGCCCCCGTAGGCCTGGCCAATAAGGCGATGCCCGCATCATGGTCCTCGCCCAAAGTCGGGGAGAGGATATTGGTGTCAGCTTGAAATAGCACCTTGACAATGTTGCCTTTGCCACGCTCGATCATGATGGGCTCGGCAGCCAGACAGGCGTTGAACGGAGCGCGCGGGTTGATAGCCATGTTCGGGTCCCATTACCTCAACTTCATACGCAGGAAAGGGGGGTTAGCCGCCGAACCCGGTCAAGGGCTGTGGTTCGTGGGCCACTACCCTCAACTCAGCCTGCTGTGTATCGCCAAGGGTGGGGAGGGGACCCCGATTTTCTCGAAGGTCAAGGCTGTGGGCCTGCCTCCCGAAGGTCAACGCCCTTCTGAGCTTGTCGAGGGGGTCCAATTGTAAGAGGGCCCAGTTCCAGTGCCACCGCCTTGATATCTGCAGTCGCTGATGAAGTCCAGCCTTGGGACAGCAGCAAAATGGCATACCAGCATTCGCGCTACTAGGGGGCCAGAATCATCCGCTGACGCAAATCCCTGATTTTGGGTGGGCATTCAACACAGGTTAATATCAAGAAATACGTGGAGACCCATGGAAGTAGGGCTTTATATCCGGGACTACATGGAAGACCCCGACCGCCCCATGTACCAGCAGGTGGAAGAGGCCGCCGAGGTATGCCGCCGGCCCGTTCGCTGGGGTTCTCGGTCGTATGTCAATGGCGCTGAGATGTTGGGCCACCGGGGCGGTGTGATCGTGTACCACCTGCCCTATGACCGAAGGCAGTAAATGAGGCAGAGCGTCGGCGTTACAAGAACGGGAGGAGACGGCGTTGGCGGTGCGGCTATTCTTCGTCGGGTTCTTCTGGAGCCTGCGAGGAAGCGTTCTCCCGGCTGCGCTTGAGCCAGTAGCTCTCGCCGTTCATCTCCAGGATGTGGACGTGGTGGGTGAGGCGGTCCAGCAGGGCTCCGGTGAGGCGCTCCGAGCCGAAGACCTCGGTCCATTCGTCGAAGGGCAGGTTGGTGGTCACCATGGTGGAGCCCCGCTCGTAGCGCTGGCTGAAGACCTCGAAGAGCAGTTCCGCGCCGGTTCTGGACAGGGGGACGAAGCCCAGTTCGTCTATGATCAGCAGGTTGAGCCGGGCCAGTTGTTTCTGCAAGTTCAACAGCCGTCTCTCGTCCCTGGCCTCCATCATCTCATGCACCAGACCGGCGGCGGTGGTGAAACCCACAGACATCCCGCGCTGGCAGGCGGCCAAGCCCTCCTGAGCTTGCCGAAGGGCCCAGGGCCACATGTGTCTTGCCGGTGCCGCTGTTGCCGATGGCAATGACGTTCTCCCGGCGCTGGATGTATTCACAGCGTGCCAGTTCCATCACCAGGGCCTTGTTCAGCGACGGTATGGCCGGGAAGTCGAGGGTGTCCAGGGTCTTGACGGCGGGGAAGCGGGCGGCGCGGATCCGCCGCTCCACCATGCGTTGGTGTCGGTCTATGAGTTCAAGCTCGGCGAGCCGCAGAAGGTACCGGGGATGGTCCACACCCTCGGCGGCGCACTGCGCGGCCATCTTCCCGTACTCTCTCAGGAAGCTGGGCAGCTTCAGCTCCTTCAGATGGTGTTCCAGCAGCAGCGTGGACCGGTCGTTCATGCCGCCCTCCCCGACAGGAGAGTCATATAGTCCGCGGCGTACGTGGTGCTCACCCGGACCCTGGGCAGGTAGGGATAGAGCTCTAGGTCCAGCCTGGGTGGTTTCCCCTCCAGCCGGCACAGCACCAGGCGCTTCACCGCGTCGAAGCTCAGCGACTCCAGGTGGATGGCATCTTTCACCGCTGCGTGCACCTCCGGCTGGGAGAAGGTCTCCAGCAGCCGCCGCAGCGTCCCGAACTCATTGGGGAATTCCCAGCCCTGCAGGGGTGCGGCCTGGTCCAGAGCTCCCGGCTTCTGTTCCAACAGCGGCAGGTAGTGGATGGGGTCGTAAACGAAGTCGTCCCGCTCGTAGGAGCGTGGGTGTCTGGCGATGACCTCGGTTCCGCAGCTGATCACCACTTGGTCGACGTAGCCCCGTACCAGGACGTCCCGGTATCCGTAGGCCACCGGCACCGAGTAGTCGGTGGTCCTGTACCTGACCAGGGACAGGGAACTCACCCGGCCGCCTGTTTCTCGCAGGCATCATAGGCCACCGGAGGCAGGGGCAGCAGGGCGTCCAGGTCCCGCTCCATCCGCTGACCGATGGTCTCCGTATGTCCCCTGAGCTGGGCGTCCATTCGCTCCAGGCATCGTTGTTCCAGGTAGGCATTGAGTGCATCGAAACTTTCGAAGGACGGCACCGGCACCAGGAGGTTGCGGCGCATGTACCCCACCAGGCCCTCCACCTTGCCTTTGTCATTGCCCTTGCCGGGACGGCCGAACCGGTCCTCGAACAGGTAGTGGGACTGGAGCTCGCTGAAGGCGCGGGTGCGCTGGCGGCGGCCGTCCCCCAGGATCTTGGCCACGGCCAGCCTGGTGTTGTCGTAGAGGATGCTCTGGGGCACTCCGCCCAGAAAGGCAAACGCTGATACGTGCCCGTCCAGGAAGGCCTCGGTGGTCTCGGCGGGGTAGGCCTTGACGAAGCATCCGTCGGTGTGGGGCAGGTCGATGACGAAACAGTGGGCCTTTTGCTCGACGCCGCCGATGACCACCAGGGCCTCGCCGAAGTCGCACTGGGCGTGGCCCGGCGGATGGGACAGCGGCACGAACATCTCCCTGGTCTGACGGCGATTCTCCCTGACGTAGTCCTTGACGGTGGTGTATCCGCCGTAGAACCCATACTCGTCCCTGAGCCGCTCGAATATGCGCTTGGCCGTGTGCCGCTGCTTCCTGGGGCGCGCGAGGTCGTCCTCCAAGATCCGGTCGATGACGCCGGTGAAAGGCTCCTCCTGAGCTTGTCGAAGGGTTGGGCCTTCTTGGTGGGGTCTGTCGCCAGTAGCCCGGAGGCACGGAGTAGGCCAGCATCTTGCGCACGGTGTCCCGGTGCAGGCCGAACACCCGGGCTGCTTCCCGAATGCTCTTGCCCTCCACCATCACCGCCCGGCGAACCCGCAGATATACGTCCACTCTGTACATCCATCGCACCACCCATAAGCTCGACTTGAAGCCTATGAATGGCGGCGGACGGTCCAATTTGCAACCGCCGTTTGTCAGAGATTACCCGCCCGCACGGGACAATTTACCTCCGCCGCTTACGCAGATTCAGGGCGGGTGGAATTTAGACAGTCAATTGGTGGTGAGGTGAGTAGGTGGCTGTACCACCGGCCATGTTAATCCGGCAGCAACTCCACCTCTACCAAGGGGCTGCCCTCCAACCAGGCCTCGAGGTCACGGTGGCCGCCAATTTTCTGGTGGATTCGGGAAAAGATGTCCCGCCGCCGGTTCGGGTCCCTGATTGACGTCGCCCTGGCAGACAGATCGGCCTGGGCGCTCTGTTTGAGGTGAAAAGTGAACTGGGGGTTTGCCACCAGGTTGGCGTACCAATCGCGACTACCGGGCGAGCCGGTGATATAGAGGCGTCCCTCGATATTGTGGAACCAGATCTCCTTGCGCCGGGGCTGCCCGGTAGTCCGACCGGTTGTGGTGATGTCGATGGTACGATCCCGTTCCAAGGCTTGTTGCACTGCTTCATCCATGTTTCGTTGCCATCCACCACCCGTTCGGTTGGAGCTCCTTGGGATGTCCCTGTTCTCGCACTACGCTGCCACTGACTGAGAAAGCCGGGCCAGAAGCCCCATGGTGCGGTCCAGCGACCCCTCCCGGTCCGGTCCTGCAGGCACCGGAGAGGCCATGAGTTCGGCCGCGCCAATCTCCAGCAGTCCTCGCAGCCCCTCCGTTACCTGCTCCTCGTTCCCGGACACCGCCACGGCGTCCACCATTCCGGGGCTCCACACGCCCTCGGTTACCTCAGGAAACCCGGCGTTGTTGAACATGTTCCGGTAGAAGGGCGCCCTGGCAAAACCCCTGAATTGTCCCGCGATGGCTTCTCGGGCCTCCTCGGGGTCGTCGTGGACGCACACCGGCACATGGGCTATCAGGGGAGGAGTAGGGCGACCGGCCTGCTCGGCCCCGCGCTGTACGGCCGGCAGGGCAACATCCCGCAGGTAGGCCCCTGGACAAACCCAGCTGATCGCGCCGTCGGCTTCGGCCCCGCACATCTCGAATGCGCTCTCCCCCAGGGCGGCAGCCATCACCGGCACGTCAACAGGGGCGGGGATACTGGTGTGGGCTTGGTAATAGTGCCCGGAGTAATCCACCGAGCCCTCTTGCAGCAATGCCTTCAGAATGCGTACATACTCCCTGAGGTGGGCCAGGGGCGCTCGGAAGTTGATGCCAAGGGTCTGCTCCACGCCTCCCCGACCGCTGGTGCCCAACCCCAGCCGGAACCGGTCGGGGGCCAGTTGGGCCAGGGTCAAGACCTGCTGGGCAACGGCGATGGGATGGCGGGGAAAGGTCTGGGTTATGGCTGTGCCGAACATGATGCTGCGGGTCCGGGGTCCTGCGGTGGTCGATTCCCACAGACGGCGACCCCGGCCAGCAGGGGTTCGGGGGTAGTTGGGGGGAGCGTCACTCATCCACTTCGGGAGACCAAGGCAGGGTTGCCATTGGTCCCGTCTCATCAGTTTGTTGGGGAATTCTGGTATACTGTGAAAAATGAAACACGAAATAAATGACCTGAATTATTATTCATATTAAAAGCTTTGTAGAAAATCGGTTGAGAGGACTAGCTGACATGCCGGGGTGGGACTTCATTACCAACCACGGCGGTGTGCTGGTGGCCGTGTTCCGGCAACCGAGGATCACCGCCAGAGAGATTTCGCGGCAACTGGGGATTACCGAAAGGACCGTGCTCAAGATCGTCGCCGACTTGGACGAAGCGGGGTATATAACCAGGTCCCGGCAAGGGCGAACCAATGCCTACACGGTGAACCAGGACCGTCCCCTACATGGACCGATATTGAAGGATATAGACGTAGGGGATTTGCTGAATATCCTCAAGCCCGGTTCCATGGAGATTGGAACAGAAAGCTAATTTCACGACGCTCGAAAATTTCAGGAATTTCACATAAGGATGGTAGTCCATGAAAATGATGTTCAAGAAAGACTCAAAGCCCCAAGGTGTGTCGCCGGCAATCAACCGGCACTTGACCTCCCAGTTTGGTCTGGGGTCTGAACTGCTGGCTAAACTCTGGGTGTTGGAGAAGAACGGGAAATTTTCAGATCGAAAGGTGAAGATGGTCAGGGTCTTCGATCCTGAACTTGTCTCCACCGGTGAGGCGTCCACACTGAAATACGACGACCTAAATGGGACCGGAAACGATAAGGCTCTTCGATTTGAAGGGCGCTTCGAAAAGGACGGGACGCTCTATTTGACTGACCGGCGGCCAAAAGCGGGCAGTCCGGGCGCCAACTCCCGTTAGAGGGCGCCGGTGCCCGAATTGCCGGGACCCCTCTGGTGGGCCGACGGCTCCGGACCGCGTTGGTACCCATCAGTCCGGCTGACTGTTGTCGCTGTTCAGGAAAAATGTCCAGTCGAGTGGCCAGCAACCGCCGGCACCGGCGCAACCCGGGAACACCCCCACAAGCAGGACAGGCCACAACCGCGAACCATCCACTAACAAGGCCTGTCCTGGACGCTCGTCAGGGCCGAACCAAGCCCGGCCGGCGGGCAGAACAATCAAGGAGAGACGGAATGACTGAGATGCAGATCTACCTGAACCTGAAACATTACTGGGACACGGTGCCCATGGAGGAAATCAAGCAGTCATTCCAGGGTTGGTTCGACAGGGGAGCCTCGGAGGACTACGAGACGAGGATCGGTCACGGCTTAATGGACCAAGCAGACTTCACCGGCAGCGCGGGAAACGTGGCGGAATCGGACGAGAACGTATTTTTGAGCGCATCCCTATACCGGCTCCGCAGCAGCGGCAATGCCCCCTGCGTGCTGGTGCGCGATAGAGATGACCCGTTCTGTGAGGTGATCGCGAAATTCCCCAGGGGCATAGGGGAAAGGGATACATGCGAGCGCCTGCAGCTCAATCGCCGTTGAGAACAAGATTCCCTGGCATCGTCCAACCAGGCACCCACCACCGGAGGAAAATCACGCCCCGGACGTTTAGCTTCCGGTTTCAAGCGAGGGGGTAAAACTCTCGCACAATCCCCAAGACGACGCTTCACTCATGCATTCACCTAAGCCCGAATTCACCGAAGGGCGGCGGTAAGATGTACGTCTACTGCAACCGCCATGCCTAGGAGAGGTGGCCGGACTGCCGGGGCAGCAACGCACGGCAGTACCCCCCACTGCTGGACCGACGTTGGTTGAGTCTCCCGTCACCAGAAAATTGGCTCGTGGACTTTGACCGCCTCATCAAATTGCCAAAATCAGCCCCACCCGCTGTGGCAGCATGGCCACTCGCCCTGTCCCTCACGGGCTAATTCCAACACCCACAGGGTCAGTGTGTTGATCACGGTCTTCGCGGCCACTGTCTGCTCCTTCTGGTGCCTGTGTGCGCTGGTCTGTTTCAGTCGTTGGAGTCTTGTCCGAGGCTCCCGCCTCACTCACGCTCTTGGGCTGGAGAACCCCGCCGCCGCCGCGTGTCCGCCGCCGCCCTGCTCCCGGGCTATGTCGGCTACGTCCGAGCGGCCCCCTGAGCGCAGGCTGTACCTGGTGATTTCGTTGCCGTCTTGGTCGACGCTGTGGTGGAACACCGCCACGAACGGCGCTTGGGGATGTAGTTCCAGGAGCCGCTCGGCGATCTCCGACGCGAGCTCGTCCGCCTCCACCGCCGGGACAGTGTAATCCCCTACCTGCACCTCGCAGGCGCTCTCCAGCAACTCTTCTATTTTCCGGTTGTTCCGGTCGACCACGAGCTGCCCCTGCGTCCTGAGTTCATCAATCTCGAGCTTGGACCAGACCTCGAAGTCCCTGGACGCCGCCTCAATGGCCGCGTTCACGGCGCGGGAGTCTGGCAGCTCCCAACGCCACAGGTCCCGGTCCTGAACGTAGGCCAATAGCTCCGGCATCCGCTCGAAGGGTTTGAAGTAGCCCCAGGCGATGGCCGCGCCCGACCGGTTCATGTCGAAGTAGCAGCCCGGCAGCTGGCCTTGGAGTTCCTCCATGGCGCTCTTGTGGTGGTCGAGCAGGGTGACCCTGCCACCGTGGTGGTGCCAGAGCGTGGTCATCGTCTCCAGGTTGTAGGAGAAATCCAGTATGTAGACCACTCCCTCCGGGTCCATATCCGGGGGCCTCTGGCCGTGCTTGCTGGGTATGTAATGAACCGGGCTACCGTTCCCGGTTGTGGATCCCAGCGCTTGGAACGCCGCCCAGGCTGCCCCGAACCCGTCCGGGCACTGGTCGTGGTAGATGACGTACACGGGTCTTATAATTTCTCTCACTCCTGCTCCTCTTTAATCTGATCATTGTTCCCGGCGAACCAGGCCAGCATCACCTTGGCCAGCCTGACCATGTCCTGGGCGGTGCCCATCCCGCACAGGTGCCCTCCATTCCCACATATTATCTGAGTGAGGGAGTAGGGTCTGAGCAGGCTGCCAGGGCCAGTAGTGCCAGCAGGGTCATCAGTAGAAGTTTCGCCATGCCTGGCAATCCGATAGATGTTGATATCCTGTCATTTACAGCATGTTAACTTGGGGGCATTCAGGGTGGCTGGACAACTATGACTCATCTGCCGCCGCGGTAAGAGCGTGGGTTGCCCTTCTTTTTCGGTCGAGATTGAGAAGGCGGGTGTATGTCCGCCATAAGCGGCATGCATGCCTACCCCTTGGATTTTCATTGCTGCTCGTGCTTTGCGTTCAGGTAATCATGCAACTCGTGGGTCATGGGCTCGACCGGCTGCTGGGACAGGTTTGGCGGCGGCTGAATAGCGGTCGAGGCGGCTTCGCAACACAGTGGTGAACTGGGGGCAGGATGCGTCGCGTGGGCAGCTTGAATGTGCCTGAGACGTTGGTCTCACTGTCGGCGTCAAGGTGTGCATACTGGCAGTTGTTGGTCCCTTGGAACTTGACAAACGAACCGACGTATCCGGCTCGGTTAAGCACCCACTACCGTTGCGGAGGTAGGGATAGGCCCCTTTGGACGTGCCCGATCATCGCAGCAGTTCCTTCTGCTCGTTGACAAGGGTGATGACCAGCGAGCCGTACTCGTTATCGCCAGCGTGCTGCACGCAGCCGGTCAGTTTATTTACAGGATTGAGGGGGTTCCTCCAGTCCTGGGAGTGCTCACGACAGCTGGCACTCTTTCTTGCTCAGAATTCCGCTGAGGAATGCTGCGCTCGTTGTCACTGCAGCGCCCTCCGCACCCCAGCGATGACGTTGTCTTTGTCGGGGAGGCAGTACCGCTCCATGATGGGGCTGTAGGGAATGGGGACGTCGGGGGCGCAGACGCGGACCGGGGGCGATTTTAAGGCCCGGAAGGTTTCCGGGTCCTCTGCAATCTGGGCGCAGATTTCGGCGGCGGCGCTGCCGGTGATGCAGGCTTCGTCCACTATCACGGCGCGGCCAGTTTTTCGTACCGACCGGCGGATGGCTGGAGTGTCCATCGGCACCAGGGTGCGCGGGTCAACGACCTCTAACGAGATGCCCTCCGCCTCCAACTCGTCTGCGGCCTTCAACGCCTCTGTAACCATTTTCGAGATGGCGACCACCGTCACGTCGGACCCCTCCCGCTTCACGTCGGCCTCTCCGATGGGGACCACGTACTCCTCTTCGGGCACCGGGAACCGATCGGGGAGGGCTGCGATAATCTGGTCATCGAAGAACACCACCGGATTGTTGTCGCGGATGGCGCTCTTCATAAGGCCCTTGGCGTCGTAGGGGTTGGAGGGCATGACCAGCTTCAGCCCGGCCAGGTTCATGAACATGGGGTGCGGACTCTGCGAATGCTGCGCCGCCGCCGAACGCCCGCCGCCCGTGGAGGCGCGGAACACCAGCGGAAAGGGCGCCTGCCCGCCGAACATATAGTGGATCTTGGCCATCTGGTTTACGATCTGGTCCATGGCAGTGAATGCAAAGGTCATCATGCCCGGACTGATGATGGGCCGGAAGCCGCTGCCTGCCGCGCCGATGCCCGCCCCGACGTAGGCCTCCTCGGAGATGGGCGAGGCCCGCAGCCGCTCGATGCCGAACTCGGATACCAGCCCGGCTAGGGGGCCCAGGTTGCCGCAGATGTGAAACACCCTGTCGTCCCGGCGCATTTCCTCCCGGAACGCTTCCATTATCGCTTCGGCGTAGGTTATCTCTCGCATGGTTTGCACCCACCCTGACCCTCTCCCAGGGGGAGAGGAGAATTCAAAACGTCTCAGGCTACTTTGTCAGAATCAGGATTCTAACGATTACCTATGGAGAACGATCACGGGGCGAATACCTCCGTCAGGGCATCTCCAGGGTTGGGAAGGGGACTGGACTTGGCAAAGTCGATGGCGGACTCGACGGCAGCGGCGATTTCCTCGTCGGTCTGCTGAAGCTGCTCCCTGGTCGCCACGCCCTGCTCCACCAGGCGGTCGATGAACCCCGCTACCGGATCGTGGGACTGGCTCAGTTCGATCTCGCTGGCCGGCCGGGAGTCCGGCGGGTTGCCGCGCGACTCGGAGTGGGAGCGCCAGCGGAAGGTCTTGCATTCCAACAGGGTGGGGCCGCCGCCCTCTCTGGCCCGCCGGACCGCTGCCTGTGCCGCCTCATACACGGCCAGAACGTCGGTGCCGTCAACAGTAACGCCGGGCATGCCATAGCTCACGGCCCGCACCGAGACGTCCTCCACTGACAGCGTGGCCGCCGCAGAGTTGCCCGAGGCCCAGCGATTGTTTTCGCAGACGTAGATGACCGGCAGGTTCCAGGTGGACGCCAGGTTCAGCGAGCCATGAAAGGCCCCCTCGTTGGAGGCGCCGTCGCCGAAGAAGGCCACCGCAACGCCGTCGCCGCCTTCCAGTTTGGCGGCCAGGGCCGCGCCGGTGGCTATGGGCATTCCCGCGCCCACGATGCCGTTGGCGCCCAGCATACCCACGCTGAAGTCGGCGATGTGCATCGAGCCGCCCTTGCCGTGGCAATAGCCGTTGCTGCGGCCGAACAGCTCGGCCATCATCAGGTTGATGTCAGCGCCCTTGGCGATGGTGTGTCCGTGGCCGCGGTGGGTGCTGGCGATGCGGTCGGTGGTGCGGAGGGCGGAGCACACGCCCACGGCGACGGCCTCCTCGCCGATGTAGGCGTGGACGACGCCGGGTATGTTGCCCTCGTGAAACTCCTCGACGGCCCTGCCGTCAAAAGTGCGGATGGTGACCATTTTGAAATACATGTCCAACAACAGGCCGGAATCCATAGTCATGGCGTCTACCTTCCTGCAGCTTGGGAGTGGCCCGAATTGTACCCCGCCGCAAGCCGGGCCGCCACGGCGGGCCGAGGACAAGAACAGCCAGAGAGCTTAAGCGAGTTCGCGCCTGTAGAAGAGGGCTACGGCGTGCGGGGCGTTCATGGGTGAGAGCCTCTCGGGGAGAATTTCTGGATCGTCGCAGACGGGAAAAACATGGGTCCAGAGGATGCTGTGCATTGTATTCTTGGTAGCTCACTGAACTGTTGCAGGTTCACAAGCTGTATCCACCGGCTAGTTCGTTCCAGCTATGCTTCCGGCCAACTGAGGCATTGCAGCCAAGTCTACGGCACTCGTGACCGCGTCTTCATAAAGCAGACCGGAACTAAGGTAGTGGTGAAATTTCTCTGACATGCATTCTTCGATTCCAGGCAGCGAGATGCGGTTCATGTCCTGAGTAGATGCCGCAATGCCTCGCAGCGCTGATTCAACTGACAAGTCAGTTGACTTGCTTCCAACTTCCAAGAACCCATGGTGAACCGAAGCCGTGTACCCCAAATCCCTGAGCAACAGCGCCAGCGTGGTAGTCTTGACGGTCCCCGTCCATGTGGCGACCAAGGCGTTCTTCTCACCGAGACTGCAAATTGAATACTTGTCGAGATTGAGGCGTAGAAATTCGGACCTTGCGCCTTCCAGCAGACGTGCGGCGACACCATCAAGATACGCAGGAATCTCCTTATCGGCGAGTACGTCCCGCATAGTCTCAATGATGCGGTCATGTACTTGGCCGCCGGTTCCGCCAAAGGGAGGCGGACGGCCCGTCCTGTCCTCGGAAACCTCAATCACCCGGTCTTTGCTGTGTACCTGGATGATGCGCCAGCGCTTGCCGGAAAAAATGATGGTCATGTCAGGAACGAAAACGTTGGTGGCGGGCAAGGAACCTATCTGCCTGCCCCTTGCGACAACCCTGAATTCCTCGGTGCTTTGGAACACGGCGTAGAAACTGTAATGCTCCACGAGTTTCTCGCCCTGAGGCCCCAACAGGAGGGTCCCGTCTGGTGCCTGTTCAATCAATGCCGTATCCGCCGAACCGAGGTCGCGCAGAAGGCGCGCGAACATTGCTGGACTTACCTTTTTGAAGGGTCCCGTCCGGCAAAGCAAATCGTACAGCGGTCCGGCATTCACCCCTCCCCGTTCTGCGATGACGGAGAGTACCTGATGGCAGAGGGTCGATAGATGCAGCTCTTGGGGAGCAGGGGGTTCACACCACCTCTTTCTCAACAGCTCCACCATGGCGATCGAGCGGACCAGATCTAGGTGAAGGCGCTCCAACGGGTGGGAGTCCGCCTGCGTTTCTCGCTCGATGGCATACATTCGCAACACGGCGGGCTGCCCGGGTCGCCTTCCGGAACGCCCCAGCCTCTGCCTCAGCGATGCCACCGAAAACGGAGGGCCAATCTGCGCGACGCATTCGATGTCGCCTATATCGATTCCAAGTTCCAGGGTGGACGTGCATATGGCGGTGGTGGTGCGCCTGGTTTTGAGGCTCTTTTCCAGGTCGGTCCGGTGCTCACGGGAGAGGTTGGCGTGATGGGGCAGAAAATCCACCGGCATCTTGGCTTTCTCAGACATTTCTCTAAGAGCCTGTTTACAATCTCTTCAGGATTAGCACCGTGAAGGCGAGGACCACCATTTGCAGACTGGTATTGAGCTTTCCCTCGCAGTTCTTCCATAGTCGGCGACACTTCTCCAGCCAGGCGAAGGACCGCTCCACCACCCAGCGTTTCGGCAGCACCACGAAAGTGTGCAGTTCATTGCGTTTCACCACTTCTACCGAGGCTCCCAGCAGGTTCTGCACCGTCGCGGCGAAGGGCTTCCCGGTGTAGCCCCCGTCGGCCATCACATTCTGCACCCGGCTCAGGTCGGCCCGGCTTTGTTCAAACATCGCCAAAGCCCCGGCCCGGTCGGTAACGTCGGCGGTGGTCACATGAATCGCATGAGGCAACCCCTGGCTGTCCACCGCGACGTGGCGCTTGATCCCGGACACCTTCTTGCCCGCGTCATAGCCCTTGTTACCGGCACTGTCGGTGTTCTTGACGCTCTGGGAGTCCACGATGCAGAAGCTGGTCTGCTCGCTCCGTCCATTGCTTTGTCGGGCCGCGCCAACCGATTTTTTTTAAGACCTGCTCCAGAATGGACTCTTCCTGCGGGCCGGGCCGCTCACTCCATTGCCGGAAATACTTGTAGCAGGTGCGCCAGTCCGGGAAGTCCGCCGGGAGCATCCGCCACTGGCAACCGCTCTTCAGCAAGTAGAGCACGCCGCAGAAAACATCGTACAGGTCCACGGTGCGGGGCTTGGTCCGTCGGCGGGCCGATTCCAGCATGGGAAGAATCCGGGCGAATCGCTCCCGGCTGATGTCGCTGGGATAGGAATGAGACATGATTACCCTGCCTTGGTAATAGTCTCAACTTAACATATCCCAGAGATCGTAGACAGGCTCTAAGGGCGTCGGCGTACCACTCCACGTTCTGTCGTGATCCGGCGAAGACGAGGTTGGGCTTGCCTCTCAAATTAGAAAACAGGTGCTTTGTCACTTCCCGCTTGGCCGAGTCGTCCTCACGGTCCGTGTCATCCCCTTCGATATAGCCGCGAATCTGAATTCTGAGCTCGGCGCCAGCCTCATCGCTTTCCAGGAGATCCACGGCCTCGGGATATCCCGGGCGCAGATATTCCCTGACCATTTCCATCTCGCTCAATGTGGCAGACAGGCCCACTCGTCTGATCTTCCGGCCGACGGCGTGCTCCAGGCGACTGAGAAGGGACCGAAGATGCACGCCCCTTTCGTTGTCCAACAGCGCATGGAGTTCATCTATGATGATGGCCCGGGTGCCCCTGAACAGGGAGGGAATCTGAAGGCCCCTGAGGATGAACATGGCCTCAAGGGATTCCGGGGTGATAAGGAGTATCCCTTTCGGGTTGGCCCGGGCGCGGGACTTCACCCCCTGCGAAATATCGCCGTGCCAAGGGTAGACCGGCAGGTCCGTCCGCTTGCACAGGTCCTCCATTCGCCCCAGCTGGTCGTTGATCAGCGCCTTGAGAGGCGCCACGTAGACCAGGTCGAATCCGCCGCCTCCCGGTGTGGCCAGCACGGAGGATATGAGTGGAAGAAATGCCGCCTCGGTCTTTCCCCCTGCGGTGGGAGCTGCGATGATCAAGTCTCTTTCGCCGTCCAGAAGGGTGAATATCGCCCGCTCCTGGACATCGCGCAATTCCCCCCAACCCCTGTCCCAGATCCAGCGTTGGACCGGTTCTGCGAGCTTGTCGAACGCGGCGGATGGGGATGTGCTAGAGCTTGAAGGATACGAGTTCATCATCTTCGTCCGTTTCGACCATTTCGGAGTCCTGGTTCCCGTCGTCTTCGGGCTGCGCAGACCCCACCAGGTCGCGCCAGTCGGCGCCGGGATTCTGCTCCAGCACAGAGAGCATGTTCACGAATTCCTTGACGGTGTTCCTGGGGGTCCTGAAATATGCGTCTCCAATTCTTGTGGAACAGTGGGTCATAAATGCGGTGAGCGCCTCATCAGGGACTTGGTTGTCTTCGTCCTGCATCACCCGGCGGATATTCGTAAGAAGGACGAACATGTCCTCAGGCATGAGATTGGCAAGCCGTATGACCGGACCTGACAGGTCGACCATCCCGTCTCGCGCGAAAGTGTTTTCTGAAAGGCGGGACTGCAGGGCTGCATAGCTGTACAGGCCTCGACGGGTATCCATCAGAAATTCCGGAGTCCCTCCCATCATGAACCCGATATGCTGTGCGGTGCCCTGCAGCACGTCGTTCAGAATGCGGAGTACCTGCTCGTAGTTGGACTGCCTCGCCTGTGAGGAGACGAGTTTGTACAGGTTGACCATCTCGTCGAGAGAGACCACGATTCCTTGGTAGCCCGCCTCTATGGCGAAACCGGCCATCAGTTTCAATTGGTCGTACAGGCTGGCGTCGTCGACGATGGTGCGTACCCCGAGGTCTCTGCGGGCCTCTGTCCTGGTGGAATATTCCCCCCGGAGCCACCTCAGCGCCGCTGTTTTGAGGTCTTCATTACCGGCGTCATATCCTTCCCAGTATCGGGAGATTACGGTTGCGAAATCATACCCTCCGACCATTTCCTCGAGGTGAGCCAGCTTTTCACGGATAACGCTGTTGGCATCCCGTCCCGTTTTCTCGGCCATGCTCACGGCTTCGGTGGCAAACCTTTCCACCACCGATGGCATTGCCCCTCCGTCCTGCCTGCTGATAGTGGATGTATTGCGGGCCATCTCAGCATAGAGGGAACGGGCCTGTCCGCCCGTGGCGTGGAGCCGGCGGTCCGGGGAAATGTCCGCCGACAGCACGACCATCCGCTTTTCCATGGCTATCTGTCTGACCAGGTTCAGGAAGAACGTTTTTCCGGACCCGTACTCCCCGATTATGAATCGGATGGTGGAGCCGCCCTCCGCAATGCGGTCCATGTCCCTGAGAAGTTCCTCGATTTCCCGGCTGCGGCCGACCTGGATATGCTGCAGTCCTACTCTCGGTACCACACCGGCACTGAGGGCCCGGACGATGGCGTCCCGTTCGCGGGTTCTTATCCTGGGTCTCTCCATCGTCCTTACTCCGCCACGGCCAGGATTTCGTCCTTAACTTCGGAATTGATCAGAAAGCCTTTATCCTCTTCGATCAGCAGGTCGCCGAATCGCTCGTGGGACCATTCGTTCACTGTTTCCATGGCACCCTCCGGCAAGAGCCTGAACTGGCGGGCCAGCGTGCGGTATTCGTCCTCGTCCCAGTGGAGGCGTGAGATCAGCTCACCAAGAAAGGCTGCGTGCTTTTCGTCCAGACCACCGAACTCACTATCAGCTTGGCTATGGTCCTCGGTGGGTTCCTCCTCCGGCTCCTCGTCCTGAAAGATCTCGTTCAGCAGGGCACTGACACGCGCAGTGTTGGTCATCACAGCGGCGACCCTGTCCGCGTCGAGGCTCAACGGGCTTTCGGAGTCAGGGCGCGGTGGTATGGCAAACCCGGGTTGGCCCTCCGCGGGTGGCATTACAGTCACGGGATCATCGGCCGAAGTCAGGCTGTGGAGCGCAGAGTAAATTCCTCCAGTCTCCAGACCCAATGCGGTGTAGAGTCTTTCAAGAGCGGCTACCTCCCTTCCACTGATCACTCCGTCGGCGGCCGCAATTGAAAGGGCAATCTGGCCCAACTCGTGGGAGGCCTCACTGGAAGCATTCCGGAGATGTCCTCGCAGCAGTGACAGGTCCGGCCTCACGGACATCATCCATTTCAGATTGGCTTTCAGACGGGAGCGCTCCCCCTCAGGGAGGTCAGGATCCCGGTCGATGGCTGCGGCCAGAGCGTTCAATTCCGATTCACCGACCGATTCGTCGGCTTGAGCAACGAAACTCCCTATGGCAACTGAAACCAGGAGGCTCCTGTACTTGTCGCTGACGGCCTCCAGACGGGTAACGCCCTCCGGCAGGCCGAACAAAACGACAGGCTCTCCCCATTTCGGAGACCGGAGTGCGAATCTCGGATCGGGCGCCATGCCCACCGACAGGCGGGCCAGGGCATCGGCAGCATCGGTCAACTGCCGCTTTCCAATGTTTTCGGGGACTGCTCCCTCGAGGCGTTCGACGACCGCTTCCACGGGATACAGGCCTCCGGCGTCGATGATTTCCCCGGCCCATTTGCGTAGACTGTCCATCTCAGAGCTGGGGAACACCCCCGCAGACGCTCGGGCAACAGTGCGTGTGCTTCTATCGTCCTTCTTCCATTGGGATTTCGTCCCAGGAACCGGCTGTATTTGTCCAAGGAGTCAGTGGCCTCTTCGACCAGGGCCCTGGCGGCATTCAAGGGTTGAGTGATGCGGGATATGTCCGGCACGGCCCCGATGTATTCCTCGAGACCAACTTCAAACTCCGACGAGGCGGATTGGTATTGCGCACGGAGCGTCCGCTTGGGTAGGGGGATCTTCATGCCGACAGGGTACCGTTCGGCAAAAAAGATGCTGAAAAGGGCCTGAAATTCAGGGAATGCACGAGATGCTGCCGTCCTGAGGGTGTAGTCTGGATGAGCGCAGTACCAGCTAAGCGCCTAGTTGGCGTTCAGTGGCAGGCCGTCGCCAGCTCTGCGGCCAAGGGCAACGCGGAGGCCGAGAGGCAATTCGTACCCTGCGGTCCAGAACCTTGGCTTTAGCTCATCGTCAGTAGCTAAAGACGCCCTCGCTGCGTCGAGAAAAGACTCAAAGTATCGACGGACGGACCTGTGGTCTCCGTAGATCTGGAGAAGTCTGTCGACCTCGTCAATTATGATGCGACGCTCTTGCGGACCTGGTGAGTCAATGAAAAAGCGCCGTTCCAGCCCATAGAAGTAGAGAAAAACATGCCCGACTCCGTATAGCCGGTCGGAGCGGCCGGTGGCCAGCCAGTCAAGGTACGCCGCCCGGGCACTTGGGCTGATCTCGCTGTAGCCGGGCCAGTATGGCATGCCAACTCCGGAAATATCAGGTCCGGAGTC
Source organism: Dehalococcoidia bacterium (assembly GCA_965261885.1). Lineage (GTDB taxonomy): Bacteria > Chloroflexota > Dehalococcoidia > Lucifugimonadales > UBA3495 > VXOI01. Next base: position 32,441 of record CBDHDY010000027.1, read on the forward strand.
TGCGACCGGAAGAGTTGGAACAATAGTGGGCCTCGACAGCGCGGTTAGGCCTCCTCGTCTTGGGTCCGGCCCAAGATAGACCATCCCGCCGATGTTGCGCCCGGCCACTACCGCCTTTTCTTCGTAATTCACCCATTTCAGTGCGGTAACGGCAGGAGTTCTGGTGTCCTCCTGATGGGAGCGTATGACTTCGCGTGTGCCGGTGGAAACCGGCTTTTGCAAGGTAGAACTCGGCGCTGCTGAAGGGGGACTGCCACGCGTCCTCCTCTGCTGGCGGACGGCTCTTCCAACCCTGGCATTGCCGCTCAGTTCATTTAGCCATCGCTGAAATATTCGGAAAATATTCAATCTGCCCCCAGAATCGTTTGCCTCTGAAAGGGTGCCGTTCCTGCTGTACTATCTTCCTCGGAGAATTCGACAATTCCGGATGGGATGTCGCCGCAGTACCAGACCAACTCGCGCCCTTGCGGCTTCAGCGTCGGGATGCTGTACTCAGTGTTCAGATATGGCAGTAAGAAGATGTCGTGTTGAAACCAAGACCCGTGGGATTGTTCCCCGATTGGATGGGGCTAACCGCCTGTGAGGCTCCAACTCAAAGTGTGGTTCTCAATTGGCTGCTGTAACCCACCAAGGGTCTGTTTCATTTCCCGTCTCGGGAATAAGTGACAGTGATGCATTCGCAGGGCTCAGTCCTCCGGATCTCGTACGCAAAGAGCAGCGGCGAGGCCAATAGTCCCTCAGCTAGTGTTTATACAGGTACGAAGGAATTGGAGACTGGTACCACGCCCGGTGAATTATTGGTGAAGGTATACCTTAATTGCAATAATGCGTTCTTTACGAGGAGCGTAAAATCACTACTTTGGGGGTTGGCACCGAAATGGTCTGTGATCCCTCCGCCTCGGCGTGATCCAGCCAAGGGAGCATAAAGCGATGCAAAGAATTCAGGTATAGGCTTTCACACTGACCGGGTCCTGGGTCGAACTTGTCCGCAACACCGACCAGCAAGGCCATGACCGTCACTCAAAAAATTCTCCTTGTGGCGGGCCCCAGTTCGCCTGGCCTCACTTCACCTATCACAAGCCGCTCCCACGGCGCGGAAACCAGGGCCACTGGACAGTACGTAATTCTCCCTTACGTTCAGCGGAACGGGTTGATCACAAGGACGCCGTCGTATGACTGATTCTCGTTGAGGTCTTCGGAGTAGACGGCGTCGCAACCCTGCATCCCTGCTGCCGCCAGTATGGCCGCGTCCCAATAGGAGATAACATGCCGGTCTGCCATCCCCGCGGCCGTCCTGAACACTTCCTGGGTAACCGGTTGGATGGGAAGCTCCATTAGGGGCGTCAGGAATGCCAGGGCCTGCTCGTGGGTCATTCCAAGTCTGCCCCTAGAAATCTGGCCGGAAAGTGGTTTGAGTCGCCGAGCATTTATAATTGGGGTCAACAAGCGTAGCGAGGGTTGAGAATGCTGGGAGAGCGTTCGGACCAGAGGGGTCTTTGGGAAGCGGACCGGTTGTACCTGGACCACGTGGGGAAGGACACCTTCTACGGTCTGCTGGCTTCCCTGCGGGGCCGGCTGTTCCAGGACTCCGATTTCGCGGTGTTCTACTGCGCTGACAACGGCCGGGACAGCGTGCCGCCCAGCCTGCTGGCCACGGCGCTGCTGTTGCAGACCCACGACAAGGTCAGCGACGCCGAGGCCAAGGCCCGGGCCGACTTCGACATCCGCTGGAAGGTGGCTCTGGGGATTGAGGTGGAGGACAGGCCCTTCGCCAAGAGCACGCTGCAGGTGTTCCGCGCCCAGTTGATCATGCACGACAGGGTGCGGGAGGTGTTCGAGTCCAGCCTGCGCCTCGCCCGGGAGTCGGGCTACCTGAAAAGGCGGAGCATGAAGGTGGCGCTGGACACGACCAACATCCTGGGCCGGGGCGCGGTCAAGGACACATACAATCTGCTGACCAACGGGATCATCAAGCTGCTGCGGGCGCTGGCGCAGGTTGAGGGAATCAGCGTCGGGAAATGGGCCAAGGCCCAGGGATATGGGCGGTACCTTGCCTCCAGCATCAAGGGAGAGGCGGCCATCGACTGGTCGGACAAGCGGGCACGGGCGGTCCTGCTGGCCGGGATCGTGAGAGACGCGGACCGGCTGCTGGAGTTGTCGCGTCAGGCGCAGGGAGAGTTGCCTGAGGATAGCGCCGAGCGTCAGCAGATAGTGGCGGCGGCGGAGTTGCTGGGGCAGTTGCTGCTCCAGGACGTGGAGCGCACTGATGACGGAGTGAGCCTCAGGGACGGGGTGAGCCGGGACCGGATGATGTCGGTGCATGACCCGGAGATGCGCCACGGGCACAAGAGCAGCAGCAGACGCTTCGACGGGCACAAGGCGGCGATTGTGGTGGACACGGACTCTCAGCTGATCACCGCCGTGGAGGTACTGCCGGGCAACGCTCCGGACAACCTGGGGGCGCTGGAACTGGTAGAACAGAGCGAGGCCAACACCGGTGTGCCGGTGCAGGAGGCCATGGGCGACGCCGCCTATGGAGACGGAGCTACCAGGCAGACCTTCGCCGACGCGGGCCGCACCCTGATTGCCCGGGTGCCGGGACGGCCCGACCGGCAGCGCTTTCCCAAGAATGACTTTGTCATCGACCTGGTGGCGGGCAGTTGCACCTGTCCGGCAGGGCAGGTCACCCACACCATAGTGCCAGCGGGACGGCGTACGGATGCCGCGGGTCGGATACACCACTTGCAGGCCTTCCAGTTCGACGGGTCCGAATGTATGACATGTCCCCTGCGGTCTCAGTGCATCTCGGCCAAGGGCAGGAAGGGACGGCGGGTGCTGATCCATCCCCAGGAGGCTCTCCTGCAACAGGCCCGTGCGTTGCAACAGAGCGCCGGGTATGACGAATATCGAGCGCGACGCGTGGTGGTCGAGCACAGATTGGCCCGACTGGTCCAGTTGGGCATTCGCCAGTCCCGCTACTTCGGACGCGCCAAGACGCGATTCCAGCTGTACCTGGCGGCTACAGTGGCCAACCTGACCCTGGTGGCGGGCAAAATCGAGCTGTCGGACAGTGTCGGCGGTGGGCTTCCGCGCCACCGCGCCGTCCTCAGTGCCGTCCCCAGTGATGTCCAGGCTGTTTCCCACGGTGTGGTCGCCCATGCTACGGCCATTTTCGGCGCTGTCCGGCTCGGACTGCTGTGGTCCCAGATTCTGTTCGCCCCGGCTTTACTGCCGAAATCTCTCTCCCCATCCAGGGCTTTTCGGCCCGGCTTCTAGGCCGGGTGGCTTGGTGATAGAACTCCTGCAGAACCTAGGTCGACAGGCTCAGTTGCTCCTCCTTGAGAACCTCAGCCGCTCCGGTCCTTTTCACCCTTTCTTGGGGCGATGTGTCAGCGGTGTAGACCAGTATGTTGGTGTCAGCGAGCCGCATTTCTGTCGTACAGTTCCTCCCGGCTCAGTCTCTCACTGGCATCGAGCCCCACGCCCTCGGCCTCGAACCTCGCCATCACCTCGTCGAGCATTCTCGCCCTGCGCTGCGGCTCGGTTTCCTCGAGACTGCGATCACCGGCGTCATCGAGAATCTGAAGGAGGTAATCCCTCAGCATGGCGGACATTGAGGTGCCCCTCTGGGCGGCCTTGATCCTTGCCAGACGGTGGGTTTCATCGTCGACGGCCACGCTTATCACTTTCATGGCAGGTTCCCATTATTTGTGGAAATATGGAATTATGTTAGCATTTTGCAGCGATTCCAGCACCTTGCGCGAGGAGTGGGCTGTCTGCCACCGTGGAGGACCTTTCCAGGGGTGCCTCCAAGCGTTGGATGAGATTGCGATCCCGAGGATGGATAGAATACCCTGAGCAGTCGAATAACTCCCGTTCTTACAGAACCTCTGAGATTCCAAGATCTGCGCATCCGTAGTACGGGTCCCCTGACCACCATTTCATAACGAGTAGATTTACTGTGAATTTGTTGTTGTCCAGCGATTCCGTCCCCTTAAGTGAAAAGCGAATATGTCATCCGGTTTAGTTGGCTGCGATCATTAAGCTGGCCAGAGCCTCCGCCTTGGCACGCTCCTTGGCGCTGAGTTTCTTGGTGAGCGGGCTCTCGGCAGTTGCGTATTTCATCGCTGTATTTTTAGCCATGCCCAAGTTTCGGGCGATGGCCCTGAGGGAAAGCCCCTGCTCCCTGGCCTGTTGGACCGCCTCCCAGCGAGCCTGCTGTGTCTCCGTGGGCCTCCGGCGCAACTGGTGGCGAACTGGCTTTGTCCTTCCGGCTCTGCGCTCCGCCCCTCCTGAGCAGCCGATTCCAAGATGGAGAGGCGTTCCCGTTGAGTCTCGTTCCGGTGGCTGTTGACCACCCCATCGGCGACCCCCCGCGGTTCCGCATCGGTGGAGCAGGCGCTGTCCGCGCCCCAAAGCGCCGAGGACGGCAGCGGCCCCTCCTGATAATACACGGCCTCCCCCTGGTACCTGATCATCAGTTCCCCGTCGGCCCGTTCCAGAACGTCCACCCGGAGGCTGGCGTAGCTGGGCCGTTCCGCTCCTGGCAGCAGCTGCAGGACCCGCTAGTTGCACTTCACCGTGTTGTCCCGGGCCACCTTCCGGGTGTCCTTGATGCAGATGACCTCGGTCAACAACAGCTCCGCCGGCACCAGTCGGTAGGCCGTCTCCGGCTGCTCCGCCGCGACCGAGAATTTAGCGTTAAACCGTGGCAGAAACTCTTGGAGGACCTCCTTAGCTTGGTCGATGGTGCTGGTGTTGGCCAGACGCAGCTCGATTACCGGCCGGTCCTGGAAGGTTTCCAGCATCCGCTCCACCTTTGATCAACGACAATAAGGAATGCGGCCAGTCGAAGCCCTCCAGGCGGCAGGTCTCCTCGAAACCGGCACCCTGCATCCGGAGTTCGGTGCGCCGGTGGGCCCTGCGGTTGACCTTGTCACTAAGGATGATCTCGAGGAATGACGCGTAGTCGAGTTGCTCCCTGTGGGCCAGGGGATGCGCTCGGGCAGAGTGGCGGCCATGGGCCCAGCTGGAGACGCTTGAGCAAAGCGTAGGATCGGCAGTCATGGTCAATGGTGCAGACTTTCCGGCCAACGGAAAATACGACTGGCAGGACCATGGAAATCCAGAGGGGGCCTCGACCACCGTCACCCCGATTGCTTTATGAGGGGGCGTGACAATCCCAATCGGAAACCAACGCTTTTGCCCACCTTCCCGGGAATCTGATGTCTTGACTTTGGAGCGCCGCCGAGGACATAGCAAGCCCGCAAGACATGGAGGGGTTGGCCGCTGTTCCGGGATTCCCACACGCCTCCCATTCTGCCCGGCATCGGTCGGGCAGAATGGTGTCAGATCGTTGTGGGAATGGCCCTTGCCCGTAACGTCCTCCATCAGCCGGATATCTCCGGCCCGCAGTACCCTCTTCGCGCCGTCGCTGGCCCCGATCTCCACCCCGCCGGACAGGTGGATGATCAACCTGCGCTCGGGCAGGGGATTAAAGTCCCGGTGGCGCGACCCGTCAAACTCCTGCACCCGCACCTCGGACACATTCATCAGCTCACCCAGCTCCGGGTGCTCGTCTAGCTTCAGGTCCTCGATGTGGCTCTCACCGTCGGTGCCCGAAAATATTCGGTATATTGCCATTCCGACCCTCCTGTTCGTTTCTGTGAAGGATACCCTGGTAAACCCGGTGGCAGGCACAGTTCAGAGTAACAGCACCTAGATGAG
>CBDHDY010000028.1:0-28347 GCA_965261885.1 Dehalococcoidia bacterium
CGGCGGCGATGTGGCCGCAGGGTGAAGGCGAGTTCGCACTATCGTGTAAGAGTCCAAGAAACAAGCTGACAGCAGCGGGTTGATTGAAATAGTATATTTGTTCTAAATTTTTACGTAGAGCATGAAAGCAGAGAGATCAAGTCCGTTGACCTTCCTTGCAGTGAAGAAGCCTGCGGTGGCACAATGGCCCTGCACGCTGGGATTAGGGATAGGCTGATCAGCCAATGTCCTTTGGAGGCAACAATGATTACTTACGTGGTGTGCGACCTGTTTGCCAGTCCTGCGCAGACGTTGGTGAATACGGTGAACACCGTGGGAGTGATGGGGAAGGGTATCGCCAAGGATTTCAAGGCAATCTATCCGGAGATGTTTACTAGGTACCAACAGCTTTGCGAAACGGGACAGTTCACTATCGGCCAACTCTGGCCCTATCGCACACCCAACAAGCTGGTGTTGAACTTTCCTACCAAGAAACACTGGCGCAGTCCCTCACGGCCTGAGTATATCGAAGCTGGACTAAAGGCATTTGCCACAAACTATCATTCCTATGGAGTGAGTTCAATCTCGTTTCCTCTGTTAGGGTGCGGCAATGGCGAATTGGATTGGGAATCTCAAGTGCGTCCTCTGATGGAAGAGTATTTGGGCAGCCTTCCCATCGACGTTTACATCCACTTGCAAAATAGTCGGGATCCCTTTACTCCTGAGCACCGCGACCTCCGACAAATGAAGAAGTGGCTACGAAGTGACCCTCACTCCCTGTCATTCAATGAAGTCTGGGCTGACCTTATAGCTGCCATCGCGGCCGACCCTCACAGCGTCGCAATAGGCACAGGAGAGAATTTCTGCATTCATATTGGTGGCGAAGAGAACTCGATTATTCTTGAGTGCGTGAACGAAACCGTTACAATTCCTGACGATGCTTTCCTGACGTTGTGGCAGCAACTTCGCGCATCCGGGTTCCTCAGCGGAGACCACCTGCCCATTGGACTTAGCGATTACTCCGCCTTGATAATTCCTCTGATGACGAAATTGGCCTACATCCACAAAGTTGATATGGCCGATCTATCTAATAAGCTGTCAGTGGGATTGCGAATAACCCCTGCTATTGACAGCGCCAGACAACCTGAGTTGCTGTTATTCTCGGCGGGCGTGCTTTCTCCAGAATGATTCTACGGCCCAAGCCCGAGATCTCCGTTATTCGACAACATATTGACGAACTGCAAGCACAACCGTGGCTGGATCAGGCTCGTCAATGGTGGCCCGTATATTTATTCCATTGTACCGACATCTTGAATGTTGTGAGCATCTTGCGCGACGGTGAGATTGCCAGTCGGAGTCGAATCACAGGCGCGGGGCAGTTGGCACTTGATATCGCCAGCCCGCAGGTTATAGCGAGCACCGACCCGCAATGGCGCAACTGTGTCCGCTTATATTTCAGGCCTAGGACTCCCACTCAATTTAGAAACGAGGGATTTCGCCCGATTGGGCAGTGGCAGTGGAACTCCCATTGCCCTGTTCCGGTTTACCTCATGTTTGACCCTTTGTCAGTATTGTCCAGATCAGACTCCCGTTTCTCGGATGGCAACCTAGCCTCTCCTTACACCAAGGTGTATAGGGATGTTTCTTCTCTCGAGCAAGTCCCTTTTGAATTGGTTTACCACGATAGCCGGTTCGGGCCTACGGAGCGTGACCAGATAGTTCCTCGTCGCCACGCGGAGGTGTAGTTCCTGAGCGAATGGAACTGGACTGCCTACGGTTTATCGTTTGTCGTAGTGATGCCGAATACAAGACTCTCCTGCATTTGTTGCCTACTGATACCTTTTCCCAGTGGAGAAGCAAGATTGGCGTCATGGCTGGCCTACATCTGTTTCATCAGCAGTGGACTTTCGTTGAGACAGTTGACATGAATACTGAGAGGATTGCCTTCCGCTTCAACCGTAGCTCCTGTACCCCAGGCCCTTTCGATGTCCGGGTGGAGGTCATTGAAACTGCAACAGGCAGGAAACATCATTGGCGAAATGAATCGTATCAATGCAACCAGGAATTAACGCTAGCACTTTCCAATCTCCGGGACTCCTCTGACTATACTGCCTGTCTGTACCTTGATGATCATTTGGCCTACGCAAGCCGCTACCAGGATGACGATCTACCCTTCTAGACGCCATCTCGGCCCCCTCCCTCACCCTGCCAGGAAGGCCCCACAACCCCAGCGGGACAAAATTGGATCGATTTTTTTCGCCCATCTCGGCAAATTCCAAAGCTGCCAGCCACGCCAAATGGGAAGAGATGGGAAAATCTGGGAACGATCGGGAAGATCTCCCTCCCAAATTTCCCATTCGCGGGCAATGACCCCGCGATTTCGCACCAACTCCCGGCAAGGCCGCTGGATCTCCAAATCCAGAGAGAATGAGGGATTTAGGGAGACAATCTTAGGTTTCGAATCATCCACTACAGTTCCCGCCTCTCCATCCCTGTCCCACTCCAGCCCCCACTCGCCATTCGCGCCCGACCAGAAACTCCCCGTTCCTTGACGCCCATTCCACCAGTCCTTAAACTGATGATGGTGTACCCTGTAATCGGGAGGACTTGCCACTCAAACCCTCCCTGCCGGCTCGCAGGCCGGAACATCCGAGGCCGGAAACATCCAGGCCGGAAGTATCAAACGCATGGTTGAACCAATAATTCGCGGCGGCGACGTCGCCCTTTTCATAGATTGGGAAAATTTCAAGATCAGCCTGGCCGCAGGCAACCGGACCCCCAACCTATCCTCCCTCAAAGAGGAAGTCTCCAACCAGGGCCGCGTGGTGGTCGCCAAGGCCTACGCCGACTGGGTGACTCGCGCACCCGAGATGCGAGGGGCCAGCCAGTTCATCTACGACCCGCCCTCTCTCTATGCTGCAGGCATCGAGCCGGTATTCGTTCCCACCCGCGTGCCGTCCACCCAGGCTTCTACCGCCAACGGTATGCGCACCTATCGCGTCAAGAACAGTGTCGACGTCAAGATGACCGCCGACTGTATCGAGTGCGCCCATTCCTATCCCAACATAGGCACCTTCGTGCTGGTGTCGGGCGACTCGGACTTCCTGCACGTGGTCAATTCGCTGCGCTCCATGGGCAAACGGGTGGTCGTCATCGGAGTGTCCTGGAGCACATCACGACGCTTTGCCGACCAGGTCGACTCGCTGTTGCTGTACGACAAGGACGTCGACCCGATCGCGCCTCAGCCTGCCGTGCTGCCCCAGCACACGGTGCCACGCGACACCACGCCCGAAGTGCCGGAGCTGGCCGAGGTCGTCCGCGCCATCGAGGAGATCATCCGAGACGAACGCGCTGCGGGGGGCCAGCCGCTGCTCACCTCCATCAAGCAGCGCATGATGCGCCGTTATCCCAGCTTCGACGAAAAGAAGCTGGGATTCTCCGGCTTCAAGAAACTGATGGCCCGCGCCGCCGAGGATGGCAACATCAAGCTGATTCATTCTGGCTTGGTGGACTGGGCCATAATGGCCGAAGAGGAAGTGCCGGAAGGCACCACCGAGGAGGTCCCCTCGGGCGTAGCGGCCAGACCCGGCCGCCGTCGCGGCGGTCGTCGTCGCCACGGCGCACAGCGCGACGATGGCGCCGAGGGAACCACAGACGACGTTGAGGCCATTGACGCCGACCCGGACGCTGAGTTGGAGGATTTGGTGCCGGAGTTCGCCGACTCTCTTGAAGAGACCGCGGCGACCGACTTCGACCTGTCCGATGTCGAGGAATCGGAATGCACCGGGGCTGAACCTCTCCAGGACACAGAGGACGAAGAACCTGTGCCCTGGTTCGACGTTGACGAGGAGGTGGGCGCCGCGCCGGAGTTTGTTGTCGAGCAGCCTTCGGATCAGGTATCCGTCTCTGGGCCGGAAGCTGGGCCCGCACCTGTAGAAGCGGAGGCCGAACCGGAGACGCAGGACGTTTTCGGCAACGACGAAGCACTGGCTGCAGCGGTGCGGGAAGCGATGTCCTCCATCACACTGCCTCCCGAACCCGAGGATGGTCAGGATTCGGAGCGTGTTTCCGATCTCCTCGTGATGGCCGACCACCTGGAGCACCATCACGGCACCAGTCACGTGGCCTACAATTTCCTCATCGCCGAGGTATGCACCGCCCTCGAACAGGGACTGGCGGCCTGCAATGACCAGATCGCCCGGCACTGGGGCGATGTCGCAGCTCGGGACTACGTTGGTAAGGTACTGCGCGGGCTGTCCGACGGCGGCTTCTTCCGGCGGTCCACTTACACCTGGCGTGAAGAAGGCACGGGCCGGCGACGCCAGCGTAACACTCTCAACCTGGTCCGCGAAAACGAGTTGGTCGGGCGGATGCTGACGGCCCGCCTGGGCCCCGCTGCCAACTCCTCGCCTCCGGTTGATGCATCAGTGGCAACAGTACCTGAATCCGGCGAGGCGCCTGTGCCAGAGCAGCATTTGACTGAGCAGGCGGTAGCGGAGCAGCCTGCTTCGGACCAACCGGCTTCTGACCAGGAACTGCCCCCAGTCGAGCAACTTTCGTTGGTCAACGGCAGCGAGACTTCGGTGACCGAGGCCGTCAGCGATCCCGCGCCCGCACAAGACGACGCCGACGAGGAATTCGTTGACGAGCCGCAGCCCAGAAACGTCCGCCGTCGTCCGTTCACCAGCCGCCTGCTGCGCAGCTGACTTCTGTCCAATCGACACGTAGGGGCGCACAGCTGTGCGCCCCTATATCATGGGAATAATATCGAATAGTACGCGCTGACATGGAAAAGGGCTGAAGGTATGGTGCCAAGGATGGCGGCGAATCAAGTGGCTTTTCTGCGACTTGATAGGGAAGATTCGCAATCAGTGCAATGTTCCAACTGGGGCACAATGGTAGTCACCATGAAAAAAGACGCCGGATCAGTTACCGACACACCGGTGAGGGTGGCTCGTACGCAGTTCCGCAAAGGACAACCTAAGAACGCCCAATATTGGGAGCTTGTGAAAGAATACCAGCGTTAGCAGGAGGCATTGCGGGCGACACCTGAACCAGAGGACGAGAGGCTACAAAGACTGCCGGAGCGAATTCGCTCCGGCAGTCTTTGTCAGGGGCATCCTGTACTGCCCGATATTTCTTCCTACCTCATTGCACCTTTACTTAGCCGCCCGGCTAGAAGTCCAGGATAAGCGTTGACCAGCCGAAGTCGCGGGCGCCCAGGCCCTCGGCGGTGTAGGGGTGGTAGTACTCGCGGAAGCCCGACTTGGCGATGCACTCTTTGCTCTTCTCGACCAGCGGCTCACTCAGCTCCGGGTAGCCGTGGCCCCGCAGGGAGTGGGACAGGAAGTAGTTGGTGTTGATCCACGACGGGCCGCGCCAGATAAAGCCCCCGGGGTTGCCGGGCATGAACTTGGGGTCCGACGCCGGCACCGACGGCAGCGGGTAGGGCGTCCAGAAATGCTCCGGCTTGCGAACCCAGTCCTCCACCAGCCGCTCTACGATGGGCCGGGGCAGGTCCGCCATGATCAGCGGCATCAGCGATGAGATGGTCACTGTCTTCAGCGGCTTCTCGTCCACGCCCGACAGGTCGAAGAACGCCCCGGCCTCCTCGTCCCAACACTTCTCCACCAGCGCGTTCAGGGTCCTGTCGGCCTCGCGGTTGAATTCGGCGGCCTCCGGCGAGTCTTCCCCCGCATTTTCAACGTGGAGCCGAGCCAGCGCGCGCATGGAAAAGCAGTAGATGGAGTTGACCAGCACGTCCTCGACGTGGAATATGTCGGCGGCCAGCACCGCGTGGTCGTCGTGGCGCAGGGGCTCGTAGGCCGCGTACACCTTGCGCAGGGCGGTAATGAAGCCCCGGTTGCTCAGCTCCTCCAGCCTGAGGACCTCGTCGTACTTGGGTGAGCAGTCGGTGCCGGCCTCCTCCGGCTGAATGGCGGCGATCAGGCCGTCGTTGTCAGGGTCGCGGGCCTCGCGCAGGTAGCGGTAGTAGGCGGTGAGGACGGGTAGCGCCTCCTGCAGGAACTCCTCATCCCCGGTCTCGCGATATATGCGGGCGACGGCGTAGGCGATGATGGGTGGCTGAATGGTCGCGCTGAAGTACGGTTCAGTCATCCCCACTATGTTTCGGCTGAGAAAGTCAGGCTGCTTCTCCATCTCCCAGAAGATGATGTGAGGGATGAAACCACTGGGCTGCGCTCCGCTCATCAGCGAGCGCATCTCCTTCTTGGCCTGCTCCGGGTCGAGGTGCAGCAGGGCGATGGCGTGGAAGCAGGAGTCCCAGAACCACTGGAAGGGATACCCGGTCAGCGACGGGCAGACGAAGCTGTACTCCTTGCCGTTCCAGTCGGCCACCCCCTGTCGCAGGTTCGACAGCAGGATGCGCCGCGCTCCCGCTTCCAGTTCCTCGCGCGAAATGGCGCTTGTCATGTGCGACCTCCTGGGGATTTCGGGTTTGTGGTCGTGGAAATCGTGGTGCTTCTCTAAACTGGCGTTGGTTCTCCAACCGCTTCAAAGGGATTGATCACCCGGATGCCGTCGTAGTCCTGGCTTGCGCTCATGTCCTCGGAATACACGGCGTCGCAGCCGCTCTGCTTGGCCGCTGCCAGAATCAGGCAGTCCCAGTAGTTGAGACCGAACCGCTCGCGGTACTGCATCGCCAGGCTAAATGTTTCCAACGCAAGGGGTTGGACGTGGTAGCGAGGCAAACTTGCCATAGCCGCCACAGCCTCTTGGTGGCCCAGATGGTATGGCCGAGAGGCCCGTGTCAACTGTGTGTAGAATTCTCCTAACACCTGTACAGACACGGCAAGGTTGCCGGATTCTTGTGCCAACAGCGCTTCAGAGATGTGTTGTTTTTCCGCTTCCTCTGGATCAGTGCTTACAGCGTACATGGCTATGTTGGTGTCAACGAAGCGCATCGCGGTCGTATAGTTCCTCGCGGCTCACGTTGTCGGATACGCTCAGTCTCACCCCTCTGGCGCGTAGGTCCGCTACTACCTCACTTAGAGTTTTCCCGGGAGGACCGGGAGCTCTCTGTGGGAGGCTGTTCAAGTATTCCCGAACCAGCGCGGAGACTGACGTTCCTCGTTTGGCGGCCCATTCTTTAGCCGCGCGGTAGGTCTCTTCGTCGACCGACACGGTGATGTTTTTCATGGCTTCACATTTTCGCCATCAGGTTGATTCAAAGTATAAGCGCGGTACCCAACCCCTGCAATTTACTCCCGTTCCTATTAGCTTAGCCAATGGCGCAGACAGAGACCTACTTCCCGCCCCGGTACAGCGCCAGGTACTTCTCGGCTACGGCGGGCCAGGTGAACTCGGCCAGCGCGTAGTCGCGGGCGTCGGCGGCCAGTTGCTGGCGGGCGTTGTCGTCGTTGACCAACTCCAACAGGTTGGCAGCGGCGGCCTGACGGTCGAAACGCGGCGTCACCACTGCCCCCCGGTGCAGCAACTCCCGGTTGGATCCGACGTCGTGGGTCAGCACCGGTGCGCCGTAAACCATCGCCTCAAAGTAAACCAGGCCAAAGGCCTCATAGTGGGAGAACAGCGCGAACAGGTCGGCCCGGGCATACCAGCGGGCCAATTCCTCGTCGGATACCTCGCCTGTCACGATCACTTCGTCGTAGAGCCCATTTTCATCAATGAACCGTGAGATGGCGTCGGCATCTCCCTCGTCGCGACCCACCAGCACCAGGCGCACCGGCTTGTTGAACTGCTGTCGCGCCTGACGATACACCTCCAGCAACCACAGCTGAGCCTTGTGCCGTCCCAGCCGGCCCACGCACAGGACGGTCAACGCCGGCTGGCCGTCCCTGTTCCCCGCTGGCTGGTGTCCGCTCTCCTCGACGTCCGGGGACCGGCCAGTCTCAAGACGGACAGCCTCGATTGTTGCAGGATCCGGCGGCGGAGCACCCCAGCCTATCATGCTCAGCCGGCCACCCGGAGCAAGATAGGCCTGTCGAAGGCCCCTGGCCTCCTGCTGGGTCAGAGGCACGATGTCGTCGATAGTTCGGCAGAGAGCGGCGTTGATTGGGGCCAGCCACCAGCGCACCAGTGGCAGGGTGTGAAACGAGGGGGTGAAGACAAACCGCGCCCGCCCCCGCCAATGAATGCGCGCCCAATAGTGCCCCCAGAACCAGCCGTCTCCGACGAAGTGGATAACATTGGGCTGGAACTCCTCCAGGTACCGGCGTATTCGGCTGGGTGAGAACCAGACTAGCGGCACCGAGTACACCGGCAGCGACCAGCGGGGAAAGCCAGGCAGCCGGAAAACCTGTATGCCGTCAGGTAGCGTTTCGCGGTCAGGCCAGTCGGGTTGGGCAACACGAGGGAAGGAGTACTTGGTGGTCAGCACTCCCACGGCCTCCACCTGGGGCGATTGCTGAATCTGGTGGGAAAGCTCCTCGATGGCGCGCTCGATGCCTCCCAGGTATGGGCGGTAGTAGGGGGTCAGGTACATCACGCGCAGCGGCGCGCTATCCACTGGCCGCCTCCAGGGATTGGGTCCACACCTCGGTCAGTCGCGAGACCGGGACGTCCACCCCGTTTCCGGTTTCGGCTCCGTCCTCGTCGTGGCTGATAATCTGGAAGGAGTCTCCGGACGTGAACCCCAGCAGTGAAACGGGAGCCCCGATGGCGTGGGCCAAGTCTTCCAGTAGATGCATCCGCTTCCGTTGTACAGACACCACGATGCGCGACTGCTTTTCTCCGAACAGCGAGGTGTCCCACTGGTGCAGCGTGTCCAGTGCCCCCTGAAGCCGGAGGCCCACGCCGCCCAGGATGCAGCACTCGGCCAGCGCCACCGCCAGGCCGCCGTCGGAGCAGTCGTGGGCGGATAGGACCAGCTTTTGCTTGACTCCCTCGCGGCATGTTTCCTGCACTCGAAGTTCCAAGTCGAGGTCGATGTACGGCTGGCCTGCGGTAAGCCCGTGCATCACGGTCAGGTACTCACTACCTGCGAGGTCCTGGTTAGTAGCGGTCCCGATGCCGGGGCCCAGCATCATCACTGCCAGCCCCTCTCCCGGGAAGCCAGCTCCGACCGCCTTGGCAGCGTCCTCCAGCAGGCCCAGCGCCCCGACCACCGGTGTGGGGTTGACTGCCTGCCCCTGCGTCTCGTTGAACAGGCTCACGTTACCGCTGACTACCGGAGCGTCCAGCGTCTCGCTGGCCAGGGCCATCCCCCGGATGCATTCCTCGAGCTGATAGTAGATGTCGGGCCGCAGGGGGTTGCCGAAGTTCAGGCAGTCGGTCAGCGCCAGGGGACGGGCTCCGGTGCAGCTGATGTTGCGGCACACCTCGGCCACCGCTATCTGGCCGCCCACGAACGGATCAAGGAGGCAGTGCCTTCCGTTGCCATCGATGGCTACCGCAATGGCCTTGCCGGTACCTTTGACCCGGAGCACTGCAGCGTCACCGGCACCCGGCGCAACCATGGTGTTGGTCTGCACCTGGTGGTCGTATTGCCTATACACCGAGCGCTTGCTGGCAATGTTGGGCGAAGCCAACAGCCGCAGCAGCGTTCCCGCAGGGCCGCACTCCGGCAATTTCAACCCGGCCAGCGAAACCTCCCGACGGACCACGTCATCGTACGATGGCCTGCCTTCCAGCCGGTATGCCGGTGCCTCGGAAAGCGGTTGTATGGGCAGGTCTGCCACTCGCTCAGAGCCGTCGTATATTTTCGCATCCGGCTCTGCGATCACCCTTCCGATCTCGCGGCAGTCCACGTCCCACCTGTCGAACACGGCCTTGATCTCGCTCACCCGTTCGGGCAGGGCCACTAGCAGCATCCGCTCCTGCGACTCTGACAACATCACCTCATAGGCGTTCATGCCAGTCTCGCGGCGATGCACTTGCGCCAGGTCGAGGTGGATGCCGCGCCCAGCCCGCGCCGCCGACTCAATGGACGCGCTGGTCAGCCCCGCAGCGCCGAGGTCCTGAATAGCCAGCACCGCGCCGGTATCCAGCGCCTCCAGGCAGGCCTCGATCAGCACTTTTTCGAGGAACGGGTTGCCCACCTGCACCGTGGGCCGCAGTTCCGCTTCCTCCTCGAAGGTTCGCGACGCCAGGCCCGACGCGCCGTGGATGCCGTCTCGACCGGTGTCCGCCCCGGCCAACAGCAGCGTACTGCCCGTCACCCGCGCCGCAGCTGAGGCCAGACGGTCCTTGCTGATCAGGCCCACGCACATGGCGTTGACCAAGGGGTTCTGGGAATAGGATGGATCGAAGTAGATCTCCCCTCCCACGTCCGGCACGCCGATGCAGTTGCCGTACCACGAGATACCGCGCACCACGCCGCTGAACAGGTAACGGTTGACCGCTCCGTGGTCCGGGTCGTCAAGCGGCCCGAACCGGAGGGAGTTCAGCAGCGCTATGGGTCGGGCGCCCATGGCCAATATGTCCCGCACAATGCCGCCCACGCCGGTCGCCGCGCCCTGAAAGGGCTCCACCGCTGACGGATGATTGTGGGACTCCACCTTGAACACCACGGCCAGTCCATCGCCGATGTCCACGGCCCCGGCGTTCTCGGCCCCGGCCTCCGACAGCACCATGGGCGATGTGTGGTTGAACATCCCCAGCAGGGGCCGGGAGTGCTTGTAGCCGCAATGCTCACTCCACAGCGCCCCGAACATTCCCAGCTCTACCGTGTTGGGCTCCCGGCCCAGCCGCTCCACGATCAGGTCATATTCAGTGCGGGTGAGCGCAATCTCGTCGAGGACTTCCTGGCTGACGGGCATGATTCACCACAGGGACAGGATGGAGACATGCGGAAATACTACCACTGCAATTCCCATTGGGGAATCAGGAAGACCGGCAATCGGTAAGGCGCAATTGGAGGCTCAGTGCGAGGGTGGTCCGTCCAGCGGCACAACCTGTCCGCCATTTACCGAAAAGTAGGAGGCTCCGGCACCGAAGAACCCGGAGACCTGCTCGGGATCGGTGGTAGTGATCAACACCTGCGGATACTGGCACGCCTTTTCCAGTACGCGGCTCCGGCGGCCTGCATCCATCTCCGACAGGGCGTCGTCCAGCAACAACAGTGGTTCCTTGCCGCGCACTGCCGAGAGAGTCTCGGCTTCGGCCAGCCGCATGGCCAGCCCCAGAGTACGCGCCTGACCGCGGGAGGCGAATGCCCCCATATCAACACCGTTGACCGTGATGACGAATTCGTCACGGTGTGGCCCGGCGGCGGTGGCCGCTGTGGCGGTTTCCCGGGCAGAAACTGACTCCAATACATCGCGGTAGCTGTCCGCCATTCCGTCAACATCAGACGACAATGGAACACTGGGCCGGTAGTTCAGTTCCAGATCCTCACCCAGTCCACTGAGGTCGCAGTGGTGGCGGTTACATGCTGGCGAAAGGAGGTCCATCACTTCGTGTCGCCGCCATGTCAGCCACGCGCCCTCTTTCACCAGCTCTCCGTCCCAGAACTCCATCTCGTCGGGTGCCGCCCGCCCCTCACGCCGAAGACGTAGCAGCCGGTTTCGCTGGCGCAGCACCTGCTGGTATCGCTGCAGCGTGTTGAGGTAGTTTGGATCGGCCTGGGAGATGAGGATGTCCAGGAAGCGGCGGCGGGCTGACGGAGGCCCCTGCACCAGTTCGATATCGAGAGCACTGAACAGCACCGCATGGACCAGTCCCACCAACCCGCCCGCAGTGCGCCGCATCCGGTTGACACGGATTTCCTTGCTCACCCGGTAGCCCGGCCCGGTCCTGGCATCGGTCGCTGATACACGGTAGCCTACGATGACCCTCTGCCTGTCGGGGGGATCACCGGCATCCTCCACCAGCCCCTCGACCAGCGCCAGCTCCCCGTCCCTGGCTGCACTGAAGTTGACCAGTTCCCGTTCATTTTCGGCGCGAAACGACCGGGCGATGGCGAGGATGTAGACCGCTTCGACCAGCGCCGTCTTGCCCTGTGCGTTGTCGCCGTAGTAGACCGAAACGCCTGCCGGGATTTCCAGGTCCACTTCGACCAGGTTGCGGAAGTTACTTAGCCGCAGGCGAGAGAGTGGCACCTAACTCTGTTCCCGAAGTTCCTTTTCCTTGATCTGCCATTTGGTGAGTATGATGCCCGGTCCGAGAAGCATATTGGTTACTACGTCGTCTTCCTGCTTTGCCTGCTCTCGACGTTTGAGGAGAGCGGCGAGTAACTCTTCAGCTTCGTGGTCTGGTAACTCGTCCCGTTCCAGCTTCAAAAGGAGCTCATCCCACCGTTCTTGCAGCATGGGGTTCCCCGGAGGGCCCGTCCCTCGACGCAGATTTGGAATTCCCTCTAACTTGAACTCATCCCAGATTATATCCGTCCTGACCCTTGTGGTCGCCAGTTGTTGTAAATCCAAAGGCTCCAGTCTGCTTTCCAAGGCTGTTACGCGGCCCTGAATGGAATACAGAAGCCGAAATGCCCAGATGGTCAGCGTCAAAATTGCGCCGACGAAGGCCACCAAAATGGCAGAGGCGATGGTAATCGCACCTTGCGGAATGTCCAACAGAATCATTGGGCTGAATCCTACTCCCCCTGCAGGCGGCGGATCTGGGCTTCCAGTTCGGCGGCTTGGCCGGTCTCGCCGGCTGAGAGACGGAAGCAGCGGTCCAAGTACAGCTTGGCAAGCTGCGAACTGCGCTCGGATGTGTCTTGCGCCACGGCCAGCAGGTTGGCCACCTGGAACTCCTCAGGCAGATGGCGGGCCAGCGTTGCTATTTCCTCTCCCGCCTCATCCGCCGCGGCCCTGTCGGCGCCTTCAACGGCGAAACGAAGGCGGCCCAGCAGGCGTGACAATTCGCTCAGCTTGTCGCTCTCGCTCATGAAGCTGAACAGCACTTCATTGACGTTGAATGACAAGTCAAGCTCATTTTCTGTTTCACCGGCATTCGGCAGTACCTCGACATCGGAGGCCACGACCTCGTTTCCGACAACCGTGGCGCTCTTGCCGGAAGCCGCATACAGCTCGGCGTAGCTGGATACTGCCTCGGTAACCGACTCCATCATCCTGGGCAGGTCGTAGGAGAACATGTTGCCCGCGTAAACCAGGTCGTCGCCCCGCTGCCGGCTGAGGCGTTCCAGTTCGTCGAATCCATCCACCGGCTCCGGCACCGGCGGCATGGCGAAGGACGAGAGGTCATTCAACGGCAGGGATCCCAGGTGCGTGGCCAGGAAGGGCGGCAGGAACTTGGTCAGATCAGACTTGATGGGCAGGGTCACCACGTAGCTGGCGTATACCTTGTCTGGCTCGGTGTTCACCTTGAAATACACCAAGGCATGCCCCACCGGATTGTCCCGGTCCCCGCGGTCAAAATACAGATCCATTGCTCGCCGTCACCTTTCCATCCGCTCGAATTTTTCGCGTATCACCCTTTTGAATCACACTTATGTTTCACAATTCAATTATAGCATTGGCCTCTCTGCTGGACGTCCAATGGACACCGGGTCGTTGACTGGATAAGGCAAAATAAGTATCGTATAGCCAATCAGCAATTGAACCGGCCGACGGTTCGCCGAGGAGCGGGATATGCCCGATCCGGAAGTCAAAATATTCGATTACGACAAGATTGAAATCGGCGAGGAACTGGGCTCCTACGAATACACCCTGACCGAGGAGATGCTGGAAAACTTCCGGCAGTCCATTAACGACCCGGACGCAGTCTTCCCGACACTGGCAGTGAAGCACGACGCCACCGCCTTCGCCATGGTCTACGAAGACAACACGGGCGGGGTCAACGCGGGCAACGAGGTGGAATTCTTCAATCCGCCCATCCCGGGCAAGAAGATTCGAGTCACCGGACGCATTGCCGACAAGTACTTGCGCCGCGACAAGCCCTACATGGTCATCGAGGCCACCGCTATCGATGAGGACGGGCGTATGCTGGAGAAGCTCCGCACCTATCAGATGAAGAAACCCGACGAGGTGGGCAAAAAATGGCATCCGCAGGGATAGAGGGCATCAAGCCTGGTCAGCAGATACCATCAGTCACCAAGAGCGTGACCCAGGACACCATCAACCAGTTCGAGAATTGCGGCATCCTGGACCGGCAGAACATTCACAACAACCCCGAGCTGGCCCAGCAGCGCCTCGGCACCACTTATCCCATCGCCTCGGGCCGCATGTCGGTGGCCTTTGCCGCCGAGAGCCTGCGCCGTTTCTTCGGGCCGGAGGTGTTCAACCACACCGGCAGCGTCAACCTGAAGTTCCTGCGCCCCGTCAAGGGCGGCGACACCGTCACCGTCACCGGCGAGGTGTCGGGTCAGGAGGAATCAGGCGACGGCACCCACGTCATCGTCAACCTGGTCTGTGAGAACCAGGACGGCGATCGCACGGCGGTGGGCATCGGTACGGCGGTGATCAGATAGTTCTGCCTGTGATGCGAAGCTGTCACAATCCAGGAAGCAACCAATGTCAACGACAACTGACCGGGTAAGCGAACTCTTTGCCGATGCGCAAACACTATACGATGACGCCCTCGAAATGCTGGACCAGGGCAGGCTCCGCAACGCAGCTGAGAAGGCTTGGGGCGCCACCAAGCGGTCTACAGACGCCATGGTGCTGGCCCGCACCGGAGACGAGCCGCAGTCAGCAGGGCAAGCAAGGCGTTCTCTTCTGCGAATGAGAAACGACGGCCAGGAATTCGTGGCCTTTCACGGGGAGTACAGCGCCCGTTCTGAGCTCCTGCATGTCAACTGCTTCTATGACGGCAACTGCGAGCCGGAAGCGGAAATGACGGCGCTCATCAGGGCCACCAACTCCTACATCCAGGACGCAATCGATCTGGCAACGGCGGCGTAGACCGTCGCTGCAAACCCCCAAAATCAACGCGAGAGTGAAGAGATGCCAGGTTCCGAACACGGCAAGGTTGAAGCGGAAATCGTTTACTGCGTTGCTTGAGGCTACTTCCCAGTCGCCACGTGGCTGGCGATGGAGTTCTTCAAGTCCGACGCCCCCGGCGACATCGCCATCAAGATGACGCCCTCCGACCGGGGACGTCTCGAGGTTTACCTGGACGGCGATGTGATTTTCGATCGGAAAACTGACGGAGGTTTCCCTGACCTCGGAAAGGTCAACGAACTCAAGATGGCCATTGCTGAAAAGCTCTTTGATCTCGAAGATGCTTAGCCCGCGCCGCCTGCTGACAATGATTGCGCCTGCACCCGTCGGAGCCCAGCATGGCTGACTCGCAGCACTTGGCCGTAGCTCGCGCGGGTGCCGAGGCCGTCGCTCAATGGCGCGCCGAGAACTCCGGCGCCGCGCTGGACTTAAGTGGAGCGGACCTGAGCGGCATCGACCTGCAGCGTGTCAGGTTGGACAACACAGACCTTTCAGGCGCAGATCTGTCAGACGCCCGCCTGACACATGCGGGGCTTCCAGGCGTCAACCTGTCCGGTGCAACCTTGGAAAGGGCTGACCTGGGAAGGGCCTCCCTGTCCGGTGCCGACCTTACCGGGGCCAACCTGACCAATGTCAACCTGTTCTGGGCCGATCTCAAGACTGCGAACCTCGAGGGGGCCATCGTCCGTCATTGCCGGATGAATCGCGTCTCTCTCATCGGAGCAAACCTGAAGCGCACCGATTTCAGCCAGTCCAACATGATCGAGGCCGACCTGCGAAACGCCGACCTTACTGACGCCCTGTTCATCTCTGCCAACATGAACGGCGCCGACCTGTCACGGTGCAGCATGAGCGGTGCCGACTTCACCCGCGCCATGGTCCGCGACTCCATGTGGATCGCCGCCAACATGGCTGGCGCGAATTTCGACCAGGCCAGCCTCCACCGCTCCGATTTCACCCTCGCCAAGTGGGACAGCACCACCACCTTCCCCAAGGGCTTTGACCCCAACAACATCGAGTTCCTGGACGTCGGCGTTTAGGGCAGAGATAGCAAAGGGATTATTTTCCTGAAATGTCCACCATCCTCATAACCGGCCCCGCCCGTTCCGGCAAGACCAGCCTCGCCGCTGGGCTGCTGGCACGTCTGAACGAGGCCGGCCGCTCGGACGCATACTACAAGCCGTTCTCGGCGACCGGCGATGCCGATGCCGATCACCGGTTCGCGGCCGATGTCCTGGCTGGATCGCTGGGCATTACCGCAGGCCCGCCGCCTCTCCCGCTGTCGGGCAGCGCCGACGAGGGCGCGGGTGCGGTGGCGGCACTGGCAGAGCCAGGTGGCACGGTAATAGTCGAGGCCGCCGATGGCTCATCCGCCATTGACTTGGTCAACGCCATCGACGCCCGGGTGCTGGAAATCCATGCCTACTCTCCGGGGCAGGACTGGGCGAAGGCAATCGACACGGCTGCGGTGCGCTGGGGCCGGCGGCTGGCCGCACTGGTGGTCAACGCCGTGCCTTCATACCGGCAGGACGATGTCGCCGCTGGCGGAGCGCAGTCATCGGCGGAGGTCGATGTGGTCGTGATTCCCGAGAGCCGCACTATGCTCGCACCCACCGTGGCGCAGGTCGTGGAGCACCTGGGGGCCTCATGGGTGCAGGATCCCGTGAACGCCGATGCGACCATTGAGCGTTTCCTCATCGGCGGCAACATCATGGACAATGGTCCTACCTACTACGGCCGCTACTCCAACCAGGCCGTCATCACCCGAGCTCAGCGTCCCGACATTCAGCTGGCCAGCATGCTGCCGCAGACCTGCTGCCTGTTACTTACCGGACCGGGCGAAGCCACCAACTACGTCAGGGCCGAGGCTTTGGAGCGAGACATTCCGCTACTCCAGGTGGCCACTCCCACCATCGAGACCGCCGACGCCCTCGACCGCCTCATCGACGCGTCCACAGCCCACAGCCTGGCCAAGGCCCGCCACTTCGCCGCCCTGCTGGAGCAGTGTGCCGGCAGCGAGACCCTCGACGGTTGGCTGGGATAGCGAGCAATCGAAGGCCGGAAAGCGCGTTGCGGCTGGTCATGTTTTCAGACAGTCAGTTGAGTTTCCTGGGAGCCCTCGCCGGACGAGCAGTCAGTCATTCCCGTGCCTGCATTTCAGAGGCCGGGATTGCTGGAACGGCGCCAGCGCAGCAATTACGTCTGGTCCTCCGCGCCACGCAAGGGCCCGAGAAGCGGCATAGCCGGTTCACCATTCCATTCTGTTTTCCTTATTCACCAGAGTAACCCACGGTTTGACAACCCCACCAACACCGCAGATACAATTTCTACCACGTACTCTGATTTCAGCGAGGTTAGCATGATCAAACACTTTGGCAGCCTTTACGCGGGCCACGTCGACCTGGGAGACCTGGGACTGGAGGCCACCCCGCTCAACGATCGGCGATTCGACAACGACCATCTCATCTCCATCTTCGACCGCTGCGAGCAGATGGCGAAGCTGATGGACCGGCTGGGCTATCACAGCTTCTGGGGAGCAGAGCACCACTTCCAGCATGAGGGCAACGAGGTTATTCCCAACCTGCTGATGCTGTTCGTGCACCTGGCCAGGATGACCAAGCAGCTCAAGTTCGGCTGCGGGTTCAACATCAACCCAATGTGGCACCCCCTGCGCCTCGCCGAGGACTACGCCACCGCCGACATCCTGACTGACGGGCGGGTGATTTTCGGCGTCGGGCGCGGCTACCACTCGCGGGAGGTCGACACCTTCGGCGTGCCCAGCACCAACTCCGACAACGATATGAACCGGGAGATCTTCGAGGAGCAGGTCGAGGTCATCATGAAGGCGTTCCACGAGGACTCCTTCTCCCACCAGGGCAAGCACTACCAGCTGCCGCCCGAGGTGCCTTACCGCGGTTACACGCTGAAAGATCTGACCCTGGTGCCGCGCCCCAAGTACCAGCCGGTGGAGTGCTGGCAGCCCATGGTTTCGAGCAGCCAGCGGGCGATGGACTTCATGGCCAAGCACGACATCCAGGGGATCATGGGCGGCGGCGCGGTAACCGGCGGGGCCAACGACGACGTCATCATGCGCTGGACCGAGACGGTGAACCGCCACGGGCACAACGTGGAGCCCGGCGGCCGGCTGGTCATCGGCCTGCCGACGTTCATTGCCGACTCGGAACAGGACGCCATTGAGCAGGGCCGCAAGTACCTGGAAGAGGACATGAAGATGTTTGCACCGCTGGGCTTCTTCCGGGCGCTTTCGGAGTCGCAGATCGAGGCGCTGGGCGACCCGCGGAGGGCGCGAGGGGCGGGCCTGCCGACCATGGAGGACATCGTCAACCAGCAGGCCTGGCTGGTGGGCACCGCCGAGCAGGTCACCGAGAAGATCATGGCCATCCAGGAGCGGTACCCCGGCCTGGAGCACATGCACGTGGGCTGCAACCGGATGGGGGCGCCGCTGGAGGTGATGCTGGAGCAACTGCAGCGGTTCGGCGAGGAAGTGATGCCCCACTTCAACGTTGAGGAGAAGCCGCTGGGGTAGGCTACATCGATGGACGGGATGAACGGGATGATGGGGAGACTTCGTACGGAGTTGCCTTAATCCGGTTAGATAACATCCCGATCAAGGCGAAGACATAGCGGGTGTCCCAAGGAGGGCCGGTCCTGGGCGAATGGGGACCGGCCCCTTTTGGTTATACTGGGGATCAGAGCATCATCCGGATGGGGAATAGCGAATGACGATCACGCGAGTGAAGCTGGAAAACTTTACGGTCTTCGAGAGCCTGGACCTGGAGCCGTCGCCGGGGATCAACGTGCTGGTGGGGGCTAACGGGACGGGGAAGACGCACCTGATGAAGGTGTGTTATGCGGCGTGTGGCGTTTCAATAGATTTGCCAGAACGCTTCTTCGTCAAATTGCAAAAGGTTTTTCTCCCTAGCGGATGGTCTCCTCATCGACTAGTTAGGCGCGAGAGTAATGGCGAAGCGGCTACCTTGCGGGTGTTTCGTGGCGAATCTTTTCTGAAAGACGTAATTCCCAAGACGAACGCTTCCTTGGGTCCTGTGCTAGCCCAGGTCTCGGAAAACTGGCCGAATACACCACTGAAGGGAGTCTACATCCCTGCCAAGGATATGCTTGCCAACGCTCCAGGTTTCAGATCGCTGTACGCCGCTCGCGAGGTTCATTTCGAGGAAACCTACCAAGACATCCTGGACAGTGCTTATCTGCCAGCGTTGCGCAACCCTGCGGAGTTTGTCCCTGCAGATGTTTTGGAGCGGTTAGAGGCCGAGCTTGGCGGGAAGGTGGCGATTCACGGGGAGGAGTTTTTCCTGATTGGCGAGCAGGGGGAGATCGAGTTCACGCTGCTGGCGGAAGGGTTGCAGAAGCTGGGATTGCTTTGGCTGCTGATTCGGAACGGGAGTCTCAAGCCTGGGGCGGTGTTGTTCTGGGATGAGCCGGAGACGAACCTGAACCCGAAGCTATACCGGGTGGTGATTGAGGTGCTGCTGGAGTTGCAGCGGCTGGGGGTGCAGGTGTTCCTGGCGACGCACGACTATGTGATTCTCCGTGAACTGGACCTGCAGGCCAATGAGAATGACAATGTGGCCTTTCATTCCCTCTTTCACGAAGAGGGACAGATTTCTTGTCATACCACTGACAAGTTCATAGAAATCCATCCCAACGCCATCATGGAAGCGTTCGACAGCATCTATGACAGGGAGATCAAGCGCAATCTGGCAGGCCTGGTATGACATGGGTTTTCCAGGAAAGAGACCTGCAAATCACCATCAACAACGCAGAAACGGCACGCAAGTTCGATGATGCTGTAACGCACGGGGCGGGCTTCCTGAAGGCCGTGGATTTCATTGTGGAATATCCGGATCGATATTTGTTTATCGAGTTGAAAGATCCACAGGACCCAGCCATTCCACAGCCGGCAGCACAGTCTGTCGTCGAAGATTTTCTGAACGAACGCATTGATACTGAGCTAGTCTACAAATACCGAGATTCCTTTCTGTATGAATGGGCAGCCGGCCGCGCGGACAGGATTTCGTACTATGTCGTCCTAATCGCTGTTGATTCTTTAACGCCAGCTGACTTGGACAGGAGGACAAAAGACTTGGAAAGAAAGTTGCCAGCCGGAATTCCGAGCTCGTGGGAGCGGCCTATCGTCAGTGGTTGCGGCGTTTTCAATCTCGTTTCTTGGAACGCCCGATTCCCTGAGCTTCAGGTCAGGAGGTTGTCGGCGTTGTGAGGCGAGCCTGCCCAACGTGTGGGCCCGCTCGACTGCGGAGGCGTGTGCTCCTTCGCCTTGACAGCGTTGGTGGCGGATTCGATAATAGTAGTCCCCTGCCGAGGTAGCTCAGGTGGTAGAGCACGGCACTGAAAATGCCGGTGTCGACAGTTCGAGTCTGTCCCTCGGCACTTTTCTTTGTCTTCGTATCTGTACCTTCTCATAAGACCCTCAAGTGCCGACATTTTGACAACGTTGGTCGCCAAATTTGGCGGACAAAACATGCTTGGGGCGTCCACTAGGGTCTATTAGGCGAAGCTAATGCCATTTGGAAACAGTTTGCCTGACTGAAGACAGACTGCCTTAGGTTTGGAGAGGCTCGGAACTATGCCGAGCCTCTCGAGTTTTCATCGGTCCGGAAGCCCTGTCAGGTGGAAGATATCCTCGCTGGGAGCAGAATCTGGGAAGGCAGCGGGTCCGTGAATAATGCCGCAGATTGCTGTATGCCCATAAAAAATACATACACTGAGCCATGGGCGTCTTAAGGAATTCGGATTTCAGAGCTCTGGTGCACCAGACCTCTGTTGTTGTCCAGCGACTTTGTTCGCTTAATTGAATTAAGAATCTGTCATGCTGGTCAGTTGGGGGCGCTAGCCGGCAGCCATTGACAGTTGGGTGGGAGGCTCAGCCTTGGCACGCCCTTGGATCTGAGTCGTTCTGGGGTCTTCCAGCACCCGGTTTGTACTGGTGGCTGTGGGCGAATCCGTGCCGTTTTTCTTACTCGCCGGGGTGCAGATAGCGGCGGAGTCTATCCTCCAGGCTGGGCTGCTGTCCGGCGTCGGTGGGTTGTCCCCCGGCCTGACTCCTCATCCTGACGGTGTCTGCTTCGGCTGTTGCGTACGCCCTGACCAGGATCCCGGGACCTGCGATTTCCGGGTCCACCGGGATTCTTTCCGCGCTCGGGCTGGTCGACCACCCGCGCCTGAAGATCGCCCATTGGTAGGCGAGCCCCTCGAAGTCCACGACGGCCTCCACCACGCGCTTGCGTTCATCCCCTGGCATCTCGGGCCAGCTGTCCTTGGTGGCCCTGCGGGCTGCCTCCTCGATCACTGCTTTCTGGGTCTCCTCGTCCGATTCCTGTTCCAGCCACAGGTCTGCGACCGCCCTCTGCTGGCGTTCAAGTTTTTCCGTGGCGGTTTCATGTCGGTTCATATTCCCTCTCTCACGCTGGCGTGATCGGCCTTTTCTCTTGCCCCATCGGCCCCTTGGGCACGTACTGCGCGTTCTCCGAGGCCCTTACGACCTGGGTTTCCGCCTTGGTCTGAGATCCAGGGCATCCAGCAACCGGTTGTGTAGTGTAGTCAAAAAAACCTGGTCCAGAGTACCCGTGCTCTGATCTGGCAAATGGCGAGGAATGAGGCGTTTCTTTTGGAATAGCGAGTTGCCACGCTTCTCCATTCTTCGAGGTTCAGGAATGCATTTTTCACGAAATGACGCAGCCGATACAGGTTCCGGTCGCAATGTCGGGGATATTTTCTGTGGCTCCTCGGAGGTATCACCGGCTCCATTCCCTGCGCGATGGCCCCGGCCACGCTGGCGTCGGTCCCGGAGCCCCGGGCCGCCGTTAGCGACTCGGTCCGGGTGCATTCCGCCACCGTGCCATCGGTCAGAGCCAGCCGAACCGACATTCCGTGGGTATCAACGGCCAGATGTATTTTTCTGTTCAGCCCCCTTGGTGCGGGCAATGGCCTGGTTGCTCCCACGTGCGCCTGCCGTATGGAAATGCAACTTGATGTAGCTGGCGTCAACCATCAACCACTTTGAGTCAGAGTCATCGGTCACGCTGTTAAAGAGGCGGGCCCAGACCCCCCGGTCCCGCCAGCGACAGAAGCGGAGGTGGGTGTTCCTTCAATCCCCGCAATCGGTCGGCAGGTCTCGCTAGGGCGCACCGGTGCGCACAATCCAGAATCCGCATTCAGAAGCCGGCGGTTGTCTGTGCCGTCCGCCCCACCTTGCCGGCCTCTCCAAAGAGGAGAGGCTGCAGCCGTTCCCAAACCCAGTCAGGAAGGTTTCCCCGACGATGCGTTGCTGTCAAATGCCCACCCCATACACGTTCATTCTCCACTGCAATCTACCATTATCAACTAGATTTGACGACATTTATTAGGTCCACAGCTTTGTTTCTCTTGGGTGTTCGAACCGGGTCGACCTGTAAGGGAGTTCGGTCATCTTCAGCCACTGGAATTCCCTACCATTGGTAAACAGTCTCCTTGGCCACTTCCGCGATACGCTTACCGAACTATGACGTTTGCTTGGTTCGGCAATTTACTGCAATGCTCAACCCGATGATGAAGGCGGTACAAACTATCCCTGCTGGACTTGATTGCAAATCCCTCGAAGTGCGAATCTAACACAGCTGATCCAATCCGTGCCTTCCTTTGAAAAAACCTAACCATTCAGCAAGAACGAAGGGTGAACAGTGTTTGTGCCTGTCGGACAACCATTCCCGTAGCGCGTTTCGAATGTCCGCCTCGCTCACGATCTCTTTACGAACAGCCACTTCAGTCGTCTGCGTAGATCTGTCATCCCATCGGATGGCTTAGGTTGGGGCTCTATCACTATCTGTATCGCCTACCTCACGAGCGGGGTTGGAACCGCCCGGGTTTCACCGGGGTTCAGGATCTCTTGATTTCACCTTACTTGGCTGCTTCGAATGGGTATTCAGATTTGTGCAGCGTTCCAATCCCGACAATTGGGCGGTTGCTTTTTCCTTCACCCTCCCTCCAAATGCGTCTCTTCCTTTCAAATTCGCGTACAATAGAGCAGGCCCTGTTTGAGCCGCGTCTTCTGTGCGATTGCTCGGGAGGCTGCGGGGGTGGAATCGAACCGCGGACTCTCCGGTTGTAATCCTGGCGATTCGATTGCTGGTCAATCCAGGCTCCCCTCGTTTGGATTTTGGAGGTTCCCAGGCATTTGCTCTCTGCCTTTAAGGTCGTTGTCGATATTGTTGTCTCCGAAGTTCCTTCTGCCGCTCCTGGTGGTTGCAGGAGGAACGTATGTGGCAATCTTCGGGTTTCCCTTGGACTTGGGAGAGGCCTGGGGATTGATTGCTACTGCCGATCCTGTCCTTCTGGGCGCAGCCGTCCTGGTCCACTATGCCAGCTACTTCCTCCGGGGAGCACGCTGGCGTGTGCTGATGGGCGGCTCTCCCGTGCCCGTTCCGGGTTTCCTCTACTGCGGGCAGCTGATCCTCCTGGGATGGTTTGTGAACTCCGTAGGCTGGATCAGGCTCGGGGATCCCTTCCGGGCCCATCTGTGCCAGCGCGAATGGGGAGCCTCCTTTTCCTGGGTGATGGGAACCATAGTTGCAGAGCGTCTTCTGGACGGGCTATTGGTAAGCTTGTTCCTGCTCTCGGCAGGGCTTCTGCTCCTGCTGTCCGGTCAGTGGGACGTGGGAGCGGGCGCGCTAGGACTCTCGCTGTTCTTGCTTCTCGTGCTTGCTATGGCGCTGGTGCTGATGCCCCTGGTGAGGTGGATGGTGCGGCGTTTTCTGCCCGCCAGAGGCTTTTCTGAATTTCTCCTGTCCACTCTCCTGCGGTTCCGTTCCGGCTTTGCCGGGGGCCGCCGTCGTTTTCCATTGACCGCCCTGCTTGGCGTGCTCGCCTGGTCTGCGGAGGTCGGTCGCCTGTATCTGGTGTGTCAGGCCCTGGGACTGGATGTTGGGCTGTTTGCGGCGGCAGTGCTCTCCCTCGGGGGTTCGCTCCTGTCTCTCTTCCCAACGCCGGGCGGCATCGGGGCGGTGGAGGCAGGGATGGCCGGGTTGGCGGTGCGTATATCTTCCGTGACTCTCCCGGGGGCTGCTGCGATGGTATTGCTCGACCGGGCCATCACCATGCTCAGCGTGGTCCTGACCGGCCTGGTGTTATTGAGTGTACGTGCGGTCTTCCCGAGCGTGTTCAAGCCCCGGTTGCCAGAGCAGGCCGTTGCCGTTGCCTGAGGATCCTCCGCTCTCAGGGGAGTGTCGCTCCCGGAAACGGGAGAGGTGCAATGTATGTAACTGGGGTGAATGGCAACGCCGGGACCTCCGGTGCCATGCTGACATAACGATGTGAGGGGCGTGAGGGGCCCGCTGAGCGTGGTCAGGGGCAATCCCGGCGCCCGCTGTTTGGCGTCAACTAGTATTCGGCCAAACTGGTATTGTCAGTTAATTCATGATCCCAATGAGATGTTACCTTGGGGGCAGACGAATGGTTGTGGGATGGGAGGTGGTCATGGTGCAGGAGAAGTACGGAGTCCGGCTGGCAACACAGGAAAAGGGACGGCTCAGGAAGGTGATCAGGGCTGGCAGGAGTTCTGCCCAGGCCATCACCCGGGCACGGATCCTGCTCAAGATAGATGAAGGCTGGCCCGCCCCCCAGGTGGCGGCGGCACTGGACGTGTCGGAGCGGACCGTGTTCCGCACCAAGCGGCGGTATGCCGAGGAGGGACTGGATGAGGTGCTGAGGCACCATAACCAGGTCAACCGGCCCAGAAAGGTAGATGAAAGGGTGGAGGCCCACCTGATAGCCTTGGCCTGCAGCCCGGTGCCCGATGGCCATGACCACTGGACCATGCGGGCCCTGGCGGGCAAGGTGGTGGAGTTGGGATTGGTGGAGTCTTTGTCTCCCGAGACGGTGCGCCTGCGGCTGAAAAAAACATGCTCAAGCCGTGGCTCAAGAAACAATGGTGCATCCCCAAGGTAGGTGGAGAGTTCGTGGCGGCCATGGAGGACGTCCTGGACCTCTACGCCGAGCCCTACGATCCCCAGAGGCCAGTGGTCTGTTTTGACGAGACCTCAACCCAGTTGCTGGCCGACATCAGGGAACCGCTTCCGGCAAAGCCTGGGAGGCCGAGGCGTGAGGACTACGAATACGAGCGGGCAGGGACGCGCAACCTGTTCCTCACTTGTGAGCCTCGCCGGGGCTGGCGCCACGTGGCGATAACCCGGCAACGCACCATGCCGGACTTCGCTCACCAAATGCGGTGGCTGGTGGATGAGGCCTACCCCGATGTCCCGGTGATTCGGATGGTTCTCGACAATCTGAACACCCATCGGATGGCCTCGCTTTACGAGACCTTTCCGGCGGCCGAGGCTCGGCGCATTGCCAAGCGGCTGGAGTTCCACCACACTCCCAAGCACGGAAGCTGGCTGAATATGGCGGAGATCGAGTTCAGCGTGCTGGCCCGGGCCTGCCTGCGCGGACGCAACGCCGACGAGGACAGCCTGGAAAACGCCGTCAGAGCCTGCGTGTCAGAGCGGAACGCGGCAGGGACCACTATTAACTGGCGGTTCACTGCCCAAGACGCCAGACGCAAACTCCACCGCCTCTATCCCTGCCAATCCTGATTTGGTCCAGTACTAGTGCAGTGCTGCTTTTCGTCCCGACTATTCTTGCCGGTTCACCCACTCACCGCCTCGCTGTCGAGCCACGCCAGTCTGGTAGCTGGGTTGTTGAATTCTAGGATGACCGACCACTACACGGTCTGTATTGATGCCACCCCGTCCGCAACAACCCCGCCGGGATAGGAAAAGCGAGACCGCTGGGCCGTAGGCCCACCGTCAGCGAAGCAGGAACATGCGGACAAGGGCGTTGGCGGCACCAGCGCCCTTTCGCATCAGCAGGCAGTCGAGCGCCGGGGCCGACTTGCACCGCGGTCAGACAGACAAAGCAGGCTGGAGCGGAGCTAGGAATTGCTCGCAATATTGGTAACTACAACCGTGACAGTGGCGGTCAATTTGTGCAAAATTACCCGCTGACCCCTCCGGATTTTCCTTATTTCAGCTACTTGGTGAAATCCTCGACGCTTCCTCCTCTCGAGCGACGGGTTGAACTAACTGGCCGGATAATGGGCAGGCGCGACTATACAATCACGCCAACACCCGCGTCCCCGACCAGTATGCCAAGGGAATTTGAGCAGAGCCTGATATGTCGCATTTAAACAACTCCGGTCCACCATGGCGACGAATCCTCATGACGTCCGCCTTGCTGGGATGCATAGTCATCGCGGTTGGAGCAGCAATCGCACTCCTGCTCCAGAACGAGGCCAACCGGGCATCCCTCACCAAGCTGGATCAGAAGCTGGACGCGTTGACCCAGAAAACCGACCGGCTGCAGCAGGACCTGAGCAGCCTCTCCACCGACACACCGGCGCTGACACCGAGTAAGTCCGCGTCCCAAGCCACGGAGCAACCGGCGGCGACGCCCAGGCCGGCCTTGACCAGAACACCCACGGGGACGCCAAGACCTATAGCCTCAGCAGTCGCCACGCCAGTTCCTCCGCCGACACCAGCCGGGCCCGGCATCTGCGGCCGGAGCCCGACAATACAGAACAGGCTGTTGAGTATGCTCAAAATACCATCCTGCCAAGCGATAACCGAGCCGGAACTCTTCCGCATCACAGAAAGGATGACGATAGGCTTCGAGACTCCGCCGCAACCGGGAGACTTTACCGGGCTGGTCAACCTGCAGGGCTTAAGCATCGAAGTGATGGGGGCTGAGACCCTGCCCGCCGGCACGTTCCACGGCCTGGACAACCTGAAGACTCTGACTGTCTCCATGCAGGGCAACGAAGACAGCCACTCCACAATCGAGCCTGGCGCGTTCGACGGAGTGCCCCGTCTCGAAGCCCTCCAGATAAACTGGCCAGTCAACAGCTCAAACCAGCAACGACGGCCAACACTCCCGCCGCTGGACCATGTCCCCACCCTGGAACTACTGACTATAAATACCATAGGTTGGATCTTCACCCCACAGGCCAGCCACCTGCGGGACCTGCCCAACCTGAAAACGCTGGTAATTCGAGGCGACGACTACTCCGAGACCGCTCCCCGATGGTTCCGGCTCCATTCCAACCTGTTCGAGAGCAACCCAGCGCTGGAAGTCGTGGAAATTCGCCTCGATACCAACAACACCCAGATCGCCATCGCCAAGGACACTCTTAGCCTGTTGCACGGGCTGAAGGAAATCTCCCTGAGCCCGTACAGCGTCTCGGAAATATCCCTCTCACCGAACTCGCCCCTGATGAAGGACATACTGAATGGCAGGCAGTCTCCCAACGGCTACACCCTGATTCCGCCCGGAGCCACCTCGCCATAACCGGCGCAGTACAGCGTAATTGCAGAGACAGTTCAATACAGGAATGTTCTGGGATGCACGATGGGAGGTTCGGCGCGATGCTCCCACGAGAGTAGTCGCGCGCCTCGCGGTGTATCGTCAGGCCATGACCGCCGCCTCAAACTCTCCGTTGAAGTACTAGCCTGCCGGGAGCCGCAGCGGCGGCTCGTGCCTGTTCCGCTGAGTGCTCCAGCGCTGGGGTGTCAGACGGCTCCGCCGGTCCAACGTGGAGCTCGACGGCCCGTTGCGAGGCGGAGCGGTAAATGTCCTGCAGGGCTGGGAGCAATTCGCGGCTACCCTGCCGGAGGGGGAACCATCGCGTCCAGATCTACGCCGAAGACCGCCAATACATCACGTCGCCGCTCCCCAACTGATGGCCTGACACCCAGTGAAAACCCGGAACAATACCCAGAGGGCCTTAGCTGCCGCACAG
Organism: Dehalococcoidia bacterium; assembly: GCA_965261885.1. Classification (GTDB taxonomy): domain Bacteria; phylum Chloroflexota; class Dehalococcoidia; order Lucifugimonadales; family UBA3495; genus VXOI01. Next base: position 27,628 of record CBDHDY010000028.1, read on the forward strand.
TTTACTATCAGTGACAGTTGCCCGTAGACGCTGATCCAGCGGCAGTGCTAGGTTAATGGACAGCAACGTCAGGCATTCCTTTGCGTGTTCTAGTCGATTGCCGATGGGGAGGTGGGGACCGTGCCTAATCATCATTATGTGCCGCAGTTCTATTTGAGACGGTTCGGGGCGGGGGAGCAAGTATCGGTCATCCTAATGAATCACGGCTTCCGGTTTGTGGAAAGGGCCAAGATCAAGGGTCAGTCCTCTAGACCCGACTATTATCGGTTACGCGAGGCAGAGAAACACCTTTCTTTGATCGAGGGCATAGCTTCGCGCCTGATGCAAAACATATCCCAGCACATCCAACTCACCTCCGGCGATGTCCTCTTTCTCAAACAGTATGCAGCGCTTCAGATTCTAAGGACTCCCGCGTTCGTGCAGACAATCGGCGAAGTGAGAGAAGGTATGTTGTCTGTTCTTGCCTCCCACAAGGGTTGTGGACTGTCTGAAGAAGTCGTGTCCTCTGTTTTTCCGGATGCCGAACTGCTGACCTGGAGACAGATAGGGGATGGATGCGACGCTGTCCGAGACCTCGAAATGAGGTACCTGATATCCAAGCGGGAGGGATTTCTCACCAGTGATCAACCGGTTGCCATCTATAACCCGTGGCTGCTGAAGGGAGGGGTCGCCCGAAACGGCTTCGGTTGTCGCGGCCTGATGCTTTTTCTCCCTATCAAC
>CBDHDY010000029.1:0-173199 GCA_965261885.1 Dehalococcoidia bacterium
AAGTCATAGATGACGACACCGCCCGCTTCCACCTCAAGCAGGCGCTGGCCAACTTCCCGCCCTTGTACACCAATGGCTCGACACCGCCGGTCGTGGCCCGGGAAGCCCACGAGATGGAGGGCGGACTGCACGAAAACCCGGGTGGCACCGGAGCCTTCCTGCTGAAGGAGTTCTCCGCCGGTGAGGGCATGCTGTTCACCGCCACCGACGACTATCACCTGGAACTGATGGGCGAGCAGCTGCCTTTCCTGGACGCTGTCCGCTACGTATTCACCCGCGACCCGGCAACCCAGGTTGCCCTGTACCGCGCCGAACAGATCGACCTTCTGCGCATCAGTTCTTTCGATATCTTGGACCAGGTTCTTGAGTCAGTGCCTGACTCGCAGCTTTACCGGATTCCCTCCTTCGGCTGGGGTGACCACGGCGTATTCCTGAACCTGGATAAGGAGCCCTTCGACGACGTCAACGTGCGACGCGCCATGTCAATGGCCATCAACCGCGACGTGATCGCCAACGTCATCAACGCCGGCGACGCCACCCCCTACGGACCGATTCCCTGGGCCGTGGGCGGGTTCACCGATATCGCTGACTACAACGTGGAAAACCTGGGCGAGTGGTACCAGTACAATCCGGAAAGGGCCATGCAGATGCTGGCTGACGCCGGATACGACGACGGATTCAAGGTTGAAATCGAATGGGGCGAACTCTCCGGGTTTACCTTCGGCGACACGGCCGTACTGCTGGAGAGGATGTGGGAAGACATCGGGCTGGACGTGACCATCAAGCAGAGCGAATATGCAACGTGGTGGTCCAAGACCAAGTGCGGAGAGCCGATGAACGACTCCCTGATCGGCCTGAGCCCCTACGGTTCCGGCCCCACGGCCTACGACTGGCTGTACCTGCCCTATCACTCCAGTTCCAGCGTGAACTGCCCGCACATTCAGGACGACAACATAGATACATTGCTGGATGAGTGGATTGGAGCGGACGAGGCGCGTCAGCTGGAGATACAGAGCGAGCTGTGGGACTACCTGACCGATCAGGTATACCGCCTGACCACCATCGTCCCGCCGCACTACCGCATTACCCAGTCGTACATGCACGCGGGCGACAACCCCTACTGCTGGTTCACCGGTTACTGCTCCTACGAGGTCAAGTCGGCCTGGCTGACCGACGGCGCTCCGGAGCGCTCCTACGACAAGTTCGCCGAGTAGCAGCGGCAACTGCAATAGCAGACAAACGCACGGCCGGATATCCCTTTCCAAGGGGTGTCGGGCCGTGCGTGCACAGTGCCTTGGTAAGTCCTGTCAAATCCTGGTAGGCCCAGGACGCCTGGCAAGCATGCACTCCGGCCCTCTTGGTGGCTGCAGCATTTGACCCGCAGCCTGGGACCCTCTCAACTCTGACAGTTCAGGTCCCTTACTCATATGCGGTATTACATCCTGCGAAGAGTTCTACTGGCCATCCTGGTGATGTGGCTCGTTCACCTGATGGTCTTCTCCATGGTCCGGCTGTTCCCGGGTGACGTGGTGATGATGCGCCTCGCCCAGGACGCCACCATGACCGAGGAGTCGTACGAAAGGGCGAGACAGGAGCTGGGAATCGACCGGCCCTTCCTGGTCCAGTACGGGGATACCATGGGGGGGCTGCTTCGAGGAGACCTGGGCGACTCGCTGCTCAGCGGCCGTCCGGTCAAGGATGAGCTGGGCGACCGGGTGTGGCTGACCCTGCACCTGGCCATAATGTCGCTGATCGTCGCCCTGGTGATAGCTATTCCCATCGGAATTGTATCTGCCATTCGCCAGGACACGTTAGCTGACTACGGCGGCAGGATGTTCTCCATACTAGGCCTGTCACTGCCGGACTTCTGGACCGGTGTGGTGGCCATCCTGATCCTGTCCCTCTGGTTCCATTGGCTACCGCCGCGTGGCTTCGAGGAAATCTGGGTGGACCCGGTCAAGGTCTTCCAGCAGTTGGGCATCCCTGCACTGATTATCGGGTTCCGGTTCTCAGCCATTATCATGCGAATGACCCGTTCCTCCATGCTGGAGGTGCTGCGCGAGGATTACATCCGTACGGCGTGGTCCAAGGGGTTGTCCGAGCAGCGGGTCATCATGGGCCACGCGCTCAAGAACTCCTTTATCCCGGTAGTAACCCTGGTGGGACAGCAGTTCTCCATCCTTCTGGGCGGCACCGTCATCATCGAGACCATCTTCCTGCTGCCGGGCGTGGGCAACATGACCCTGGATGCGGTCATCTTCCGTGACTACACCCTGGTGCAGGGCGCCGTCATCTTCTTCGGCGGGATCATGGTGCTCATGAATCTACTGGTCGACATATCCTACGCGTGGTTCGACCCACGGATACGTTATGGCTAGAGACACGGACCCCGGCCAGCTGACCACCGCGCCCTCCAGCCCGTTGGAGGCGGTTTTCGTCAGGATCAAGCACCATGCGGTGACCCTGAAACGGTTCGCCATCTCCAAGCCGATGGGCGCCGCGGGAGCCATCATCGTATTGGTTATCGTCCTGGCGGCGGTTTTCGCGCCGGTGGTCTCTCCGTACGATCCCTACGCATCCAACCTGGATACAGACGGCCTGCCTGTCCGGCTGGTGGGGCCGAGTGCGTCCTTCCCGCTGGGAACCGACGCCATCGGCCGGGATGTGTTCAGCCGGATCATTTATGGCTCTCGCATATCGCTGGTCGTGGGCCTCGGCGCGGTTGCTCTGGGTACGCTGTTCGGCACGGTAGTCGGGCTGGTGTCCGGTTACTTCGTTGGCAAGGTCGACCAGGTGCTGCAACGGGTGGTTGACACCCTGATGGCCATACCGGCGATTGTGCTTGCCCTGGCGGTCATCACCATGCTGCAGCCGGGACTCTTCAACATTATCCTGGTGATTGCCATTGTGATTGCGCCCGGTACGTCCCGCGTGGTGCGGGGCACTGTGCTGGCCATCAAGGAGAACATTTACATCGAGGCCGCCCGCTCCATCGGGGCCGGAAGCGGGCGCATCGTGTTCCGGCACATCCTGCCCAACGTGGTTGCGCCGATCATTGTCATCGCATCCATCTGGGTGGGCAACGCCATAGTGATCGAAGCGGCTCTGAGCTACCTGGGCCTCGGCACTCCGCCGCCAACGCCGTCGTGGGGCGGCATGCTGGCGCTGGAGGGCCGCCGCTACCTGGAGAACGCGCCCTGGCTGGCCCTGGCGCCGGGAGCAGCCATCAGCATCGCGGTACTGGCCGTCAACATGCTGGGCGACGCCCTCCGCGACGTTCTTGACCCACGGCTCAGGAACCGCTAGCCGCCCCGCTTCACGCTTCATTCCGTGTGGGCCGTGTGGGCCATGTGGGCCATGTGACCATCCCTGCCATTGCCACCCTATCCCTTGGCCCTGCCCCAGGTTTCGCCCCAGGGGACGTCCGGCAGGCCGCGGGAGCGGCGAACCTCGTTGATCGTGAGAACGCCCCGGTCCAGCATTTGCGCCTCGCGGCTGGCGCGCGCATTCTCATCCTCGGCCAGGGCCTCGATGGACGACAGGTCGAACTCCAGCTCCAGTCCCTCGTAGCCCAGCAGCGGGAACAGCTTGCGTGTGACCTGCTCGGCGAGAAAGGTCATCTCCGGCACCATGGTGTTGCGCCAGAAGAACCGCTCGGCCGCGTTGACGTTGGAAAAGGTCGCCCGCTCCAGGTCGGACAGCAGCGGGCGCGGCACTCCGAAGGCGCGACTTACCTCCTCCAGGCTCCAGCGCAGGCCCTGAATGAAGTCCATCTCACGGTGGCTGAGGCCCAGGGTCTTTATGTCGCGAACGAAGCTGGCCACGGCGGGACGGTGGGCGTTGGCCGGACCGCGAAAACGCGCCTCCCAACGGCGGTAGAATTCCTCCACCTCGCTGTCGTTCAATTGCTCGTTGGTCAGGATGACGAAGTCCGGCTGCGCCGAGTTGCGCAGGAAGTTGCGGTTGAATCGCAGCCCGTCCTTTCCCATGTCCACCGCCAGCCGGGACGGGGCAACCGGCGAGAGCCCGGCATACTCATCCAGTGGATTGAAGTAACGGAACCACACCACCTCATCGGGGGTAAGCGCCAGCATCCGGTTGCGCCCGTGGTACACGAATCCGCGAACATACTCGTCCCGGTCGGGCACCACGGACATCCGGTCGGGACGCAGAGGCCAGAGTTCGCGGTTACCGTGGGCGTCGCGGTCCAGCATCCAGAATGCCGATCCCCACAGGTTCAGATAAATCTCGGTGGCCCGCCACAGGTCGGAGCGCGTGTACCAGCGGTTGACCCGTTCCAGGAGCCGCGCGGCGGGGTGATCGGGTCCCACGGGCAGGCGCCGCCCGTCGGCACCACGGGTGTACACCACCACCGGCGGCCGGCTGAGCGCGTCGGCGCGAATACGGATGGCCGCGTACACCGGCGTGGAGGTGGCGTAATATTCGCCGTACTCGGTCCGGTTCCAGCCGCCGCCCGCGCCGGCAAGCACGGAGAGGCCGTCCGCGTCGGCGCCGGATGCCCCTCCCGCCTTGACCCGCGCCGGGACCGGGGATGAGCCAATCAGACGTTTGCGCCAGGGCATCCGGTGGGTGATTCGCTGCATCATAGGGCAGACCTCCTCCTGACAGGTCGTGAAAATCCCATCCCCTCCAAATGAGGGCCAAGGCCGGGCGTTCCTTGGGCTGGGAATGTAGACGCCGGGCATGATTTCACCGTAATCCAACCCTATAGCAGGGAGGAAATGGAAAGACCCCAGGCTGCTACCCTAGATCCCCGCCATCTCCAGCGGAATGGGCGGGCGTGCCCGGATGTGCCCTCGTCCCTCCCTGACGTGCTACGCCATAATGGTGTGTGACAAATTCCCTCTCCCTTTGGGAGAGGTTGGGGGTGAGGGCGTACCTCCGCCTTCGCAGGAACGACGGATGCTGCCCCGACCTTCCAGTTTGCTTGGCATAGGGCATCTGCCTCGCTCTTTAAGTCCAGAGCCGCAGCCGGTTGGCTGGCGCGAGGAAGGCCAGCATCAACGCGTCGGCTTTGTCTGGCGAGGGCAGACCTCGGTTGCGCATGTCGTCCTTGGACTCGATCTTCAGGCGGTTTGTCTGGGTGTCGTATCCGTAGCGCATGGCCGCCAGTTCACCCACCAACTGGTTGTCGGCCGGGATGCTGATGCTCCCTGTCCTGAACCGCTCCCCCAGGGTCCAGTAACCCTCGGCGCGCAGGTTCGTGAATACCTTCTCCTGCCGGGCCCTGTTGGCCACGTTGACTCCGCGTACCGTATGACCGAGCTCCCGCAGCCGGTCGACAACCCCGGCGCCCACGCCGACCTCGTCGACATACAGCTCGGCGGGCTGGTGTTCCCGGATGGCCGCGCCCACCCAACCGGCCAGCTGCATGGTGTCCATCTGCCGCAGAACCTGGATGTCCTCGACGCGGTCCCCCCGCCGCCGCAGGATAACGCTGCGGTCAGAGCCGAACCGGGCCACGTCCACCGACAGGATGACAGGCTCCGTTCCCTCGTCATCGGGGGCCGGATGGGACTGCGACCGTTCCACCGCCGCCTCGATGTCTCTCAGGCTGAACAGGCTGTCCTCACCCTTTTCCGGGAACTCCCCAAGGACGCGGGAGCGGTAGACGGGATTCTCTTCACCCCAGATCTCGCGTCGCTCCTCCACCCACGTTTGGGTGGTCAGGCCGGGAAACACCACTCGCCCGGCCTGCACATTCGGGCTGTCCAGGGCAGAGATGGTGATGGTGCGGTAAAGCGTGCGCTCCTCGTAGAAGGCACGACGGAAGGCACCGTCCATAGTCGTCGGGTTGCCAATTAGCAGCAGCAGGGGGTCCGCCGAGGTCATCACTGACTCGATGGCCTCGTAGATTTCGTCGTCGACACCCTCGGCCTCATCAACCACGATGAACATGTTGGGGCTGTGAAAGCCCTGGAACTGGTCGGCACTGTCGGCCGACAGCCCCATGGCATAGCGCTCGTCGGACAACTCCCAGCGGGTGTCCAGCATCTTGCCGCCCAGGGTCTTGGCCACGGGACGGTACAGCCGGTGTATCTGCCGCCACAGGATGTGGCGCACCTGGCGGAAGGTGGGCGCCGTGCTCAGGACAATAGCGCCGTCCTGGTGGGCGTGCATGAACCAGAGCACAGCCACGGCGGCACTGAACCCCTTCCCCAGCCCGTTCCCAGCCTTGACCGCCACCCGGCGGTGCTGGGTGAGGGCCGTCAGCACCTCCTCCTGCTTCTCCCACAGCCGCACGCCCAGCACCTCGCGCGCAAAGGCGGCGGGCGGAAGCACCGGTGCCGGTGCGGCACGGTCTTCCCTGCTTGCCGTTGCCATCTGTTCCTTTCGAGGCGCACTTTTCCTGCGCTTGAGAACCTCCCCGTCGCTCCGGGCCTCCCGGAGAACGAGCGCACCGGAGTCGATGAGCCCGGCACGGTTACCTACAAGCTGCCAACGGAATGCCCCGACTCCATGGCAGTATGGCGCGATTGCGGCGCGACTGGCTGGGATGGACTGAACAGGAATCCGCACTCGCGGCAACGATATACGTAGTTGTCCTCCTCCAGTCTCTTGTCCAGGATCAGCACTCTTGTCGATTGACAGCGTCGGCATTCCGGTCTACTCAACTCTCACACCTTCCTGTTTGTCTGGGGTTTTTCTGGCCTGGTCAGGTGGCCTAGAGGCCACCAATCAGCCCGTATTAGAACTTATATTTGCATATAGTATGCAGGTGTCATGGGGCTTGACAAGGGGAATCTGTCAGCAGTGTCCGGGCCATCGAAGACCTGGAAAAGGCCAGCTAACGGCTAGTCCCAAGTAGTGTCGCGCGAAAGCTGACAGAGTATAATGCCGGAAATTTGCCCAAAGGCCCAGCATGCTATCTGATGCGGATATCGAACAACTAATCGCGACTCCCAAGCGAATAACAGCAAAGGATCCAGCCAGGGGCTATAGGAGGAAAATGGCCACCGGTGATGCGACTTGGGATTGGAATTATCTTCGAATCCAGAGGAAAAATTTGAAGCCTTTATCCGGCAAAATAGTCGGTTCATAGAAAATTTTTCTTTTGACCTTAGGTACCTGAACCGAAACGGGAGACCTAGAAGCTTTACGTTAGTCAGATACAATGGCCCACATGGAGAATACAGCACCCAGCCAGATGGACATTACGCCATGCCGCATATCCATCGCATTTCAGCAAATGAAATAGAATCTGGAAGTATTCAACCCAGAGAAAAGCACAGAGAGATGACGACTAAGTAACTATCTCAAATTAGCGAGGCTCCATTGACGGCGGTACCAGATAAGGGCACATGCCAGTTGGAGCAGACCCAGGTAATTCGATGGCTTCTTGTCGTAGCGCACCAGTATCGCCCGGCATTTGGACAGCCAGCCCAGGGTGCGTTCCACCACCCACCGCCGCGCTGGGTGGGTCTTCTCGCCCGATTGGTCCAATTTCTCTTCGCCAATACGCCGGATGTGCGGCTGGTATCCGGCGTCGGCGACGGTTCGGTGGCCTGTGGGGTTGTCATACCCCTTGTCCAAGCACAGGTTCTGGACACCTTCCGGCCGGTCCACCACTATCCTCTCCAGCGTCGGCCTGAGAGCCTGTCTACGATCTCTGGGATATGTTAAGTTGAGACTATTACCAAGGCAGGGTAATCATGTCTCATTCCTATCCCAGCGACATCAGCCGGGAGCGATTCGCCCGGATTCTTCCCATGCTGGAATCGGCCCGCCGACGGACCAAGCCCCGCACCGTGGACCTGTACGACGTTTTCTGCGGCGTGCTCTACTTGCTGAAGAGCGGTTGCCAGTGGCGGATGCTCCCGGCGGACTTCCCGGACTGGCGCACCTGCTACAAGTATTTCCGGCAATGGAGTGAGCGGCCCGGCCCGCAGGAAGAGTCCATTCTGGAGCAGGTCTTAAAAAAAATCGGTTGGCGCGGCCCGACAAAGCAATGGACGGAGCGAGCAGACCAGCTTCTGCATCGTGGACTCCCAGAGCGTCAAGAACACCGACAGCGCCGGTAACAAGGGCTATGACGCGGGCAAGAAGGTGTCCGGGATCAAGCGCCACGTCGCGGTGGACAGCCAGGGGTTGCCTCATGCGATTCATGTGACCACCGCCGACGTTACCGACCGGGCCGGGGCTTTGGCGATGTTTGAACAAAGCCGGGCCGACCTGAGCCGGGTGCAGAATGTGATGGCCGACGGGGGCTACACCGGGAAGCCCTTCGCCGCGACGGTGCAGAACCTGCTGGGAGCCTCGGTGGAAGTGGTGAAACGCAATGAACTGCACACTTTCGTGGTGCTGCCGAAACGCTGGGTGGTGGAGCGGTCCTTCGCCTGGCTGGAGAAGTGTCGCCGACTATGGAAGAACTGCGAGGGAAAGCTCAATACCAGTCTGCAAATGGTGGTCCTCGCCTTCACGGTGCTAATCCTGAAGAGATTGTAAACAGGCTCTGAGGAGTTTCGTGTCGTGGACATTAGCTCCGGCCACCACCACGCTCAGTGGTCCGCCGGCCCCGTCGACCAGGATGCTTTTCTTGCTTCCTGCCTTACCACGGTCCGTGGGATTGCGTCCAATAGCGCCCCCCCAAAACGCGCCTTTACCATGGAGCAATCGGCGGACTGCCATTCCCAATCTACGCCGTCCAACTCCTGGCATTCCTCGATCAGGGTGGCCCAGATACCCTCCAGCACCCCACGCTCGACCCAGCGCTGGAAGGTCCGGTGGATGGTGCTGTCATCCCCCAGATCCTTGGGCAAGCGGTTCCATTGGCAGGAACTGCGCATGCGGAATATGACGCCTTCCAGCATCTTCCGCTGGTCCACCCGTTTGCGCCCCTTCCCCTTGGGTGGGTCCAACTCCAAAATCACCGGTCCAATTCGCTGCCACAGATCATCCGGTATTTCCCAGATCGTTGGCAGGGACACGCTCTTTCCCATCATCTACCACCACACTGGTTTCCCCTAGCTTACCCCGACACCCCATGGATTCCCCTTCTCAGACTAATACCATTTTGAGATAGTTACTAAGTCAGCACGTTCGAAAGTGCTCTCGTTGTATTTTTCGATGACTTAAGAGTGCAAAATTACATGGACTACTTTTCGGAGGCAGTTCAAGGTAGGATGTTCAATGGACATTAATAGCATTAGATCCAATTTAACTAGCAGGTTGTCGTCAGGATTTGACTTGTACGAACGTCGTCAGGGGAGCTATCAATTGATAATTCCGATACTTCATGAGGACGGGGACATGGTTGATATATACATCAGCGAGAGCCCTAAAGGCGATGACCACGTGAGACTTTGCGATTTCGGGATGTCTCTTATGCGTCTATCTTACTCTTTTGACATAAATACAGACTCTCGACAAAGAATCTTCGACAGTATTTTAACGAATAATGGCGTTAATTTCAGCGAAGGAAATCTCTTTTTGGACATTCCATCTAACCAAGTACACGAAGGCGTCTTTCAGTTTGCTGGGTGCGTTCAGAAGGTTTGCAACATGAGCTATTGGAACAGAGAAACTGTACGGTCAGCCTTTTACGGTGACTTAGCCACCTATGTGTCATCTGAACTCACGAAATTCGACCCCGTTCCCGAGCACTCACCTATTCCAGACTATCCTATCAACGTGGACTGGTCATTGAGGCACAATGGCCGGCAATTTTTTGTATTTGGTGTTCTAGGAAACAATAAGGCACTAAGCGTTGCTGTTGCGCTCTTAGAATTTCAGAAAGTACCATTGAGATTCATTAGTATTGTTGTTCACGAGGATATGGACGCTCTTGGGCGAAGAGAAAAGACCTACCTCACCAAAAACGCTGACAAACAATATTCGGTATTAGGGGATTTTCAAGAATTAGTTGCTGGTGACATCGAGCGCATGGCCGGAGTGGCTGGATAATGGCTAAAGTTATCTCCACCGTTGCGATTTCGACGCGGTGGGCGATGTTGAGGATAGATAGGCACAAAGGGAGACCAATCCGTCAAGTTGACTAACCTGTGGCGCTGCGGTAGGCTTTTGCCGGTGCTTTTCCTACCCCTTGGAACTGTTTCTTTGCCCTGAAAGGAGATGGCCATGGCCCAGCACGACACCGAATCCGTCCTCACTCCCGAGGTCCGAGCGATGATTGGCGTGGAGGGCGAGGTGGTCGAATCGTGGGGCTATGTAGACGAGGAATACCTCCGCCGCTTCACCCAGGCGGTGATGGACCCCGATCCCCGGTACTGGGACAAGGAATTCGCCGAGGGAACGAAGTTCGGCGGTGTCATCGCCCCGCCCATCATGGTCAGCTACATGGTCGGGCGGCACCGGCCCGAGCAGGAGGACCCCATCACCCGCGCCTTCAACGAGAATCCGGAGTCCGACGGCATCGGCAGCGTGGAGCGCCCCGGCGCCCTGCCTTCCGTCCCCACGCACCTGGTGCGGGTGCTGAACGCCGGTAACGAACTGGAGATTTACCAGTACCCCAGCATCGGGGACAAGATATTCTTCCAGAACCGCTATTCCGACATCCGTGAACGCTCCGGACGCGACGGGCGGGCCTTCCTGATCATCACCGTCGAAACAAGCTACACCAACCAGGGCGGCAACCTGCTCTGTATCACCCGCCAGTCATCCATCCGGCGCTAGGCCTCGATCCCTCGTAGTTCCCTCTCCCTCCGGAATGGGATCAGGGTGAGGGCGTCCCCTAACCAAGCGAGTAGAGAGAATTAAAATGAGCGCGAGCCTGGAAGACCTGCTCCAGATGCCGGCGGAAAAGATTCTCGAGCATAACGAGAAGCCCTCGGCCGAGCAGTTGCGCCAAAAGATGCAGACCTACTTCGAGGACGTGGGAGTGGGCGACGAGTTGCCCAAGTACATCTATGCCCCCACGCCAACTCACCTTTTCCGGTGGAGCGCTGCCATAGAGAACTTCCACCGCATCCACTACGATCTGGACTTCGGTCTGAACCACGACAGGAATCCCAGTCTCCTGGTGCACGGCTCGTGGAAGCAGAGCGTGGTCCCCCAGTACCTGAAGGACTGGACGCTGCCCAATGGCTGGCCGTGGAAGGCACAGTTCGAGCACCGCGCCATGCTGGTGCCCGGCGACGTCCTGATCATGTGGGGCCGCGTCACCGGCAAGCAGGAAAAGGGAGGCATGGGCCTGATCGATCTTGAAATCGGAATGAAGACGCAGGACGGAATCGAGAGCATGCCAGGAACGGCGACAGTGGCCCTGCCCCTGCGCGACGGCCCGCCAATCCCCTACCCGTTCGTGCCGCCCCAGGGCTAGACCTCGACCCAGGGCATAGGGTCAGGGTCAGACCAAGGCTTTCAATCGGCGGATCAACATGGGACCAACATGGGAAGGGAAGGGCGGGTGTCACCCGTCATTCCCTTGAGAACGGGAATGGGGAATCCACGAGGGGCGATGGGGACGTCGGGAGTACTTGTACCTGCGGTCTCTGCATTCCAGTGGCGACGGGAATGACGGAAACCTGCCGTAGGGATGAAATAGTAATGGATACGAGGTAAACGCCTTATGGCCAGGTTTCTTGCCACTCACACCATCAATGGATTGACCGAAGACCAACTTCGCGAAAAGCTCGGCGCCTACACCGGCGGCGTCAGCAAATGGCGCCCCGACCGCCGTACCACCATTCTGAAGGTGTATGCCGACACATCCAGCGGCAAGCTCTTCACCGAATGTGAGGCGGTGGAGCAGTCCCACTTCGAAGACTGGATGAAGATGGCCGGCTGGCCCGCCGATGAAGTCTACCAGGTTGACCTGATCTTCCAGACAGGGGACATGTGGCGGGTCTGACCCGGGTCTGAAAGAAAGGGGCGGCCGCCGGGCCGCCCCTTTTTGACTCTAAAAAATGTCCAGACCGGACGGTCGGTCGAGGGTAGTGCGGTCTCGTTGCCGCCTCTCCTCTTCCCGTCGCTTTTCCCGTTCCCGCAGCACCTCCAGAATCTCCAGCTGCTTTTCGGTCTGCCACGGAGGGTTCTCTACAACTGTGATCCGCCTGCTCCAGGGCAGACCCACTCCCTCGGACCGCTTTTCCACGTAAACCGGGCCAAGACGGTCTATCACCAGCCGCAGACCCGTTGCCGGCTGGCGACGCCCGGGCTCGAGATACCCGTCCACTGCCTGATGCTCCAGCACCACGCCGTCGGGGTCCGTGATGGTCAGCTCATATTCCTGCGGATTGTCCTGTTCCTGCTCCAGCCACGGCGACTCGAACTGTTCGACAGGTTTGAAGTTTTCGACGAAGTGCTGGTGGGGCCGGTACTGGACCTTGTCCTCCTCGCGCCCGGTGCTGGTGTTTTCCAGCGCCACTTGATACGGCAACCGGGTGGGAACCTGGTGGAAGTTGTTGACCGACGGGAAATAGCAGGCCCCCATACTGATCCCCACCAGTTCCGGATCTGCCACCCCTCCGATCAGGTCCCGGGCCATCATGACCTTGGTATCGCCGAACCAGCGCGACATGTTCTCCGAGAAGAAGGGCGAGCGGGTGGGCCCTCCTAACATGATGACGCCATCAAGGTCCCGCGCCATGTCGGCGTAATTCCGTTGCCAGACGAAGCGCACCTGGCCGGTGTCCTCGTTCTCCTCTGCCACCGTCCCCCATACCACAGTCCTGGCGGTGATATAGGCGTCGCGCATGGCCATCAGCGAGCGCTGGATGAAGTTGCAGGCTTTCAGTTCCTTTTCCACATCCGCCCAGCTGAGGACCAGGTTTTCACCGACCCGGACGCTGGGGTTTTCCGGAGTAACCTGCTCCTTGGCGAGGCGCAGCAGGTTCTGAGGGCCCTCGTACTCCAACGACGCGGTCAGCTCCCTGTCGACGTTGGAACCACCCAGCAACGGGTCCCCGTCGGCGCCGTAGACTATCATCTCGCCGTCCTCTTCGATGTCGACGAACGCACAGTCGAAGGAACCGCCGCCCAGGTCGTAGACCAGGTATGTGCCCTGCAGCCTGGATTCAGAGTCGGGGTCGATGTTGCGCTGAGCGGCGGCAAGAAACAGGACAGGCTCATCCACCACCCATTGCACCCGTCCCTGCCCGGCCAGTCCGGTCATTACCCCGGCAAGCATGGACCTGTAGTCGTAGCCCGACTGCACCGGGCAGCCGACCCGCCACTGGAACTGCGCGGGGAGGCCGGCGCGGTCCACCGCCTCCTTGAGAATCCCGGCTACGAGGTCCCTGACCTGGAAATGCTGCCCCCAAGCCTCAACGCACGCAAGGTCGGGGTTCCACCACACCGGCCAACCAGTCTCGCTGATTTCCAGCCGCCACTTCACATACTGGTCATTGGACAGAGCCCATCGCTTCATGTTGCGAATAACCAGGGTATCGGGGCCATCCTCCAGGGAGTCCGCGTCCTCGCCGACCACCACGGTGACTTCCCCGCCGGGCTCCCGCTGCAGCGCAACAACCACCGGCATCAACGTGGTGTCGCCCCTGCCGATCAACCTCGGCTGTGGCAGACCCGCGTTCGGGTCGTCAGAATCCCAGGTGGAGATGCGCACGTTGGTAGTGCCAAAGTCTATACCTACGATTTCCATTAACCTGCCTCGTGTTTAACGTGTGCTTTCAGCAGCACCCGGTCTCCGTGAACTCCCCCTCGTACAATGACACCCGGAGTGACAACCCTGACCCGGCCGGAGCCTGGCGGTGTCCCCTTGGCTTCGTGCAGCGCGGGATCGTATTCGACAACAGTTCCAGGGGTCTCCAGAGGCTCGGCGCCACCCGCGCGAAGGGCAAGAGACAACCCTGCCTCTACATTTACAGCCAGCCCTTCGGCGTCAGCAGAGCCTCGAACTGACTGGAGTAATTCACCCACGGCAAGAAGCATGTCCCGCCTGATTTCCAGTCTCGATTCTTCGCGATTGGCGGCCAGCTCGGCGTTGCGTTCGCGGACCTGCTGCCGCAGCCGCTCCTGCTCCTGCCGTTCCCGCTCCAACTCGGCTTCGTGGGCTTCTCGCAGTTCCGTCAATTCGGCGTCTTTGAGGGCAACTACTCCAACCACGCGGGCCGCAGTCTCATCAAGAACGGCCTGAACTTCCGGGCCATGAACATCCCGCCCGGCCAGGGCGTCGGCCAATTCCCACGAGGTCTGGTCCGCGAAGTCACCTTGCCCATCGGTCAGCATCAGCATTGCCGTCAGCCGCAGTCCCAGGTGCTCGGGACCTGAAGAGTGGCGGCTGCCGGCGACGTACTCCAATACCTCGCTTCGTTGACTCGCCGAGGCACGGGCAATCACTTCCTCGAGCAGCCGCGTCCTCTCCCCCTCGGGCAAAGCATCCAGCAGCCGGTCCAGCTCGGAGTGCCGCCGCTCCGGGAAGTCGGGGCCGAAGGCGGCCAAGACCATCTCCCGCGCCAGGTCGCCCCGGGCTTGACGCCCCAGCACCGCGGCCGACCTGCGGTACAACTCGCGGGCATCCTCACCGTCGAAGGCTTCCCACAACCCCGCTGCGAACCCCCGCCGCCAGGCGTCGGCGTCACCATCCATCGCGCCTGCTTTGAGCAACAGGTCCTGCGGTGTACGGTCCCCTGCGTTGCGAGCCAGCCGGGCCAGAATTCCCCCCACGCGCGCCGCCGTGTAGCCGGCTGTATCCGTCCCGGAGGTCTCGCGCCACCGCAGCGCCGCCTGTGCTGTCGCTCTCAGCCAGCCCTCGGCGACAAGCGTGGACACGTCGCCGGCAGACAGCAATTCCTCAGAGCTTACTATGACACGAAGCAATGCCTGTTCGATGCTCTTGGCCGGCCACTTGGCCAGGGAGTCGGCCACCTGCTTCGTCGGGTGGCGGCCCGGGGCAGGTTCGTGGGTGGGAGACAGGAGCCACTCTCTCCAGTCGGCAGGAGTGGTCCCCTCCTTCTCGGCGCCGCCCTCTGCCTTCTGTTCGCTCGCGGCAGGAACTGCGTCATAATACGTGAGCAGGCTGTACTCGCTGTCACGGCCTGATTTGGCAATCTTGAAGCAGGCGGGCAGCTTTCGCATCTGTTGCGGCTGCTTCTTCCACCAGTTCTCCCACTTCCCTGATTCGAGCACCCGCTCATCCAGTTTCGCACGGATGTCGGCGACCATGCCGCTGCCACCGCCGACGGACAGGGCGAGGGCTACCAGTTTCATCGGCGCCTTCTCTGACCACGATGCCAGCGCCTCCGGCCGGTCCAGAAGCAGGGCCTCGGGACTGTTGGGGGCCAGCAGAGTCAGCCAGTTTTCCCGCCTCTTTACTTCCCCGCCCCAGATATTGACTGTAACGACCTCCAGGGTGTTGCCGTCAATTTCAACGAGTACGGGGTTTCCGACAACTTTCCCCACCCTGGCGTGATTGTCGCGGACCACCGCGCCCGGCGGGAATTTCGGATCATTTACCAACACAACTCACAGATGGGGCAGATGGAAAGCACAACTATACATGATATTACATTTCGCGGCGGATGTTAAATCCCCTAGCGCACCCTGCCCCAGGCGGTGGGGGGCCAGACGCGGAACCAGACGCGACCAATGATGCGTTCGCCGCCCACGGGGCCAAAGGCGCGACTGTCGGTGCTGTGGGCCGAATTGTCGCCCATGACAAAGTATTCGTTGGGTCCATTCCACCAGCGTGCGCTGATTTTGCCGTCAGATCCGGCAGGAATGAAATTCGGGTGCCACAGCAGATCGTCCACGTACAACCGGCCGCCATCCAGCATGATCGACTCATCGGGCAGCCCCACCACCCGCTTGATCAGGATGTCATAGGGAGGCGAGGGCCGGGACAGGACGACCAAATCGCCTCGCCGTAAACGGTTCCTGTGGAGAAACGGCGGCATTATCAGCACCCACTGGCCATCCTCCAGAGTTGGAGCCATGCTGTCTCCCTGTACTTGGAAACGCTTGGCTTCGCTAGCAAATCTTTCCATACTTCACTACCGGGAGCGCAGAGGCAACACGATGGATTATAAAGGGATCCAGCCCTCCGTTCCCTGTGCTCTGCGTGCCTGCTGTGCCCGATTCACCGTGATAGAATTGCGGCACACCTTACGTCTAGGAGTCTTTCTGATGATGAACGGAATCGTCCGCGTCGGCCTGATCGGGGCCGGAGCCAACACCCGCTTGCGCCATATTCCCGGCTTCCGCGAGCAGCGCGATGTGGAAGTCGTCGCAGTTGCCAACCGCAGTCGCGAGTCCGGGGAGCGCATCGCCGGCGAGTATGAGATTCCCAGGGTATACGATAACTGGGCCGACCTGCTGAATGACGACAGCATAGATGCTGTCTGCATCGGCACCTGGCCATATATGCACCGCAACCTGGTGCTGGCCTCGCTGTCGGCGGGCAAGCACGTGCTGACCGAGGCTCGCATGGCCATGAACGCCGACGAGGCCCACGAGATGCTGGACGCCAGCCGGCTGCATCCCGATCTGGTGACGCAGATCGTCCCCGCTCCGCAGACGCTGCAGGTGGACAACACGGTCATCGACCTGGTAGGGAACGGCTACGTGGGCGATATACTGGCCGTTCGGCTCCGCGTCTGCGACGCCCACGCCCGTGCCAACCGGTCCGACACCTTCATTGACCTTGACGCTCCGCTGCATTGGCGGCAGGACCGCAACCTCAGCGGCTACAACATCCTGGGGATGGGCATCTGGTACGAAACAGTCATGCGTTACGTCGGCCCGGCCACCAAGGTGTCGGCAATGACCAAGACGTTCGCCAACCGCCGCCGCGACGAAGACGGTGTGATGCGGGCAGTGACTGTGCCCGACCACGTGAACGTGCTGGCTGAGATGGGTTGCGGGGCCGCCGCCGACTTCAGCTGGAGCACGGTGACCGGCATGCAGATGGGAACCGAGTTCTGGATTTTTGGCACCGCCGGTACCATCAGCCTGCAGGGGCCGCCGTTCGACAAGGTACTGGGCGGCAAGCGCGGCGACGAAACCCTGTCCGAGTTGCCCATCGTGAACCGCGGCAAGTGGCGGGTGGAGGAGGAGTTCTGCAACGCCATCCGCGGCCTGGAGCCCATAACCCACACCCCCTTCGACATCGGCGTGCAGTACATGGAATTCACCGAGGCCGTAACCCGCAGCTCCCAGAACGGCGAGGCCATCGCCCTGCCGCTGTAACAAAACCTATTGGGTTTCCAGTGGCAAGCTTTGGACTATCGTGAAGTTGCGGTGGCGACCCTCCCGCCGCAACAGGAGATTCTCATGGGAGAGTTTCATTGGCCGGTCGGCGTCTGGAGCGCCGACTGGGAACGCTTGGAGACGGTGGACGCGCTGGTGGATACCGGGTCATCTTATTCGATGTTCTCCAGGACTATGCTGGAACGGCTTGGAATAGGCACCCTGGAACGCCACGGGTTCGAGTTGGCCGACAGGAGCATCATAGAATGCGACGTGGGCGAGGCCCTGCTGCGGGTTAACGGCCGGGAGAGAACTACAAGCGTGATGTTTGGTGATGATGACGCCGAACCATTGCTGGGCGCCAACGCGCTCGAGGAGTTTCTGCTGGTGGTCGATCCCGTCGCGGAGGAACTGGTGGCGCGGACGGGCCGGCTGAAGTCTGCAGGAATCAAGTAGCAGGATGGGTGAGTTTACCTGGCCGGTCGGGGTCTGGAGTGCCGACGGAGAACGCCTGGAGACGGTGGACGCGCTGGTGGATACCGGCGCATCGTATTCGATGTTTCCGCGTAATATGCTGGAGCGCCTGGGGATCGAGAAGCGATTCGTCCTGTCCTTCGAACAGGCCGACGGCAGCATTGTCGAACGCGACGTTGGTCAGGCCGTACTGGTCATCAATGGCGACGAAAGCACCATGCGCGTCATCTTCGGTGAGTATGACGCCGAACCATTAATCGGCTCCAACGCACTCCAGGAGTTCCTGCTCCTGGTTGATTCGGTGGCCGAGGAACTGGTGCCTCGGACGGGCAGGCTGAAGTAGGGTGGAAATTGATTGTGGGAACATTCTTTTGGCCCATGGAGGTCTCCAGCCAGGACGGTTCGAGATGGGAAACGGTCGAGGCCCTGGTGGGCACCGGGGCCAGCCACACGGTGTTGCCAGCCAGTCTGCTACGCCGACATCCGGGTGAAGATCTACAGACGAGAATCTTTCCCGTGGATAACACTTGCTCCGGAGGGTGTAGCTCCGCTGATTGGCGCCCATGCTCTCGAAAGTGTTCGTCTTGCGGTGGACTCGTTACGTCGACATTTGATTCCAACGCAAAATTTGCGGATGCGCAGAGGCCTCAGGCCCCATCCGCTGTAAAGGAGAAAAACAATGGCAAACGAAGGCATCAGAATGGGACTCATCGGCGCGGGGCGCAACACCCGCGACCGCCACATCCCCGGCTTCCACCAGGTTGACGGCGTGGAGATTGTGGCTGTGGCCAACCGCTCCCGTGAGTCGGGACGGGTCGTGGCCGACCAGTTCAACATACCCACGGTCTACGACAGCTGGCAGGAGTTGCTGGAAGACGAGTCCATCAACGCCGTATGCATCGGCACATGGCCCTACATGCACCGCACGCTGACCATTGCCGCGCTGGAGGCCGGCAAGCACGTGCTCTGCGAAGCCCGGATGGCCACATCCGCCGCCGAGGCCCGGGAGATGCTGAATGCGTCAAGGGCGCATCCCGGCCTCGTTACCCAGATAGTGCCGTCGCCCCTGACATTCAAGGTGGACAATCTGCTGGCCGGGAAGATCGCAGAGGGTTACGTGGGCGACGTGCTGGCCGTCTCTGTTCAATCGCAAGCCCCTGGCTTCGCCGACATCGGCGGCCCGATGCACTGGCGCAACGACCGCGACCTCAGCGGCTACAACATCCTGAACATGGGCATCTGGTACGAGGCAATGATCCGCTGGGTCGGGCCGGCCACCCGGGTCATGTCCAACACCAAGGTGAACGTCAGGCAGCGCCGGGACGAGAGTGGCAGCCTGGTGCCGGTTACCATTCCCGACCACGTGGACATTCTCGCCGACCTCGCCAGCGGCGCGCAGGCCAACATGCGCTTCAGCGCAGTAACCGGCTTCGGCAGCGGCAACGAGGTCTGGATCTATGGCAGCGAGGGCACCCTGCGCCTGGACTCGGCGCTGAACGTCTACGGCGGCCAGCGGGGCGACAGCGCCATGGCCGAGATCCCCAACCCTCCTGAGGGACAGGGCTACTGGCGCGTGGAGGAGGAGTTCTGCAATGCGATCCGGGGCCAGGAGCGCATCACCCGCACTCCCTTCGACGTGGGCGTTCACTACATGGAGTTCACCGAGGCCGTCACCCGCAGCTCCCAGACCCGCCAGGTCGTTTCGCTGCCGCTTTAGTCGTTCCTGATATTATTGATGCATCACGGTGGCAGGTTCAGGAGAGAACAAAATGGGACTGTTTTCTTGGCCATTTGAAATAGGGAATTTAAACGGCGACAGTTTCGAATGGGTCGAGGGTTTGGTAGATACCGGAGCGACTTTCAGTTCTCTCCCTGCCTCGACCCTTCAGCGTTTGGGAGTGGAACCCACTGAAACGGTGGAATTTGAACTCGCTGACGGGAGCGTTATCCAGAGACCGTTAGGGGACGCAAAAGCGAGGATTGAGGGGATGGAGGTCATCACCGCGGTAATCTTTGGGGATGAATCAGATTCCGCTTTGCTGGGCGCTTACACCCTTGAGCGAGTCCGCTTGGCCGTTGATTGCCATGGCAGGAGGTTAGTTCCGATTCGTGCATCCCTTAGGTGAGCCGCACGGCAAGGGGTGGATCCTGAAGGGGTACTGGGCCAATTTTCTTCAGGCCACGTCCAGCCTCTAATTGCGGCGCCCCAGGTTGATGGGGAGTTCCAGTAGGGCGAAATCGTCTCGGTCGATGTCTACTTTCAGCGTGATGGTGGCACTGTCCGTGAGGATCTCCGTCAGGCGCATGAGTTCGTTGGTGCCGACGGCCCGCTCCACCGTTGTCGACGCGTCAGCCGCCCCAGACGCATCCCGGAACAGCAGGGTGGCGGAGCCTTCTATCACCGTACGCCGTTCTTCGCCCCTGGTGAACGACCAGGCCACGGCACGGCAACCCACGTTGGTTTCCAACTGGCAATTTCTGCCAAGGGAGACCACCAGCCCATCCCCAACCAGGTCCAGGGCCTGCTTCAACTCCCCCTCTTCGTCATTCCAGAGCAGGCCCGTATTGCGGCTGGTGTCCCGAAGTACGTCCACTACCGCAGCAAACTCGCCACTAACGAGAAATCCATCCTCCTCCAAGAACGCGTGGGCCACGGCTCCGTCGGCAGACTCCAGGAAGCAGAATTCCCGGTAGGTGGAGGAGGTGAAACCCTGCTCCCTCAGTCTGTCGCGAATGTCCGCGAAGTCGAAGTCTCCCTCGGTGATCGTTACCTGTCCCGTGGGAAGTGCCAGGTTGGCCTGCCGGATAACGTCGCCAAATTCTTCCAGAGCGGACACGTTGCTCTCCAGCTCCGAAGGAAGGTCTGTGCGACTGAGAGCGGTCTCGCCCACATCGACCATCAGCAACTCCTGCACGCCATCCGGAACCATCCGCTCCGGTCCATCCGGCGTGGATCCGCCGATAAAGCCACAGGCCAAGGAGCCGCCCAGAGCCGTCAACACCAGGAAGAGCAGGGCGCATCGTTTCATCTGGAAAGTCTCCTATAGCCTGGGTGCGATGAGAGCGCCGCTCCCGGAACCGGCGGGCTGGCGCTCCCTGAATCATAACCTGTATCGGATTTTTAGATCTCCAGCGGAGTGTCTTCCAGGTTGGCCCACTCTCCCATGGATGCGTCATAATTCTTGGTCTGGTTGTACCCTACCAGTTGCATGACAAACACGCCGTGCGCCGCACGGATGCCGCCCTGTCAATAAGTGTAGACGTTCTTGTCGGGGGTTATGCCGTGTTCCGCAAGCAACTGCCGGATTTCGTTGGCCGGCCTGAAGCGGTGGGTCTGGCGGTCCATCACGTTGAACCATTCAAGGTGGACCGCTCCGGGGACGTGGCCCGCCCGCTTGTTGCCACGGGGCTCGCTGCCGTCCCACTCGCCGTCGCTTCGAACGTCCCAGATCACGGCGTCATCCAGGTTGCAGGCCTCCTTGAGCTCGTCAACCTTGACCAGCAGGGACTCGTCGCGATTGGGCGTAAATGTCACTCCCTGTGCTGCTCCGGGGCGGTCCAGCCCAACGCTCTGGCCTGCGTCTACCCAACCCCTCCAGCCGCCGTTCAACACCTTGACGTTGCTGTGTCCGTAGGTGTTCAGGGCCCACCACAACCGCGCGGCGTACAGGCTTTGCGAATTGTCGTAGCTAATGACGAGGGTGTCGTCGCCGATGCCCAGCCGTTCGCACATGGCCTTGAACTGGTCGGCATTCATCAGGTGCACGCGGCCGGTGTCGGGGTCCTTTTCGAAATTGTCGGGGACTGCTACAGAACCCGGGATGTGGGCGCGGTTATAGGCTGGATCCACGTCGCAGTCGACGACCACCACATTGGCGTCGCCCAGATGAGACGCCAGCCAGTCTGGCTCCACCAGGTAATCAGGATGCGTATAGTCCTCTTGGGCCATGGGTCCCCCCTGACGCGCGCCATCCCGGAGTAGGCCTGTAAGTTTGCAGCGCGCTTTATGACAATTGCCGCCTGAATTGTAGGCTACGGGCGCGAAGAGGGTCAACGATGGCGGTATGGGCGCTGCCTTTCCTTGCCGGGCCTATCGGCGAAAGCTAAAATGCGGATAAGCCCACGGCCCGCCCCAGACCTGAACCGGGGCGGGCCGTACGTTTGAAACACCGCTTTACACACCGTGCGCTGTACACCCGTCATCTTTGGACACGAAAGAGGGATGCAAGGCATGCGAAACGAGTTTACGGCGATCTTCGAACTGGATGATAGTGGGGAGGAACCCTTCTATTTCGCCGTTTGTCCTGAGGTCATCGGCGCGAGGGCTGAAGGTAAGACGCTGGAGGAGGCACGGGAGAAGCTGGCCGACGCAATTAGGTCCGCGCTGGAGGCCCGTCGCGAAAAGACTATTCGCGATATTTTGTTCGACCTTCCATCTGACTCAACTCGTGAAATCATCGCGGTCGAGGAAACCATCGCCATGCAATGGGTACCTTACCTTAGTCCGGAGTAGTCCCGCCTACAACGCCTTTGGGGGTGGACAATGACACTGGTAACGAATGAACCAATGCCGGATAACGCCGAGGCGAGTTTTGTTTACGAGAAACCCGAGGCCAGAGTGCGAAATGAATTCACAGCGGTAATCGAGAGGGATGAGGACTGGTTCGTCGCGCATTGCCTTGAAATCCCCGGGGCCCACGGACAAGGTAAGACCAGGGAGGATGTGCTGGAAAACCTGGCGGAGGCGATATTGCTGCACCTGGAAATGCGCCGCGAGGATGGCCTCCGGGGAGTGCCGGCTGAAGCAATTCGCGAAGTAATCGTCGTCCAGTGAAGCGAGGAGACCTGATACGGCACCTTCGCAGCCACGGATGTGAATTCGTACGAGAGGGCGGCGCTCATTCCGTATGGACCAACCCTGAAACCGGTCAAATTGACTACGTGCCCAGGCACACTGAAATTCGCAACGGGACGGCCCGCAGTATTTGTCGCAACTTATCAATCCCTATCATCGGCAGAGAAAACAGGTAATAGAGGAGCCGCAAACATGGTGCAGCAAGGACAGATTGACCACCTGCTTCAGGAGACCGGGGAGATTCAGCCGCCCGACATCCTGGTTCGGCAGGCGTTCCTGCAGGACTACGACGGGGCCTACCGGGACTCCATGGACTCGCCGGAGGCGTTCTGGGAGGGCGTGGCATCGGAACTGGAGTGGACCCGCCGGTGGGACAGTGTTTTCCAGTGGGACTACCCGACCTTTCGTTGGTTCCTGGGCGCGAAGTGCAACATCACCCAGAACGCCCTTGACCGCCACCTGACCAACGGCAACCGCAACAAGGCCGCCCTCATCTGGCTGGGCGAGGATGGCTCCGAGCGCGTCTTCACCTATGCCAGGCTGGCACAGCTGGTCAACCGGTTTGCCAACGGCCTCCGCTCCCTGGGCGTGGGCAAGGGCGACCGGGTGGTCGTCTACATGCCGCTGACTCCCGAAGGGGCCATCGCCATGCTGGCCTGCGCCCGCATCGGCGCCGTGCACAGCGTGGTGTACGCCGGGTTCAGTTCCGGGTCGCTGCGGGATCGCATCCTCGACGCCCAGGCCAAGGTGGTCATCACCGCCGACGTGGGCTACCGCCGCGGGAACGAGGTCGACCTGCTGGGCATCACCGAGCGGGCCGTCGCGGACCTGGACGTGGTGGAGAAGGTCGTGGTCTGGCGTCGCAAGGGCGCGTCGGACGAGGCGTCGTCACTGGGCGCCCGCGAGGTGGACTTCGGCGAGCTTATTGCCTCGGGCAGCGTCGACTGTCCTGCCGAGGAGATGGACTCCGAGGACCCGCTGTACATCCTCTATACCAGCGGCACCACCGGCAAGCCCAAGGGCGTGCAGCATGTCCACGGCGGCTACATGGTGGGCACCTACTACCACTTCAAGAACTTCTGGGACGTCAAGGACGACGACGTCTACTGGTGTACGTCGGACATCGGCTGGGTGGTGGGGCACAGCTATATCGTCTATGCGCCGCTGGTTGCCGGGGCGACGACGGTGTTCCGCGAGGGCGCGGTGGACTACCCGCACCCCGGCGTGTTTTACGAGACCATCGAGAAATATGGCGTCAACGTGGTCTTCACCGCGCCCACGGCGCTGCGGATGCTGATGCGATACGGCGAGGACTACCCGCAGCAGTACGACCTGCGCTCCCTACGCTTCCTGACCTGCGCCGGCGAGCCGCTGAACCCCGAGGCCCTGCGCTGGAGCTACGAGCACATCTGCGGCAGCGGCGAGTGGGGCCACATCGTGGACAACTGGTGGCAGACGGAGACCGGCGGCCCCTGCCTCGGCACCACCGCCACCATGCCGGTCAGGCCGGGGCGTGTGGGACGCCCGCTGCCCGGCGCCGAGATGGACATCGTCGACCGCGAGGGGCAGCCCATCACCGAGCCCGACAAGGGCGGACTGCTGGTCATCAAGCGGCCATTCCCTCACTTTTTCCGCACCGTGTTCGGCGACCCCGACCGCTACGCCCGAGACTGGAACACCATCCCCGGCGTGTACTTCACTGGCGACGTTGCCCTGCGGGACGCCGACGGCTACTACATGGTGGTGGGCCGCGCCGACGACGTGCTGAACGTGGCCGGCCATCGCATCGGCTCGGCGGAAGTGGAGAGCGCTCTGGTGTCGCATCCGGCGGTGGCGGAGGCGGCGGTCATCGGCAAGCCCGACGAGCTGCGCGGCGAGGCCATCAAGGGATTCGTGACCCTGCGCGTCGGCAACGACCCGTCGGAGGAGATGGTCAGCGCCCTCAAACTGCACGTGCGAAACGAGCTGGGGCCGATTGCGGTGCCCGCGGAGATCGACTTCACGCCGACGCTGCCCAAGACCCGCAGCGGCAAGATCATGCGCCGCCTGCTGAAGGCGCAGGAGCTGGGCCTGGATCCGGGGGATATTACGACGCTGGAGGAGTAGGGGGCGAACGCGGCAGTCGCGCCCGGCGGATTCCCTCTCCCCTGGAGAAGGTTAGGGTGAGGGCGTAATAGAATGAATGGACGGGAATTTATCCGCAGGGCGCGGCGCTATGCGAGGCGACATAGGCTGGACTTTAATTTCGACCCTGCCAAAGGCAAGGGTAGCCATGGCACCGTCTACGTGGGAGACCGCGAAACACAGGTGCAACACGGCGAGATTGCCACTGGCACATTGATGTCTATGTTCAGAGAATTAGGTGTCGACAGGAGGGATTTCTGACGCATGAAATATACCTACCCCTGCAACTTGGAACTCGAAGACGACGAGGCGTACGAGGGCTGGTACAACGTCTCTTTTCCTGACATTCCGGGTGCCCTGACCTGCGGTCGCGACTGGAAAACGGCCATAATCATGGCTGAGGACTGCATGGTCGTATCCCTGGCGTCGTACGTTGATCGCCAGAAGGAACTGCCGACACCCAGCCGCTGGGCTAAGGGTCAGGAGCTAATGACCGTGCAGCCCCTCATCGCCGCACAGCTTGATCTCTACGTGGCTATGCGGGAACAAGGCGTTAGTGTTTCAGACTTGGCGATGCGCATGAACGTTCCGGAGGCTGACGCCGGGAGGCTGCTCAGCCTGGACTACAAGACCTCCATAAACGACGTGGTGGAGGCATTGGCGGTTTTGGGATGCAAACCGGCCGTGGGGGAGAGGGCGGCGTAGAGGGAGGCGGCTCTGTGGTACATTCACTCTGGATATGTCAGGGGTCGGTTATGCGAAACGTAATTGGACGGTACAAGTTCAAAGTGGCTCAGCGCCGTGAAATGGCGACATATGGCATTTTGCCCATGTCAGGCCTTGGGAAGGTAAGCGAACCATTTCACAAATTCACGGTAGACGAATATTTGCGTTTGGCCGAGGTTGGTGTACTGGACAGGGAAGATCGGGTGGAACTCATGGATGGAGTGATTTGGCAAATGGCGCCAATCGGCCGGCCTCACGAACGCAGGGTAAACCGCCTAACCCGACTATTGTTGCGCACAGTTCCAGACTACATAGAGGTAAATATTCAGGGCACAATTCGTTTGGATGACAATACCGGGCCCGAACCCGATATTACATTGCTCTCCCCGGAAGCATCGATGGACGAGGAGAACATTCCTGATTCAGAAGGTGTCTTGCTTGCAATCGAGGTTTCGGATTCCAGCCTCAGGAACGACCGCGGCGAAAAGGCGAGGCGCTACGCCCGTAGCGGCATCCCCGAACTGTGGATTTTCGTCTTGGCGGACGATGAAATCGAGGTCTCCCGTCAACCTACTCCGGACGGTTACGCCGACGTACAACGGTACCGCCGAGGCGACAGGCTAACCATCCAGGAACTGCCCGCTATCCAGTTTGAAGTCGACGACCTTCTGGCCTGATTCGCCACCCTAGGGAAGACTATGCTGTTGAAACCGCTGGTTTCCACAATCGAAATGATCAAGGCCCGAATCGACACCCATGGACCAACACTGCGTGAAAACGAGACGCGCACACGCATGGCCTTGATTGATCCCTTGCTGCAAGCGCTCGGGTGGGACACATCGGATCCGTCGACTGTACTCCCGGAATTCGACGTTAGCGGTCGAAAAGCCGACTACGCTTTGCTGGACGTATCCGGAAAACCATCTGCCACCATTGAGGCCAAGAAACTGGGGGAATCTCTGGCAACTCACCGAATGCAGATGCTCAACTACTCCAACGCGTCGGACGTGGAATTCGCCGGGCTGACCGATGGTGACAAGTGGGAGTTGTACGAGGTATTCAAGCGCGGGCAACTGGATGAACGGCGGGTACTGGACGTATCAATCGCCAATACTCCCTCCCCTGAAGCCGCCCTGAAACTGTTACTGCTCTGGCGGCCCAACCTGGTGTCCGGGCAACCGGTGGCAGCAAGTCCATCGATAGTCGATACAACTGCCGCAGTCGCCTCGAGGTCAGCTATACGGGATGCTGATGCTACAGTTTCTCAGACTGCTCCGATTCCCCTGCCCGATGCCTCCATCGACTGGATCCCACTGAGCAGTATAGAAGACGTTACGGGCAAGAAGGCCCCGGTTGAGATTAGGTTCAGCGACGGTCAAACACGTCCTTTAAGGGCTTGGTGGCGGTTGCTCACAGAGTCCGCTGAGTTTCTAGTGCAGAAAGACATTTTGACAACAGCGGATTGTCCCATTGATTCTGGGAGGGGCTGGCAATTTATTAATTCTGTCCCGCACTCTCCCAACGGAAAAAACTACATTACACCCAAGACAATTTCGAACGGCATTTTCATGGAGACCCATCTTAGCTCAAAGGCGACAGTTAGCTACGCCAAACGATTGCTTACCCACTTTGGAATTAGCTTAGCCACTGTTGGTTTGCGGTTCGAGTAAGCATAGATGATCACCGTTTCATTCTTACCGTGCTATTCTTTTCCCAGCATCGTCACCCCTACCAACAGGACCCCAACGGACACTAAGGAGCAAACACCCCCATGAAGGTCTACTACTTCAGCGAGTTTCCCTATCATGAGTATCCCGACGACGAGAGTCTCAACTACCCGTCGATTCGGCTGACTTTTCCCAACAGCTACTTTGACCCCCCTACTGCCAACCAGCTGTTCAAGCGGTACTTTGACGAGTGCCAGTACGTGGACGAGCTGGGCTATGAAGGCATCATGGTCAACGAACACCACAGCACGCCGTCGTGCATGAACGCCTCGTGCAACCTGACCGCCGCCGTGCTGGCCCGCACCACGCAGAACGCCAAGATTCTGCTGCTGGGCAACATCCTGCCCATCCACGAGAATCCGGTGCGCCTGGCCGAGGAGATCGCCATGATCGACGTGATCTCCGGCGGGCGGGTCATCTCTGGCATGGTCCGCGGCACAGGCGTCGAGACCGTGTCCACCAACATGAACCCGGTGGAGAACCGGGAGCGGTTCGAGGAATGCCACGACCTGCTGATCAAGACCTGGACCACGCCAGGCCCCTTCCGCTGGGAGGGCAAGCATTACAACTACCGGGCGGTCAACCCGTGGATGGTGCCCATCCAGAAGCCGCATCCGCCGGTGTGGGTGCCCGGCACCTCCAGCCCCGAGACCGCCGAGTGGGCCGGCCGCCACGGCTACACCTACGTGGCCTTCCTGACCGACGTAGACGTTACCGAGGAGCTGTTCGGCATGTACCGGCAGGCCGCCGCCGAGGAGGGCCGGGAGACAACGCCCGATAACTTCGGCTACCTGCTCTGCTGCTATGTGGCCGAGACCGAGGAGAAGGCCAACGAGGAGGCGAAGCACTTCGTCTGGCGCATGGGCCCCACCACCCGGGCGCCCCGCGAGTACATGAATCCCGTCGGCTACCGCTCCCAGGTCAGCGCGGCAGTGGCCGCCCGCCGCACGGCCAAGCCCCTAGCGAACCAGACCTACGAGGAACTCAAGGAGAATCACCACATCGTCTGCGGCACTCCTGACCAGGTCCTCGAGAAACTGGAGTACCTGCACAAGCGGCTGGGCATGGACCACCTGATCATGTACGGCCAGGAGTCCAAGATGTCCCACGACGCCACCATGTCCAACATCGGCCTGTTCGGCAAGGAGGTGCTGCCGGTCATCAAGACCTGGTAGCCATTGAGGCGTGTCCCGTTTCGAGCGTATCCCTCTCCCAAATGGGAGAGGGATACGCTTTTTCCGGCGCCCTTGCCCCTTGATATAAAATATTGAACTATCACCCGTAACCTGCAACGCTGGCTGACAATCGGGCCCAGAGGCACAGGCTCTCCGCGATGACCAACCGGCATTCACATAACACTGCCCCTTTGACGGGAGGTACTCCACCGGCCGATGAGCTGGCGATCGCTGCCGACCGTCCCCTGGTGCCTCGCGTGATGCGGCTTTTCCGCCCGTACCGCAACCAGGTGGCCATCGTCGTGCTCCTCATACTGACGACGTCCATGGTGGGAGTGGTGAACCCCAGGCTGATCCAGGTGGTGTTCGACGATGGCCTGGGGCTGGCATCGGAGAGCGGCGTACCCAACATTCGCCTGCTGTGGATCCTGGGCGGCGTGATGATCGGCATCGCCGCAGTCAACGCGGGTCTGGGCATCATCCAGACCTATATGACCAACAAGGTCGGGCAGTACGTGATGCGCGACCTGCGCGACGCCGTATACACCCACCTGCAGGGAATGTCGCTGCGGTTTTTCACCAGCACCCGCACCGGCGAGATTCAGTCCCGGGTGTCCAACGACGTTGGCGGAATTCAGTCGGTGGTGACCAACACCCTCAGCGACACCATCGCCAACATTGCCATCCTGGCCAGCACCCTGGGGGTCATGGTCCTGCTGTCGTGGCAGTTGACGGTGGTGGCCGTCGCGTCCGTTCCGCTCTATTTCTTCATGGCCCAGTGGGTGGGGAAGAAGCGGCGGGAGATAACCTCCCAGACCCAGAAGTCCATGGCCGAGATGACCGTCATCACCCAGGAAACGCTGTCGGTCTCGGGAATCATGCTGGCCAAGCTCTTCGGGCGGCAGCACGAGGAGATGGCCAACTTCCGCCACCACAACCAGGAACTGTCGGACCTGACGATTCGGCAGCAGATGATCGGACACGCCTTCTTCGCGGTGGTCATGGCCTTCCTGTCGGCCAGCCCGGTGGCGATCTACCTGATGGCCGGATACCTGATGGCGGGGGGCGGTGCGGCGGTGGTCACTCCCGGCGATGTGATCGCCTTCACCGTGCTGCAAAACCGCCTGTACTTCCCCGTGGGGCGGCTGCTGCAGGTGGCGGTGGAGTTGCAGTCGTCGCTGGCAATGTTTGAGCGCATATTCGGTTACCTGGACATGAAGCAGGAAATAGTGGACTCGCCCACTGCCCGCCCACTGCCCGCTGGCGGTGTCTCCGGGGAAATCACCTTCGACTCGGTGCGGGTCAACTACCGCAAAGGGCCCGGCGGCGAGGATGAGGACGACGCCGACGAGGAGCTGGACCGGCAGTGGGCGCTGGACGGCGTGAGCCTGCGAATCCCGCCGGGCCAGATGGCCGCCTTCGTCGGACCCAGCGGGGCGGGCAAGACGACCATCGCCTCCCTGGTGCCGCGCCTTTACGATGTCACGGAGGGTTCGGTATCCATAGACGGAACTGATGTGCGGGAAATACCGCTGTCGGATCTGTCGGAAATCATCGGCTATGTGACCCAGGAGAGCTACCTGTTCCATGCCACGATGGAGAAGAACCTGCTCTACGCCCGTCCCGACGCCACCTGCTTTGAGCTGGTCGAAGCGGCGAAGGCGGCCTACATCCACGACCGCATCATGGAGTTGCCCGAAGGGTACAACACCATTGTCGGAGAGCGGGGTTTCCGGTTGTCCGGCGGCGAGCGTCAGCGGCTGGCCATCGCCCGCGTCATCCTGCACCAGCCTCGAATCCTCATACTGGACGAGGCGACGTCGTCCCTGGACACCTCCAGCGAGCGCTATGTCCAGGCGGCGCTGGTGCCGCTGATGCAGGGGCGAACCACACTGGTGGTGGCACACCGCCTGTCCACCATACTGTCGGCCGATGTGATTTACGTGGTCGACAGGGGCCGGGTCCTGGAGTGGGGGACCCACGCCGACCTGCTGTCCCAGGAGGGTCTCTACGCACGCCTGTACCGGGAGCAGTACGGCGGCGGCCTCATCGAGGCGTACTGCGAGGACGGCGTTATCTACAGCGACGGGAGAGTAGGGCCTCTCGCAACCGAATCCGTCTACTCCGCCCGCTCTCTCTGATTCCCGGCGCCCCATTCTCCCCACGTCCGGAGCACCGCCAATGGCGGAACAGCAAGACCCTCACCATCATCGCCTGCTGGATAACCGGGCCAGCCACGGCCTGGTGCGCCGCATAATCGGGCTGTTCGGGCCGTACAAGCTGCCTGTCGTCGTGGTAGGGCTGCTGATCGTGGTCAATGCCGGCCTGGGCGTGATCAACCCAGTGCTGGTCAAGGAAGTCTTCGATTCGGCCCTGTTCCCTCCCAGCGGCACGCTGGACCTGACGCTGCTCTGGGTGCTGGCGGGGTTGATCTCCGCCATCGTCGTCGCCGGCGCGGTGCTGACCATCGTCCAGAACTACCTCACCAACAGAGTGGGACAGGACGTCACCGGCGACCTTCAGGAGGCCGTTTACAACCACCTGCTGGGCATGTCGCTGAATTTTCTGGCCCGCACCCGCACCGGGGAGATGCAGTCCCGGGTCTCCCATGACATCAACGGCATAGAGCCGGTGGTGACCCGGACATTCGCCGATTTCGTGGCCAGCGTCGTCGCGCTGATAGCCGTGGGCGTTGCCATGCTGTTCCTTTCGTGGGAATTCACCGTGGTCGCCATGGCGATTCTGCCGGTCTTTTTCCTGCTCACCCGCTGGGTTGGGCGCAAGCGGCGGGATGCTCTGGCCGGCGCCCAGATCTCAACGGCCCAGGTCACGGCGGTCACGGAGGAGACTCTTTCGCTCTCCGGCATCCTGCTGGCCAAGCTGTTCGGTCGCCAGCATGACGAGTTGCACCACTTCCAGAGTCACAACGACGAGCTGTCCCGCTTCGTTGTGCGCCAGCAGATGATTGCCCAGAGCTTCTACACCGCCGCCACTGCATTTCTGACCCTTTCACCCGCGCTGGTTTACCTGCTGGCCGGTTACCTGATCTACCTGGAAGGCGCGGGCGCGGCCACCGCCGGGACTGTAATCGCTTTCACCGCCCTGCAGGCCCGGCTGTACCAACCCGTGGAGAGGCTGCTGCAGGTCTCCGTGGAACTGCAATCCTCCCTGGCCCTGTTCGAACGCATCTTCGGCTACCTGGACCTGGAGCAGGAAATAACGGATGCTCCCGGCGCCCTGCCCATGGAACCCGACAGAGTCAGAGGCCAGGTAGTTTTCGACTGCGTACGGGTCAGCAGCCGCAGCTACCACGGCAGCGAGGGCGATCTGCACCAGCACGGCGAGGCGCGTCAGTGGACGCTGGATGGCGTGAGTTTCCGCATCGAACCCGGCCAGCTTGCCGCCTTCGTGGGTCCCAGCGGCGCCGGCAAGAGCAGCATCGCCGCCCTCGTCCCGCGGCTGCACGACGTCACCGAGGGGTCGGTCTCAGTTGACGGAGTGGACGTGAGGCAGATCCGCCTGGCCGACCTCGCCGCCGCCGTGGGGTTCGTAACCCAGGAGAGCTTCCTGCTCCAAACCACCATCGACCAGAACCTGCGCTATGGCAAGCCCAACGCCACCGACGACGAGATCGTCGCGGCAGCGAAGGCTGCCTATATTCACGACCGCATCATGGAGCTGCCCGCAGGTTACGCGACACTGGTCGGCGAGCGCGGGTTCGGGCTGTCCATCGGAGAGCGGCAGCGGCTGTCCATTGCCAGGACCCTGCTGCACGAGCCGCGCATCCTGATCCTCGATGAGGCAACGTCATCGCTGGACGCCTCCAGCGAAAGGCTGCTGCAGTCGGCGCTGGCGCCGCTGGTGCAGGGCCGCACCACGCTGGTCATCGCGCACCGGCTGTCGACCATC
Source organism: Dehalococcoidia bacterium (assembly GCA_965261885.1). GTDB lineage: Bacteria > Chloroflexota > Dehalococcoidia > Lucifugimonadales > UBA3495 > VXOI01. Next base: position 32,115 of record CBDHDY010000029.1, read on the forward strand.
CTGGCTGCCGACGTGATCTTCGTGATCAACGCGGGCACGGTCAACGACTTCGGCCGCCACGAGGACCTGCTGGGCCGTTGAGGCATCTATACTCGGCTGTACGCCGAGCAGTTCAGCGAGGGCCGCGTCGAGGCCTACTGCGCCGACGGCGTGGTGCTGGCGGATGGGGCTGTGATCACCACCGAGCCGGTGCTGACGGGTGGCGACGGGTGCTGACGGTCGCCGAGGTGCAAAGAGCGGCTGATACAATGGACGTTCGGAGTGTGCCGCCATGATAACGAACATCACCCTCGAGAACTTCAAGTGCTTCCGCCAAGTCAGCATCAACCCCAAGCTGCTGACAGTGCTGATCGGCCCGAACGGCACGGGCAAGTCCAGCATCCTGCAGGCGCTGCTGTTGCTGAAGCAGTCTGTTTTGGACGATGTTAGTAGAAGTCCAACACGACAACGGTTCATCAATTTCTCTATTGACGAGGCCCTCAACACTAACTTCCTAAGCGGGCGCGCTGATACCCAAATCAAGTTTGAGTTTATCGAGAATGGTGAGGCGAACAGCTTTTCGAAGACGTACGCTCACAGGTCTAGGAGAGATCTTTCAATAAGCTTGCGGGAAGAACCATCTGCCCAAATCCGAAGCACAGGGCAAGTGCTTGAACGCATACGCGTCGTTCCTGGTGTGCGAGGCTTAGCGCGATCTAGTTATCCATTAAGAGACAATCGATCAGCGGACATTAATCTTAGCGCCGGACTTGGCGAACTTGAGGAATGGACTGCGTCTAATTTTGGATATAGCCGCCCAGTAGAGGACAAACTTTCTATTTTAATGAAGCGAGTAACTGGCACTGGAATAAGAATTGATCCTGTTCCTCCTCAATCTGTAAGGGTGACTTCCTTGGCACCTTCCGGCGAAGTTAACATCGTGTTGGAGGGATTCGGAGCAAACTCACTCATTCTGTTGTTTCTGCAACTATTGAGCGCCAGAAGAGGTGCTTCGGTCTTAATAGAGGAGCCAGAAATATCCCTGCACCCCAAGGCGCAGGCGGAACTGGCGGAGGTGCTGGCAGAGACCGCCAAGGCCGAGGACAAGCAGATCATCATGACTACGCACAGCGAGCACATTGCGGGGCGGCTCTTGACCCTTGTGGCGGAAAATAAGCTAACGACCGATGAACTTGCAATTTACTCCTTCGCGAAGGACGAAAAGGGCGAATGCACAGCCACGGAGCTGGAAATTACTGAGCTAGGACAAACTTCAGGCGGACTCACGGGTTTCTTCGACACCAACTTGGAGGAGATGGATCGCTACGTCAAGGCGTTGCAGAATCGGTCATGACGCCGAAAAAGCAATTTATCCTGGATGAGAACGTTCTTATTTCTGCCCAAACCGGCCTCAACGACCGAGACGAACCTGATCCCACTTGCTCTAATCTGGTCAACAGTATCATCACAATCTGCCACACCATTGTGATCGATGTGGCACTGTACGGTAGGTACCAGCGTCAACTCAACCAGCGTAGGCACCAACCAACGAATCTAGGCTCTCGAATGTTGCCCGTTTTGTTAAGTGCAACTCGCGTCACAGGGAAATATGACGGATTCGACCGGGCAATCGCACAGCCATTTGACGGTGAAGAAACGATTCCGCAGGGCAGTCAGGACGACGTGCCAGTCTCGGTGCGACTGGCAGTCCAAACAAGAGCTACCTTGGTTACAACCGATGGGCCTCTAAGAGCCTGTCTACGATCTCTGGGATATGTTAAGTTGAGACTATTACCAAGGCAGGGTAATCATGTCTCATTCCTATCCCAGCGACATCAGCCGGGAGCGATTCGCCCGGATTCTTCCCATGCTGGAATCGGCCCGCCGACGGACCAAGCCCCGCACCGTGGACCTGTACGACGTTTTCTGCGGCGTGCTCTACTTGCTGAAGAGCGGTTGCCAGTGGCGGATGCTCCCGGCGGACTTCCCGGACTGGCGCACCTGCTACAAGTATTTCCGGCAATGGAGTGAGCGGCCCGGCCCGCAGGAAGAGTCCATTCTGGAGCAGGTCTTAAAAAAAATCGGTTGGCGCGGCCCGACAAAGCAATGGACGGAGCGAGCAGACCAGCTTCTGCATCGTGGACTCCCAGAGCGTCAAGAACACCGACAGTGCCGGTAACAAGGGCTATGACGCGGGCAAGAAGGTGTCCGGGATCAAGCGCCACGTCGCGGTGGACAGCCAGGGGTTGCCTCATGCGATTCATGTGACCACCGCCGACGTTACCGACCGGGCCGGGGCTTTGGCGATGTTTGAACAAAGCCGGGCCGACCTGAGCCGGGTGCAGAATGTGATGGCCGACGGGGGCTACACTGGGAAGCCCTTCGCCGCGACGGTGCAGAACCTGCTGGGAGCCTCGGTAGAAGTGGTGAAACGCAATGAACTGCACACTTTCGTGGTGCTGCCGAAACGCTGGGTGGTGGAGCGGTCCTTCGCCTGGCTGGAGAAGTGTCGCCGACTATGGAAGAACTGCGAGGGAAAGCTCAATACCAGTCTGCAAATGGTGGTCCTCGCCTTCACGGTGCTAATCCTGAAGAGATTGTAAACAGGCTCTAAGGGAACACTTGGCCGAATCAGGGATTCAGGACCACTATGGCCTGCAAGTCGTCTCTCCCCAGGAAGCCCTTGGCCTACTATAACGCCCGCTACCGCGCGGGGAAGGTGCGCCCGATGACTTCGCGGGCCTCCTCCAGCGGGATGCTGTTGGCTACGGCGCAGGGGGCGGTTTCGGCCATTATGGCGTCTAGGTTGCCTGAGAGTGTGTGCTTTTTGTACTGGTCCTCGTACTCGATGCCCAGGGCGCGGCCGACGAGGGTCAGGTAGTGCTCGACGCGGACGGGGTAGTCGGCTTCGAGGCCGCACATGTGGCGCTGGCAGCCGTGGTACAGGGTGGCGTAGGTGTCGGCGCCCGCGTCCACGGCCTTCTGCACCCACTGGCCGCTCATCTCGTCCCATGCCTCCGGCCCCATCTGCTGCCGCACTGCCGGGGTGCAGTGGCGGCCGAAACGCTCGTCGCCGCCGATGTCTTTGACCGTTACCCCAGGCAGGGCGCGCAGCAGCGTCAGCGCGCTCTGGGCCTCGGCGTCGGACTGCGGGCGGCCGGCGTGGTAGTGCAGCGAGACCGTGGTCTCCGGTTGCGGTTGCAGGTCCAGTTTGTCCAGGTTCTGCACCAAGTATTCGGTGACGTGCTGGAAGGGGAAGTCCTCGCGCATATCCATTATGTCGTCGTAAAAGAAAATGCACGACGGACACCACATCACCACCTGCTCCGGCTCGAACTTGCGGAAGTTGGCTGCGGTGGTCGCCGCCACAGACTTGGCCGACGCCTCGTCGCCGCGCTGGTGGTGCTGTATGCCGCAGCAGTAGGCCGCGCCACCCACCGCGGCGAAATCCACGTCCAGTAGCTTGAAGACGTCCATGACCGTCCGTACCAGGTGCGTCGTGCGCATCACGTTGCAGCCCAGGTACAGCACGATGTCGGACTGCTTGACGTCGCCCCTGGGCGTGGTCAGCAGCCAGTCGCGCTCCTCGGGGGTGGACTGGAGCCCGTGCAGCACATCGATCTCGCGGTAGTAGTTCCGGTAGAAGCTGCGGTCGCTGTTCGCGTCGGCCATGTCTGTCCTCTCTTCCTGAGTCGTAGGCAGGTTTAGGTCAGGGCGCGGGCCTACCAGCCCACTACTGCGCCGTCCTTGCGGGGTTCGGTGCCGCCTTGCAGCACTCCGGTCTGGTGGTCGCGGGCGATGACCTGGGCGCCGCCGATGGACATCCGGGACCGGCCGGCCATCAGGCCCAGCTTGTGGCCGCGCAGCTGCAGCTCGCGGGCCGTGTCGGGGCTGACGCCCTCCTCCAGCAGCGCCTGGTCGTTGCCCACCATGAACCGCAGGGCGTTGATGGCCTGTTGCGGGTCCATGCCGTGGTCAACCATGTTGCTGATGAGCTGGAGGTGTCCCTGCGGCTGCATGAAGGCGCCCATCATCCCGTAGCAGTACAGCAACTCGCCGTCCTTGGTGGCCAGGCCGGGGATGATGGTGTGGTAGGGGCGCTTGCCCGGCGCCAGGGCGTTGGGGTGCGCCACGTCCAGCGAGAACAGCCCGGCGCGGTTGTGCAGCACGATGCCTGTGCCGGGCGCGACCATGCCGGAGCCGAAGTCGGAGAAGATGCTGTTGATCAGCGAGCAGGCGTTTCCCTGCCCGTCCACCGCGCTGACATACACGGTGTTGCCACCGGGGATGGGCTGTCCGTAGGGCACGGTCATCATGGCCTTGCGCGGGTTCATAAGCTCACGGCGCTGGGCCGCGTATGTCTTGGAGGCCAGCTGCTCCGTCGGGACGTCCACCGCGCGGGGGTCGGCGACATAGCGGTAGGCGTCGGCGAAGGCCAGGCGCATGGCCTCGATCAGGTGGTGATATGCGTCGGGAGACTGCGCCCCCATGGCCGCGATGTCGAAGCCCTCGGCGATGTTCAGGGCCTCCAGCGCGGCGATGCCCTGCCCGTTGGGCGGGCACTCCCAACAGGTCACGCCCCGGTAGTCGGTGGTGATGGGCTCATCCCAGTCGGAGGTATGGGCCGCCAGGTCGTCAGTAGTCAACCAGCCGCCGTGTTCCTGGACGAAGGACGCCATCTTCTCGGCGATGGGGCCGTGGTAGAAGGCCTCACAGCCACCCTCGGCGATGGCCCGCAGCGTGGCTGCCAGTGCCGGCAGACGCATCCGGTCGCCCTTTTTCGGCGCGTTGCCGTCCACCAGCATCTCCTCGCCCGATGGGTACATGCGCAGCTTGGGCAGGTTGTTCTCCCACTGGAAGGCGATGACCTCGGAGACGGGAAAGCCTTCCTCGGCGTAGCGGATGGCCGGCTCCAGCAGGCGTGACAGGGGCATGCTGCCGCACTCGGCCCGCAGCGTCTCCCAGCCGTGGACCGTTCCGGGCACTGCGACGGAGTAGGGGCCGGTGCCGGGCATTGAGCGATAGCCCTGCGAGGTCAGCTCCTCAATGTTTGACGCTGCCGCAGCGCGGCCACTGCCGTTGATGGCGCGCACCGACTTCTCTTTCTCGTTCCAGACCAGTGCGAACAGGTCGCCGCCCACGCCGGTGGAGTTGGGCTCGACCACGTTGAGCGCGGCGGCGGCGGTTATGGCGGCGTCGGTGGCGTTGCCGCCGTCCATGAGGGCCTGCAGCCCGGCCATGGCGGCCAGCGGCTGACTGGTCGCCACCATGCCGTTGGTGGCCAGAACTGTGCTGCGTCGGGAGTCAAAATACATACGCCAGGCCCTCTCCGGATCGTTCGGGCTTGCCGGTGGTGCGGCCCCGCGATTGTAGCACAGGGAAAAGGTCGGTCTGGTAAGGCCGGAACGAGCGGGCTATCGGCGGCGGTCACTGGCCGCGGAGGCGCCGCAGTTCCGCCTCGAGCTCGGCAACCCGCTCCTGGGAGGCTTCCAACTCGGACCGCAGCTCCCCGGGCGTTGGCAGGAACCGTCCCGTCTCCGGATTGCGCAGTCGGAGCGCCCCGTTGTCCCAGCACAGGTCCAGGCCGAGCACTTCGCTGTGCCCCCAGATCAGGCCGTCGGGGTCCCGGTTGATGGCAACGGGCGTGTACTCCTCGCAGGTCAGCGTATCGCCGGCTAAGCCCCAATCCACCGGAGGGATGAGCGTCGCGGCGTGGTGAATGGGTAGGAAAGTGCTCCTTTGCATCTGGGATAATGGTTTTCGAGAAAGGAAACCGACCAGAAACAAGGAGCACCCAACAGATGCTACCACTTGAGCACCCCGACCGCATCCAAATAGCCTTCGACGACCACCGCCTGGTCAACAATGCCGGGCTGCTCCTGCCGGCCACCCTGGCCCAGCGCGTGGGCCTGCGTGAACTCGTTGACCGTCACCTCGACCTCGGGGATGCGCCGGGGCGGGCGAACGCGGGAGACAAGATGCTGACGCTGGTGGCCTCGGCGCTGGCGGGCGGCGACTGCATTGACGACGCCGATGCGCTGCGTGCGGGGCGGACCTCCTCGGTGCTGGGGTGCATGGTCAAAGCGCCCTCCACCCTGGGGACGTTCCTGCGCAGCTTCCGGTGGGGCCATGTCCGTCAGCTGGACCGGGTGAGCCGGGAGCTGCTGGCCCGGGCCTGGGCCGCCGGTGCGGGACCCGGCGACGGGCCGCTGACCATCGACCTGGACTCCACCATCTGCGAGACCTCCCCACTAACCAACGTCGTCACGCGGCAATTGGCGCGTCAGGGGGGGCGTAGGTTGTGTGTTCCGGAGCATCGGGGATGGGCACCAGCAAATAGCCCAGTTGCGCCGCCCGCCGCTTTGCCGCGCGCAACGCCCGCTGCTGATATCGGCGTTCGTAGTATTCGGCCCCGGCGTCCACGTACTCTTGACCGTAGCGCAGCATGGAATAGAAGATGCGAGCCAGCTTGTGGGCCGTGGCGGTGATGGCCTTGGGCCCGCCCATCTGTGCCTTCTTCCTGCGCAGGAAGGCGCCCAGGGCGCTGTCGGAGCGGTGCAGAGCGTTGGCCGCCAGACGTAAGGCCGCCGCCGCACGGTTGGCGCTGGGCTTGGTCTTGGAGCTCATGACCTTGCCGCCGGTGATGCGGTTGTTCGGGCTCAGCCCCAACCAGGACGCAAAGTGCTTCGCACTCGGCCATTTCGTCATGTCGGCGCCAATCTCACTCACCACCTTGAGCGCGGTGTAGGCATCCACACCGTCGATCTGGGTCAGGTCAACCCCCGTCATACGGTACAGGTGCGTCCAAACGTCGAAGCGTGGCGCGTTTCCTTTGCTGCGTCTCCGGCCGGACTTCGCCGCTGGAGGATCACCATTGCTGCGGTCCTCAAACCGCTCCAACTGGGCTTCAATCTCCCGGTCGCACTCGGCAATCTTATCCTGATAGAACCGGTACAGCTCCAGGGCCTGGTTCAGCTCGAAGATGTGCTCCTCCCGCCAGTGCCCCTGCAGCGACTTGGCGACGGTTGCCTCGTCGGCTTTGATCCTGGGATCGCGCAATTGCGCCAGTTGTCGCGGGTCCCGTTGGCCGTCCACGATGGCCTCGATGATGTCCAGGCCGGTCTTGCCGGTGATATCGCTGATGACGTGGTGGAGCTTCACGTTCATCTGGGTCAGCGCCTTCTGCATATGCTGGATATGGTGGGATGCGTACTGCACCAGCATGACCCGCTGCCGCAGGTAGCTGCGTAAGCGTCGGATCTCCCCGTCGGGCCGGAAAGCCCCCGAGAGCAGGCCGTAGGTGTGCAGCTGCTGCAGCCACTGGCAGTCCAGCACGTCGGTCTTGCGGCCGGGCACGTTCTTGATGCGCCGGGGGTCCACCAGCATCACCTGGAAGCCCCGTTCTTCCAGCACCCCGAACAGCGGTATCCAGTACACGCCGGTAGACTCCATGACCACGGTCTCCACACCACACTCGGTCAGCCAGTCCGCCAAACGGTACAGGTCCGCCGTGAAAGCCTCGAACTCTCGCACACCGGCTGCTCCGCCCGGTCGGCGGGCACCGCCACATAGTGGCTGGTAGCGCCCACGTCGATGCCCGCCGCGTTCAGGTTCAGCTGGGACAGCCCTTCCGGTTTTGCGCTGCTCTGGCGTCTGCTCATCATCGCCTCTACCATTGCCGTGTAGGCGTGTCGCCGGAGGGAGCCGCGGACTGTAGCCACTCTCCCCAACGGGATCGCCCCGATCGGGGCGTCACCAATGATGCCGTCGTAAGGCTCCCGGACCATGCTACGGGTCGGGCAATACGCACCAGAGTCTGCTCGGTCTTTGTCCGGACGACACGCCTCGCCATGAGCATACATCCTTGGGCCGACTCACCAGTTAGTCGCCTCTGCACAGGCCGGACAAGGCCATAATATTGCTACGGGTTGGCCAAGGAGGGCGCACGCCACCACGGCTATACCGGCAAGCGGGGCTATCACCCGCTGCTGGCCGTGGCCTCTGGCACCGGCGACGTGCTGATGTCCAGGCTGCGCGAGGGCCGGGCCAACACCGCCCGGGGCGCCGCCCACTTCCTGCGCGAGACGGTGGGACGGGTGCGCTACGCCGGCGCCAGGGGCCGACTCACGGTGCGGGCCGACAGCGGGTTCTATGCCCACGCCATCATCGCCGTCTGCCGCAAGATGGATGTCCGCTACTCCATCACCATCCGCCAACACAAAAACCTGCGCCATCTCATCGAGGCGATACCCGAGCCGGACTGGACGCCCATCCCCTTGTATCTTGACTTTGGCGATGGAGCCGAGCGCGGCAGACCGGCATTCCCTGGGTCACGACAGACCGTCCAGTAGCGAGGGTTGCCGCGCTCCCTACAAGCAGAGCCCGAACAGTTGCCTGGGCCAATCGAGCCCGTATCGTGCAAGGACGGGCCAGCGCTGACGCAGGAGGTACAGATGGAAGAGAACCCGAGATACATAGGCATTGATGTCTCGAAGGCGCAGGTGGATGTTGCCGTCCGGCCTACGGGACAGAGATGGGCCGCGTCTTACAACGAAACCGGCATCGGGGAACTGGTTTCCCAGATCGTGGATATAGGTCCCGCCATGGTGTTGCTGGAGGCAACGGGCGGTCTGGAAGTGCCGTTGGTGGCGGCTCTCGCTGCTGCGGCGCTGCCGGTGGTGGTGGTCAACCCGCGCCAGGTTCGCGACTTCGCCAGGGCCACCGGTACGCTGGCCAAGACCGACTCTCTCGATGCGGCAGTGCTGGCCCACTTCGCCGACGCCATTCGTCCCTCCGTGCGTCCTCTCAGAGACGCCGAGACGCAGGTACTCAACTCGCTGGCGGCCCGCAGGCATCAGGTGCTGACCATGCTGGTCTCGGAGAAGAACCGGCTGGGGACCGCTATCAGCGCCGTTCGCCCCCGCATCGAGGCCCACATCGCCTGGCTGGAACAGGAGTTGAACGACTTGGACGAGGGGCTGAGGCAGACTCTCCGCCGGAGCCCCGTGTGGCGAGAGAAGGATGACCTGCTGCGCACCGTTCCTGGCGTGGGGGAACAGGTTTCCCTCACTCTGCTGGCCTACCTGCCGGAGCTGGGAACGCTGGATCGCCGGCAGATTGCTGCCCTGGTGGGAGTGGCCCCCTTCAACCGGGACAGCGGCACCCTGCGGGGCAAGCGGGCCGTCTGGGGAGGGCGCGCCCGAGTACGAGCCATTTTGTATATGGGAGCGATGGTGGCCAGCCGCCACAACCCGGTCATCCGCGACTTCTACCAGAAGCTGCTGGCAGCCGGTAAGCCGAAGAAGGTGGCGCTCGTCGCGTGCATGCGCAAACTGCTGGTCATACTCAACTCCATGCTCAAACACGGCTCCACGTGGTGCGATATGACTCAGCCAGAAGTCGCTCATTCCTATTGACATTCAAGACAGTTGCTACTGGATGGACGGTGCCGCCGATGTGGCCGAGACCACCTACACTCCCTTTGAGAGTGAGGCCGACGCTGCCCCGGTACGGCTCATCGTCCGGCGGGTGAAGCCCACGCCCGGTTCCCAACTGGCCCTCTTCGCCTACTACAGCTATCACGGCTTCATCACCGACCGGGACGGGGAGACCCTGGAACTGGAGGCCGACCATCGCCGCCACGCCGAGATCGAGAATGCCATCCGAGACCTGAAGTACGGTGTGGGCCTCAACCGTCTTCCCTCGGGCCGCTTCGCCGCCAACGCCGCCTGGTTGGCGGTGCAGGTGATGGCCCATAACCTGGCCCGCTGGACGGCGCGGATTGGTCTGGGCGAGCAGATCGTGACCACCAAGACCCTCCGGCGACGGTTCTTCAGTCTGGTGGGACGGCTCACCCGCTCGGCGCGCAGACTCACTTTGCATCTTCCCCGGGGCTGGCCCTGGGCTGAGCAGGCCACTCTCGCCCTGGCCCGACTGCGAGCCATCCCACTCCCAGCCTGACGGCGCTATCCGCAACCGACCCAACGCCTCCAAACTCGCGTCCGCCCGGTCCGCGAGTGCATTCCGCTGCGTCCGATCTCACTATCCGGCGATTCCCAGCCTCCATAGACCGCTTTCCAGGCCCGGGGCGGCTACTGAAAACCCTCTGCCGTGTCACATCGGTCCCAATGGAGCCAAGGCTCTCTCCCTTGTAGGCTCCCTCATACCAATTTGCCCAGCTTTCACGCCTCCCATCGGTGGATTCGGGCTAAGGGAGCGTCATGGTATCGCCCGCCGGTGTGGTCGAACCGCCAGTACTCCCGCACTCCGTAGCCCGCATATCCCTCACGCTTGACAGTGTAGTCGCGCCGTCCGGTACTGCGGGACGCCACCTCCAGCAAAAAATCAGGCGGCTTTCCTGCATGCTGGATGACATAGCCGTTGCAGGACACAATTGCCTGTGGGTCAACGCCAAAGGCAACCACGCAGTCCGGAGCGAAAATTTCGCTCTCTTCCCGAGGGTCATTGCGCAGGTAGCCCCCACCGGCAATCAGGACATCTCCGCGATGGGCAAAATGGGCCATCAATGTGGCGTCGAAATCTGACACACCTCTGTGCTGTACCATATCGGGCTCTTTGGGCGGCGGGTCTGGAACCTGCCAGTCATCTGGGAGGCCCGCCAGGTAGTCCTTGGCCTTCGCTTTTGGACTTGTCATTGTCAGTCTCTCTGCTGGAGAGGTTTAGTAGGGTCTCCGTTGTTTTCCGTTTGCCGATGGAACCTTTACTCCACTATACGACTCAGTTTAGCACGATGCCTCGGCAACGCATCCAAGGGCAAGAATCCGGCGGCCCGTATGATAAGATGACGCCGAAATCATTCCATTTGGAGGACAATCAATGGCAGCCGATGTTGGACAGCCTGCCCCGGAACTCGGCCTCTACGACTTTGACCGTCAGGTTCGTAACCTGGCGGACCATAGCGGCCAGACAGTAGTCTTGGCCTTCTTCCCCGGCGCTTTCACCGGCGTCTGCACCACCGAGATGTGCAGCTTCCGCGACCGCGCCGACGCCTTTAACAACGTGAACGCCGTCGTCTACGGGATCAGCGTCGACACCCCCTTCTCCCAGAAGGCGTGGGCCGATCAGAACAGCCTGAACTTCACCCTGCTCAGCGACTTCAACCGCACCGCCGTCAACGCCTACGGCGTGGCCCTGCCCAACTTGGCTGGCATCGAGGGCTACGTCGCATCCCAGCGCGCCGTGTTCATCATCGACGGCCAGGGCGTCATCCGCTACAAGTGGGTGGGCGAGTCCCCCCTCAACGAGCCGGACTACGACGAAGTCCAGCAGCAGGCCGCCGCCATCAGCGGCTAGACAAGCGGTTCCCCAAAGAACCAGGCACAAAAAATAGGGGCGCACAGCTGTGCGCCCCTATTCCTTTGGCCGTCGACGCGGTAGCGGTAAAGGAGCGTCAGTCCTTCGCAAACCCCGTCGTCAGCCGCTCCGTGAACAGCGCGGTCAATGCGTCGGCGTCCACCTCCACGCAGATGCGGGCGTTGGCGTGCGGCGCGCTCCAGTCGGCCACCGTCTGGCCCTTGGTCAGCTCGCTGTGCGTCTCGATTTCCACGTACGCCGGCCGCGCTGTGAACAGGCCGGGATCGATGGCGTAGCCGATGGCGGGCATGTCGTTGTAGCGCACGCCGTCGTCGGGCCCGATGCGTCCGGTGCGGATGTATGCCTCCCGCAGGTAGCCGGTGGCGTCCGACAGCAGCCGTGTGGCCGGAGACCCGGCGTCAGCGATGGCCTTGAGCTGTGACAGGCCTACCGTTACCCGGTTGCAGACGTCCAGCCCAACCTGTGCGATGGGAGCGCCCGAGCGGTAGACGATGGCCGCCGCTTCCGGGTCCTCGTGCAGGTTGGCCGTCGCCACACCCGAGACGTTCCCCGGCACCGTGACCGCGCCGCCCATCACCACGATCTCCCGCACTGCCCCGGCCAGTCGCGGCTCCAGCGACAGGGCCAGGGCCACGTTGGTCATGCGCCCCAGCGCCAGAATCGTCAGCTCCCCCGGCTCGGCCATCACAGCGTCCAGGATCGCCAGCGCCGCGTGTTTGCCTTCGTCTTGGCCCGTTGCCTGTTTGCTCTCATCATCGCCTGAAACACCGCCCAGACCGTCACCGCCGTGGATGTGTGACGCCCAGCCCTCGTTGGCCGGACGCAGCAGCGGCTTGCCCGCGCCCATGTACACCGGAATGTCGCTGCGGCCCGCCGCCTGCAGCACCCGGCGTGCGTTGGCGGTGCAGTCTTCCACGGAGGCGTTGCCGAAGATGGTGGTGACTGCCACCACCTCCAGCTCCGGGCTGGCCAGTGCCATCAGGATCGCCGCCGTGTCGTCAATCCCGGGATCCGCGTCGATGATCACACGCTTCATTTCGCTCTCACATGGATGCACAGGATGTACAGGATTTGACTCTACGCTAGAATACAGCCCTAATCCTGTTTATCCTGTACATCCATGTCAATAACAGGGAGGGTCTGCGTGGCGACATTCGTACTGGTGCATGGGGCCTGGCACGGAGGCTGGTGCTGGAACAAGGTGGCGCCGTTGCTGCGTAAAACGGGCGCAACGGTCTACACGCCCACCCTCAGCGGACTGGGCGACCGCGCCCACCTCGCCGAACTGCTGGACCCGGCTCAGGTCAATCTGGACCTGCACATCCGCGACGTCACGCAGCTGCTGGAGTACGAATCGCTGGACGATGTCGTGCTGGTCGGCCACGCCTACGCGGGAATGGTTATCACCGGGGTTGCCGAAGTATGCCCCGAGCGGCTCCAGCATATGGTCTACATCAATGGTGTGATCCCCGCCGACGGCGAGTGCATGGCGGACCAGCTCATCCCGGTGCGCGGCACGGAATTCGCCAACTGGGTGCGCGGCCACATCGACCGGGGCGAGGGCTACCTGGCCGCACCCGCATCCCCTGAGGAGATCGGCCGCCGCTGGGGCATCCCCGATTCCGCCGACCGCGACTGGATGTTCGCGAAAGTCACCCCGCAGCCGGCGGCGGCCATGGCCGGGCCGGTGCGCATCTGCAACCCCGCTGCCCGGGACATTCCCCGCAGTTTTGTCGGAGGCGAGGAGTCCGGCTTCGAGTCCGTGGCCGACCGCGCCCGCGACTCCGGCTGGGGAATGTACCATCTCGATTCCGGGCACGACCCCATGGTCAGCCACCCCCGGGAGCTCGCCGAGATCCTACTGGGCATCGGCGCGTCGTTTTAGTTATAACCAGATACTGAGGAGCAAGGCAATGGACGGAGTCAAGGCACTGGTGTTTGACGTATTCGGCACGGTGGTCGACTGGCGCAGCTCGGTCACCAAACACGCAGCCTCTTTCGGCGCGGTTCACGGCATCGAGGCCGACTGGGCCGCTTTCGCTGACGGTTGGCGCGGCAAGTACCAGCCCTACATGAACAAGGTGCGCACCGGCGAACTGCCCTGGACCAAGCTGGACGTGCTGCACCGCATGGGGTTGGTCGAGTTGCTGGATGATTTCGGCATCGAGGGTGTCAGCGACCACGCCATCGATGAGCTGAACATGGCGTGGCACCACCTCGACCCCTGGCCCGATTCCCCTTCAGGGTTGTCCCGCCTCAAGGCCAGGTACATCATTGGCACCATGTCCAACGGCAACGTGGCGCTGATGACCAACATGGCCAAGTACGCCGGGTTGCCCTGGGACGTGATCCTCGGCGCCGAGGTGGCGAAGGCCTACAAGCCAGACCCCAGGACCTACCTGACTGGCGCGGAGCTGCTGGGTCTGGAGCCGGGGCAGGTGATGATGGTGGCTGCCCACCAGAACGATCTGCTGGCCGCCGGCGGGCAGGGCCTGAAGACCGCCTTCGTGCCGAGGCCCATGGAGTTCGGCCCCGACCGCAAGCCGGACCCGACACCCGACCCGTCATTCGACATTGTCGCCACCGACTTCCGAGACCTGGCCACGCAGATGGGTGTCTAGGAGTCGTTGATAGGGGTTTGGACTGAGGTAGTGCCTTATCCAGTCCAACCCAGCGGGAGATTCACTACACGACCTAAAAAGGCCAGCCCGGAGCAAGCGTTCCTTGATGAGCCAGGTCCTTCAAGCGGTGTGCGTATTCCAAGGCAACGTCACTAGACAACCATTCGCTGTTGTGAAAGCCATCGTCCCCTTCGGGCTTGAGGGCTTCCCACCCTGCAGCGAAGTCTGGCCGGAGCATGGTCAGGAAATACCGCTCGAATACCTCGATTTCAACTCCAATGACGTCCCCTGTTTCGGGATCGTATCTAACTGACAATAAACCGGACATGTCTGCATCCGCAGCAACGGCGGGCCTATTATCATCGAAAAGGAGCAGCAGGCTATCGACGACCAAGTCGTCAACTATTCCAGCATAGAGAAACTGGGCTTTTTCAATTTCCGGCCATTTTAGTATTGGGATGCCGGAGCATTCATCGGTTCGTTTCAGTTCGTTATGTCCAGCTTCGACCATATCAGCCTGTCCCCTATGTCGGAATGAGCTTTGCGGTAGGCTGTCACTACTCCGGCTATAGATCCAGAATCAGGAGGATAGGAGACCACCACCATTAGATAATCTTGTTCATACGGGAATGATAGCACCGATCGGCGGTATAGAAGCTTCCTATCCGGAATTTCGCCAATACGGTAAACGAGGTCGGGTTGATTTAAGGTAGCGAGTACCGCAGCTTGCTGATCCTCGATCTCTGGGTGTCTAAATGCGATGTGCCTGCTCCATGTCCTATGCGAACACCTGACGAGGAGTCCCTCGTAATCCATCGCTTCAAATTCGCATGACACACCCCTATGCTACCATTTAGGGTAATCTTACCCAACCCATTTAAGAGGACGTAACAGCCATGGCCCGATACGGAGTGCGATTCGAGAACGACCCATCATTGACGCCCCAGGACTACCAGGAGCTGGGGCAGCAGGCCGAGGAGATGGGCTACGAGACGGTGTGGGTGCCGGAGGGCGGCGGGCGCGACTCGCTGACGGCTCTGTCCAGCATCGCCATGAAGACGGAACGGGTGCAGCTGGGCACGGGCATCCTGCCAATCTATGCCCGCACTGCTATGAACACCGCCATGGGCGCTGCCGGCATGGCCGCGGTCTCCGGCGACCGCTTCATCCTGGGCCTGGGCGTCGGCCACCGGCCCACCGTGGAGAGTCGCGACGGGGTGCCGTTCAGCAGGCCCATCGCCCGTCTCCGCCAGACTATCCGAGTCGTGCGGAGGCTGCTGGCCGGGGAGACTGTTTCCAGCAAAGGCTATCATTTCAACATCGCCGACGCGTCCCTTGGCGGCGCCACCCCCAGGGAGCGGGTACCGATCTACGTTGCCGCCCTGGGACCACAGATGCTGGAGCTGGCGGGCGAGATGGCCGACGGCGTGCTGATGAACTGGACTGCTGAGAGCTTCATACCGCAGGCCATCGAGCACATCAGCCGGGGCGCCAGGATGGCCGGCCGGGACATCTCGGAAATCGACATCGCAGGCTACGTCCGCGTGGCCTCGGGCGGCGACGAGGAGGCAGTTCGTGCCTCGTTGCGGAGCCAGGTGGCCCGCTACGCCAGCAACACATACTACCGCAACTTCTTCGTTGAGACCGGATTCGGTGCCGAGATGGCCGAAGCAGCCGAAGCGCTTGCTGCGGGAGACCTGGCCCGCGCCTCCGAGGCCATCACCCTTGAGATGCAGGACCAGGTGGCGGTGGTGGGGAGCTCTGACCATTGCCGCTCCGCGCTGGAACGCCGCCGCGCTGCCGGGCTGCAACTCCCCGTGGTGGCGCCGTTCGCCATCGGCGACAACATGGAATCGCACCGCAGCACCATCAACGTATTCGCCCCAGACGGGTAGCTCCAGCGCAAGCGGCAGGGGTGCTGGTGTGAAAGGAGCAACCCTCCGGGCGTGAGCCAGTCGAGCCGTGCAACGGGCTGACTGCCACGCCGCAACTATGGGACTGTCAAACCCGGGAATAGTCGATAGGTGGGTATATAGGCCGTTGACAGCCACCCACAGTCAGCGAAATCCGCTCGGCCTTCGACAAGCTCAGGACGAGCCTGTTTCTCCGGATGCCTGTACAGCCCTTAGTCCGGCCCCGTGTTCTCCAGGTAACCGCAGGCCTGGGCCAGCAACTCGTAGCTGCGCCTCCGGTCCTCGAAGTCGTGGCAGATGGTGACTACGCTCAGGTCGTTGGTCTGATAAATGTCGGCGATTTCCTGCAGCCCCTCCTTGACCTGCTGCGGGTCGCCATCGACGCAGACCTCGGCATACTGCTGCACGAAACGGTACTCGTCCGGCGTGTACTGGTAGACCGTCGCCTCCTCCACCGACGGAATTCCCTTGGCCCGGCCGGTGATGTTCTGCAGGCGCGCCAGGTTGCGGGGACCAGCCAGCCGGGCCGCCTCCTCCTCGGTCTCGGCGCAGATCACGTGGACGCCCACGTTGACCTTCGGTTCTGAGAGATATTCCGACGGTTTGAAATGCTCGCGGTAGTTGGCAGCGATGGCGGGTCCTTCCTCCACTGCAATACCAAAGAAGTGAGCATAGGCGAAGGGCAGGCCCAACTGGGCTGCCATGTAGGCACTCTCATACCGGGAGCCAAGCAGCCACACCTCTGGCGCTGTGGTGGGCTCGCGCTCCGGCCCGGCCTGGATCTGCGAGAAAATGTGCCCGTCCTCCAGGTCGCCGCGCAGGTAGCCCAGCAGGTCCACCACCTGCCGGGGGAAATGGCGGATCTCACGCGGGTGGTTGGGAAAGGAGAGGGCCGCTGCCGTTATCTGGTCGCTGCCCGGCGCCCGCCCGATGCCAAGGTCGATTCGGCCGGGGTGCAGCGAATCCAGCATCCGGAAGTTCTCGGCAACTTTGAAGGCGCTGTAATGGGAGAGCATGATGCCGCCGCTGCCCACCCGGATCTTCTTGGTCCGGGCGGCCACATGGCCGATGAGCACCTCGGGGCTGGTGCCGGCGAAGTTGGGCAGGCTGTGGTGCTCGGCCAGCCAGTACCGGTGATAGCCCATCTCCTCCACCGCCGCGGCCAGCTCGATTGTCTCCCGCAGGGCATCACCAGCGGTCGCCCCCGATCGCACCGGGGACTGGTCAACAACACTCAACAACAATTGCTGGCTCACGGGCGCCTCCCTGCGCTGTAATGGCGGTTCCTACCCGGTTGCAGGATCCTGCCTGAAGAACAGTATACAATTTCCGGGGCGCGCGACGACGGGGCCCCGAGCGATGCGCATGTTGATAATGCTGGCCCACCGGTTGGCGTCGGCGGTTTGACAATTTTTCCACTCGCGGCTTGCGCCGTGCACGAAGCTAAAGATATAATCGCACGGTCATGAAACTACAGCCCCAACGGTGTCGTTAGACCGCTCGCCGGACTTCAGTTCCGGGGAGCGATTTTTTTTGCCCATTTCCCTGGGCATAACCACGGCCAAACCTGAAACTGCCTGGAGAATTCTTAAAGGTGGCCAGCGACCATCCACTGGAAGGTGTGAGAACAAGAGAGGAGGGGAGGGCCCTCCGAGCCAGTTGGCGGAAGGTTCTCCCCGAAAGAATAATTACCATCATCATGGTCTTCTGCACCATGATGTCCGTTCTCACCACCGCAGGCATCGTTTTCGTCCTCCTCTTCCAGGCCCTCCAGTTCTTTGGGGAAGTTTCCTTCTTCGAATTCATCACCGGCACACGATGGACTCCGCTATTCCAGTCCAAGCATTTCGGCGTGCTGGCCCTCGTCAGCGCCACTTTCCTGACCGCGGTTCTTTCCATGGTCGTTGCCCTGCCCCTGGGTCTGCTGAGCGCCATCTACCTGAGCGAATACGCACCGGAGACAGTCCGCCAGATTGTCAAGCCGGTTCTCGAGGTGCTGGCCGGCATCCCCACGGTGGTCTACGGTTATTTCGCCCTGCTCTTCGTTACCCCAATCCTCCAGAGCATCTCGGAGGACATTTACGTCTTCAACGCCCTGAGCGCCTCCATCGTGATGGGCGTTATGATCCTCCCCATGGTGGCCAGCCTCAGCGAGGACGCGATGCGGGCCGTGCCGCGTTCGCTGCGCGAGGCGGCCTACGGCCTGGGGGCCACGAGGCTGGAGGTATCGACCAGGGTGGTTGTGCCCGCAGCGCTGTCGGGCATTGTGTCCGCCTTCATTCTGGCCATATCCCGGGCCATCGGCGAGACAATGATCGTAGCCATCGCCGCGGGTCAGACACCTAACTTCACCCTGAATCCCTTCGTGCCCATAGAAACCATGACTGCTTACATCGTACAGGTGAGCCTGGGTGATACTCCCAGCGGCACGCTGGAGTACAAGACCATTTTCGCCGTCGCGATGCTCCTCTTTGTAATAACACTGGTGATGAACCTGCTAAGCCAGTACGTGGTGCGCCGGTTCCGTGAGGAGTACGAATAGTGGCGCTGTTGTCGCAAAGAGAATTTGCCAGGATGAAGCGAAGGCGGCTCCTGATGGGCCGGATCTTCTATGCGCTGTGCCTGGCGGCGGTGCTGGTCTCCCTGGGCATGCTGGGCGTGCTGCTGTTCCAGCTCGGGTCCGACGGCTACAGTCGTGTCAACTGGAGCTTCATCACCTCGTTTCCGTCGCGGCACCCGGAACAGGCGGGCATCCACGCAGCACTGCTGGGCAGCGTGTTCGTGGTGGGCATCGCCGGGGTGGTGTCCTTCGTGTTTGGTGTGGCGTCGGCGGTCTACCTTGAGGAGTACGCCCACCGCAGCAAGTTTGCCCAGATAGCCAGGATCAACATCGCCAACCTGGCCGGCGTGCCCTCCATCGTGTACGGCCTGCTTGGCCTAGAGATATTTGTCCGGATGATGGAACTGGGCCGCAGCGTCCTCGCCGGCGGGCTCACCCTAGCGCTGCTGGTGCTGCCAATCATCATCGTGGCCTCCAGCGAGGCCATACGCGCCGTGCCCAGCTCGCTCCGTGAGGGCGGCTTCGCGTTGGGGGCGACACGTTGGCAGGTGGTGCGGACACTGGTTCTACCCCAGGCATTTCCAGGCATACTTACCGGCGTCATCCTGGCAGTGAGCCGGGCCCTCGGCGAGACCGCACCCCTGATCGCCATGGGTGCACTGACCTTTGTCCCCTTCGCCCCCGACGGGCCTCTCAGCCGGTTCACGGTACTTCCCATCCAGATATTCAACTGGGTGTCGCGTCCGCAGGCAGGATTCCACGAAGCGGCTGCCGCAGGCATAATCGTGCTGCTGGTTGTCCTGCTCCTGATGAACGGACTGGCAGTTTTCCTGCGCAACAAGTTCCAAAATCGGCTGGTGGGGTAGTCCCTTGCAAGAAGCCCCAGATATTATCGTTCAAGCTGAGGATCTGAGCGTTTTCTACAGCGGGAAGCCTGCCGTCAGCAACGTCGATATGAACGTGCCGCGCAACCAGATTACCGCCATCATCGGTCCCTCCGGCTGCGGCAAGACTACTTTGCTCCGCAGTTTCAACCGGATGAATGACCTGGTACCGACGGCCTCGGTGACCGGACGGGTCATATTCGAGGGCAGGAACATCTACGCCCCCGAGGTCGACCCCACCGAGATCAGGTACCTGATCGGCATGGTGTTCCAGCGGCCCAACCCCTTCCCCAAGTCCATCTACGACAACGTGGCCTTCGGTCCGCGCATAAACGGCTTCCGGGGCAACATGGACGAGCTGGTGGAGCGTTCACTGGTTGGCGCTGCCCTGTGGGAGGAGGTGAAAGACCGGCTGAACAGCAGCGCCCTCGCCCTTTCCGGCGGCCAGCAGCAGCGTCTCTGCATCGCGCGGGCGCTGGCGGTGGAACCCAGCGTGATCCTGATGGATGAGCCGTGCTCGGCCCTCGACCCCATTGCCACCCTGGCCATCGAGCAGTTGATGAACGAGCTGTGCGAGCAGTACTCCATCATCATCGTAACTCACAATATGCAGCAGGCGGCGCGGGTCTCCCACAAGACCGCGTTCATGCTCAGCGACGAGCGCAATATCGGCGGATTTCTGGTGGAATTCGACGAAAGCAGCAAGGTATTCACCAACCCCGAGGACGAGCGAACCGAGGCCTACATCTCCGGGCGTTTTGGCTGACCAGCGACCGCCGACCCCGCGCCGGAGTGGGCCCTCCCTCGGATAGCGAGGGAGAGCCCGTGTTTTGGCCTTTCCAAAGCCCAAAACACGACTGCGATAGGTTAGAATCTACAAAAGGACCAGTTCTCTGGCGATCAGGTATCCGGTGTGGATGGCGCAAGCAATGAGCCGGTATCGTTATGAAAAGGAAATAGAAGAGATCCTCGAAAAAGCGGGGGAAGGTGCGCCGCCGCCAGTCCAGGGCGCCGACGATGAGCCGCCTCGGCGCCTCCGCTCACCTGTATCCGGCCAGCGAAAGCCTGCTCGCACCATCAGACTCAAGTACCAGTACATGCTGCTGATCGGCTTCGGGCTGATAGTTGCCGGCGCGTTCTTTAACTGGGTCTACTTTTTCCTTGCTGGCCTCGCGCTGCTGGTAACCGGCTACGTCATCTACTACCGTGCTCCGCGCGGCGGCCAGAGCTTGAGCCAGAACCAGCGTATGTGGCGCGGTCGCTCCATTGATCCCGATGACCCTCCGGGACGCTGACGCGGTGGTTGGGCCCGATAGACCAAGGTAGCGGCACTATTGCGCGTCAGTCCCCGGCTGCTGGCTGCACCTGATTCTGGAAGTGCTCGGCCAGCGCCATCACCATGTTCCCCATGTGCGGGTGGTCCGGCTCCACGTCCACATTCAGGCCGTTCTGCAGCAGACGGCGCGTGCAAACCGGCCCCACCGATGCGACGGCTACTCCGTCAGAGTTTAGGCAGCCGCGAAGCGTGTCCTCGAGGCCCGACTGCGCCGCTATGGCCAGCAGGTTGGGGACCTGGGGCTGGCTGGTAAAGGCCACCGCGTCTATCTTTCCCGCATCTATACGCCGGATCAGCTCCAGCACCGGCGTCAGGTCTTCGGGCAGTCCCCAGCTGTAAAGGGAGACTTCGCGGACGTTGGCCCCCCGCTCCCGCAGCGTTCGCGTGAGCAGGTTGTTGGGGCCGCCGTAGGCCTGTACCGCCACCTCGCGACCGGTGAACTCCACACCATCGAGGGACGCGATCAATTCCTCCGAAGTGAACGGTTCCGGCGGCATCAGGTCTATGCGCACCTTGTTGCGACGCAGCACCGCGGCGGGCTTGGGGCTGCGGGCGATGACCGTAACTTTGTCCAGCGCCGCCAGCAACTCCTGCCCTCGCCCCAGCTTGTCGGCGGCGCCGAACAGGGCTCGGGTTCCCACGCCGGTCTGCAGCACCGCGATGTCCACCAGGCCAGCACACAGGTCCCCGATCAGGCCGGCCACCTCCGGGGTGTCGGAGTTGTAGACCTCCTGCAGCACCGGCGCGGCGAAAGGAACGCCCCCGTGCCTCTGCACCAGTGCCCCCATTTCGGACTGCATGCGCGCCTCGACGTAGGCCACGACCCTGCCTTCAAGTGACGCTGCCAAACCTCCTCCTTATCCCTCTTATTCCTACTATCCCTGCGGAACGTGCCGAAAAGCAGTCCGTTCGCCCTCGCAATACCTAAGGACGAACGGACTGATACGAATCACCTGGAATATGCCTCTGTATTGGCCCAGAGCAAGGGGCCTAGACGGCGCACTCGCCCTCGCCACGCTCCACCTTGTAGAGGTTGGTGCGCTCCCAGTCGACGTACATGTCGGAGCCGGGCGCCGCCTGCTTCGCCGATTCCTCGGCAGCGATGGCGACCTCGGTCAGCTGTTCCAGCCCAACCCGGTCGAGGAACTGGTTGAACTTTTCCGTCTCGTTGGCGCGATTGTCCTTGTAGTAGGTGACGATGGTCTTGAGTACGCCTGGGGCGGACCTTGCCGGCACCTTGACCCGCGGAATGCGTGTGCCGATGCGCGAGTCCTCGACCCGGTTGTCGCCGTAGTTGCCTCCCAGGAACAACTCGTAGGCCGGCACCTGCTGGCCGTCGGGCCCCTTGAGCGCAGCGCCGTGGAAGCCGATGTTGGCGATATGGTGGAGGCCGCAGCCGTTTGGACAGCCCGACATCTTGATCCGAATGTCCTTCACGCCCTGGTCGTCCAGCAACTCTCCGCTCCATTCCTCCATCTCATTCCGCAGGGCCTTGGCCAGGCCCATGGACGAAGTGATGCCCAGCTTGCAGCTGTCGGTGCCGGGGCAGGACACCACGTTGGTGATGGCGCGGGAATCCGGTTCCGCCAGGCCGATGCTGTCCAGAGCTTTCCACACGGTGGAAAGCGATTCCTCGGGTATGTACCGCAGCACCAGGTTCTGCTCCTGGGTGGCGCGGGCACCACCGCCGGTGTAGCGGCGCATGATATCGGCCAAGACGCGGAGCTGCGGACCGTCCAGGTCACCTCGCTCCGGCTTGACCATCACTGCGTAGTAGCCTTCCTGCCGCTGTGCCTCAACGTTGGTCTCCCGCCACTTGTGAAACTCCGCGGAGGCACCTGCGCCGTTGCCGCTGACGGCAGGCGGCGGGGTCTCCCGCAGAAGCTCGTCAACCGCCATGTAGGGGGTCGGGTCGATCGGCCCTATCTTTTCCAGCTCCGCGTCCACCATTGTGCGGAACTCGTCGAGGCCTATTCGGTCTATCAGGACCTTGAGGCGGGCCATCATGCGGTTCTTGCGCAGCATGTCCGCGTTGTTGAACACCGTCCAGATGGCCAGGGCCACCCGCAGGTAGTCGGCCACCGGCACGAACTCATACAGCGGCTTGGCCAGCCTCGGCATGATGGAGGTGCCGCCGCCAACGTATGCCCGGAAGCCGCGCTGCTCTACACCGTCCACCACGCGGATCTGCGACACGTAGGTCAGGTCCTGGATGGCAGCCGAAACATGATCGCGGGCTTCGGTGCCGGTGAAGGCTGACTTGAACTTGCGAGGGAAGCCTTGGGTGATGGGGTGCCGCACGCCAAACCGCACGTAGGCCGCCAGATAAGGCGTGGGGTCGAAGACCTCCTCGGGGTCAATCCCCGCGTAAGGCGACCCGACAACGTTGCGGACAGTGTTGCCGCAGGCCTCACGGGTGGTGAGCCCTGCTGCGCCCAGCAGACGCAGTACCTCGGGACACTGGTCCAGCGGAATGTGATGGAACTGCACGTTCTCACGGGTGGTTATGTGGCCCTTGCCCAGGGGCGCGTAGCTTTCGGCAACTTCGGCCAGGCCCTCCATGGCCTCCGGGGTCAGTATGCCGCCAGGAATCTTGACCCGGATCATCTGAACATCGGCCTGCCGCTGACCGTAAACGCCCTGCCGAAGACGGAAGGGCGTAAAAGTGGCGTTATCCTGCTCTCCGGCAATGAAGGACGCCGATTCTTCCTCAAGCCTCACCACCTCTTCGTCCATGAATGGGATGATCGCCTCTGCGGTCCTGGACAGTTCGAGGCTGTCTTTGTGGATGGCCTCCAAAGTACGCTGCTGGCCAGTAATCTGAGTGCTCAAGGAAATCCTCCGCATTAATCTTGCTAAAATTTTCACAAAAAAACCCGCCGACTTAATATTCATCGGCGGGCATTCTGGTCCGGTTGCGTCTTTTGTGATACGCAGCTAGCTACACCCACCTATGTGGGCGGACAAGAACAACGGTCAACTGCGACCCAAAACTCATTCACAGACACAATATACTCTTGGCTCCTTCATTAGTCAATGCAATTGGAAACGACTTATTCGGCGGTCGCGTTCCTTGGCATTGTTGGCATTGTTCAAGCCTAAGGTTGCATCTGCGGGGCCTCGGGCCTGCCAAGATCGATAGCGCCACAGGCCAAGGGAAATCCTGCCTCGGGCTCCTCTGCAATAACACGCCGGCCTCTCTCCAAATCCCCGGATTTCCTTTCGAGGCCACGTCTGCAAACTACTACTCGATTGCCCTGTCACCCAGTACCAGGGAACCCCGGGCTATTCAATAACTGTGATATAATTCACCACGAATTATTGGCATCGAGCCTTGCGGGAGGGCGCATTATGGACTTGGGTCTCCAGGATAAAGTCGCCGTAATTACTGGCGGCAGCGACGGCATCGGAAAGGCGGCGGCTCTCAGCATGGCTCAGGAGGGAGCGGCAGTCGTCATCGTGGCCCGGCGTCAGGAGGTCCTTGACCAGGCGGAAAAGGAGATCATGGCCGCCACCGAGGGGCAGGTGATGTCTATCTCTGCCGACGTGACTGATCCCGGCGCCGCCAAGAGTATCGTGCAGAGCACGCTGAACAAGTTCGGGAGACTCGATATTCTGGTAAACAACGCCGGCACGTCCATGGCCAAGTCCTTCGAAGACGTGTCCGAGGACGACTGGCAGTTCGACTTCGAGTTGAAAGTGTGGGGCGCGGTGCGGCTGATACAGGAGTCGATACCGGAAATGCGCAAGGTCGGCGGCGGGCGCATCATCAATGTCACCAATCTCGGGGGGCGCACTCCCGGCCCTTCCTCCATGCCCACCTCCATCTCCCGCGCTGCCGGCATCGCCATCACCAAGGGACTTTCCAAGGATTTGGCAAAGGACAACATCCTGGTTTCCACTGTCTGCATCGGCCTGATCAAGTCCGGACAGCACCAGCGCCGCTTCGATGCCCGGGTACAAACTGATCCCAGTCTCAGCATCGACACCTTTTACGACCGGCTGGCTGAAGGGCGCGAGGTGCCACTGGGCCGGGTCGGGGAGCCGGAGGAGGCAGGCGACGTCATCGCGTTCCTCGCATCCGAGCGGGCGAGCTACCTTACGGGCATCGCGGTCAACCTCGACGGCGGGGCATCGGCTGTCCTGTAACCCTCATCTCCATCGAGTAAAGACCGAGCAAACACGATATAAGAGCAACATTATTTACCGGCAATAATTACGCGGAAGGGGCGCACAGTTGTGCGCCCCTTCATTGCGAGTGAAACAGCGCATTCCAATCCACGGCCATATCTGGAGGACAATCGTGACCGCTTCATATCTCAACGAACTGCAGCCCAGCACCCGCCTACTTCTTGGCCCGGGCCCGAGTTCGGTCCACCCCCGAGTGCTGCAAGCGATGACCCTTCCCGTGATGGGACACCTGGACCCCGATTTCTTCCAGGTTATGAATGAAATCGGCGACATGCTGCGCGAGGTATATCACACCAGCAATGTGATGACCATGCCCGTCTCGGCCACCGGGACCGGCGCCATGGAGACAGCCTGCGTCAACATCCTGGAACCCGGGGACACCTTCGTGATCTGCCGCAACGGCTACTTTGGCATCCGCCTCGGCAATATCGCCGAGCGGTGCGGAGCGATCGTCCACGAGGTCGATTCCCCCTGGGGCCGGCCGGTCGATCCTAAGGCGCTCAGCGACGAGCTAGCCAAACACCCCCGGGTCAAGGCCGTCGGCGTGGTTCACGCAGAGACCTCCACCGGAGTACTGACCCCCCTCCCCGAGATTATCGACGTGATTCACCGCCACGGGGCGCTGGCCATAGTCGACGCCGTCACATCCCTGGGCGGCCACAATATGCAAGTGGACGAATGGGGCATCGACGTCTGTTACAGCGGCACGCAGAAGTGCCTCGGCGCCCCTCCGGGCCTCGCTCCCATCACCCTCAGCGAGTCCGCCATGGAGGTGGTCAAAACCCGCGAGACCCCGGTCCAGAGCTTCTACTTCAACCTTCAGGACCTGGAGAGCTACTGGGGCCAGAGCCGCAGCTACCACCACACTGCTCCCATCTCCATGACCTACGCCCTGCGGGAAGCGCTGCGCATGATGATGGAGGAGGGTATCGAGAACCGCATCGACCGTCACGCCCGGGTGGCCGCTTCCCTGCGGGCCGGCCTGGAGGCTTTGGGGCTGGAGTTGCTGGCTGATCCGGACTGCCGGCTCAATCCCCTGACCACCGTTGGCATTCCGGACGGCATAGACGATGCCGCCACACGATATACCCTGCTGAACGACTATGGCATTGAGATTGGCGGCGGTCTGGGCGAGTTCCGGGGCAAAGCCTGGCGCATCGGCCTGATGGGCGATTCAGCCCGCGACCGCAACGTGCTGGCACTGCTGTCGGCCCTGGAGCAGATCCTCAACTCCAGCGGCTACGAGGTCGCATACGGCTCGAGCCTGGGGGCAGCTCAGCGGGCACTGGCTACTTTCGGCGGCTGACGGTGTCTCTCCCTCGTGTATAGAAAGTGCTAGAAGCACTCGGAGGACTCCTTGGAGGCCTCGGCCTGTTCTTCGTCGGGATGTGGTTACTAACGGAGAACCTGAAGGGCCTGGCCAACCGTCGACTTCGCAGGATCGTCGCCGACTGGGTCCCCAACCGCTGTGCCGCCTGGGGTTGGGGGGCGCTCTCCGGCAGTATCCTTCAGAGTCTGTCGGCCCTGACATTCATCACTATCAGCATGTTTCGGGCCAACCTCCTCACCACCGAACGGGCTTTCGCCTTCCTTCTCGGTGGTAACCTGGGGGCCGCGATTCTGGTGCTCCTGGTATCGCTGGATATCCAGCTGGCCGCTCTGTACGTTCTGGGCGCGGCCAGCGTGTTGATGCTGAGCGAAAGGGCCATCAGGTTCCGGAACATCGGCGCGTCGCTTTTTGGAGCCGCATTGATGTTCGTCGGTCTCGGTCTGGTCAAGGGGTCCGCTGCCTCTTTCACCGGTCAGCCGTTGTTCGATGAATTTCTGGAAATGACGGGCGGGTCATTGTGGTTTGCCTTCCTCGCGGCCGCTGCACTGTCATTCATCGTCCAATCATCCGTGGCTGTGATGGTCTTCGCCGTCGGAATGGCCTCAGTAGGTGTCTTGACAGACGACCAGGCCATCATGTCAATCTTCGGCTCGTACCTCGGAACGAACGCCACCCTGCTGATGCTGTCGGCTAACTTGACTGGTGTGTCGCGCCGCATCGCCATGGTTCAAGTCCTCTATAATTTTTTGACGATTGCGGTATTTGTACCACTGCTTTACGTCGAAATATGGACCGGCATACCGCTGGTAAAGTCCCTGATTTTATCCCTGCCTCTGGACCAGCCATTGGCGGCCCTGAGCTTGGCCACTGATATCTTCGTCGCAGCACCCGTTATATTCTTTGTGCCTGGGATTGCCCAGCTCTTTGCTGTTTGGTGGCCTGCAACCTCTGCGGAAGTAATGTCCCGTGTTGCCTACATTCACGCACGGAACTATGGTGATATTACTGCTGCGTTGGACCTTATCGCTCTGGAGCACAGGCGCGTACTTTCCTCCTTCTCGTCATACCTGGATGCAGTGCGTCATGGGAGAAGGATTGACACTCTGCAGGATTCAGTCAAGCAGCTTATGCGGGAAATAGATGAATTCTTCACCGAGGCGAGAATACGGCACCCCGGCCATGAGATGGAGGCCGTAAGTTCCATGCTGGCCCAACAGAGGCTGCTCGTCTGGCTGGAGGAGCAATTTTCGGAGTTGTGCACCGATTTGAACGAACTGCCTGACGAGGGGGGCACGAGTCAACTGCGAGCAGTAATGGTTGATGGAATCGATGCCGTTGTCCTGGCAATCTCGGATGGGCTGAACAGCCGCGATCCGGATGACTGGCGAATGGCCATTCAACTCACCGGCGACCGCTCTCAGTTGCTGAGCCGTATCAGGACAGACTACACGTCGGGAGATTCCTCAATCAGCGATACGACACAGGCGAGCATTCTCAAGGTTACCAACACGGCAGTGGAGATATTCTTTCTGCTTTCCCGGCTGACGCGGGAAATCGACGGTTCCTCGGCCCAATCAGCAGTTGCGTCTCCGCGCAACTGAGCCCCGCCTGGAAATTGCAGCCACACCCCAAAATTTACTGGCTCATTCCTTGGCCCCGCTCACCGGCCTCTCGACGCAGAGACGCGGCCGGAACGTGCCATCCCCGATCTCCGCGCCGGACCTGATAGCGAACGCTAGCGGTCACTTCGGCGCCTGCTGCCCGGGCCCTGGAGTCTCCCGAGAGATTTTCCCTGCCTGGCGCCCCGCATCTGAGCGGCATGTGCATCGTCCAGGTCCACCTGCAACGGCGCCGGTCCACTGCGGCGGGCCCTGCGCTCAGACTGACGGCTGGATCTGCTGCTTGCAGGCTCCTCCAGACGGTAGGCCTCATCGAGAATATCCACCACGTGGCGCACAGGTATCCTGTGCCCGGAGACTTCCAGGCCCTGCTCCAGCTGGAGCATGCATCCAGGGTTGGCGGTGATGGCCTCCTCGGCCTCCGTCTCCACAATCGCCTCAACCTTGCGGCTGAGAATCCGTCCGGAAAGGTCCGGTTGCACCGCAGAGTAGATTCCTGCCCCGCCACAACACATATCCGCATTATCCATCTCCTCCAGCTGCACGCCGGTGATCGACTGAAGTATCGTGCGGGGAGCGGAAGAAATGCGCTGGGCGTGGGCCAGGTGGCAGGGATCCTGGTAAGTCACCCGCCGTTCCAGATGTGAAACGGGGTGGCGGAAAGGCAGCTCAAGAAGCAATTCGTTGATATCCCGGGTCATCTCACTGGCCTGCCGCGCCTTATCAGCATACGAAGGGTCGTCCTTCAGCAGTTCGCTGTACTCCTTCATGCTGGAGCCGCAACCAGCAGAGCAGGTAACGATCCGGTCCACCCCGGCGGAGAGAAAGGCGTCTATATTGCGCCGTGCCATGGCGCGGCCGGTTTCGAGGTCGCCTGCGTGGAGGTTGAGCGCCCCGCAGCACCCCTGCCGCCGGGGCACAGACACCTCACAACCGTTGAGCGCCAGTACCCGGACAGTGGCCCGCATTGTCTCTGCCTGCATCAGCGGCATGATGCATCCTGAAAGCAGGGCCACCTTCAGACGCGGCTCCTCGCCTTCGGGCGGGAAAGTGCGGCGCGATGGACCAAAAAAACGACCGCTCATCTTGGGCAGCTTGGCTTCCAGTTCGCCCAGGCTGCCGGGCAGCAGCCGGACCAATCGCGCGCGGCGGGCCACTGCCTGCACGCCAAGGTGCTGGTAGAACCGCAACAGGGTCGCCCCCAGTCGCATAAGGCCGGGGCGAGGCAGAAGACCACGCAGGAACCACCGGGTCATCCGCTTCAGGCCGTCCGACTGCTTGCCCCTGACCCGGACCTGGGCCCGGGTTCGTTCCATCATCCGGCCGTAGGGCACACCGGAGGGACACACCGCCTCGCAGGCGCGGCAGTTCAGGCAGGCCTCCCAGTGAGAAACGATGCGGTCACTGATTTCGACCCGTCCCTCGTTGACCGCCTTCATCAGTGCGATGCGGCCTCGCGGCGATTCCATTTCCAGTGCCGTGACCCTGTACGTGGGGCAGGCGCTCAGGCACAGCCCGCAATGCACGCACCGGTACATGTCGGCTTCGGCAGGAGCGTCGGCACCGGAGAATCCCGCGAACAGCGCCGCAAGACCCGCCTCAGGGGTGATCCTTTCCAAAATGGCGGGCACCTCAGGTTCGATGGCAATGGGCGCAACTGCCGGAGTCAACTCCCGGTCCGAGTTCTCCTCCTGGGGAGTCGTCATCAGATCCGCCCGAGGAAACGCCCGCGATTCAGAAGGTGCTGCGGGTCGAGCTGTTCCTTGATGCGCCTCATTAAATCCATACTTCCCGGCTCCTCTCCCCACACGTCCAGATTTGCCTTGATGGAGGGGTGGCAGATTTCGATTATCACGGAGGCGCCATGCTGCCTGGCAGCCTTCCGGACCTCGTTGATGGTGTCCGTGATTCCGTGGGCGTCAGAATCGCCCCAAAACAGCAGTCTCACCGATCCGAACCCAAGATCTGCCAGAATCTCCGACGGACTCTCCAGCAGGCCGATGCGCAGACACGTCTCAACAAGGGTGGGTATTATCCTGCGCGGTGCTGACATACGAAACGCCAGCAACGGGTGCGTATTTTCCTCCCACCCAAGGTCGAGTATCCACTGACGGGCTGATTGGGGACCTTCTCCCCCCACAGCTACGGCGTCGATGGCCCCAGCGTTCAGCAAGGCAGCGGTGGTGTCCTCCACCCTTCTCTGTACTGCCGCGGCCCGTCCGGAGAAGAAACTCAACCCCAGACCTCCCATTCTTTCTCCCATCGCCTGGCTCAGAGCAGACCCAGGGTGGGCGGCCAGGAAAAGCCTCGACATGCCGCCGGTCAATGCCAGGAAGCTGCTGGGCCCCGAGGGAAGGTTCAGGGCATCCCATCCAGCCTGCACCGCTTCCTTCATAGTGTCGAACGGAGCGACAAGGGTGTATTCCTCGGGCTGCAGCGGAGAAACCTTGAACGAGGCCTCGACGATTACCCCCAGGGTGCCAAGGGAACCGGTATACAGCCTGTTCAGGTCGTAGCCGGTAACGTTCTTGACCACTCGACCACCCGCCTTCGTAACCAAACCGTCAGCCCCCACGACGCCGATGCCGATGAGCCAGTCACGGGGGGGCCCGAAGGCGTGGGCCATGGGACCGGAAAGGGCGGTGGCCAGTGTGCCGCCCACAGTGGCACGCCCCGGCAGGGGTGACTCCAAGGGCACGAACTGCCTGGCCATAGCCAGCTCCCGTTGCAGGGCCTCCAGGGTAATCCCGGCCTCCACGGTGGCGGTCATGTCGCCCGGCTGGTAATCAATGACCCGGTTCAGGCGGGAAAGATCCAGCACAAGCCCCACAGCGGCGGGTGGATTTCCCAAGGCGATCTTGGTGCCTCCGCCGCGCGGAAAGACAGTGACACCGCTTTCCCCCGCCCAGCGCATCACGTCCGCCACCTGCTCACGGCTTTCAGGGACCACCACCGTCATTGGGCTGAGACCGTCGATGGCGTACTCAGCATGAACATAGGCGGGAGGCAGAGACACCCGGGGCAGGATCAGGCTTAATTCATCAACGTAGGGCGTTGTCATAGGCGCGGGGACTAATCGCCAACTGTGATGAGGGACACATTCCGCTCGCGGGCCAGGCGCTGTCTGTCCGCATCTGCGTGGGAGCTGACGACTGCTGATACGGACTCCACCCCGGTTGCTCTGCGCAGAATGTCAGACCTTTCCGCTGCCCGGTTGATATCGCTGTCAGCGGCGGTTCGTGAAACCTCAAAGACTACATAAACGGTGGCCTGGTCTGGGGTCCTTCGCCCCTGTACCACGATGTCCACGTTGGATGCGTCGCTGCGTTCCTGGGCATTTATGTCTCCCCTGTCTTCAGCGGCAAACAACAGATCGAGATACGCCATATCATTGGGTGCCCTAGACCCCTTGAGCACGCGGACACCCCGAAGGTTCATGTGCTGGCTGGCAATGTTGTTCCCCACTTTCAGTTCGTACATGTCGCCTCTGAAGTTACCAAATTCGCCTTCCATACGAGAGAAGGAACTTTCCAAGCGAGCTTGGCCCGCCTTAAGTCCAGCTACGTCGCCTTCCAGCGCACCGAGCCTTCTATTGGTGGTTTCCGCAAATTCGGCCAGCCTTTGAGGCAGTTCCAGCAACTCCTTGCTGAGCAAGGCAGCACGCAGCGCATCGCCCCATTCGGGCTGCTCCCGGATTATGCGAAGGATATCGGTGAAGTCGTTAACAGTCGTCATGGCTTCGTCGTTGCTTTTTTAGGTCCCTGTCTCATTATACTCCCTCACGTATCCGGAGGGCAGTCAACGAAACGCCTAGGCGGGCATGCCCGGCGCCGGACGGTGGGCGGCCGCCTGGTGGCGATGGCCGTCGGGGAATATCTTGCCCGGATTGATATTGTTCATGGGGGCAAAGGCATCGCGGACACGGCGCATAACCGCCATGTCCTCCGGCGAGTAGACCAGCGGCATCTGTTCCTTTTTTTCCAGCCCCACACCGTGCTCACCGGTCAGGGTGCCACCTGCGGCCACACAGACCTCCAGCACCTCCGCTCCGGCCACGGTGATCCTCTCCAGCGCTCCCGGCTCCCGCTCGTCGAACAGCAGACAGGGATGCAGGTTGCCGTCGCCAGCGTGAAACACGTTTGCAATGGGGACTCCGTGCTTGCGCCCGACCTCAGCCACCTGTGTCAGGACCGCAGACAGCTGTGTCCTGGGAACCACGCCGTCGACGAGGTAGTAGTTGGGCGCGAGGCTGCCAAGTGCCCCGAGCGCACCCTTGCGGCCCTTCCAGAGCTGCTCCCGCTCTGTGGCTTCGGCGGCGAACCGCACCTGGGTGGCGCCGGTGTCCCAGAGAGCTGCCTCGACCTCCAGACCGATCTCGTCGACCTCCTCATTCAGCCCCTCCAGCTCGATCAGCAGCACCGCGCCAGCATCGTCGGGATACCCGGCGTCGGACACGTTCTGCACGGCCTTGATGCTGAGGGCGTCAATCATTTCCAGGGCCGCCGGGACGATACCGTGGCCAATCACCGCGGAAACGGCAGTGCATGCTGTTTCCACGTCAGGGAAGATTCCCAGATAGGTCTTGACCGCCTCTGGCACTGGCAGCAGGCGCACCGTGATACGGGTCGCTATGCCAAAAGTGCCCTCTGACCCGGTGAACACTCCGCGCAGATCGTAGCCGGGCGTCTCGCGGGCCAGACCTCCCAGGGTCACCACGGTCCCATCCTCCAGCACCACCTCCATGCCCAGAACGTGGTTGGTGGTGGTTCCGTAGGCCAGGCAGTGGGGACCCCCGGCATTCTCGGCGATGTTGCCGCCCAGGCTGCAGGCCCTCTGGCTGGAAGGGTCGGGTGCGTACCGCATCCCGTACCCGCGGACATAGGTGTCGAGGTCCAGGTTTATTACCCCAGGCTCCACCACAGCGTGGCGGTTCTCCCGGTTCACCTCAAGGATGCGGTTCATTCGGGTGAATGCAATCTGAATTCCGTCAGGGTGCGAGATCGCCCCACCGCTCAGCCCCGTACCGGAGCCGCGGCCGACCACCGGCACGCCAGCCTCGTGGCACAAAGCCATCGTCCGGCTGACTTCGTGAGTGTTCAGCGGGAACACCACTGCGTTGGGCATTCCCCGGTCTATGGAGCCGTCATACTCAAATACCAGCAGGTCATCAGGGTGATACACAACATTGGTGGATCCGACAATCTGCTGCAGCCGACTGATGAATTGCGGAACTCCGTAGGCTGCAATCGCGCCGCCAGGCCGCCCGCCAACTCTGTTCTCTGTCGTCAAGCCAACTTCCGCCAGGATGAATAATCAAGCATCAACCAATCGCGTTCCACGCCAGGATAGAACAACGATTGGAAGCTGCGGGAGAGGTAGCCCCCTTCCACGCCATTCCTCGGTTGCGTCCGCGCGACCAGCGCCACAGACCCGGGGGGAAGGCTGCACACTCCACGCCATTCCTCGGTTGCGTCCGCGCGACCAGCGCCACAGAGCCGGGGGGAGGCAGAACACTGCATGCCATTCCTCGGTTGCGTCCGCGCGACCAGCGCCACAGACCCGGGGGAGGGCTGCACACTCCACGCCTTTCCTCGGATACGTCCGCGCGACTAGCGCCACAGAGCCGGGGGAAGGCTGCACGCTCCACGCCATTCCTCGGTTGCGTCCGCGCGACCAGCGCCACAGAGCCGTGGGAAGGGCTGCACACTCCATGCCATTCCTCGGTTGCGTCCGCGCGATCCGCGCTACAGAGCCGGGGGAGGGCTGCACACTCCACGCCTTTCCTCGGATACGTCCGCGCGACCAGCGCCACAGAGCCGGGGGAAGCGCAGCACACTCCACGCCATTCCTCGGATGATAGCCCCAACCCCGATACTAGGCAAGCACATCTCCTTCCCTGCCATTGCAGAAATATACCGCTTGACACCTTTCCCTCGCCTGTCCTATCCTTTTCTGCAACAACTGAATAGACTCAAAGGCTGTGAAGGGGAGTAGTAGGCTTCCAGCGGGGCGATAAGCGAGCCGGGTTTGGTGAAAGCCGGCGCCCAGCGCAGAAGTCCGAATGGACCCCGGAGCCGCAGGCCGAACCCACCGCGCCATCCGGCTTTTAGGAACCGGAGGGTTTTAAGAACCAGGGCGCAACGAGCTAGGCTGAGCCGGTCGGGCACCGTTAAAGGCCCGCGGCATGGGACTGATTAGACTACAGGTCCCCCCGCCGGTAGAGATTCCGGTCATGGCTGTCTATATAGGCCAGTGCCGGAAAATAAGGGTGGCAACACGATGCAGACTCGTCCCTTGATGGGCGGGTCTTTTTGTTTGGAGCGCGACATGTATTACCCAACCCTGGAGCAGGTGAAGGCACGGGCCCGGGAGGGCAACATGGTGCCGGTCTACCGCTCGATTCACGCCGACCTGGAAACGCCGGTGTCGGCATACCTGAAGGTGGCGCGCGGCCCCTACTCCTACCTGCTGGAGAGCGTGGAGGGCGGCGAGCGGCTGGGCCGATACAGCTTCATCGGCACCAACCCCTACCGGATAATCACCACCGGCCCCGGCCAGGAGTACGGCGAGGTGGACCCGCTGACGCTGGTGGAAGAGGAAATGTTGCGGCACAAGCTCATCCCCGTCGACGGCCTGCCCGGCTTCCACGGCGGCGCGGTGGGCTACGTCGCCTACGACGCCATCCGCTACTTCGAGCCCCGGGTGCCGGAGATGCCCGAAGACCCCCAGGGCGTGCCGGAATCGGTGTTCATGTTCGGCGAGACCATCCTGATATTCGATCACCTGCGCCACGACATCAAGGTGGTGTCCCACGCCCGGCTAGGCGGGCAGGACGGCAAGAGGCTTGAAGGCGGAGGCCCCGGGCCTGCCGAGGTAGAGCGGGCCTACGCCGACGCCGTGGCCCGCATCGAAGAAATGGTCGCCTTGCTGTCCCGCCCATTGACCCTGCCCGAGGAGTTGCAGGGCGATACCGTGCCGTCCAGCCCCATCGAGTCCAACTTCACCCCCGACCGCTACGCCGACGCCATAGATAAGTGCGTCGAGTACGTCTACGCCGGCGATGTCATCCAGGTGGTCAACTCCCAGCGGTTCTCCCGGCAGACCGGGGCGCATCCCTTCCAGATTTATCGCGCCCTGCGCAGCGTCAACCCGTCGCCCTATATGTACTACCTGGACCTGAACGGCTTCCAGATTGTCGGAG
This sequence comes from Dehalococcoidia bacterium, assembly GCA_965261885.1. Taxonomy (GTDB): domain Bacteria; phylum Chloroflexota; class Dehalococcoidia; order Lucifugimonadales; family UBA3495; genus VXOI01. The sequence goes on from CBDHDY010000029.1 coordinate 67,083, forward strand.
CGGCCATCGAGTCTGTGGTCAAGGTGGAAGACGGCCTCGCATCCACCCATCCCATCGCCGGCACCCGGCCCCGGGGCCACACCACCGGCGAGGACGAGGCCAACGAGGCGGAGCTCAAAGGCAGCGAGAAGCAGCGCGCCGAGCACGTCATGCTGCTGGACCTGGGCCGCAACGACATTGGGCGGGTCAGCGACCCCGGCACCGTCGAGGTCACCAAGATGATGGAGGTAGAGCGCTTCTCCCACGTAATGCACCTGGTATCCCACGTCGAGGGGCGCCTGCGCAAAGACCTTACCCCCTACGACGCTCTCCGCTCCTGCTTCCCTGCCGGCACCGTCTCCGGCGCCCCCAAGATCCGGGCAATGGAAATCATCGCCGAAATCGAGGGCGAGAAGCGCGGTCCCTACGGCGGCGCCGTCGGCTACTTCAGCTACTCAGGCAACATGGACACTGCCTTGGTACTGCGCACAGGCATCTACAAGGACGGCACAATGTACGTGCAGGCCGGCGGCGGCATAGTCGCCGACAGCGTCGCCGAGGACGAGTACCAGGAAACGCGTCACAAGTCGGGCGCAATGATGCGAGCCATAGACATGGCCGAGGCGGGTTTCTGACACGATTGCCCCTGCCTCCCCCTTGTCCCCTCCCCCTGAGGGGTAGGATGGGGGTCAAGCCCTCACCCACCAAAACCGCCGAAGAAAGGAGAGCACAACCATGCTGAAATCATTTTTCCACACGGGATTTGTGGTTAGGGACATCGAAGAGTCGGTGCGCTTCTACTCGGAAATCCTTGGGATGCGAGTGGCCGGGCGCACCGAACGGCAGGGCGAGTTCGTGGAGCAGGTGCTGGCCTTTCCAGGCGCTCACATCAAGGGTGGCTTTGTCGACATGGGCGAGGGGCACCAGCTGGAGCTAATCCAGTACCTGTCGCCCCTGAGCGGCCCCAACACTGTAGATCGCAACGATCTGGGGGCGGCGCACCTGGCCTTCTTCGTAGAGGACCTGGACAAGTTCTTCGAGGACACCCGCGAAAAGGGCCTGCAGTACAACAACCCGCCGGCGGCTATGTTCGACGAGAACGGCAACCTGTCCCGCAAGGCCTGCTACGCGCGAGACCCCGATGGCAATTGGCTCGAGTTCGTCGAGCTGTTCTGACGCATACTCGTTTTCATGTAGGGGCGCACGACCCTGCGCACAGCGGCCAAATGAATGTGAATACATAAGAAATCAGCGACACAGGGCGCACGGCGGTGCGCCCCTGCAAAGGCCACGATACCGCGAGGAAATCATGCTGCTGCTCATCGACAACTACGACAGCTTTACCTACAACCTCTACCAGTACCTGGCAGAGCTGGGTGCAGTGGTGGAGACCCACCGCAACGACAAAATTACCCTCGCCGAGATCGAGGAGATGGCCCCCGACGGCATCGTCATCTCGCCCGGCCCCTGCACGCCCGCAGAGGCGGGAATCTCCAATGACGTCATCCGCCGCTTCGGGCCCACGGTGCCGACGCTGGGCGTCTGCCTTGGCCACCAGTGCGTAGGCTACGTCTACGGTGCTCGTGTCGACCGCGCCAGTGAGATCCGCCACGGCAAGACGTCCATGATCCACCACGACGGCGCGGGCGTCCTGAGCGGCCTGCCCAACCCTTTCGAGGCCATCCGCTACCATTCGCTTGTAGTCTACCCCGAAACCGTCCCCGACACTCTGGAGGTCACAGCTCGCAGCGAGAACGGGTTAATCATGGGAATCCGCCACAAGGAGCACCCGGTGGAGGGCATCCAGTTTCACCCCGAGTCCATAATGACCCCCGACGGCAAGGCCTTGCTGCAGAACTACCTCAACCAGGTAGCCCGTCACAGTCAGGAGCAGTCGCAATGACCGCGGAGGAATATATCCTGGAGCAACTGGCAGTCCTGCCCGACGTCCCCAGCTACGCCGATGTATTCGACTGGCTCCGCCCGCTCTACTTCCGGGAAGTCGCCCCGATCATCGCCCAGTACGGCGACCCACCGCGGGCGCATGGTCACTGGCGCCGAGACATCACAGGATCAGCAGAGACTGAGGAACAGAAGCGTGCGTGTATCACCCGGCAGGAACTGCTCAGTTTGATGCACCGCCTGCCCGCCGATGCACCTGTCGCTGAGATCATCGACGAGGCAATGTACCAGTTGGTACTCTCTTACAGCATCGACAAGGCCTGCCAGAATATAGCGGACGGCATGGGTTTGCCCCGCAAGGAAGTGAAGCATCGTATGTCCATCGTGGCGGGGTAACCCCGGCGATCGGCGTCGAACACCAATTTATCAAGTCCCCGGCGTCCCATAATTCCAGGGCCTGGCTATTCTCTACGGAGCAACAGACGTGGACATTCGTGAGGCAATAGACGTTGTCGTTTCAGCACAGCCCCTGACCATGGAGCAGGCGGCGGCGGTGATGCGGCAGATTATGCAGGGCGAGGCCACCCCGGCCCAGCTCGGATCCTTCCTTACCGCCTTGCGGCTCAAGGGTGAGACCACCGAGGAGATCGCGGGCATGGCCACCGTCATGCGGGAGTTCTCCCTCAAGGTGCGCGTGGAAGGAACGGTCGTTGACTCGGTGGGCACCGGCGGCGACGGCTCCAATTCGTTCAATATTTCCACTGCCGCCGCGCTGGTGGCCGCCGGAGCGGGCGTCCGGGTAGCCAAGCACGGCAACCGCGCTGCCTCGGGGAGCTGCGGCGCAGCCGACGTCCTTGAGGCCCTCGGCGTGCGAATTGAGCTGCCACCCGAAGGCGTGGAGCGCTGCATCAACGAGGGCGGCATAGGCTTCATGTTCGCCCAGGCCTTCCATCCATCAATGCGCTACGCCGGACCGGTGCGCCGGGAGATCGGCATCCGCACCGTCTTCAACATCCTGGGCCCGCTGACCAACCCTGCGGCCGCCCAGCGCCAGCTAATCGGCGTCGCCTTCCCGCAGCTCGGTGAGAAAATGGCCGAGGTGATGCAGCTCCTCGGCTCGGAGCGCACCCTGGTCGTACACGGCGAAGGCGGCCTGGACGAAATCGCGTTGGACGGCGATACCACAGTCTGGGAAGTGCGCGACGGCGAAGTGGAGAGCTGGACGTTCCACCCCGAAGGCACGGGCCTGGGCCGCTGGAGCGTCCACGACCTGCGCGGCGGCGACCGCGGGGCCAACGCCGCCACGATGCGCCGCCTGCTGAACGGCGAGGGCGGCCCCATCCGCGACGCGGTCCTGCTCAACACGGCTGGCGTACTGCTCGCCGCAGGCACCGCCAACAGCATCCCCGACGGCATCCAGGCCGCCGCCCAGTCCATCGACAGCGGTGCCGCCCGCCACCGGCTGGACGCGCTGGTCGAACTGAGCAATGCCGGGGCGTAGTGAGTAAGCGACAATTCGCCGAGACGATTACAATGGGAGTGCCCTACACGTTATTCGTGGCCAAGGCACCAACCAGAGCGCGGATGGAGGAACGGGCATGGTCGAGACGGTAAAACGGAAAAGAGTAAAGTTTGATCTTGCGAAAGCTGTCGATTGGTTAGACAAACATTGGGGAAAGGACTGGACTTGCTCCGTATGCGGTAACAGCGATTGGATGGGAGAGGAACAGCCAATGGAGCTCCGTGCTTTCAACGAGGGTCGATTGGCAGCCAATGGGCCTGTCATCCCTCTCCTAACCATCACTTGCTCTACGTGCGGAAATACCCTGTTTTTTAACGCCATCCTTGCTGGTCTTGTGGAGCGTCCTGATTAAATTATGCGCCAGCAGGGAGGTCAGCAGAGGTTAACTGTCCAACCCGAGATACGAGTCCATTACCCATCGACGCAGGACAGCCTATTGGTGGCTGTCTCTACTTGGGACGGAATCATCGCTAGGGTTAAATCGTCCCGACAGGCATTTCGGCCTTGGTCGATCACGTACTCGGTACTCTTCGGTATTGGAATTACAGCCGGCTTGTCCATAGCACCTTTGCTGATTGCTGATGCTAACCTCTGGATAGTTGCAATTTATGCCGTCGCTGCTGCAACGTCGATACTGGTCGGAGTGGCTCTAATCTTCATGGAGAGGCAGTTGACCAGACACCAAGGTTCTCACATAAATCAATTGGTTGGCGAAATGTTGCAGATTAGAGATGACAGCCTTAGCGACGAAACCTTTTCATAAGTGAACGCTGAATCTTCGTTGACAGCGGTCTGACGAATTCCACGAAGAGGTGAGCATTGCCTGATATGCCAAGCATTCTTGATGAAATCGTAACCGCGAAGCGGGTGGAGTTGGCAGAGGCCAAACGGGCAGCCCCGCTCGCCGAAGTGCAGCAGGCCGCAGCCGAACAGCCTCGCCCCCTGAACCTGTCCGGCTCGCTAATCGGCGGCGGGATCCGGCTCATCGCCGAGGTCAAGAAGGCCTCGCCGTCCCGAGGTCTGCTCTCTCCGGATTTCGACCCGGTACGTCTCGCCGAAACCTACGTGTCCAATGGCGCCGCTGCCATCTCCTGCCTCACCGACCCGCGCTTCCAGGGCGAGCTCGCTCACCTGTCTGCCATCAAGCAGTCGGGAGCATCGGGCCGGACTCCCGTGCTGCGCAAGGACTTCATTTTCGACCCCTACCAGATATACGAGGCACGGGCCGCCGGCGCCGACGGGATCCTGCTCATCGTCGCCATCCTGGAGCCCTCGCAGCTGAAAGACCTGCTGGAAACAGCGCAGTCTCTCTGGATGCAATGCCTCGTGGAAGTCCACCACGAAGCCGAGCTGGAAACAGCGGTGGAAGAAGGCGCCGATATCATAGGTATCAACAACCGCGACCTGCATACCTTCACCACCGACCTGGCAGTAACCCAGCGGCTCGCGCCTCTGGTCCCCCGGGGCAAGGTGATGGTCAGCGAGAGCGGCATATTCACCCGCGACGACCTCCGCCTACTCAACCGCTCCCGGGTCAACGCGGTGCTGGTGGGGGAAGCGCTGGTAACCGCCCCGGACGTCGCCGCCAAGGTGCGCGAGCTCTCCGGCCAGCGCGAGCCTGCGGCGCAGACTCAGACTCAGACCCAGGCCCGGACCCAGGCATGATCCGGGTAAAGATCTGCGGTATCGGCACTCCAGAGGATGCCTGCGTAGCCGCGGAGGCAGGGGCCGACTACATCGGTATGGTCTTCGTCCCGGAGCGCCACCGCCGCATCACCCGCGACGCCGCAAGAGACATCGCCAGCGCGGTACGCAGCCTGGGCGGCCCCCTTCGGCCCAGCTCAGGGCAGGCTTTACCCCAGATGGTCGGCCTGTTCGCCGATCAACCCCTCGAAGAAGTCAACGAGACCATCGCCCACTGCGGTCTCGACGCCGTGCAGCTCTGCGGACGCGAAAGCGTCGAGTTCACCTCGGACGTCGACTGCCAGGTGATAAAGGTCATTCACGTCCCTGTTTCCTACCGCGCCCCGGACGACGTTCCGCAACTGGCAGAGCAGGTGAGCGAGTACGCCGATGCTAACTGCGTGGTAACCCTGGACAGGCTGGTCGAGGGTATACAAGGCGGCACCGGACTCTCGTTCAGCCTCGACGTAGCAGCCTCGCTGGCCCATAGCGGAAGTGAATTCCTGCTGGCCGGCGGCCTCACCCCCGCCAACGTCGGCAGGATCGTCAGCGCCGTCAGGCCTTGGGGTGTCGACGTTTCCAGCGGCATCGAAACTCTGGGCAGAAAGGACCGCCGCAAGATCCAGCGATTCGTCAGCAACGCGCGGGACACGGACGCTGCCCTCGTCGGCCTGGTCTGAGGCCGGTGCACTCCCCCTCTGCCTCCGGGTGAGGATCAGGGTGGGGGCGTCCCCAATTTGACGAAAAATTGCTGATACGCAGGATGACACCCTCACCCAACCCTCTCCCTCGATGGAGAGGGAGAATCAATAGAACGGATGGAAAACGATGGCAACTCAACCGGCAACAGTATTTCCCGACGAGCATGGCCGCTTCGGCGACTTCGGTGGCAAGTTCATACCTGAGACGCTGATGGAGGCGGTGGCCGAGCTCGAACGAGCCTACAACACCGTAAAGTCCGATGAGGCCTTTAAGACGCGTCTGGCCTGCCTGCTCAACGACTATGTGGGTCGTCCCACCCCGCTCTACTACGCCGAAAACCTCAGCAGACACCTCGGCGGCGCAAAGATATACCTCAAGCGCGAGGACCTCGCTCACACCGGCGCCCACAAGATCAACAACGCCCTCGGCCAGGCCCTCTTGGCCCAGCAAATGGGCAAGCAACGCATAATCGCCGAGACCGGCGCGGGACAGCATGGCGTCGCCGCGGCCACCGCCTGCGCCATGCTGGGCCTGCAGTGCATCGTCTACATGGGCGAGGAGGATATCCGCCGCCAGTCCCTCAACGTCTATCGGATGCGCCTGCTGGAAGCCGAGGTGATCTCCGTGCAGTCTGGCACCCGCACCCTGAAGGACGCCATCAACGAGGCCATCCGCGACTGGGTCACCAACGTCGAGACCACCCACTACCTCATCGGCAGCGTTGTTGGCCCTCACCCCTACCCGGTGATGGTGAGGGACTTCCAGTGCGTCATCGGCCTTGAGGCCCGGGCGCAGATCCTGCAGGCCGAGGGCCGACTGCCCGACTATGTGATGGCCTGCGTCGGAGGCGGAAGCAACGCCATTGGCACCTTCCACCCCTTCGTGCCGGACGAGGACGTCCGGCTGGTGGGGCTGGAAGCGGGCGGCCGGGGCCTGAACAGCGGCGAGCACTCGGCCACCCTCACCGCCGGGCGTCCCGGCGTGCTGCACGGCGCCATGACCTACCTGCTGCAGGACGAGGACGGACAGGTCAGCCCGGCCCACAGCATCTCTGCAGGCCTGGACTACCCCGGAGTGGGCCCCGAGCACAGCTACCTGAAGGACTCGGAGCGCGCCGTGTACCGCGAGGTGACCGACCCACAGGCCCTGGAGGGATTCCACCTGCTCTGCCGCACCGAGGGCATCATCCCGGCCCTCGAGTCGGCCCACGCGGTCTATGGCGCGGCGCAGCTCGCGCCAACGCTGCCCCAGGACAGCATCATCCTCGTCTGCCTCAGTGGCCGGGGAGACAAGGACATCGACATAGTGGCTGAGGCGGAGGATTTCAAGCTTTAGGGTCGACGCCCGCCTTGACCACTGCACCGCTGCCGCATACAATGATCCTGCCCGTCCTGCGGGGCGGCGATGCTGTGTTGTTACATGAAACACAGCCCCGGAGGGTAATATGCCAATTACCAGAGATGGCGTGGAACTTACCGTTGAGATCAGCGAGAAGGCCGCCGAGAAGATCAAGTATTTCGCTCAGAAGGATGGGACGGAAGACAATGTTGGCGTCCGCGTGGCCGTCAAGGGTGGCGGTTGTTCCGGCCTGACCTACGACCTGAAGATCAGTGGCGAGCACAATGACACCGACAAGGTGGTCGAGCAGTACGGCGTGAAGGTCATCGTCGACAAGAAGAGCTACATCTATCTCGTCGGCACGCAGCTGGACTTCTCCGACGGGCTGAACGGCAAGGGCTTCGTCTTTGAAAACCCCAATGCCAAAAAGGCCTGCGGCTGCGGAACTTCGTTCAGCGTCTAGTATTGACCAGCCCGGCTGTCGCCGGATATGGCAAGATCTATTGGACCACGCGACAACAGCGCCGTCTTCACCCGATGAAGGCGGTGCTTAATAGTTAAATCTAATTCCGTCCGAAGCCGGGAGGCCATATGGCACTACAGCAATCTTCCGCCTCAGTGCCCACGCTGCAGGCCCAAGCTGACGGCACTCTTGTTTTCCGGCCAGACTCCGGCTATGGGTGCCTGAAGGCCACTGGAGAGGACTCCCTGGACCTGCTGAACCGCCTTTCCACCAACAAGGTAGACCACCTGCAGCCCGGCCACTGGACTCCCACAGTGCTGACCAGCGACCGCGGTCGCATCGTTGACCTGCTCATCGTCATCCACGCCAATGAGTGCGTCTACCTGCTCACGAGCCCCGGCCAGCAACAGCCGGTCATCGAGTGGCTCGACAAGTACACCATCATGGAGGACCTGGAGGTCGAGGACGTTTCCGGCTCCACCGCCGTCATTGCCCTTGCGGGCGAAGGCTGCGACTCGGCACTGAACCTTGAACCCGATGGTACCGACCGCCTGCCTGGCCTGCAGTACTCCGCGCCAACGGTTAACATAGGTGGACGAGAGGCAATTGCCCTCTCCCAGCCGCTGGGTGGCCTGCCGTGCTGCCTGCTGGTGGCAGTTTCAGATTGCGCTACGGAGATCGGTGACTCTCTGGCCGCGTCAGGAGCGTCCCAGATGGACGACGAAGCCTGGGAGGCACTGCGAGTCGCCAACGGCGCACCGGCATTCGGCAGTGAGATGGGAGAGCCGTACAACCCTCTGGAAGCCGGACTGATCGGCGCGATCGACTTTACCAAGGGTTGCTACATCGGGCAGGAGGTCATCGCTCGCCTGGACAGCTATGATCGGGTCCAGAGATACCTCTCGGTCCTCCGTTTCTCCGACGGGTGCGACGTAACACCCGGCACGGCACTGTACCTGGAGGGCAGGCAAGCCGGCACGGTAACATCGGTCTATCGCACACCAAGCGGCGAACTGCGAGGCCTCGGCTTCGTCCGCACCGCCTCAGCGAATGTCGGCCAGACACTGGAGCTGCAGGCCCCGTCCTCCGGTACCGCCACGGTCGAGGACACCCCCAAGCTCTTCGGGCCAGGCCAGGACTTCAGCTAGCCGGCAGCGGACAAGATCGACAAAAAGAAGAGGGATGCGACATTTTGCGCATCCCTCCATTGCTTCTCAATGGCTACCCGCCGTGCGGCCTTTAGCCTAACCGCCATTATATACGAACGAAACCTGCTCTCCAGAACGCTCCACGGTGAACAGCGCCCAGAAATCGTATCCTGCGGCCTCAACCGCCTCACGGCCTCCCTCATCCCGGTCCACCAAGGTCATGGCGTGGGTGACGCGATATCCCTCTTCCTCTGCCTTGCCTATCGCGTAAAGCAACGACTCTCCCGTTGTCACAACGTCTTCCAGTATTGCAACAGGAGCTTCCTTTGGTGGAAACCGTCCCTCTACCTCCGCTTTTGTGCCATGTACCTTTACATCACTTTTCCTTCGGTGATAGAAAGCGTAAATCGGTTCCCCATTTCGGCAGCCACTGTAAAAGACAACATGGGACACAATTGGAATAGCACCATAGGCTGTTCCACCTACATGCCGAATCCCAAGCTTGTCGAGTTTCTCCACGATCCGCTTGGCTACAAAAATAGCTCCCTGGGGATCCAAGGTAAGCTTTTTGGAGTCAAAATAATACGGCGACCATTTGCCCGACGCCAACGTGAAGCTACCAAAAAGTAAGGCACCAGAATTCTCAAGCAACTGGACAGCCTTATGCTGCGTTCCATCAACCGATTCAGCAATTACGTCAATTGCCATTGCAACTACCCCTGCCTTTACTGCGAAGAAAGACCCCGCCAATGCGCGATAAGCGGCGGATAATTTTGTGTGGCATCTTACCACATATAGTAGTAAAACAAAAAGCCTATCACATCACTGGAGCATACAACCCCACGTCCCGGATATACCTCGCCACCGCCTCCGGCAACAGCCCGTCAACTGGCATCCCATCGGCAAGCCGACGGCGCAACTCGCTGGCGCTGATGTCTATCGCCGTGGAGTCAATGCACTCTACCCGTCCCTCAGCGTATGGGCAGCGCTCGTAGAAACCGTCCCAGTCGAAGCCCGTATACCCTGGGCGGCTTACCGCCAGCAGTCTGGCCAGCTCGACGACACTCTCGGGCTCAACCCATTGGTCGAATTTCGACAAAACATCGAGGCCCAGGATGAATACCAGCTCCCCGTCTCCACCTACCTCGTCCCCAAGGCCCCGCAACGTCTCCACAGTGAGCGTAGGTCCGGAACGCCGCAACTCGGCGTCCGACACCTCAAAGCCCAGTTCACCTTCCACTGCGAGGCGAAGCATTTCCAGCCGGTGATCTTGATCGGCAGTAGGTTCAGCGGACTTGAGCCGGGGATTCCCAGCAGGTATGAAAATCACACGATCCAACCCGGCCTCGCCCATTGCCCGGTGAGCGATCTCCAGGTGGCCGCAGTGCACAGGATCGAAGGTGCCACCCAGGATTCCAATTCGGATTCCAACCCGGTGTTCAGCCCGGTTTCCACCCCGGCTCAGAACCATTCAACTTCCACTTCGCCGATACGAATTGTGTCTCCCGCCTCAATGCCCACATCGATCAACTTGTCAGCCATACCGGTGCGCCGCATCTCCCGCCAGAGTTGCAGAAGCACCCGTTGGTCCCTCGTGTCAGCCAGGGCGCTCAACCTCTCCAGTCGTGCTGATACTATGACGTAAACGCCATCCTCGACTCTCACGGACTCTGGTAACAGGCGGGGTCGGGGAGCCGCGCGGTCTGCGCCCTCGTCATGTTCGATGAGAACGTCTTTAGGCAGTTCCTCCAGGATCGAGACAATGCGGGCGAGCATGGCATCGACACCCTCACCGGTGACCGCGGAGATGAACATAACCTCGCCATCGGGTTCTCCCCTCTCCCGCAACGCAGCCTTGATGCCGAGGGCCAAATTGTCCTTTTGCTCCCTCACCTCGGTGACGTCCATTTTATTGACTACAACCATCTGACGCTTGTCACCAAGCTCAGGGTTAAAGCGCAACAGCTCATCCCTGACCATCCGGTAATCATCTGCAGGATTCTCGGCGAACCCATCAACCAGGTGCACATACAGCCTGGCCCGCTCTGCGTGGCGCAGAAACTGGTGTCCCAGGCCGACCCCCTTGTGCGCCCCTTCCAGAAGGCCCGGGATTTCCATCATCACAAAGTCGCTCCTCCCGGAACGCACAACACCAAGCACGGGTTCCACAGTGGTGAATGGATAGTCGGCAACCCTGGCCTTGGCCGCTGAACAACGCGATATCAGGGTGGACTTGCCCGCATTTGGGCGCGCCAGCAGGCCGACATCAGCCAGAAGTTTCAGCTCCAGGAACAGTACCGCGGCCTCACCCTTTTCACCCCGCTCGGCGAGTACGGGCTCCTGATTGGTGGAAGTGGCAAAGCGCGCATTTCCCCAGCCTCCGCTGCCACCGCGACCAACCAGATAAGGCTTCTGATCGGTGATGTCCGTCAGGAAATCACGGGACCCATCCCTGTTAAGCCTCCACACAACAGTGCCGATGGGGACAGGCACGATGGTATCCTTACCATTGCCTCCCCGCTTGTTCTTACCCTTACCGTGTCCCCCAATCTCGCAATAGATGGTACTATTGAACTTAATATGGAGCAGAGTGTTATACGAAGGGTCACCAACAAGGTAGGCATTACCGCCATCTCCCCCATCGCCACCGTTCGGTCCGCCCTTTGGCCGGTACTTTTCACGCAAAAAACTGGCACACCCATTGCCGCCGCTTCCTGCTCGTATATTCAAACGAACTGTATCTATCATGGCTTGGTCTGTACCGCAGCATCAGGATAGAATGTCAGGTTATCCACGGTTATTCCTGTAATGTCATTCAAAATAAATTTTCAAGATTTTTATGTATTAACAATAGTAAGCACGTTGATATTGAGGGAATCGAGATTCCTTGCAAGCCCTGGTTGGCTTTTGGCTATTCAGGGTAGTTTGCCAACCTCCCGATAGTAGCTATTTTAGCATGGACAACTACGGGGGTTTGGTTTAGGAATGGTGTGGGGGTGTGCGTGATCGGTTTGCATTTGTTCGTGATCCAGGATCAGGCTGTCTTGCGGTTGGGATGAGACCCACGGTGGCCGCCTTTTTGTATACGTTCAGGCACATGAATACCCACGAACTCGGGGTGATTCTCCACTGGTATTGTTTGTTATCATGTCGGCTCGGTCAAATGGGCCTGGTCTCCTGTACAGGAGCACACTATGACTCGGGCAATTCCTTGGCTGGTTGTGGTTGCAGGTCTCCTGGCCCTGGCGGGTCTGCTAGGGTGTGGGCAGCCGGAAAATTCGCAGGAACCTGGGGCGGAGCAGAGACCTTCTGATGAAAATGCACTTCCAATGGTGAACCGGATTGCTTTTATTGACAATACTGGGGACCTGTTTCTGATCAATCCTGACGGCACTGGTCAGGAGCGCATGACGGGAGATGTCAGGGCGGGGTTGTTGTCGCAGGCCCTTGATCGTGGTGACTCGTACAGCTGGCCAACCTGGTCGGGAGACGGGAGCAGAATTGCTGCTTCCAGAGTATCCCTCAGTGGCGTATCTGCGGGGCTGTCCGTGCAGGTGTTCGACACAGCTTCCGGTCGCAGGGAGCTGGCCTACCAGAACGAGTTGCCGGCGCCTGTGGCGGATGGTACCCCTCACTATATTTACTGGTCCCCAGATGACCGCCAATTGAGTTTTCTTGCTCCCACTCCGGAAGGTCTGACCCTTTTCGTCCGCGACTTTCAATCCGCGGAGGAACCTGGCGCTGTGGCTGTGGGGGCTCCACTGTATTACCACTGGGGAGCTGACTCGAAACTGCTCGCAGTTCACAGCGGTGACCGGGTAATCATCCAAGAGCCGACACCCGAGGGCACAGAGTCTGTGGTGGCCGTGGATGCCATTGCTTTTCGTGCCCCGGCAATTTCGCCGGGAGGCACTCAGGTAGCTTTTGCTGGTATCGGAGGGGGTCTGAGGGGGATATTCCTGGCATCAATGGAGGCAGGTGGAGCTCCACCGAAAATGCTGATGGAGACTGAAGGCGCGACGGCCTTTGCCTGGGCTCCTGATGGATCCTCCCTTGCTGTTGCTGAACAGCTGAGGGGCAACGTTCCGGTTTTCGATCTACTGCGGTTGGTTTCGGCCGACGGGACGGAGAGTTCGATGCTGGTGGAAGAGCAACTGGTGGCATTCTTCTGGTCGCCCCAGGGTGATCAGATCGCATGGATCGGCATCGAGCCTATGAGCCGTTCCATGGATCTGGCTGTGGCATCGGTTGAATCGGGGATGGCCGTGGGAGAGCCGAGACATCTATTCCGGTTTACCCCGACGGGTGAACTGTTTACCCTGTTCAGCTTCTTCGACCAGTACGCTTATTCCCACTCCATCTGGGCGCCCGACGGCTCGGCGGTGGTGGTAACGGGCACCGACGGCGTGGAGTCCGGACGGCGCAACGGCAGCGGTCCCCACGGTGGCCAGGTGTATGTCGTGGATGTGAGCACCGGGGATGCCCTCCGGATTGCTTCCGGCAAGGTGGCGGTTTGGTCCTGGAACTGATGCGCGGAGCTGCTGAATACTCGGTCCGGCAGTCGCGAGGAGGAGCTGCGGTATTTCTGGCTGCGATCCTACTGCTGCTGCTGGTCGCGGCGTGCTCCGAACAGGCGCAGGAACCGACAGCAACACCAACAGCCACTCCAGAACCAGTCGACCCAGGGGAGGAACTGCAACGAACCGTGGAGAGCCTGATGGCGCTGCAGTCTGTGTCCTTTGATCTGGAACACCTCGTTGGCTCGACCAACCTGATGCCCGGGGTACTGATGAACCGTGCCTACGGGAGGGCGGTGGTCCCCGGAAAGTTCGAGATAACCGTGGAGGGAGAGCTGCTGTTTCCTCGTTCCTACGTGGAAATCGAAATGATTAGCCTAGACGATCAGGCTTTTATGACCAACCTGATTAACAAGCAGTGGGAGGAGGTGTCCCCCGCGGCCCTGCCCATAAACCTGGGTGGTTTTGGAGCAACGCTGGCGGGAATAGTGGACGAAGTCCAGTCGCCCGTACTGCTGGGCGAGGACAGTCTTGATGGCGTGGATGTCTACCATATCGGTGGCGACATAACATCAGAGGTCCTCAAGGGACTGGTCCCCACCGCGGGCACGGGATTTCCGGTATCCCTGGAGATGTGGACCGAGCGGGAGACGGGTATGCTGCGCCGGGCTCTTATCACCGGGCAGGTGGTCCTGACCGATGTGCAGGAATCTGAGCGCCAGCTCAAGCTGGACGGTGCGAACGAGCCGGTGACCCTAGAACCCCCCGAACTGTGAGATACTTGGCCCGTTAAATCTCCCTCCTTCCGAGGTGTGGAACTTCGTTGGGGTGCCCTTTGACCTTCAACCCCAAGGCCAACCGGGCTGACTCCAACCGGCAGCATTCCATCTGGGCCATCCTAGCTATCACCGCGACGGGGGCCTTCATCACAGCCCTTGACCAGACGGTGGTGGTGACTGCCCTGCCCAGCGTCATGCTGGACTTGAAGATTCCCATTACCGAGTTGGACCGGGTCTCCTGGATCATCACCGCGTACCTGTTGGGCTACACCGTAGCAATGCCGCTCATCGGACGGATCGGCGACGTCTACGGCTATCCCAGGGTCTATCAGGCCTCCCTGATCGTGTTCTGCATCGGCACCAGCCTGGTGGCCATATCCAACAGCTTCGAGTTCATGATCGGCGCCCGTGTGATCCAGGCCATCGGCGGCGGGGCCACGGTGCCGCTGGGGATGGCGCTGGCCACTACACTGGTACCGCCGGAAAAGCGGGCACTGGCCCTGGGAGTGGTGGGCGGCGCAGCCGAGGCGGGGTCAATGCTGGGGCCGGCTTATGGCGGGGCTATTGTCGAGCTGTCCAGCTGGCGCTGGATCTTCTGGCTGAACGTACCCCAGAGTGCCATAGTTTTTGTTGCCCTGATGCGTCTGCCCAACCACCGCAGTCCCGGAGGACGGGTGGACTACCTCGGCGGGGCGATGCTCATAACAGCGCTCTTGCTCCTGTCGCTGGGCCTGTCGCGGAAGGAATTTTTCACCCTCGAATCGCCGCTCCCGTTCATCCTCGCGGCATCGGGATTGGGGATGGGCGGCATCCTGGTGGCGGTGGAGAGACGCACGTGGCAGCCGCTGCTGGCCCACGTTTTTCTGCGCTCGTTGACATTCCTGCTTTCGAACATTACGCAGGCCCTCGTGGGCGTTGCCCTTATTCTTGCCCTGGTGACCGTGCCGCTGACGGCCGACACGGTGATGCTGAAGGACCCCTTCACCGGAGCCCTTTGGCTGCTGAGAATGACCGGCGTTATACCCATTGCGTCGGTGATCGGCGGCTGGCTGCTGCCATGGGTTGGGGGCCGCCCGCTGACGGTGGCCGGGTTGCTGATGGTGGCGGCGGGTCTCTTCCTCTGCTCCGGCTGGGAGATCGGCGTGGACGATCCGGAACTGACCATGCATCTTCTGTTGGCCGGAGCGGGATTCGGGTTGGTCATCGCGCCGATCCTGCACCGGGCGTACCAGGCAGTGGGTGAGGACTACCGCGCCACTGCCGCCTCTCTGGTGACGGTGGCCCGCATGATGGGTATGACTCTGGGTTTGGCGGCGATGTCGGCATGGGGAGTGGAGCACTTCCAGGTCCTGACCTCTGGCCTGGAGTTGCCCCTCCCGCAGGCTGGAGAGTCCACCGAGATGCTGAACTCCCGTATCGAGCAGTACACCGAGGGCGTCAACGCTGCAGGACTGTCAGTGTTTCGGGCGTTTTTCCGGGCTGCGGCAATCGTCTCGCTGGTTGCCATCCCCTTTGCGATCCTTCGCACCAGGCCGGAACAGTCGGAACGATAGAGCCGCCCAGACAACCAGTTCCCGGGACACGGGGCAGGTCGACCCTGCGAATTGGGCCGCATATCAAAGCGGAAACGCCGCTTCCAGCTGCTGCACCTGGCTAGGTGCCAGACGCCATCCCGAAGCCCCGCAGTTCTCCTCGGTGCGGGCCACGCTGTTGGTCTTGGGGATCACCACCACCGGCGAGCGGCTCAGGCACCAGTTCAACGCCACCTGCGCCGGCGTTTTGCCGACGTGTTGGGCCACGTACTCCAGCGTTTCCCAAGCCCGGCCAGCCCTCACCCGGGGACGTACCGCGAGTGACCCGTCGGCCAGCGGCGTGTAGGCCATCACCGTGATGCCCTGCTCCTCGCAGTAGGGAATCAGGTCCCGCTCGATGCCCCTCCGTTTGAGGTTGTAAAGGACCTGGTTGCAAACGATGGGGTGGTTGGACATTGCGGCCTGGGCCTGCTGCAGCTGGGCCACCGAGAAGTTGCTGACGCCGATGTGGCGCACCTTGCCCTGCTCCACCAGCTCTTCCATGGCCCGCATGGTCTCGGCGACGGGCACGCTGTGGTTTGGCCAGTGAATCTGGTACAGGTCGATCACATCGTCGTTGAGCAGGCGAAGGCTGTTCTCGGCGGCCCGCAGAACCTGGTCGTAGCGCAGGTTGCTGCCCAGCACCTTGGTGACCACGAACACCCCCTCGCGGATGCCCCGGATGGCCAGGCCCACGGCATCTTCGGTGCGGTACATCTCGGCGGTGTCGATGAGGGTGGCGCCCAGCTCGATCCCCCGTTGCAGCGGTTCCGGGCCGCCCCGGTATTTCCAGGTTCCCAGCCCGACCTCGGGTATCATCACGCCCGTACGGCCCAGTTCCTTGTATTCCATGGCCTTTCCTGCCCTTTCGCTTATGTGGGGGAGTGGAGTCCTCCGGCAGACCCGTCGCGCCGGCACAGCGACGCCCTCACGTTATCCCTCTCCCATGGGGAGAGGGAACTTTCCCTCAATTCAGTGCTTTCGCGGGAATCACTGGTATGTTATACCAGTCAGGTCAATCATATCGGGCCACGGCCCCCAGGAGTCAAACCCGGAGGAGTCGAAATGGATTTTCAGGACTACGAGAATTTCGTGAACAACAACCACCGCGGGGTGATCACCACCTACCGGCGCAACGGCGCGGGCCACACCAGCATCGTGGTCTGCGGTGCTTACAAGGGCAAGGCGGCGTACGTCATCGTGTACGGCAGCTCGGTCAAGGTCCGCAACCTCCAGAACGACAAGCGTTGCACTGTCATGGCGGTCAGCGAAGACTGGCGGAGCTGCGTCAACGTGGAGGGCGCGGCCACGCTGATGGACTACCGCAACACAGACGCCGAGACGATGCGTGTAGAGTTGCGTGAAGTCTTCCGTGCCTGCAGCGCCCACGGCGACCACCCCGACTGGGAGGAATACGACGAGGCAATGGTCAAGCAGGACGGCGTAATCGTTCTGGTAGAGCCGGAGCGCATCTACGGCAGAATTCGGGGGTAAGGGCGGCATCCCTCGACCGCGGTGCTAATACTGTGCCGCGGTCAGGGCATATTACAGGGAGCCAAGAAACTTGCCGCCGAAAGTGAGGGAAGCAATCCGAATCGTTGAGGATGACGGGTGGTATTATGTGTACGCTAGAGGAAGTCATCGCAACTTCAAGCACCCCGTTAAGCCCGGCAAGGTGACAATTCCAGGGAAGCCGAGTGATGATTTGGCAGCCAAGACTTGGGACAGTATCCAGAAGCAAGCCGGTCTGAAAGGGAGCAGGTAAAGTGAAATTCCTTGTATTTTACGAGAAATCACCCACTAACTATTGCGCTTTTGTTCCTAACTTGCCGGTCATTTGTTTATCTACCGGCGCAACGGTTGAGGAAATTCAGCAGAACATCCGTGAAGCTATGGTCGCCCACTTAGAGTTTATGACGGAGGACGGCGACCCAATTATCCAGCCATCAGTCTGGTTTGAGGAATTGGAGATCAGCCAGCCAAAAGACGGGCAGACGCGAAAATACAATGTGATGTTTGAGAATTCCCCTACCAACAACGCCGCCTATTGCACTGACCTGCCAGGTTGTTGGTCCACAGGCAGCACCTTGGATGAAGCAAGGGATGATCTCCTCCAAATAATAAGGTGCCGCTTGGGTGAGACTGTGCCAGAAGGGGTGATTATGCCCGGCCGCGATTCATGGGCTGAACTCGTGGAAGTTGCCCTGCCCGTGCTCCCCGATGGCATCCCTGCAACCGGAACCTAACCCACCGCCAGCGTCGCGTCGGCCAGGCAGACCAGTTCGCCGCGCTGGTTTGTGCCCCGGACGCGGCACTCGACGATTCCCCGTTCCCCCTCATGCCTGCGTCCTGTGACCTCTCCCTCAAACGTCACCGTGTCTCCGCTCCGGAAGGGTGTGATGGCCCGCATCAGCAGGCTCCCCCCGTTGTAGAACGCCTCTGGCGGAAACGACAGTTGCAGCATCTGGTCCACGTAGGACATGGTGGCCGGGCCGGAGTTGACCGTGCCGCCGAATATGTTCTGCCGGGCGAACTCCTCGTCGGTGTGAATGTTGCTTTCGCTGGGACGCCCTGCCAGCCGAAAGGCGCTGCGATTGTTTATGATCTCCTGGCTTTCGGTGATACTCAGCTCGGCCAGTTCCGTCCCCTCCACCGCAGAATCGAAGTCCAGCAGCCGTCGGCGACCGATTCTCTCTTGTGTGGAAGAGGCTGACTCAATTCCCTCCCCCTCAGGGGAAGGGTTAGGGTGGGAGTGTTCCGATCCTGCCGAGTTTCCCGGCACCTCCCGCTGCCCGCCAGCGTAGTTGAAGATGCATGTGTAGTCGTACTCCACCGCAGTCTCGCCCCGCTGGTTGATCCCCTCTACAAGAAAGGTCACGAACCGGCTGCCCCTCCGCTCGTATTTTTCCAGCGTGCCGCGCCTTCCGGTGATGACATCGCCGCTGCGGACCGGCTGGTGCCAGCGGATCTGGCACTTGGCGAAGGGTGTCTGCTTCCGGGCTGTCCTGGACTGCTCCTGAGCAACGAAGCCGTTGGCCTCGGCGATCTCTTCCCGCAGCAGAGGCGCGTAGGCCAGGACCATTGTTGGCATGGCCAGCGTAGCTACGGGGCCGCGGTATTGAGGGTCGCCGCTCAGGGCCACATCGGCGTAGCCTGCGATGTTTTCCGCCGTGATCGCCACCACCGTTTCCGCCCCGTACTGGCCGGGCTCCACCGCGTCGAAAGTCCAAAGCCTCTCCGCCTGTTCAACCATGATCTTGTTCTCCAGGGAGTTTGTGTTTGGTTGTGATGTATCTGCCGGAGTTCCTCTACCGTCGAGATGTCTCCGCTGCCCCTATCTGAGGTCTGTGAAGTTGTCGGTGTCCGGAGCCGAGGTGGGAAGGTGGTCGAGAATCCGCCGGATGACTCGCGGTGTGTGTGCCGGGCTCGCGGGGTCCAGATGTCGGGTCGCAGCGTCAACATAGGGCTGGCTGATTCTGGCAAGATACGAGGAAACGCCTTCCCTCCGTACGGCTTCCAGGGCCTCTGTGTAGAAGTTCAGGACATGGGCGCTGCCCAGTCTTGCTCCTGCCTGAATGGCGCCGGCAGCTACCAGAGTCGAAATTGCCAGCATCGACCGGTTCTGTTCTCTTGCCGCCTAGTTCAGCTGCGAAAAAACCTCGGCCAGTTGCTGCGGGCCTGGAACGAGTCCGGCTTTCTCCCTGAGCTGTTCAACCGAGTTTCGCATGTCTGCGATCGCTGTGGGCGGTATATCGATGGTGTCGGCGGCTTGCCCAACGGTTCTGTCAAATGCCGAAAGCAGGTCATCAACGGAAGAGACGTCGGTGCTGTCCGGCAGGACGTCCGCTCGCTTGAGTTCCTGAACGAACGCGTCCAGATAGATGCGCGTTCCGCCGGTAACGTCCGAGGCCACGGCGAGGAACCACAGTGGCGAAAACCCTACGGTGAACACGCTCACCGCCTCCACGACATTTCCCACCACCTTGCGCTTGATCAGCTCCTGTCCCGATGCTCCATCCTCTGGGAAACGCTCGCTGACCCCGCCGACGGCCTCAACCGTGATACGCAGGGGACGGGCAATGAGGCACTGGTATATCTTGGCCCCCCGGACCGGTGGCGGCAGAATGTGGTCCGCGGCCTCCAGGAGCAGGCCGCCGCCGCCCGCGGCCGTAGTTCGGACCAGGCGTTCCGGAATTGAGAGCAGATAGCCAGCAAAAGACTGGCCGTCCTCGGGCTCCCGGCTCGTCCGTTCAATCGGGATGCCCGCCCGATTCCCTGATGGTTCAGGCATACGCGCCTCCGAAGCCACGATGCTGATCCTGCGCCGAAGGGACCTGTTCCCTGTCACAACACACTTCGACGCACCCCCATCATAAGACCCCCGTCAACGCATACCCGTTGCCTGCCGCTCAAAACAGCAACTTTCCGCCAATTGCCCGATCTGCCAATAACGGCAGTGAGTCAGGCGCGCTCCGGCACAAAAGCACCCTCTCCCTGCGAAAGGAAGAGGGTGTGCGTCGTTAATGCGGAAATTCGTCCGGCCAGTAGGTAACGAGGGAGAACGCTATGCCCCTAGTACGTTATCAGGTCTGTTGGCGGAATCCCTCCATTCCCACGATTCTCGAAAGAGCGAATGCCCATTGATATGCGCCCCTCAGCCTCTGGGTCTCCCTCAGCATAGTCAGCACTCTCGTCGCAGATGAAGCCGAACTGGCACCACCTTGAATATTGCTCGCTAGGTGCTTCGCCGGATACCCCGGAGGTGGGGACGGTCAGGAATATGTCTCCCACTGCCTCCTGCTCGCCAGAAGGTTGTCCGGCGTTTTCTATGTGTTCCCCGCTGAAAGCGTGGTGATTGCCAGCAAAGCATGGGGCGCCGGGTAGGAGGCACCTTTCCACAACCTGACCGCCGCTCGCGAGCCCCGCGGTCTCGAAAGCTGCAATACTCAGGAACCCGCTCCCCTCGGCCGCCGATTGGCTGACAGAGTTCTCATTGCTCCATTGGGTCGGTGGCTGAACCAAGGGCTGGGCCTGTCGGGACAACTCTGGACACTCGTAAAGCAGGTCCTGAGTACACTCGGTGAAGGACCTGTTACCGCTCGCTGACATTATGGACGGGCTGCGGTTGTCGAACCCAAGTATTCCGATCATACCTATCAGAGCGGCAAATCCAATAACGACCGGCCATCTACCAACAATGTTGCGGCTCATCGCGTTCATTTCGACCTCCTGCATCCCCATTCTGGATTGTAATAATTATAAATTGCTGCTAATCCCCGGCTATCTAATAATGATAGATAAATATTATCTTAATAGGGCAGGTGTGCCAAAACAAGGCGGATTCGTGAAAGAAGTGTGTCGGTTCTGTGAATGCAGAGTGGCTAATTGTCCTTTTGCCAATTCGCTGATTGAATGGGCAGAGAGCAGATTTTCCCAGAGTGTCTAGGGGGGAATCGGCTACGGTATGATAGGGGCCAAACTCCATGGGAGGCACGAAATGAAAGTAGGATTCATCGGACTTGGGACGATGGGCGCCAGCATGGCCTACAACTGCCTGCAGGGCGGTAATGAGATGGTTGTCCACGACATCCGCCGCGAGTCTGCAACCCAGCACCTTGAGGCTGGCGCGGTGTGGGCTGACTCCCCCCGGGAGGTCGCCGAGTCAACGGAGATAGTGTTCACCTCCCTGCCCGGCCCCACCGAGGTTGAGGCCGTGGGCCTGGGCGAGGACGGGATCCTGGAGGGTATGAGCGAGGGCAAGGTCTATTTCGACCTCAGCACCAGCACTCCCACGCTCATCCGCCGCATCCACGAGCAGGCAGCCGCCCGTGGCATCCACGTCCTTGACGCACCCGTCAGCGGCGGCCCTCGGGGCGCGGCGTCCGGTAATCTGGCAATCTGGGTCGGCGGCGACAAAGACGTCTTCGACCGCTGCAAGCCCGTGCTGGACAGCATTGGGGACAAGGCCTACTACGTCGGGCCCATCGGCTGCGGCGCCATTGCCAAGCTGGTGCACAACTGCACCGGCTACATCGTGCAGGCGGCGCTGGCCGAGGTGTTCACCATGGGCGTCAAGGCCGGCGTGGAGCCGCTGGCGCTGTGGCAGGCGGTCCGTAAGGGCGCCCAGGGACGCAGAGGCACATTCGAGGGCATGGCCGAGCACCTGCTCCCCGGCAAGTTCGACCCGCCCGACTTCGCCCTCCGCCTCGCCCGCAAGGACGTGGACCTGGCCGTGGGTGTGGGCCGCGAATACGACGTCCCAATGCGTCTGGCCCAGCTAACCCTGCAGGAGATGACCGAGGCCCTCAACCGCGGCTGGGGCCACCGCGACTCCCGTGTGGCCATGCTCCTACAGGAGGAGCGCTCCGGCGTAGAGGTCCGCGTAGACGAGGCCCTCCTCAACGCCCTCCTCGAAGAGGAACGCCAGGCCGCGGAAGGGTAGTATCATTGTTGCTGTAATTACCACCCACTCCCCCGAGTGGAGGGGCCTGTGATAATCGCCCGCCTGAAGCTTACGAATTGGCGCAACTTCACTGATGTGGACGTGCCGCTCTTGGATCGCGCCTTCATCATCGGCCCAAATGCGTCGGGCAAATCCAACTTGCTCGACGCGGTCCGCTTCCTGCGCGACGTGGCCAAGCGCGAGGGAGGCGGACTCCAATCAGCAGTGCGCAGAAGAGGCGGGGTGCCTCAAATACGAAGCCTCTCGGCGCACTCAGGTGGTGGAGTGGGCATTGAGGTTCATCTGAGCCGCGATTCAGGTGAACCTGTGGAGTGGATGTATCGGTTGGTCTTTGCAGTTGAGCCGCGCGGCCATCACCGCATCGTGGTGCAACAGGAGGTTGTTGAGCAAAATGGTGTTAAGCTCCTTGAACGTCCAGACTCTGAAGACATGATCGATGCCGATCGTCTAACAGAAACGGCTTTGGAGCAGATCAATGCCAACCGTCCATTCCGCGATGTAGCCCAGTTCTTCAACGAAATTACCTACCTGCATCTGGTACCGCAGCTTGTGCGCCATGGCGCGGAAATCGGCGGCAATCGAGTGGATAGTGATCCCCTCGGTCAAGGTTTTCTGGAGAGGATAGGGGCAACCAACAGTAACATTCGCAGAAGTCGCCTGAATAAAATCGCGACATCTCTTTCACATATTGTTCCCCAGTTGCAAGAGATCAACTTCGAAAAAGACTCAAATGGGCAACCCCATTTGAGGGTTCGCTTTGACAATTGGAGGGCCCACGACGTATCGCAAAGGGAGGATCAGCTTTCTGATGGGACCCTGAGGTTGATTGGGCTGTTTTGGTCCTTGCTAGACCGAGGAGGACCGTTGTTGTTGGAGGAACCGGAGATTTCATTGAACCGGGACATCGTTTTGCGATTGGCTGGATTGATTTACAGCTTGAGTGTGCCAGTACGTCGACGGCGCGACAATGAGCGGCATAGTGAGCGTCGCCAAGTCATCTTGACCACGCACAGTCCCGATTTGCTGTGCGACCAGGGCATAGGCAGCCGGGAAGTGCTGGTAATTACCCCCGGAAAAGATGGTTCTGTTGTAAGACTACTTGACGATCACCCAGGAAAACGTAAGGTGCTGGAGGCGGGGGTCATGCCCGGCGTGATTGCGCCCTTCCGTGATCAGCGTGCACAGATTCCAATGCATCTTGGTCTTTCTCTCTAGCCAAATGTCCATAACCTTGGCGGTCGAAGACGCACTATCTGAAGTTGTGGCCAAACGGCTGATATCTGACTACTTGCCAAGCGCTGCCGTCATTGAAACGTTCGGACATCAGGGAATTGGGTTCCTTAGCCCGAATCCACCGATGGGAGGCGTGAAAGCTGGGCAAATTGGTATGAGGGAGCCTACAAGGGAGAGAGCCTTGGCTCCATTGGGACCGATGTGACACGGCAGAGGGTTTTCAGTAGCCGCCCCGGGCCTGGAAAGCGGTCTATGGAGGCTGGGAATCGCCGGATAGTGAGATCGGACGCAGCGGAATGCACTCGCGGACCGGGCGGACGCGAGTTTGGAGGCGTTGGGTCGGTTGCGGATAGCGCCGTCAGGCTGGGAGTGGGATGGCTCGCAGTCGGGCCAGGGCGAGAGTGGCCTGCTCAGCCCAGGGCCAGCCCCGGGGAAGATGCAAAGTGAGTCTGCGCGCCGAGCGGGTGAGCCGTCCCACCAGACCGAAGAACCGTCGCCGGAGGGTCTTGGTGGTCACGATCTGCTCGCCCAGACCAATTCGCGCCGTCCAGCGGGCCAGGTTATGGGCCATCACCTGCACCGCCAACCAGGCGGCGTTGGCGGCGAAGCGGCCCGAGGGAAGACGGTTGAGGCCCACACCGTACTTCAGGTCTCGGATGGCATTCTCGATCTCGGCGTGGCGGCGATGGTCGGCCTCCAGTTCCAGGGTCTCCCCGTCCCGGTCGGTGATGAAGCCGTGATAGCTGTAGTAGGCGAAGAGGGCCAGTTGGGAACCGGGCGTGGGCTTCACCCGCCGGACGATGAGCCGTACCGGGGCAGCGTCGGCCTCACTCTCAAAGGGAGTGTAGGTGGTCTCGGCCACATCGGCGGCACCGTCCATCCAGTAGGGGATGGGCGTCCAGTCCGGCTCGGGTATCGCCTCGATGAGATGGCGCAGGTTTTTGTGTTGGCGGATGGTGATGGAGTAGCGGACATCCATCTTGCGGCAGACGGCGATGATGGCGTGGGCATAGAACCCGCTGTCGGCCCGCACCGTGAGTCGGCCCCTGGCGCCGGCGTAGCGCACCCGTCCCACCGTCTCGCGCAGGAAGTGGGCGGCGCCCCGGGCGGTGTTGGCCCGGCCCTCGCGCAGCCTGGACATCAGCACGTCGCCGGTGCCAGAGGCCACGGCCAGCAGCGGGTGATAGCCCCGCTTGCCGGTATAGCCGTGGTGGCGTGCGCCCTCCTTGGCCAACCCGTAGCAATATTATGGCCTTGTCCGGCCTGTGCAGAGGCGACTAACTGGTGAGTCGGCCCAAGGATGTATGCTCATGGCGAGGCGTGTCGTCCGGACAAAGACCGAGCAGACTCTGGTGCGTATTGCCCGACCCGTAGCATGGTCCGGGAGCCTTACGACGGCATCATTGGTGACGCCCCGATCGGGGCGATCCCGTTGGGGAGAGTGGCTACAGTCCGCGGCTCCCTCCGGCGACACGCCTACACGGCAATGGTAGAGGCGATGATGAGCAGACGCCAGAGCAGCGCAAAACCGGAAGGGCTGTCCCAGCTGAACCTGAACGCGGCGGGCATCGACGTGGGCGCTACCAGCCACTATGTGGCGGTGCCCGCCGACCGGGCGGAGCAGCCGGTGTGCGAGAGTTCGAGGCTTTCACGGCGGACCTGTACCGTTTGGCGGACTGGCTGACCGAGTGTGGTGTGGAGACCGTGGTCATGGAGTCTACCGGCGTGTACTGGATACCGCTGTTCGGGGTGCTGGAAGAACGGGGCTTCCAGGTGATGCTGGTGGACCCCCGGCGCATCAAGAACGTGCCCGGCCGCAAGACCGACGTGCTGGACTGCCAGTGGCTGCAGCAGCTGCACACCTACGGCCTGCTCTCGGGGGCTTTCCGGCCCGACGGGGAGATCCGACGCTTACGCAGCTACCTGCGGCAGCGGGTCATGCTGGTGCAGTACGCATCCCACCATATCCAGCATATGCAGAAGGCGCTGACCCAGATGAACGTGAAGCTCCACCACGTCATCAGCGATATCACCGGCAAGACCGGCCTGGACATCATCGAGGCCATCGTGGACGGCCAACGGGACCCGCGACAACTGGCGCAATTGCGCGATCCCAGGATCAAAGCCGACGAGGCAACCGTCGCCAAGTCGCTGCAGGGGCACTGGCGGGAGGAGCACATCTTCGAGCTGAACCAGGCCCTGGAGCTGTACCGGTTCTATCAGGATAAGATTGCCGAGTGCGACCGGGAGATTGAAGCCCAGTTGGAGCGGTTTGAGGACCGCAGCAATGGTGATCCTCCAGCGGCGAAGTCCGGCCGGAGACGCAGCAAAGGAAACGCGCCACGCTTCGACGTTTGGACGCACCTGTACCGTATGACGGGGGTTGACCTGACCCAGATCGACGGTGTGGATGCCTACACCGCGCTCAAGGTGGTGAGTGAGATTGGCGCCGACATGACGAAATGGCCGAGTGCGAAGCACTTTGCGTCCTGGTTGGGGCTGAGCCCGAACAACCGCATCACCGGCGGCAAGGTCATGAGCTCCAAGACCAAGCCCAGCGCCAACCGTGCGGCGGCGGCCTTACGTCTGGCGGCCAACGCTCTGCACCGCTCCGACAGCGCCCTGGGCGCCTTCCTGCGCCGGAAGAAGGCACAGATGGGCGGGCCCAAGGCCATCACCGCCACGGCCCACAAGCTGGCTCGCATCTTCTATTCCATGCTGCGCTACGGTCAAGAGTACGTGGACGCCGGGGCCGAATACTACGAACGCCGATATCAGCAGCGGGCGTTGCGCGCGGCAAAGCGGCGGGCGGCGCAACTGGGCTATTTGCTGGTGCCCATCCCCGATGCTCCGGAACACACAACCTACGCCCCCCCTGACGCGCCAATTGCCGCGTGACGACGTTGGTTAGTGGGGAGGTCTCGCAGATGGTGGAGTCCAGGTCGATGGTCAGCGGCCCGTCGCCGGGTCCCGCACCGGCGGCCCAGGCCCGGGCCAGCAGCTCCCGGCTCACCCGGTCCAGCTGACGGACATGGCCCCACCGGAAGCTGCGCAGGAACGTCCCCAGGGTGGAGGGCGCTTTGACCATGCACCCCAGCACCGAGGAGGTCCGCCCCGCACGCAGCGCATCGGCGTCGTCAATGCAGTCGCCGCCCGCCAGCGCCGAGGCCACCAGCGTCAGCATCTTGTCTCCCGCGTTCGCCCGCCCCGGCGCATCCCCGAGGTCGAGGTGACGGTCAACGAGTTCACGCAGGCCCACGCGCTGGGCCAGGGTGGCCGGCAGGAGCAGCCCGGCATTGTTGACCAGGCGGTGGTCGTCGAAGGCTATTTGGATGCGGTCGGGGTGCTCAAGTGGTAGCATCTGTTGGGTGCTCCTTGTTTCTGGTCGGTTTCCTTTCTCGAAAACCATTATCCCAGATGCAAAGGAGCACTTTCCTACCCATTCACCACGCCGCGACGCTCATCCCTCCGGTGGATTGGGGGTAAGAGAGCATCGCCGTCAGACCAGGGAGGTGTTCGTGCCCCTGTCCCATCCCTCTGGGCACGCCCAGTGCGACTTCGGCGAGGCTCTGGTGGTCAGCGGCGGCGTGGAGCGCAAGGCCCACTGCTTCGTCATCGACCTGCCCAACAGCGACGGCTGCTTCGTGAAGGCCTACCCGTCCGAGACCACCGAGGCCTTCTGCGTAGGCCACGTTTCCGCGTTCGCGTTTCTGGGAGGCGTTCCCCGGAGCATCCTTTACGACAATACCCGGCTGGCCGTGGCGACCCGGCTGGCCGTGGCGAAGACATTGGGAGACGGCCCACCCAAACACGACCGGAACCCATACCGGCGCCCTCGGCAGGGATGCCGAGTTAACCGTGAAGGAATGGGGCGCCGCACCTGCTGGGAAACGGGTTTTCCTGGTTGCCCTCCGAAGCGTCCCGGTTGGAGCTGAAGAGCAGCAGCCCGCCGAGTGGCCGGGCAGGCCGACTGCTTCTTGCCATCGCACCCCGTCACGCGGATTTCGCTACTGCTCCCGGGTTGACCGCCATACATGGGGTTTCTACAATTGCGCCAACTGTTGCAGGCGCCACGGTTGGCGCTTGGAGGATATATGTCCGACTTCGCCTTGAAAGTGGGGGACGTTGAGATAGTCGCCCTATCCGATATGAACCTGCCTTTCCCCATGCCACTCAGCCAATTGTTTCCCACGGCGCCGGTGGACGCATGGATGCCCTACAAAGAGCGCTATCCCGACGCCTTCGAGCAGGATCATATGCTTATCGAAATCGGGTGCTATCTGGTGCGTTCCCAAGGAGAGACCATCCTCATCGACACCGGGTACGGCGCCGGCCCCATCGAGGCCATAGGCGGGCGGAGGGGCGAGCTTATGGACGACCTGGCCGCCAAGGGCATAACCCCCGAAGAGGTTAACACCGTATTCCTCTCTCACCTTCATTCCGACCATGTGGGATGGAACGTGGTGGAGCAGGACGGAAAGCTGACGCCAGCCTTCCCCAATGCCCGGTACGTGGTCCACCACGCAGACTTGGAGCACTTCCGCAGGCCGGAAGTGCAGGCGGCTTCGACCTTTCCCTTTATGGACAGGTGCGTGGAATCCGTGGCCAGTCTGGGCCTCCTTGATACTCTGACTGAGGACACCGACCTTACCGGCGAAGTGCGGGCGCTGCACACCCCCGGCCACACTCCGGGCCACATGAGCATTTTGGTCGCATCCCAAGGTGAGGAAGCCCTGATTCAAGGGGACGTGCTGGTGCATCCGGCGCAAGTGACCGAAGATGACTGGAACTGCCACTTCGATAACGACTGGCCGCAGTCCACCGAGACCCGCAGGAAAATGCTGGCCCAGGTGGAGGCCCAAGGAACCCCGGTCATCTCATGCCACTTCCCCGCCCCAGGGTTCGGGACGGTTAGCCGGCATGGGGGCAGACGTTACTGGCAAGTGGGACTCGGTGGTAAATAATGCGCCCCACCCCCTGCTTTCGCTGGGGCAGGCTCTAACCCCTCTCCCCGCAGGAGAGGAAATTTGGGGACGCCTTATGAGGTGAGACGTGGACGCAGAGGTAACTCAAAATATACTGGGCAGCATCGACCCGGAGGAGATGCTGCGCCTGGCTCAAGACCTTATCAGAATCCCCAGCTTCAAGACCGAAGAAAGCGACGTGGCCCGCTTCCTGGGCGATTACTTGGAGACGCGCGGCTACGAAGTGCAGTTACAGGAAGTGGAGCCGGGACGTTTCCAAACCGTTGCCACCCTGAGGGGCAGCGGCGAGGGCAAGTCCCTGATGCTCAACGGCCACATCGACATCGATCCCTTGGCCATGGGCTGGAACCGAGACCCGTGGACGCCCCACATTGAAGGCGACCTTATCTTCGGCGCCGGCATCCGCAACATGAAGAGCGGCGTGTCCTCCATGATTACGGCAGCCGAAGCCATACGAAAGTCGGGAACTTCCTTGAACGGCGACCTGGTGCTGGCCTGTGTGGTTGGGGAGTTGCAGGGTGGCGTGGGCACTAGCTACCTCTGCCGGAACGGCCCGCTCACCGACATGGCGGTTGTCCCTGAACCCTTCGGGGCCAACAATATCCTTACGGTACACGCAGGCGTGCTGGAGATGGCGGTTCACGTCCTGGGCAACTCCCGGCACATCAGCCGCAAGGAGGAGGCCGTTGACGCCATCGCCAAGATGTGCAGGGCCGTTCCCGCCATCGACGGCGTGAAATTCACCTACACCCCGCGCGATGACCTGCCCGGTCTCCCGCGGATAAACGTCGGCGCGATTATCGGGGGCCGGGGGCGGGACTACGACCTGCGCGGCCCCAACTTCGTCTCCGACTTCTGCACCGTGCTGGTGGACGTCCGTTTCCTGCCGGGCATGACCTCCGCGTCGGTCAAAGCGGACATCGAAAACGCTCTCGACCAAATCAAGGCGGATGACCCCGACTTCCAATACGAGATTGAGATGCCACCCGACCCGAAACACCGGGTATTCACCGTCGTGATGGAGCCTTTCGATCTGCCCAAAGACGAGTACATCCTGGACGCCGTCTTGAGGCAGTACCGCACGGTTACAGGGCGAGAACCCGACGGCGTGGGAACGGTTCTGCCCGGCTCCTACACCGGCGACGATACCTGCCATCTGTGGCGGGCCGGCGTCCCCTGCCTGCTGTATGGCCCAGGCGGCGGCTCGGAATCGGCTACCATCCCCGACGAATATAGCCGTATCAGCGACATGGAGCAGGTCGCCAGAGTTCTGGCCCTTACCGCCCTGGACGTTTGCAGCCTGCCCAAGTAGGGTTTACCGGGGCCGGTTCGTGTTGTTGGACGAGCCATCCGGCATCGCTCAGAGCTTGGCGGCGCTTTGGGTGATTACATGGGCTTTTGCGTCAGGAGAGGTTTCCGTTCGCTTTTGACTGATCGCGGTTTTGGGGGAACCGCGCGGTATCATAGGTATCAATCAGAGGCGAACGAAACCGAGAAAAGTGGTCAGCCCGATACCGGCGCCGCCAAGGGGCGGGAACCGGGGAGGCGTTCGTAGGGGCCGGGCAGTCCCAGTTCGTCGGCGATGCTGCGCATGGCGGGCAGCACCTCGTCGCCCAGCAGCCGGATGCTGGTCATCCGGTCTTCGTGGCTGACCGGGCCGTGGTGGTGCCACAGGGAGAATATGCCGGGCCGGACCGTTTCCAATATATGCCGAATTTTGGGGATAACGGTATCCGGCGTGCCGCAGATGAGTTGCAAGTTGTCCTGCTCGGCTTGGAACCGTCCGTAAATCTGGTTCCGGTTGGCTTCTATTCCCTCCGGAGTATCAGCGGGCTTCAGGACCAGCGCTTCATCGCCGCTGTTGGGATCTACTGAGACCCGGGCCAGTCGGCGGGTGGCAGCTTTCGAGTTATAGCCCGGCGGGAACATCCACTCGGGCCGGGCGAAGGCGTTGATGCCGCCGCCGTACATGAAGGCGCGCCCCAATTCCTGGGCCTTCTCCTCGGTCTCGGCCACCACTACCCGCTGCAAGTAACCGAAATTCTCCGGCCCGGACTCGTACCCCTCCTCGGCAGCCGTATCCCGGTACAGCTTCACCATCTCCAGGGTCGGCTCCAAGAAAGTGCCCAAGGCCAGGTAGGGATAGCGGTGGCGGGCGCACCACACCACCGTCTCCTGACTGACCAACCCCGGTATCCACATCTGGGGATGGGGCTTCTGCACCGGCAGCACCCACGGGTTTACGTGGCGGTAGTGGTAGTGCTTGCCCTCGAAGCGGAAGGGGCCGGGGGTAGTCCACGCCTTGATCACGAAATCGTGGGCCTCGTTGAAAAGCTCCCGGTTGTAGGCGGGATTGGCGTTGTTGTAAATCGACTCGCTGCCCGCGCCCCTGACCCAGCCGGGCACCAGCCGCCCGCCGGAAATCATGTCTATCATCGCCAGCTCTTCGGCTAGGCGCAGCGGATCGGCCACCGGCAGCGGGTTGCCCAACAGCACAATCTTGACTCGCTCGGTAATCCGGGCCAGCACCGCCGCCTCAATGTTCATCACGGCGCCCATGCAGAAGGGCGTGCCATGGTGCTCGTTGAGCATCACGCCGTCGAAGCCCCTCTCCTCAGCGTAGACGGCCTCATCGAAATAGGAATTGTAGAGTTGGCCGCCTACTTCCGGGTTGAAATGTTCGTTGGGGATGCCGAAATAGCTGGCGTTCTTGATAATCTCGTCTTCGGGAACGTCGTAGTAGGGGCGCTCGGTGAACATCATGATGTGCATGGCGATGCCTCCTGCGTCTTACTCTTGCGCTAGGAATCCTCGAAGCCGGCCGACGAAGTGCTCCGTTTGCTCAATCTCCGGCCGGTGTCCGCAATCGTCAAACACTGCCAGTTCGGAGCCTGCGATGGCCCTGCTGTACGCTTGGCCCGCTGAGAGCGGGACAATCCGGTCGTCGCGCCCCCAGACAATCAGAGTGGGCAGTCCCTGCACGCCTTGCAGCAGACTGGGCAGGCTGGGATTGTGCATA
Source organism: Dehalococcoidia bacterium (assembly GCA_965261885.1). Classification (GTDB taxonomy): domain Bacteria; phylum Chloroflexota; class Dehalococcoidia; order Lucifugimonadales; family UBA3495; genus VXOI01. The sequence continues at coordinate 98,387 of CBDHDY010000029.1, forward strand.
TATGGCTTCCAGGCCAGACGGGCCGACTCAGCCCGCGCGTCCTCCCAAGCCTCGAACTGTTCCGGCGTCTCTTCCCTCCCGTAGAGGGATGCAAACTCCGGCGTGGCCGAGGCGTCGTGGACGCTGGCGTCCAGATACGCTCGCGCTGTGACCACGAACAGGTCCATAATCTCACCTTCCCCCGGCCTTAGACCAGTGGGGGCCACCAGCACCATGCGGCAGAACTGGCCGGAGTTGGCCGCCGCCATCTCGGCGGCAATCCACCCGCCCAGAGAGAAGCCGATTACGGCCACCGGCCCGAGGGCCATCTCCCGCAGCATCCGCGAATAGAAACCGGCCAGATCGCGGACGCTGCTAATCCAGTCGGCCCGGGGGAGCGGACCGAATCCCGGATGCACCGGCACCAGCAGTGAATGGTCCTGGGCTAGGTCGTCGTGCCAAGAGAGCCAGCCGGGGTGTCCCAGCTCCTCGTGCAGCACCAGCACCGGTCGGCCCGAACCGCCCCGAAGCAAGGCGACGCCGGTGCCGCCCACGTGAATCGTACTTTCGGTGTATCCATTGGAGGAAATTGTCATTGTCCGACGCCTCCCGGGAAATGTTGGCGAAATTCGGCTTAACTATATTGAACCATCACCACATTCTTGAACAGACCCAAGAAAGTGTCAAGACGAACCGCTTATCAGGAGTTCATCGCGGTAACCGGGTACCACCACAAACATGGAATTCGGCTGCTGAGGCAATCTGGCGATGACGGTGAGATGTTGCCCGCGGTAGTGGGCCAGCGCATTTATGGTGAGGCAACAAGGGTAAGGGGATACGTGGACCAGGTGGTCATCAGCTGCGGAACCGAGGTCATCGCCCGGCACACCCGTTCCTACGGGCGGGACGACTTCGTCTACCATCCCACCCACTACCTGCCGCTCTTGGAGCGTAAGCCGGGCGCCCTGAACCAGGCCGCTCCGCTGCACGGCTGGGAACTCCCCGATGAGTTCGGGACGCTGCGGCGTCTGCTGGAATCCCGCATGGGACGGCGGGGCAAGCGGGAGTACGTGCAGGTGCTGAGGCTCTTGGAGACCTTCTCCCAGCAGGAAGTGCACGCAGCCGTCAGGGACGCCATCAGGCTGGGGGCGCTGAGCTTTGACGCCGTGAAGCACCTGGTGCTGTGCCTGCTGAAGGGGCGGCCGCCCAGGCTGGATCTGGAGCTCTATCCCTACCTGCCCCGGGTCCGGGTGAGCACCACCTCCGCCGGGGACTACATGACCTGGCTGTCGGGGAGGGCGGCATGAACGACCGGTCCACGCTGCTATTGGAACACCACCTGAAGGAGCTGAAGCTGCCCAGCTTTCTCAGGGAATACAGTAAGATGGCTGCCCAGTGCGCCGCCGAGGGTGTGGACCATCCCCAGTACCTGCTGCGCCTCGCCGAGCTGGAGCTCATCGACCGCCACCAGCGCATGGTGGAGCGGCGGATCCGCGCCGCCCGTTTCCCCGCGGTCAAGACCCTGGACACCCTCGACTTCCCGGCAATCCCGTCGCTGAACAAGGCCCTGGTGATGGAACTGGCACGCTGTGAATACATCCAGCGCCGGGAGAACGTCATCGCCGTCGGCAACAGCGGCACCGGCAAGACCCACGTCGCCCTGGGGCTGGGTCTGGTCGCCTGCCAGCGCGGTATGTCCGTGGGCTTCACCACCGCAGCAGCACTGGTCCACGAGATGATGGAGGCCCGGGACGAGAGACGGCTGCAAAATCTCCAGCGGCAACTGTCCCGGCTCAACCTGCTGATCATCGACGAGCTGGGCTTCGTACCCCTTTCCAGAACCGGGGCGGAACTGCTCTTCGAGGTCTTCAGTCAGCGCTACGAGCGGGGATCCACCATGGTGACCACCAATTTGCCCTTCGACGAGTGGACCGAGGTCTTCGGCTCGGAACGGCTCACCGGAGCGCTGCTGGACCGGCTCACCCACCACGTCCACATCCTGGAGATGAACGGCGAGAGCTACAGGCTCAAGCGCAGCCGGGAGAACTCCCCGGGTCAAGCTCTGGACGACTTGGACAAACCATAAGTCGCGCCAGAAGCCATCCTCACTCGCCCGCCCAGCCTGCTGCCAGCCGGTCTCTGGGACACTTCTCCTGAACAATTTGTGTGAACATTTATGCTGGCCAATTACGCCCAGCTGGTACAGTTTTGCTCCGCCCCACTGGTATGTTTTGTCGACGCCCTTGACATCTCCGGCTGTACCTGCGGGACGCGCCCTCCAGGACAGCCTTCTTCTGACGAAAGTCCAGCTCCTCGATAACGATGGGCTTCCCAGCATCACGGGCGTACTCGACCACCCCGGCTATGGCGTTGCCGATCAGAGCCTCAGTCTGATGAGTGCTCTTGCCATAGGTGACCAGCGGCACCCGCCAAGCGTTCAGGCAATTGCCCGAGGCATCGGTCTCCGCGACCGCCAGATGATCGGCATTCAAATCGACGCCGATTGCACCACGCCGCCTGTCAGTAACCACCGGCACGTCCATCACCCGGGTGGTGACGAAGACCCGCCATCCCTTGGCATCCCGCTTGAAACGGTAGCTGATGGCCTGGCCCAACTCCGTGGATCGAGCCTCCTTTTCACCATGCTGCCGCTTATAACCGGCATACTCAGAATTGCTCTGAAGCGCAGCCAACACCTGATCGTGGCCGTAGGCGAACCGGACATTCTGGATCAGCAGGTACTTCCCATGGTGCTCTGCCAGGGCATCGGGCATCCTGACCCGGAGGTTGAGGGACCCGTCCTCGGCTATCGTGGCGACGCATAGCTGGCAACCAGCCGTTTCATCCCTGCTCCCCAGTACGAAGAACTCGTCGCTCCGGGACTCCCTCCAGTCCACGAGCCATTCCTCATGGCTTCCGTAACCGCTGACCTCATGGTCATACTGCTTTCGCCACAAACGCTTCGACCCGAAGCAGAGCCTCACCCGGCCTGCAGCAACATCAGCCTCCAACCCAGCCAACCTGAATCTCAGATTAGCCAGCCGGCGCCTCTTGTGATGCACCTGAGCCCAGCAGCCTCCCTTGACAGCCTTTTCTATCTCACATTCGGCCCGGCCAATCCGGCGCTGCAGGCTATCCCGCCTCAGCCCCATGGTCTTCTGGACAGCGGACACCTTGCCTTCCAACGATACCCGCAGGCCGTTGAACATCCGAGCCGGGATCCCGTATCGTTGCAGGTACACCCTCTTCAGAGACGCAGGTAACGCACCAGCTGAGAAGTCCGCAAACAGCTTGCGCTGCACCCGGCCGTAGAGCTCCGCGTAAGCGGCCAATGCTGCCTCGCCATGGGTGGGCTCCACATCGCCATAGTCGGCGATCCGGGTCTGATAGGTGCTTACCAAGGGGCCGTGCGACGGATTCAAACCCGTGGAGGCTGAGTGGCCTCTGTTGCGACGTACCATGATCACATCATACCAGAACTTGTGTTCGTGCTGCTCCAGTCAGCAACTCACACCAAAGACGGAGCACATCCTAGTCCGGCTTGACCATTAACTACCATCACATACTGCAATCCACCAATTTGTGAGCAGTTGTTAACCCCGTCGGCCAGGGTCATCTCCGTTCGATCGCCGGTCATCTCTTCAGCTTGCTCCAGTGGCACCGCTAACAGCGGATCGAAGGCTGGTGTTGCGGTTGGCCGAGACGGTCGTGCTGACCCGCCCCGGTGGCACTTGGCTAGCGGAAGAAGGCTACGCCGAGTCGATGGGGAGGTCCCAGGGAGTAATGTTTCGTGTGGCGAGTATTGATGCTGACCCAAGTAGAACACGGCGAAAATCCTACGCAACCGGCGAGATGACGGTTGACAAGCTTCCCAGGGCAGCAGTACTCTGCCCTCGTTCTTCAGATTCCGACGATAGTCTAATCTAGACGATAGTCTAATCTACAGGTAGAGGAGAGTAGACTCATGTACGCGGTGCCTGAAGTCGATGAGGTAGTGGCGGTCGCAAAGGAACTGGGGATCCACCTGGGGCCCGATGAGGCCGTCAAGTACCGGGAGTACCTAACGGAACAGATGGGACAGCTAGACGCCTTCGTACAGGCCCGGTTGGAGGAGACCAAACCTCCAATCGTCTCACCCGCTCGCAAGCCTGGGTACCGGCCAAGCCCGGAAGAAGATCCTCTCAACTCCTGGATGTGGAAGTGTCGGATTGAGGGGGAATCAGAGGGTCTGCTTGCAGGGAAAACCGTTAGTTACAAGGACCATATAGCTGTGGCAGGCATACCTATGAGCTTTGGCTCCTTCGCTCTCGAAGGCTTCATCCCCGACTTCGACGCAACTGTCGTCACCCGGGTGCTGAGGGAGGGGGGCACCATAATCGGCAAGAATGTCATGAACGGACTGAGCGGCGGCTTCGGCACCGGTGGTGCCATCGGCGACTACGGTCGGCCCCTAAACCCCCATAACACGATCACGTAACCGGGGCATCCTCCTCGGGCTCCGCCGCGGCCGTAGCGGCCCGGGAGGTGGACATCTCCTTTGGCGGCGACCAAGGGGGCTCAATTCGTATCCCTGCGGCTTTCTCTGGCATCGTCGGACACAAGCCCACCTTCGGATTGTTGTCACACTTCGGGATCGGGTTCGGCTCCGACCAAAGCATTGACTATACGGGCCCAATGACCCGCACTGTGGAGAATGCGGCTGCTACCCTCCAGGCCACGGCGGGTTACGATCCATACGATCCCCGCCAGACGCGAGACGTCCCGACCGGTATCGATGTGCTCGGACGGCTGGCCGATGGCGCGTCTGGGCTACGGGTCGGAGTGCTCAAGGAGGGCTTTGACGATGCCGAAGCCGACGTGCGCGACCTAGTGATGGCGGCGGTTGACATCCTCGCAGAGGCGGGAGCTGACGTAACCCAAGTGTCTATTCCCGAGCATCATACCATCAGTGCGGCTTATGCCGCGCTCACGGGCGAAGGCGCCCTAGCCGTGTTCAAAACCGGGTTCTTCGGTGCCTTCACTAGAACCTACTACCCCGCCTCTATCATCACCGCGATAAACAAGATGTGGGCCTCCCAGGCCGACACGCTTGCGCCACGCAGCAAGTTGTCGCTAATCGGCGCCGAGTTGAGCCGCCGAAATTACCAAGGCCGTGCGTACGCCAAGGCCCAAAATGTGCGTCCCACCTACATTGCGGCTTACGACGCAGCACTTGCTAATGCGGACATTCTCGTTATGCCCACTTGCATAATGACGGCGCCAAAGAACCACACTCCAGGTAGCTACCTCGAGGCCGTCGAGGACAATCTTGCCATGGTGAACTGGGGCGGTTCACGGAACACGATGCCATTCAACTACACCGGCCACCCAGCGCTGGCCCTGCCGGTGGGCAAGTCGTCAGCTGGCCTCCCAGTCAGTATGCAGATCGTTGGGCGCTTCTTCGACGACCCGCTCGTCATGAGGGCCGCTTACGCCTACCAGCAGTCGACTGACTGGGATAATATCATCGGCGTCCATTCCTAATCCCGAATCCACCGAGGGAGGGCGTCAGGTTAGCGTCCTGAAGTGGCCAAAGGGTGCTCCTTTGAATCTGGGATAATGGTTTTGTAACAGCAAAACAGTCCCAGAAAAGGAGCACCCGATAGATGCTACCACGCAACCACCCCGACCGCATCCGTGTCTCTTTCGACGACCACCGACTGGTGGCCAATGCCGGTCTGCTCCTTCCGGCCACCCTCGCCCAGCATCTGGGCCTGCCCGAACTCGTCCAGCAGTGTCACGACCTAGAAATCTGGCCGGAAAGCTTTGTTCGGGGAGATGTATTCCGGCAGTGAGGCCGACGCAAGCAAGGCCAGGGTCAAGATTTGAGCGAGCCGTGCAGGGACGAAATCAAGGGCGGAACGGATGGCCCCGGCACGCAGGGCGCTGCCGACGCTGGAACCGCAGCCGGGACCTGCTGGCAGACCGGCCTTGGTGGCCACCAGGGTCAGGTTGGCCACCGTGGCCGCCAGGTACAGCTGGAATTTCGTCTTGGCGCGCCCGAAGTAGCGGGACTGGCGGATTCCCAGTTGGACCAGCCGCGCCAACCGGTGCTCCACCACCACCCGGCGCTGCCGGTACTCGCCAAAGGCCTCGCTCTGCTGCAGGGCCCGGGCCTGCTGCAATAAAGCCTCCTGCGGGTGCAATTGCACCGTCCGTCCTGTGCCCGGAGCCGCGGCGACGCACTGGGGCCGCAGCGGACACACCCCGCAGACCGCTCCATCGAACTGGAAGGCCTTCAGTTGGTGCGTCCGGCCTGTTGCTGCGGTGCGAGTACCCAGGGGCCGGATTCTCCGGGTAACGTTACCCGCCGGACAGGTGCAGGTGCCCGCCTCCAGGTCGATATGGAAGTCCTCTTTCGGAAAGTGTTTCCGGTTTGGGCGGCCCGGCACCCTGGCAATCAGGGTGCGTCCCGCATCGGCGAAGTCCTGCCTGGTATCGCCGTCTCCGTAGGCCGCATCGCCCATGGCCTCCTCCACTCCAATACCGGTGTCCACCACAATCGCCGCCTTGTGTCCGTCGAAGAGTCTACTGCTGCTCTTGTGTCCATGGCGCATCTCAGGGTCATGCACCGACATCATCCGGTCCCGGCTCACCCCGTCCTTGAGGTTCGCTCCGTCATCAGTGCGCTCCACGTTCCGGAGCAGCAACTACCCCAGCAACTCCGCCGCCACCACTATCTGCTACCGCTCGGCGCTGTCACTCCGGCAATTCCCCCTGTGCCTGCCGCGACAACTCCAGCAGCCGGTCCGCGTCTCTCACAATCCCGGGCAGCAGGGCCTTACGCGCCCGCTTCCCGCTCCAGTCGATGGCGCCTCGCCCTTCACGCTGGAACCCAAGTATCGCTCATATCCCCGGTCCTCGGCCCATTCTCTTACGGTGGTCTTCTCCACGGCTGCCAGCGCCCGCAGCAGCCTGGCGATTCCGTCAGCCAACAGGTTGTAAGTGTCCCTCACCGCGCCCCGGCCCAGGATGTTGGTGGTGTCCAGCGCCACCCGCATGCTCCGCCTTTTCAGGTAGCCCGACTCCCGGGCCAGCCACAGGCTGGACTCGAACACCTCCCGCACCTTGTCGTGCAGTATCAGCTGGGCCCGGAACACCAGCAGCGTGCTCTTGGCGAAGGGCCTGTCCTCTACCTCAATGCCCAGAGCAACCTTCCAGCGGATGTCGAAGTCGGCTCTGGCCTTGGCCTCGGCGTCGCTAACCTTGTCGTGGGACTGGAGCAGAAGGGCAGTGGCCAATGCCAGCCTGCTCCTGTCGGCCACTCTCGCCCAACACCTGGGCCCGGGGGAACTCGTAGACCATCACCTCAATCTCGGCAGCCCGCCGGGCCAGGCCAACACAGGCGGCAAAATATGACGCTGGTCGCCTCCGCGCTGGCTGGCGGCGACTGCATCGACGCCGCCGATGCGCTGCGTGACGGTGGGACGGCCGGTGTTCTCGACTGCCTGGTCAAGGCGCCATCCACCCTGGGCAGCTTCCGCGGGGGCCACGTCCGCCAACTCGACCGGGTGAGCCGCGAGTTACTGGCACGGGCATGGCAGGCCGGAGCCGGACCCGGCGACGCGCCATTCACCATCGACCTCGACTCCACCATCTGCGAGACTTACGGGCTGGCCAGGAGGGCGCCCGCCACCACGGCTACACCGGCAAGCAGGGCTATCACCCGCTGCTGGCCATCGCCGCCGGAACCGGCGAGGTGCTGATGTCCAGCCTGCGCGAGGGACGGGCCAACACTGCCCGCGGTGCCGCTCACTTCCTTCGTGAGACGGTGGGACGGGTGCGCTACGCCAGGCGCTAGGGGACCAAAGGTGCGGGCCGACAGCGGGTTCTGTGCTCGCGCCATCGTCGCCGTCTGCCGCAAGATGGATGTCCGCTACTCCATCACCATCCGCCAACACAAAAACCTGCGCCATCTCATCGAGGCCATACCCGAGACGGATTGGACGCCCATCCCCTTGTATCTTGACTTTGGCGATGGAGCCGAGCGCGGCAGACCGGCATTCCCTGGGTCACGACAGACCGTCCAGTAGCGAGGGTCGCCGCGCTCCCTACAAGCAGAGCCCGAACAGTTGCCTGGGCCAATCGAGCCCGTATCGTGCAAGGACGGGCCAGCGCTGACGCAGGAGGTACAGATGGAAGAGAACCCGAGATACATAGGCATTGATGTCTCGAAGGCGCAGGTGGATGTTGCCGTCCGGCCTACGGGACAGAGATGGGCCGCGTCTTACAACGAAACCGGCATCGGGGAACTGGTTTCCCAGATCGTGGATATAGGTCCCGCCATGGTGTTGCTGGAGGCAACGGGCGGTCTGGAAGTGCCGTTGGTGGCGGCTCTCGCTGCTGCGGCGCTGCCGGTGGTGGTGGTCAACCCGCGCCAGGTTCGCGACTTCGCCAGGGCCACCGGTACGCTGGCCAAGACCGACTCTCTCGATGCGGCAGTGCTGGCCCACTTCGCCGACGCCATTCGTCCCTCCGTGCGTCCTCTCAGAGACGCCGAGACGCAGGTACTCAACTCGCTGGCGGCCCGCAGGCATCAGGTGCTGACCATGCTGGTCTCGGAGAAGAACCGGCTGGGGACCGCTATCAGCGCCGTTCGCCCCCGCATCGAGGCCCACATCGCCTGGCTGGAACAGGAGTTGAACGACTTGGACGAGGGGCTGAGGCAGACTCTCCGCCGGAGCCCCGTGTGGCGAGAGAAGGATGACCTGCTGCGCACCGTTCCTGGCGTGGGGGAACAGGTTTCCCTCACTCTGCTGGCCTACCTGCCGGAGCTGGGAACGCTGGATCGCCGGCAGATTGCTGCCCTGGTGGGAGTGGCCCCCTTCAACCGGGACAGCGGCACCCTGCGGGGCAAGCGGGCCGTCTGGGGAGGGCGCGCCCGAGTACGAGCCATTTTGTATATGGGAGCGATGGTGGCCAGCCGCCACAACCCGGTCATCCGCGACTTCTACCAGAAGCTGCTGGCAGCCGGTAAGCCGAAGAAGGTGGCGCTCGTCGCGTGCATGCGCAAACTGCTGGTCATACTCAACTCCATGCTCAAACACGGCTCCACGTGGTGCGATATGACTCAGCCAGAAGTCGCTCATTCCTATTGACATTCAAGACAGTTGCTACTGGATGGACGGTGCCGCCGATGTGGCCGAGACCACCTATGTCCCTTTCCAGAGTGAGCCTGACGCCGCGCCGGTGCGGCTCATCGTCCGGCGTGTGAAGCCCACGCCCGGTTCCCAACTGGCCCTGTTCGCCAGCTACAGCTACCACGGCTTCATCACCGACCGGGATGAGGATACCTTGGAACTGGAGGCCGACCATCGCCGCCACGCCGAGATCGAGAATGCGATACGCGACCTCAAGTACGGCGTCGGACTGAACCATCTCCCGTCAGGCCGCTTCGCCGCCAATGCCGCCTGGCTGGCCGTCCAGGTGCTGGCGCACAACCTGGCCCGTTGGGCAGCGCGCATCGGTCTGGGCGAGCAACTGGTGCCTACCAAGACCCTGCGGCGACGCTTCTTCTCCCTGGCCGGACGGCTTACCCGCTCGGTGCGCAGACTCACTTTGCATCTTCCCCGGGGCTGGCCCTGGGAAGCCCAGTTCAGCCGCGCCCTGGCCCGGTTGCGAGCGGTTCCACATCCTGCCTGACGCCCCCCTTCTGCCACTGACCCGTCATCCAGCCAACTGAACGCCCCGCCAACTTGCGCCAGCCCGGTCCGCGAGCGACTCTTGCCGCGTCCTGTCCTGCCATCCCGCTCGCCACAGCCACTGCAGGCCGCCACCGGTGCCCCCAAAGCGCCTGCAGACCGCCCGCTAACCTCCCGTCTACCCGAATTCGAGCCCGGACCATCGCGCCTGTAACTCCCTCACCCCGTAGATCCATGTCCATCGGTGGATTCGGGCTAAAGAACGGCGCGATGCCGTCAATGTAGGACGCGTGGATGATGCGGGTGGTATTGTAGGCGACGGCCTTAGCCAGTACTTCGTTGACGCGGGCAGTGGGGCTAATTGACCGCGTAAGGTTGTCGAATACCCGCTTGACTGCGGAGAAGTCTGCCTCGACGTTGGAGCGCTGGTGATAGTCCTGGTAGAACTCACCCGTGTGGTTGCGGAAGCTGAGGGCGTTGACGCCGGTGACCGTTCTCAACTACCGGACGGGGATCCTGGTGTCGGTCCACACGGGTCCCGGGCAGTCGCCCGCGTCTCTCTGGACCTGGCCACCCCAGAGCGTTACCGGTTCTCTGACTCGGGCCACGACCCGGCCGTCCGCGTCATGGACTTCGACGACGCCGTCATTGACGAAGGGAGTAAAATCGTGGGGCCAGATCACGACCGGGCCATCCTCCCCCAGCCGCAGGCAGTTGTCCTGTAACGTCAACACGCCGCGGCTATCCCCGTCCATGTAGTCCCTGTCCGACCTGGTGACTGGAGGCTCCCGGAGGAACTGGATGGATGTTCCCTCAACGACCACTTTGCCGAAGTCCCTTGCTGTGGGGGTAGTGGACTGGCTCTGGCATCCAACGGTGAGGAGGCAGAGCATCAGCGTCAGCGGTGCCAGGGTCTTGATTCCGTTCATAGGTCTCCGTGCATGCCGTTGCGGTTACGGAGCGAGGCCCTGCCTGGTGTGAGGGCAGGGCCTCGATTCCATGTTAGTCGATGAGCACGTCGATATCCAGATTTGCGAAGTAATTCACGGCCGGCTGGACCCTCCGGCGACAGAGGGTGGAGCGGGCAGTGCCTATAACGGCGGCGGGGCGTCTACACCGTCACGACCACCGTCGGCTCTCGTCTGGCTGCGGGCTTCGGCTCAGGCTCCGGCAAGGGCAAGGGCTCGAATCCACCGGGCAGATCCCACTCAAACCCATCCCGCTCCGGCCCGTCTCCGTTCAGGTCTTCGACAGGCTCGTCGGCGCTATCCCCGGCCTCCACCGGCACGGCCTCGGGCCTCCGGTGGTGCAGCTCGTTTGTTCTGTCGTCGTCCCGCCAGAACCCTGTGGGTCTCCGCAGTTTAGTCGATCGCCGCCCCAGTCTCGAGCAATGGTTGCAATCGTTTCTGCAAAAGTTCTGGCGGACAGTGAAAGGGCCCGGCTCGCTGCTGGGTAAGAGCAATTGTTGTTGCGATCATCGCGGTTGCTACCGGCGACGTCACCCAATGTCAGAATTTGATGACAGTTGGTTGGTGCGAAAGATACCAGATGAGGTATACACTATTGGTAGTAACCAACTATACCTAGAGGAAACCGTTCTGCCCCAACTATTCAACTTCAGGGCCGGGAGCTATCCCGCATACCCGGAGCCTTTCAGACAAAGCCTGCTGGAACAGTACAATCTTTGTCTGCAGTCCGCCGACAACGCCAGCGGACGAAGGGAGGCATCCAACCGGTACCTCATTACCCTGAACGTGGCCCTCCTGGCCCTCTACGGGCTACAGTCCGTGGGCTCCGTGAACCTGTACCTTCTGGTTCCCGTGGCCTTGGCTGGGCTGATTGTCTCCTTCCTGTCCCTGCGCATTATCAGGGCCTACAAGAACCTGAACGCCGCCAAGTTCGACGTAATTCTCGAGTTGGAACAGTATTTGCCTGCGGCGGCATTGGGGTACGAGTGGGAACTGTTAAAGCAGCCACCCAAAGGCAAAGCCTACTGGCCGGTCTCTGACTTGGAACGACACATCTACTGGGTATTTGGGGGGCTCCACGTTCTACTGCCCCTGCTGGTGGCAGTCGTCCTCCCTTTGGCGGGGATCACCGACTGGCCCCGACTGACAACTTAAACCTCAGGAGGATTCGAATGCAGCGCGTGTTCATCAGCTTCGACTACGACAACGACGCGGATCTAAAGAACGCCCTCGTGGGCCAGGCCAAATACCCCAACTCTCCCTTCGAGATAGCCGATTGGTCGGTTAAGGAACCTCTCTCGGGAAACTGGCAGGCCAAGGTTGCGGAGAGGATGAAGCGAACCAGCGTGGTAGCGGTCATGTGCGGTCACCGAACCCACACTGCAAGAGGCGTGGCAGCGGAGGTGAGAATTGCCCAACAGCTCGGCAAGCCATACTTTCTGCTGGCTGGCAGGAACCAGGGCAACAACACGAAACCGACTACGGCCACACCGAGTGCCAAGGTGTACAACTGGACATGGGACAACTTGGTGGCGTTACTTGCGGGAGGTCGGCGAGTTGTCAGTCGATAATGCTGAAGACAGCTAGCGACCTTCTCGCCGGGGTGAGAGAGGTAAATACGTCTTGAACAATGGCAGACTCTTCATAAACGGGGAGCGGCATTTTCATAGCTCCAGTCCCTTAGAGACGGCCGCATCCCTTGTACTCTCTCGGGACACTTTCATATCACACCAGAGCGAGGAGTTGCCCGGTTCGATAGGGGCTTTGACCAGAAGCAACCTCCGTGACTAGGTTTAAGCTGGAATCGTAGCCCTCCAGCTCGACCGTTAACATCGCGGGTGTATCCTATCGATTCCTTCGCACACTCGGGGATAAACCTCTTGGGGGACGCCGTTGGCGTGGGCCGCCATTCTCAATAGAGAGGGTTCGATGCTGTCCAAATTCAAGCGGTGGCTCTTTCCTTGCCCGAAGAGTTAGAGCTTCGCAAACAGGAGCTGCAACGCCGGATCGATGAGCGCAAGGGGAAGTCGCAACCAGAAGCATTGATTCGCGTCTCGTTCCCGTCAAAGCGTCCCGCTCCGTTGGCTCCTATCACCCTATCGAGTCCGGCTTGCCCCTACTGCGGCGTCATCCAAGAGCCGCCACCCGCGCGCCGACGCAAATGCCGGGACTGCGGACAAGTTATTCACGTCCGTACTGACAGGGAGGAGCGCAAGAAATACTTGCTCACTGCTGAGGGAGCCGAGCATTGGGCGGCAATGGATGCAAGGCTTGCCCGTGAACGGCGCAACGAAGAGTGGAGGCGTTTAAGCGAAATGGTGCGGGTCGCGATGCAGGCTGGTGATTTGCAGTCCCTGCGATTAGCTTATCAGCAGCAGGCCAGTATCTTGTTCGTTGAAGGCCGTCCCCATCTTCATGTTGCTCAGCTAGCCAGGCGCACTGAATTGATGCACCTTTTGGATCTCGACGTTGCCGAGGTCAAAGTCATGACTGCCCAGGACGAGCGGGTATGCGCACATTGTCAGTCGCTCGACGGCAAGGTATTCGCTATCCAAGAAGCTCTGCAGGAGATGCCCATACCCGGTCCATGTTGCACCGATGGCAACCAACAAAACCCACATGGTGGCCGCTGCCTCTGCCTCTATAACCCGGTCTTCCCTGGGCTAAGAGAGTAACCAGTTGCGGCAACTGGTGCATCGAAGAGTTGCAAGGATAACCCGAAGACTGCAAATGCGAGCCCATATATGACTGAGCCATTGTTCCACACCTACGACTTGCGGCAAACCATCGAAAACCAAGGGCAAAGCCTCGCCAAGGAAATCAATTCATTGAGCGAAAACGAGGTTTTGACCACTTCACAAGATGACATGCTCAAATACCTTGCTGAGAAGTGGAGGATCAACCCACTGGCGATCGACAAGTCGGAGATCCACTCGGATTACGGAGATGCCCAGATTGACGTAAGCGGAGGCAGTCGCCGAGCTATCTTCGACAGGAGTGGACCACTCTACATTACCGGCACGCGCGTAACGATTTACGTCCCGTTCACCGGCGACTCGGTGCTATTCAAATGCCAACCTTCGACTTTCAGCCTGAGTCCACCGGAGGCAACCATCAGAAGCAACGAGCTAGTCTTCACCTACGACCTAACCCAGGAACAAACCTCAGGAGTCAAAGACACCTTTGACCGGGACCTAGACCAAACCCTAGTCCACGCAGAGCGGGTAAAAGCAGAAGCGGTGAAGTTCAATACGGCCCTACCAGGGCACATAAGGCAAAGACTAGATGGCAGGCGTGAAAAGCTGTTGCAAGACAGGAACCTTGTTGAGAGCATCGGTTTCCCGCTTCGACGGACACAAAACCCGCCGTCGACTTTCGTGGCACCGGATGTTAAAAGGCGTGTCGCTCCCCAAAAGCCGAGCGCCTCTTCAGAGCCATTCAGGCCGGAACCCACTCTGGGAATGGGTGAATATGAACACATTCTGTCTATTCTCTCAAACATGACCGCAGTCATGGAGCGCAGCCCCTCCGAGTTCAAGGGTATGCGTGAGGAGACCTTACGATCCCATTTCCTTGTACATCTGAACGGTCACTACGAAGGACAGGCTACAGGTGTTTAACGTCAACTACTTTTGCCGGTTGGCGTCGATTATTCTTGCCGGTTCACCTCCTTATCCTGCCCCCGCTGCTGGGCCACTCCGGTCCGGTAGCTGGGGACGTTGAATTCCAGGATGACCGAGTGATGGACCACCCGGTCGATGGCCGCCGCGGTGGCCATTGGGTTGGCGAAGATGTGCTCCCACTGGGAGAAGACCAGGTTGGAGGTGATGCCCAGGGACCGGCGCTCGTAGCGTTCTGCGATGAGGGTGAAGAGCAGCTCCGACTCCTCGGCCCCCTGGGGCAGGTAGCCCAGGTCGTCCAGCAGCAGGAAGTCGTAGCTGTCGAGCTTCCGTAGTTGTCGCGGCAGGGCCAGGTCCCGCTTGGCTGCCAGCAGATCCTGCACCAGCCGGTAGGCCGGGGCGAAGAGCACCGAGCGGCCCGACTCCACCAGCCGGTGGCCCAAGGCGCACAGGGCGTGTGTTTTCCCGGTGCCGGGAAGACCGAAGGCCAGGACGTTGACGCCGCGGTCGACGAAGCTGCCGTCGGCCAGTTCCCCCAGTTGCTGTCTGAGAGACAGAGGCACCCGGTCGTGCTCGAAGGTTTCCCAGATCTTGCCCGCCGGCAGCCTGGACGCGGTGCGCAGCCTGCTGATGCGCCGCTGCCTGCGGTCCTCGGCCTCCTGCTCCAGTACTTCCAGGAGAGTCTCCAGGGCGTCGCCGTGGCCGGCTGCAGTGAAGCGGGACACCGACTGCGCACCCATGGTGGGCAGCCGGAACTGGTGGCACAGCTCCCCGATCCGCTCCTGTATGGCCACTGTGTCCGTCATCAGGGTGTCAGTAGTCAGGGTGTCCAGCATCAGGCCACCTCCGCCAGCAGGGAGTCGTAGACCCTCAGGTCCGGCGTCCCGGGCAGGCTGAGTGCCGGCGCCTGCAGCGGCGCGGGACTGGCCAGCTCCCTGACTGCGGCGTAGTCGAAGGGTCCGCCCGCCTCCAAGAGCAGGGCCAGGGCGCTGTCCACCGTGGTCTCCATGGTCGTCGCCGCCAGGTGCAGGATGCGCACGTACTCCACGTCGGCCCGCTCCCCACGCCATTCCCGGAGCGCATCGTAGGCCAGGCGAAAGGTCATGGTGGGAAACATCTGCTCCCGGAACCGGTAGCGGGCGAAGGCCCCGGGCTTGCGCACCAGGGAGCCGATGACGTGGCGGTAGTCAACCCGGGCCTCTTTCTCGCCCCGCACCCGCTCCATTCGATCCACGAAGGTGCCCTTGTAGTACACTTCCAAGTGTTCGGCGTACAGCCGGATCTGCACCTCCTTCCCGATGAGCCGGGAGGGCACGGTGTAGGTCCGTCCGGCTGCCTGGATGGTGCTCCACTTGCGCACCCGGGCCCCGGTGGTTGACGTACTCCGGCACCGGGGCTGGGGGCAGGGGACGCAGATGTGGGCGCTCTTCCTCCAGCTTCCCCATCACCAGCCGGTTGCGCCGAGCCACCACCTTGCGGACGAAGCCGGCGTATTCCTCAAGGGAGTTGAAGTCGCGGCTGCCCCGCAGCATGAGGGCTTGGTCGATGGCGTCCTTGAGCCGGTAGTGGGCCTGCTCGGCAACGCCGTTCTCATGGGACTCTCCTGCATTTATCAGGGTGGACTCGAGCCCATAGTGGTCCAGAAGCTCGGCGTAGCTGCCGTTCAGGGCCCTGCCGCGGCTGCGCCTCATCTCGTGGGTGGCGGCCGAGGTGTTGTCCGAGCGGATCACCCGAGGCGCACCGCCCAGCTCCCACAGGGCGTTCTGTAGCCCCTGCTTCAGGGCCAGGAAGGTCTCCCCGGTGGCCACCTCGGCATAGCGCCACCCGGAATGGCTCAGCACCAACTGGAACAGCCGGTGGCGATAGGCCCGACCGCCGACGGTCACTCCCAGGGAGTTGCAGTGGGTGAAGTCGATCTGGGCCTCGCGGCCCGGGGGATGCTCCTGGGGAAGTAGACCTCTTGGTCCGGGCCGTTGAGCGCTCGCCAGTCTTGTAATCGTCGTTGCAGGGTGCGCAGCTGCGAGGCGCTGAACCGGCCGGGATGCCGCTCCTCCAGCCACTCGATAATTGTCGTTGCCCTGAGCCTGCCGGCGGCCTCGCCCAGGAGCAGGGGCAGGATCTCCTTCTCCCAGACTCCGTCGAAGGGATCGGGACGGGTGCGCCACTGGCGCTCAGTCTTGGTCTCCGACGGCAACGGGCCGCACTGCCACTTGCGGGCCGAGCGCTCGCTCATCCCCGCCATTGCCGCCGCCGTCTGTTGCGTCTTTCCTTCCATTCGTCTCTGCCTCAGTGTTGCGACTTGCTGATCTGTAACCAATCCGGCACCTCCTGTACCGGATGATTACTCTTGGGGACCGGCAAAAATAGTCGTCGCCAACCGGCAAGACTAATTGTCGTTGATCAACAGGAGAGACCTTCAACTATGAAGGCAAAACCGACATCCTTATCAGGGTGGATGGTAGGAATATTTTCATCGCCGAGTGCAAGTTCTGGACCGGACCGGCAGGACTGACCAAGGCACTAAATCAATTGCTCAGCTACACAGCCTGGCGTGATACCAAAACGGCGCTCCTGATATTCAATCGTGACAGAAATATGTCTACGGTACTAAAGGGGGTAGCCGAGACCGTTAGAGGCCATCAAAACTGCAAGAGAGAGCAGCACCGCAACTCGGAGACGGAATTTCGCTATGTCTTTGGGCATCGCGATGATGCGAACCGGGAACTTACCGTCACCATCCTCGTGTTCGACGTCCCCGCGTAACGGCACGACTTTCAGGTTCCTCCTGAAATTTCTAGATGCCGGTGCCGGCGTTACTGTCGGCACCCCCGTCTGGGCAAGCTGGGGCAGGTTGACCGCAATCGGCTCGACTTCGGACCGGTGGCAGCCCAATTAGGTGCCGCAGTCACTCTGCAAAATAACACTCGATGCCCAGCCTGTCGCGCTCAGACTCAACAATCGCCAATATCACGCAGAGGTCGGCGCTCTGCCCCCAGAGGCACTGAAGCGGCGGCGGCACAAGCCGGTTGATTTGCGGGCAACCCCCCGCTAGGCTGGAGTTACCCGACCCCTTGACTTTTGAGCGCGTTTTTCGACTTTTAGGTGCGGTGCCACTTGTTCACCAAAGCCGCCTAGGGCCGCCACTTCTTCGGCGATCCGTAGTGCGGTTAGGGTCTTGTGTCAATGGCGCTGAGAAAGTGGGCCACTGGGGCGGGGGGATCGTGTACCACTGACGTGATGACTGACGTCAGTAAGTCGGTCAGGGTGGAGACGTTGAAGGAGCAGGAAGGGGCAGCGTTGACGGTGCGCCCTATTCTTCCTCGCGATCGTCTGGAGCTTGGGACGCGGCGTTCTCCCGGCTGCGCTTGAGCCGGTAGCTCTCGCCGTTCATCTCCAGGATGTGGACGTGGTGGGTGAGCCGGTCCAGCAGCGCTCCGGTGAGGCGTTCCGAGCCGAAGACCTCGGTCCACTCGTCGAAGGGGAGGTTGGTGGTCACCATGACGGAGCCCCGCTCGTAGCGCTGGCTGAAGACCTCGAAGAGCAGTTCCGCGCCGGTTCTGGACAGGGGGACGAAGCCCAGTTCGTCTATGATCAGCAGGTTGAGCCGGGCCAGTTGTTTCTGCAAGTTCAACAGCCGCCTTTCGTCCCTGGCCTCCATCATCTCATGCACCAGACCGGCGGCGGTGGTGAAACCCACGGACATCCCGCGCTGGCAGGCGGCCAAGCCCAGCCCCAGGGCCACGTGGGTCTTGCCGGTGCCGCTGTTGCCGATGGCAATGACGTTCTCCCGGCGCTGGATGTATTCACAGCGTGCCAGTTCCATCACCAGGGCCTTGTTCAGCGACGGGATTGCCGGGAAGTCGAGGGTGTCCAGGGTCTTGACCGCGGGGAAACGGGCGGCGCGGATCCGCCGCTCCACCATGCGCTGGTGTCGGTCGATGAGTTCCAGTTCCGCGAGCCTGAGCAGGTACTGGGGATGATCCACACCCTCGGCGGCGCACAGGGCAGCCATCTTCCCGTACTCTCTCAGGATGCTGGGCAGCTTCAGTTCTTTGAGATGGTGTTCCAATAGCAGCGTCGACCGGTCGTTCATGCCGCCCTCTCCGACAGGAGAGTCATGTAGTCTTGTGTGGAGGTGGTGCTGACCCTGACCCGGGGCAGGTAGGGATAGAGCTCCAGGTCCAGCCTGGGCGGCCGTCCCTCCAGCCGGCACAGCACCAGGTGCTTCACTGCGTCAAAGCTCAGCGACCCCAGGTGGATGGCATCTTTCACCGCTGCGTGCACCTCCTGCTGGTTGAAGGTCTCCAGCAGCCTCAGCACCTGCACGTACTCCCGTTTGCCCCGCCGTCCCATTCTGGATTCCAGCAGCCGGCGCAGCGTCCCGAACTCATCGGGGAGTTCCCAGCCCTGCAGCGGCGCGGCCTGGTTCAGAGCTCCCGGCTTACGCTCCAACAGCGGCAGGTAGTGGATGGGGTCGTAGACGAAGTCGTCCCGGCCGTATGATCTGGGATGGCTGGCGATGACCTCGGTTCCGCAGCTGATCACCACCTGGCCCACATACCCCCTTACCAGGACGTCCCGGTGTCCGTAGGCCACCGGCACCGAGTAGTCGTTGGTCCTGTACCTGACTAGGGACAGGGAACTCACCCGGCCAGCCTGCTTGTCGCAGGCGTCGTAGGCCACCGGAGGCAGGGGCAGCAGGGCGTCCAGGTCCCGCTCCATCCGCTGACCGATGGTCTCCGTATGTCCCCTGAGCTGGGCGTCCATTCGCTCCAAGCAGCGTTGTTCCAGGTAGGCATTGAGCGCATCGAAACTTTCGAAGGACGGCACCGGCACCAGAAAGTTTCGCCGCACGTACCCCACCAGGCCCTCCACCTTGCCTTTGTCATTGCCCTTGCCGGGACGCCCGAACCGGTCCTCGAACAGGTAGTGGGACTGCAGCTCGGTGAAGGCGCGGGTGCGCTGGCGCCGTCCGTCTCCCAGTATCTTCGCCACAGCCAGCTTGGTATTGTCGTAGAGGATGCTCTGGGGCACTCCGCCCAGAAAGGCAAACGTTGATACGTGCCCGTCCAGGAAGGCCTCGGTGGTCTCAGCCGGGTAGGCCTTCACGAAGCAGCCGTCGCTGTGGGGCAGGTCGATGACGAAACAGTGGGCCTTACGCTCCACGCCGCCGATGACCACCAGAGACTCGCCGAATTCGCACTGCGCGTGGCCCGGCGCATGGGACAACGGCACGAACATCTCCCTGGTCTGGCGGCGATGCTCTCTGACGTAGTCCTTGACCGTGGTGTATCCGCCGTCGTAGCCATGTTCGTCCCTGAGGCGCTAGAAAATGCGCTTGGCCGTGTGGCACTGCTTCCTGGGGCGCGCGAGGTCGTCCTCCACGATCCGGTCGATGACGCCGGTGTAGGGCTCCAGCTTGGGCCTTCGAGGAGGAGTCTGTCGCCGGTACCCCGGAGGAACGGAGTAGGTCAGCATCTTGCGCACCGTGTCCCGGTGCAACCCGAACTCCCTGGAGACCTCCCGAATGCTCTTGCCCTCCACCATCACCGCCCGGCGAACCCCCAGATAAACATCCACCCTGTACATCCGCCCCCAAGGACGTGTTGTCCCGCGCCAAACTGGAACGTCTGGTGCTCCACAAACAACGCCGATGCGGTGATGAACGGAACGCATACCTCGGTAGATCGCATAATTCTCAGATTTTGCCGCCGCGGGCAGCATGATTCATCGTGTACGAGGCCGATGCAGTGTATTGGCTCATTGATGGAGCCGGAGGCTTTTGCTATGCTCGCAGCAGTCAACTCCTTCATTCCCACCGAATGCGGGCAGGAGCAGCCATGTCTTCCCGACCACTCAACGCCCTTGGGCGCCCGAGGAGAATCAAGGTGGACTTGGGTGAAGAGTCGTCACTCCCAAGTCTTCCCTTTCCGGTCGTGGTGGGTGATGCCAAATTCTTCCTGGCCAAGGGCAGTGATGGCTACAAATTGCTATCCGTCATTTGCCCCCACCAAGGTGGTGAGATACAGGACGAAGGTGAGGAAGTGTTCACCTGCGACGGCCACGGATGGCAGTTTGACAAGGATGAAGGTGTGTGTGTAAACCAGCCTTATATCCGCCTGAGGGCTGTCCGCGTGGATATTGAAGAAGGGCGACTGTGGGCGTTGGTCCGTCCCGAGTAACGCTCACGTCGGAAGTGTGAACTGGGGGCCCAAGGCCGTTGCGGCCTGCCTTGGCACGGCTGCGTCGGGTGTACAGGGCCATGGCCAGTTTCAGGAACGTCCATGGTATAAGAGAACCCAGTAAGCGCCGGAAGCGGTTGTATGCCGTGAGGCGCAGACTTCATGCCCGGGTTGTGAACATCAGGAATGGCCATCATCACAAGGCCACGACGGCGATAGCCAAGCTGGCGGGCCGGGTGGTGGTGGAGGACCTGAATGTATCGGGGATGATGAGGAACCGTAGGCTGGCGCGGGCCCTTGCTCATGCCGGGATGACCGGCTTTCTGTAGAAGTTGACGTGCAAGTGCCTCTGGTACGGAGTGGAGCTTCTCAGAGCAGACCTTTGGTTTCCGTCATCGAAGCTGTGCTCGCAGTGCGAATGAAGGCATGAGGCCCTTAACCCTCCCGGAACGGCACTGGCAGTGCGGTGGGTACGGCCTCTGGAACGAAAGGGACGACAAGGCGGCGTTGATCCTTGAGACACGGCCGGGTTTGATCTTCCCGGCGTCAGGGAGTGGAGACCTTGTAAGACCGGCGATACCGGCGACGGTCTGTGAAGCGTCAACGGAATCCGTAGTTGTTATGGTGGCTCCGGCAAAGCTGGGGTATCAGATTTCATGAGATTCTGAATAGCGGAAACTTCAGGTCCCTGCCCAGCGCTGGTGCGGCCTATGCCGCTCGGGTGAAAAATAGTACAGACCATTTTCCGAACTGGTTTACCAGTTACTACCTCGATTTGCTGAATTCATCGAATTCCTCCCCATGTTTCCACCCGGACTGTCCGGCAGGTAACGGCGAAGGACCCCCAGAGAGGGGTCCTTCGATTGGGCGCACATCAAGCAACCCGGAAACAGTCCGAATCCTCGGAGGGTTAGCGGTTTACCATGTCATAGCTGCGCAGCAGCTTCCCAGGGGTCGCTCCGGTGCACACAGTGCCCTCGGTGAAGGTGACCTCACCGTTGACGATGGTGAAGCGGATTCCCTTGGCCTTCTGGATGATGCGCCGCTCGCCGCCGGGGAAGTCGGTGTCATAGACCGGGCTATCGAACTGGAGGCCCAGCTTGTCCAGGTCGTAGACCATGATGTCCGCTGCGTAACCTTCCTTCAGGATTCCCCGGTCGGTGAAGCCGGCGATGGCCGCAGGCAGGCTGCTCATCTTGTAGTGGGCCTTCTCCAAGCTCATCATACCCTGGTCCCTGACCCGGTCCGCAATCATGTTGACCGGCCAGCAGCCGAGAGTCTGATACCTCGTATGGGCGCCACCGTCAGACACGCACGGATGGGTGTATGGGTGGTTCAGGATTTCGGATACCGCTTTCCTGTCGGTACCTTGGGCCGAGTCGAAGGTGAACTCGGTGCGCAGGCCCTCGTCAATGGCCAGGTCGAGCATGGCGTCCATGGGGTGCTTGCCCATCATCTCGGCCAGCTCGGCGATGGTCTTGCCCTCGTACTGCAGGTTGCGGTCCTCCCGGACCTCGACCACCCGCATCTTGGACCACTCTGAGGCTGCGTCGGCTGCGCCGCCCTGACCGGCATAAGCGCCCACGTCCTGGCGCATCTTGTCCCGGTTCTCGGGGATGTTCAGCTTGGCGATCCGCTCCTCGGGCGTGCCGACGAACGGGTCAATCCAGTTGGGCATGGCGTCGAAGCCGTTGTATTCGGCCAACTCGAACACCGGCGAAGGGGAGTAGGCCGTGGTCTGGGCGTACATCGGCGCACCTTCCTGGCGGGCTCTTTCCAAGAAGGCCAACTGCTCCCTGTAGCGGCCGGGGGCGTTCTCGTTGAAGGACACCGCGCCCCACTGGATGGGCCGCCCGGAGGCGAGGCACATCTCGATGAGGAAGTCCTCCCGGCCCCGGCCGGGAGCGTCGCCCTCCACAGCGTCCATCAGGATCGCGGACTGCCCGGTAACGGCGGCCACCATTGCGCCGGGGTCTCCGCCGCCAATCAGGTCCGGTTCACCGGGGGGCAGCGGACGCTCCGCCGGGCCGCGGGTCCAGCCGATGTGGCCGACACCGAATTCGTTCAGTACCTTGGCCAGAGCCAGGAACTCGTCGTTGGAGGCCACCTGGCTGGGGATGAAACGCCCGTCGTCGGGGCGGTTGGCCAGGGTCTTCATCGCCGACCACCCGAAGGCGCCGGCCTTCATCGAGTCGCGAAGAAGGTTCTCCATATGCCGGATCTCTTCGTCGGAAGCCCGTATCGTGGTGCGGGACTCCTCCAGCCCCATCACGTACATGCGCAGGGTGTTGAAGGGGACCAGTGCGCCCACGTTGATGCCCAGGGGATGGCTGTCCAGGCTGTCCATCCACTGCGGGAAGGTCTCCCAGTCCCAGCGCAGGCCCAGTTCCATCGTCCTCAGGGGGATTGCCTCGATTCTGGTCATCAGGCGCATCGCCGCGTCCCGGTCCTCGGGCTTGCACGGAGCGAAGCCGAAACCGCACTGGCCGATGGTCACCGACGTGACGCCGTGCCAGCCGGACATGGTGGCATAGGGTTCCCAGTTGAGCTGGAGATCGTAGTGGGTGTGCAGGTCGATGGCGCCCGGGGCGACTATGCAGCCTGTGGCGTCCAGTTCCTCCTTGGCCGACCCCTGGATCCTACCGCTGATCATGGCGATTTTGCCGTCTTTAATGGCAACATCGCCTCGGAAAGCCGGCATCCCGCCGGTGCCATCAACTATCGTACCGTTTCGAATAATTTTGTCGTAATCCGGCATTGCTTGCCCTCTTTTTGGGGAGATTTGTTTCTGATGTTACCTTACTCAATAGCAATACGCCCGTCAAGACTCAGACTCCCTCTCCAGGGGCCGGTCGTGGGGAGACCGGAAGCCGGAGAGGCCCTGCTCCGACGGGAACCCCGAGGGTGGTGCGTTGGGCGGCGTCGTCAGCACCCGGTCGGGTTCGTGAATCGGAAATACGAACAACAAACGGGCCGGCGAATCGGAGACGTTGACGAAACCGTGTACCGTGCCGGCGGGTGCCAGCACCAGGTCGCCGGGTTCTATGGTCAGTCGCTCCCTGCCCACCAGCGCCTCCAGGCTGCCCTCCAACAGGACCATCGCCTCTTCCGTGTTGGTGTGCGTGTGGCGCGGCACACGGCCCATGGCAGCGATGGTCAATTCCCCGACTCTGAGCGAGTCGCTGCCATGGGCCGCATCTACGATGCTGAACGACTCCAGGCCGGGAGAGATTGCGTCCTCTCTCTTGCTCCGGTCACTTCTCCTGATAATGGGCATGGCGCCTCCTCATCTGTACTGGATCGGCCGGTGCTACTCCAACCGCTGGACGAAATTGGATACGGGGATGTGTTGCGACGGAGGGTCTTCGGCAGGGTAGCCGATGGAGAGCATGGTGGCCAGATCCCAATCGTCCTCCGCCCCCAGGGTTTTTGCCGGGTCCGGGAGGCGGGTGGGGCCTCCGGTTTCCCACGTGACCGCCAGGCCCTCGGCCACTCCGGCCAAAGCGATGTTGTGGGCGGCGCAACAGGCCGACGCGTAGTTCTCCCGTGTGTCCTCTTCATCTCGTCCGGGAGTGGAGTACATGTAGATGATCACCGGGGGCTTGAGCAACGAGTCGCGGGTGGCCTCGGCGCGCTGTGCGTTGCCGCTCCGCTGCAGCGCGAAGTCATGGGCCAGACCCGCCGGTTTCTCCAGCGCCGACTACCCTGCTCCAGGATGAAGAACCGCCAGGGCTCGGTGAGGCGGTGGTTCGGCGCCCGGATGGCCGTATCCAGCATGCCGGCCAGCGCATCCCTGGGCACCAGCTGGTGTTTGAAGTCCCACGCCATGCGCCGAAGATAGAGGGCGTCATAAACGCTGACGTTGGTCTCCGGTACGGTGCAATCGTCGAATCCCGGTTCTTCCATATGGCCGGACTCGCAGGACATATCGGCCTCCTCTCTCTTTGCAACGTCTCCGGCAAACAATCCTGGCCGGTCCGTCTTTACTGGGACCGGCCTGTCCGATTGACTGACCATGACAGGCGGAGATCCCAGGACGCCCTGGAACTCAGCAGGAGAGCGTTCCCTTAAACTCAGGGCGAAGTGCTCTCTGACGTTCCCGCCCATAATGCGGGCCATGATCGGCCGTTCCACGTCTGCCCCAGCAAGGATCTCGATGACTTCGCACACTCTGGACGTGTCGTGCCGGTGATGGCGGTAGCGGACACGCCAGACGATTTTCTTTTCGTAGGCACAGGGAACATCTGCATCACGACATACCCGACTAAACGGCTCCCGTGGCTCCACCACACGGGAGCCGCCGTCGAAAACCTCGAAGCCTTTGCTGGTCGTGATCGTGCGTGTCCGCAGGGCGACCGGGCTACCGGCGCGTCATGTAAGACTCCGGCTTGAGGGCTTCTCGGATTTCGTCTCCGTCGGGCCACCAGTCCGGGCGGTGAATCCCGGTCACCCGGTCGCGGATTATCTTGTTGGGCGTCTCGATACTGTAAATCTGCGAGCATTTTCCCCAGGGACCTGGCCTGAACGTCAATGGGCAGCTCGCACTCCTCAATGGTCTCGATGCCGTTGTAAAAATGGTTGACTTTAGTCACAGGACTTCCGTCAGCCTTCTCTGAGGACGCGTTCTGAGCCGCGCCGCCGTCCCAACAGTACAAGACGGCTCCGCCCGGGAATCGCACCCGGAAACACCGAACTGGTCCCCACTCAAGCCGCCTCACGGACCACAGCCCGCAATGCAGCCTGAGCCGGATTGGGTCTGCGTCTCCGCTTTCCCAGCCGATGATGCGCTGCAAGCGCCGGTCTCAGCTGTCCCGAGATCGCGCCCCAGTACGTCCACACGTGCTTCACCCGCTTCCTTGCAGGTACGGTGAAGGCGACATGGACGCCATTGCCAACGAGACAGGCCCGCTGGCGTGGGATACGCTCTGAGCAACCGAGTAAACGACGGGCCAGCACCAAGGCAGCAGCCTGATGGACACTGAGCCCGTATCGTTCCATGAATTTAACCCGGCCAATCACCGAGCTGAAAGCCGGGTTGACCTGATGTACCTCCACTCCCTGACGGTAGCCACGGGACAGGAAATAAGCCTTGACCTTGCCGTAGCTGAAAGACGACAGCATCCGGCTGTACTTACCGGACTGTCCCTCGAGAGCAGCCTTCTTCTGACGAAAGTCCAGCTTCTCGATGACGATGGGCTTCCCAGCATCACGGGCATACTCGACCACCCCAGCCACCGCATCGCCGATGAGAGCCCCAGCCTGATGAGTGCTCTTGCCATAGGTGACCAGCGGCACCCGCCAAGCGTTCAGGCAGTTTCCCGAGGCATCGGTCTCCGCGACCGCCAGATGATCGGCGTTCAAATCGACGCCGATTGTGCCGCGCCGCCTGTCCGTAACAACCGGAACGTCCATCATCCGGGTGGTGACGAAGACCCGCCATCCCCTGCCATCCCGCTTGAAACGGTAGCTGATGGCCTGACTCAGATCTGTAGAACGCGCCGCCTCTTCGCCATGCTCGTGCCGACACCGAGTGTACTCAAAATTGCTCTGCAACGCGGCCAGCACCTGCTCATGTCCATAGTCGAACCGGACATTCTGGATCAGCAGGTACTTCCCATGCTGCTCTGCCAGGGCATCGGGCATCCTGACCCGGAGGTTGAGAGACCCGTCCTCGGCTATCGTGGCGACGCATAGTTGGCAACCCGCCGTTTCATCCCTGCTCCCCAGTACGAAAAACTCGTCGCTCCGGGACTCCCGCCAGTCCACGAGCCATTCCTCATGGCTTCCGTAACCGCTGACCTCAAGGTCATGCTGCTTTCGCCACAAACGCTTCGAACCGAAGCAGAGCCTCACCCGGCCTGCAGCAACATCAGCATCCAACCCAGCCAACCTGAATCTCCGATTAGCCAGCCGGCGCCTCTTGTGATGCACTTGATTCAAGCGTCCACGCTCAACAGCCTTGGCAACCTCACCCTCCGCCCGGGCAATCCGACGCTCTAGGCCATCCCGTCTGAGCACCATCGTCTCCCGCACCGACGACACCTTGCCCTCCAGCGAAACCCGCAGGCCGTTGAACATCCGAGCCGGGATCCCGTACCGCTGCAGGTAAACCTTCTTCAGAGACGCAGGTAACTCACCAGATGAAAAGTCCGCAAACAGCTTGCGCTGCACCCGGCCGTAGAGCTCCGCGTAAGCGGCCAATGCCGCCTCGCCACTGGTGGGCTCCACATCGCCATAGTCAGCGATCCGGGTCTGATAGGTGCTGACCAATGGGCCGTGCGACGGATTCAAACCCGTGGACGCTGAGCGACCTCTGTTGCGGCGTACCATGATCACATCATACCAGAACTGGTGTTCGTTCTGCCCCGGTCAGCAACGCACACCAAAGACAGAGCACACCCTCGGTTGGCTTGACCATTAACTACCATCGCATACTGAAATCCACTAATTTGTGGGCAGTTGTTTACCCTTCAACAGTTCTTTTTCGCAATATATTATATCTATTTGATACGATAGTTTACCTAATTTAGCAAGAGACATAATCATTGTCAACGAATTAGTGGATTATTAAAGCAGGAATCGTAACAATGTAATTCTCACGCTGGCGCCAAAATTCAATGGGAGCCGTACGGTACTGGAATCCCTGAGGTAGGCCCAGGCGACATGACGGTTCTCACCCTCGGAGTGCATTGCTGGGGAGATGGGCGGTTCCCACGTCGGCCCTATCTCACTCCAGGCCGCTGTTCTCAGCCGGGCGGGAGTCCTTGCCCTAGGTAAATTCGGCACGGCCCGGCATACAGGAGAGGAGAGTTCGATTTACTGCTGCGTGGCGAGGGGGAAGTCAACGTCAATTACCGCCACGTCATCGGCTCGCTGGTGCGCAAGCCGGGAGCGTTCGCCCGGTATCGCTTCAGAGAGCAGCTGTTTCCCACCATGCACTTCAGGCTGGCCTATGACGCGCTGAAGGAATGGCGTGGGGAGCGTGCCGACGTGGAGTACGTGCGGATCCTGCACCTGGCGGCCACGACCATGGAATCCACGGTGGACAGCGCCCTGTCGTTGCTGCTGGAGGCGGGTGAGCCCTTCGACTACGCACAGGTCCGGGACCTTGCCGAGCCCAAGCCTCCCGAGGCCCCGGTGCTGACCCTGTCCGGGAAGCCGGACCTGAAAATCTACGACGGCCTGCTCACCAGCAGTATGGCGGTGGCGGCGGTGTGCGGATGACCAACACCGACATCGATACCGACACCAGCGTCATGCAGGACCGCATCAGCCAGCTGTGCCACCAATTCAAGCTGCCCACCATGGGCGCCCAGTCGGTGGACCGTTTCACCGCCTCCGGCCACGGCGAAGCACTGCCCATCTTCCTCGAGGTGCTGGAACAGGAGGCCGATGATCGCCGCTACCGGCGCATCAATCGGTTGCGTCAGTCGTCCAAGCTCCCCACGGGCAAGACCTGGGAAACCTTCGAGCACCACCGGATGCCCTTGGCGCTGCGCCAGAAACTGGACCATCTGGCCCAGGGCAGTTTCCTGGAGCACGGTGTCAACATCCTGGCCTTCGGACTGCCCGGCACTGGCAAGACCCACGCCCTGTGCGCCCTGGGCCACCGGCTGGTGGAGGCCGGCCACTCCGTCCTCTTCGCGCCAGCCTACCGCTTGGTGCAGGAACTCCTCGCCGCCAAGCGAGACCTGGACCTGCCCCGCCGGCTCCGCAAGCTGGATAACTTCGACTTCCTGCTCCTGGACGACCTGGGCTATCTGCCCCAGGGGGGCTGAGGAGTCCGAGGTGCTCTTCACCCTCATCGCCGAACGCTACGAAAGGAGGTCCTTGGGCATAACGTCAAACCTGGTCTTCTCCGAGTGGGAGCGCATCTTTGCCAACCCCATGGCCACCGCCGCGGCCATCGACCGGGTGGTGCACCACTCCGTCATCCTCGAGTTTGATGTCCCCAGCTACCGGGCTGATCCAGCCCAGCAACGGGGCCACGCAGAGGAGGTGAACCGGCAAAACTAATCGACGACTTTCCGCGCATTGCCTCAACAAAACCGTTACCCAAACTCGGGGAGGCAATCGCGTGGGAGGAGGCATCAGCAAGATGGCAAAACAGGAATTGCTGGCGACGATCCGAGACCGTTACCGAGCTTCATCGAAGCGGGAGAAAAGCCGGATTCTGGACGAGTTCATCGCGGTTACCGGTCATCACCGCAAGCATGGCATCAGGTTGCTGGGGCAGTCCAGCGACGACGGAGAGCAGCAGCCGGCGGTAAAAAAGGACCGACGGATCTACGACGAGGCGGTCCGCCAGGCGGTGATCGTAGTCTGGGAAGCTGCTGACCGGATCTGCGGCAAGCGGCTGAAGGCGGCATTGCCCCACCTGGTAGAGTCCATGGTGCGCCACGGCCACCTGGGTCTGGACCCTCGCGTGCGCCAACGGCTGCTGGCGGCCAGCGCCGCCACCTTGGACCGGTTGCTCCAGCCCATCAGGACACCGGCGAGCCGCCGGCTCAGACGCCGGAGGAAGCAGTCGCCGGGCCGCAATATTCCGGTACGGACCTTCGCAGATTGGCATGCGCCGCCACCAGGATTCCTGGAGATTGACCTGGTGGTCCACCACGGTGGCTCCTTGTGGGGTTCCATGATCCACAGCCTGGTGGCCACCGACATCTGCACCGGCTGGACTGAAGCGGTGCCGCTGCTGGCTCGGGAGCAGTCCCTGGTGGTGGCAGGACTGGAGGCCATCGGGCGACAGTTGCCCTTCCCCGTCAAAGGCATCGACTCGGACAACGACAGCGTATTCATCAACGAAACTCTCACCCAGTACTGCGCCGAGCGGGGCATCGAGTTCACCCGTTCCCGGCCGTACCGCAAGAACGACCAGGCCTGGATTGAGCAGAAGAACGGCGCGGTGGTGCGCCACTACGTCGGTCATGACCGCTATTCGGGCCAAGTTGCCGGACAGACCATGGCCCACCTGTACGGGGCGGTGCGACAGTACGTGAACTACTTCCAGCCTTCGTTCAAGTTGGTGGAGAAAACTCGGCACGGCTCCAGGGTCGTCAAGCGGTACAGCCCGCCAGCCACGCCCTGCGACCGGCTGATGCGGCACGACGCGGTCAGCGTGGAGGTGAAGGCAGCGCTGAGTCAGTATCGGGTCAAGTTGGATCCGGTGGCGCTGCTGCACGCCATCAGGGAAGCCCAGTCGGCCCTGGCCGCGGTTACGTTCCCCGAAATCCGGCCCACTCCCAGCGGCGAGAGCCTGGAACAGTTCCTGGCCAAGTTACCCGACTTGTGGCGGCAGGACGCAGCCCGTACCTCACGGGAGCGGCGGGTGCAACCGCCCCGCACATGGCGAACTCGGCCAGACCCCTTCGAAGGAGTGTGGTGCGACGTGCTGTCCTGGTTGCAGGAAGACCCGGACGCCAGTGCCGTGGTATTGCTGGGCCGACTGCAAGAGGCTGAACCGGATCGTTTCAGCCGGGCTCACCTGCGGACGCTGCAACGCAGAGTGCAGCAGTGGCGCGGCATCATGGCCAAAACGCTGGTCTACGCCGCTGCCGGTGAGCCCATGGCGGAACCCCCTGCAATGCCGGAATTAGCGCTGGTTGGAGTGGCCCCCAGGTGCTAAAGTTTCGGTAACATTTCTCAATGAGGCAACAGGTTCCGGCAAGAATAGTTGACGCGGGACAAACCGCACCATCATCACAGACCGCGCCGTCCAACTGCTGGAGCTGGAGCTGGCCAAGGTCAAGGGGAAAGGCCGGGTGAACGAGGGGAATCCCCACACCAAGAGCCCCGGCAACGGAGGCGAGAGCACCGGAGGCTGATACGGGGCGAATCCGAACCTCCCGACGAGGCCAGGGAAATGGTAGAATCGGAAGCCAAGCAGAAAGAGATGACCATCATCAACGACATAGCAGACTTGGTCAGGATCCTGCGGGAAGACCCGGCATGGGCCGACGCCGTCCGGAGCGTGCTCCTCTCGAACCTGCCCCAAGAAGTCGTCGCCCTAACCAAAGCCTTCCGCGAACACGCGGAAACCACCAACCGGAGACTGGCGAGCCTGGAAGCAGGACAAGACGAACTCAAGCAGGGCCAAGCCCAGCTGCAAACCAAAGTCGACGGTCTGCAGAACAGCGTCGAAGGCCTGGAAACCAAAGTCGACGGTCTGCAGAACAGCGTCGAAGGCCTGGAAACCAAAGTCAACGGCCTGTACAACAGCGTCGAAGGCCTGGAAACCAAAGTCAACGGCCTGTACAACAGCGTCGAAGGCCTAGAGACCACCGTCAACGGAATGAGGGGAGAACTGGGCAACGTATCCGGTGCCTTCTTCCAACGGCGCGCCGCAAGCTTCGCAGTCCGCGTGGCCAGAAGGGACTTTCACCTCCGTGAAACCAGCCTGATACACCACGCAGACCAAGTCGGAGACAACACCCTCAAGCAGATGCTCTACGAAGCGGCCGACGACCCGTCCCGGGATTTCACCGAGGATGAGGGTGCCCGCGTGGAACAGGCCGACGCCGTCATTGCGGGCAAGGCCCCGGACGGGACCAGGGCCTACCTGCTGGCCGAAGCGTCCATCACCGTCCTGAAAGCCGACGTCGAACGCGCGATGGACAGAGCGCAACTGCTGGGACGCGCCGCCGCAACAAAAACACACGCCCTCGTCATAGGCGAAACGCTGGCGAAAGACCTGGGAGTCGAGTTCGCAGCACTCATCCCCGAAAGACCCCGAACCCAGGACTTCCAAACATCCCAGGAAGCCTGAGGCACCCCAGAACAGGCGAACGAGCCACCCGAAGGCCGTGAAACCTCCCGGAAGGTCCCCACTGCTACCCGGAACTTGGCCAAGGGCAGCGAAGAAGACCCGCCCAGCGCCCCCGCGGACAACCACATTTCATAATTGAAATTTACCAATGGAAAGGGCGTGACGCTTGAAACGGGCAACATTTCAAGCGGAGAACCCCCATAGGACAGCCACAGCACACGCGGGGTAAAACACCCTCACTCTTGATTCGGCACCACGCTCCTGCTCACGGAGAGCGTCCCTATACCGTTCCTGGCCACGACCTCGTTGTATACAGCGACGCACCGTTGTAAAAATGGTTGACTTTAGTCACAGGACTTCCGTCAGCCTTCTCTGAGGACGCGTTCTGAGCCGCGCCGCCGTCCCAACAGTACAAGACGGCTCCGCCCGGGAATCGCACCCGGAAACACCGAACTGGTCCCCACTCAAGCCGCCTCACGGACCACAGCCCGCAATGCAGCCTGAGCCGGATTGGGTCTGCGTCTCCGCTTTCCCAGCCGATGATGCGCTGCAAGCGCCGGTCTCAGCTGTCCCGAGATCGCGCCCCAGTACGTCCACACGTGCTTCACCCGCTTCCTTGCAGGTACGGTGAAGGCGACATGGACGCCATTGCCAACGAGACAGGCCCGCTGGCGTGGGATACGCTCTGAGCAACCGAGTAAACGACGGGCCAGCACCAAGGCAGCAGCCTGATGGACACTGAGCCCGTATCGTTCCATGAATTTAACCCGGCCAATCACCGAGCTGAAAGCCGGGTTGACCTGATGTACCTCCACTCCCTGACGGTAGCCACGGGACAGGAAATAAGCCTTGACCTTGCCGTAGCTGAAAGACGACAGCATCCGGCTGTACTTACCGGACTGTCCCTCGAGAGCAGCCTTCTTCTGACGAAAGTCCAGCTTCTCGATGACGATGGGCTTCCCAGCATCACGGGCATACTCGACCACCCCAGCCACCGCATCGCCGATGAGAGCCCCAGCCTGATGAGTGCTCTTGCCATAGGTGACCAGCGGCACCCGCCAAGCGTTCAGGCAGTTTCCCGAGGCATCGGTCTCCGCGACCGCCAGATGATCGGCGTTCAAATCGACGCCGATTGTGCCGCGCCGCCTGTCCGTAACAACCGGAACGTCCATCATCCGGGTGGTGACGAAGACCCGCCATCCCCTGCCATCCCGCTTGAAACGGTAGCTGATGGCCTGACCCAACTCCATGGATCGAGCCGCCTTTTCGCCATGCTCGTGCCGACACCGAGTGTACTCAAAATTGCTCTGCAACGCGGCCAGCACCTGCTCATGTCCATAGTCGAACCGGACATTCTGGATCAGCAGGTACTTCCCATGCTGCTCTGCCAGGGCATCGGGCATCCTGACCCGGAGGTTGAGGGACCCGTCCTCGGCTATCGTGGCGACGCATAGCTGGCAACCCGCCGTTTCATCCCTGCTGCCCAGTACGAAAAACTCGTCGCTCCGGGACTCCCGCCAGTCCACGAGCCATTCCTCATGGCTGCCGTAACCGTTGGCATGAAGCTCATACTGCTTCCGCCACAACCGCTTCGACCCGAAGCAGAGTCTCACCCGGCCTGCGGCAACATCAGCATCCAACCCAGCCAACCTGAATCTCAGATTCGCCAGCCGGCGCCTCTTATGATGCACCTGAGCCCACCGGCCACCCTTGACAGCCTTGTCTATCTCACGCTCCGCCCGGGCAATCCGACGCTCTAGGCCATCCCGTCTGAGCACCATCGTCTCCCGCACCGACGACACCTTGCCCTCCAGCGAAACCCGCAGGCCGTTGAACATCCGAGCCGGGATCCCGTACCGCTGCAGGTAAACCCTCTTCAGAGACGCAGGTAACTCACCAGATGAAAAGTCCGCAAACAGCTTGCGCTGCACCCGGCCGTAGAGCTCCGCGTAAGCGGCCAATGCCGCCTCGCCACTGGTGGGCTCCACATCGCCATAGTCAGCGATCCGGGTCTGATAGGTGCTGACCAATGGGCCGTGCGACGGATTCAAACCCGTGGACGCTGAGCGACCTCTGTTGCGGCGTACCATGATCACATCATACCAGAACTGGTGTTCGTTCTGCCCCGGTCAGCAACGCACACCAAAGACAGAGCACACCCTCGGTTGGCTTGACCATTAACTACCATCGCATACTGAAATCCACTAATTTGTGAGCAGTTGTTAACCCTTCGATTATGTACGGTCGGCCTCAGGCGTTACCTCTCCACTCATTGAAGCCGCTTCCTCCGAGTTCAATCGGCCCTTTACCTCACTGATGAACTTGGGTGTGTCTGAAGCGCCGATGAAATGGCACCCGTGCTGCCTGGCCGCAATCGCTATACCGGCACGACCCAGGAGCAGTGGGTCGCACACCATACCGCCCGGACGCACCAACCGCTCCACGACATGTTTCATCCCCAATTCCAGCAGCTGCGACTGTTTTCTGGAGCCCGTAGCCTCGACCTCGAGCGGCTCGGAGACGAAATCGACTCCTGCGGGAAGAGGCGTCCCTTTGCGCTTTCCGTAAAGGAGCAACGGCCAGCGGCAGACCGTTACCGGGTGGGAGCGAAGGAGCCTCGCTCCCCGGCCTGGGGAGCGGTAGTCAAGCTCCGTGATCCACCTCACCTCGTCGTGGGTCAACCGCTGCAGGATCGCTGGCAGAAACGCGGCATTGACCAACAACGCCATCCGGCCGCCGGGGGCCAGTGCGTGGGCTGCGAAGCCAGCCAGTTCGGAGAACAGCGGGAGATTTCTCTCGTCCGTCGGGGGGAACGCGAGGATCAGGTCAACAGAATCGGCTTCGACCTGACGGTGCAGATCACCAACAGCGGAATGCAGCAAAGTGACCGTCTCGCTTAAAGACAGGGCCAAGTTGAACTGACGGGCTTCCGCATCCTCTTCCTGCCGGAGCTCATCCTCGATCATCTTTGCTGCCGCGGTCACCGACCTGGCATGTCCGCTCAGCTTCAACTCAACTGCCCTCCGCTGCACCTCGGCTGGCATGTTGATAACCCCTTCGGCTTCTGAACACCTTACCTGGTAGTCCCACACCGCCTGCTTCAGTTCGGGGACGATGGGGCTGCCTTCCTTTAGAACCCTCCGGGCCTTCTCCAGCGACCTTCTACTGACCCCAAATTCCTTCACCGCTTCGCCTATGGTGAGAAAGGGGGGCGAATGTGCGTCGTGTTCTTGAGGAGGGCGTCCGGACGTTGACTCTTCGGAGAAGCGGAAGGCAATGATGATTTTTTGATCCTTGTCGAGATCCCTTCGATGGTTGTTTTTGGTCGACACGTATGCTACTGGATCCACGTTATCGTCCAAGTCTTCGATCCAGGGCTTCTTACCCAACTCGATGGAGGCTAGTAGTGCAACAGCGTAGGATTGATAGATAATTAGCTGTGGTATTGCCGGGACACGTCAAAAGCTAAGGTGATGTTGGGAGGATGGGGATGCCAGCGAAGAGGTACCGGGTCAGTCTGAGTGTAGAGGAGCAACAGGAACTGAAGGGACTGGTGTCCCGGGGACGGACGGCAGCATATAAACAGACCCACGCCCGCATTATGCTGCTCAGCGATGAAAATCAAGAGCGCGGGGCGATGAAGGACGAGGAAATAGCCCGGGTCCTGAGGGTGGGGGACGCCACGGTGGGACGGGTGCGCCGCCGCTGTGTTGAGGAGGGAGTGGAGGCAGCCTTGGGACGCAGGGAGCAGGTCAACCGCCGCCCGAGGAAGCTGGACGGCCAAGGAGAGGCCCACCTGACTCACCTCGCTTGTAGCGAACCGCCGGAGGGCCGTGCCGGTTGGACGCTGCAACTGCTGGCTGACCGGCTGGTGCAATGTGAGATAGTGGACAGCATCAGCCCCGAGACGGTGCGCCAAACGCTGAAAAAAACGAACTCAAGCCTTGGCTGAAGGAGTGCTGGTGCATCCCGCCCAAGGCCAATGCCGAGTTCGTCTGTGCCATGGAGGACGTGCTGGAGGTGTATCACCGTCAGTTCGAGGACAACGAGGTGCTGGTGTGCCTGGACGAGACCAGCAAGCAACAGGTGAGGGAGACCCGCACCCCCTTGGCGCCGCGTCCGGGGACTGCCATGGCCTACGATTACGAATACGAGCGCAACGGGGTGAGCAACCTGTTTATGCTGTTCGCGCCCTTGGAGGGGTGGCGGCGGGTGGAGGTGACGGACCAGCGAACCAAGGCTGACTGGGCCCGGGTGGTGCGACAACTGGTGGATGTGGACTACCCGGACAAAGACCGGATAGTCTTGGTGATGGACAATCTGAACACGCACCGCCTCTCGTCCCTGTACGAGGCCTTCGAGCCTGCCGAGGCGAGACGCATTGCCGAAAAGCTGGAAATCCACTACACGCCCAAGCACGGCAGTTGGCTGAACATGGCCGAGATAGAACTGGGAGTGCTGGCGCGCCAGTGTCTGGACCGCCGGATACCGGACCAGCAGACATTGAAGCAGGAAACCAAGGCTTGGCAAGGGCAGCGGAACCAAAACGCAATTCGGGCCAACTGGCGTTTCACCACCCAGGACGCGCGCATCAAGCTCAAGTCCCTCTATCCCTTAATTCAACACTGATGGACTACTAGGAGACGGTGTACACCGTCGATGATCAGGCCGCGGTGGCGGGCAATCGGATCCTTCTGCCCATGCTTTTCAATGTCGCCCTTAAAACTTTTGTAAGCCTTGGGAGACAACCGTGGGAACCTCCGCGCTAGGGGGCTGATCTCGTGTTCCCCGATAAAGTCCCTTACCATTGGAAGACCTCCACAACTTTTGGTGATTCCTCCAGTTTCAAGGACTTGGAATCGCCGATTTCCCTTCCGTGCGGTTTTGGGCGCATGCCTGTTCCCGCATCAGGTGGGGTCCCCATCGATGGACGGGAGCAAGCCGAGAGGTGGACGCATGTGGGGGTGCACTATGGCGGTCTGCGAAAACCATTCGGCGAACCTCGAGGACTCATGGACGAATTTCTGGCCGACACAGCCAACCAATACACAGCTGTAGCTAGCCGCCGGGCATCCATGACCTGGGACTTTCGTGGAGGGGGTCTGCGTCGGGAGGGTGGGCCCCTACCTCATCTATTTCCCCCTACCTCATCTATTTCTGTGTACCTGCCGCATCGTAGGGGGAATCACGTCCACGATATCTGCCCGGTTCAGGCCCAGGAATTGCCATCCATCGTGAGCCCAAGGTGCGCCAAAGATAAAACTTTGCCCTGCCTTCCGTAGGTCCGGTTGAACTCCGTTGCCTTGGACGTGCTGGCGGAGAGATCGCCAATAGGGGACACCCGCCGAAAGCAGCAGTGGCGTTGGCGGGGGATGTTACTGGATTTTCCCAAGGGAAATCGGGGCGTGCCGGGGCAGAGTCGTGCGTTCCCGGGGGTGCAGCCCAGAAACCGGCGGATGGGAGGTCCCCTATTTGAACCATTTCCCCAGCGATTGTCCCAGGACAGGAGGAACCTGGAGGAGAGAGACGAAACTCGTACAGACCGGCACAGCTCCCACCGGGGTGCAGGTCAGGAAAAGCAAAATCAGCAAGGGGCCGCTCCAAGAGGTGCGGCCTTTCTCATTCAAACAACAAACAACACACAGGAGAAAAACATGGGAATCATCATGCGACCAGACGAATTTCCGGAACACCGCCGGCAGGACACCAAACGCGCTGCCATTGACAGCCGTGGAGACCAGGATCCGCAGCGGCGTGGTGGCCAATGTCTGCCCGTCGATGATGACCGTGCGGTGCGTCACGCCATCGCCGGCGATGCTGAGTTTGCGGCCCAGAAGGTGGTCGGTTATGCCGCCCCCGCCGCTGCTGAACTCGGCACATCCCATGGTGGTGGGCACGCTCAGTATCGGCAGCTTGGGGGAGGGGGTCGGCGGCACGGTTATGCGGTCGGAAGGCTCGAAGATAATCGCGTAGTCGCGTATGTCGCCACCCTCGGCCAGCAGGGTCGCCACGGCTTTGGTGGTGTCGTGGGTGCTGCCGCCGACGACGCTGATGAACACGTCGGGCTGCGCCTCCCTGGCCATTTCCACGCCGGCCTCCACGGTCTCCACCGGAGAGTGGGGCGCCACCCCCGGGCAGGTGCCGGCATAGCGTTGACCCAGCGCCTCCTGAACCCTTGGCACCACATTGCACGCACGCAGGATGGTTGGGCCGCAGGTGATCATCGCCCGCCCGCAGCCGAGACCGTCCAGCGTCCGGGGCAGTTCGTCGATGGCAGTCCCGGCGCAGATGATGTCCTGGCGCAGCGGGTTGTACCGGTAGCTCGTTCTTTTATCCGCCATTCTTAGTGAACCTCTTGTGCAGATTCCCCATCACGTTGGCGGTGATCGGGTCCGGCGGGTTACGTCCGGGGCCCGGCTGCATCCCGTGCGGCCCGCGTCTGGGCCACCGGCTTCCTCCAGGGCGCCCGCCGCGATAGTAGCAGCCTCCTCGGGAACTGTCGGGGGGCGACGGCAGCGATATAGATGTAACTGGCGCAGATAAAGCACCCGTCCTCACTCACACGCCCAGTCAGCTGCCAGGCTGTCCCTTTGATGCTTCCCCTGAAAGGCATTTCGCTGACCAGTTAGCAGGAGACGGAATCGTAGAACATCAACCTGCTTCCCCTTCGGCCATGTCTCAACCCCCTTTTTGCCCAAAATCCTAACATTGATCCTGGATCGGCTTTCGGGATTCAGGTCAGTCCGGGGGTTGACCTTCCGGCCCCACGATTCTCCCTCGGCGAGTGATCGGCAGCGCCAGGGAGGCAAGCACCTCAGCTACGACCAACCGGAAAAATCGTTGTTCGCCGGCCTCAGACCGGCCACTGCCGTGTCGTCCATTCATCCACCACGGGATGGCTCAGGCCGCATCGGGTGACCATATTTCCAGCACCGCAACAGTTGCCCCTACGTGGAGGGGCTGGGGCATCACCAGTTAGCCTCTGTGCTACGGAACACTTGACTTTATCGTGATACACGACCATCCACCCCAGACACACCAGTGTCCCGCCGGTGGTTTCTGAGGCCCCATTGATCAGCCTCTGCTGATCTGCAAAACCAAGTTCGCCTTTTCCCACCTCCTACTCACCTGAGATACGGGGCGTATCCACACTTACCGTTCACTCGACAGATTCCCTTGCTGCCCAATCTTTTTCCACACGGCTCCCTCACACCCTGCATCATTCTGCCATCTTCTGGGTTCTGCAGCCTCTTTCGATCCGTCTTGGTGGAAGGGCAGTTTTTCTCCTCTCGGGCAGCTGTACGTGGTGGGGGACCGTATATCACGATATTCGTAAACATATATCTACAATAATATATCTATACAGTAATGATAGTCCCAGATATGGCTATCATTCGTACCAACTGGGCCTCCTTCCCACTTCACTCTTTTAACCTTCGTGCAGTTTGACGTGCGGTTTGACATCGCCAGATTTCGTGTTCCCCGTATCTGCTGAGAGCAGGAGTGGCGGCTTCAGAGGGCACATGTCCTGCGCGAAGGGGATTTTCGAGTTTTTCACCAGCTAATTTATAAACACGCGCAACCATTTCAAGATCCACAGGCAAACAGGCACCACGGAGGAGAAAAATGACCGAGACATTTGCAGGCCAGCGCCTCATCAGGCTTCCGGAGGTGCTTCAGCTCACCGGCCTCAGCCGTACCACCGTATATCGGAAGATCAAGCTTTCGCAGTTTCCTGAGCCCATCCAGCTGGGGGAGCGCTCTGTGGCGTGGCGGGCCAGTGACATCCTCGCGTGGATAGACACCCGCCCGTTGGTGTCCCAGGCGACCTGACCAAGCACCCGGAACCGTGGCGAAGGCCAGTCGAGCATTTCACACAGCGCGGGACAGGCTGATCAAACGACCGGAGGTGCTGGTGCTCACCGGCGTATCGCGGAGCACGCCTTATAGAAAGATTAATTCCGGCTCTTTCCCGCCACCGGTAGGGCAGGGCCGTAGGGCGGTGGCGTGGCGAGAGTCGGAGGTCCTGGCTTGGATTGCCGCTCGCCCCACCAGGACCCAGGGTCCCGGGCGGTCATAGATGTAGGGGCCGGCCCTTCTCCTTACCTTGGGCCGAGAACGACCAGACTCGACGGGGAGCACTCAGCAGACCGCAACTCCCAATGAAGGCGGGATACAATCATGACCATTTCCAGCCGAGACGGCACGGGCTCTCCACTCGGGCGGACCCATCGATACTCGCAACACCATAGGGTCCCTTGACCTCTTCGGAAAGAGCCCTCTCGAGAATGGTGTCGATGGCGACAGCCGTGGGCCTGTTGCCCCGATTTCTGAGGACTGGCCAGCACCCGAGTTGATTGGTGCGGACATAGAGGCGCCCGAGCCATACCCAATTCAAGCTTTGGGAGAGTTGCAGGACGTCGTTATTGCCGTACAGGACATGACCGGAACGAGCACGGCGACCGCAGCTGCCATGTCGCTGTCCGCGATCTCGTTCCTCTCCCAGATGGACTACATGACGAGAACGCTGGGAAATGATGCTCCTCTCAGCCTATTCATTCTCGTTTTGGTCGGCAGCGGAGGGCGAAAATCGTCGACTTTTGATCTGAGCCACGGAGCCCACGTCCGATCGGACGACGACCTGGCGGTTCGCTATGACGCCGCCCTCGAAGCCTGGGATAACTACAAGGAGGGTCGTGATAGCGGGGAAACGGTTCCGCCAGCGCCCCGCACGGAGCCTCCACATGCGCTGCAAACCAACGTCAGCTTGGCCGCGGCACTGCAATCCCTGAGGTTCGGGCGTCCCTCCTTATGCCTCGCCAATCCGGACGCGGGATCCTCGATGACCAACTGGTCTTCGAGGGGAACTCAAGCTTCGGAGATGTATCAGACTCTGGCCCTTCTTTGGGACGGCACTCCGTACACTCATGGGAGAGCAGGCAGACCCGGATCCACGTACCGTCTGCGCGACCGCAGGCTCTCAATCGCTTGGATGGCCCAGCCGGATTTCGCCGAGTGGCTGTTTGGCGAGAAGGGGATGCGAGGTCTCAGTGCCCGGTTTCTGACATCCAAGGATGACAAATGGATGGCACCTATCCTCAGCGACGACCAGATCGGGGCACTGGTGGCTGCTGAAGCTGACAACGACGGAACGCCTCCGGTACCCCCGGCCCTGCAACACTACTGGGACGTCATTACCGCCGTGCGCCAGCGACAGGACGCCGGTATGGAATACAAACCCGGCGCCCGCGATGGTGACGCGCATCCCTTGCAGTTGATAACGAGGTCGCCGGAAGCCCACCGTTTATTGCTCCAATACGCACGAGACTGCGCTCTCAAAGCTGAAGGACAGGAAAACCAGCACGTGGTTGGCTTCCTGCGCCGCGCTGCCGAACACGTCTGCCGTATCGCTGCTGTGATGGTTGCTTGGCGGTGCTACCAGGCCGAGGTCCGCCCACACACACCGGAGGGGCCTGGAATTCCCCCTCTGCAGATGGATGAAG
This sequence comes from Dehalococcoidia bacterium, assembly GCA_965261885.1. Taxonomy (GTDB): domain Bacteria; phylum Chloroflexota; class Dehalococcoidia; order Lucifugimonadales; family UBA3495; genus VXOI01. The sequence continues at coordinate 139,087 of CBDHDY010000029.1, forward strand.
CAGATTTTCACAGAGCAGCGGAGGTCGTCGACTGGTATATCGAGGAAGGCACTCGCATAACCGACACGGCGGGGTACGCCGAGGTGGCGACGCAGGCTCACCGGCTGAGCCGACTCCTTGCCAGGGCTGCTGCTGGCGAAATAGTGCAGAGCGCGACGTCGGGCAGGACCTACCTGACCAAGGGTGGTCGTGTACAGGTGAGGTCACTGATCGCTCAGCGAATGAAGGGTCTAGCAAAGGACCCTGGCCTCCAGGAGAAGGTGCTCAGGGTGCTCGGGCAACATGAGCACATCCGCATGTACGGTGGCACTCAGTGCGCAGTTAACCCTGGACTCCAAGAGCTCTATTCGGCCAAATCGCGAGGACAATCCCATCCTGACGCGGCAAAAGGCGCGCCGGGCAGACCTGAAGACCGTCAACTGCCGTCGGTGAGCCCTTGGTATACGCTACCCACTGTCCTCTGGTGTTATCTGATAAACGTCTAGCCTTTCTAGCACGGCTAGCAGTTGGTTCAATGGACCACTCGACAGATACGGGTTTCCTGGCCTCTCCAGTCTCGAAGTGCCACAGAGTCGAATTTAGCGTTTCTAGCGTTGCGATATGTCGTATCCAGGGTGAACGCACTGGGTAACACCCTTGAGATAAGGATGACTAGCCACCAATTGCCGCTGTTGATCAACGACAATTAGTCTTGCCGGTTGGCGACGACTATTTTTGCCGGTCCCCAAGAGTAATCATCCGGTACAGGAGGTGCCGGATTGGTTACAGATCAGCAAGTCGCAACACTGAGGCAGAGACGAATGGAAGGAAAGACGCAACAGACGGCGGCGGCAATGGCGGGGATGAGCGAGCGCTCGGCCCGCAAGTGGCAGTGCGGCCCGTTGCCGTCGGAGACCAAGACTGAGCGCCAGTGGCGCACCCGTCCCGATCCCTTCGACGGAGTCTGGGAGAAGGAGATCCTGCCCCTGCTCCTGGGCGAGGCCGCCGGCAGGCTCAGGGCAACGACAATTATCGAGTGGCTGGAGGAGCGGCATCCCGGCCGGTTCAGCGCCTCGCAGCTGCGCACCCTGCAACGACGATTACAAGACTGGCGAGCGCTCAACGGCCCGGACCAAGAGGTCTACTTCCCCCAGGAGCATCCCCCGGGCCGCGAGGCCCAGATCGACTTCACCCACTGCAACTCCCTGGGAGTGACCGTCGGCGGTCGGGCCTATCGCCACCGGCTGTTCCAGTTGGTGCTGAGCCATTCCGGGTGGCGCTATGCCGAGGTGGCCACCGGGGAGACCTTCCTGGCCCTGAAGCAGGGGCTACAGAACGCCCTGTGGGAGCTGGGCGGTGCGCCTCGGGTGATCCGCTCGGACAACACCTCGGCCGCCACCCACGAGATGAGGCGCAGCCGCGGCAGGGCCCTGAACGGCAGCTACGCCGAGCTTCTGGACCACTATGGGCTCGAGTCCACCCTGATAAATGCAGGAGAGTCCCATGAGAACGGCGTTGCCGAGCAGGCCCACTACCGGCTCAAGGACGCCATCGACCAAGCCCTCATGCTGCGGGGCAGCCGCGACTTCAACTCCCTTGAGGAATACGCCGGCTTCGTCCGCAAGGTGGTGGCTCGGCGCAACCGGCTGGTGATGGGGAAGCTGGAGGAAGAGCGCCCACATCTGCGTCCCCTGCCCCCAGCCCCGGTGCCGGAGTACGTCAACCACCGGGCCCGGGTGCGCAAGTGGAGCACCATCCAGGCAGCCGGACGGACCTACACCGTGCCCTCCCGGCTCATCGGGAAGGAGGTGCAGATCCGGCTGTACGCCGAACACTTGGAAGTGTACTACAAGGGCACCTTCGTGGATCGAATGGAGCGGGTGCGGGGCGAGAAAGAGGCCCGGGTTGACTACCGCCACGTCATCGGCTCCCTGGTGCGCAAGCCCGGGGCCTTCGCCCGCTACCGGTTCCGGGAGCAGATGTTTCCCACCATGACCTTTCGCCTGGCCTACGATGCGCTCCGGGAATGGCGTGGGGAGCGGGCCGACGTGGAGTACGTGCGCATCCTGCACCTGGCGGCGACGACCATGGAGACCACGGTGGACAGCGCCCTGGCCCTGCTCTTGGAGGCGGGCGGACCCTTCGACTACGCCGCAGTCAGGGAGCTGGCCAGTCCCGCGCCGCTGCAGGCGCCGGCACTCAGCCTGCCCGGGACGCCGGACCTGAGGGTCTACGACTCCCTGCTGGCGGAGGTGGCCTGATGCTGGACACCCTGACTACTGACACCCTGATGACGGACACAGTGGCCATACAGGAGCGGATCGGGGAGCTGTGCCACCAGTTCCGGCTGCCCACCATGGGTGCGCAGTCGGTGTCCCGCTTCACTGCAGCCGGCCACGGCGACGCCCTGGAGACTCTCCTGGAAGTACTGGAGCAGGAGGCCGAGGACCGCAGGCAGCGGCGCATCAGCAGGCTGCGCACCGCGTCCAGGCTGCCGGCGGGCAAGACCTGGGAAACCTTCGAGCACGACCGGGTGCCTCTGTCTCTCAGACAGCAACTGGGGGAACTGGCCGACGGCAGCTTCGTCGACCGCGGCGTCAACGTCCTCGCCTTCGGTCTTCCCGGCACCGGGAAAACACACGCCCTGTGCGCCTTGGGCCACCGGCTGGTGGAGTCGGGCCGCTCGGTGCTCTTCGCCCCGGCCTACCGGCTGGTGCAGGATCTGCTGGCAGCCAAGCGAGACCTGGCCCTGCCGCGACAACTACGGAAGCTCGACAGCTACGACTTCCTGCTGCTGGACGACCTGGGCTACCTGCCCCAGGGGGCCGAGGAGTCGGAGCTGCTCTTCACCCTCATCGCAGAACGCTACGAGCGCCGGTCCCTGGGCATCACCTCCAACCTGGTCTTCTCCCAGTGGGAGCACATCTTCGCCAACCCAATGGCCACCGCGGCGGCCATCGACCGGGTGGTCCATCACTCGGTCATCCTGGAATTCAACGTCCCCAGCTACCGGACCGGAGTGGCCCAGCAGCGGGGGCAGGATAAGGAGGTGAACCGGCAAGAATAATCGACGCCAACCGGCAAAAGTAGTTGACGTTAAACAGCTGTTGACGCAGATTCTCATTAATGCATTGTCTGACAATAACTCAGGTTCTAAAACTGGCCGATGTCAGCCAAGGGCTGGCCCGCGCCGGCCGTGGCGCCGGGGCGCGGTAGGGTGGCTGCATGCCGCGGGCCCCGAGGCCGGCGACATCGAGGGCGGTAGGCTGGACGCCGACAGCCTCAGGGAGATGGGGTTTGTCCAGAACCTGCACACGGAAAGGGATCTTCTGCGGCCCTCTGACGTGTTGATTACGGCAGGAGCGGCAGAACAAAAGCGGCCCTGGCACCCCCACACGCGTCCAGGACTGTAGTCGGCATCACCCTGCCGGTGGTGCGCCCCAAACGGCCTGAGCCGGTCAAGCCCACTACCTCTGGTACTACCTGACCTCGTCCTTTGGCCGCAAGGAGTTGGTCAAGCGCATGACGGTGAACGCCACCATAACCTCTCTGGCGGCCAGCGCCATCAGGGACATCGAGGTGCCTCAGCCCACTCCGCAGCAGTTGAAAACAATAGCGAACCTGGTGGAGTCGCCGGAGCAGGCCTACACAGCGGCAGTCGAGGCGGCTGGCCTCCGCCGGCAGACGGTGCGAGATTCCGTGATCGGGGATATCGTCTCCTGTAACAAACGGCACTGGTATTCCGGAGGGAACGATGCCGCTGAGCAGCCAGGAACTGCAGAGCAAGCTGTGGCAGGCCGCTGACATTCTGCGAGGGCAGATCGACTCGGCAGACTACAAGAACTACATCTTTTCCATACTTTTCCTGAGGCGGCTTTCCGACCGCTTCGACGAGGAGGTGGAGAGCGCGGTGTTTACGCGGGGGGTGCCCCGGGAAACTGCCCTGACCGATCCCGACGAGCACGAGTTCTTCGTGCCGGATGATGCCCGCTGGTCCGTCATCACCGGCAAGGCCATGGGCTTGGGTGAGGCGCTGAACGTTGCCAGCCACGCCGTCGAAGACACCAACACCGGGCGGTTGGACGGCGTGCTCACCTGCGTCAACTGGAACGACGAGCAGAAGCTTGGCAGCCCGGGCAACCGTGAAAGCCTCATCCGCCAGCTCCTGAACCACTTCGCCGGGCTCTGGACCTCAGCGACGCCAACCTGCGCGACGGGCAGGTCGACGCTGGCAATGTGCTCGGCGATGCCTACGAATACCTCATTTACCAGTTCGCCGACGACGCGGGCAAGAAAGGCGGCGAGTTCTACACCCCCCGCGAGGTCGTGCGGCTGATCGTGGAACTGCTGGAGCCGCAGGAGCGGATGCGCATCTGCGACCCGACGGCCGGGTCCTGCGGGATGCTGATCTACGCCGCCCAGTACGTGCGGGAACAGGGCGGGGTCATCCGCAACCTGGTTCTCCACGGGCAGGAGCGCAACCTGGGGACGCTGGCCATCGGCAAGTTGAAGCTGCTGCTCCACGGCCTGCGGTCGGCGCGGCTGGAGGCCGGCGACGTCATCGCAGAGCCGGGGCTGGTGGACTCGGAGGGCAGGCTGCTGTCCTACGACCGGGTCATCGCCAATCCGCCCTTCAGCCTGAAGCACTGGGGCCACGAGAAAGCTACCGCAGATGACAACCACCGCTTCGACCGCTACGGGGCCATCCCACCCAAGACCCGGGGCGACCTGGCCTTCCTGCTGCACATGCTGGCGGTTACCAACGCCCAGGGCAGGATGGGCGTGGTGATGCCCCACGGCGTCCTGTTCCGGGGCGGCGCCGAGGGCAAGATCCGGCGAGGCATCGTCGAGGCCGACCTGTTCGAGACGGTCATCGGCCTGGCCCCCAACCTGTTCTTCGGGGCCAGCATCCCCGTCGCCATCTGCGTGCTGAACCGCGACAAGCCCGCCGACCGGCGCGGCAGGGTGTTGTTCGTGGACGCGGCCCAGCCGGGGTACTACCGCGCCGAGAGGGCCCATAACTACCTCGACCGGGAGCACATCGCCGGCATCGTCGCGGTCTACCACGCCTTCGAGGACATGGACCACTTCGCCCACGTGGCCGTCCTGGCCAAGATCGAGGGCAACAACTTCAATCTGAACATCAGCCGCTACGTGGACACCACCGAGCCGGTGGAGACGCTGTCGGTGGCCGAGGCGCTGGCCCAGCTGCGGGAGGCCGAGCGCCGCCGCGACGAGGCCACGGCCCGCATTGACGCGCTGCTGGCGGAGCTGGGATACCATGGAAAGTAACTGGCGGCGCCGGATAAAACGTGGGGAGGTTCGAAGGGACGGAAAATGACTGTGTTTGACACTGCGATGAATGACCCCAACCCATCGGACCGGGAACTGATAACAATGTATCGGGCGTTTTCCCAAGAGATGTGGTGCGCGGCTTTGCACAATAAATACCCCCGCACAGGCCCGGAGCAATACGTAGAGGGCAGCCAGCGGGGAACACTCCCACAGTTGACCGCGCAGGCACCGGGAAATAACATCCAACGAAGCAGATAGGCTGGAGCAACCGACATGAACACCAGAATGGAAAAGGTAGCGCAAGACGTCGCCCTCACAGCCCTCCGGATAATCAGCCATGTGGCACAGCCCACTCCTGAACTGGAGAAAATCAAAGAGGATTTCCAAGCAAGATGGCCCGTTCCGGACAGCAACCGGCCCATGAACGACGCCATGAGCGCCGTCGCCCAGGCAGTCAGTTGTTGCACCGGCCAGGATGCGGACACCTGGAAAACCACCGTGTCCCAGACCTGGCAGCCAGCAGTGGAGGAGGTCGTCGAAGCATACTTCAAGGCCGCCAGGACCAACTTCGAGAAAGGGGACCCCCTGGACGGAGTGGAAACCCTCACCGACGCTGTGAGAGCGACTCTGGGGCACATCGCCGCCGCCCGAAACTGGCCCCACAGCACCCACGACAACCTGTACAGAATAGCCGCAGCTCTGGGAAGCGGGAACGAATGGCCCAACACGATGGAGGAATTCGACCGGGCCCTGGAGAGCGTCTCAAAAGAGGGCGACAACCTGGGCGCGGCCCTAGGCGCCAGCATGGGACGCCCGGACATGCTGAAGTTCGGTGTCTACGCGGAAAACCCGGACGGGCCAGAGGAAGATGGAATCCTCTTCGCCACGGCGACCATAGAACTGGCCAACCGACTGGCCGCACAGGCGGCCCCCATGAACCAGGAGGAACATCTCAGCATGGCCCGGGAACTCATGAGGCGGGCCGACCAAGAATCAGGGGACGGCGGCAACGACATGATTGCCGCCGAGTTCTTGTGGGGAGCTCTCGCCCAATGCCTGATAGCCGTCGCCCAGAACGACGGACTCCCCCACGACAGCCACAGGGCCTTCCAGAGAATCGCCCAGCATCTGGACACCACCCAAGACGGGAACATCTGGCGCTCCCGGTTCGGTTCAGCCGAAAGGCTACACGTCCACTTCTACCACGGAGACCTCCCTGACGATGAACTGCGAACCCACAGACAGCGCACCTCAGCAGGCGCCCTGGAACTCCTTGCAGCACTGTGAGCAGAGACCCGAAGACAAGCATTCAAGAAAGACAACAGGCTGGACAGGAACGGCGGGACAATGGAGCCACCGGCAATTCTGAACAAACCTGCACAATAAATCGGGAATAAAAAACATTTATTGTGCAAAGCCGTGGTGCGCCGGGTGGATGGGTGATCCCGAAGATATGGGCGATGATTTCGTCAAGTGGTTGCGGGATGACTATGCCAAGTACCGCAGCCGAATAGAGGAATGGGAGCTGCTTGATTTTGAGGTTGCCGCCTTGCCCGTTTTGCGCCGACTGTACGCCGAGGCTTTTGGAGCCGGGCATCTTGAAGACCGGACCGAGGGATTGATTGATTCAAATTCTCCGCCTCCATACCGGAGGATGGAAATTCCGGGGGCAATGACCATTCAGGTAACGAACGACACTCTTACAGCGGAACTGCGCGATGGCCGCACCATATCGGTTCCGCTAGCGTGGTATCCGCGACTGACTCACGCTACGGCGGAGGAACGCAATAATTGGGAGCTGATAGGGGCTGGCGATGGCATTCATTGGCCTGACCTGGACGAGGACATCAGCGTGGAAATGTTGCTGGCCGGCGTACCGTCGGTGGAGAGTCCGGGCGGTTTCAAACGGTGGCTGGAGGCCATGGAAGCCGGCCTCCCAGTGAACATCTACGAAATAAAGCCAGCCGTCTCTGAAGATATCTGATGCTACGCACATCCGAGCATGGAACGATCCCCGACGGCTGGCAGCGGGTGCGGCCGGGTGATGTGGCGGAATTTCAACAGGGTGGAACCCCTGCGAAGGCCAATGCCGCGTACTGGGATGGTTATGTTCCATTCGTGGCAGGCGCGGATTTGGGTCAACGGCGCATAGGAAGAAATAGTGCCAGTTCATTTCTCACCGAAGGGGCCTGAAGTGCGGAAGTACCGTTATCTGCAACGCTGGCGACCTGCTCCTTGCCACCATAACGCGGGTTGGGTTGGTCGGAATTGCCAGTGAGGTGCTGGGGGCTAGTCAGGACATTACTCTCGTTGAACCCAATGACGCAGCCGACTGTAATTTTTTGCATCGGGTCTTGGATAGTCGGGCTGAGGAACTACAGAGGAAATCTCGAGGGACAACGATCCAAGGGGTAACAAGGGAAGATGTAGAAAGCCTCCCCATCCTCCTCCCACCCCTGCCGGAGCAGCGGGCCATCGCCGCCGTGCTGAATGGCGTGGACACGACGATAAAAGTTGCGCGGGAGGAAGCTGCGAGGCTACGATTGCTGAAGGAGTCGATTGCCGACGCGTTGCTGACGGGGAGGGTGCGTTCACGGAATTTCCCCATCTGAACCAACCCGGAGCGGACAATGTACAAGAGACTATCGGGGTTCGAACAACCATCTCCAGATTCCAAATTATGGCGCTATATGGACTTCATGAAATTCATTGATCTATTGGATCGCCGAGAACTGTTCTTCGCCAGAGGGGATCAGCTCGATGATCCGTTCGAAGGGTCATTACCTAAAGTGAACTCACCCGTGCGCCCACACCTATTTGGACAGGACGCCCCTGATGAAATGATCAAAGAGGCCTCGCAAGCCATCTTGAACATCTTCAAGAAGTCGCGAGCATCAATTATGGTCAATTGCTGGCACAAGAATGAATATGAGTCTGCGGCAATGTGGAAATTGTATACCAAGGACAACGGTGGAATCGCGGTCAGTACCAGCTATAGAGATTTCACTGAGAGCTTCATATGCGCGGAAGAGGTTTATGTCGGCAAGGTAAAGTATATCGACTTCGATTCCTCATCCTCATCCGACGATGAGCATGACCTGCCACTAGGAAATGTTCATCACCCATTTATGTACAAGAGGCCTCTTTTTGAATACGAGCATGAAGTAAGGGCGACAGTGATGAGTACTCTCCAGTTGGTATTAGGAGACGACTCCCCACCTTACTATGTGGGATCTGGAACTTACGTAGAGGTAGACCTGGGCAAATTGGTTAAAGAGGTGGTGATATCGCCATATGCCGAAACCTGGCATCATAAACTTGTTAGTACGGTCGCTAAAAAATATGGTTTGAAGGCGTCTATACGTAGTTCTTCCTTGTTCGACACACCCACTTGGGAGTAAAGCTAGTGTCCACTCCCGCCGCGCTCAACGAGTTCAGCCAGGCCGAGGGACTATGAACCGAGATGAAATCCTAGACACTCTCCGGGCCCACAAGCCCGTCCTTGCCGAATGCTTCGGCGTGAGCGGGCTGGCCCTGTTCGGCTCCTTCGCCCGCGGCCAAGCCACCGAGTTCAGCGACGTGGACATCCTGGTAACCTTCGACCGTCCGGCTACTTCCAAGTCCTACTTCGGGGTGCAGTTCTACATCGAGGACCTGCTGGGGCGACGGGTTGACCTGGTGACCGACAAGGCTCTGCGTTCCGAGTTCCGCCCCTACGTGGAGCGGGAATGTATGTATGTGTGAGCATTTCGAAGATGCTCGGAGTTGGATCCTGTATATCGAGGACATGATCGAATTCGGCGAGCGGGTCTTGTCCTACAACGAAGGACTGGACCAGCACAATTTCCTTGCAGACAGGCGTACCTACGACGCCACGTTGCGCAACATTGAACTGATTGGAGAGGCGGCGTCGCACGTCCCTGAATATGTGCGCGAAGCGCATTCAGACATTCCGTGGCGTAGAATTGTCGGAACAAGGAACCGCGTAGCTCACGGTTACTTGGGTATAGATGACGACGTTGTATGGGACATCATCCAAACCGATGTCCCGGACCTGTTGCCCCGGTTGAGGACGATGCTGGAGGACGCCCAAAGCGAAGAGCCATGACCACCCCCGCCGCGCTCAACGAGTTCAGTCAGGCCGAGGAGACAGCGCGCATCCTGCTGGAGCGGCTGGGGTGGACCTATGTGCCGCGGGAGACGCTGGCGGCGGAGCGCAGTGGGGAGCGCGAGGTACTGCTGAAGGGGCGGCTGCGGGCCGCCCTGCGCGCCTTAACGAGTAGCTGACCGAGAAGCAGGCCATCTTCGATCTGGAGCTCGTCAACGCCGTCGGCATGGCCCGCAACCAGAAGATCCACGAGTACCTGACCTTCGGCCTGCCCCTCACCGTCAACAGCCCGCGCGGCCAGGACACCCGCAATGTCCGGTTCTTCGACTTCGACCATCCCGCGGGCGGCCTCAACGAGTTCATCGTCACCACCCAGTTCCGGGTGCGTCGCGGCAATCCTTCGACAGGCTCAGGACATGCGAATGAGGTGGAGGACGACCAGCGGGTGATCAAGCCCGACCTGGTGCTGTTCGTCAACGGCATCCCGCTGGTGGTGATGGAGGCCAAGTCCCCGTCGCTGCTGGACGTGTGGAAGTCCCAGGCGGTGCGCCAGTTGCGCCGCTACCAGGAGGCCGGGCCGGAGTGGCACGGCACCGGCGCCCCCGAGCTGTTCCACTACAACCTGCTCTTCGTCGCCCACTGCGGGGCCGCCGCGGCCTATGCCGCGATGGGCGCGCCGGAGAACGCCTCCTTCGAGTGGAAGTCGCTGGCCCCCTACTCCGACGACGAGGTCCGGGAGCGGTTTGGCCTGGAACCAAAGGGCCAAGCGCAGCTCATCGTGGGGATACTGGCCCCGGCGACGTTGCTGGACATCCTGCGCGACTTCGTGGTCTACGAGCCGGAGCAGGGCCGGGTGGTCAAGAAGCTGCCCCGCTACCAGCAGTTCCGGGCGGTCAAGTCGGCCATGCGCCGCATCCTGTCGGAAACCAAGGCCGAGGAGCGAGGCGGCGTGGTCTGGCACACCCAGGGGTCGGGCAAATCGCTGACAATGCTGTGGCTGGCCACCAGGGTCCGCCGCGAGCCGCGCCTGGCCAACGCCGACATCGTGGTGGTAACCGACCACACCCAGCTGGACAAGCAGATCTCCGATACCTTCCGGCGCTACGGCTTCCCCGCGCCCGAGCGCATGGACCGCTCAAGTCCCGAGCCGGAGGAGCGCCGCGCCCGACGCCGCAGAGGGACGCCCAACCGCGCTCAACCCCTCGACCTCCAGACCGTCCTGCGCCAGGGCGGAGGCCGCACGGTGATGACCACCGTCCAGAAGTTCCAGGAGGCGCTGACCGCGAACGACAGCAAGCTGGACATGCTCAACGACTCGGGCAACGTGTTCAGCATGGTCGACGAGGCCCACCGCACCCAGTACGGCGTGCTGGGCAGCCTGATGTCGCGGGCGCTGCTCAACGCGGTGATGATCGGCTTCACCGGCACACCCATCGACAAGGGCTTCGGCCGCAGCACCATGTAGCGCTTCGGCCCGCTCATCGACTCCTACACCATCCCGCAGTCGGTGGCCGACGGCGCCACCGTGCCCATCTGGTACGAGGCGCGCCTGCCCGAGTTGCACATCGAGGAGCCGAACACCCTGGACAAACTGTTCGACGCCATGTTCGGCGAGGAAACGGACAGTGTGCGCGAGGAGATTCGCCGCCGGTACGCCTACCGGGAGACGGTGGCCGAGGCCATGGAGCGCATCCAGATGATCGCCCTGGACATTGCCCAGCACTTCAGGGACAAGTGCGTCCCAACGGGTTCAAGGCGCAGGTGGTCGCTCCCAGCAGGGCCGCCGCCCTCCGCTACACCGAACAGCTGAGGGGCTGCAGCGTGAGCGCTTACCTCATCATCACCACCGGCCACAACGACGGCCCCGAGTTCCAGGTCGCAAGGGAACTGGACCAGGGGCAAATCACCAACGATTTCAAAAATGCGGACGGCGAGCCGGAGGTGCTGGTGGTGGTCGACATGCTCCTCAGTGGCTTCGACGCGCCGTTGGAGCAGGTGCTCTACCTGGATCGTCCGCTGCGCGAGCATGGGCTGTTGCAGGCTATTGCCCGCGTCAACCGCCGTTTCTCCCACGAAAAGGACGGCACCCCGACCGAGAAGACCCACGGCCTTGTGGTTGACTACTGCGGCATCTCCCATGACCTGGAGCAGGCACTGGCCAGCTTCGAGTGGGCCGAAGTGCAGGACACCATGCCGATGCTGGAGGAGGAGCCAGCGACGGTCATCGAAGTCGTGGCCGTCCGGGCCGAGTCCCACTTCAAGGGGCTGGAGCCTAGCGACATCTGGGCGTGCGTCATGGTCATCGCGCCCGACGCCAGCACCGAGGGCAACTTCAAGGCCCACATGTTCGAGCGGTTCAACGCCGACTATAGCCAGTTCTCCCGGTTGATGGACGGGCTGCTGCCCGACCCGCGCGCCCTGCCCTACGTCGACCGGCTGGCCCGGCTCACGCTGATCCGCTCCTACATCCGCGCCCACCTCCTCCGCGAGAACGCCGACGTGAACTGGACCGACATCGGCGCCAAGGTCAAGCAGCTCATCGACCAGCGCATCAGCGCCGAAGTCCGCGAAATGATGAAGCCTGTCTCCATCCTGGACCAGGACTTCGAGGAGAAGATAGCCCACCTGCCCCATGCCGAGGCCCGGGCCCCGGTCATGGAGCATGCGATTCGGGCCCAGATACATGAGCGGCTGGAACAGAACCCGGTCTTCTACGAGCGGCTCTCCCAGCGCCTCGCCCGCATCATCGAGCAGATGCGCTCCCAGTTGATCGACACCGCCGAAGCCTACCGCCAGATGGCGGTACTCCAGATGGATGTCCACGAAGAGGCCACCCTGGCCGCCCGCCATGGCCTGTCCCCGGTGTCCCTGGCGATATACGAAATCCTGGGAGAGCCGTCCGGAGAGGGCGACCAGGAGAGCCAGGCCCGGCAGGATACCGGCTCCTATGTCATCGATGTGGATGCCAACATGCGGGATGTCGCTCTGAGGGTGGAGGAAGTGCTCGCCGGACACGCTGTCATCGAGTGGCAGTCCAACGATGATGTCCAGCGGCAGATGCGCCGGGACGTGAAGGGCAACCTCCGCGCCACAGGGCGAAATGACGAGGACCAGTTGGACGAACTCGCCAACCGGATCGTCCAACTGGCCAAGAGCAGGGTGTAGTCTGGCTGAACTTGGCCGGGTTCAGTTCGGCGACGCCACCATCGAATACGATGTCCACCGGAGCGGGCGCCGCAGGAAGACCGTTCAGATAACGATGGACGGCGGCCGCGTCCTCGTAGCTGCACCCTGGAACACCCCGCACTCAAAACTCGAAACCATCGTCTGAAAGCGGGCACCTTGGATTCTCCGGCAGGATCCAGATGCAGTTATTCAAGTGTCGAGGAAACGCTTCGTCAGCGGAGAAACACTGCCCTACCTGGGCCGCAACGTCCGTCTGATTGTCGGGCAGGTAGATGTGCCCTTGCCCGAGGTCCGGTTCGATCACTGGAGCTTTCGAATCGCGGTGCCCTTTGAGTTGGACGAATCCAAGCGTTACGAGGAGATCCGGAAGGCGATTGTTCAATGGTACCGACAGCGGGCCGCACAGCGATTACCCCGGACGTCCGAACAGTGGCGGAAACGCATGGGCTGGCCGGACACGCTGGGAGTGCTGATTCGCGACCAGCGACAGCGCTGGGGCAGCTGCGCCCCCGACGGCACCCTCCGCCTCAACTGGCGTGTCGTGATGCTCCAACCGGAACTCGCTGAGTACGTTGTCGTTCACGAACTGGCCCACCTGAAAGTCAGCAGTCATTCTGCGGAATACTGGGCTCAGGTTTCCGGCCTGCTTCCTGACGCTCAACAACGCCGACGCAGGCTCCGGGAAGTTGGCAGGTTACTGCCCCTGTAGGAGCCGCCTCAAGCCTAGCTGAACAGGGAAGATCAAGGTGGGGCCTGATCAATATCTACCTCGCTGACGCTGAACTCGGACGCCGCTCACGTTCAATCGGTGTTGGAGCATCCGGTCACTCACCTCGTATTGCTCCTTGGCCGCATCCAAGATCATTCTGAACATCACGATTCTTCGGGCAGCTTCGTTGGTGACAGAATGCACTCGGCTCGTTTTACAACGACGTCTATCTGGAGGCGTGATTTTGCGAACAATTCGAACCTGACAACGTACTGCCATGAACCCACTGCGATAGCTCGCCCGTGGCCGAATACGAGGGGTCAGGCACCCTATTTGGCAATCCGTCGTTTGTAATACTCGGTTGGTGACTTGGTTCTGCTGCGCTGGAAGCAGCCGATGGGCATGCCGAACTGTATGCGTATGAGACCGCAATCGACGTAGATCTTGTAGACAGCTAGCAGCGTGTCCGAGGATTAGATTTTGGAGACGAAAAGCGCCACTTCCTAATCTTATTGGTGACTAATAGGCTCCAACAAAACAGTTATCGGAATAATTAACTTTGTTGATGACGAGATACGTTTAGAACATTGTTTCTCAGACAGGCTGCTAGGCTACAGCCGGCGATGTTACCGACTGGAACCCCGCTATCCGCCAGTCCTGAGCCTGTCGAAAGGAACGCGTCGTTGTCGAAGCGCACCTCGGCCAGGTTCCCGGCGAAGCCCTGCATCCCCCGGCTGTGGACATCGGAGGCATCGGCGGGGGCCACGACAAGGCCGACGTCCTCCGTGTCCTCGGGGCGGTCCGCGATCAGAAAATGGCGGGTATTCCCCTCGTCGAACACGTAGGCCCTGGAGCCGTAGAGGCGCATGCTGTCGCCGTCGACAACAGCGGTGAGGCCGACGTCGCACTCATCCCAGACGTAGCCGCGCTCCGTGATGGAGAGGACTAAGCGCAACTTGCTTCTATCGAACTCGGGGCAGCCAGTCGGATTCTGTTCATCAGAGAGGCCCGTCAGGGCGGAAAGGACGGCGGAGGCCAGGTGGGGACCGGGCTCCGGCCCAGATCCTCGAAGAGCACGCTGGTATCGGTGAACGAGCCTCATTTCTCGCTGTACTGCTCGGTGAAGAAGATACCACTGGAATTGCGTACCAGTTTGTCACGAAGGGGACCATCGAGCGCAAGAAGGCTGTGGGGCCACTAGAAATACCGGTTGCTGGTTCCTTAAAAGACAATGTGATGGCTGGTCTGTCTAGCGGGGTTCAGTAGAAATCTGTTATGCCCTGCCGGTGTGAACAGGCCTGTACAAAGTGCAGGCGCGAATAACAGGACGAGATGAAGGTGTTTGTGTGGGTAGTGGAGTCTGGTTTCCCGAAGGGAAACCGTGGCTTCGTCCCACATAACCCAGAACACTGGCACTAGCTTCAGGAAAGCCACAGGTCTGGGAGGAGAATGCATATGTAGTTAGTCAAGCGGACAGCAAGGAAACTGGTCACCGTCAAGGCCGCACCGCAGGTGCGGTTTTTCTTATTCAACGTACACGAGGAGAAATCATGGCAATAAGGATGAACCCAGGGGAATTTCCGGCACACCGCCTACAGGATCCCAAGAAGGACGCGGAGGCCCGGGTGTTCGACGCTCTGCAGAATCTGCCGATCAACGGACACGCCATCTATGAGTTCCAGTGCCGCGAAGGTGGCAGGCAACTGGACTTCGCCCTCTGGCTGGACCGGCGGGGCCGGTTCGCCCTGCAGGTCAAGGGCGGAACCTACAGGCTGGATAGCGACGGCAAGTGGTATCTACTGAAGCCGGACGGCAGCTGGGTCCAGGTGCAATCTCCCTTGGAGGAGACCGAGGAGGGATGCATCGAAATGCACAACGCCATCGAAGATGCCACCGGCTACTACGGTTTCGTGGTCGGCGTCTTGGTCTTCCCGGACATGGAGCGCGACGAACAAATTGAGTGGGCGGCCCGCAACCATCACCATGTGAACATCATCTGGGGGTTGAACAACCTGCAGGAGGACCTGGAGCGCATCGCCCAGCAGCTGGGAATCGAGCGTCCGCCCAGGCCCTATCACTCGGAAAACGAGTGCCGGCGAGTCTTCGAACTCCAGTACCGGTCGCCCGGAGGCATGCCCTCCGGCGACCCTCCGGCGCCGAACCCCGCCCTGGACCAGGAACAGGACTTCATTATGGATGGGCAGCCCCAGTTAGGCTCCGCCACCTTCCACATCCAGCACGTGGGCAAGCTGGTGGTGCAGCACATCCATACGGGAACGGACGAAGACGGGAAAATCCAGATGCCCGAAGCTTAGCCGTACTCCTGCAGGGAATTTCCAATTCTTCGGGCAACTGAATCCCTGCGGCAGGGATCGGACACACAACAGCCGGTCCCTCCGCAGGCTTTCCGGATGAGATTCCGGTCATCGCCTGAAGCCCCACGCCAGTCCCCCGTACCACATATTCACCAAGGGATCCCGGAAACCAAGGAGACCCATGACCATCGCACCCATGATACGACGCCTGCGCCCGGAGCTCGACGCCCGGCAGAGAGAGGTCGTCGGCCATACCGACGGCCCACTGCTGGTAGTGGCGGGACCCGGTTCCGGCAAGACTCGCTGCATCGAGAGCAGGGCGGTCAACCTGCTGCTCCTGGGAGAGACCGCTCCCGATGAGTTGGTGCTCTGCACCTTCGGCAGGGACGCGGCGGTGGAACTGAGAGAGCGATTCGCCGCGTCGGCGCAGGCCTGTGGTATCGCGGGACCAGCCTCCGGCGTGCGCATCGCCACCATACACAGCCTGTGCCACCGGCTGCTGGCGGCTTCCCACACTGGCCTGGCAGGCCTGCGGCCCGGTTACCGGGTCCTGGACGAGCGGGAGCAACACCTGCTCCTTGACCAGGAGTTCGACGCCATCTTCGGCCCCGACTGGGAAATACTCTCCGGGCGCGGGTGGCGGGACGGGGTCCACACGGTGGCCGAGGCTGCACGCTACTTCGACCGCATCTGCGACGAGATGATCGACCCGGAGGTCCTCGCCGGTTCCGAACGTCCCTTCATCGCCGCCCTTGGGCGTTGTCTCCGCCGCTTCCGCGATCTGCTGCTGGAAACCAACACGCTGGACTTCGCCCACATGCAGGTGTGGGCCGAACGCATGCTGCGGGACGGCGACGTCGCCGCCCGGGCAGACGAAGCAGTGCGGCATCTGATGGTCGACGAGTTCCAGGACACCTCATGGATTCAGCTGCGCATCCTGAGCAGGCTGGCCGAGACGCACGGCAACATCGCCGTGGTCGGCGACCATAATCAGTCGATTTACCGTTTCAGGGGCGCCAGTGTCGCCAACCTGCTGGAGTTCCCGCGCCGGTTTCCGGGCTGCCTCGTGGTGGAGCTCACCACCAACTACCGGGCCCACTGCGGCATAGTAGCGGCCGTCGGCAGATGGATGGACAACGCCGCCGACTGGAACGCTGAGAGCCAGCCCTTCCGCTACGCCAAGGACATCGTGCCCGCCGCCCCGCACACCCATCGGGACTATCCCGCCGTCATCGCGGTGCAAGGTCTCGATGCCCGGGATGAGGG
The DNA here is from genome assembly GCA_965261885.1 of Dehalococcoidia bacterium. Lineage (GTDB taxonomy): Bacteria > Chloroflexota > Dehalococcoidia > Lucifugimonadales > UBA3495 > VXOI01. The sequence continues at coordinate 155,945 of CBDHDY010000029.1, forward strand.
CCTCAGGTTGGGCGAGTTGCTCAGGTTTCTGAAATGCAAAGGAGTCATAGCGGGCTACGGACAGGCTGCGCTGCTGCTGCACAGTGTCAAGGATGCGGTGAGCGGCCCCTACCTGGACGGCCTGGAGGCGGCGGGCGTACCGGCTCGCTGCGAACCCGCCGGCCACGTCCGCGTGCATGCGGGCGACGAGATGCTGGTGACCACCATCCACCAGGCCAAGGGGCGTGAGTGGGACCTGGTGGCCGTGGGGTCGCTGAACGCGGCAGACCTGGACACGGACCGTGTGGGCCGTAACCTCACGGAATTTTTCGGAGAACGCCCACGGGAGCCTGTGGAACGCGTCGCGGAGCTCGACCAGGCCCGTCGCCACTACGTGGCTTTTACCAGGGCGAGACACCTGCTCGTGCTGACCGCCACCGGCGAGCCCCACTCCAGGTTCAACGACATCTGGAAGGGGGCAACCCGCTGGCCCGAATTGGACCGGGACTCCTTGGCACGTCAACGGTTCGGCACAGCCCGAAACCAGCCCGTGCCGCCGGTGTTCGAAATCGGGCATCTGAACCAGTTGATGGTGCGAGTGAGTCCACGCCGCGTGGTGGTCCAGTCCGAAAGAGACTCGACACGGATAAAGGGCCGACACCGACCTTGAACTCGTAAACTTTCATCCGGCAAGTGTCCACTGCATAGAACCGGCCAATTGGAAACCGCGGGATGCCAATGGCGCCAAGCAGTTGGGCCACTCGGGCTGACGTTTGTAAGCAATCCTCCGCCCCAGCGGTCCGCTTCAGCGCCGCCGCTTACAAACCACCCCGCCGTCAGCAACGGCGGCGTCCGCAAGGCCAACATTGCCTCGTTCCTAAAACCGGCCGACAACAAAAAGGGGGACATGGCGGATTTTGGCAATATAGCATCAATGGAAACGGGGCTGATGAAGGCCCGTCATGAAAGACCCCGCTCAACGTGGGAAATTTCATCAAGGTGTGGCCTGCGCTCTCCCCCCACCTGAGTGGAGTTGACCTGCGGGGTCTTCAGTCAACACTACGAGTTGGTGGTCACCCGCCTCCCTTTCAACGAAAGGGCGATGCTTGGCTCGAATCGGCACAGTGACACGCAGGTTGGCTGGCCTCATTTCGTGGACGCGAACGCCGAAACTATTGGACAGAGGGGCGCTGACAAACCGCCCTTCCCACCCCCCGATAGCGTGTTTGTCGACCGCCATGGGCGGTGCACCCGGGTTCGGAAATTTTCGCTAGTAGACCAACATCCTTGAAATGGCGGGTGAAACGCCGGATTGCTTGGCCATCGTTTCCGTGAACCAAGTTCGTCCGGGCCACGGCCCCGTACCAATCAACCCATCATTACAATGATTTCGGACTACTAGTACTGAACCTAAACTGTTAATAGACCCCCCAGGAGGGTTGCTGCTCACTCTGCGTCCGACATAAACGCACCCGTATCCCGGAATTTCCCGTTCACGTTACGACTAAACTAATCCCTTTTTGGCCCCCCAAAAACGCACCTTTTCCGCACCCACTCCCGGAGGCTTCACGTGTTGAAGTCCGACCAGCTTCAAGACCCGAAGCCGGCCAGGCCTCACGCGTTGAAGCCAGACAGATTCAAGCCCTGAAGCCGAACGAACCCGACCATATGTCCTACATTCAGCGATGTGAGTTGATCGAGTCGACGCCTGCAGCGTATCGACCGGCCAAGTTCAACTCCAGCACTGTTTTCATTCACTTTAAGCTCCAGAGCCCTCGCCCTACTTGAATATGGCCCACGGCAGTGGACCGCCAAAGTAGGAGGTTATCCGGCGACACCACCTTCGGTGTCAAGTCGGCCGCACTGATCTTGATGAGTTCGAGGACACTGTCGACGCAGGCAGATTGCTCCGCGGGGTCGGCCGTGTTGCTCAACCACGGCTACCAAAGACCTATCTCGGCCGGCCGCTACCCGTGGTGCTTGGCCACCAATTCTGAGGAGAAATTGACACCACTCACCGGGAGGGGCCGATGATGTGCGAGTGCTCTGTGGATGGTGCTTTGGGAGACCTCTCGACGACCGTGAAGAGCCTTGAGGGTGCGCCCGCGATTCATCCACGGATTGACTCCGCTCTTGGGCATGAGGACAGGGGAGACTCCCCACAGTAAACAAACGGGGGCTCCACGACATGGTGTGCCGGGTATGTCCTCCGGTCAGACAAGGATAAGGCAACGGGTATCGCTGCCCCGGTACCAGGCTGCGTGCGCGGGTCTATCGCCGTTGGCAGCCAGTGAACTCCCGTTAGTTCATTTAGTATTGTTGGCCATGGTGCCATTGGCGGGTGTGGCCAGCCGCCGTGGCTCGGACAACTGCTTCCGCCGTACGGCTGAACGGATCCCTGGCGCGGCGAGGGTCGCCGGCGAGGGTCGACATTGAATGGCATTTGTCACCCAGCGATGGAGATGCCAGCGCCGGCGAAGACCACCAACCGCCTGTCGCGCAGGGCGTTCAGCAGCGGCTCCGGGAAATCCACGCCGCCGATTCTCATTAGATTTCCACCACCACTGCAATTGCCGGCTTGCCGCCCGGTTGTACCGTCTTACGTTTGTGCAGCGCCTTATTCGTCGCTGGCGTCCTCCTTGAATGGCAACGCACGGCACGTGGTCTCATATAGGCAACACTCGAACCCGGCTTCGGCCTTCGTCAACCACGACCAGGGCCCCAGTGGACAAGTCGGCTCCATGCTGATTGATAGCGGGCTATGACACCGCCGGTAGCCCCGCTGACGTAGGTGCGGCCTTGGCCACCATCGCTATCGTTGCCGTAGCTCCAGCGGTGGCGATTGTGGCAGATTCCGGAGGCGTCTCCTACCCACCACAGTAAAACAGGACAAGGACGGCAGGCATTGCAGCAGCACCGTTGAGGCCATTCCCGTGCCGGTGGGCCTGCCCCACAACGATTTCATGGCGCCATTCTCCCCACCAGACACGGTAGGGGTCATTGACCCGACCAGTTTACCAGCCTGGCGTCCGATTCGACTCCCCCGGTGCCGGTGGCTGGCTGTGCGCCGTGGGAGCGCCGGTGGCAAAATACATCCGGCCCGGAGAGGGCCTAATCCACAGTCCATCTGGCGGAGGGTATTTGCCCTTGGGAGGCAGCGTTGTTGCAGCCGGTCATCTACAGTTGGCAGAGGGTCTGCTCTGTCCCCCGGTTACATCCGGCAGTCAGAACACCGGTTGTGCGAATCAGTCAGGCGGGCCTATCCCCGCGTGTGCGGCCATTGTCCGCAAGCAACGTCGAACGTCCGCCGAAATGTCCTCTTCAAACACCTCCCCGTGAGCCATCGCCGCGGCTCGGGATGAGTGCGGCGATGGTCTTCAACCGGACGCCCGGATGGCCGAATTACCGTGGGTACTCCTCGAGTTATTCGCCAGGTATTACTGGGGGGGCCACAGCGCCTGAGGTACACCGTCCAGGCACCAAACGGTTTCCAGACCCTCCAGCCTTCCGCCCCGCACCTTGCTCAATGTGGTGGTCAGCATTGGGAGCCCCCGGCCCAGCCGCTGGAACAGCCTTTCCGCATTAGCGGTTTTGGTAATGAAGATCACGCGGCTCCTGGCGAAATCGACGTAGTCCAGAGAGGTCGTTCGGTTAGCTGTCACCGTGTGGACCAACGCATCCGCGGAATCCCATCCGTTGACTTTGGCATACGGCTCCAGTTTGTCCTTCACCACCCCTGTGTATATGGCGGTCAGCTCCACCTCGATGAAATAAATGCCTTCACCCAGTCTTGAGTGTGCCAGAATCGCTAGGTCGGGTTTGAGCTGGGTACCAAATTCGGGATAGTCCTTCAACACCCGCCACCCTGCGCACACGGGAAAGCCGGTCTCGTGAGCACGTATCATCGTCAGGTTCACTGCCTTGGTGTGATTGCGATTGGATCCCACCTCCAAGTTGTCCTCTCTAATATCATTGTCCACCCGGGTCCTCACCTTATCCATCGCAACCCTGTCCCGCCTCGCCACGTAGGCAATTCCCGCCTCACCCAGATACAACATTCCGCCGTGTTCCTGTAACCACCCCTTTTGGACCAGCTTGCGGCATTCCTCTTTGACGACTTTCCCTTTCGTGCCTGTCAGTCGTGCAAGGTTCTTTACGGTCAGGCCCGACCACTCTGCCACCCATTCCACGATCTTTGCCAGCAGTGCCTGTCCAAGAATTTCCTCCGGACGATCTTTTCCGCCAGGCCTGCCGACGCGGAGGGGATTACCAAGCTTCGGCGGCACGTCGCTCTTGTGAATGTCGCAGTCAAGCCAGTCCACAATTGTGGACGGCACCAGAGGCCGCCTCCAGATTTCCGCGCCAACGGCTTCATCGCCAGGACTGGGAAGCGGCAGTCTCAGCAACCTTGAACGAGCGTACGGAGGCACGCTCACCGCCAGGTCGTATGGTCTGGGCCTAACGACACCCTCGGCAATGCCGCTCGAAGCGCCGGCCTTGACGAAGAGAAATGGCTGGCTACCGCCGCGGTACCCGTCTCTGGGCAGAATCCTGCGGGCGATTTCAAGCGAGAAATTATCGTCCCCTATCACGAGGATTCCCGATGGCCAGGTGATGTAATCCAAGTGGTCATCGGGCTTGTCATGGTAACCCCGCTGTCGCTCCTCGTGTTCGGAGCGGGAGTACGTGGCCAAGCCCAACTCACGGTTCTTCCATTTATCCATTATCGCCGATTCAAGCAGCTGCTTTCCTCCGTATGTCGGAAAAATCCGAATACCGCGCTCGTATGTGAAGACCGCCCAGAAGAACCCGCTGGCACTGGCTTCCCGGCCCTTGCGGAGCGGACCCCTCAGCCAGTGAACATCGAGCAACCGTGGCGGCTCCTCCTCCGCATGCCAGACCCTGCCGACACCGGCGAACAGGTTCAACATGACACGGTACAGGGCATGCAACCGTTCGACCCGCGGCCACAGAGTCCTGAGACCGGACTCCGTCAGCCACCAGGGGACATCATAGGAATCAGGGAACAGGTCCATTACCCCCTGAGCTGTCAGGAACCAGCACTGCCGGGAGTGCCCGCCACGCCCTACGACGTGAAACGAGGCACGGCCAGCGTCGCGTAGCTTGCCGAACCGGCGCAGCGCCGTTTTTTCATGTACTTCCATGCCGACTGCGGCGTGCTCCACAGTGATTATCGGGCAGCAGGACAGCAATTCCATTTCGTTCATCCCGACCTCCTCAATCCGACCGCTTAACCGTTGCGGCCAAGCAGATATTCCTCGAGTTCCTCCGACTCCCTCGCGCTCCGGAGTTCCACCTCCTCCTCACTGATCTCTATCCGCTCTGGTCTGAGTAGCCCAACGCAGATTTCAAGGCATTTATAAAGTGCTTTTTGTGCTCTTTCCAACTCAACGGCGGTGAATTCGTACGGATAACCCTCCTTCTGAACCAGGATCAAGGCTGCTTCTAGTAAGTGCTCGACCCCAATATGAATTGGCGAATTCCGGAGGGCATTTTTCACGACCAGGCACTCGCGGCAGATGGCAACTGTCTGCTCCCCCCAATCGGTCATCTGATCCGCACCGCGTCTGCAAATCCCGCAGATCCTCTGGCTCATCCGCCGGATCCGTTGCTGTTCCTGACGAGTCCGTTTTTGAGGGGTCAGTGGGTGGTCCCCTTGGGTGGTCATGTGAAAACCTCCTGCAGACTTAACCTTGTGGTCCATACAAAAATGGTACCAGTCCAAACATAAGAGATTTCCCTTTCGCGCAGAAACTAAACAGCCCTGGAGCACGACCCATTCTCGGCGATCCCTACACGGAGCCCGTGCTGGAAATCTCGAGAAAGCGAGGCATGCAGGGGTGCTCGATAGACCCAGCGATGCCCAGAAAGCGCTGGTCAACGAAATGAGGGACGCATAGTCAGCGGCACCGAAGGAACATTGGCAATTCCCGGGGCAAGCGTTGTTAGTCGACCCTGCTTGAAACCCGGGGGGCCGTTGACTAATGTTGCTGGCTTTGATGCAGCAGGACTATGTGGAGTAATCGACAGATGGGAAGCGGACGAATGAACCGGGACCTGAGGTTGCGGCGTCAACGTCAGCACGGTGATCGTAACGGCGGCTTAATCAATCTCCGCCACTTTTCCACAGGCATTGCCGTGGCTATCGGCGCAACCGGTGTTCCCGGTCGGCCTGCCTACAGATGCTGACCTATGAGGGGCTTTTTGGGGTGGGGTTGGTGATTTCCGGCGCTCTACAGGGGCACAATGGCACCGTAGCCATGGTTGTTGCCGCGAAGCCATCCCGGCAAGGCAGGACACATTTCGTGCCCCAGCGGGGCCGACCGCAATGGCTTCCACAAGGCGCACCATCCACCGGCAGAACGAGCCCGAAACGACCCACACACTGCGGGACCGTGCGGCGTACTAACCCATCGACCCCCTCCGCTACTTGGCGGACAAGCAGAATGATGGAGGTCCGGGCGCCTTGGCCGTCAACTGCTTCACGGTGGCTCGGGGACAGGAATGTGGTCCATTATTGCAGGGCCGTACCTGAATAGGAGAACCCCTGGAGCATTGACGTAGTAGGTGTTACGCATGCTGGAGGGGAATCGAAGCCCAGAAGAAAAGTGTAGGCCGATCAGCGTATTGAGCAAGGAGAAGCTCGCCGGCAGCTCATCATCGGCGGTGTACTCCAAAACGAGGATTTTGTGAGAGATCAGCGTGTTCGTAATACTCGCTGAAACTACGGAACCAAGATTCCGCCAAACAGGGGGCTCGTCGGTTCGTGGCCCTCCGGGAGCTTGGGCAATCAGGTGGAGGCTCCGTGCGGAACTGGCAATGAAGTCTTTGATAAGAGCGGCACGGCACCCCAGAGGGTGGTCCCCATACGTACCATATGGACCCGCTCACCGCGACCGTCCACGTAGTCCCAATACGTACCACATCGGCCCGATAACTGAGGGGGAAATAATGTGGGAAAATCTAACACTTTGGGCAATATGGAGCCATAATAGCTTTGATAATAAATTAATTAGAATCCCACTCCCTCCGCCAGAAAACCTCAATCGTAGCTACAAACTGTGGGGATGACAGCCAGTCATCCCCCTTTTTTGTATACATTTTTTGTATACAGAGTGGATGACAGCCAGTCATCCCCCTCATTGGCCATCTTTATTTGTATACGCGGTTTGGATACAATATCCAACACAGGAGCGCATATACAAAAAATCGGGGGGGACGGACATGCCCAAGGTACTGGAGAGGGCGCTGAACGCCCAGGCGATACCCAAACTGACGGAGCCCGGCACCTACGCCGATGGAAACGGGCTGGCGCTGAAAATTGACGCTAAGGGCAACCGACGCTGGGTATGGCGCGGTCAGGTCGGCGGTCGGGCGGCAATGCGAGGCCTGGGCAGTTTCCCGGAGGTGAGCCTGAAGGACGCCAGAAAGGCCGCAGCGGGACTGAGGGAAGACGCCCGAGAGGGACGGCTGGAAGTTCAGGGCAGTCCTGCCCCTGTTCCCACCTTTGCCCAAGCCACCGCCGCCGTCGTAAAGATGCGCCGCCCCACTTGGAAAAACGACAAGCACGCCAACCAGTGGCGCAACACACTGGCAACCTACGCTTTTCCCGTCATCGGCGACATGCCCGTTGGCTCGGTCACCACCACTCACGTTCTGGACGTGCTGGAGCCGCTTTGGATAGTCAAACACGAAACTGCGTCCCGTCTTAGGCAAAGGTGCGAGACCGTCTTTGACTGGGCGGTCGCAAGGGGGCATCGGGGGGACAATCCAGCGGGAAAACATCTGCTAAAGGTGCTGCCCAGTCAGCGGAAGATGAGGGAACACCATGCGGCCCTGCCCTATGCCGATGTTCCCGCCGTGTTGCGGAAGGTGAGCCTGTCAACTGCGTATCCCTTGACGAAACTGGCTTTCCGGCTGGCGGTGCTGACCGCCACGCGGTCCGGAGAAGTCCGCAATGCCGACTGGAGTGAAATCGACTGGGAGACGGCCACCTGGACCATCCCAGCGGCCAAGATGAAGGCCGAACGGGAACATCGCGTACCACTGTCGGATCAGGCCATGGAGCTGCTGCGGGATGCGTGGGCCTTCAGTGGCCCCGAGGGCCTGATTTTCCCCGCGCCGAGGTCGGGCAAGGCCATGTCTGACATGACCCTGCTGGCGATACTGAGGCGGCTTAAAATTGACGCCACCGTCCACGGCTTCAGGTCCAGCTTCAGGGATTGGGCTGCGGAGTGTTCAGGGGCGTCTTGGGCGGTCTGTGAGGCGTCTCTGGCCCACAGCATCGGCTCCAGCACCGAACAGGCGTACATGAGGAGCGACCTGCTAGGCCAGCGCAGGGAACTGATGCAGGCTTGGGCCAATTACGTCTGCGACTGATACCCACTCACTTCCCCACTAAAAAGGCCCCTGCCAATGCAGGGGCTTTTTCTTTTGTCCTCGGCTGGGGCCTTCAGGGGGATGACAAATCAACATCTTTTGCGGATTCGAAAAATCCTATTAAATGGAAGTGTCTCCTCCTTTGAGTGGCTGGAACGGGCGGGGATTAGCTACCCCGGCCACCAGCAAGCCGCACCTCAAGGGGGAGCTGAGACTTAAAGAGGAGAGACGCTCATGCCACTTGTGCCACCCGAACACCAAGACGACTTTGACGTTTGGTTCGCGGCTAACCCCGAACACATCGAACAGCTAGTTCAGGACGGTGCCGACCCCTACAGAGTCTGGCTACTACAAGTGGACAGACTGGCCCGTTCCCTCACCCCCCCCAAGCGAGGAGCCCCCCACCCCGCCCCGCCTCGTGACGATAAGCGAGTTCATGAGTCTGAACCCCACCCCCGATATTGGCGATGACCTCCGACGGACACTGGAATCCTCCGGCGACCCCCACAACATCGTGGGCTTTCTTGCGTGGGTCTACGCCAACGCGAAGACAGACGACCCCCATGACGTCACGTCCTTCGAGTTTCAGCTACGCTGTTTCAAGAATGGCGTTGCCTATCTCTCACCCCGTGTCAATGGCGCCGAGAAATTGGGCCACTGTGGCGGAGTAATGGTGTGCCGCCGGCCTGATGACTGACGGCAGTAAATCGGTCAGGGTGGCGACGTTACAGGAGTTAAGAAGGGGCAGCGGTGATTGAAGGCACAGCCTGCGTGTCTTCCCGGCGATTCCAGTCCGTTCCGCCGACAAAACAATGCCGACAGACTGCCCAAATTGACCTTCTTCTTGTTTTTTTGTAATATGTCGGCACTATTAACTTGATTGCCGACATAATTGATGTAGTATGCCAGTCGAACTCAATCAGGACACCCTTCACGAAGCCGGCATCGGCAATTTCTTTCGTCCAAGCCAACTTGAGCGACTGGGAATACCCTACCATAGGCTACGGCAACTCGAGACTGAGGAGACAGTCGAGCGCGTCGGCTGGGGTCTCTACCGTCTTGCCGACGCCGAGCCCACTGAGCGCTACTCGATAGCCTCCGTCTGCGCCCGGGTTCCCAACGCGATAGTCTGTCTCCTCTCAGCTCTCCAGGTGCATGAGATTGGCACCCAACTCCCACGGCAGGTCTGGATTGCCATTCCTCACAAGGCGAGACCCCCTTCCCTCGGAAACATTGGGATTCACCTGGTCCGGTTCAGCGGCGCAGCCTTGAGCTGCGGACTGCAGGAAACGAAGTTTGAGGAGGTGCCCGCTCGCATCACCTCCCCGGTGCGCACCATAGTCGATTGCTTCCGGTTCCAGCGCCTCATTGGCCGGGAAGCCGCGCTGGAGGCCCTGGTGGAGGCTCTCCGGGACAGAAAGGTAACCGCCTCCGCCCTGATGCGCATGCTTGAAGTTCTGCCCTCCCGCCGCCTCAGAGCGATATTGGAGTCCGGGGTGCTATGAGCACCAACGCCGCAGCCTCAATCAGAGCACGACTGCTCAACAGGGCGAAGAGCGAGGGGACGGAGTTCCAGCTTTACCTTGTTCGCTACGCGTGCGAGCGGTTTCTCTACCGGCTGGGGGCGTCCGCGGCGCGGGATCAGTGCATCCTGAAGGGTGCAAGTCTCCTGGCCGTGTGGATGGAGGAGCCTTACAGGGCCACGCGGGACATTGACATACTGGCCTTTGGGGCGAACGACGAGGAGACCGTCAGGGGCGCGATGTCCACTATCTGCAACGTACCGTGTCCCGAGGACGGGCTGCTATTCGACGTTGACACCCTGGATGTCTCGGCGATTCGGGACGGTCAGAGGTACGGCGGTCAACGGGCCAGAATGCGCGCCCTTCTGGGCACAGCCCGCATCACCGTCCAGGTGGACTTCGGCTTCGGTGACACTGTTACCCCGGGGCCCGAAGAGGCGAGGTTGTCCACACTTATTGAGGGCCTCCCAGAGCCCTTTCTGCGCACGTATCCAAAGGTGTCAGCGATCGCTGAAAAGTTTGAATCAATGGTGCAGTTGGAGATTCGAAACAGCCGGATGAAGGATTTCTACGATATATGGGCCCTGTCCGCGACTTTTGCCTTCGACGGTCCCGGGTTAAAGCAGGCAGTTGAGCGCTGTTTTGAGCGACGGGGCACCTTGTAAGCGGCGGAGGTAAATTGTCCCGTGCGGGCGGGTAATCGCTGACAAACGGCGGTTGCAAATTGGACCGTCTGCCGCCATCCATAAGGGTTGTATCCGACCCCTTGGATGGTGTGACGGATGTACAAGGTGGAAGTATATCTGCGGGTTCGCCGGGCGGTGATGGTGGAGGGCAAGAGCATCCGGGAGGTCTCCAGAGAGTTTGGTCTGCACCGGGACACGGTGCGCAAGATGCTGACCTACTCGGTGCCTCCTGGCTACCGGCGACAGACTCCGCCAAAGAGGCCCAAGCTGGAGCTCTTCACCGGCGTCATCGACCGGATCCTGGAGGATGACCTCGCGCGCCCCAGGAAGCAGCGCCACACGGCCAAGCGCATCTTCGAGCGCCTCAGGGACGAGTACGGGTTCGACGGCGGATACACCACGGTCAAGGACTACGTCAGAGAGAATCGCCGTCAGACCAGGGAGATGTTCGTGCCGTTGTCCCATGCGCCGGGACACGCCCAGTGCGACTTCGGCGAGGCCCTGGTGGTCATCGGCGGCGTGGAGCGTAAGGCCCACTGCTTCGTCATCGACCTGCCCCACAGCGACGGCTGCTTCGTGAAGGCCTACCCGGCTGAGACCACCGAGGCCTTCCTGGACGGGCACGTATCAGCGTTTGCCTTTCTGGGCGGAGTGCCCCAGGGCATCCTCTACGACAATACCAGGCTGGCTGTTGCCCGGATCCTGGGCGACGGCCGGCGTCAACGCACCCGGGCCTTCACCGAGCTGCAGTCCCACTACCTGTTCGAGGACCGGTTCGGGCGTCCCGGCAAGGGCAATGACAAAGGCAAGGTAGAGGGCCTGGTGGGGTACGTGCGCCGCAACTTCCTGGTGCCGGTGCCGTCCTTCGAAAGCTTCGATGCGCTCAATGCCCACCTGGAACAACGATGCCTGGAGCGAATGGACGCCCAGCTCAGGGGACATACGGAGACCATCGGCCAGCGGATGGAGCGGGACCTGGACGCCCTGTTGCCCCTGCCTCCGGTGGCCTACGACGCGTGCGACAAGCAGGTTGGCCGGGTGAGTTCCCTGTCCCTGGTCAGGTACAGGACCAACGACTACTCGGTGCCGGTGGCCTACGGATACCGGGACGTCCTGGTAAGGGGCTACGTCGACGCAGTGGTGATCAGCTGCGGAACCGAGGTCATCGCCAGGCATCCCCGCGCATATGACCGCGACGACTTCGTCTATGACCCCATCCACTACCTGCCGCTGTTGGAGCGTAAGCCGGGAGCTCTGGACCAGGCCGCGCCGCTGCAGGGCTGGGAACTCCCCGATGAGTTCGGGACGCTGCGCCGTCTGCTGGAATCCAGGATGGGACGGCGGGGCAAGCGGGAGTACGTGCAGGTGCTGAGGCTGCTGGAGACCTTCTCCCTGCAGGAGGTGCACGCAGCGGTGAAAGATGCCATCCACCTGGGGTCGCTGAGCTTTGACGCAGTGAAGCACCTGGTGCTGTGCCGGCTGGAGGGACGGCCGCCCAGGCTGGATCTGGAGCTCTATCCCTACCTGCCCCGGGTCAGGGTCAGCACCACCTCCACACAAGACTACATGACTCTCCTGTCGGAGAGGGCGACATGAACGACCGGTCGACGCTGCTATTGGAACACCATCTCAAAGAACTGAAGCTGCCCAGCATCCTGAGAGAGTACGGGAAGATGGCTGCCCTGTGCGCCGCCGAGGGTGTGGATCATCCCCAGTACCTGCTCAGGCTCGCGGAACTGGAGGTCATCGAACGCCACCAGCGCATGGTGGAGCGGCGGATCCGCGCCGCCCGATTCCCCGCGGTGAAGAGTCTGGACACCCTCGACTTCCCGGCCATCCCGTCGGTGAACAAGGCCCTGGTGATGGAACTGGCACGCTGTGAATACATCCAGCGCCGGGAGAACGTCATTGCCATCGGCAACAGCGGCACCGGCAAGACCCACGTGGCCCTGGGACTCGGGCTGGCCGCCTGCCAGCGCGGGATGTCTGTGGGTTTCACCACCGCCGCCGGTCTGGTGCACGAGATGATGGAGGCCAGGGACGAAAGGCGCCTGTTGAACTTGCAGAAACAACTGGCCCGGCTCAACCTGCTGATCATCGACGAGCTGGGCTTCGTCCCCCTTTCCAGAACCGGCGCAGAACTGCTCTTCGAGGTCTTCAGCCAACGCTACGAGCGGGGCTCCGTCATGGTCACCACCAACTTGCCATTCGATGAATGGACCGAGGTCTTCGGCTCGGAACGGCTCACCGGAGCGCTGCTGGACCGGCTCACCCACCACGTCCACATCCTGGAGATGAACGGCGAGAGCTACCGGCTCAAGCGCAGCCGGGAATCCGTCGCGTCTCAAGCTCCAGACGATCGCGAGGAAGAATAGGGCGCACCGTCAACGCTGTCTCCTCTTGCTCCTTCAATGTCTCCACCCTGACCGATTTACTGCCGTCAGTCATCACTTCAGTGGTACACGATCACGCCGCCCCAGTGGCCCACTTTCTCAGCGCCATTGACATCCCGCCTTGGTATTGGTTTAGGAACACGGCAACGGCTCCTCCAAGGCATCTTCCTTGGGAAGCAATATCCCCGAAAGCAGCAGCCACCAGGCAAGGACCGCGAATATCAGTAAGCCCGGCACGAAAGAGCCTGTCAGGTCCTTCAGGCCGCCGACTACTATCGGGGAGATCGCCATCCCTATTCCGGAAAATGTGACCAAAGCCCCCCAAACCACCGCCAACCGGTGTGGCGTTATCCCAGGCAACTCCATTGGTATTGTCACCAGAGTCGGTGTAAAGGCCCAGGAGCCAATTCCAAGCATGATAACTGCTACGTAGATACCGGCGTGGCTTTCCATCAGGACGACACCCAGTCCTCCCAGCCCAACCAGCAGTCCCGGAACGATCAGAAAGAAGCGCCGAGACCGAATCCTTAACGTCAGAATGCCGCCCGCCATGACCGCCGCTACCCCCACCAGAGGGAGCAAACCGGTGACGAAGCCCGCCTGTTCCAAAGACATCCCCCGGACCTCGTTATAGAAGGCGGGCAGCCAACTGGTAATGGCTTGGTATTGGCTGAAAACCGCCACATCGGCCAGAATCACGAGCACCAACGTTTTATGGCGCAACGTGCCCCAGATTTCCCTGGTGGATATTCCGGAGGAGCGCGGGGCTTCGCCCGGTGCGCTCCTGGCAAACACGGCCCAGACTAGCGCCCCTACCAAGGCGAATCCGCCGAATACTCCCAGGGCGGACCGCCAGCCCACCAGGTCAGACAAGGGCACCACGGTTGTTACCGAAATGGCCACCCCAAGACCGAAGAGCGCGATATTGAGGCCGCTAAGCACACGGATTTCGTTTGGTTGGAACCAAGCCATCAATAAGGGTCCGGTAGCCGGAAACTGGAGTCCGAAGCCCACGCCGTAGGCCAGCCTCAACGCCAATAACACCCAGAAGTTGGGAGCAAGGGGCGAAAGCGCCAATAGTCCGATCAAGAGCCAACTGAACAGCAAAATCCGCCGAGCTTCCCAACGCCCACCGATAATACCTCCCGGCAGGCCGACCGAAGCGTTGATGAGGGAAACCAGGGACACCAGCAGGCTTACAATTGCGTGAGTGATCCCGTACTCGGCGATTATCAGCTTGAACAGCGGGGTTACTACTGCGAAGTTGAGGCCCCCGGAGAAGTAGCACAACAACAACAGGCCCGCAATGACATACCTGTAAGGGGTATGAGTCGCTCTATTCAACAATACAGCGCCCATTTCGGAGGGTGAATAACGTATCCGCCTCTTCCAGACATCGCCCCGGAGAGTGCCCGACATTCGTGAGGCCAAACATCAGCGGTCTCCGGCGGCGAACCGGAAATGACGATGTAGCATGTTCCACAAGCAAAACCAAGGCGGTTAGAACAGGCCGAGCGGCCGGGAATAGAGAATCCTGGTGGCCGTCCTGCCTGCGGGGTGCATTAGAGAGCTCCAATTACAGCTACGTGTGCCATTTCGGAGAGCGCCTCAAGGGAGCTTTGGGCGACTTCCCCTTCTTCAGCGCACCCCTTCCCAAGGGCGTCTAACGCCCGGACGGTAGAGAGGATACGGGAAAGGCGCCGCCTGAGAATGGCCATCGGCTACAGTGTCTCCCAGTCCACGTGCTGCTCGAAAGCGTGGGAGCCTGGAACAGGGTGCGTCCTCGAAATGTCGGTCGACCAGCATCAGGCCTACCGGCAGGCCCACACACTTGGCACAAGGGATGGTAATGGCCGGATGGCTGGTCATGTCAAATAGGGCTGTGTTGTTCGGCATGTTCCATCCGTGGCTGACGGCGCCGTGGGGTCTCAAATTGGGAACGTACCGGTGGGCTTTCATCGGGGTCGTCGGCATCACCAGGACGTCAACCTGCGACAGCGCCCGGTCATAGCTGGCCCCCAACGTACCGCGAATGTTCTGGGACTTGGCATACATCTTCCCATAGTATTTCTCGCTCATCCAGTTGCCAACCAGCAACATCAACTTAGCCCGAATCCACCGAAGGAGGGCGTCAGGTTAGCGTCCTGAAGTAGCAAGAGGGTGCTCTTTTGAATCTGGGACAATGGTTTTGTAACAGCAAAACAGTCCCAGAAAAAGAGCACCCAAGATGCTACCACTTGAGCACCCCGACCGCATCCAAATAGCCTTCGACGACCACCGCCTGGTCAACAATGCCGGGCTGCTCCTGCCGGCCACCCTGGCCCAGCACGTGGGCCTGCGTGAACTCGTTGACCGTCACCTCGACCTCGGGGATGCGCCGGGGCGGGCGAACGCGGGAGACAAGATGCTGACGCTGGCGGGCGGCGACTGCATTGACGACGCCGATGCGCTGCGTGCAGGGCGGACCTCCTCGGTGCTGGGGTGCATGGTCAAAGCGCCCTCCACCCTGGGGACGTTCCTGCGCAGCTTCCGGTGGGGCCACGTCCGTCAACTCGACCGGGTGAGCCGGGAACTGCTGGCCCGGGCCTGGGCTGCCGGTGCCGGACCCGGCGATTCTCCGTTGACCATCGACCTGGACTCCACCATCTGCGAGACCTACGGACTGGACTAGGAGGGGCACGCCACCACGGCTATACCTGCAAGCGGGGCAATCACCCGCAGCTGGCTGTCGCCGCCGGCACCGGCGACCTGTTGATGTCCCGGCTGCGCGAAGGCCGCGCCAACACCGCCCGGGGCGGCGCCCACTTCCTGCGTGAAACGGTGGGGCGGGTGCGCCATGCTGGGGCCAGGGGCCAACTCACGGTGCGTGTGAATTGCCAGGATCTTTGACCCGGTAAAACGGAAAATTGACAAGGTCATTGACCCCTGATTGACAGGGTCTATGACCCACTCTGGGAGCCGGAGGGGCGACCATTGTTGCACTTCAGAGATTGAGGTGTGGCGATGGCGTACCGGGAGGTTACCAGAGTGGACACACAGGAAATCATCCGGCGCTGGCAGGCTGGTGAGGGATACCGCCGGATCGCATCAGGCACCGGCCTGTCCCGGAACACGGTGCGCAAGTACCTGACCGCGGCGAAAGCCGAGGGCATCGCCAGGGACGGGCCCGTTCCCACCGATGATCAGCTCTGCCGGTTGGCGGTCATCGGCCAGCCCGGCCCGCGTCAGGCGGAGACGCCCAGCGAGGACCTGCTTGCCCCGTGGGCCGACCAGGTCTACCAGTGGCTCACCGGCGACCGGCTGCAGTTGACCCGCATTCATGAGTTGCTGTTGGGTCGCGGCTGCCCGGTGTCGTACCAGTCGCTGCGGCGCTTCATCCAGAAACGGAACTGGAGCAGGCGCAGCAGGACCACGGTGCGGATGGGGGACACCCCGCCTGGCGAGGTGGCGGAGGTGGACTTCGGCCGGCTGGGTCTGATCCAAGATCCTGACACGGGACACCGCCGCGCGGTGTGGGCGCTGATCGTGGTGCTGGGATACTCGCGGCACTGCTTCGTCTGGCCGACCTTCGGCCAGACGCTGGAGGACGTCATCGCTGGCTTGGAATCAGCCTGGGCCTTCTTCGGCGGCGTCCCCCGCTATCTGGTCATCGACAATTTCCCGGCAGCGGTGGCGGGAGCGGACGCATTGCATCCAGTCCTCACCCGGGGATTCCTGGAATATTCCCAGCGCCGAGGCTTCATCGCCGACGCGGCCAGAGTCAGGCATCCCAAGGACAAACCCAAGGTGGAGCGGGGCGTCCAGTACGTCCGGGAGCGCCTCTTCAAGGGCGGCAGTTTCAATGGCTTGCCACACCTCCGATCAGAGGCGCAGCGCTGGTGCCGCGATGTCGCGGGGCTCCGCATTCACGGCACCACCCACAGGAAGCCATGGGTGGTCTTCCAGGACGAGGAGCGCCGAGCCCTGATCCCGTGGGACGGCGAGCCCTACGAGATCTCAGACTGGCGCAATGCCAAGGTGCATCCCGATCACCACATACAGTGCCTGCAGGCGCTGTACTCGGCGCCGTCCGCACTGTGTCCTCCCGGTCAGCGGGTGGAGATCAGGGTGGACAGCAAGCTGGTGCATATCTATCACCGGGGCAGGCTGATCAAGACCCACGTCCGTCAGCCCAAGGGCGGCCGCGCCACCGATCCCGAGGATTATCCCGCTGAGCTTTCCCCCTACACCACCAGGGCGGCCGACCATATCAAGCGCCGCGCCATCGAGTTGGG
>CBDHDY010000030.1:0-113488 GCA_965261885.1 Dehalococcoidia bacterium
GCGGCAGGTCCATGCTGGAGAGGGTGGCGTAGCGGACCACGTGGGGCAGGCCGTGGGGGACGTTGGGGGGAATGTAAGGTTTGAGGGCAGAGACGGATGTGTCGACAGTGGTGGCGGTGGTGCCGTTGTCGTGGGCGCCCGGCGAGCTGGCTGAAGGGTCGGGGTAGGCGTCGTGGCCCTGCATCACTCGCCCCCTATGCCGGGGACCTGTGGGTTACGGCAAGGTGATGCAAGTTTCAGGAGCTGCTGGAGACTGAGGGCGTCCTTGCGTACCAGGAGGGAACGGGGGAGACATCCGCTGAAATGGCGGTGCCCGGAAGTGGTGTATGCTGGCGGCTTCAGTCCATCGTAACCGTCGGTCGGCGTGTCTCCGGGCGACTCGTATACGTCCGCCACGTGGACGTAGAACGGCGAAATGAACGGCTGGAAAACTGGATTCAGAGGGGGGTGTGTGCTATATTGAACACGCATAGTGACGCCTGCTCCGTGCGGCTTAACTGTGCATTGCCTTCCTGGGGATGGGGGGCTTTGGTAACCGCCGCCAGATGGGGTTGATGACCATCTGGCGGCTCTGTTTTATGTGTTATGTGGCACTCAAAAGCACTCTCTACCGGTCATGGATGGCTCTTCGTGTAGAGCAGTTAAGAATCTCCTACGCCTCTACGACCTGAGCTATGCGAGCTTGGCGGACTCTCTTTGCATCCTCTTCGGTGATAGCTAACATATGTTGCTTGGAGCCGTTGAAGCGGGCCTTCTTTGTTTGGATGCCCATCGCCAGTACAGCTTTACGCATGGTGGAGGAGGTGATGCCGAAGGAAGCAGCCAGCGTCTTAACCGCCACCAGCTGTACGGTCGAAGGGAGGCATTCCGAGCAGGCGGTTCCGTCCCCTGAGTCCGAAAGTTCGGCTAGGTTCGACTCAGATATGAGGTTATTGCTGCCGACAGGGTAGTCCTCGCCACAGCGGGTGATGATGCGGGCTGTGCCGGTAATCGGGTCAGTGTAGTCACTGAATGGAACGTGCAGCATGATCGGCCTCAAGTGTCACGGCTGGGGTGACCATAGCATAGCGTGTCATGGCATTGCAATGTCTGTGTAGCCTACTTGTCGATGACTTTTTGATCAGACTCTTTCCCACTATGAGAGGCAGTGAGCGAGGAGTGAAAGTACGGCGTAGAGCAGTCCGGACACGGCCAGCGAACCAGTGCTTGCGAAGGCCCTGCACGCGGCTGTGCCACCTGTCTATCCGGCGCTGGCCTTCCCACCAACCTTTTGAGAGCTTCTGTCTGCAGGCCTGGGCCTGCTGCCAGCATGTCAGCGTCCGATCCGAGGCGTAATACGCCTTCGAATTCTCGGAAGGGGTGACGTACGAGTCAGCGGCGTCACTTCACTTTCCCAAACTTTTCGAATAGCGAGTGAAAACCGGGTTGGCTTCGGCCAAGCGCGGTTCTGCCCGCTAAACAACCGTCAAGTAAATTCCCTTTGGGAAACTGCAAGTCGTCGTGCTCACGCTGTACGTACGCTGCAGGCACTTGTTAGCAGCGGCGAGGCGAGCATCGGTCTTGCAGTCCTTACCGCCGCTCGCGCACATATTTTTCCAGGGCGTCGACGACCAGCGCAGTCATGTTGGTGCGTCCATCCACAGCCATCACCTTCAGCTGATGGTGGAGGTCGCTCGGAATGAAGCAATGCAGGCGCGCGGTGTCCACTGCCGCCGCCTGGTCCACGAATGCGTCCCGCTCCACCTGATTGCCGCGGTTGGGATTGCTTCTAAGCGTCATGGGTCAACCCCTCCAGTTCACCGATAATCTCGAGGATCTCGTTACGAGCCGTCTGGTCGCGTCCATCGACCACCGAGTTTCCATCATTGATCGCGTTAGGGTAGGCGACGCGCTGGGTGGTGCGGGCCTGCAGCACCGGGATTCCCAACTCGGCCAGCGCGACTTCGATCTGACGACCGAGGCGAGTGCGCGGCTGTGCCATGGTTATGAGGAAAGCCGCCCTGGGAATCCCGTTGGTGGTTTTCTGACGAGCTCGTACTGCTGCCACGATGTCTGAGGCCGCCCAAACGTCCAACGGACTCGGCTTCACTGGTATCAGCACCAAATCTGCAGCGCGCACGGCGTCGGCACTGGTCTTGGTGATTCCCGGGGGACCATCGATGATGATCCAATCATATGCGCGTTCCAGGGATCTAACCTGTTGGAGAAGGCCGACGGTCCCCATTCCTTGGACGGCTAGGGATTCGGGAGAGGTCCAATCGCCGGCTGCCCAATTCTGGGAACTGGCTTGCGGATCGGCGTCGAGCAGCAGAACGTCCCCCTTTTCAGCTAGCACTGAAGCCAGGTTGGTGGCCAAGGTGGTCTTGCCAGTGCCTCCCTTCTGGTTCACGATCGCAACAACCGGCATGGTGCAACTCCGGGGTACTCGATGTGATGGCCAGATGTGCAAAGGGCCATGTGCACATCTGTGCATCAATAATACTCGGATTGGGGTCGCCGGATAAAGCGTACGTCCCGCAAGCTTTGACAAGTTTCGATGTCCTGACGTGCGGCATCGGACGAAGGGTGCTACTGATCCGCTGGACGCGACTCCCTCGGGACATGCCGGTGAATTCGAATGTCTTTATGTCACATAAGAAGGAAGTCTTGCCAGGACCCCCTTTCTGGTTCACGACTGCAACAACTGGGGTGGTCCAACTCTAGGGTGCTCTATATGATGGCTATTTGTGCAAATGGCCCTTTGCACATCTGTGCACCAATGGTGTCGGGGTTGCCGCCGCCGGGTAAAGCACACGCCGCGCAAGGTGGGAAAATTACGACGCCCGGGGCTCGGCATCGGACGAAGGGTGCTACTGATCCGCTGGACGCGACTCCCTCGGGACATGCGGGTGAATCCGAGCTATTTGGTGCCGCACAAGAAGTTGGTCTTGCCAGTGCCTCCCTTCTGATTCAGGACCGCAACAACCGGCATGGTCCAACTCTGGAGTGCTAGATATTATGGCCTTCTGTGCAAAAGGCCATGTGCACAGATGTGCACCAATGACACCCAGTTTGCCGTCGCCGGATAAAGCACACGCCGCGCAAGGTGGGGAAAGTTACGACGCCCGGCGCTCGGCATCGGTCGAAGGGCGCTACTGATCCGCTGGACGCGAGTCCCTCGGGACATGCGGGTGAATCCGAGCTATTTGGTGCCACACAAGAAGGTGGTCTTGCCAGTGCCTCCCTTCTGATTCAGGACAGCAACAACCGGCATGGTCCAACTCCGGAGTGCTCGATATTATGGCCTTCTGTGCAAAAGGCCATGTGCACAGATGTGCACCAATGACACCCGGGCTGCCGTCGCCGGATAAAGCACACGCCGCGCAAGGTGGGGACGGGCTTCGATGTCTGGCGCTCGGGGCAAGGGCCCTTCACGTCACCGAGTGGCGCACCTGCTGCAATAATCGTCGTTCTGTGCCGGGTGTCCGCAGCCCCGGCAGACGCGGCTGTAGACCGTAGAGTTGCAGATTTCCATCACTCCATCGCCGTTAGATCGCCAGTAGACGCGCGTCCCATCGGCGCAGGTAAGGAAGGCGCGGAGCAGTGTGTTTCCGGCGTACTCCTCGTTGAGACTGTCGCCGCACCAGGCGCACACGGAGATTGACCTGTGAATGTCTAGGTAGTCAGCCAGAGGGGGCTGGAGCGTCCAGTAGTGGGTCAACTCCACCTCGGCGAAGACGGTGGATGTCACGCAGTTGAGGACCTCTTCGGGGGTGAGGAGGGTCATGATTGCACCTCACTACGCCATGGTTGAGCTTTTTGGGATCCTTCCTGTTCCACCACTTACGGCCGATCAGTTCCTTATCCCGAAAGAGGAATTAGCAGGTGTATTTTGGGCGGTGTCCGGTTCGGCTTAAGTCTGAGTGCAGTGTTGTCCGTGTTTCGATTGACACGGTAGCTCTTGCCGTTCATCTCCAGGATGTGGACGTGGTGGGTGGGGACGGCCCAACAGAGCGCCGGTGAGCCTATCTGGGCCGGAGACCCCGGTCCATTGATGATGGGAAGGTTGGTTGTGTCCAAGACGGAGCTCCGACCGCATCATTGGCTGAAGACCTAGAAGGGCAGATCTGCCTAGAAGTCTGGCCGGAAACCCCGATTCTCCCCAAGTCGGCGTTTTCTTAACGTCGATTATCGATGAAACAGTGGGTGTTGCAACGTATTACATGCACTACCATGCCATATAAGACTCGAATACGTCTGCTTCGCGTAACGCAAAACCCGGCCAAGGGCTTTCCGGCCAGGCTTCTAGTATTACAACGTCGGTTCGTAGGAAAAGGGATCTGGAACCACTTTTTGGCTATCACCCCACACCCTTGACAGCTTTGTGGCATCGGGTCCAATGAAGCTATTTTCACCCCAAAACTAACCAAACTGAGGAAGCGTCGTTGTAATACTAGGAGCCGAATAAGTGATCAATGACGATTAGTCTTGCTGTTCCCGTTGACTCATTGAAAAAGGTACGGACGGAATCGTACACCGACTGCGTACTGTGAAAAAGGTACGGACGGAATCGTACACCGACTGCGTACTGTGGTCTACACCGCCCGCAACTCCGGGTCGTTAGCCCGGCCTATCCTGCCATAAAGGGACAGATTTGAGCATAGCCAGAACTCCGCCCGCCGTAGCATCACGCCGCTATGCCAGAACCGGGGGCCAGCGAAAGATGAGCGGAAAACTTCACGGATACGCCCACATGGCGGTGGCCAGCGACGCCGACGCCAACAACCTGGAGACCCAGCGCCGTGTGCTGGCCTACTGCGAGCAGGTCCTCGAGGACGTGGGCAGCGGGGCCTTATTGAGGGGGAGCGTCCATCTCCAAGGGGAGCTGACCCGGCGCGGCATCAGGACGATTTCAAAGTCAGAGAGTTTGACCGTATAGCCGGGCGATGGTCTGCATTGGACGGAAGGCGCAAGCCTTGGCTCGCAGGGGCATGGATATCCGGGGTGAAAACCATCCTTGCGAAGAGGGCGATGTGGGCCTTGGTGGTCTGACCGCAGACTAAACCTAGCGGGGTCAGACGCAGAATGGCTTGAAAGGGATGACCCAGTTGCCTGGCCATCCTGGGGTCCGAAACCTGCCCAAGCACTTGAACAGAGATTCCGCCCCTCCATATCAACACACTCCAATCTCACTTCCCTGCCTTTTAACCCTTCCTCTCTGACTTTGCAATCCTCCTGGGGGGTTGGCACGAGAATCGTTTCGGGGGTGGTGCAGTCTTCGAGGCACTGCTAAACCGCCACTCTGTGTCGACGGTTGCGGGCCGATGCAGTTCATCGGATTACTGCGGAGACCTATTGACACATAACACATGTTATATCAACATTTACAATCAAGCGAGTAGGCATTTAGCACACAGAACACAGATTACTGAGAAGGTCGGGGAGATGTCTTCATCTGATCCTAAACCTATTCCGTCCGATTACAGCCAACGAATCAGAGAAGCTAGGGAGATCGCTGGGCTGACTCAAGCCCAACTCGCTAGGCGCATCGGCGTCTCCTATGCTTCGGTTAATCGCTGGGAGAACAGTCGGTCTCGTCCCAATAATCTAGCTTGGCAACAAATCATTGACCTGGAGCTGTCTCCGCAGACAGTAGGTGTTCAAGAAGTGACTATCTATCCTTCCGTAGACATATTACAAACCTTAGAGTTTTCGGCAGACCCGGAGGCTGTTTCAGCTTTGGCTGAGGCCCATCGATTGGCTTATGGGCACCTCTTTAATCGTGCGTTCGCCAGTGAGACGTCTTTTGTCGATCCACTTCCCCACCAACGGTTGGCGGTCTACGAGCATATGCTGCAGCAGTCTCCGCTCCGGTTTCTGTTAGCTGATGACGCCGGTGCGGGTAAGACCATCATGACCGGGCTTTATCTCCGAGAAATGCTCGCTCGGTGTCTAATTCGCCGCGTCCTCATAGTTCCTCCTGCCGGTCTGGTAGGCAACTGGGAGAGGGAGATGAGAACTCTGTTTAGATTGCAATTTAGAGTTGTGTCTGGTGCGGACGCTAGGTCTGGTAATCCCTTCGTTGGTCGGGACAGTCAACTCGTAATCGTCAGTGTCGATACTTTGGCAGGTGAGCGAATGTTCTCTCATCTGCGTGCCGCTGCCACTGAACCCTATGACCTAGTTGTTTTCGACGAGGCCCATAAGCTTTCGGCGGACCGCCAGCCCGATTTCAGGGTGCGCAAGACCGAGCGCTATCGGTTGGCAGAAGCTTTAGCTGGGGTAGGCCCTGACAGTTCCCAGTGGGAGCTCCCCTGGTCTGCCCAACATCTCCTATTGCTGACTGCTACCCCACACATGGGAAAGGACTTCCCTTATTACTTCCTCTGGCGTTTGCTGCTTCCCGAGGCCCTCTCCACCTACGAAGCATTTGACAGATTCCCGACCGAGTCACGAAAACGGCATTTCATCCGCCGTACCAAGGAAGAGTTGGTCCACTTTGACGGTTCCCCTCTCTACCCTGAAAGGCGATGCGATACGCTGAGTTACGAATTAACCCAGGGAACGGGGAGTGAGCAGGAGCTATACGACGAAACTACGGACTACATCGGAAGCTACTACAACAGGGCCAAAATACTGAATCGGTCCGCGGCCAGGTTAGCCATGAGTGTTTTCCAGCGGCGTCTGGCCAGTTCCACCTACGCCCTGTTGCGTTCGTTCGAGCGCCGACTAGAAAAACTTGAGGACATGATTGAACGCATTCGAGACGGAAGGCTGACCGAATGGGAACTCGCCCGTCAGCAACGGCGGCTCAACGATATTGATGACGTATTTGAATCAACGACCGCCGACGAACAAGCCCTGAGAGAGGACGATACTGACCGCATGGAGGAATTTGAAGACCAGGCATTGGGAGGTGTAATCGGACTCAGCTTGGCCGAGCTCGAGGTCGAGCGCATCAAGGTGAACGGCCTGTTGAACAAGGCACGGAGCCTTTTTGATAGCCGAGAAGAGTCCAAGTTCGAGAAATTGCGCGAGGTGCTGAGGCACCCTGACTACTCCGGCGAGAAGTTCATAATCTTTACTGAGCACCGCGATACTGCCGATTTTTTAGTCAGGAGACTCGAGGGCCTGGGATTCACCGGACAGGTTGCCTTGATACACGGGGGACTGCCTTACCAGGAAAGGGAACGGCGGGTTGAGTTCTTCCGTAAGCCGGACGCGGAAGAGGGCGCAAACTTCCTGGTGGCCACCGACGCAGCCGGCGAGGGTATTAACCTCCAGTTTTGCTGGCTAATGGTTAACTATGACATCCCCTGGAACCCGGCGCGTTTGGAACAACGAATGGGCCGCATCCACCGCTACGGGCAGACTCACGATCCGGTGGTGGTGGTCAATCTCGTCGCAGGGTCCACCCGCGAAGGGAGAGTCCTGAAGACGCTGCTAGACAAACTTGAAATAATCCGCGGCCAACTCCAGTCCAGCAAGGTGTTTGATGTCGTGGGACGCATTTTCGAGGGCGTGTCCATAAAGGATTATATCGAACAGACCCTCGCTGAAGGGGGAACCGATCAAGCCGTTGCTCGTCTGGATGGAACCCTTACCGAAGGCCAAGTCCGGGCAATTCAGGAAAGAGAGCGCACCCTGTTCGGTCCGGGCGGTGACGTGGTAAGAGAACTGGACCGCCTAAAAAAAACGGTGGACCAAGAAGTGTACCGTCGGCTGCTCCCTGGTTACGTTCGCCGGTTCGTTGACAAGGCTGCGCCGCTGCTTGACCTAAGGATCGAGGGAGACCTGGAGTCCAACTTTAGACTTGTCTCTGTACAACCTCGCGCTTTGGACCCTCTGCTGTCTTCCTTCGAAGCCTATTCGCAAGGAAAGCAGGACCGACTCACAGTGTACCGGCCCGACCGGACTACCGATTGCGTTTGGATGCACCCAGGGGAGGCAGTATTTGATAGCCTCTCCGCCTCGGTGGTGGGCCGCTTCGGGAACGAAGGGCTGAAGGGCGCAGTGTTCGTCGACCCTTACGCCACACGGCCTTACCTGTTCCACCTGGCCCTGGTTTCCGTAGAACAGGCGCAAGGGAGTCAGGCAGTCCCAGGAGCAGCCTCTCTTGCTGAGGCGTCTGAAAGCGCCCTTCCAAAAGCCAGATTGGTCGAATCGAGGCTGGTCGGCTTGCGGCAGACCGGGGACAGCTCCGTAGAGGAAGCGCCCGTCGAACACCTGCTTCTGCTCAAAGGGGCTAGCAATTTCGCCCCGGGCTCGGAACCTCTGGCTCTTGCAGCCCAGCCCCTATTACGGGAGGCCAAAGCGTTCGCGGAGGATGTTGTCGCCGGCGGCATGGTGCAGTCCCACCGGAAACGAATCATCGATGACCTGGACGACCGCATGGGATTCGTGGCGCGCGGTTTCGATTATCAAGCGGCGGACTTGGCGGCGGCCCGGTCTCGTCTGAACGAGAGAGTCCAAGCGGGCGACCACCGGGTCAGGGAAGAGCTTGCCCGGGTCAGGGAACGGCAACGCAACTTGACGGCGGTCCGGGAAAGACGGCTTGACGATATGCGGGAACAACCCAACAGAATCAGGCCGGGCGAAGTGGAGTTTCTTCTCCATGCCCTTGTAGTTCCATCTCAGGACCTGGAGGGGACGGAGCAGCATGATGCCGACGTGGAAGCCATTGCCGTCGAGGTTGCAACCGCATACGAGGATCGGTTCAACGCCCGGGTTACGGAGGTTTCCCGCCCCGAACTCGCCCGGCGCGCCGGATTGACCGACTGGCCCGGATTCGACCTTCTGTCCCGCCGCCCGCCTGCCGCGGACAGCCCCGCGGAAGAGTTGGCCATCGAAGTCAAAGGCCGCCGGGGTTACGGAAGCATCGAGATGAAGGACAACGAATGGGCCAATGCCTGCAACCTGCGCGGCAAATACTGGCTCTACGTAGTCTTCGACTGCGCCTCGCCCCACCCCAGGCTGGTGCGGGTGCGCGACCCTTTCGGAAAACTGTTGGCAAGGACGAGGGAATCCCCAGCTTATACCATAACCGAATCACAGATTTTGGATGCTGCGGAGACATAAAGAGGGCAAAAATTGGGAATGTGGGATACGTTTATAGCCACTTTACTGGCTAATGTAGCGGCATTAGCGATTTTTGCAATTCCTGCTTTGGCAATATGGGCATTTGTTAAAGACAGGAACCACCGAGCAAGGAAATTCTGGTCCAAGCAAGTTTCCGTTTTGACTCTTAAGCTCCGATTCGGTTGGCTCGTACTTGGGGGTAAGCGAAAAAAGTCAGAATATCGGTCCTGGGCCTCGTCGGAGCGTACCAGGAAATATATGCTGCAATTGGTTTGTGACGGAGGCAAAGCACGATCGTTTTTGATGAGGTCCTTGAGCAATACTTTTTCGACAGCAGCAGCCATTTTTGTCGATGAACTCTATTCCAAGCCGCCGCTAGATAGGCTGATTGAAACTGGAGGGCATTTGTCTCTGAATGACCTATGCAACCCGTTGGAATCTCAATCAACGCCATTGCCACCTGATGAGATGGCCGTATGGTTACTGTCTCAGACCATGGGTGAGATAGCTGCCTGGTCGCTTCGACTAAATGATTATGACCGAACGGTTTGGAAGTCGTGGTTGGAATCCCCTAAATGCGTGGTTCAACTGGAGTCGGTCCGCGTGTCGAACGACCATCCCTAGCGGTTTATGCCTCACAGCAATGAGAGCGCACTTTCTGGCGGGGAACACTGAATAATTCTCAAGCAAAACATTAAGGAACGAGGCAACAAATTGACCAAGAACAACGCCAAACGCCTAATCGAAGTTGCCTTCCCTCTTAAGCAGGTCTCTCTGGACTCGGTGCATGAGAAGAACGTGCGGCATGGGCATATCTCTACCCTGCACATCTGGCCGGCGCGGCGGCCTTTGGCGGCGTCGAGAGCCGCGCTGATTACCACCCTGCTGCCGGACCCGGGTGATGCTGAGGAGCGCAAGGACATCTTGGAGCGCATGGCGGGGCTGGTCACCGAGAAGGTAGAGCGCAAGCGCGTCAATGGCCGGATGGTTGGGAAAGTGAAGGAGGAAACCACCGGCGGTATCCTTCATTGGGGGAGAGAGAACAACCCAGACTTGGAGTGGTTTCGTAAAGAAATCCGCAAAGCCTATGGTGGCCGGGCGCCCAAAGTGCTGGATCCCTTTGCCGGCGGCGGCGCCATCCCGCTGGAGGCCATGCGCCTGGGTTGCGAAGTAACGGCTGCGGACATCAACCCCGTTGCCTGGTTTATCCTCAAGTGCACCCTCGAATACCCGCAGAAACTGGCGGGCCAGACTCGCCCCTTGCCGGAGTTCGCCCTGGCCGACCGCGAGTTCATGGAGGCGTTCCTGAAGGCGAAGGGCTTCAAGGGAGCCAGGCTGCGAACCTTCCTCGAACGCCTCGGCCATGGCAAGGGAGAAGGGACCCAACTCGGCGAACTTTCGGAGTACGATTCGCTATTCGAAGCCGACTTGGCCTGGCACGTGCGGGCATGGGGCCGGTGGGTGTTGGCCCGCGCCCGGCGCGAGTTGGCTTCCTGCTACCCCACCTATGCCGAGTTTCAACCTTTGAACCCAAATGGCGACGTGGAGCAACGCCCCGTGCGGTTGTTGGAGTTGGACGACGACGGCATAGCTCGTCTTGACCCCCTGAACGCCGAGTTCAACGACTTGTACCTCAAGGATCCGAGTAACCACCGCTGGGTCGCCAAGCCCACGGTAGCTTACCTGTGGGCGCGCACCGTGTCCTGCAAGCAATGCCGGGCCACGCTGCCCCTGCTCAAGGTCCGCTGGCTATGCAAGAAGGATAACAAGCGAGTCCTGCTGGATATGGAGCCATCGCCCGATCGCACCGGCGTCGTCTTCGCCGTGCAGCGGGACGTTCCCCCGTACGGCGGCAACGCGGCCCAGCGGCGGGAACACGACAAGCGCATCGGGGCCGGCACCATGTCCCGTACCGGTGCGACCTGTCCCGGCTGCGGCGCCATTATGACCATGAGCGACATCCGTTACGAAGGGCAGTCGGGGCGTCTAGGCGCGGTTATGACCGCCGTGGTGGTGAACGGCCCCAAGGGCAAGGAATACCGTTTGCCGACAGACCACGAAATCCAAGTTGCCGAGGTTAGCGAGGAGCGGCTGCAAACCCTCTATGCCGACGTCCCTTTTGGCTTGCCGGAGGAACCCACCCCCAAAGCCGGCGTCGGAGCATCACGCGCTTTTTCCGTCGACGGTTACGGCTTGGATACTTGGCGCAAGTTATTCACTAACCGGCAACTCCTTGCAATTGGCACACTCGTCGGGGTAATAAGGAAGATGCGGGCAATCGAATGCTTCAAAAGTGATGTCGCAGCTTCACTGGCAGTCACCGTAAGCCTTGCCGCAGCCTTAGATCGAGCGATCAACTATATGAGTACCCTGTGCATATGGGAACCCAATGCGTCAGAGGTCAAGCAAAGCTTTCTCAGATTCGCCTTGCCCATCACATGGGATTACGCTGAGGGAAATCCGCTTGCCCAAGTGGACCGACTATTCGCCGGTGGAATATCAAATGTCGCCAGGGTACTTACGTTCATTAGTCCGGTTATTAACCAGAATAGCGCCCCGGCCACTGTATTACGCCAGAGTGCGATCATGCCAGTCGGACAGCATGATCTTGTGATTACTGATCCCCCTTACTACGACGCGATTCCTTACTCCGACTTAATGGATTTCTTCTACATTTGGTTACGGCGCACGTTATACGGTGTGTCGGCTGAGCTCGACAACTCGTTCAGAGCATCCTTGGGGCCGAAGTGGGACCACGAGTCGCACGATGGCGAGCTTATCGACGACGCCAGCCGGTTCGAGGGAGACCCGGCCCGCTCCAAGCAGAATTACGAGGACGGCATGGCCCGCTCGTTTCAGGCTTGTCACGCGGCTTTGACGCCCGAGGGGCGCCTTGTGGTCGTTTTCGCCAATAAGCAACCCGACGCTTGGGAAACACTTGTATCAGCCATAATTCGGGCAGGTTTCGTCGTAGACGGAAGTTGGCCTATTGCGACAGAAATGCGAGGTGGCGTACGTAATTATGGACGTGCCTCTTTGGGATCCTCAATCTGGCTGGTCTGCCGTAAGCGGGCGTCGGCCCGGCCCGGCTGGGATAAAGCTGTCCTGAACGAAATGCGGCAGAACATCACTCAGAAACTGCGGGACTTCTGGGACGCAGGGATACGCGGCCCGGACTTCGTTTGGGCCGCCACTGGGCCGGCCCTAGAAGCTTTCAGCAGGCATCCGGCGGTCAGGAAGGCCAACGCGCCCGGCGAGATCATGACTGTCTCTGAGTTCCTGCGCGAAGTGCGGCGAATGGTGGTCGATTTCGTGGTGGGCCGGGTACTTATACGGGACGGTGAGGAAGCCGTGACCGGGCTGGACGACGTGACCACCTACTACCTGCTGCACCGCAACGACTTTGGCCTGGAGGACGCTCCGGTGGGCGGCTGCATCCTATATGCCCTTTCCTGCAACCTCTCCGACTCAGCGCTGGTAAACCAGCATGACCTTCTCGTACAGTCCAAGAACGGCTCGACTGCCGACAGTCTCGATGATGACGCAGCCGAGGACGATGAGGGCGACGACAATGGCGAAGGTGGAAGCGGCGGAAAGGTCAAGCTCAAGCCCTGGAATCGGCGGCGGGGGCGCAGCCTTGGACTGGAAGCGCCGGGCGGGCGGTCTGCGCCCCTTATCGACCAGGTGCACAAGCTGATGCATCTCTGGCGGACCGGAGACCAAGTTAGGGTCAACGAGTACCTGGATGGCCGGGGCCTGCAACGCAACGCCCTGTTCCACCAGTTACTCCAGGCGCTCATAGAACTGGCCCCCGCCGGTTCCGACGAGCGGGCCATCTTGGAAGCCCTAAGCAACCATGTTGCCGCCCACGGCGACGTACGCGCACCACGCTACCGGCAACCCCGGCTGGAGGAAGCGCCATGATTACCTCGGTACGCCTGGCCAATTTCAAGAACTTCGCCGACGAAACGCTGAAGGTTGGCCCCTTCACCGTAATCGTCGGCGCCAACGCCAGCGGCAAAAGCAACATCCGCGACGCCTTCCGCTTCCTCCACGGCATCGGCCGGGGCTACACCCTGGCGGAAATTCTGGGGGGGAAGTATGGCCCTGGAGGGCAGAAAGAGTGGGCGGGAATAAGGGGTGCCACGAACGAAATCATCCGTTTCGGTAATTCGGAATTCTCCATCAATATACAGGCCAATGTGGAAGACGGAGGTCTGAATTACACTCTTGAGGCCGAATATGATGACTTTAGGTCTGGCGGCTTTAGGGCAACTCACGAAGAGCTAAGCGTCGGGGGCAAGATAGCATATAGTGGCCGTGCCATCCTCGATACCATGCGGGTAGATTCTCCTAAGGTCCAGGAGATGGGTGATCCAGTAGGTCAGCCATTCAGATCTGAGCAGCCAGCATTGCTACAGGCTGCCATGTATGGGGAAGAGCGTCTTATTGAAGACAAGCCTGTGAGACTGATGCATTCTATTCTCACTGGCATACACTTTCTTGATCTTGTGCCAGAACGAATTAGAGAGCCTACGTTTCCAGGCCAGAATATGTTAGGTGATGGAGGAGAGAACCTTCCGTCAGTCTTGGAAGCAATCTGTACCGACTCCGAACGCGGAAGAACTCTAATGTCGTGGCTGCAAGAGCTTACCCCTATGGATGTCAAGGACTTCGATTTTCCCCGCGACCCCAGCGGGCGTGTGCATCTCCAGATCGTCGAGCGCAACGGGCGCAAGGTATCAGCCTACAGCGCCTCCGATGGCACTCTCCGTTTCCTAGGCATACTGGCGGCGCTGCTCGGCCCCAACGAAGGCGGCCTGTACTTTTTCGAGGAGATTGACAACGGCATCCACCCCAACCGACTCTGGCTTCTCCTTGACCTTATTGAGCAGCAAACCGCAAAGGGCAAAATCCAGGTTGTTACAACCACTCACTCGCCCGCCCTGTTGGCCTGGATGAACGACACAACCTTTGAGAATGCCTCCGTCGTTTACCGCGACGAGTATTGGGCCCACAGCGTTATCCGCCCCATAGCAGGGCTGTATAACCTGCGGGAACTGCGGAAGTCCCAAGGGTTGGAACGGCTTCTTACCAATGGCTGGTTTGAAACGGCGATGAAAGCATCCGAAGGCGACGCAGATACGGACCACTTGGAAGACGATGATGAAGATGATTGGGAGCAGGGCGTACTGGAATGAAGGTCATGATCATCCCCGAAGACTTCCGCAAAGACCAATATATCCTGAAGCCGCTCTTTTCCAGGCTTTTCAAACGCCTTGGTGTATCCCCTTCAGAGGTTTATGTTTGTCAGGACCCTTTGCTCGGCGGGATTGGGGAATCGCTTAAAACCGAACAATTGGCAACAATTGTCGAAGATCAGAAAGGGATGATGGACATTTTCATACTGTGCGTCGACCGCGACGGCCAAGAGGGGCGTCGCCGCCGACTCGACCAGATTGAATCCGAGTTCCAAGGTAACTGCGTTTTCTTCGCCGAGAACGCTTGGGAAGAGATTGAAACCTGGGTGCTGGCTGGAGTAAACCTGCCAGCCAACTGGCGGTGGGCCGACGTTCGGGCAGAGGTGGACGTTAAGGAACGGTATTTCGAGCCGCTGGTTGCTCGGCGCGGCTTGGCCGGCGAATTCGGCGGCGGCAGGAAGACTTTGGGCGTAGAGGCGTCCCGGCGGATTCGCTCCATCCGTCAGAAATGCCCGGAGGACTTTGACTCCTTGGCCCGGCGGTTGGAAACCGCCTTACAGACAATTTAAGCGAGGTCTTAATGGCACAGAGAGCAGCGTTGAAGCCCTGGCACGAGGTAGTAGATCTGCGGGACGACCTGAAGACCGGCGAGCTTTCACTTTCTATATTTGCCGCCGACCTATATGACGTGGTGATGCAGAAGGGCCGTCGGCTAGTCTACGAGGATCCAGCCGAATTCTTTGCCCTCACCTATCCCACGTATAACCTGCGGGAATTGGTGAAGGACGTTTGCCTGCGCCTGGCTGGTCGGACCGATAAGGCATACCGAAAGCTCTCTATAAACTACGGCGGCGGCAAGACCCACACTCTCATCGCCCTGCGGCATTTGGTCCACAACCCGGACAGCCTGCCCGACCTTCCAGCCATCCGGGAGTTCGAAGCCCACATTGGCTTCAAGCCACCCAAAGCCCGGGTGGCTGCGCTGTGCTTTGACAAGATGGACTTTGAGAAGGGCATCGAGACACCCGGGCCAGACGGCGCATCCAGGATGCTCAAACACCCTTGGAGCGTCCTGGCCTATCAGTTGGCTGGAGCGGAGGGCCTTCGTCTCATCCACGCCGAGGGTAAGGACGAGGAACGGGAGACGCCGCCGGCCGAGCCGCTTGTGGTGGAGTTGCTTTCTAAACCCCAGGAGGACGGTCTCTCCACCCTGGTGTTGCTGGACGAAGTGCTGATGTACCTTCGCGGCCAGGTAGAAGTCAGCCCAGCCTCCCGTGGAGGACTGGTGAACTTCTTCCAATATCTCACCCAAGCCGTGGTAAAGGTGGACAGTTGCTCCTTGGTCGCATCACTTTTGGCGTCGGACCCCAAGAAACACGACGACTTTGGCAACGAGATTTATCGGGAGGTATCCGAGGTATTCGGTCGACAAATGGAGGAAGATGTCAGCCCCGTGAGTAAGGATGACGTGGCGGAAGTACTCAGGCGCCGTTTCTTCAAACCCAGCTCGATTCGTGACCCCGGTGCCTTCCGACCTCACGTAACTTCCATTGTTGGAAATATCGCCTTATTGGACGAGCAGACTCAAAAGGGGCGCCCCACCGCCGAAGAGCGCTTTCTGGGCAGTTACCCCTTTCACCCCGATCTCACCGATATCTTTTATACGCGATGGACTCAACTCGAGGGCTTCCAGCGAACTCGGGGAATTTTGCGGACGTTCGCCATGGCCCTTAGGGATGCTGAAAAGTGGGACACAACTCCGTTGATCGGCCCAAATGTGTTCTTGAACGAACCTGGTGAAAGTGGTTTGTCGGAGTCCGCGAGCGAACTGGCGTCGTTCGCCAGTGTGGATACCGGAACAGGCGCTCACCAGGAGTGGCGTCCCATCCTGGAAGGGGAGCTTGCTAAGGCCCGCGCCGTACAAGCCGAAATGACAGGGCTGCAGCACCGTGAAGTTGAACAGGCGGTGGTCTCGGTGTTCCTGGGTTCCCAGCCCATCGGCCAAAAATCCCTAACCCAAGAGCTTTTAATGCTGGTAGCGCCGACTAAACCAGACAAGATAGAACTGGAAAGGTCCCTGAATCGCTGGACGGAGCTTTCCTGGTTCTTGGATGAAGTGGAAATAGGTACGGCTGAAACGTCCCAGGACGGGAGTCGGGGGTTGCCCAAGTCATGGCGGCTTGGAAACCGTCCGAATCTGCGCCAGATGCACGATGACGCCTGTGCTAACCGCGTGCCGCCCGGGCGTGTTGAGCCCGAGCTAATAGAACATATCAGAAACCAACGGTCCCTCACCAACGGCGCGTCGGCCGCTGGGGCAAGGGTGCACACCCTCCCGGACCGGCCCCGTGACATCTCCGACGACGGCGATTTCCACTATGCTGTCCTCGGTCCGACGGCATCGTCGGAATCCGGCAAACCAAGTCAAGAAGCCCGCCGCTTCATTAACGAGACCACCGCTCCAGACCGCCCACGGGTAAATCGGAACGCCATAGTCCTCGCTGTTCCATCGCGTGACGGCTTAGGTTTGGTAAGGGATCGGGTTAGGGAGCATCTGGGTTGGGTGGAAGTGAAAGAACTTCTGAAGGACCAACCAATTGACCCAATCCGCGAGCAGATGCTGGCTAACGAAATCGCCTCTGCCGAGAAACGCATCCCAGATGCTATTAGCCAAGCCTACTCGGTAGTCGTGACCGTGAATGAAAGCAACGATATACAGGCGTTCAGGGTCGCGGTTGACAATGAGCCATTGTTCCTTACGATCAAGGCTGATCGGCGCTCCCGGATACAGGAAACCGCTATCAGCTCCGAGGCAATGATGCCGGGCGGTCCTTACGATCTGTGGCGGGAAGGGGAAGATTCCCGGCGGGTCAAGGATTTGGTCGGTGCCTTCGCACAGTTTGCCAAATTGCCCAAGATGCTGCACCAGAAAGAGATACTCGATACCATTGTTCAGGGGGTTCGGGAAGGGATTTGGGTCGCCCAGTTGATGCGTCCGGACCGGACAGCGAAGACCTTCTGGCGCACGGGGGTTGAAGAGCAAGTACTGGGAGACCCTGCTCTCGAGGTTTTTCTTCCTGAGTCCGCAACTCTCAGTGACATCGACCCTACACTTCTTGCCCCTAGAAGGCTTCCAAGTCTGTGGGACACGGATGAGGTCGTGGTCCAGCACGTTTTCGACTACTTCATAGGTGGTCACTCGGTTGAAGTGCCCAAAGAAGGATATGACGACATCGTGTTTATTCCCAAATGCGAGCCATCGGTTGTGGAAGAAGCGATAGCTGTAGCAGTAGAACGGGGAGTCATCTGGTTGATTAACGGTCCCGCCTCAATATTTCAAGAAGCAGTGCCCGTCGGGCTTCTAGGCCCTTCGGCAACGCTACAATCCCCTCCTGAGCCAGTCGCCGTGACAGATTTGGTGGAAGCTTCAATCCCTGATGCCTGGAGAGACGGAAGAGCAAGTGCTCTTGCGATTTCCACTTCTTTATCCGCCATTCGGGGAAGACCATTGCCTTGGACCGTTGTGCAACCTGCGATCAACGCGGGTATTCAAACGAGGTGGATTGAGTTTGCTCCAGAAAGCTCTACGTTGCCATGCGATTTTGGGAACGCCCACAATGTGATCGTTCAGGCAGCAACTACACAACCCGGTAACGGTCCTCGCCAGATTAGCGATGTTAAAAAACGCTTGGGGACAGTCACTGCTGAGGCAATGCTGGAAGTCAACGGAGTCCAGGACCTAGCCGACCAGATTCCAGAGATCGCCAGGGCCGCCGTTGGACTGCAGCTCACGTTCAATATCCAAGTCGAGCTAAGCGGAGACAATCCTCCTGAGCCGTCAGTAGTAGAGACTATTAACTCTCTTCTAGCTGCGGTATCCGTAGACCTCCGTTTACAGTAATGGAGACTCCTCATCGGATTAGGGACAAAGGAGAACTCAATTTATTCAAATAGAAATGAGTTGTGACCCTCTCTGGTCCATCAATAATGGTACTCGGTGCGAGGCTCGGGCAGCCTCGCCATCGAAGGGTTAATGAGCGATTACAGGAATATCGAGTTGGAGAATCAGTGATGCCCATCGAGAATTATTACGGACAATTGCTAGCGGAATTGGATTCGCAGAAATTCCTAACCCTGAGGCCTTCTCAAGATAAGGTGCTTCGAGAGTATTCCACTAACTTCAAAGAAGTGAAGGATGTAGCAGTCGAATTACCAACAGGAGCCGGCAAGACACTTATTGCCTTGCTTATAGCAGAGGAGTTTCGACGACGAGGCGAAACTGTTGCGATATTGTCGGCCAACAAGACGTTGGCACGACAAATGCTAAGGGAGTCAGAAGAATTGGGAATCCCATCCGTCCTGATGGAGGGACGAGGAGTCGACATTCCGACTAATGATAAGAGAAAATATCACAGAAGTCAGTCAATCGCCATAATGAACTATTGGGTTTACTTCAATCAAAACCCTGCTATAGACGCGGCAGATCTACTAATTATGGACGATGCCCACTTGGCCGAGCATTGTTTGCACTCGTTATACTCGGTGGAACTAACTCGATTCCAACACAAAGAATTGTTCGAGACGTTGGTGTCGGAACTTCACGAACGGTTTCCCGAATACGCCGTACTGTCTGATGCTGTCGATTCAAGCTTCGAAGATAGTCAGCCGCCAGAATTGCTTTCTTTCATCGATCAGGTTGTCGCTGCACGAAGGATCCAAGAGATAATCCAAGGGTCGTCAGAGATAAAAACCGACGTTGACTTGCAATTCCGATGGGGAAGAATGAGGGGCAGCCTGAACGAGGCAAACATCTACTTGGCCCGGAATTCGTTGTGGATACGGCCCTACATTTATCCCTTGTTTTCCAATCCCTACTGCGATGGGGCCAAACAGCGGATCTACATGAGCGCCACTATCGGAGACCCAGGAGACCTGGGCAGAAGATTAGGAATCAGAGATATCAATAAGATTCCAGTCCCTGAAGAATACTCGGAATCGACCTTCGGACGCAGATTGATCTTGATGAACCGAGTTGACCAAGCCGATATCCCGACTCGTCTAGGGTCGGCAATCCTCACGGCACTGAAAATTCACCCCAAAAGTGTATGGTTGTGTTCCAGTGCGGACGATGCGGTCAAGTACAAGGGTGCAGTTGACCGATGGTTAGCAGACAATCATTTTGAAGGTCATCCTTCGTGGATACTGACTCCTGAAGGGGACGAAATAGACAAATTCAAACAGTCCTCCCAAGGACATCTCTTCGTGGCCGGCAGGTTCGATGGCATGGATTTCAACGGGGACGAATGTAGACTGGTAATTTTAACCACACTGCCTCGTGCGATAAACACCCAAGAGGAGTTCATTTCAGCCTACTTGCGCGACTCGGGTTTCATGCGAGAACGTCTCAACCAACGCGTGATTCAGGCGTTAGGGCGATGTAACAGGGATGACAGAGATTTTGCGGTATATGTCCTGGCAGACCGTCGTTTCCCTGCTCACTTTGGACTCGAGTCAAATAAAGTTGCCCTGCCGCCCAACATAATCGCCGAATTGGACATGGGACAGGACGCGGCCGAACTTGAAACTTCCCTCCTCTGTGACCGCGTGAAGGAGTTTCTTTCAGGCGACTTCTCAACATACGACCAGCAGCTAGGCGATTTGATGCCTGGTGCCTCAAGAACAAAATCCCAAGCCAAACCTAGCGATACATCTTCACACGAAGTGTTGGGTTGGAACGCCATGTTCCAAAGCCAAAACTATGGCGTAGCTCAAGAAAGTTTTGAAAAGTGTTGGGATGCAGCTAAAGAAGACGGATTGTTGGAAATTGGGGCGTTGCATGGTTGGCATCGTGCCAAGGCCCTCTTCCTCCAGTCATTGTTGCACGATGCAAACGCACGCCATAAGGCTTTCGAAGTTCTGGAAGCTGCCATTAAACGTGGTGGCCAATGTGCCTGGTTCAATAGAATGCGGGGTTCTCTGAATCGGGCACGGGAGGCCTCTGAGCAATCTGTCACCCCCTTCGAAGACGACTACTTCCTTTCAGTTGTCAGGAGCTTCGATGAATTCCTAGACCACTGCGGAACTAGCGGCAGCAGGTTCGAACAACAATGCAACAGCCTAGTCAGTTTGCTGAATTCAGATTACCACAACGAATTTCAAGAAGGTCTCAAACAACTAGGTGCTCTATTAGGATATAGGTCAAACCGCCCTAAAGGTTCCGGAGCAGCCGATTGTTTGTGGAAGGGAATGTTTGGAAGTTCTCGGGAGATCTTTACCTTTGAAGCTAAAATCGAACACTCAACATCGAACAAAATAAGTCTCAAGGATATCGGGCAAGCCCACAATCAGGGAAGTGCTGCAGATTCCAACTATTCATCCCAAGGATTTGTCGTGCACGGAATCATCATTACTCACCTAGGCGAACTTGAACCCGGCGCTGAAACCGCACTCGGCGGTATCCGTTTGATCTCAAAACAGGCAACCAAAGACCTGTGGGTTTCGGTTAGGTCTCTACTTGCAACATATAGAGGAACGTGGTCTCCAGATAACTTAGCGACTAGGCTGTCCGCGGCACAATCCATTAGAAGCCGCGTTCCCGAAGCTGGATGGCTGACAAGGGCATTGGCCGAGACAGGGCCGTTCCTGGGAACCAAGGAGCTAACAAAAGAGTGGATGGGTTAAGCACGAGTTGGGTAGAAACCCACGAGTGGCTTCGGCCCCCCCATGAAAACGAGATTGGCTGTCGGAACCAAAGGATACCGCAAAGATATTTCTTCACAACGTGTAGAGCGCCCTGGTAATCGGCTAGGTCTAATAGTCAGGATTAGTTCGGATTTGAACGAAAGCCTCGATGCCCCTACCAGTGGTTCCAGTACCCGTTGTTCAGCGTCAACTATTTTTGCCGGTTGGCGCAGATTATTCTTGCCGGTTCACCCCCTGTTTCTGACCACCCTGCTGGGCCACTCCGGTGCGGTAGCTGGGGACGTCGAATTCTAGGATGACCGAGTGGTGGACCACTCGGTCAATGGCCGCCGCCGTGGCCTTTGGGTTGACGAAGATGTGCTCCCACTGGGAGAAGACCAGGTTGGACGTGATGCCCATGGACCGGCGTTCGTAGCGTTCGGCGACGAGCGTGAAGAGCACCCCAGACTCCTCGGCACCTTGGGGCATGTAGCCCAGGTCGAGGAGCAGGAAGTCGAAGTTGTCTGGTTTGCGCAGCCGCCGGGGCGGTGCGGCAGGTTCTGCCTCGGTGGCCACCGGCTGCCGTTACACCCGGTACGCCGGGCACCCAGCCCCGATGTTTCTGGGAATCAGCCCAGCTCGATAGGTTCGCCTTGCCGAAAATGGCAATGGGGGCACATATTCATTAACAGGCTGCTGAAAAAGGCAAGGCGCACAGAATCGGGTGGATGGAGCGTCAAGTAATCCACCAATATACGTCATCCTGTAAGTTGGTTTGGAGTTATTGGTGCAGAACACGCAACGGTGGCGTCGCTTATAGTCGAACCTCTTTGAGTCCCGAGTAGACCTCGGAGTGTTAGAGTGTGGTCATCGAGGCTGAAGCGTAGCAGGTGATAGAGTGGCTGCGGAGCAAGAAATATGACCAATAACATGGGGTCTCCGGCGCATCCTGAGGGTGTACCGCACTTCAGTGTAAAGGCGCTAATGGCTCACAAACTGGGTGTGGCTATGCGGCCCAAGGTGCCACGCGAATACGCCACATTGTTGCCGTCTGAATTTAGAGACGTGTCCCTAGATGACTCGATGCCTGCTGAACTGAAACAGGCTTTTGAGGGAGTGATGGAACGCCTAGACTCCAGACCGCCCTATTCCTTTGTGATTTTCAACGAGCCGCCGCATGGGGACTGTGATGGCGGGGTGATGGTCGTGGACATATTGCAAGGCTGCCAGGGTGGGTATGTGAGCCAAGAGCAGCCCTTTGCAGGGTACATACCAGACATCGCGCTCTACTCATCGTCTGATGCCCCACATCCGTCCTGCATATTCGAGGTTGTAGACACATCGCCACCGAGTAACCAAAAGCTGCGGACAATGGAACGCCTTGGGGTTACGGTTTATGAACTGGGCGCCAAACAGAAGAATCCTCTGTCCGTGCTTGAGGAACCCGTCCCGGTTCGGCCCTTGGTACTGCCACCGTGCGGACAATCTCTGCGCTGGGAGATGGACCGATTAGAGCGGTTCTGGGATCAAGCCGAAGCCCCTTTTGTTGGGATTAAGTTCTATCCCAGTGGAACTCAGCAATACCTCTACGGCGAACAAAAGATGGGTTCCAATTCGTGGACGCATGGCGACCCGGAGATTCGAGGCATCTCAAGACTGCGAGACTTCCGGAAGACGGTGCCTCATGTCACCCCTTCCGGAAGGCCCCACACCATCAACCGAGAAACCTTTATGGCCTTCCAGATGTGGCTGAAGGGGAAACTCATTACCGTAGCGCACATAAGGGCCCGCGAGGAGGGACATGATTGGGGAGGGAACATTTCTCTGAATGGAGTCGAAACGACCATGTTGAGTCAAATTGATGACCTGATGCACATGGTCAGGTATCCCGTCCGAATGGAATGACCGCACACCGATGACCGGGGCACCCCCGTCGGTGCCACCTGAGCAGGACGGTCCTCGGACCAGCTTCTGGTCAGCTACGGAGCGGTCCATGTGGATGAGTCGGTGGATGAATCGCCCTGGCTGGGGTGGTTCACAAACGCGCGTTTGTGACACTGGGCCACGAGCCACTCCCCTTCAGCTTGTTCAGTCGTGGGTCACAAAGGTATAGTGCAATACGCACCAGTTGGAGGGAGAACGATGCCCGAGACCTACGGCTACGTCCGCACCCGCGGCCCCAGAGTCTCCGAGCTGGCGGGCAGCGACCCGGATACCCAACGCCAGCAGTTGCTGGCTGCCGGCGTGGCGCTTTCTCACATCTATCAGGACGTCGGCGTCTCCGGAACCTCCGGTACCAACAGCCGGCGGGGCTGGCACTCGCTGGACTCCCATCTGGCCCAGGGCGACACCTTCTAACCAAGATGACATTTTCGCTTTTCAATTAAGGGGACAGAATCGCTGGACAACAACAAATCGCTGGGTCAATGACTCTGGAAATCAACACCCGGCCCTGCTGATCTTGGACGACCTCGGCCTGCACCGCTTTACCGCACAGCAGACTGTCGGTATTTATGGCCTGATCCTCAACCGCCAGCGGACCTCCAGCTTCGTGATTACCAGCGACCGGGCGGTGGACGAATGGATGGGGCTCTTTGAGGACCCCATCCTGGGCAACAGCGCTCTCGACCGGCTGGCCAACGCCAGATACCAGACCATCATCGAGGGCGGCAGCTACCGGGAACGGCTTTCGCCACAAAGAGCGCGGCTGGGTGCAGGCAAGTGACGTGACTGACCGACCAACGTCAACCTGATGTTACTCGGAGCACCATGGCCTCTGGGTGGGTCGATGATTCTGGAAATTCCCACTGAAGAAACCGCTATCCGTTTTCCAGCACCAATAAAAGTTCGTTCAAGTGGACGGGTTAAGATATCGGGAAGTCACGGCTTGCGCAGCCTCATCGACACTGGGGAACAGGGTCTCTCGGGTTACGTTGAAAAGCCTCAGGTCCTCCAGCACGAATGGCTTTCGCGCAGCAGGCACCGTCAAGGGGAAATGGGCGTATATTGGCGTGCCCCGGTTCAACCTGAGAACTTCACGGCGTTCGAATCGCTCATGGAAAGCAGATAGGAGGAAAGCTCCCGATTGCGCTCGGATTCGTTCAAACATTCTGGCGGGCTCGACGACGACGACTCTATAGAAGTCCCGAATGTCGATCCTCCGCTCGAAATCCGGCCGCTCTCGACGGATGTACGAATAGAGTCTGTTCTTGCCCCTGGGGAATTCCACATCCATCCACCGGAGCATGTCGTCCTCATTGTCGGGAAAGACATCGCCTGTGGCATCTTTCTTGGCCTTGCCAAGAAGCATGTTCTGCTCCCTTCGGGAAAGTTTTGCAAAATTGGCGACTATGCTGACAGTGTCGCTGCTGAAAGATTTGATTAGTGACTTTGGGACAGCAAGAACGTGCAGCTGGCCGTCCTCGGTCGGGTGGCCTTCACATGCGTAGTAGAGGCCCACTAGAGGGTTTCTCGTGATGTCGAGAAGCCGGGTTCTCAGGCCGTGATGCTGGGCGAACACCCACTGGTCAATTGCCGACTCCAGTTGACTGAACGACCCGGGTTGGCGAATCATCAAGTCGTTCAGCATATCCCATTCAACTGACCTGAGGGCAGCGTGACCGTCCTGACCTTGTCTCATGACAGACGGCCGTAAGTCCCACGAAGAATCGCTTTCTCCTCGAAAATAGAGGACTACATCCTCTCCGTGAAGCCGTCTGAATTCGCGGCAGCTGCTCAGCAGGTCTTCAATCCCAGGGATACTGGTCCTGTTGAAAGGAGTGGAATCTACGTCCGGGCCTTCCTGCGGCAGGAACAGGTCAGCCATCCATGGCCTCGATTGCAGGAAGTCGGTCCCAATCAGGTTCGCATTGTAGAGGTGCGTCCTCTCCAAACCGCACCGCCACAGTTGAGCATCTTGGAGGTCAGCCTCTATGAACTGGGCTGCATCTAACTCCGAGAGGAGGAATCTCGCGCCTCGAAAATTGGCCGAACGGGGCCTGGCGTAACCTAATCTGGCCTCGACAAACAGAGAGCCGGTGAAATCAGAATTGACCAGACTGGCTTGGCGAAGGTCGGATTGAAGGAAGTACGCACCAGTGAAGTCAAGGTTATTCAAGGTAGCCTGTTTGAGGTCCGAGCCTGAAAAGTTTATTCCCCTGGCGTTAGCCCTTCGCGTGTCGTGTATGAAGTCCCTCTCTTCAGCTCCCAAGGCACGCGAAATACTTTCGGACTGAAGGTCCGGTTTGAACGAATGCCTTTGCCTTCGCGCGTTCCAGGCATTCACTCCGTCCTTGAGCCAAGCAAAGTGCTCGGGATTTCCCATCAACGTAGCTCCACGAGTTTTGTGTACCGGTGCCAAGCCGGGATGCGATTGTATAGTTCGCCGCCTTGTGCTGACCTGCCGGCAGTAGTGGTACCACGATCTATTTTAGCCCGACTGTCGCTTGATCTTCTCCCCGAAACGCCGGCCTCGGGGACAGCTTCAGCGGACACTCCGCGAGCGTCGGTCTGGCGAGGACGATGACCGCCCACGGCGCACCCGTCAACGCCACAATGCAGCAGTTCCGTTGGAACAATTCCCTGACCGCAGCCCGGTACACCAATGTTGAGGAGGCTGGGACAACCCACAGGTGGCTCAACTGAACCGGCCTCGGAAATGTCTCGTCAAGCCGACTGAGGGGCGTTCCCTTACCAAGTACTACAACTCCTGATCAACGATGTAGAATAGGCCATCCCTTGGTAAAGAGGCCATGTGGCCCGAGAGCGTTCGAAAGCGGTGGCGGAAGTGGCCAAGTGGACCAGCGACATCGAACAGTTGAACCCATGAGTTGGGGGCCCTTTCCGGCTTCCTGAGCGGTAGCGGCTGGTACTTGATTATCTGCTGGGATTTCTCAGCCCGATCGAGCGCCAGAATGGCTGGCGTCTAGTGGAACAGGTGGGCGACCTCATATCCGACGGGATGCAGCACCCAGTGTTCTCCTACACCTTGGACGCTTACCTAAACTAAAGCCACGGTGGGATCTACATTTCTGAAATGATGAGAGCAGGTCTGCGCTGCCAAGTAAAGCCCTCCCGTTCTCACGTTGAAGTCAGCCCCCCATCGCCAGGTACTCTTCAAATGCGCATTTCACCTTGGGTTTGGTTTAGTGCTGAATCCAGGCTGACGTGCCAGGATATAGACGGCGGAGTTTGGCTCGGGCGTCCTTGGAGGTGAAACGTCAGTTGATGGTGGCGGCCGCCGCGCTGCAGTCCCTCTCATAGACACTGATGTTCCTCTGCAGCGCCTCCTCGTGGGGGTTTCGCCCTCTGAGGCAGGCCCGGGCCAGCACGCTGAACTCGATCTCCGCCATATTGAGCCAGCTGCCGTGCTTGGGCGTGTGGTGGAACTCCAGTCGTTTGGCGATGCGCCGGGCCTCGTCAGCTGGGAACGCCTCGTAAAGCGACGCCTTGCGATGGGTGTTCAGATTGTCCAAGGCCACTCGAACCGCCGCGACATCCGGATAGGCCTCATCCACCAGCCAGCGCATCTGGTGGGC
This sequence comes from Dehalococcoidia bacterium, assembly GCA_965261885.1. Classification (GTDB taxonomy): domain Bacteria; phylum Chloroflexota; class Dehalococcoidia; order Lucifugimonadales; family UBA3495; genus VXOI01. Next base: position 26,477 of record CBDHDY010000030.1, read on the forward strand.
AAAGTCCTCCTTGGTGCGCCGTTCCGTTACCTCTACGTGCCGCCACCCTGCCAGGGGTTCGCAGGCCAGGAACAGGTTGCGGGTGCCCTCCCGCCGGTACTCGTAGTCCTCGCGTCTGGGCTGTCCGGGCGCCGCCGGGATCGGCGTCCGGACGTCGGCCAGCATCTGGGTGGATGTCTCATCGAAGCAGACCACCGGCCTTTCGGGATTGTAGGGTTCGGCATAGAGGTCCAGGACATCCTCCATGTGAGCCACGAAGTCGGCACTCACCTTGGGAATGCACCACTGCTTCTTCTGCCTCGGCTTGAGGACGTTTTTTTCAGATGCAGACGCACCGTCTCGTGGGACAGGGAGTCAAGCACGCCCAGTTCAACCATCCGGTCCGCCAGCAGGCGCAGGTTCCAGTGGTCGTGGCCCTCGGGGGCCGGGCTGCAGGCCAGGGCGATCAGGTGGGCTTCGCCACGGGCATCCAGCTTGCGGTACCGGTGGGGCTGGGTCCGGTCCCTGAGCGCCCCGTCCAACCCACCCTAGGCGAAGCGCCGCTTGAGGCGGAACACCGTGCCCTCGGACACATCCAGGGCCTGGCCCACCCTGGACGCGGACCAGCCCTCACCGGTCTTGAGCAGGATGCGGGCCCGGGTCGTAACCCTGGCCGGACTCTTCCCTGCCCGGACCATGTGCTCCAGTTGGTCGCGTTCCTCCGACGTCAGCCGAACTATAAATTTCTCTCTGACCACACCGCCACCTCACAACAACATCTTCCATGACTCAGAATATCAGCGACATCCATGTCTCTGAGTCTACCTATCGGACCAAGTTTGACCGAGTACTAGGGCCGAGTGTTCCGGTCTGACCCAGGTTGGAAACGAACGTCTGAACTGTGGTCTGTTGCTGCACGATCAGTTCCTCGTCTTCGCCATGGGGGCGCCGGTCACCATCACGCCGACCCCTCGCATCCCGGCCAACGGAGTTCAACTCTGGCGGGTGACCGTCACGGTGTACGTGGCGCTGGTGGCGCCGTCGCTGGACAACACGCTGACCTTGATGAGGTTCACGCCTGACGCGAGGTCGACCTGGTGACCGTCGGTGCCCGTGTCAGCATCGTCGCCCGGCAAAGTCACCCAGGCGCCTTCACCGCGAGCAGTCGCCGACACAGTCACCCGTGACACGCTCTGAGCAACCACGGCGCTATAGGAACGGGTCGCCGCGTCGAACGGTCCGAAGTTCGCGCCGCTCACGCTCAACGCGCTCAGCGCCGCATCATCGCTGAGCGTGTCGGTGTCGGCCACCATCACCGTGACGGTGTACGTGCGCGACTCCGTGCCCTCGGTGACCGTCACCGCGATCTTGTTCTCGCCCACAGAAAGAGCTATCTGATGGCGCCGCGCAGACGTGTCAGAGTCCGCAGGCGTGATCGTCACGTCTGACCTTGACGCCGCCGCGCTTGCTTTCACGGTCGTCAAGCTCACAGTGCGCGGCGCGAAGGCCGTGTAGTCGTATTTCGATACCCGGAACAGCCCGATGTCGAGCCCGCTGAGATACAGCGAACGCAGCACCGGCAAGGCTGGCATCCAGAACTCATACACCTTGCGGCCAACCGAGTCGGCCACAAACATCCTGCGCCCGTCGGACCACATGCCCGAAGGCTCCTGCATGCCCGCGGCATTCAGCGTGTCGAAGTCCATCGATTCTCTCCGCGAGCCGGTCGTCATGTCATACGCGAACAACTTTTTCTGTGACCAGTCTCCAACCCACATTGTGTAACCGTCAGACCACAATCCCCTGGGCGTCCCCGTCACCCTGGTCTGCGACAAGGGAAACTCGCTCGAACGCGGATGATACGAACGAGGACTTGAGGAGCGGTAGAAGGCCACAAGATCTATGTGGTTATCCCAATCGTTCCAATGAATAGTTGTCCAGAACGTCTTCCCGTCGGACCACACACCTCGAGGCCATAGTACGGGCGGTGCGTATTGGGTGTTTACTATCCGATCCCATCGAACAGAGCCAGTCTCAAGATCGTAGGCCATCAACTTTTCAGACCTCTCGGCGACGTAGAGGACTTCGCCGTCGGACCACAGCCCCTCGATACGGCACCTGTGGATGAATGCGGTGATGTCTCGGCCGGGTTGGTAGGCGCCGGTTCCGATGCGGAACGCGGTGATGCGCTGGTCGGCGTTATCGCAGACGGGCTCGTGGCTGCCGATCCACATGGTGTCGCCGTCGGACCACAGGCCACTGGGACGGATGCCGGGGAGCTGCCTGGAGAATCCGAACCGTCCAGAGCGGATGTACCCGAATGGCTGCGTTGAGGGCCGGTGCACCGTGACGGTGTAAGTCTGTTGGGCGGTGCGGTCGGAGGACACCACTGTGAGGGTTACTTCGGCGCTGCCGCCTGCGGGAATGCTGACCTGGTGGCCGTCAGTGCCGGAGTCTGAGTCGTCAGGTGATACCGTCACCGCTGCGTTGGTGTCCCCGGCCGTCCAGCTCAGTGTTGTGACAGCGAGATCGGTCGCCACCTCTGCGTCATAGTAAAGATGCCGGGCGTAGAAGGCGCCAAAGTTGACTCTGGTGAGCGCGAGAGCGCTCAAGGACGCATCATCAGAGATTGCAGCGTGGGGTGGTTGATCGATGACCACGCGGTAGCTGCGTTTGACTGTCCCTGCGTCGCGAACCTCGACCGTGATCGTGTTGAGCCCTGCTGAGAGGTTGACTTGGTGACCTTCGGCGGTGGTGTTAGCGTCTGCGGGTGTGATCCTCACCGTGTGGCTGCTGTCAGCCGCGACCGCGGTCACCGTCGTCGAGGCGACCGTGTTGGGCACCGGAATCGAGTACGACGACACTCCTGAGTGGAACTCACCGAAATCGATGCCACTTAGCGCCAGCGATGACAGCACATTGGCGTTGGGGATTTCATGGAAGTACACGCGGCTGTCGGTCGCGTCGACGACCCACAGATCCTCGCCGTCGGACCACATGCCCCGGGGGGCGGTGTTGCCCGCAGCGCGCAGCACCGTCGAGGCGACATCGAAGCCCGGCAGGCGCTGACCCGACTGAAGGTCGTAGGCGTAGATCATCTCGTCGGCGCTGTCGACCACCCACATCGTCGCGCCGTCGGACCACAGGCCCTGGGGATCAGTGTTGCCCGCCGCACCCAACGTGTCGATGTCTTTGGCTGCGCGTCGTTGCTTCGCCCCGTGAGACGAGCCGGTGCCTAGGCCGTACGCAAACAGCTTGTCACTGCCGCTGTCGGCCACCCATATCGTCGATTCCAGCCGCGTCGTGCCGTCAGCCCACAGCCCGCGCAGGTCCATATTGCCCGACGGCCCGTAGCCCCTGTACGCCAAGAAATACATTGAATCGGCAGACGACCGCAGGCCCGACTCAACCAGGTACGCAGCAAGATGATCGCCGCTGTCGCGAGCCACCCACATCGTCGTACCGTCGGACCACACACCGCGACCCATTCGGTCGTAAGCCGTTGACCCGTCACGCAAGTCCAGATCTTTGGACACATCACGAGCGACGGACGCCACCGTGTAAGCGAACACACAATCGCCGCTGTCAGACACCCACACCGTCACGCCGTTAGACCAGACTCCCCACGGCTGCGAATTACGAGAATCCAGCACACCGCTCCACTCTGAGGAGCTGGAAGCATCCGAACCCTTCACATACAGACACCTCGCACTAGAGGAAGTCGCTACGGTAAGCGGCGGCGCGGCGCGTTTAGCGGTGATCGCGTAGGAGGCCACGTTCGTGCCGTCGCTGACGACGATGGCGATGATCGTTTCGGCGGGGTCGCCGCCGGGGTCGGCAGCGTTGAGGGCGACCTGGTGACCGGGGGTATCGGTGTTGGCATCGTTGCCGGTCACGGTCGCGTTGGCCGAGCCCGCGGCGGTGGGGGTGATGGTGAGTTGCTCGACATCGTGTGCGACTTCGACGGTGTAGGCGTGGGTGGCTGCGGCGAACGCGGGGTCGAGGGCGCCGGGCGACACCGTTAGCGCGCTGAGCGTCGGGTTGTGGTTGCTGCGGCTGGTTGCGGTCCAACCGCCGCCTTTGGTGGCTAAGCGCTGGTCTGCCGACGTGGATGCGGACGCGGGCGGGCGCAGCCGCACCGAATACAACGTCTCGCGCTGGCCGCTCGCGGCGCGAATGAACAGGATCGTGTCTGCTGACGACGATAGTCGCGTCGTGCCGCCGGTTCCGATCTGGCGGGTGCGTAGCGCAGCGTCGACGGTGAACGCGTCGAGCTCCGACCCGCTGGCGGGCGTCATGCGCAGCCGGCCCGCCGTCGCCGCGGGGCTCTGTGCGACGTGGTAGCGCTTGGTGGCGGGATCGAAGGTCCAGCCTGGCGCCGCGTCAAGTCCCGCGCTGGCGGCGGCCGCCGGAGTCTGCGCGTCGCGCAAGACCGATAACGCATAGACGCGAGTGGTCGCGCCGTCCTCGGCGGTGACGGTGACGGTGACCGCTGCCGGCGCGCCCTCGGCGACATCGACCTGGTGGCCGTCGCTGTCCGGGTCGGCGTCCGCGGGCGCGATCTGCACCGTCGCGCCGTCATCGGCGGGCGTGGCGGTGACGCTGACCTGCTCGATATCGGCGCCGACCTGGGTCGCATAGGACAATGTCGCGGGGTCGAACGCCGGCGTCAGCAGCGCCACGCCGTCGTCACTGTCAACGACGTCCAGCGAGCTGAGCGAGGCGTCGTCGGAGGGCGGCGCGGCGCGGGTCAGGGTGAGGGTGTAGGTCCTGGTGGAGGCACCGTCCTCGGCGGTGACGGTAACGGTGACGCTGTTGTCGCCGACGGCGAGGGAAAGTTGGTGGCCCTCGGCGTTGGTATCGGCGTCGACAGGCGTGATTGCGACTGTGGCGGCCGAGTGGGTTGCGGCGGCGCTGAGCGTGATGGTCTCGACATCGGCGTCGAGATCGGCGGTGTAGCTGGTCAGCTCGGCGGCGAAGGCGGGGCTGAGGCTGTGCGCTGCGAGTGCGAGCGAGCTGAGCGAGGCGTCGTCGGACAGCGGCGCGGGGATTTCGATGATGACAGGTTCGGAGGCGAGGCTGTGCTTCAGATGGGGCTGTTCAACGGAGACGCCGTAGCGGTAGCGTCCGCCGGCTTCGACCGCGCTGTCGCGGAAGCTGGCCTGGCTGATATTGCGATAGGTAGCGGGGCCGCCCCAGGACAAGATGGGTTGGTCGAGGGGTTCACGCCAGATCCGGTAGCTGGTCGCTGCCTCGGCGAGCAGCGGGGAGACGATGGGGGCGGGATCCCAGTTGAGCTGAACGGCGCCGTCGTCGTCGCTGGCGCGCAGGCCGGTGGGCGGCGGCGGACGGACGGCGTCGTAGGGTTGGAGCGTGCCGAAACGAGCCCGGTACTGAGCGGCATTGCTCCAGTCGGAGAGCTGTTCAGCGCGCAGGGCCTTGATTCGGTAGATGTAGAGCAAGCGGTCGAAGGTGGCCGTGCGGTCGGTGTAGGAGGTGTCGGTGCTGGCGGTGTTGTCGACCAGGATCTGGAACTGGCGAAGCGTTGGGATGCCGGATTCGGGCGTGCGCCGCAGGATCTGATAGCCGGTGACGGCGTCGGCGTCTTCCGTGGGCGGGTTCCAGGAGATGGTGATGGCGCCGTTGAGCAGTGCGGCGGTCAGATGTTGGGGACTGGCGGTCGAGGTCGCGGGCGGCGCGGCCGGGGTGAGGGCATTGGCGAAGGAGGATTGCGTCGAGAGGCCGTCCGCGTTGATCGCCTTGACGCGGTAGACGTAATCGGTTTCGGGCACGACATCAGTGTCGCTGTAGCTGGCGGCGGCGGAGCCGCTGTCTGCGAGCAGCACGCTGAACACGCCGGGGGCCTGCAGATGGCGCATGCGGCGCAGGATCCGGTAGCCGCTGATCGAGTCGTCGCCGGGGTCGTCCCAAGTCAGGAGGACGCGATCATGTGAGGGCTGCGCACTGAGTCCGGTCGGCCGGGCGGGCAGTGATGTCGGGGGACCGGGCGCGGACGGGGTGAGGGCGGCGGCTGGCTCGACGACCGTGTTTTCATCGTCCTCCGGCGGCGGGTCGTCCCCGGTGGTGGTCCCGCCCCCTCCCCTGGTGATGCTCGTGGTCGCTGACCGGGGGCTGTCTCCGTCGAGGCTCAGCGCGGTCACTGCATAGACGTAGGTGTGTTGTCCGCCTCCGTCGTCGCGTCGGTGTAGCTGGCTTCCGTGTCGCCGGTGTTCTGCACCATGACGGTGAGGGAGCCGGCCGTCGCTCCCCGGTGGATCCGGTACCCGGTCAGGTCGCCCTGGCTGGGAGCGGTCCATGACAGGACGATGGACGTCTCACCCTTGCTCTCGGTCTCAGTGGCCTCAAGCTCCGTCGGTGCCGTGGGCGGGTCGCTTCGCACCCGCTGGGTGGTTTCGTCAGTCCAGGGTCCGCTGGTGTATTCGTCTTTCTCGGTATCGTGATAGCGGGCCCGCATCATCGCTTTGTAAGTGATGCCTCCCGGCAGGCCGGTCAGGATCAGCGTGGTGGCGTCTCCGCCCGGGTAGGAGTTGCCGCGCTTGGCGGTGTTGTCTGCCGAGTGGGAGAGGTATTCCTCGTCGGCCGGCGCCCACGTGACGCGGTAGTCGTTCGGCTCATCGGAAGGCTGGTTCCATGTTATGACCAACTCGCCAACAGTCTCGCTCGAGAGTGCCAGGTCGGTCACCACGTCGCTGGCGGGTTCCGGTGTCGGCTCCGGCGTGGGTGGCGGTGGTGGAGGGCTGGAGATGGTTATGGTCGCTTGGTCGCTCCATGGGCCGCTCCAGGGGTTGTCGGCGTGTTCGCCTGCGTTGTACCGGGCCCGGACCTGGATTTTGTAGGAGGCCCCGGCGGCCAGGTTGTTCACCGTATGCGTAGTGCCGCTGGGATAGGCGCTGCCCCGCTCAGCAGTGTTGGCTTCTGAGAAGGACAGATAATCTTGGTCGGAGGGTGCCCAGCGTACCCGGTAGTCCGTGGGCGTCTCGGAGGGTGCGCTCCACGCGACAACCAACTGGCTTGGGTTGGGACTCGATACGCTCAGGTTGCTGACAGCCCCCTGTTCGTCCTGGGCCTGAACCGCAGGCTGACCGTCCAACCACAGCGTGGCCGTCAGAAAGCCTCCCGCCAACATGAGCAGGATGATGGATGCGACCGTCAGCATGGACCACGGCCTGAAAAATGATTTTTGTGAAAGCATGGGGATTCCCCTAGAAAGTTTCGATGGATCGGCGCTCCATCGGGTATTACAACGATGGCTGGCCCGAAAAGGTGATCCCTAATTGTGAAATTGAACCCGGCGACCTGCTGTCGCCAGCTTCAAAGTGTGCTTTCGCCGTTCCAACCTGTCACCGGGGTTCAAGTCTGCGTGGGCCAAACGGGAAGAATCCCCCCTAATTGGCCGGGACGTTTGAGTCTTACATCCTCCTCCGGCCCTGCGATAGGTGAGTATGGATAAATTCTCCTCTCTCTTTTGCTCCCTGATGAGACCGCATTTTCTGCCAGATCCATTGGTACATTGTGACCTCATAATCGCTCAGCATTTGAAGTAACTTGCCGCTGGCGAGGATCACGGCCACAGAGCGGTTGCGGACTTTTAGTTTCCTTTATGGGGGTCCGTGAGCCTTTGTTGCTTGGTCTTCTGGTCTCGGCTTTGTCCGCTAATAAAAAGAAGGTCCGGCAAAAGCCGGACCTCCCTTGCTGTTATCACCATCCACAGGCGCGTATTCGCCAATTAAGTTCAGGTCAAAATATTGTGTCCTTTTTCTTGTTGAGTATTGAGGTTTGCAACAGTCAGTTGGCCGAAGTCGTCGGGGTTGCGTTCATCCTTGCAGCGCTTTCTGCCAGTGTAGCGGGCTGGGGTATCGCGCTTGTTGTTCGCGCCTGTTCTTACCATTCCTTGGCTCCGCAGTGCGGGTAGGGGCGGCAAACAGTCCCCCGCCTTTCGGTCTTGCCCTAGGCGGTGATTTCCTGCCGGCAGTGAAGGCAATGACCGCGGTAATCGCTGTGGTCCTGAACGTCCCCGGCCACCAGTTCCAGGCTGTCGGCGCAGCCAGCAACTGCGGCGGGGTCTTCGGTGGATACCACGGTCAGGCTCTCCCGGTCCCGCGGAGCGGATGGTCACCAGAGGGGTAATGGACCGCAACGCTCAGGCCCTCGGACGTGGTCATGGTCCACTCCTTTCCACCAGTTTTGCTCCCTTCAGTCAACCTGAAGGCCAGCAGCAGTGACGGCGGAATCAGTGCAAGGGCAAGGACTCCCAGGAAAGGGCCTTGCGTTCTCATCTCGATTCACTCCCTCTAACACCTGCTGCAGGCCCCAGAATTCGGCCTGCCGTGTTCGAGCTCGCTCTACTCTGCGTGTTCCCCTATTAGCACGCCACGCCGTCTCCGGCTGGGCCGGGCATGTGCTGATAAGCCGGCTGACCCTGGCACGGGCCTTCGCACTTGGGCGGCCTCTCCGTGGGAGTAGTCGACCGCTCCTCCTCGAGCATCTCTCCGCCCAAAGGCTGGTCACGGTAGCGGCCGCGTTGGTCAAGGCATCGGCGGGCCACCTGGCCCGGTCCATCGAGAGGCCCTGACCGGTGAGCGGCATGCCGTCCACCCTCACACCCGGATAGGCGTTGAGCAGTGGCCTCACCTGTTCCACTGGGACCATCATCCAGAAACCTGAAATTCGGGCGTTTCGTACGCGGGAACCGACACGTTCCTGCTCATCAGCCAACTCTGCACCTGTCCTTCGGTGGCGGGGTCGGGTGCAGAGATTTCCACCCCAATCAATGTGCCCTCTTGGAAGAGGACGTACTCGGCGGCTCGGGTGGCCGGCACTCCGGTCTCGTGGGCGATCACAGCCTGGGCGATCTGCCCCAGCCGCTCATCGCCCGTGGCGGGGGTCGGGGCCGGGCTGGTCTCTGCGGTGATGAGTTCGGGGTACTGGAGAATCGAGTGCAACCCGGCCGCGGGGATAGTCCGGATTCCGTCGCCGGAGTACGTGCCCTTGACCGCGGCGACCGCCGCAGCGAAGTCGTCTGCCGGCCCGACTTGGAAGACCGCCACCGTCACGTCGGGGAGCGGGCCTTCGCCCCCCTGCAGGTCACGCTGGCGGTTCAGCACCGTCAGCAGGACCGGCGGCCTCTTCGTACTTCTCCTCAAAGCGCTTAAGCAGGTCTTGGAGCACAACCTCTGGTTCCTCCCCTCGTGAGACACGCTCTTCCACGCCGGCCATTTCTGCTCTAAACCAGGAATCAGACTCCATCTTGGCCTGCCAACCGTCAATGAGGGCGTCGTAGCGTGCCTTGATTGAGCGCCACTGGGACTTTGGAGCCTTGGTGGCGTCGCATACCGTAAGGAACGCGTGAATCGGACTGGGGTAGGTCCCTTGGAGCACCAGTCCTGCCGAGAAGGTGGCGGCTGGGTCGTAGGCCGGCGCCAGACTGAGGTGGAGGCTGTCCGGGTCTCCGGGCAAGGTGCGTCCATAGAAGCGGGCTCCCCAGGGTGAAGCATGGACGGTGGCACTCAGAATCGGGTAGTCCCGCTCTCCCAACGGCTCAACGCCCTTCGCCTTCAGCATCCTCCAAATACGCTGCATTCCGAATTTCCGGATGCCTTGCCGGTACACTTCGTCTGTCCAGACGGGTGCCCGGCTCAGCGACTCCTTCCATTCCTTAGCTTCCTCCGGATAGCAGGCGAAATAGGTCATCAGGTCGGTGTCTTCAAGCAGGCTCCGCAGGAGCACCATGCAATCGCCGTACCTACCGGTTGCAAGAAGCGTTTCGATGGACTCGTGATGAGAGAACCAACGAGAACCGAGGATGAGGTACGTGTTGAAGAAATCAGGCGAGATATTCCGACTTGCTATCGACGAAGCTGCCTCAAGCGTGCGTGTGAACAGCGTATGCCATTGGAATTTCTGTACAAGGACGTCGCGTAGCCACGGCGAACCCCCATATTGAGCCGTGACCTGCATGGTGGCTTCCGCAACCAGCAGCAAGGCTTCGTCTGACTGGGATTTCTCCTGCTTGCGGTGAGACTTCTTGGCCAATGTCAATCCCTCTGAGGCTCAAGCACCGCCTGCCCAACGCTGCTCGAGCCATTTCGTCTTCCTTCTGGCTATTTTGGAGACCTTTCTGTACCAACTCCCGACTGGCCACCTGGTGTCTGAACATATGAGAAGTTAGACCCGTTTCCGAGCTTGGGCTGCTGTAGTGGTAGAGTCGGTTCCGGTGTAGCGCTAGATTCTGGTTCCGGCGTAGCCGCAGATTCCGGAGCCTGGGTGGTACACGCCAGGCTATCTAACAAGAGCAGCAACAGGAGAATTCGTGCGGTGAGAATTCGCAAGGCGTAACCTCCTTCAGGTCGCGAAAACTCTGTGCCGCGATACCGACCGGTGTTCCTCAAAGGGGGGACACCATGGCAACTTCCCTGCCTCGTCCTTTCCGGGAAGGCACACTTGCAGAACTTGACGGTTCTCCAGCCCGTAAACCTTTCACCCGCAGCGCACCCTCAGCCGTCCGTCTGAAAAACGGTGTAGGCGTAGCCGGGTTCCGCCGCCTCCCCGGTGCAGCGAAAGGCCCCGGGGTCCATTTCCATCTGCCGTCCGGGCACCTCGGACAGGCGGTGGCAGCAGTCCACGATTTCCCGCCAAGCTGAAGCTTGGCTCTCCACGTCGACTTCCCTGACTGCCACCCGGGTGCCATCCTCCTCCCGGACCATGGCCGAGTAACTCCAAGGCATCTGCCTGGCCTCCTCCGCGGGTCGGGATGGCCTCGCCTCGACCGGCGTGAGCGAAACGAATTTTCACCGTGAGGTCTACGGCCCCACGCAGACGTGGTTGGGCCGGTGGCTCAGTCCAGTATCGGTGGTCGCCTTGACCAGGTACGAATACAGGTTGCCCCACCCCACATTGTTGTAAACAGAGGCGGTCGCCGTACCGGCTTGGTACGCGGCGTACACCGGTAGCGTGTCCTCGCCATTACGGGGCCGGCGGCGCAGGGTCTGGTAGCCGGTTTTACCGGGTCGTCATCTCGAAGCCTCCCAACTCAGCGTGATGGATCCATCGGTGTTAACCACTGCCGTTGGGTCGGCCGCCACCACCGCAGCCGTTGCCGCGATACTGAGCGCCTCCTCGTTGCCCTCCTTGCCGGTTAATGACACCCTCACCTTTATGGTCCTGCCCCGAAGGCGTCGGTAAACGTGCAGGTAGCGCCCGATGCACCGGAGATGGCAACGTCGTCAGCCGGCCGCTGGTGGGAGAAGACATCGTCGTCCCAGGTTGTTTGCGCCGGCTGTATCCGAGCGGGTTCCCCGTGCATAGGGCGGCCGTCGGTGTAGTTCGACGGCCGCCCTATGCAGTCTCCGGGTTTGGCTCCCGGAGCCGTTCTATCCGCCCGGCCCGCTGATGGTCAGTTCAACCCGACTGGACAGCTTCCGTCCGTCGCCTGTGCAGATGGCTCCCTGGACGGCGCAGCTCGTGGTGATGGGCAGCGCGATGGTCACATCGGCGTTCGAGGACGGCTGGACGGTGATCTCCCACTTGACGTTCTTGCCCGCCTCCAGCCTCCGCACGTTGGGCAGCGTTCCACCAGTCACCGTCAGAGCGTGGTCCTGCAACGTCTTGTAGCTGAGGCCCTCGATGTTCTCGCTGAACCGCAGCTCGAAGGTGAACACGGCGTTCCCGTCGTGGGACGAGGGCTCACCGTGGATCGTGGCGGTCAAGGGCGGCTGTGTGACCGCCGCCGTCGCCGCACTGGTCACCGACTCCTCGTTCCCCGCATCGTCGGTGAAGGTGACGGCGACCTTCATGACCTTGCCCACGTCTCCGGCAACCAGGGTATAGCTGGAGGTCGCGGTCCCGCTGATGTCGACGTCGTCGGCCAGCCACTGGTAGGTGAAGGTTGCGTTGGCCAGGCCGTCGGCATCGGATATGCCCGAGGTGGAGGCGATCAGGGTCTCACCCACCTGCGCCGTGCCGTTGATGGTGGGTGCGCCGGCGGCCGCCGAGTTACTCGGTGGTCCCGGAACGACCAGCTCCAAGCCACCGGACAACATTCTGCCGTCGCCAGTGCAGATGGCGCCCTCGGCGGAGCAGTCGGTGGTGGCATTCAGCGCCATGGTCGCCGCGGCGTCGGAGTCCGGCGTGACAGTTATCTCCCACCCGACGTTCTTGCCCGGCTCCAGCCGGCGCACGTTGTCTACCTCGCCCCCGGTTACCGTGAGGGCGTGGCTCCGCACCGTCGTGTAGCTGAGGCCCTCGATGTCCTCGCTGAACCGCAGCTCGAGGGTGAACGCGGCCTCACCGTCGTGGGACGAGGGCTCGTCGTGGAATGTCGCCGTCATCGGCGGCTGCGTGACCGCCGCCGTCGCCGCGCTGGTCACCGACTCCTCGTTGCCCTCATCGTCGGTGAAGGACACCCGCACCTTGATCGCTTTGCCTGCGTCCGAGGCAACTAGGGTGTAGCTGGAGGTCGCTGCGCCGTCGATGTCAGCGTCATCGGCCAGCCACTGGTGGGTGAAGGATGCGTTGGCTAGGCCGTCAGAGTCGGAGATGTCCGAGGTTGAGGCGGTCAGGATCTCGCCCACCTGTGCCGTGCCGCCGATGGTGGGTGCGCCCGTGGCCGCCGAGTTCTCCTGCACGTCCTCCTGGTTCGACCGCTCCAATGAGTTTGTCCCGCCCGCGGTGAGCGCGACCGCCGCCGTCGCCGCGCTGGTCACCGACTCCTCGTTGCCCGCATCGTCGGTGAAGGAGACGGTCACCTTGATGGCCTTGCCAACGTCTGCGGCAACCAGGGTATAGCTGCTGCCCGTTGCGCCGCTGATCTCAGTGTCGTCGGCCAGCCACTGGTAGGTGAAGGATGCGTTGGCCACGCCGTCGGCATCGGAGATGTCCGAGGTTGAGGCGGTCAGGATCTCGCCCACCTGCACCGTGCCGTTGATGGTGGGAGCGCCGGTGGCCCCCGAGTTCGGTGGGCCCAGCACGAGGATCGCCTGCCCGACGGATAGTCCCCTGCCGTCGCCGGTGCAGATGGCGCCCTGGGCGGCGCAGTCGATGGTGGGCAGGAGTATCACGGTGACCTCCTCGTTTCCGGACGGCTGCAGCGTTATCTCCCACCTGAGCCTCTTGCCCGTTCCCAGCTGGCGCACGTTGGTAACCGTACCTCCCACCACCGTCAGGGCTTGGTCCCGAAGGGTGGTGGCGCTGAACCCGCCCCCGGGCTCCTCACTGAACCTCAGCTCGAAGATGAACGCAGTGGCGCCGTCATGGGACTCAGGCACGTCGTGGGTGCTGGCCGTCAAAGGCGGCTGCGTGACCACCGCCGTCGCCGCGCTGGTCACCGACTCCTCGTTGCCCGCATCGTCCGTGAAGGAGACGGTCACCTTAATGACCTTCCCCGCGTCCGCCGTAACCACGGTATAGCTGCTGTCCGTGGCGCCGCTGATGTCAACGTCGTCGGCGAGCCATTGGTAGGTAAAGGATGCGTTGGCCAGGCCGTCGGCATCGGCGATGTCCGACGTTGACGCGGTCAGGCTCTCGCCCACCCGCGCCGTGCCGTTGATGGTGGGAGCGCCGGTGGCCGGGGATAGCGGGATCGACGACCACGGAACGACCAGCTCCAGGACACCGGACAACTTCACCCCGTCGACGTTGCAGATCGCGCCGTCGGCGGAGCAGTTGGTGGTGGTGGCATTGAGCGCCAGGGTCACGTCGGCTTCCGAGGACGGCGTGACAGTTATCTCCCACCGGGCGTTGTAGCCAGGCGCCAGCCGGCGCACGTTGTCGACCGAGCCCCCGGTCACCGTGAAGGCGTGGTCCCGCACCGTCGCGAAGCCCACTGCCGGCGCTTCGCTGAACCACAGCTCGAAGCTAAACGCGGCGCTGCCGTCGTGGGACGCCGGCGCGTCGTGCGCGGTGGCCGTCAGCGGGTAGGGCCCGTCCACCGCGTCACTGGTCACCGACTCCGCGTTGCCCGCATTATCGCGAAAGCTCACCCGCACTTTGATGGCCTTGCCCACGTCGGCCTCCTGGACCACGTAGCTCCACCACACGCCGGGGACCTCGGGATTGGAAACGTTCTGTTCGACTTCGGTCACCGGGTCGACGCGTATCCACTGGAAGTAAAGTGCCCCGCGGCGCCCCTCTGCGTCCGCCAGGCCCCTCCCGTGCGTCTGGAGCGTCCAGCCGAGCCGCGGGGTACCGGTTATACGAACCGTTCCTGTTGCCGGACTGTTCACCCGCTGGCTTTGGACGATAAGGCCCTCCGCGTTTGCCACGACGGTGTCAAACGTGAACTCCGCCTCTTTGCGGCACCGATCGTCGAACCTGGCGACCTCGCGGCAACTGTGTTCGACGTAGAGCATGGTGACCTTCAGGTAGTTGCTCTGGTCCGCTGCCGTGGGGGTGTAGGAGGGGTCGGCCATGTGGCGGGGGTTGAGGGGTATGTCCAAGAACAGGCCATCAGCGGTAGGGGATTTAGACCACTGTACTGTGTAGATCCGCACGGCGTCGTCGGGATCGGACAAGCTGGCTGTCAACTCGCCGCCCACCCTGGGCGCGGTCGTTGACAGTGTGACGGTTCCCGGCTCGTCGATGTTGATGACTTCGATGCTCACGGAGGTGGTGGCGTCGGTCGTTGCTGGGGACTCCGTGGCGCCGGTGGCGTCCTCCCCGTCGGTCACGCTGACGGTGATGGAGTAAGACTTGTCTGAGCTCTCGTAGTCGAGAGTGGCGCCTGACTTGACGGTGATCTCGCCGCTGCTCGTGTTGAAGTTAAACACGTTATTGAACTTGGCAGCGTCGGTTCCGCTGACGGAGTACGTCATGGAGTCGCCATCGGCGTCGCCGGCGGCCGCTACGCCGACGACGGTGTCCTCGGGGGCATTTTCGTCCACTGAGAACTGGTAGGAGCTTCTGGTATCGCCGCAGTCGGTGAAGGCCGGAGTGGATACGGACGGGAGAGCGCCGCTGGCGTAGACGGCCATCTTCATGATATAGCCTTGTCGATCGGTATCAGTCCAACCCTCGCTCGCGTCCCACAAATACATATACTGGTCGCCGATTGTCCAGCCTAGCTGCGGTTCAGTTTCCTCAAGGGTAGATTCCGTGTCGACGAATGCGAAGTGGCCGCTGTCGCTCGGTTGGTAGATCGCCACGGAGTAGGTGGTGTTGGCAGCCAGTTCATAACCACTGCTCGTGAAGTCCTCGGCGGTGTCCTTGGAACCGTCGATGACCGGGTTGGTCAGGGTATGCAGAACCGCGCCTGGCTTTCCCCACGCATCAGTGGAGCGGATGGTCACGACGGGCGCCGGATCGGACACGTAGAACATCGTGTTCCGATCGGCTTCCTTGGAAATCGTGTACAGACGCACCTTGTCGAGGGTGGTAGCGACGCTGCCGGTGCAGAATGACTGCGCGAAGTGATGATTGGGCGATATGACGGTATAGCGGGCTGATGACGGCTGGTCCAGGTTGCTGACCGAGACGGTTCCGGTCGCCTGCGCTGGCGCAGGGGCGGCGTGGGTCATTACGAGCATGAGCAGTACGGCCATGGGCAGTGTAAAGAGAACACCTGCGCGAACCCGGTTACCGATGATTGCCATCTTCATCCAGAATTCCTCTCGTTTGGCTATGAATTTTCCCTGCAACCCTGGCGACCGTTTGCGAAAGACCGGTTGCCTGTGAAATCCAGTCACCGAAGTGCCGGTCGGCGATCCGAACTGTCACGGGGTTGATGTCCTCGTGGGCCAGAGAGGTAAGCCCTCCCCTGACTGGCCAAGATGTTCGAGTCTCTCATCATCCCCCGGCGCTGCGATAGGTGAGTATCGATAAATTCCCCTTTCTCTTTTACTCACTTGGGTGGCCACATTTGTTGCCAGCTCCATTGGTACATTGCGACCTCGCAACCGCTCAGCTATTGAGGCGACTTGTCAGTGGCAAGGGCCACTGCCATTGAGCAGTTATGAAAGGATGTATGCACTCAGGGATGCCGCAGCCTGTCCAAGTCCGTGACTTCGGGCTGGGAACCCGGACTTGCTGAAGGCTGGTATGGGGGCCATGGCGAACCGGTTTTCAGCGGCCACCTGGGCCGACCCGCATGTCATTCCCCATGCCGCACGGGTCTCGGTCCGGGCTGGTCTGTGCGCAATTCAAACCGCGTGGGCCAGCGCATCCATCAGCCGGTGGTACAGGGCGACGGGGACTCTCCGTATATCAGTGTCGGCGGCGGACGGTGAAAACCCTCCGGCGCCAGCCACAGGTGGCGGCGCACCAGGGCCATGGCATCCACGAAGGTCGGCGACGGCTTGGCGTACCAAGCGCTGTGCGATGGACCGAGGGTCGCTGTTGCCCCAGCAGGTGAGCCGCCAGGGTGATCCGGGAGAAGAGCCCCATGACGGTTGGCGTTGTACGGGCAATGGCTCGGTCCGCTCACTGGCTTTGGGTCTCCACGCCCAGGTGAGCCCGCGCCTCCTTAAGGGTGAGCTCCAGTTGCCAGCGCAGGACAAACCATTCCAGGATCTCGGTAGGGTCCGTCGCTGGGTCGGTACAGAGCAGGGCCTGTGTGGCGTATCCCCCGTGGGGGTCCCGGACCAGTACCCGGCGCAGGGGCACGGGCGGCCTCCCCGCGCGATACCACACCGTGGTATGCGAGGTGAGTTCCACCGTGCGAGTGGTGCCGTCGCACCAGTCCACCGGGACGGCGGCCCAGGACAGCCCGGGATGGGGCGATGGGTGATTTCGGCGTCGGCAGGCGTTGGCCTTTTGGCGGAGGCCGACCGTTCTGGACTGTCCGGCGGGGCGCCGCCGGTTCATAAGTGGCGGCGTCCAGGCGCAAGCGGGTGATGTGGGTAACGGCTTGAGCCTGGGATCGGCAGCGGTGGAGCAGCTCCAGAGCCTGCCCCCCGACACGGGGACGGCGCAGTCGCGGTCGCCCACCAGCACCAGGGGGACCATTGGGCAGCCAGCATGGTCCGGCAGGCTCACCTGAGCAGAGTTGCAGGACCATCTGGAGGGCCCAGGCAGTGAGCTTTTTATGCTGGCGTCCATGCTGCCGGTAGCAGTGCTCCGAGGACGCCAGCACGGTGAGACAGGGGCAAGGCCCAACAGCGTCCTGCGCATGGGATGGCGCCCAGCCACATCAGGGAGATCCAACGCGGACCGCTGGACCTGACCAGGTGGCTCCGGCTGGAACGCACCAGATCGCGGCAGTTGCCCCGAGCTTCGACTTCAGGGGCGCGCCGCCGCTCTAGGTTTTCGCCATTGGTAAAAGCTCGACTTTACGCAAAATCCAGGAAAAGTAATGGATGACATCACCTTTGTGCGTAGCCACTGGTGGTTGGTGTCGGAGGGTTTTTCACTATCGACCGCCAACTCCGATGTACAGAAACTCCCCGCCACTCTGTACCATCGTATTGCAGATTCCCTCGCTTATGCCGCTTAAAATGCGTAAAGTCCAGCGAAGAGCTGATGTAAATTTGCCGCTACCCGGTGCCGCTCTGTCTCCTCAACGTGGGCGCACGAGGTGGGCTCTCCTCGGTTCTGCCGCGCATTCGGGCTATTGAGGCCCAATGTCGGTTATTGTAATGTCGTAAGCACCCACGTAGCGGCCGGTTTGGTAACTCAGGCGAGCCGCGACACCGACTACGATATTGTACGTTCCGTCTGCGCTCGGCGAAAACAGAGCCGATTGAACGCGTCTGCTGCTGTATGCTTGGAACAGTGTGCCTACCTGTTCTTCTTTCTGATAGCCTTCCGTAACCGCTGTTCCGCTGCTATCAAAGACCCGCGGGACACCGATATGGCTAACGTAGGTGAGGTTTGCGTGGTCACCAGCGCGACCCTCCACCTGTATACGGTAACGCCTCGAGCCCTGCAACTGTACAGTGAACCAGTCTTCATCCGTTTCACTGTTGATCAACGTCGTGTAGGGGCTGCCCCCAACCCGCAGACTCGGGCCCGCACCGTTGCTGGCGGGGATGTCCCGTGCCTTGACCTCCAGGGCGTACAAGCCGGTACCGTCCGCATTTTCGCTGGCGATTCCAAAGTAGTGGAGCCCCCCTTCGCCCGGCAGGGGGGTATAGTCCCAGGAATCGGCGACGGATGCAGAGCCTCCTATGGCCACTCCGTTCGGGCCCAAAATTTCCGCAAATTCGGGGCTGGGAAGGCCGGTCCAGGAAGCGTCGGTTCTGATCCAAAAGTCATACTTCGTGTTTTCCCCAAGGGGAACGGCAAACCAGTCCTGGTCCCCGGGGTGAATGTTGCCGTGGACGAGCGCAACCTGCGCAGCATGGGATGTGGAACCGACTTCATACAGTTGTGTGATCAATGTCTCCAGGTGGTCCTGGGAAGCCGCATCGGATTGGTCGGGCAGTCTTTCGACCTCGATGCCATAGGGTACGCCGCCAGGAGCGCCAGCAACGAGGAGCCTGTGTTGTCCATCGGCGGCAGGCTGGAATACATACGTAACTCTGGCCGGCGGATCCTGTCCGTTTAAAAATAGGCCATTCCAATATCTGCCGGCTTCCGATTCATCGAAGGTTGAAACTGCGAAAGATACTGTCGCATCCTGCACCTGGTTCCTAACTTCGGAGAGACTGGCCGATTGCTGTTGGTACTCGACGCCTGGCGGGTTTGGGATGTCGTGCAGCGATACCACATACGCCTGGTCGGCTTTCAATGTGACGTAATAGTAATGATTCTGGTCAGCGCTGCCGAATTCCCGGGCGGCCGTGATGCTGTTGAAGGGCAGCATCCAGTGTTGATCCTCATCCCCCGGGGTCGTTTCGACCGATGTGGGAGTTGCAGGCGCCGCCAGCGTGGAGGCGGAAATGGCACCCGATTGTTGGCTCGCGCCATTGTCCAAGACGGCCCGGACCGCATATTGGTAGCTGGTCTGCGCCGTAACGTTCGTGTCGGTGTATTCAGTATCCGTACTGCCCGTATCCTGTAGGATGACAACCAATGCTTCCGAGGACGGACCGCGCAAAATGCGGTATCCGGTCACCCCTGGATAACCGGGGTGATCCCATCGGAGCACCACTTGGTTGTGGCTGACCACAGCTTTGAGACCGGAGGGCGCGGCTGCGGCGCCAGCCGTTTCCGGGGCCTCGCCGGAAACCCCGGCCACAGTGACGGTCCCCTCAGTCCAGTCTCCGCTCCAAGGGCTGTCTGCATCGTCGCCGTCTCTATACCTGGCACGTACCCGCACCTTGTAAATTATCCCCAGGTCCAGCCCGGTGAGGTTGTAGGAGGTGTTCACCGTGGCTGCACTACCGGCGGGATTATCCCACGGAAGATAGTCCTCGTTCGACTTCGCCCAGGACACTCGGTAGTCGGTGGGCCGCTCATCAGGGTGCGACCAGGTTGCGACGATTTTGCCGGATTCCGGACTTTCCAGCGACAGGTTCCCGATCAAACCGTCTGGAATCGGCGTTGCGGTCGGCGCCGGCGTAATGGTGGGAACAGGGGTGCTCGCGTTGCCGGCAACCCTCAATGCGGCCACATCGCTCCAAGGCCCGGACCACGGGTCGCGTTCGTAAGGAGGAGCGTAGTACCGGGAGCGTACTCGTACCCGGTACTGGGCGTTAGGCTGCAGGCCTTCCAGCGTGATGGAGGTTTCCGTGGCAATGGCGTTGCCCGTCGGGGATGAGTGGGAAGGGAAAGGATCCTGTCCGGGAACGAAATTGACCCTATAGTCGGTAGGGGTTCGGTACGGCGGCGTATTCCACCGGACCACGAGGGTGCCGGCCGTGGTGCTCTCCAGAGTCACCTGCCCCACCGAGCCGGAAACCGGCCGGTCATCCCTCTGCGCCGCGGCGGGGGACCGGCTGCCCGTCAGGAGCACGATGACGAGCAGCATCACTACGGCGGCTATCCCGAGGAACAACAATACCGGCCTGGCCCAAATGCTGATGGTCTTGATCATCGCCGCTAACCTCCCGGGTCTTTGTCAATTTCTTGTTCCAAGAAATTCGTCGCGCCACGGGGCCAAAATCATGCCATTGGGTGTCGCCTTGCCGGGCAGCGGGCACTCTTCTGCGTACTCTCTGATGGTCAACGGCTCTCCACCGGCGCAGGCGAGGACAACGGCCAGGGTCGCAACAGTGAGTACTCCGAATATTTTTTGCCGGGGCTGTTTACTGCCTCCAGTTATTCCTCCCACGGTCAGGGGCCGGACACGGTCAACTGCAGCCGGTTGGACAGCTTCCTCCCGTCCTCCGTGCAGACCGCGCCGTCTTCGTCGCAATCCGAGGTTGCGGGCAGCACGATTCAGGGAGATCCAACGCGGACCGCCGGCCTTGACCAGGTGGCTCCGGCTGGAACGCACCAGATCGCGGCAGTTGCCCCGAGCTTCGACTTCAGGGGCGCGCCGCCGCCACTCCAGGGGTTCGCGATCGGCAAAAAGCTCGTATGCCGCAAACCAGCGGGCCATCGCCACGGCCCAGATATTGGAACTGCAGAACGAACAGGATGCGGCCCGCCTGCGGGGGAAACCACACGGCGCGATTGAGCACGTCATGCTAGCGGCCGGAGCCCTTCTAGCCGCCCGGCCCGCTGATGGTCAGCTCTACCCGGCTCGACAGCTTCCTTCCGTCGCCTGTGCAGATGGCCCCGTCGGCGGCGCAGTCCGTGGTGACGGGCAACACGATGGTCACACCGGCGTTTGAGGACGGTTGGACGGTGATCTCCCACTGGACGTTCTTGCCCGGCTCCAGCCTCCGCACCTTGGGCAAGGTGCCACCGGTCACCGTCAGAGCGCGCTCCTGCAACGTCTTGTAGCTGAAGCCCTCGATGTTCTCGCTGAACCGCAGCTCGAAGATGAACGCGGTCGCGCCGTCGTGGGAATCAGGCAAGTCGTGGGTGGTGGCCGTCAATGGCGGCTGCGTGACCGCCACCGTCGCCGCGCTGGTCACCGACTCCTCGTTGCCCTCATCATCATTGAAGGAGACGGTCACCTTGATCGCCTTGCCCACGTCTCCGGCAACCAGGGTATAGCTGGAGGCCGTGGCGCCGTCGATATCGGCATCGTCGGCCAGCCACTGGTAGGTGAAGGATGCGTTGACCAGCCCGTCAGAGTCGGATATGCCCGACGTTGAGGCGGTCAGGGTCTCCCCCACCTGCGCCGCGCCGTTGATGGCGGGAGCGCCGGTGGCCGCCGAGTTCTCCTGCGGTCCCGGAACGACCAGCTCCAGGCCGCCGGACAACATCCCCCCGTCGGCGTTGCAGATGGCGCCCTCGGCGGAGCAGTCGGTGGTGGCATTCAGCGCTATGTTCACGTCGGCGTCGGAGTCCGGCGTGACGGTGATCTCCCACCGGACGTTCTTGCCCGGCTCAACCCTCCGCACGTTGCTCACCGAGCCATCGGTTACCGTGAAGGCGTGGTCCCGCACCGTCGTGTAGCTGAAGCTGTCCACGGGCGCCTCGTTGAAGCGCAGCTCGAAGGTGAACGCGGTCGCACCGTCGTGGGACTCAGGCGCGTCGTGGAGCGTGGCCGTCAAAGGATCGGGGACAACCACGGGCGGGGTGGCCGCCACCGCGTTACTCGTCAGCGTCTCGGCATTGCCCACGTCGTCCGTGAAGTTCACTCGCACCTTGAGGGCCTTGTCCGCGTCGGCGTCAACCAGGGTGTAGGTGGAGTCCGTCGCTCCCTCAATGTCCGTGTCGGTTGCGCTGGTCAGGTCGTGGCGGACCCATTGATGGGCGAAGACTGCGCTCGTCATGCCGTCAGGGTCGGATATGCCCGTGGTGTTCGCCGTGAGCGTCTCGCCGACCAAGGGCGTGCCGGTGATGCTGGGCCCACCCGTTGCCTGGGAGTTGGGGACCTTCTTCTGCACAGAGTTCCTGCTCTGGGCTGCCGCCACGCGGTTGTCGGAGGTCTCCCCCGGCATAATGCGGCACGGGTCGTCGATGCTGTGCAGGATGCCGCATCTGCGTTGGAAGTAGGACATTGTGGCCTTCAGATATTTGCCTTGGTCCGCTGCCGTGGGGGTGTAGTAGGAGTCAGTGTCACTCGCGCTGAATCTGTTGGCGCCGTCGATGTCGACGAACGGGCCGGTAGCGGCGTCGGCCCTGGACCACTGTACTTTGTAGAGCATCGACCCGCCGTCTTGATCAGAAAAGCTGGCTCTCAACGCGCTGCCCACCGTGGGCGTGGGTACTGACAGTGTGACGATTCCCGGATCGTCGACGTTGTTGACTTCAATTCTCACGGAGGCGGTGGCGTCGATGGTTGGATCGGACTCCGCGTCGCCGGAGGCGTCCTCCCCGTCGGTCACGCTGACGGTGACCGAGTAAGATTTGTCAGAGCTCTCGTAGTCGATGGAGGCGCCCGGCTTGACGGTGATCTCGCCGGTGCTCGCGTTCAGGTTGAACACGTTATTGAATTTCGCGGCGCCGGTTCCGCTGACGGAGTACGTCAGGGAGTCGCCATCGGCATCGCCGGCGAGCGCTGTGCCGACGACGGTGTCCCCGGGGGAATTTTCGTTCACTGATAACTCATAGGAGGCTGCGGTACCGTCGCAGTCTATGAAGGACGGGGTGGATATGGACGGGAGACCGCTGGCATAGATCGCCATCTTCATGACAAAGCCTGGTCGACGGTGATCAGTCCAACCATAGTAGTCTGAGGAATACAGATATTGGTCGCCGATTGTCCAACCTAACTTCGTTCCGGTGTTCTCAGAGGGAGATGTTGTGTGGAAGAATGCAGTGTGGCCGGTGCCGATTGGACGGTGGAGCGCCACCCAGTAGGTGGTGTTGGCGGCCAGTTCATAACCGCTGCTAGTGAAGTCCTCGGCGTTGCCACCGTAAAGGTCGATGACCGGGCTGCTCAGGGTATGCAGCGCCGGGCCTGGATTCCCCGAGCTATCGGAGCGTATGGCCATGACGGGCCCCGCACGTTGAGTGTAGCCCTCCGGGTTCCCCTCGGCTGCGACGGAATGCATGAATACACGCACCTTGTCGAGGGTAACAGCGACGGTGCCGGTGCAGAATGGCTGCGCGTAGTACTGATCTCTTTCTACGCTGGTATGGCGGGCCGCCTTCGGCTGGCCCAGGTTGCTGACCATGACGGCCGAGGTATCCTGCGCCATCGCGGGGGTGGCGTGGTTCATCACGAGCATGAGCAGTACGACCAGCAGGACGACCATGGGCAATGTCAAAAGAACAACTACTCGAAGCCGGTTGCCCACATGAACCCGGTTGCCCAAGTTTGCAATCCCCACTTGGGACTCCTTTCGTGTAGCTTTGAGTTCCCTGCTGCAATCCTGACGACCGTCGGCGAAGGACCGGTTGCCTGTGAGACCCGGTCACCTGCCGCCACCCACACGGTCGTCCCGTCAGACCAGATGCTTCTCGGGTGGCGGTTGTTATAGGGTTGTTATACGAGGGATTGAAGTCCTGCGCCGTGCTGTGAGCGAAAGACTACCCATCATGGGCCTGGTAGGCGAAAATTCTGCCTTTGCCAGGGTTCGCCACCCACATGGTGGTCCCGTCGGACCAGATGCCGTGCGGATAGGTGTTGCCTGCGCCCCTCAGGGTGTCGAAGTCCTTCTCCGCGTCCCTCTCATTGGTCGACAGGAGGTAGGCGTATATCTTGTCGTCGCGCTCGTCCGCCACCCACATGGTGGTCCCATCGGACCAGATGCCCACCGGATCATTGCAGCCTGCGCCGCCCAGGGTATCGAAGTCCTTCCCGGCGTCCCGTTCCTTGGTGGACAGGTGGTAGGCGTATAGCTTGCCGTCTTCTGCGTCGGCCACCCACATGGTGGTCCCATCGGACCAGATGCCCTGCGGAGTGTTGTTGCCTGCGGCGCTCAGGGTATTGAAATCCTTGGCGGCGTCCCGCTGCTTGGACGACAGGTGGTAGGCGTATATCTTGTCGTCAAGCCAGTCTGCCACCCACATGGTCGTCCCGTCGGACCAGATGCCCAGCGGAGCTTCGTTGCCCGCGGCGCTCAGGGTATTGAAATCCTTGGCGGCGTCCCGCTCCTTGGTGGACAGCTGGTACGCGTATATCTGGTCGTCGTCTCCGTCCGCCACCCACATGGTCGTCCCGTCGGACCAGATGCCCTTCGGGTCATTGTTGCCCGCGCCGGCCAGGGTGTCGAAGTCCTTCCCGGCGTCCCGCACCTTGGTCGAAACGGTGTAGGCGTATATCTTGTCGTCAGACCAGTCCGCCACCCACATGGTCGTCCCGTCGGACCATATACCCTTCGGATAAGTGTTGCCTGCGCCGGCCGGGGTGTCGAAGTCCTTCCCGGGATCCCGCACCTTGGTCGAAAGGTTGTAGGCGTATAGCTTGCCGTCAAACCAGTCCGCCACCCACATGGTGGTCCCATCGGACCACAGGCCTTGCGGAGTATTGTTGCCTGCGCCCGTCAGGGTGTCGAAGTCCTTCTCCGCGTCCCGCTCCTTGGTCGAAAGGTTGTAGGCGTATAGTTTGTCGTCAAACCAGTCCGCCACCCACATGGTCGTCCCATCGGTCCAGATGCCCTGCGGAGCATTGTTGCCTGTGGCATTCAGCGTGTCGAAGTCCTTCCCGGGGTCCCGCTCCTTGGTCGAAAGGTTGTAGGCGTATAGCTTGTCGTCAGACCAGTCCGCCACCCACATGGTCGTCCCGTCGGACCAGATGCTTGTCGTGGAGTTGTTGCCGGCACCGCTCAGGGTGTCGAAGTCCTTCCCGGGGTCCCGCTCCTTGGTCGAAAGGTTGTAGGCGTATAGCTTGTCGTCAAACCAGTCCGCCACCCACATGGTCGTCCCGTCGGACCACAGGCCTTCCAGGGACCGGTTCGAAAACGGCATGTTGAAGTCCTGCGCCGTGTTGCGGGCGAAGGGGGACAAACCGGAACCTCCGCCCTCGTCAGGATCGCTCACCGGAACGAGGGAGTTGCCCGTCTCACCGTCGCTGGGGGTGGTGGCCTCGTCGGTCCAGGGACCGCTGCGGTCCTCGTCGGTCTGCTCGTCGTGGTAGCGGGCCCGCATCATCGCCTGGTAGTCGACGCCCGCCGGCAGACCGGTCAGCGTCAGCATCGTGGTGTCCCCGTCGGGGTAGGAGTTGCCACGGCGCGAGGTGTTCTCTGCTGTGTACGAGAGGAAGTCCTCATCGGCCGGCGCCCAGGTCACCCGGTAGTCCGTCGGCTTCTCCGTCGGCTGGTTCCACGTTATGACCAACTGTCCGGCGGTTTCGCTCGACAGCGTGAGGCCGGTCACCTCGTCGGAGGCGGGTACGGGCGTTGGCTCCTGTGTGGGCTCCTGCGTGGGTTCGGGGGTGGTCTCCGGCGTGGGTGGCGGCGGTGGAGGGCTGGAGATCGCGACGGTGGCTTCCGCGCTCCAGGGACCGCTCCAGGGATTGTCGGCGTGTTCGCCTGCGTTGTAGCGGGCCCGGACCTGGACCTTGTAGGAGGCACCGGCGGTCAGGTCGTTCACCGTGTGGGTCGTGGCGGTGGGATAGGCGCTGCCGCGTTCAGCGGTGTTGGCTTCCGTGTAGGCGAGGTAATCCTGGTTGCTGGGCGCCCAGCGCACCCGGTAGTCCGTGGGCGTCTCGCCGGGTGCGCTCCATGCGACGGCCAACTGGCCCGGGCCGGGACTCGACACGCTCAGGTTGCCGATGGCTCCCCGGTCGTCCTGGGCCTGAACCGCAGGCTGACCGTCCAACCACAGCGCTGCCGTCAGAAAGCCTCCCGCCAACACGAGCAGGATTACGGATGCGACCGTCAGCTTGGACCACGGCCTGAAAAACAAACCCTGTGAAAACATGAGCATCCCTTCGGAAATTTTGCTGGTTGGTTACGACTGTTACGACTGATCGACCGGCGCTCCATCCGGTATTACAACTACGGATTGCCTGGAAAGCTGATTCCCATGGTGGAATCGGACCCAGCGACCTGCTGCCGCAAGCGTCCCAAAGCGCCTGTCGCCGATCCAACCCGCCGCAGGCTGAGGTCCTCGTGGGTCAGCGGGGAAGATCCTCCCCTTATTGGCCAGGAAGTTTAAGTCTTACATCCTCCCCCGGCGCTGCGATAGGTGAATATGGATAGATTCCCCTTTCTCTTTTGCTCACTGATGCGACCGCATCTTCTGCCAGCTCCATTGGTACATAGTGCTCTCGTAACCGCTCACTTTTTGAAGTAACTTGTCAGTGGTCTTGTCAGTGGTAAGGACCATCTCCATTGAGCGGCTATGGAAGTATGTATGCCCTCAGGGATGCCGCAGCCCGTCCAGGTCAGTGGCTTTGACCTCGGAGCCTGGATATTCGGAAGGCTGATGTGGGGGCAATAACGAACCGGTTTTCATCACCCATCTGGGCCGACCCGGATATCATTCCGTATGCCGCACGGGTCTCGGTCTGGGGTCGCTGGTTCGTCTGTGTTGTCAACGTCTTCCAGTTTGGCTACCGGCCGGGCTTCTGGTACCCCCACGAGGTGGAGCACCTGTTCGTGCAGGTGACGCTGGTTACGCTCAATGGCCTGGTCCACTTCCGGCTGCTGACGAGGAGGCCGGTGACCTGGCGCTGGATGCTCGTCCTCTGCGCCATGGACATTGCCCTGGTCACGGCCTCCATTGTCATCGCACCCGGGTTCGACAGCTTCATCTTTGTGGCCTACTACCCGGCCCTCGTGCTGTTTGCCCTGGTCTTCACCTCCGTCCGGCTCGGTCTGGCCTGGACGACGATGGCCGCGGTTGCCTACTCCATCGTGAGCCTGAGCGTGGGCTCCGGTCTCGACCGTGATGCCGGCGATGAGCAGGTGCTGGTGGCCAGGCTGGCGGCGATGTATGCCCTGGTGCTGGGCGTCTGCCTCATCACCCGGTTCGAGCGCGTCAGGAGGAGGACGGCCGTGAACCGCGAGCGGGCGGCGGTGAACCGGGAGCGGAGCTTGCAGCAGGAACGCATTGAGGTCTCCCAGAGAATTCACGACACGGCGGCACAGACGGCCTACATGATCGGCATGGGGATAGACCGTGCCATCGGGCTGGCCGACGGGTCGAACAGGGAACTGCTCGCCGCGCTTGATGCGACCAACGCGCTGTCCAGGGAGGCCATGTGGGAACTGCGCCATCCCATAGATGCGGGCCTCATCTTCGAGGGCCGTGAACTGGGACGAGTCCTGCGGTCGCACTGTGCGACCTTCGAGAGCATCACGGGAGTCCCCGCCCGGTTGACCCAGTCGGGCACCGAGCCGCCGCTCGCCGCGGAGACCCGCTCCCGTCTCTTCTCCATAGCGCACAATGCGCTGACCAACGCGTTCCGGCACGCCCGGCCCGGCCGGGTCGAGGTGAGGCTGGACTTCGAGGTCCGCCGGGTCAGGCTGTCCGTCTCGGACGACGGTATGGGCCTCCCCGGCGACTACGCCGGAGGTGGCCGCGGAATGGGCGGAATGAGGGCGGATGCCGAGCGGCTGGGCGGAACGCTCACCGTGGATAGCGGCGCAGGGGGCGGCGGAACCACCATCACCTGCGTGGTTCCCCAAGACACCGATGCATGAGGAGGCCGATATGTCTTCAGCAACCCGAATCAGGGTGATGGTGGTGGACGACCACCCCGTAATGAGGGACGGCCTGCGGGATGCGCTGGAAGCGTCGGGCCGCTTCGAGGTGGTGGGGCTGGCCGAGGATGGGGAGGAGGCGGTGAGGACCGTCGGGGAGCTGCGGCCGGAGGTGATCGTCATGGATGTGATGATGCCGGTCAAGGACGGCATCGATGCCTGCCGGGAGATCATGGAACTCCTGCCCGACACCCGGGTGCTGATGCTGACGGCCTCGAATGAGGAGGATGCGGTGATAGAGGCGGTCGCCGCCGGGGCGACGGGCTACCTCCTGAAGTACTCGCGGCCGGCGGAACTGGTGGAAGCCGTTGTGGACGTGGCCGAAGGCCGGTTGCGAATACCTGACAGCGCTGTGCGACAGGTCTTCGCAATGGTCCATGGCCTTCGTGAGCTCGTTTCCCGTCGGGATTTGGACCGGCTGACGGCGGTGGAGCGGGAGACCCTGACGCTGTTCGCCGGGGGCATGCCGTACACCAAGATTGCCCAAGTGAGGGGCAACACCTCTTTGACCGTCCGGAACACCATCTACCGCATACAGGACAAGCTGGGAGTCGAGACGAAACAGGAACTCGTGATCTGGGCCGTGCGCAACGGCCTGATGGACGACGTGGCCGTTGGCCGGGAGCCGGCTCCCGAATAGTGTTCAGTCTGCACTGAATCGACCAGATGGACGCGGTGCGGTCCGGTCCTGGCATCCTTGATGCCGGGTGGGGCGGGAAATGCCTCCCCGGGGACGGTTCGGGTTCGGATGAGTTGCTGCGGTGGCTCGAGGATACGCAGGAAAGTAACAAACGGGCCGGGCGCTCCCACGCCAAGCGGCGTGCCGCCCTCGGCGCATCCCCGGACATCCCGCCTTGAACCGTCATTGAATTTCCAGTCCGGTGGGACCAGCTGGACGGCAACCGAGTATTCCGAATGGCTCAGGTAAACGAAAACATCCTCTACCAACCGGATGAGCGGCCAAGCCATCCGGTATCTCTGGTCCACGGATTCCAGAGTGTCATGACCCGCATGGTGGCAATGGCTGCCACGGCGTCGATCATCGCCGTGGCGGGCGGACAATCCCAGGGTTATCTGTCCTGGATCTTCTTTTCGGCCCTCGTGGTTTGCGGAACGGGCTCGTTGCTGCAGACCTTTCGCTTCTGGAGATTCGGGTCGGGATATTCCCTCAGCGTAGCTTCCGCATCCGCATTCATCGCAATCTGCATCTCGGCGCTGTTGGCCGGCGGCCCGGCGTTGCTTTCTAGCGTCATAGTCGTTTCGTCGTTGATACAGTTCGTGTTCATCTCCCGGCTCTCCTGGCTGCGGCGTGTCATCAGCCCGCTGGTTGCCGGGACGGTCCTCATGCTGCTGGCCTCGACAATAATAACCGTCGTACTCGGCAGGCTTTCTGACTTGCCGGAAGGCGCTCCCCCGGTGGCGGCGCCCATCCTGGCAGGAACGACCCTGTCCATCCTGATGATACTCAGGCTGTTCGCATCGCCCAAGTGGCAGCAATGGGCCCCGGTCGTGGCGATCGTGGTCGGGTGCGCCATGGCGGCCCCTTTCGGCGCATTTGACTGGCAGCACGTTATGGATGCTGCCTGGATTGGTTTTCCCAGTCTTAGCTGGACTGGATTCGACCTCAGCTTTGGCCCAACCTTCTGGGGGATTCTGCCGGGATTCGTCATAGTGAACATGGCAACCACCATCAATTCGATCACCGACACCGTCGTGATTCAGCAGGTGGCCTGGCGCAGGCCCCGGGCCACCGACTTCCGCGTGGTCCAGGGGGCGCACAACCTGCTGGTGTTGACCAATATCCTGGCCGCCGCCCTGGGCACTCTTCCCAATATGATTGGTGCGGCCAATTCCGCGCGGGTGATGCTCACCGGTGTCGCAGCGCGCCGCATGGGGGTCTATGGAGGCCTGATTCTGATAGTGGTGGCGTTCTCTCCAAAGCTGATAGCACTGGCTGTTGCCACTCCACGCCCTGTCCTGGTGGCGTACATGATCTTCTTGATGTCGCTCCTGTTTGTGCAGGGGATGAGGACCGTTTTCAGGGACGGCGTAGACGGGCGAAAAGCCGCGGTGATAGGCGTGTCTCTCTGGATTGGCATAGGCTTTCAGAACCAGGTGATTCTGCCCGATCTGCTGACCGGAACTCTGGGGACTCTGCTGAGCAACGGTATGACCACCGGCTCGGTCTGCGTAATTTTGCTCGCCCTGCTGATGGAGTTCACTTCCAGGCGTCGCAGGCGGTTGAATGTGGCCATGAACCTTTCGTCGTTGCCCAGTATTGACTCCCTCCTCCAGGAATTCGCTACCAGCGCCGGCTGGAACGAGTCATCAACAAACCGGCTCAGGTCTGCCGGGGAGGAAACCCTTTCGAGCCTGCTGTCGCAGGATGGGGAGGCTGAAGACGATGCCCGAAAGCGCCTGATTGTCTCTGCCCGTCGTGCGGACGACGCCATCGAGATGGAGTTCGTGGTGACCACCGAGGGCGGGAACCTGGAGGACAGGCTGGCCTATTTGAACGAGCAGCCCGAGATACAGGACGAGCGCGAGATCTCCTTCCGTCTCCTGCGTCATTACGCATCCTCGGTCCGGCACCACAAATACCACGACACAGATATTGTTACGGTGCAGGTCGTCCCTTCGTCCTAGCATCGCAGGGAAAGCCAGTCGTCCTGCCCGGTGGAATTCGCCGTTTCGCTGAGATCGGGCATAACCCCGATTCCAACCGTGATTCCAACCATGGAAAGCGAGGCGATGGTGCCCCGTTGAGGATCGAGTCGGCCGGTCCACCCATGGCGTCATTCCGAGAACCGTCATGGCAGAACCAGGGCAAGTCCTCACGCTGAGGAGCCGCCGCTGCTGCTGCGCCCGTCCACACGGCGGGTATCGCTGATGGTACCGCTTTGGTGATTCGTACCGCGTCTCCAGGACGGTTTAATGTTCGTGTTCTGGGACGAAGTCCAGAAGAGCTTGTCTTCCAGGTATCTGCTGGAAGGAGTCAGTGTACTATTGTGCCCAGGGGTCGCTGGAAGAGCTGGTGTTGGGTGGAGAGCCTGGGCGGCTCAGACCGAGGGAGCTTCTTTCTCCGCCCCCCGAAGAAGGGGTTGAGCGCCTTGGCCATGATGCCCTCGGCGCAAGAGCTGCAGTAAGCGCCGGCGTCGGCGGCATGGTCACAGGAACTGCACTTCGCGTTCGTCATTGCCGTAGCCCTCGTGGGAAGAGTGAGGATTTGACGATACCTTTACCGTCCTTCTCCCCATACGGCCTGACTGTCAGTAATTCCACGCACAACGCCGGTTCGCAAAAGGCCCCTTACGTGAACTAACCCTGAATTTTGTCAAGGGTAGTAAACTGCACGCCGCGCTAAGGGAGTTTTGGCTTGGGTGCTAATTCTCCCGCAGGTGCTCTATACCACCTCATTTCCTACTCTCCCAGCCCATATCTGGATTGGATGTAGAGTTGCCAGTCATTCCAGAGGCCTTTGTCATCGTGTTCCCTCACCCATCGGACCCACTGTTGATGCGTAAACACGACAAACTTGGCCTTGCCATTGAAAATGGTTCCCCACTGTCTCAGGTCAGCGATGCCGCTCCGCCTGAGAGCTGAATCTAGTGATTTGTTACGTTCATCCACCGCCACGGCAGATACGACCAAGTCGTATTTCTCGGAATGGGCGATGCCTTCGGCCAAAGCCTGCTGGCGGAATAGTTGATAGCCGTACCTGGCCGCAGGGCAGCAGGGAAGGGCAGCCAAGGCCTCGAAATCGACGACCGGTGCTAGGTGGTCCCAGTACCGTCTGCTCCAAGCCGTTTGATGACATTGATTGGATGGGTTCCTGGCTACTTCCACCGCGTGATTGCAGCGGTCCGGATCGGGATTTCCGGGCCGCTCGGCACTGCCCTTGTGCTTCCAGGCGGAACACTGGTAAAAGTCGTGCTCGGTGAATTTGTTTTCAACAAGAATCAACCCCCGGCCTCCGTTCACCAGCAGCCCAAGGTCTGGTGAGGTTTGGTTGGAGCCTCTGCTTCCTCCTTCCTCTCCCAACAGGGGCACCGGGTGTAGCTCCTCGCTCTCGGCGTATTCCAGCTCGATTCTGTCGAGTGAATCAATTTCAGTAGCAACATGCTGCTTGAGAAACGACGCAAACAGTTCTTTGCCAGCGTCTGATACTCCGAACGGAAAGTAAAGGTTGGCGCATAGGACCCAGGAACTCTTGAGGTTATGGGCGCCCGTGTGCTTTTGTACTTGTGCTCTCTCGAGGTAAACCGACAGCGAATTGTCGGAGTCCTTGCCTATGCCCGACCAGAGACCCGCCTCCCACAAATCCGAAGGCAGGATCCAAGATTTTCGGACTCCGTTCTGTTGTCCCCATTCCTGGGTTGCAACATGGGTTCCGCGCCACTCGGTTTGATGCTCCTCTACCAGTTTATCGAAGGCCGTCATTTCACGCTCCCTACTCTTGCCCTACTGGTTCCGTTTGCCTTTGGGGTATGGCGATCTTCATCTGGCCATTTGGTGTTTGGTTTTGTGCTCATTGGGAGGGAGTGCTTGCCATACTACCTGCCCATCGTGGTACTCCCTGAACTTGGCTGCCGTGTCTATGTCAAAATCCCAGCCACCCCCGCCTTCCGTGGGCGTTGGCGTTGGCACTCTGTGGTCAGCCTCGAAAGCATCCGTGATGGCTTTGAAGCCACCATCATTGGCGTGGTGAGCCTCGTAGTTAGACGGGTAGCGACCTTCTTCTAAAAACTTCTCCCTTGACGGACGAATCGCATTTCTAAAAGCGTCGCTCCTCTGGTTGCGTAAATAAGCTTCTTCGTCGTTATACCATTTCGTATAAGAGATATTTGTACATATCCCATCGACAAGCCCGCACAGCCCATGCTTTCCCTGTTGATTTGGAAAGAATGTGTGCTTGTGAAGTACTGGGGCATCTTTCCAACCCGGGTTGTACATTAGCCATGTCAAAATCTGCTGGTGCTCGTCGTCAGTGAGATAGCCCTTTTCGACAGCGTTCCTACAGTAGTCTGCCCTGTACTTTTTGGATGGGAATGTCGGTTTGACGGAACCTGCGTCGCCCATAGTGGTGTGTCCTCTTGTAGTTGTTTTCTCGGAATACCCCATAACCGAACGGAACCGCCCTACTCAGTAACCTGCCCCTGTAATCTGGCAGGATGACCCTATGATCTGGGATGTTCCGGACCTCCAGTTCATGCAAGATGTCTTGGGCCATCTAATACCACTACCGCTCAACAAACGGCCGTTTTTGAGAGGCCCGGCAAGGACCCCGTCCGCCAGCTTTGAAGAGCCTCTCAACAAATCCCCTCAACAATAATCGGCGCTCAAAAACGCTGTCAAGGGTTTTTTAAGTGGGCAGTTTCATCGTCCGGTAAGGCAACACCCTGGGCCTTACCCGGGTATACCTGCCGCTCCGGTTGCCAGGTGGAAGTGAGTTGGAAACCGTCGGGCCTGCTCTGCCGGTTTCGGATTGGATTGCCCAAGGCTGAGGAGATCTCCTTCAAACGGGCTGTTGCCGCACACTCTGCCTGGTCTATTCGACGGGGATCAAGTCCACTTCTCCAAGAGGCGCTGCCAAGAAGGGCTATTCACGGCGTCCTCAGTCAATGTCCAGCCGCAATTGTCGCAATGTAGAAACGGCAGACTACCTTTACCAATGCCTCACGCATGCAGGGAGCTTCCGGGGGTCCCATCTGGCGCCTCCCGCACTGAAGGCCCGTATGACCGCTGAGGCCGCCTTTTAGGTTCCTACCACCACGCTCACACCACGCTCAGGCGTGAAGAACCACGACTGACAAACCGTACAAGCGGTTACGTAGCCGCAGAACTGGTCCAGCATCATTTCGCCTGTAGGTCATCGATTCCGACGAGCTGCCGGCAGGATCAGGTCCGCAACCTCAACTTCCAAGGCGCGCGCGATTGCAGTGAGGGTTTCGGTTCGCGGGCTATGCTCTCCCTTCTCAATGCGGGTGAGCGTCACTCTGCCGACCCCCGCACGTGATGACAACTCTGCCTGGGTCAAACCGGCCGCCTCGCGGCGATCCCGGATACGGCCACCCAGACTATCACGTGCCTGCCTGGCCTGAGCTTCTATCAGCGGCCGGTAAGCCGGATCGCAGTAGTGGCGGGCGAAGTCCCAGGGGACCTCTGACTGATCGCCTCCAACCGTGGTCAGGACCAGCTCATACGGCGTGGGCAATTCCAGATCCTTGAGGCCGCCACCCTCCGAAATTTCGGGCAGGTCGCTGAAAGGAATCAACCCTGAGCATCCATCCACGAAAGTCAGCTCGATCCCCTCGTCCAGCACGGAGGCGGACGACATCATCCGGTCAGCATTTTTCACTAGGGTCGTGGCCATTGCTCCTCGCCTCGCATGAATTCGGAACCACTCTTCCCGGATGGTGGCCGCGTGGGCGTCAAAAGCCTCGAGGATCGCGCGATAATGTCCTGGAGGCGGCTCATGAGAATATTCGCCGTTGTCCAGCAGGATCCGTGCCCAGTCCTCGTTCCCGACGCGCACGTGGACGTGGGGCGGCTCAAAATCAAATTCCCTGGTTCGGATAACAAATTGGTACTGGCCTACGATGGCCACCGTCGGCATATCCATCCCCAGGGAGCCCGAACCTCGAACCCGCGCCAGCGTAATTGTATCACTACGTGATACAAGTCCTGCCATGGTCTCGTGCAGTCGGGAAGCGGTGAGTCAAGCACCGTACGCTGGCTTGCCTCGGTTGCCCGCCCGGCGGTTGTTGTTCCAGAGCACCGGTTGTGCGAAGTGCAACTTCAACCGTCTGGACCCCGGAGATTACTTGGTCCACGGCCCCGGGCGGGCCGGACTGCAGAACTCCCGCCGATGGGGCCAAGTCCAGCCCTCTATGCCGGCCTCCAAATCATCGCTGGTCCGGTGTCCTCCGGCGGATCCAGACCTTAGAATCCACCCTTGCGACCCCAGTATTACAACGACGGTTCAAGCAAGGAGGGTTCTGGTCGCAGGAAGGCCAGTGCCACCCTTGGAATTGGAGCTCATGGCACGATCGTCGCCCCTCTCGGCATCCTCCAGTCTCGGCGACTCAACCAACGGGCGCGCCGCTCCCTCGAGATGCGTCGCACCGGGTGCCGTATCGTCAGGCCGAGAACACCTCGAACCCGTCGTTGAAGCGCTGGCGGCGGGAGTCGCGGTTGTGTCCCATGCCTACGCCGCGTCGCTCTCCGGTGCTGGGTAGTCAGGCGGTTCTCCCGGCCCCATGTGGAGATGGACGGCCCGTTGCGAGGCGGCGCGGTAGATGTCCTGCATCGCCGGGACGAATTCCAGGTTGCCCTGCCAGAGCGGGAACCGGCCCAGCTGCTGGGGCAGAGCGGCAGCCAGGTCGGGTGTGACGGCCGGGCCCGCATGGTCCTTTTCCCGCAGGGCCTTCAGCGGGTTGGGCCAGAACTCGCCGGGTTCCGGCGGCAGGGGCTCGGCAGGCAGTGTGGGTCCCTCCAGGGTCTGGGCCGAGCGGCGGAATTCCGGGCCCAGCAGGCTCTCCCGGTCCATACCCCGCATCCGGAAGATCAGGAAGGGGTCCCGGTCGAACTCCTCGCCCAGCAGCAGGTACACGGCAGCAACGTGCTTGCATGGGTTGGACCAGTCGGGACACGAGCAGTCCGTCTCCAGGTCCCCCCGTCGGTTGGGGAACATCGACAGTCCGGCGACCCGGAAGGTGTCCTCGATGTTGTCCGGCATGCGCCCCGACAGCAGGCTGGCGGCGATGATGGGCTGTTCCGCCATGGCCTCCTGGAGGTGTTCCCAGTCCGGTGGGCTGATGGTCCGGACCTCGATGCTCACGTTGTAGGGACGCTTGCGGGAGCCCTGCACCTTGGCCGTGACGCCGCCGGGCTGGACGTCGATGGACATGACCTGCCCCCGGCGGGCGTAGGAACGGCCCCGGTCGAGGCGGCTTCCGATCTGGAATTCCTCCAGGGTCTGGAACCACCGCTTGGCCCACCAGCTGGAGCCGAAGGCACCACGTTTCGACCCGGCCCTGATGCCGCCTCTGACTTCAATTGGCTTGGTGTATATGAAGTCGTTGTAACTCATCGTCGTTCCTGCTTCGGGGTGGAGCTTGGGCTGCTTTCCATCAGTGTCAGTCCACCGGGCTCGCGCTGAGGGCCAGCACGTCCCGGAGCTCGGCGTTGGAGAGCTCGGTGAGCCACCGCTCCGAGGTGGCTCCCACCACCTGTTCGGCGGTCTCCTGCTTGATTTCGATCATCAGGTCGATGCGGTCCTCCAGCGTGCCGGCGCAGATCAGCTTGTGGACGTGGACATCCTTTGTCTGGCCAATACGGAAGGCCCGGTCAGTGGCCTGGTTCTCCACCGCCGGGTTCCACCACCGGTCGTAGTGGATCACATGGTTGGCCCGGGGCAGGTTCAGGCCGGAGCCCCCGGCCTTTAGCGACAGCACGAACACCTGCGGGCCGTCGGGGTCGTCCTGGAAGCGTTGCACCATCATGTCCCGCTGTTTCCGGGTAACGCCGCCGTGGAGGAATGGGGTTTCGAGGCCGTAGGTCTCCTGCACGTGCTGTTGCAGGATGGCACCCATCTCGGCGAACTGGCTGAACAGCAGCACCCGG
Source organism: Dehalococcoidia bacterium (assembly GCA_965261885.1). Lineage (GTDB taxonomy): Bacteria > Chloroflexota > Dehalococcoidia > Lucifugimonadales > UBA3495 > VXOI01. Next base: position 62,626 of record CBDHDY010000030.1, read on the forward strand.
TCGCCGCCGGGAAGTACCTCATCGAGGATTTCCTGCAGGCGGGCCAGCTTCCCGGAGCGGCCGGTGACCGCGGAGTTGTCGCCCAGCAGCTGGCGGGGGTGGTTGCAGGCCTGCTTGAGCTTGGTCAGGGTGTCGAGGATCGATCCCCGGCGTTTCATGCCCTCGGCGGATTCCATCCGCGTCTCCGCCTCGCGCAGCACGGCCTGATAGAGCGTTGCCTGCTCCCTGGTCAGGCTGCAGTACTGCTTGGTCTCGTTCTTGTCGGGCAGGTCGTCGATGATGGACCGGTCGGTCTTGAGGCGGCGCAAGATGAAGGGCCCGGTGGCCTTCTGGAGGCGGGCTGCAGCCGCTCCGTTCCGGTTGGTCTGGATGGGGTGGAAGTAGTTGCGCTTGAACTCGGCCTGGGAACCCAGGAGGCCGGGGTTCAGGAACTGCATGATCGACCAGAGGTCGCCGACGTGGTTCTCCACCGGCGTGCCGGTGAGGGCGATCCGGTAGTCGGCCTGGAGCCCCTGGGCGGTCCGGGCCTGCTGGGACGCCGGGTTCTTGATGTTCTGGGCCTCATCCAGGATCACCGCCCGCCAGGGTACGGAGCCGAGCAGGTCCCGGTCCCGGTGCATGGTACCGTAGCTGGTGACGACCAGATGGTGGCCGCCCGCCAGGTTGCGGAAGGCAGCTCCACGATGGCGGTTCGAGCCGTGGTGCAGCAGCACGGCCAGGTCCGGCGTGAACCTCGCGGCCTCCCGCTGCCAGTTGTTGATCACGGATGTCGGGCAGACGAGCAGGTTGGGCCGGTCGTTGCCCTGCTGGCGGTCCTGCTCCATGGCGGCCAGGGTCTGGACGGTCTTGCCCAGGCCCATGTCGTCGGCCAGGCACGCTCCCAGCCCCCAGTCCCTGAGGAAAGTCAGCCACGAGTATCCCATCTGCTGGTAGGGCCGGAGCTGACCGGCGAAGTCCTCGGGGGTGTCCATCTGCTCGATCCGGCCCTTCTGCTGCAGGCGCTCCAGGAGCTCACGGAGCCAGTCGCCGGCCGCCAGGGAGACGTTGTCGTCCTGGGCCCGCTGGTCGGCGCCCAGCCCGATCTGCACGACTTCCCGCAGGCTGATCTGCTCCCGGTTGCGCCAGAAATCGGCTGCCGCCCGGATGTCATCGGCGTTGATCTCCACCCACTGGCCCCGGAACCGCACCAGCGGCACCTTCAGCTCGGCCAGTTCCTCAAGTTCCTCCACCGATATGGGCTCGTCGCCCAAGGCCATCTCGATATCGAGATCGATCAGTGAGGTCATGGTCATGCCGGAGCCGCCCTGCATGGCCGGGGCCTTGGCCCTGGCCCGGATGCCCGGCCTGGTCCTGGCGCCGTGCCGGGTCCACCAAGCGGGCAGCAGCACGCCGAACCCGGCCTGTTGCAGCGCGGCGGCCTGGCTTTCCAGGAACCCGTAGGCTTCCTCGGTGTTCAGCCGGTATCCGGCGGGTTGCCTGCGCTTCAGGCTGTCGGTGATGGGTGGGCATACCGAACCGGCCTGGGCCAGGGAACTCAACAGGAACTCGGCGGGGTTGAAGTCCGGGTGCGGTCCATTGACCTGATTCTTCCACACGGCCTCTGCGGGGAGCAGCAGGCTCTGGTCGTCGTGGGGCTGGAGCAGGTAGCGAAGGTACCAGTCATCCTGCCGGATGGCCGGCGCCTCGTCGTCCAGGTCGAGTTCGGGCGGCTCCTCCAGCCTGAGGCAGAGCCGGTATGGAGAGTTGGCCGCGATGGCCAGGGGCCTCTGCCATTCGGCAACCTGGCGGCGGAGTTGCTGGAGCTGTGCCGGGTTGCTCCGGACCTCCGGATTGAACAGGGACAGGGCGGACAGCCAAGCGTCATGGGCGGAGTCGAACTGCGGTTGCGCCCCGTGTTCGGTTTCCGTTCCGGCGCGTGCCAGGTGGTCAACCTGTACTGTTATGAACTCTCGGAGGACCGCTTGGGCCGCAGTAGCCGGCGGTTCGGTGGCCCCGATGTCGGTGAGCGCCCTGGCCGACGCCGGCATCAGTCCGGACAGCTCGGCCACCCGGTGAGCATCCTCGCCGATGAACACCGGAATCCATGCCGCCACGGCCTTCCCGCCCCGTTCAGAGAGGCTGGGCAGAATCTGTTGACGGGCCGTCAGTGAGACCGCCAACTGCACGGCGTGGGTCCAGTAAGACAGATCGGGTCCGATGGCGACGCCGGGTTTCACGACCTGTTGCCCGTACCACGCCTGCAGCAACTGCACGGCTTGCTCCGGTGCCAGGCGGAGCGTTGCCACGGTCCACGGCCTGATGCGCGGCTTCGCTCGCGACTTGGGCATGGGGCCGGCCATGGGGCTGGAAGGCACGGGGGCGTCGCCCCGGCTGGGCAGCCAGGCGATTGCGCTACCGGAGCAATAGTCGCCCGTGTCGAGGCCGATCGCCTCTGCTATGCGCTGGGCTTCGGCGCTGTATGGGTGTTTCCCATCCAGCTGCCGGTCGACCGGCGTCAGGCGTTGTTCGGAGTCCTCACCCCACAGGACGAGGTTACCTTGAACGGCGGCGGCGTGCAGGATGAGCATGGCGTTGTCCGATGCTTTGTGAAGGCCAGTGTGGCCTATGGAGCGGCGCCTTGGCAAGGTGCGGGTGGATTTCATATGCAGTTGGGCTGGACTGGGGCGCATTCCAAGTGGAACAGGTGGAGAGCCGACGGGCCTCAGGCATGGCCCGGCCGCTCGCAACGTCCCGGTGGATGAATTCATTGCGGATGCGGAATCCCGCCAGGTTCCTGAGCCGCGTTACCAGGTTGACGTGTTCGTCGCCGGTGTCGCTGTCCCGAGCACGAGAGTGGCCCATTGGGACCATAGGCCCGTCTTCCTCACCACAAAAGCAGAGGTCAATTAAGGCGTCGGTTTCAACCCATGCTGATTGGTGGCGGCCACAATTGGCATCTCGGGAATGGCACTCGCTTTCTTTCCACTCCAGACTCTTCTCGGTCATGGGGCACTCGCTGGCGATTGTTATGGCTCTACTCTGGTCAACAAACGTGCGTTGTTCGGCCTCGCACAAGATCCCTTATGTAGACTCCGGCAACGTAACCTCGATCCGGATATGCAGGCGGGACCCTCGCTTATCACCGCATCGCCCAACCTGAATGCCAGTTTCTGTTCCATCATCGCCCCTCCTTTCCAAGAAACGGCTGTTTCTTAAGGAATTGCTGGGGCATTCCTCGGCACCGGCGGTAATGCAACCCTTGTCTCTATCTTCTATGGGTGTCAACCAGCAAGTTCATCTGTTGGATGATCATCTCGGTTTCTACTCTGTCCTCGGCGGTGATGCCATCGTCGCCGGCGATGTGGGAGCGCTGGAAGAGACGCTGTGCGTCAGGTTCGAAGGGGACAGGAGCGCGGCCTTCTTCCATTCAACGCTGGTACAGTCACTGTTTTACGGTGGTTTCTTCGCTTGGGTGCTGTTGGCCCGGCAGAGCCAGCACCCGCCGGGCCGTCCAACTTGCACCACGCTGTCTGGCACCTGCAGGCACCCATGATCCGGGCGGTGTTCCAACAGCTATCCGATCCCGGCAAGAGGCATGGCAATGGAGTCGGGGCATCTGCTTACACAGACGCCAAACTATCAACATTGACTAGACTTCCAGTGTCAGCCGATCAGTAAGCGATGGGAGATCATCCTCGTAGCCTGCGAGCCTGCATAGCGCAACTAAGTCTACCCAGATCATTAGCTTGTACTGTCTATACCACACATCGCCCTCGTTCTCTGTGAGGTAAGTCCCTTCGTGCACCAGCTTGTTCCTTATCTTTACGGCTCTCCCGCAAACCTCGTCGTCCAAAGGCAAATTGAGCTGCTTGGTCAAAAACTCGAGACGCTTCCTAAATGATCGACGGTACGCACCTCGAAGTTGTTCAATGGCACGCTTTCGGAGTTCGTTAGTCAATTCTGGCAGACGCACAGTCCTTATGGCCTTTCTCAGGGTGGGCAATATCTGTCCCTCGAATGCCTGTTCCTCCATAACGTTGTGGGCATTCTTCCCACTTGCGTATTTGAAGACGATCAAATCGAGGAGAGTAGAAGCCAAAAGACCTCGAGCTTCCAAGTACGACGTCTCATCGCAGGCATTGATGAAATAGTTGATCATCTCCTTCAAGGTCTTCCGGTCGAGGGCCTTATCACCATCGTCCAGGAAGCAGTTCACGAGCGCCTGAAAGTCTATCGCACGAACCATTCCTCTTGGCGGTCGACGAAATCTGATTGTCTTGGAGAATGGGCCAGTTACGGCATCCTTGTGAAACCTTTCCACGACTCTATCTGCGCCGACTTCGAAAGCTTCCCCGTAAAACCAGTCTACTCTGTTGCCGGTTACTAGGCGGAATACAGAGACCAAGTCATTCATGAAATCCGCGTAGCGTTCCAGGGACAGGTTTGACCCGTCTGAGGTCTTGATTGAGACCTCAGCAGTTGGTGCTATCCCCCGCACAGTCACGATGCTTTCAGCCACTTCCATGTAGCCGCCGACTGGAGCAACTGTAACGTTCATACCTCCAGCTTCAAGTGTTATAGGCTCCGGCGCCACCTCTCTACCGTGCCAAAGCAGATTCGATACAAGAAAGTGTGCTTGGGTATAGCCTGATTCCATGGCTCCCTCGCGTTGAGCCCTTATGCACTGGGAACCAAAGACACTTGCAGGATGGACGGCACTCTTGGGAGCATCTAGTGGCCCCAGTATTGGCAAAGCCAACGTCTGACCACAGGTTGTGAGTTCCCATCCGTCCTTATCCCGTCCATGGAACGACGGTTCTGAAAAGAATCTCGCAGTAACCGTTTCTGAGCCACCTGCGTCATGGACTATAGGGACGAAGGCTATTGCTATTCCGCCTCCCGTCAACTGCTTCGCCTCGAAGTAGCCTTTGTATGTAACCCCTGAGTCATCAGGAAACGTGAGGTCAGCAACACCCTCATATTTAACTAAGGATGTCCCGTATCTTTCCAGTGAGTCCATGTCACGTGTCCTAAGCGCTAAGATCCAGTTGCCTAGCTGACCTCAGTGGCACGCCAGCCATTCTGACATGCCTCTAGTGGTTGTACCATTGTCTGTGTCAATCCGACTAGAACTGACCTTGCCAAGGCAGGTGGAGCCGAGTTCGGGACGCTCTTCTAAAACAACATCTGGCAGCACTCTGAGACCGAGAGGTGAAGGCGCTGCGGATGTTCTGCTCGTTGCTCAGAGCCGCCGAAGTCAATGAGGCGCCGTTTCTCGGCGTAGTAGCGGTCCATGTGGGGGTAAGAGGGCATGGCCGCTCTATGATACGCCGACTTAACCGACCCCTAAGTCAAGCAATATCATCGAGGTCCCAGGCCGCCAGACTTGTGGATCCCCGGCTTTGCGCTGGCGCTCAACAAATACTCTTATCTAGTGGTTCAACTTGTTTGACTTGATGGGTAAAGTTTCTCGATCCATCATTCCGGCGAAAGCCAGAATCCAGAACTACTCGACGGTCTCGCATTGCTTTCTCCATCGGTGCCCCTGGATTCCGGCGAAAGCCGGAATGACGAATACACAAGTGAGTCATCATTTTAAAGCTGTCGCAATACAAGCAAAGGGGGGCTCATCGCGATTGCGACGAAACACCTCCCGATCTCCTGAATTACGCGCAGTTGTGCTACTCTTGCCGCCTGAGACGCGTCTGGTTGTCATGCACGAGGAGGGATTCTTGAAGAGCCGCAGGGGTTGGAGCGGCAGGTGCCCTTGGAACCATCCGTGATTCTATGTGGTGTCAGGAGGAGACGATGGACCTGTTAATACGCAACGTCAGACTGATTGACGGCACGGGCTCCGCCCCGCGTTCCCCGGTGAGCTTGCAGGTATCCAACGGAGCAATCGCCTGGATCGGCGAGGAATCGGTTCGCCCCCGGAATAAAGGCCACCAGGAAGACATCAACGGACAGGGCCTCACCCTGATCCCGGGACTGATCGACTGCCATGAGCACTTTACCGGCGACGGCGGCATGGACGCCATGGAACGCCTGCTGAACGACACCCCCGAGGAATTCACGCTAAAGGCAGTGGCGAATTGTCGCCGGGCCCTGATGTCCGGGGTCACATCGGCCAGGGACGTGGGCGCCCGCCATGCCATAAACATCAACATCGCCCGGCAGGCGGCGGCCGGGGCCATCCTGGGCCCCCGGGTCATCGCATCCGGTGAGTGGTTCCAGTTTCCGGGAACCTGGCCCGCTGCTCTTACCAGGACCACGGAAACCCCTCAGCAACTGCTGGATGGCATCCAGGACATGATCCAGAGGGGAGCGGGCCTGGTAAAGGTGGGCGCCACCGGATTCCGCCCCAACGGCGAGCAGTTCGCCAGCATGCCGCGCGAGGCTCTTGACGTTGCAGTGCGAGCGTCTCACGACGCGGGCCTGAAGATAGCCGCCCACTGCCACGGATTCGAGGGTACCCGCCTGGCCGTGGAGGCCGGAGTTGACTCCATCGAGCACGCGACCTACACAGACCAGGCCACTGTGGAACTGATGGCGGAGCAGGGCACGTACATGGTGCCCACCATGTCCACCTGGGACGCCAGGGAACGCCTCGCGACGCAGATGGGCTGGTCCCGCGACCAGATGGCTGAGATCTACGACCGCAAGGAAAACTCCATCGCCAGCTTCCGGAGGGCTTTGCAGGCCGGAGTTACCATTGCCACCGGCACCGACGCCGGCGGGTCTCCGGCCCGGCACGGGTTCGTGGCCCGCGAGGTGGAGCTGATGGTCGAAAACGGCATGTCGCCACCGGCAGCGCTGGAGGCCTCCACCCGTATCGCGGCGGAACTCCTGGGTATACAGGAACAGGCCGGGACCATCGAGGCCGGCAAACAGGCCGATATGGTGCTGATCGACGGCGACCCTTATTCCGACCCGGCAGCCCTCAGGAACATCTGGGCCGTGTTCCAGAGCGGCAGGAGAATTCGCTGACCTCGAGGGTCGCGACCCCCGCTATTCCCTTGGAAATACGGCTGCGCGACGGTGGGACTGGGTGCATTGAGTCAAGCGACGATGCACTAGTGGTTCAACTTGTTTGCCTTGATGGGTAAAGTTTTTCGAACCGTCATTCCGGCGAAAGCCAGAATCCAGAACTACTAGACGGTCTCGCATTGCTTTCTCCATCGGTTCCCCTGGATTCCGGCTTTCGCCGGAATGGCGAATGCACAAGTGAGCCATCATTTCAAAGCTGTCGTAATACTAGGTTCACAGCCGCGATACCCATTCGTGGTGCGCCCCGGCCAGCTCCACGTAGCGCTGCGTGTCCTTGAGGGACTGGTGGCCCAGCCACTTCTGTAGCACCGGAATCGGAACGCCTTTCAGCACGCAGTTGCGGCCGTAGGTGTGCCGGAAGGCGTGGGGGTGGGCCCGCTTCGGATCGATCCCCACCTGGGCGGCCGTCTCTTTCATAACCTGGCTCAAGCGCCATCTCGACATGTCCAGCATCGGCCGTTGCCGGTCCTTGTTGTGGAATGACGCCAGGTCGTGCAGGCTCTCGACCAGGTCGGCCGGCACAGGGACCTCGCGGCCCTTGCGGGCCTTGTTGCCCGGGGAGTCGGCCCGCACCACGATGATCGGCGGGTCCTGGTCCAGGCGCAGGTCCACACGGCGCAGCGCCAGGGCCTCGGATACCCGCAGGCCGGTCTTGAGCATGATCCGGAAGGCCATGCGCGTCGGGTAGCTGGGGGTGGCCTGCACCAGAGCAGCCGCCTCTTCCGGAGTGAAGTAGTCGGGGATCTGCTGAACCTTCCTTGGCACTCAATCGCCTCACGGGGGATTTTCGCAACCTATGGGCGGAGTTTGCCAGCAACGACCGTCGTTCCGCAAGGCTGAACCTGGTCATTATCCCGGCGAGGAGTTGCGCTTATCGCGGATAAGCGCAAGTGGCGGCAGGATGCCGAAATCCTGGTTCGTACAGCACCTGTCTCGTTGAGCGGACGTAATCTCGGGCACAAAAGCGTTACGGTTCCGCCTGTAGCGTTTTGGGCAGCGCGGCCCTCGGAACCCGATTGCCTTCCGCCCACCTTACAGAGTTTTCCAACACATCCTCGTGTCCCTTTTTGGCCATCACCTTGCCTGGACTTTGCACATTTGAAATGTGCGTGCCAGGGAGTCTTGCAGGCTACCGTGTAACGTGTCAGAGACTTTTTCAATGTCGGTCTACAGCTACGACATTGAAAAACTCTCCATAGCAATCTACACGTGGCCAAGCTCCGTGATGGAAGGGTTTCCTCCTGTCCTCATTTCTCGTCGCCGTTTTGTACAAAGTCCAGCTTGCCTGCAGCGATCCAATTGCGGAGCTGACTGTCGTCCATTAGGGCGAGACGTTCGAAACATTCAACAGTTATCTCCTCGCCCGTTGCGAGGTCCAGCATCTCCTCGGCCCGGGCCGCTCGCCTGTTAGCACCCTTGTTGTATCGGCGAAGATTCTCCACTTGATCTGTCAGCTCCATGAGCTTATACCCTTGGGTAGCCAATATTTTGTAAAACTCATCTCGCTTCGCCTTTGTTTGGGCAAGCTCGTCTTCCAGCTCCCTGATTCTCTGCTCATCGCTAATCGCCCGGTTCCTGAGCCGGTGAGCCTTCTGCCGACAGGCGTTCCCGCAGTAGAAGGATCCGCTCTTGTTGACCCGCTTGGGCTGGAAGCGCTGGCTGCACTGGTCGCACTGGATCCCTGTTGCAGTCATAAGCGTTACTCCTGTGCCGTAATGCCAGTATCGCAGGATCCAGCGGCCTTGTACATAGGCGTTACGGGCTTAGGCGTAACGCATCTGGGAGGAGGTGGCTGGAAACAGCCCTGTTTACAGCCACTGGCTGGAAATGCCTCCACCTCGTAGCTGAGGGGGTGGCTGGAAAACCCGGTTGCACAATCTCTGGCAGAATCCTATACTTCAGGTATTCCAGCCAGGGGTGTAGTGGAATGACACTGTACGGCTACGCCAGGGTCTCGGTGAGAGAGCCGGAGGACAAGAACCTAGACCTGCAGGTGGAACGCCTGGTCCGCGCCGGCTGTGCCATGGGCAACATCCGGGCCGAGGAGGCCAGCTGGGCCAAGGATGACCGCGGCGGTCTCCTGAAGCTGCTCGACTTGGTGGTCCCAGGGGACACGCTGGTGGTCACCCACATCGACCGGCTCTCCAGGGGGCTGACCTACGGGCTGCAGGTGATCGAGGGCCTGCACCACGCCGGGGTGGAGTTCCGGTCCCTAGCGGAAGAATTCGACACGGCCACCGCCAACGGGAAGCTCCAGCTCCAGATGGTGCTCGCCTTCAGCGAGTGGTGGCGGAATTCCATCAGGGAGCGCTCGGTCGCGGGCCAGGCGAAGGCGCGGGCAGAGGGCCGGTTCCCCGGCCGGCGTCAGGTCCTGACCGGGCAGCAACGGGAGTACGTCAGAGAGGAGCGGTCCAACGGAGTAAGCCAGCGGGAACTGGCCAAGCGCCTGGAGGTCAGCCGCTGGACCATCCAACAGGTGGACGGGTAGGGGTTGTGGGAATTGCAGCCTTCACTCGATTCCCTTGCGTAGAACAGGTGGGAGACCATTACTCCGCCCCAATGGCCCAAAATCAACCTGCCCTTGGCGGACGGGTCTTGCACATCTTCCATTCGGGTGCAGAAGCTATGCACAGAATGCCCTGACCCCGCATGTATGAACGCCATTCGTATTGCTGGTTCAGCATTCGCTCCCTGACTTTGTCCAGACATGCACCCAACGATCACATACTCAACGCTGGTGTACCCCTCTGGATAAAGCTGCTGAGTTCGCTAGCTGCCGCCATAGGATTGCCGGCCGCTCGCGGCATAGGGGCTGCCTCATCCATCCCAAATCACCTCAGCCGCCAAGTATTCTCTGAAGACCATTCGCACACTGGGAATATCATTAACAGCGTAGCGATAGACTCCACATTGAACCTCTATCCAACCTCCCTCGCCTATCTCGCCGGTTTCGAGAAGTCGCAGCATCAATCTGCTGCCCACCTCTGGCCAGCCAACTAAACCCTCTGGGTGTTCAAACTGACTCAGTTGCTGTGGGGACAGCAGCTCAATAGGCAGTATGTTGACATGAGTCGGAGGCAACTCAACGGTTTGCCCGAGCTCAAACAGCAGGTGTCCACGTGCATTCTTGACTATCACCCGCTCAATTCGTTCGAGCTCTGGAGTCCAGATGACCACCGTATCTCCGCTGGATGTGACCTCCACATGCCGGGCGTCGTCGATTCGACTCCGCAATCGTGGTTTGCGGGCAAGAGTTCGAGAAGCCGTTGGGAACTGCAGCGGGTCTGCTTCTGTCGATCCGGAGATTGCTGATGCGAGGAATGCAGCGAAGTATTCTTCGTCCTCTGAAAATCCCGAGTTGCACTCTTGGCACATGCCCACACCCATAAGATTTTCTGGATACGGAGGATTCAAGAAAGCCTTCGTTGGGATGTGGTCTTGACTGTACCGGCTACTGTGACTGCCGTCATCGCACGGAATGCAGTCCATGCCGGCAAGTTGATCGCTAAAGTGGTATATCTGCTTCATTGCGGTTTCAACCCTCTCGCCCCTACGGGCGCTCGATGTTGTTGTCGGTGATGAGCGATCAGATCACTTCAGTCCCCAGCTGACACCCCTCCTCATGAAGACGCTGGAGGATTTCAATGGTTCGGACACTCTGTTTCTCGGATGGCACCTTGTCCGGGATTGAGACCGCGATGTCCAGTATCCCTTGGTCGGTCGCCGATAGGAGTCCCTTGGACATTCCCCATACCTTGACATCACTCCAGAGAGCGGAACCGGCTCTGACCACGACCATCTGAGCCTCTATGCCGTTCAACATCTGTTGGTCCTTGACAGCAGCCCTTTTCACCTCGTCCCGCTCGGATGAACTGACCAGTTCGGTGTCTAGGGCATGGGGCCACGAAATGTGAAGCTCCATCGCTCGATGCCAGCAGGCCTGCTGCTTCGCCCACTCGGTCACATTCCGCATGCCATCCGGAGGATCGACTATCACATCATGAACGGCCTTGGCACCCACCACCAACACGTCCCGGAGTCCGGGCGATATTCCCTGTGCTCGCCAGATCTTTTCGAAGTTGATTGAACCGCCGCGCTGCGCCACATCATGGGCGAGTTTGGAGATGGCGTAGGCCACGACATTCGCACGATAGCCTCCTTGGTACCATGGCTGCTCGCTAACGAGGCGCTCGACCGACCTGAACACAATCGCCTTGGCGATCGCTTCCCGGTAGTACATCTCGTTGAAATCGTTGGGGTGTCTGTTCCACTCTCCCTCGACGAACGAGGCGAAATCGGCGAAGTTCTTCTGAGCTCCCTTGCTCACGACATCCGGTTTGCCACGCCACACATTCAGGAATTTGGCGAGATCCGTCTTGGTGAGCATCTGCGACTTCGGGTATTCAAGGTCGAATCTCCGTCGTTCCGCTTGGGTCAAGCGGCCCCTGGCATCCTGATACTGGCCACGTGCCCGCTCGTAAAACCATTTCGACTGACGGAATGTCCCATCCTTCGAGGGTGCGTAGAGCCTCCTTGAGGACGTCTCGATCCTGATGTGGAACTGGTGATTCGAGAAGAAGTCAGCCGCACTCACACGGTTCTGTGTGTTGGCGTACTCCGAAATCTTGGGGACAACCTCCATTGCTCTGTCAGAGTTCACGATGGAGAGCTTCATCTGGACGAAGACCTTATCCAGATCGGCCTCCCTGTTTCTAAGTGCCGCGTGAATGGACGCCGTGGTCTGTCCGCCGTTGACGATCTGGAAGTTGCGCATGCCTGTCAAGAGCATACCATTGGTAGACTCGACTGTTTCGATACTCTCCGCGGTGGCCGTGATTCCATTGTTGTACGCGAAGAACATCTCAGGGTTGTTCGTAATGGTGTTCCTCAGACCTCGATTAACGTTTCCACGTGCTTGGAGGAAGACCCGGACATTCTGCTCCAAGAGACGGGCGCCCCACCTGTCATAGATCATCGCCAGTTGGCGGCCGGGAAAGACGGCCAGGTACGACTCATAGTCGGCCTCCTGCATGTGCGCGGGCAGCACCGGCAGCGGCGCACCGAACTCATTCAGGTTTACCATGTAGTCCTCACGCTCATGCCCTGATGTGGCGAAGCGGTGGAGGCGTCTCAAATCCCACACGCTGTAGGTGATGGGAACTCCTCGAAGTTGGCCCCCCTCCCTGCCATCCACCCTGGAGCTGAGCACTCTGTTGGTGACCAAAAACAGCCGCACCTTGGCTATCGAGCGCCACCGAGCTGCGATGAGGTCGGCCAGGCCGAATACGGGTGCGGACTCTTCCAGGCTATTCCGAAATGCCTCATCGAGAGACCGGTCGAGGAAGTTGAACAACCGCTTGAAGGTCGCGTTCAGATTGGTCGCCGTGAGTGTTGCCACCTCATGTGACTGGTTGAAGTCGGTGATGATCAGGCTGAGTACGGCATCGGAATTGACCGGGTCTCCACCATAGCCATCAACCCGAATGCCCCGGGGCGAGACATGGTGAACTCGGTCCGCGGTCTCAATCTCGCCGGCATCGATTAACGATTCCGTGACAACGTCGAAGAACGCATCCTCCGCGAACCTGCCCTCGGCATCCGCGCGGCTGTGGATCTCCTGAAAGAGTTCCTCATGGTATTCAGCGATGTCGATCGACATCCGAACCTACCGTCCCGTCAGAGCTTCGTCCAGACTGCTAACCGAGGTAGCGAAGGGCTCACATTCAATCAGTGCGACTGAGTAGCGTACATTTAAGACACCCGAACGGACCTCGCCCGAGGTGATGCGAGGGAATTCACCGGACACCCGATAGATGCGGGTGGCCCCCTCCAACCAGAGGTGACCGGAGTAGTCGTCCTCCATCCTGTAGCCCGCCGCAGAGAGCCGCGTTTCGAGAATTCCAGTTGACCCGGGATCGACTGAGTGGAGATGTCCTCTAATCCGCTCGGCCACGTCGTGGAGGGTCACGCCTTGATTGCCTTCCATCGGAGCCTCATCCAGCTCCACCACATGCAGAAACAGCGAGTCGACTCCGCTCTCGTCCAGCTGGCTCTCCGACGTGATGGAGACTGATGGCGCTGCACCCCCGCGACGCGTCTTGGCCTCAATGGCAACTCGCGCAATCTCAAAGTCCTTGGGGGCGCCCAATGGACCTCGCCATGCCGTCACCGCGGATGCGGCATCCATGCGGGGCAGCAGCAGTCGCTCCAGAACGAATAATTCTCCGATGAGACCCTTCTGTTCCTCTGGGGATAGAAGGGTGCCTCGACCACCCCTCAACAGGTGGTGCCATCTCCATGTCCTCGACAGCGCGGCGGACACCGCCGCGGCTTCGGATTCCACCTGCGTGGCGGCGGAGATGATGTCCTGGCACAGGGTCTGAAAGATGTCACGCTGATTCGAGTCCAGTAGTTTGAAGGCGAGGAACTGCGTGCCTGAATCATCGGGCGGAGACAAGGACACCTCAATGTCGCGCAGTCTGGGCAGTTGAGTGGTCGGGGCCGAATCGGTGGCATGGCGCAGCGTTAGGAGAACCCCTCCGTCCACGCCCCGGGCCCAGTAGAAATTCCAGGGCAGACTAGCGTCCACGCGACGAGCCGCGACCGAGTCGGCGATGCTGGGTGGATCAATCTCCTCCCAAGGATCCCTACCCATCATCGCCCTCCATCTCGTCCTCGTCGACATCATCGCCGAAGTTCTCCCGAAGCCACGTGGTGTTGACCACATACTCCACGCGGCGCTCCTCCCTATCCGTGCCCGGAAAGCTGATGCCCCATGCAGCCACCGGCTGATCTGGAGGTACATCCAGTCCATTGGACTGAACGTCAATCAGATGAATCATCAGGAGGGGTCTGGTTCTCTCTCTTCTGTACGCCCAGTCCGGGTACTGGACCTTACTGCCCTCGATCGATCTGCCATTCCTTTCCAACTCCTTCCGGTATGCCTCCTCCGCTGATGCCCGCTGCTCAGCGGTGAGGCCCGTTCTCTCTATCCCTCTGGTCGAGACCCGCTGTCGGTTGCTGACCAGGAGTGTCCTAGCATCGCTCCTCTTCCCGGATGTCCTTCGCTGACAGTTGATTACCCTTCCGAGCGAGTCGTCCCTCGTGTTGCCCTCACGCTCTCCCACAGCCGCAAAGAGGACGTCCCATTCCGCAAGCTCGTCATCCTGACGTTCCTCAATGTATCGTCTGACGGGTCCCCCATCGGTTTTCAATGAGCCTGGGTGGTTCCGAAATACGGTGAGGAAGTCCAGGATTGGAGCCACCGGAACACCCCTCAGCAGGAAGCCAAACTCCACGCTCTCAGAAGTCTCTATTGGGAATCCATTCTGCCCTAGTCGACGGGCGAGCCTGCGAGCCGCGTTCCGGTTGGTCTCCAGGCTCTCGTCGTCTCTGCGGAGTGCGTGCGTCTCGATCAGGCTGGATGCGAGACCGATGCTCACCACTATGGGAGACCCGGATCCCATCTTGTTTCGTGCTGTGACGATGAGGGAATCGGGATGACTCCTGACCTTCAGACCAAACTCCTCGGGCGTCGCGTTGGATGCCTCCATGCTTCTGAGCTCACTCCGCAGCTCCTCGATGGAATCCGCAATGTGCTCGTACCACCCCTGAGCTGCATCCGGCATCCATATCCGGCACAGGTCCTGATATTCCGGCCGGTATCCGAACCATCTCCCCATCTGCATCAACGTGTCGTACATCATGGAGTTGCGGAGGAAATAGCTGACCATAAGTCCCTCGAGCGTCAGCCCACGTGACAGGGAGAAGCCGCCGACCGCTATGACATTGAGACCGTCCTGCCTATTACCGGTATAGTCGAGTGTTCCGGGGGACTGGCTGTTCACCTCAACCACCCTGATGGGAGAGGCGGCCTCGAGTAGGCGACCCTGCACCTGGGCCCAGTCGAACTCCGTGTCGTGGAACTCGCGTTCCCAGACCGTGTGGAGCACGCTGATCTCTGGGTCGTGAAGCGCTGTCTCAGGGGACAATGCTCCGTTCACCCTGATCGAGCGCTGTATGCCATCCAGCAGTCCGTGAATCTCATTTCGCAGCTGGCGCTGGACGTTCATGAAGCGCGACGCGTTCACCAGCATTGAGCAATGCTGTCCCTCGTGTCCCCTGGCGAGACGAATTGCTCGGCCTAGGATGAACGTCCTAACGGCGTTCGCAAGAGATGGGGGTATGGAGGAGAGTACGATGCCGATTTCATGTCTGATGGGAAGGTGGTCCTCGTTGTCCTCGATGTTGCGGATGTACTGCTCTCCCTCCTCAAGGAAGACGGTGGTGGCTCCGAAGTAGTTCGATGGGGGATCAAGACTCACGATGAAGCTACGGGGGAAGAGGTCCTCACCGCGCATCTGATCGTCGGTTTCGGGGTCGATAAAGATGTTGGCGAAGGGTGTGGCTGTGTACCCCACATAGCAACTTCTGTCAAACATACGGAGGAGATCACGAATCTGTCCATTGATCCTCGAGACCTCGCCGGCACCGTGTCGAATGTTGATGGAGGCGTTGTCAGCCTCGTCGTCGATGAGCAGCATCGGTTCATCGATGCTCTCACCGCCTCCCCGAGCACTGTGCTCCCTGAGCCACTCAAGCAGATTCTTCAGGGTGCTGCTGTTCTTCTTGATCACGAACACCGCGGGCTCAGTCAGGTTCTGGAGCGGTATCCCGACACCTGTAGCTGTCGCCTTATTGAAGTCCCGTATGGTGTTGGTGAATGTGACAGGGCGCCTCGTGTGGTCAAACCGACCAACGCCCACGTACATGTCGTCCTGCCTGCTCAGCAGCCGAGCGCTGTCCCTGCCGACGAATCCCTCGTCGATACGGCGCTGCGTCTGGCTACGCAGATTGTTGTGGACGCCCGCTATGACCACAATCAGCTTGTACCCCGCATCCGCGGCCTTGCAGATGAGCCCCGTATAGTTGGCCGTCTTGCCCGACTGCACATGCCCGACAACCATCCCCCTTCTATCCCAGGGCCCACCTCTGAGAGGGTCCTGCATCAGACCGAGCACGCGATCGGTGACGTCATCCAAAGTGAAAATCGAGGCGGTGGGGAGGCCCTCCTGAATCAGGTGTTGCCGATAGCGACTCCAGTAGTACGGGTCTATCCGCGACCTAGCGGCGTCCAACCAAGGCGTGTGGTCGCGTTCGATCAGAATGGAGCCGAGGGGTTGGATGATGCTTACACGCTCTTCGAGACGCTTCGCGAGGCTCTCCGCGTCATCGTCGGTGACACTTCCAAACATGGGCAACAGACGGAGACTCCCGATCAGCTCGCGGACGTTCTCGGCGGTGGGCCCCTGCTGATTTGCGAGAGCGGCGGACACCATGCTCTCGAGATCTGACAACCGGTCATTCATGTTGCCACTTCCCGTTGCCGTCCTCTCTGAGAATCTGCTCTGTCCGCTCCCAATTCGAGCGGAAGGGCTCCGCAACTCTCATCATGGTGAGCACGTCCTCCACCGACTTCACCGCCCTGCTGAGATGAGCGAACGTCGTAACCGCCGCATAGCGCAGCGCCTGTTCCGAGGTGCCATCGCCGACCACCGAGGCGGAGTCACCGCCGAGGTCTGCGAACAGTGCGTCCATGGGTAACGACGCCCCCGCGACCTCGATAACCCTGAGGAGGTCGCCCCGTGTTTCAGGGGGCAACCTGGACAGCAGATCGAGGACCATTGGATGCTCATCGTTGATTCGATAGGAGATCTGGTTCTTGTCCTGAATCCTGCTCCAAACCGGAATTCGATTCTCCTCGATGAGCTTGCGTCCCCTATTTCTATACACCCTCTTTGACGCTGCTCCGAGCGGCTCGATGATTCGACGAAGGCGGTCTCGAACCGGGGGTGGCAACTGCGCAGATGCCTTCTTCACGTCAATCTTCCAAGCTCCATCAAGGGAGTTCGGCATATCTATGCGGACGCGCGCCAGCTTTGTGAGCTCGGCTTGGCGTGCCAGGCCAAACCAGGTGCCATGAATGATCAACCGCCGCTCCCTGTAGACGTAGAAGCCCTGGTTTCTCAGATAGCCCTCCGGTCCTGCGTAGCGTTCCCATTCCGCCAGCGTGACCTTGCCGTGGTGCGGAAGGGTGAAGGCCTGTACCAGAATGTCCTCACGGTCGACTCGAATCACATCTTCGGGGCCCGCGATCGTGGCCGGATGTCTGGAGTGAAAAGGATCAAAGGGTTCCAAGGGCAGATGATTCATCTCGATGTTGATACGGCGGCGTCCGGGTTCCCCGGAGAGGAATCGATGGAATACCAGTTCCAGGTGGGACCGGGCCTCATCCAACTGCCGCACAAAGTCGCCAATATTCCGTGCGAAATCTCCGCTGTCCATCCTGAGACCGAGTTGCTCCCAGACCACGAGCGTCCCCCTCGAACCCAGATGTTCCATCCAAGGGATGGATGTCAGGTTGTCAAGGATCTGGACCTGCCACCTGCCCGACTCGGCGATGTGATCCAGATTCCATCGAGCACACGTGGTCTCTCCATTGGTCCGGCTCACAACAGTGAGCACCCGACATTGAGAGAAAGAGGCCGTCTTCAGGCCGAGGCCAAATCTCCCTAGGTCGGATTTCGCCCTCTCCTCAAGGGGACTCCGGCTTCCCAGTCGCATCGCCTCCAGAAGTTCGTCCTCCGTCAACCCCGCCCCGTCATCCAGAATGCCGACTCTTGCCTCTGTCGTCTCCGTACTCGCAAATATCTGGATTGTCTCCGCCCGTGCCGCTATGCAGTTGTCCACCAGATCTGCAAGGGCCGTGCTCAGTGAGTAACCGATTGCACGTATGCTCTCGATGAGCGGGGACGGCTTGGGAGGTATCTCAATGATGCGCACCTAACTCACCTTCATTCCCATGGCGCAGGAGGCGCGTACGGGGCATGCATCGCACTTTGGAGCGCGGGCTGTGCAGACCAACGCACCCAGATCCAGCAGTGCCTGGTTCCATGAGACGTCTGGTCCGGTGGGCCCAGCCAATTCGTGCAGGGCAAGTCTGAGCCGCCAATTCGGCAGGTCGGGATCTCCCAGCAGACGGCGAGCTATTCTCACCGTGTTTGTGTCCATGAGCACGCTGGGCCGACCGAACGCGAAACAGAGAACGGCGGATGCTATGTAGTCTCCCACCCCTGGAATGGCCGTCAGCTCCTGCCAGTTATCGGGGACCTCCCCGTCGAGCTGGTCACCGACGAATTGCGCCGCGGAGGCAAGGTTGGCGGAGCGCCAGTGAAGGCCGAGCGAGGCCAAGCGCGGTGCCAGCTTCTCTGAGTTGCTCAAGAATGAAGCCGGAGTTTCACCCAGGCTGAGAAGTTCGTTCGCAATCCGGGCCACCTGTTCAGCTTTAGTGCGGTGGAGACTCATCTCCACCAGGAGAACCTGCCACGGATTCAATCCCGGACGCCTCCACGGGAAGGAGCGTTTGTTGTTTCCCAGCCACTTGGCCAGGCGGCCTCGGAAGTTGTCAGTGCTCTTGAGATGACTGCCATTGGAATCCGCATCTGCAGCCCCATCCTCAATTGCATCTCTTGCCGAGGAGGCAATCGCCGAGGCGAGCAGAGGCGGTACGGCGTTGCCTATCTGCTGATACCTGCTGGATGGGTGCCCGGCGAACCGGAACCTATCCGGAAATGTCTGAATTCTGGCCGCCTCCCGTATTGAGAGAGTGCGGTCCTCCCTCGGGTGGATGTACCAATAGCCGTCCTTGGCGATGTGGGCGGTGATGGTCCTCGACAGATCTTCGAACGACAACCGCACATACTTGTCGCTGAAGATGTCGGATCGGTACCTCCTCAGGTGTTCCGGCACATCCATGTAGGTGTCGCCAGGTTCCATCAACTTGTAGATTTCCGCGTCATCCGGTCGGACCGACCTCGTCACATGATCGCGAATCATAAGGGCCTCGGGCCCTCTCAGGCCCTTCCTGAGCAACCTTGCAAGAACCGATCTCGGCGGTCCCTCATAGACCTGCGTCTCATCTCGAACATCTGCCTGTGCCACCGGAAGGTCTCGAATGGCCTGTCCAACCGTGGGTCGCCTGCCAACGGGCTTGGGCCACTCGAATCTCCCATTCCCCGCAATCCCAATCACAAACAACCGGGACCTGTGCTGGGGCACGCGGTATCGCCATGCCTCCAGCACCTCCACATGCACGCCGTACCCCCGACTCTCCAGTTCGTTCACCAAGGCGATCAATGGCGCGCCACCCTGTGCATGGGCGAAATTCGGAACGTTTTCGAAGATCATTGCTTGAGGATTCAATCGATCTACGATGGCGAAGAAACTGCGCCAGAGGTCAGCCCTTGCATCGAGTGGGCGCCGGTCACCTCTCCTAACCAAGCTGCCGATCTTCGACATGCCAGCGGTGGAGAAGGGCTGGCACGGCGGGCCCCCTGCAAGGAGATCCACGTCCTCTATTCCCCAATCGTCCAGCTGGCGAATGAAGGCACTGGGGTCGGAAAGGTCGCCCGTCCATGTGAGACCCTCGATGTTCGCCGCGTGTGTCTCGGTAGCCACCGGATCAGAATCCGCTGCCGCAACCACTGAGAATCCTCCGTCCTCAAGCCCCAAGCTCAACCCACCGGCTCCGCAGAACAGATCAATAGCCCAGGGGCGTGGCCTGCTTTCCAACCACGCATGAACACGGTCTCCGTCGCTCGGGTCAGGGGAATTACTGTGAGGGTCAAGTTGGATCCTCGGTCCGCGCTGGTGCGAGACCCGGTACCGTGAATTGGATTTGGCCCCTTCGATGTGATCTCTCATGGTTGGGTGCGCTGCGTGGCACGAGTTGTACAGTCTTGTTGTTCTTCCGAGGGGCGACCCAAACGTGCCATGCTCTGAGTGTCCCAACCTCGACACCACTCCATGTCCATTGTGGCCCATCCACTCAAGACCGCACTCAAAGCAGCCTCCTCACCCTTCCTCGGCTTCCGTCATAGGTGTTGGCAAACACCTGAAGCCGGTCCCGCTCCATGATCCATTTGTTCCCGAACTTCGTAGCCGTGAGCTTGCCCTCGCGTATCAGTCGCTTCACAGTCTCGGGATGGACGTCCAGAATCTTGGAGGCCTCTATGACGTCGATGTAGTTCTCAAACATAGATAAGGCCCTGTATAATTGTTGTATTACAACATTATATTACCGCCGGGTTGTCCGGGTCTAGACTACAGGGCTTAGCGAGAGACGACGGCAATGCGAGGGTGGCCCGATTGACCAAGGAGACGACAGAGACTTCATCGACCGTTGGCTTGGAGGACGAGGGTAGCTTAAGGAATGGTGACGGATTTGAGTCCCACGGAAATCCTGACCAGCATTATTCGCGACGAGGAGAAACGCCTACTCGGGAGCTTGCCTGGAGAGAGGCGCTGGGGACTTCTGGAGCTGGTCAGGGCTATTGACTACTATTTCGTTTATGTTCTTGGCCTTGATGAGAGGAAGCGTGAGAAAGAAATAGATAGCGAGAGATGGGACCTCTACAGGCATGGTCAGAGCAAAGCCATCTCACTGTTTGTTGACCAGTCCAGCATCTTGTCGGGGGCATCCCTGACAAGATCCACACCGGTCCATCAGCAATGGGCCGATGCCGTGATTCAAAGCTGTGGTCGATTGGCCATCTGTGAAGCAATCTTGGGCCTTCACAGATACGGCTTGGTTGAACTGTCTATGTCGTCTCCCAAGACGATTCATGTTAAGGTCGGTCAACGCGAACTGGGTGTGGAGCCCCTCGAAGCGAACGAGCATCGCATCTTCGCCGATTTGGCCGAGGAGATTGACCAGCCCATTCGCGATCAGCTTCTGGCCATCCGACCTGGCATCATGTCGCTGATGGCCCCTCTGGTCTCACCATGGGAAGGACACTTCATCCAATACGACACCGTGCCGGAAGTCGACAGCTATTTCCATGGTCAAGGACACCTTTGGGCGCGTACACACTATCAACCGGGACAGGACGCCTTTCCTCCTCAGACGACTTTTGGAGGTATTCCATTCGAGGTGTATAGGGAAGGTGTAGTTCACGTCATCTCTTGGACGCTCAAGCACATAGCCTTCTGTGAGCTGCTCCTCTCGAAAGAACCGCATCTCGATTGGCGAAATGTTTTGACAATAACCAAGAGTGAGTCTCAACTTCAGAGTGATCTATCGGTCGCCCTCGACGTCACTGAGGCCGAGGCAAGGCAGGTGCTGGATACGATGAGGGTGATGCCCCAGAATGTCGCCGCTCATACATCAGAACCCGTCGTCGATATCGCTCCCTTCCTGAATATCAACTCCGGCGGTGTTATCCATTCAGTCGCGGGGATGTTGGGGAGTCCATTTGACTTCATGCTTTCCGAACTCAACAGGCGGTACCCCGCGGATTGGGATCGCTCGGTTGACCAGCGAGAGGAGGTATTTCGAAACGAATTAAACAATCTATTCCCAACTGAGCGATTTGTCAGGGCGCCGAGACCACTAAAGCTGAAGGACGAGGGAGCAACTGCAACAGACATAGATGCTGCCCTGTTCGACGCCTCAACAGGGACTCTCGGTCTATTTCAATTGAAATGGCAGGATCCCTTTGGAGCGTCCATGAAGAAGCGAGAATCAAAGATGAAGAACTTCCTCACGGAAACGAACCGATGGGTTTCCACAGTAAGCTCGGCCCTAAACCATAGTCCGACTGCCCTTGTCAGTTTGATTGGCGAGAGAGCAGCTCGCAATTTTGACAAAGAAGGAATCCTCCTGTTTGTCATTGGCCGCCACTTTTCCCATTTTTCCGGTGGCGTGTACCGGGATCCTAGGGCGGCTTGGGGGACTTGGCCGCAGATGCTACGTCTAATAAGGGAATCGCAGATGGGGGACGATCCTATTGCATGGCTACATAAGAAGCTACAAGAACAGTCACCCTCACTGAAGACACCTATAACCGTGAGGGAATATGAGACGCAGATTGGCGGATACCGAATCAAATACGGTCCGGCACTTACGTGACACGATACGGGACCGCAAGCCTCCGTCCATTCATTTCCGAGCAATTGGCCGGGTACCCTGGCCTCCTATGAGTCTGTGTCGCTCAATATATCGGTGTACAAGGGAACACAGGCCCCCAAGCCACAGTTCGAAGACGGTTCTGTCTACCGTACACGTTGGTGGACCGATTCAGGCGTTACACCGTCAGTCGGCGTGGGGCTAGTTTACGCCAGAACCGGCTCGTCCTCCAAGATGTCAAAGTCCGCTACGAAGTTGGCGGATGAGGGCCTTCCGCTCCGGGATGGTGCATTTCTGGAGCGACTTTCGGAAGCTGGCCGCTTCTCCCTTGAGCTCCATGCTGGTGGGCAGCTCCGCCCACCGCTGTAGCCCGGCAGAGGGGTCAGGAACAGGGGTGAACCAGCCTATCTGATTGACGTCAGATGGACAGGAATGCCTGCCGCTAGACACGAGGCGTGTTCTTTTTTCGCGAAGACTGTGGACAAGCGCAACTTTGCCTCGCCCCTAGGAGCCCTCCTGATCGATTGACTCCTAGGGGCTGAAGAATTCTACGCAGTCTCCCTCAGCCAGTTCAGCAGTTCCATCACCTTTGTACGCGACCGGACCAGCCGGACCAGCGTCGCTACTTTCACACAGCCGACCGTTTGGAAGGCAGCCGCCAATCGATTCAGCCCTAGCCGTTTCCAGGAGGCCTTGCTGCCTACGCCCTCGAAGATCTGCTCGCAGTCA
Source organism: Dehalococcoidia bacterium (assembly GCA_965261885.1). Classification (GTDB taxonomy): domain Bacteria; phylum Chloroflexota; class Dehalococcoidia; order Lucifugimonadales; family UBA3495; genus VXOI01. The sequence goes on from CBDHDY010000030.1 coordinate 85,346, forward strand.
GTCAAGAGGCGACGATAGTCTCCATGTTGTAGGCGTCAGCGTCATTGGCCAACGTTTCGCGAGCGTTTCCGAACAGGCCTCCAGCCACCTTTAACTGGCGCCCAGTTCCGGCTTGACGGCGTGATGCTACTGCGGGAAGAGTTCTGGCTATGCTCACAATCGTCCCCTTCCGGCAAGGTTGGCCACAAGGCCAGCGTGGACCAGAACTAAGAGCTGTGTAAGCCATAGCGTTCAGTCGGTCTACTGTAAGCGGTGTTGACGTCCAGCAAAAGGGGCCTCGCTAACAGGCCAGCATAAATGTCACATTCATGTACCAGTGTGATAGTACGTTTCTGGACATAAGGGCCGTTATGCGAATCGGAAGGCTGAGATTCTCAGGGAGGCTGCCATGACCGATAAGGAACGCCGCCTCTGCGACTGTCCCGAACCCTGTGGCTGTTACGCCGCGGGCTATGCCGCCGGCAAGGACAAGGCCTTCTTCGAGATGGAGATGGCCCTGCAGGACGACACCCACGCCGCCGCTTGCGGCTGCCAGCCCTGCCAGATCAAGCGGGCCTGCCTACGGAGGGCGATGACCTTAATGACCAGCGGCTCACTAGTGCTGCTGGACCATAACCACCGGAACTGAAGCGGCCCGGGTCCAGAACGTTCCCCGGGAGACGCCGGTGCCCCCTCGGCGATCTAAACAGAAATACCTTTAAGACCAAGCGGGCCTCGTCAATGGTGCTGGCAATAGCCAGGTGCAACTCGATTACCAGCCTGTCCTGGAAGGCCCCCAGCATCCAGTCCGCCCGTCTCTTGGCCTGCAGGGGCAGGTCGTATACCTGCCGGATACCCAGCTCCCGCATCACCCGAGCGAACCGAGTGGAGTCGACCGTTGTCGGCTCCTGACGGCCGCTGCAGACAGCCGGAATGATGCCCCACTTTCGGATTACGCCCCGGAGCATCAGGCAGCCTCGAGGGTCATCGCCGGCGGGTAGAACGGCCCCTTGTCCGAGGATGGCGGCCTCAGTTTGGGTCCCCGGTCCTTTAGCCGATGGTGTTGGCTGCTGTCGTTCTGCGCCAGCCTCCCCTTTTGGCGCGAGCTCCTGCGCCGGAACCGGCGCTGTCCAGACCGTCGCCGAGTGGAAGTTGGCACGCGTGTATCATGAATACCGTACTGAACGACCTGGAACAGCTGCGCGGCGAGGTCGAAAGACTGGTCTACAGCTCGGAGGAGTCCGGGTTCACCATCTGCCGTCTCGTGGTTCCGGGCAGGCGCGACCTGGTGACCGTCGCCGGAACCATGCCGGGAATTCAGCCGGGAGAGCGGCTGCACCTGCGAGGCAGGTGGATCAATCATCCCGTCCACGGCTATCAGTTCCGGGCTGACAGCTACACCTCCCAGTTGCCCGCCAGCGCCAATGCCGTGCGCCGCTACCTGGCCTCAAGCCTAGTGAAGGGTATCGGCCCGGTGCTTGCCGGACGGCTGGTGGACTGTTTCGGCGACGACACCCTGCAGGTGATCGATGAGCAGCCGGAGCGTCTGGCCGAGGCTCCTGGGGTCGGACCCCGCCGGGTGGAGAGCATCAAACGGGCATGGGAGGAGCAGCAGGAGATACGGGGCGTGATGCTGTTCCTGCAGGGCCACGGGGTCAGCGCCGCCTACTCCACCCGCATCTACAAGACCTACGGACAGGACGCGGTGAGGGTCGTTCAGGAGAATCCCTACCGGCTGGCCCAGGACGTGCGGGGGATCGGTTTCATCACCGCCGACAAGATCGCCCGTCAGATGGGGATAGACGAGCATTCGCCCCACCGGGCCCAGGCCGCCCTGGAGCACCTGCTGCTGGAGCAGGCAGGCGAGGGCCACGTCTTCGTTCCTAACGCCGAGCTGGTCGAACTGTGTCAAAGCCGTTTCGACATTCCCGAGGACCTGCTGACGGCGGCGGTGGGAAGCCTGCGGGAGGCGGGACGGATCGTGCTGGATGGAGAGGCTGTCTTCCTCCGGGGCCTCTATCTTGCCGAGCGGGCCGTGGCCGATTCCATCAGGGCCCTGGCGGCCACTCCTGGACAACGCCGCGAGTTCGACGCTCCATCCGCTGTGGAATGGGCCAGCCGCCGCATGGGAATGGAACTGACCGAGGAACAGAGACAGGCGGTCCACGAGGCCGTGTCGCAAAAGGTGTTTGTTCTGACGGGCGGCCCTGGGACCGGCAAAACGACCATACTGCGTGCCGTGATATCGATCCTAGAGGCCCTCGGCCAGCGGGTGGCCCTGGCGGCCCCCACCGGGAGGGCGGCCAAGCGTATGGGAGAGGCCGCCGGCCGGGAGGCCCAGACGCTGCATCGCCTGCTGGAGTTCAAGCCCGGGGAGGGCGGATACGGACGGGACGCCGAGCGGCCCCTGGACGCCGATGCCGTGGTGGTCGACGAGACTTCGATGCTGGACATCGTGCTGTGCCACCACCTGCTGCAGGCCGTGCCCCGCCACGCCTCGGTGCTGTTCGTCGGAGACGCCAACCAGCTGCCCTCCGTCGGGCCCGGCAAGTTCCTTGGAGACGTACTCGAGTCCGGAGTAGTGCCCTTTGTCCGTCTGGAGCGGATTTTCCGACAAGGGGACCGAAGCGGCATCGTCGAGGCGGCCCATCGGGTCAACCTGGGCCGCCTGCCTTTTCCAGGCTCCAGCGGCTCCCAGGGGGACTTCTATTTCGTGGAGGCCGATGACCCGGAGGCCGCGGCCCATGCCGTAGTCCGCATCTGCTCGGAGCGGATCCCGGCCCGGTTCGGATTGCACCCAATCAGGGATGTTCAAGTGCTGTGTCCCATGAACCGGGGAATCGTCGGCGTCCATCAGCTCAATGACAGGCTCCGGGAGGCCCTCAACCCGGCGGGTAGCGAGGTAACACGATTCGGACGAAACTTCCGGGTGGGCGACCGTGTGCTCCAGACGGTCAACAACTACGACAAGGATGTGTTCAACGGCGACCTGGGCTGGGTGACCGGGGTGGACCACGCCGCCGGCCGGGTCGCGGTGAGCTTCGAGGAAACCGGCGTGGACTACGATTTCTCGGAACTGGACGAACTTCAGCCCTCCTTCGCAATGACCGTACACCGGGCCCAGGGAAGCGAGTTTCCCGCGGTGGTGGTTCCGCTTCTGACGCAACACTACCCAATGCTGCAACGCAACCTGCTGTATACCGCGATCACCAGGGGGAGGAGACTGGTCGTGGTCGTCGGAAGCCGACGGGCGCTGGCCATGGCGGTGCGCAACGGCCGTCCCGGCGAGCGCAACTCGATGCTCGGGGCCCGGCTTTCGGGGACGGATACAAGAAGCATGAGGGCGTTCCCTGAAGGTGGCTCCGAGAGACTCGGTCTCCTGTAGACCACTGAAAGCCCCGGGCCGGTGATGCCACACTCGACATTTCCCGGAGCAGGAATTGCGCTCCCTGGCGCGCCACACGAGACGGATGTAGCCGGAGGCCCGCAGGCGGCCCGGGTTTATCCAGGGGAGCCGATGCGGTACTTGCCCGTGCCGCACACAGTGCAGACGGCGCGCAGGGCGGGACGTCCGTTCTTCATGGTCACCTGTTCAACATCACGGGAGCCGGTCTTGGTCCGGCACTTCAGGCAATAGATTTCAACGGATTCGGGCGGCGTGGCCATAATCGAAGGCTCCTGTTCCGGGAGGTGCCACGATTATAGCCAAAAGAACCCCTCCCGCCGGATGCGGCGACAGGGGCGGCCAGAGCGTTCGACTACCGCACTCTGAACTTGCCTGAATCCTCCCGTGAGCCACGGGCCGGCGTAGCTGGGCTAGATGACCTTGTCTCCCGGCCCTGGTGTGGGCTGGCCGTGCGGCTCACCCGCCGCTCCTGGCAGCGGGGTCAAGATCACGCGCCAACGGGGAGTTTCCTTGGACGCCTCGACCAGTAGTTCCTCGAGCGGAACGTCGATGTCGATATCGTCGAATTCGAAGTTGAAGGCGGCCTTCACGTGGGCCGGGCAGACGACGCCCGCCGTGGCGTTGTTCTCGCGTCCCACCCGCCTGAGTTCCTCGCGTTGGGCGAGGGTCATCCTCAGGCGGCGGTGGCAGCCAGCGATGGCGCATTTGATCTGGACCTTTCCGGCCATTTCCCCAATGTTACAACGACCGGGCAAGGAGACAGTCCGGACTTGCCTGCCTGATGTTCAGCCACATCCACTTCTGCCCGCGAGGTCATACGGCGCAGAGGCAGGGATGGCCGGCGTCGAGCTGGCCCGGGTCCGCGAGGTACTCCGCCTGCCCAGGCGTGGTCGCGGCGGCAGAATGGAATCAGCGGAGACCGCCCAGCGCCGCGCCGCCCTGGACCTGGCCATCATCGGGGTCCTGGCCGACGGCGGGCTCCGGCGCTCCGAGGCCGCCGCCCTGACCTGGGGCGACGTGGAGCTGTGAGCCGACGGCACTGGCCGCCTCACCATCAGGAAGAGCAAGAACCAGCCTGAGCCGCAAACCGTGGCAGTGACCGAGGCCACCGCCCGCGCCCTGCGTCGGACTGACTGGCGAGACCCTGGCCAACCGGGTGCGCGCCGCCGCCCAAGCAGCCGGCCTGAGCGACGGGTTCAGTGGACACAGCGGCCGCATCGGGATGGCCCGGCGGATGGTGACGGCAGGGGCGCCCAACGCCGCGGTGCAGCGCCAAGGCCGGTGAAAACACGGGGAGATGGTGGCCCGGTACACGCGAAGTGAAGTGGCTGACCTGAACAGAACGTGCCCTCCCGCAGACGGCCCGGTGGAGACCTCCATAACAACCGAAGATCCGCAAGACACATGGCCGTTGGAACTGATCACCGAGTCATCTCTGCTACCAAGTTCCAACATCATTGTTGAAAACTTGCTTGACAATAGCGAGATTTTGACAGATGCTTGTTGCATATATTCAGATATTGGAGGAAATATGGCGTCAAGCGTGCAGACAGGCAGGTATCTTTCTCAACTCAGGGAGCGGGCAGGGTTAAAGCAGAATGAATTGGCCCAGCAAATGACGTGGAGTCCTGCTGTCCTGTCTAGGGTTGAATCGGGTGAAAGGGATATTTCTCAAGGTGAACTGGTTGACCTTCTGATCGCCATTGGAACGGAAGAATCGCAGAGATTCGCTAAAAACATTGATCGGGAATGGAATAATCTGCCTGAACCAACCCTGGGGCATCCCGAGGAGGAAATTCTTTGGAAAGCAGAACTGTCGCTCAGAGACATTGATGAACTCTTGGGGTCTCCCGACATCAGGAACGCTTTTGTAATCCGCCTCCAAGAATATAGGTCAACTGTCAAAACAGCGGCAGACCTCGTTTCCGGAGTTGACTACAACCTCGCATTCATCGGCGACATCGGAGTAGGAAAGTCGACCGCAATCTGCCGGGCGACAGGGTTGGAGGTTCAGGATAACCAAAGGACAGACCCTGTGCTGGAAGCCGGTGCGGGCGGGATAACGATTTGCGAAGTTCATTTAGTGCAAGGGCCCGAATACGGCCTCTTCATCGAACCTGTCAGCGATGTGGAACTGCGACGAGAGGTCAACGAATTCGCCCTTTATCAGTTTCGGTCGTTGGACTCAGAAAATGAGAATGCCGAAGAGGAGCAGGAAATTCATGGGACTACCACGGAAATCGAGCGGGCTATCCGTAACATGAGCGGTCTTCGCAGCGAGAGAATCAGGGGCGAGGGAGGAGTTCGCCGCACCGTGGATCATGCCAGAAGTCTGGCGCGGGATTTCAAGTCTCAAGGACTGGGACCAGATGCGCTCACTGTCGAAATCCTGTCTAGGATCAACCTTCACCAACGGACCGGAAGGGAAGTGTGGTACTCGGTGATGTCTGGCAAGGACGAACTGCGGTGGCTCAGAGACACCTTTTTGGACATCAACAACGGCAGAAACCCCGAATTCTCCCTTCCCAAGCGGATAGGTGTCATGATCCCAAAACCTGTCGTGGAAGACGATTCCTTGGGCATCAGCATTATTGACACAAAGGGAATAGACGGAACGGCCGAGCGAGAGGACTTGGAATTCCATTTGAACCATCCCCGGACCGTATCTATCCTTTGCTCCAGATTCAACGACGCTCCATCTAGTTCCGCGCAGCGGCTCCTAGACAGAGCAGTCGAAGGGCAGTTCCCCGACGTGGAGTCGAAGGCAGCTGTCTTGGTGTTGCCCAGACCCGAAGAAGCGTTGGCCGTAAAGACCGATCAAGGAGAACCCGCTGAAGACACTGAGGACGGGTACGATCTGAAAGGCGAACGAACGATGACGATCTTATCGTCCCGGAGCTTGCCGACAAGCGGCTTGGAGTTCTTCAATGTCCGCGAGGACGACCTGCAGCGACTTAACAGCTTTTTGGTGGCCCGGGTGAAACATTTGAGGGAACTACATATTAAACGCTTAGACGAAGTGATAGCAGAAGCCAACGCCTTGGTCGAGAACTTCGAGAGTGAGCAAAAGTCTGAGATATTGCGGAACGCATCACACCGCCTCCGCCTTTGGATCGAAGGCAACCAAGAATTGCAACCTTCTCCTCTGCCCATCGAGAAAAGCCTGATCAATGCAATGGGCGAAGTCTATGCCAGCTCAGTGAGAGCGAGCGTCCGCCGTCTGGGGGAGTGGGACAAGTTGGATTATTCCCACCAGATGGGCTTTGGAGCACGGGTGAAGGCAATACGGGCGGTGACGCAGAAGCAGCTGGAGTTCAAAGCTACGGTGAAGAACATGTTGGACGATCCCGAGATGGAAGAGGCTCACGGGCTAGTCTCCCAGGTTCAGCGGCTTTTCGATTCAGGCATAGAATCATTGCTGGTAAGCAGCCGGCAGATGGGGGCGACCATCCATACAAACGACATGCAGCCAGATGCGGCCCTCTGGACGCGTTGCGACGACCGATGGGGGCAGGGACCCGGGTATCGATCCGACGTAATGCAGTTCCACGAGGAATGGTTTGATGCCAATCGTCCCTCACTGGAACCGAAAGTCGGGAGTCTGCTCGAACGCGAATGGGAGAGAATCCTGAACCGCGTATCCACTTTCCTCGTTTCCGATTAGCTCCATTTGTGGTGACGAGGTGTACACAACGTCCTATTAGGTTGGCTGGACGACTCGCCTCACCCAACAGACAGGAGTCAGAACATGGCCCAGCTCCGCTCCACCGGCCCTTACGTGTGGGTTACCTGGCTGCTCAAGCTCCTCGCCGGCGAGTCCTCCTGCGAATGGGCCAGCTGGTTCAAGGCCCAGCACGAGGGGTGGAGCTGGAGCCGCATGCCCTCTGACTTCGACCAAGCCGGCTGACTCAATGGACCACACCGCCCTGCTGAACCAGCAGCGTAAGAAATGGGAGCAGCAGGGCTACACCGTCTTCACCGAAGGACAGAACTCCTTCAACCTCCGGGGTAGCAGTGCCGTGCTGGCTGACAAGCCAGACCTGGTCGCCCGGCGCTGGGACGAGATCACCGTCATCGACGCCAAGACCGGCCGTCCCAGTCCGGCCCACGCAACGCAGGTGTTGATCTACATGTACCATGAGTCATCCCGGAGTTTGAGAAAGCTGCGGAAAGGCGTTTAGATAAACCGGGGCAAAGTACGACCCCTTCGGGTGGAATGGGATTGTCAACACACCATTCACCTGGAGGGGTCTTTCATTATGTTGCGGCATGGGGCGGGGTGGGAGCAAGGGCAGGAGCTTGCCAATCTGTTGCAATCGTTCATCAGTCCTTTGGAGGTGTGGCTGGACCGGCAGGTCGACCGGCGTCTGGTGCGCACCCTGTTCCTGGCCTTGGTGGCCATCGTGCGCCTGCGGCACTCACGGTCCGGACTACTCCTGAGTGAGCTGGGCGCTCACATCCTATCCCCGGCTCAGGCCCCGGCCGGTACCAAGCGGCTCAGCAATCTGCTGCGATCCCCCAAGTGGTCCCACACCCTCTTGGAAAAGTTCCTGTGGCGACGGGCAGATCAGATGCTTACCCGGCTGGAGGAGCAGGGCAGGCTGACCCTGGCCATCTGGGACGAGAGCGTGCTGGAGAAGCCGGAAAGCATCGCCCTGGAGGGGTTGTGCCCGGTCCGCTCCAGCAAAGCCGCCCGCCTCAAGCGCATCAAGCCCGGCTACTACAATCCTCCCGGCGGGCCGCCGGTGTTCGTCCCAGGCCTGCAGTGGCTCACCGTCATGCTGGCCGGTATGCAGGGACCTCCCTGTCTGGCCGCCATGCGCTGGTGGACCAGCCGGGGTCAGCTGGCCAGCCAGCGGCGGGAACAGACCGCATCCCTCCTCTCCCAGTGCGCCGAAAGCTGGCAGAGAAGGGTGGTACACGTCTTCGACCGGGGATATGCCGGGGCTCCCTGGCTCGGGGAACTGGTGGCACACCAAGCCCGGTTCATCATGCGCTGGCCCACCCGCTACCGCCTGGCCGATGGGAAGGGTGAGCGTCCCGCCTGGCACATCACCCGGGGCAAACGATCCCAGGATCACCGCGAGATCTGGGATTTGAACCGGCGCCAATATCGCAAGACCGGCATCGTGGCAGTCAAGGTGCGCCACCCCCAAGCCGACGAGGAGCTGTGGCTGGTGGTCTCCCGCCCCGGCAAGGGCCGTACTCCTTGGTACCTGCTGACCAACGAACCCGTCGCCACTCCCGATGACGCTTGGCGGGTGGTCATGGCCTACGCCCGCCGCTGGCAGGTGGAGATGTGCTACCGAGCCTGCAAGACGGACCTTGCCATGGAGAGCCCGCGGCTCTGGTTCTGGGAAAACCGGCTCAAGCTGCTGCTCATGGTCAGCTTGGTCTACTCCTTCCTGCTATCCCTGCTGGCGCCGGAGCTGGAGTCCCTGGTCCAGGACCTGCTCCGTGGCTGGTGCCACAGAACAGGAGAGCGGTACCGCCAAGCCGCGATACCGCTCTCCAGACTCAGGACCGCCTTGAGCGCCCTTTGGTTGACCTATCCACCCACTCTCACATCCCCCAACCAAACTCCGGGATGACTCATGACATGTACGCCCTTCCCCGGGCCCTAGAGCGCTACCAAGGGCTGAGCATCGTCGGTCAAGTGGCCTATCCCGACCACGTGGTCGACATCCCCACCGATGCGGTCGAAGGAAGGTTAGTCGAGAACCTGGGCGGCCTCATGCGACGGTTGGCCTCGGAGATCCCGGCCAGGCGGGTGCCCCCGGCGAGTGCCGGTTCTGCGAGATCACCCCGGCAGACTGCCCTAAACGAGTTGAGGAAAGGCCTCCATGAAGAAGGCATGACCGACGACTTTTAACAAGCGGCACCTGACCAGCTCGCCGATAATCGCCCTAATACTACAGTCGCAGTTAGTCTCCGGAGGCATGGGGCGGCCTTGAATATCGCAGCGTCCAGCTACGGGCAACGTCTCTCCCTGTAACGAAATCGCACGATCCCCAAGGTAAAAATTACGGAGGCAGCTTATGTGCGACTGTAGTACTAAGGTGTGTGGACATTCAGTTCCACACACAGTCAGCATTGCCGGTCCCGAGGGCCCGGCGGAGCTGTTCTCCGGTCATTCGGGGGCGACCAGCGTTTCCCTGTCGGTTCCCAGCGAAGTTTGGGGCGACGGGCGTACAGTGGCTGGGGCCGGGTCCCTAGGGCACTACGGGCCCTGGGCGTCGGCGCCTGGGGTGGCTCGGCCGTGAACGTAGGCTCGGTGGAGGATGCGCTGCGGCCCTCGCCCGGAACTGTTCCGCGCCACCGCCTCTTCTCCGCCGCAGGCCAGCTACAGGGCGGAAAGAATCAGCACAAGGCCGCATATCAGGAGGAAAAATCGGGCGGGGCAGTTCAGGCGCAAACCCTACCGCACTCCCCTGTTCGGTGACGCCCCCGGCCATATGAGGCCGGGGGAATTGCTACGCGAGCGCAGGGATCGGCGTGTGCAACGCCATTCCATTTTCTTTTCTCCGGTCCCCTTTCCCCCTTCTTCCCTCGGCCCCTGGCCTCGCTCTTGGCCGCCCAGGCGGGCAGCAGCCAGCATTCCAGCGTGGCCCATGGCGCGACGTCGCGCCATGGGCCGCCAGTCGGCGGCCGATTTCCTTTCCTTTTTCCCCAGTTGCCGCCGCAGGCGCGGCCCCGGGGGAGACACCTGCCCAGGAGATGAGCCGATGTGAAATCCTGCGCCACAGGCGCTGCCGAGGCGTCAGGCCGCACCCACGGGGTGCGGCCTTTTAATTTGTCAATTCAAATTGGAGGAAAGACATGGGTATTCAGATGAAAGGGCAGTTTCCGGAGAGCCGCCGCCAGGACCCCAAGCGGCAGGCGGAGGCGAGGGTCTTCGATGCCCTTGCCGGGTTGGAGTGCAACGGGCACTGCCTCTATGAGTTCCGCTACCGGGACCATGGGCAGCAGGTGGACTACGCGCTCTGGCTCCACGGGGTAGGACGGTTCGCCATCGAGGTCAAGGGCGGCGACTATGAGATGCCCGCTCCAGGGGAATGGGCACTCACGCGACCGGACGGGGGCCGGATAGCGGTACCGTCGCCCGTTGACGAGGCCGCCGACGGCACCATCGAAATGCGCAGCGCCATCCTGGAGTCGACCGGGTTCAAGAACTTCGTTGCGGCCATCCTGCTCTTCCCCGACATGGATCGCGACGAGCGGATGGAGAGGTCTGCGCGGCGGTCATCCTGTGTGTATACGGTTTGGGGCCTGGACCGGTTGAAGAGCGACTTGGAGCGCGTCGCAGAGCTCGCGGAGTTCCGTCGGCCTCCTCTCTCCAAGATATCGAAAAACGAGTGGTCGAGGCTCCATGAGCTGCAATACGCCAGCCCGTCGGCCCACGCCGCCAAGGAGGAGGAGTTCCAAGCCCAGGACATCGAGCTGCTGGGGGGGAGGCTGACCATCCGGGCCGACGTAGTAAACGTCTATGTCGGCAGCGAGGGCCTGGCTGGAAGGGATGCGGATTAGCCGGCGGTCATTGGAGCGGGTTGAGCTCGACCGCCACGCCCCGGAGATTGGCGGCCTGCTCGCCGCCCGCTGGGGCAGTGGCGCTTTCGCTCACGCCTGGTGGCGCACAGGGCATGGAGGAAATAACCACCGGCGTCCCCGCCTCAATGTATGCCGCGGCCCCCGGTGGGACCGTGAGGACGGTGGCGGTGAGTGGTTGAGACAGGCCGCCCATGCAGCGTATGAGCTCATCGGTGCGGGCCATCACTGCCGCCCTGCGGTCTCTCGGAGACCTCGACGCCTGGCTCACCTCCCATGGACGATAGCTACGCCGACGTGTGACGCGAGGCGACCCGCGTGTTGACCGCAGCCAAAGACGGGGAGGCCCTGATTGCAGGGTTAGTGGACGTCCCGGAAACGTCGTTTCCGCCCGTTTTCCGGCTTGGGGGGTATTTCCCTACTCTGAGAGCCGTTTGACGCCCGTCTAGGCCATCCAGAGCAGCGAGGGGGCGAGTCCGGCACAGGCTCGCCCCCGGAAATCACCTCAGAGGGTCTGCGATGCCAAAACGAGAGGACACACCGATGGAGACCGTGCTCCTGGGTTGGGCCCGGGACGCCGACGGCGATTCCCAGCGGTTCACCGGGGACGACATTTACAACCGAGCGGGCCGCTGGTGCATGGACCGGCTATGCCGGTCCATTCCCACGGTCGTGACCTACCACTGCCGCGCCGGGCGCGCCCACGTCGCCGTGTCCATCGCCATGGTGCCGGAGCGGGCGGTGCCTCTCGGCGTCCGGCTCCGCAGGCCGGACGAGACGGTCACCTTGGGCGATTGGGTCCTGCTGGCCTACAAGATGCCCGAGGAGGCATAGCTAAATCCAACCTGAGCGATTTTAAGGAGCACGACATGGAGACTCATTTTGACGCGGCCAAGGCGTGGTTCGAAAGGGAAAAAATGCTGTGGGCCGAGGCATGGCAGCGCGAGGCCGAGATGCAGGACGAGGTCCTCTCGCCTTGGGGCTACCGGCTGCTGGACGCCGGTGTTCCCGTAGAGGAGATGCTGGACCACGATTCGGCGCCGGAGCTGCTGGACGCCGTAGCGAAGTGGAGCGAGCGAAATACCAAGTGGCGCGTCAACATCGGCCTGCCCTTCGTCGAGGGCTACCCGGTGGAGGACTGGGCCGGGCTGGTGCCGCTCGAGAGACGGGCGGCCGTGCTGTTCCGGGTGGCGAACCATCTCCAAACCCAGGGCGAGGTTGAGCGGGCCAAGAGACTGCGGCGGTGGGGCGCCCGGGCCCTGGTCGAGGAACTGCGGGGCGCCCGGGCCCTGGTCGAGGAACTGCGGGGCGGGGAGTAGCCCAGGCCACGACGGCAGGGCGTTCGCCGACACTGCGGCCAGGCGGCACCGGCCTATGGCGCGGCAGCCCACGCGGTCGAGGGCCGTGACCACCGCAGGGACCCGGCGCCCAGACGGCCACACGGCGAACCGGCACGGCACGAGGAGCAACGCCCGGGCAGCGCCGGGAAAAGGTTACCCCATCTGAGGCGTACCGAACCTCTGGAAACAGATAGGGAGGCCCCCATAGGGGGTTCGCACCAGTTAAAAAACATTACATGTTGCAGCCTCAAAGTGCCACGCGCGTACGGCACCAAGGCCCCGGTCTGAGACTGGCGGCTCCACCCGGGGCCGCCGGAACCGCCGCCGGCCGCCCCGGGCGGAGACCCCGCCCGACGGCTCCGAAATGGGCCGCCGCTTGCGCCCCGGCCGGACTGGCAGCAAAATCGGGGCAGACCGGAAACGCGGACAGACGATGAGGAAGAACCCCCTGGCGACCGCCATCAGGGCGATAGTGAGCCCGGAATTCGCGACGTTCTGTGACCCACTTCACCCCGGACTATTGCTGGTCGCCCGGCGGGGTGCGGACGGACGTCCCGACGCCAAGAAGATCGTCGCCGCCATCGAGCAGCGGGAGACGCTCGACGTGCTGAACCCCATCTTCCGCGACCCCGCGACCCGCCGGCCAGGTCCGACGAGATGGCACCGGTGTCCAGCCCGCCGCTGAGCTCGTGGCAGTTGACGTGCAGGACATCGGCCCGTCCGTGCAACAGGCGCAGCCGGTCGCCGCCGGTCAGTTGCCCTGCCGACTATGCGGCGCTGGGCATACCCGAGTACTGGCGGTTCAACGAGGCGCCAACCCGAAGCAACCCAGCCCTGGCCGGAGACCGGCTGGTGGAAGGAGAATATCAACCCATCCCCATCGACACTCTGCCTGACGGGAGGTTCAGGGGCCACAGCACAGTCTTGAACCTGATACTGGAGTGGCAGGACGGGCAACTGAATTGGATCGACCCCGATACCGAGGAACACATTCCCACCTTCCAGCAGGAACGGGAGGGCAGACTGGCCGAGCGGGATGGCAGACTGGCCGAACGGGAAGCCAGGCTCTTGGCCGAGGCCCGAAACCGCGAACTGGAAGCGGAGCTGCGCAGGCTCCGGGGCGAGTAGCTACACACTGTGCCACCTGGCGGAGGGACGCTGATGATGCCACTCTGCTCAGGTGGGTCAATTCCAATTAACCTGACGGAATCGCTGGACAACGACACTACTTCTGCACAGTTTAGAGTTGCTGGTGACACATGCCCGTGAGCCTAGATCCACCGGCGGCGGCGCCCAGCATCCCGCGCCCGCCGGGCTTCTTCTGTCATGTCCGTCATTGGTCACCTCCCGCGCCCCTGTTCGTTGCCTAGCCGGGGCGAGCATAAGGCTTCCGGTCCCAGGACCAGGCTGCCCGCAGCAGCGCCTGGGCCAAGGCCTTGCACTCTGCCGTCGGCGCGTCCGGCCCGGCGCGCTAGCGAGTACAGCAACCCCAGGGTAGTCAGCGAGCGGGGGAAGGACCTCGCCCCCGGCGGCGGGTGTCCGGCAGGCAGAAGGGCCTCGGCGTCTTCCAACACCTTGCGCAGCGCGGCTTGTACGTCCCCGCCGGTCTCTTTGGTACGCCGGTACTCCAGCGCCGAGCGATGGAACCGATGCCGGGCGTTCTCGGATTCCGGCAGGGGGTCCGTCCTTGTCTCCGTGTCCATCATCTCGCGCCTCCGTCCGCTTTTTCTCTCAGACATTCCCGGGCACTCCCCAATCAGGCCCGCCGCCGCCGCCAGCAGCGTCAAAGAAGTTCCGGTCACTCCCTCTGGCGGAGCTTTAGGCCAGCGAGTCGGCAAACTCGCGGATCTGAGCTTTCATCTCTTTCTCGCGGCCGACCTGGCCGTCGTACAGGGCTTCGTCCAGATACTCGCGGATCGCCGCGTCCAGCAGGGCGTCCAGCGTCACGGGGTCCAGTGCGTCCAGTTCCCAGCATGACCGCCCGTACTGGACGGCGTAGCCGGTGGCGCGGGAGTCGGTGAACTTGGCGGGGTTGGGCGGCGGCCGGTACTGCTGAACCTGGTCGAAGTTCAAGGCCAGGCGCCGCACCTCAATGGGCCGCCCCCGCGCGAACTGGTCTAGGCGGTTTTCAATGTCCCGGGACATATCGATGCCCGACGGGTCGTGGTCGCCGAGGTAAATGACGGCGGGCTGCTGGCCGGAATGAGCCGCCTCCGCCAGCCGCTGGGCGCCCCGGTGCATGGCCGTGGCGCTGGAGTAGCCGCGGTTGGCCATGAACCGGACGTGCCAGCGGTCGCACACCGGTTCCAGCACGGACGACAGGGCGTCCTTTTCGCACCAGACTTCGACGTAGTGGTCTTGTCCGCGCCACCGGTTCAGCCGGAACTGGCGGGCAGCGCCGATAAGTATCTGTTTCGGGCTGGACCATTCGGGCGGGCTGACGAGCACGCGCCCCCGGTCTTCAATGGCGTTCCAGTCAATGTGGCCGGCCTCGCGTCCGTTCTTCACCAACTCTCCCAGCCGCTTGTACTGCTTGTCGTTGTTCGGCAGGATGTCGCGGCTCACGAGCTGGTAGTACAGTTGCCTGAGCGTCAGGACGTACCCCATTCCCACGTACTCTTCCACCACTGCCTGCGTGTCGGCCAAGAGCTGCCGGTTGGCGGCCGACTTGGGTTCCCATTCAACGTATGCCTCTTTCACAATGTGCCTCCTGTGACACTCGGACGGCTCATCTGAGCGTTCATATCTTCCCGGCGTTCTCGGCAGCCAGGTACAGGTCTAGGAGCTCGTGCGCGCACCTCCAGCAGACCTGCCGGGTGGCGACGGGCTGCCGGAGCTGATCGCCGAGCTCGGCGACGGTGGCGGCGCGGGGCGGGCCCAGCGATTCGCCGGGCCGCCCGCAGAAGTTCCGCCCTGTCTGGGGGTTGCGGATGTGTTTCACGCTATGCCTCCTCGCTCGGCGCACCGCAGAAGTAGCGCACGTGGTCAAACCACTGGGCCCTGCGGTACGCGTCGCCGAACGAGTACGGGCGCGGCTTCGCCACGTTCTTAACCGTGGCGCCATTCTGTTTTGCCGCCGCGGCCAGCCGTTGCACCACTCGGTCCAGCAGCGGCCTCGGGTCCACGGGCAGCACCAGCTCGGCGCGGCGGCGGCTCGCACTGAATGCGCCGTCAAACCGCGTGGCCAGTTCCATTGAGTACTCTATGCACCCGCCGGAGTGGTGGTGGCCGTGCAACTTCACTCGCATCGCGCGAGTGTGCGCGGCGAGTCATACGGCCTCCGGGCAGGCGGCCCCGGCGGGCCGGCCGTTGCGAGAGCGGCCAGCAGTTCGGCCTCGATCGCGTCGGCGGCCTCGGCGAGCGCGTCGGCGCCCCACTGGGGCGGCGTCCAGTCGGGTGTCCAGCAGGGGCCAACGTCCAGGGCACTGACCTCGTGCTCCATCTGCCAGTACCGGCTCTTCACGACCACCGCGCCGGTCCGCTCGTTGCGGGGCATCGGCATGACGTTTGTGTCTTCCGGTGCTATGGTAGCCATTCGTTTCTCCTGTGCGGCGGCGGTGTTTCGAGCACCGGCCGCCGCGTTTAGTTTTCGTCTCGTCTGCGGCTCACCGGCCGGGCGTCGCGTAGAACTCCCGCGCCCGCTCTCTGGCGGCCCGGAGCACCCCGGCCGCCAGTTCCTTGCGTTCGGCCGCCGGGGCGCGCTGCGCGCACGCGGCGCTGTACAGCAGCCCCCGTGTGGTCAGGGAGACCGTTGGCGCCTTGGGGCTGGGCGGCGGGTTGCCGGCGGGCGTCAGTGCCTCGGCGGCGGCCAGCAGCGCGGCGATGTTGGCACGGTTGTTGCCGACTCCCGACTCCCGGTCCCGGCGGTAGATCCACGCGGCGGCGAAGAACCGGCCGCGCGCACGCTGGGCCTCCGGCGGCAGCAGTTCGGCGCGCCGGTCAATGCTGTCCAGCCACTCGCGGGTGCGCCGCCTCTTCGCCTCGGACCGCTGCTTGGGCAGCGCGGGAAGGGTCGTGTCAGTGCTCATGCTTGCCTCCTTTTGCCGTTTTTTGGCATCTTGGCCTCTAGGCCACGTGTTCTATTTCGTAGCTGAGGTACCACTGGTACCACGGGTCACCACGGGTTTTCGGGATATGCACGCGCGGCGTCACGCGCGAGACTTCTGGAAAACCCGTGGTGACCCGGGGGACCCGGGGGACCTTTGTGCACACAGTTCCGGCGTTGCCAGTTCCCAATCGGGGATGAACGTCACCCGATTGGGGCCTTTGCCCCGGCGCACGGTCTTCGGCAGCCGCCGGACGGCCTTGCGCAGTTCCTTGCCCAGGCTGAGCACGCCGTTTCGCTCCTCCAGTGCCATAACGGGGTCTTCTTCCGTCCGCTGATCCTCGTATGCCTGGAGCAGATCGGGCAGCAGCAGCTCGCCGTGCGGCGCGGGCCGGACGGCGTTGCGCAGCCAGAGTGTGTGCGCGGGCAACTCGTCTTCCTGCCGCCTGCGGAGCAGATCGCCCTGTGTCCCTAGCTCGGCGGGAAACGCGCGGCCTCCACCTGTGCAGTACTCGACGACGCGCGACACCACGGCTTGCCGGAACAGCCGGGCGTCGCCGGGCCGCAGTTCGTCGTGGTCCAGGCCATAGTTGACGACGCGGTCGTCCTCTTCCAGCCCGATCTCACGCCGCCGCTCCCGGTGGAGCAGCCGGATGCGGTCCCGCATGGCGTCGCCGCTATCGTCGTCATCCGACAGCCCCAGCCGGTTGCCGGCGTCCGGATCATCGTTGCCCATAATCCAGATGTGCGCCGTTGGCTGGCCGATCGTGTCTTCCTCCCGGATCCGGCGGTACGGCACGGCGTCGCCGCCGCTGGCCGCCTTTAGCAGCGGTATGTTGCCCGCCCCGCGCCATTCCTGACAGAACGTCAGGCGCGCGGGGGCCATAAGCAGCCGGACGTCGCCGTTGTGCGCCGAGCCGCCGGCCTCGGCTTTGTCTGGCTCCCGGAGCACGGCGGCCCGGAGCTCCGTGACGTACGGCCCCAGCCCTTTGCGCAGTGCGTTCAAAAACGTCGACTTTCCCGATCCGGCGGCGCAGAGCTCCAGCATCATCTGCCGCCTCGGTGGATTGAGCATTGAGTATGCGAGCACCTCGGCGCGGTAGAGGGGCCACGGGTCTCCGTCTTCCTCGAGTTGGCGGCACTCGGCGAGCGGCGGCAGTATGTCGTCGACCCAGCGGTGCGTCGCCCCGACGTCATAGGAGTCCGGGATACTCGATACGGTGAGCGTCCGGCGCGCCTCATGTGGGGCGAGCATTTCTCCGGTCCGGAGGTGCAGCACGCCGTCGGGGGTGCCGAGCGCGTACATCGTGGAGTCCACTCCGGCGGGGTCGGCGATTTCGGCGTCGTGTTCCAGCCCGTTGCGCCGGAGCACGTCCAGCGACGCCTGCATCACGAGCTCCACGGGTTCCAGCCCCCGGGCGTTCCGGTACTTCAGCGCGTGGACGGACACGGCCGCGAGCTCGTCTTTATCCAGCCCTGCCGTGTACGCCTCAGCCACCAGCCACCGGCCGACGTCGTGGAGCCGTGACGCGGCGGCGGATACGCTGAGCATCCCGGAGTCGTTGACGGCGAACACGGCCATTCTTTGCCCCGGCTTGAAGTCGTTGCCTTTGCCCGTGAGTTCCGGCTTTACCAGCACGAGGTCTTGGCCGTGGAGCATAAGCAGCCGGAGCGCGGTGGCCTCGTCGGCGCGGTTGTTGTAGCAGGGGCGGGTCAGGCTCTCCCAGGTCAGGGTTTCCTCGATGATTACGTTGGCGTGGCCGTTGGAGCCGGGGGCAGGGATAAACCCCGCCGCCTCGTATGCCTGGTAGACCGCACCCGCGGGGTCCAGGCCGTCGGGCATGTACTGTGCTGTCATGTCGTTACTCTCCAAAAGCGTCGGGGTCTATGGGTGCGCGGTCTCCGGGGTCGCTCTCCACGACAGAGGCGTACCGTGCGAGTTTCAGGATTTCGTCCCGCAGCTGTTGCCGCCCCGCGCCACGCCCGAACGCGTTGCACGCTGTGGCGTCGGGTGAGTTGGAGCACGCGGTTTCGAGGTACAGGGACACGGGGTCTTCCCAAATGCTGGCCTCTCCGTGGCCGCACTTCGGGCACGGCGATATGCCGAGCTTTTTGCCCGGCAGCTGGTAGACCTCGTACTGCGGCAGTACAGCGAGACTCTCGGCGACTCCCATGGCGAGGCGGCGCATATCGTAGGGGCGGGGGTTGGTCTTCTTTTCGGCCATACTTCCTCCGTTCTGTGATCGCCGCCACCCCGGGCAGCGTTGGTCGGCCAGCCAGAGCAGTGCTGCGCCGGTGGTGCGTCCGGGTTCGGCGGAGTCCCATGCCCGCTGGGTCTCTACGGGGTCGTAGGTGGAATGCTGCTGGCTCCAGCGGTCGAACGCGGCGAACGATGCACCGCCGCCCTTGGCGTAGTGCAGGATGGACATCCAGTCTTCCCGGTCGTCGTAATCGTTTGGCAGCACTTCGTCCAGCACGTAATCGCACAGGGCGGCCATATCGCCGTTCGGCAGCGGATTACCCGTCCGGGGCGTTGCGGGGCTGTTCTGCGGCCCCCTGGGTGCCTTGGCGGGCGTTTCCGGTGGCGGTGTCCACCGGATTGGCGCCGCGTGGAGGTTCAAGTGCGCGCTCTCGTCGTGGGCCAGGAAACACAACCCGTTCGGCGACCGCACCGTCCGGTCGACCAACTTGGAGCCGCTGTCGGAGACGGCGTCAAAGTCCATCCCCAGGCGGTCGCATATCCACCTGGACGCCTGCTCCCACGCCACGCTGTGCTCGGTCGAGTTGCCGGGCGTGGGGCAGACGGGGAGGAACGCTTTCGGGCCACCGCTGGGGCTCGTGAAGACCAGTGCGGCGTGCTCTCTGAGCGCGGCGGTCACCTGGCTGGCGCTCTCGCCATAGGCGTCAAAATCGAACTGCACCATCCGGGAATGCGCGGATGGGAAGTTGACGCCGCGGGGCGAGCCGATGGGGAAGTCCCCGCCAACGATGACCCCGGGCAGGTACGCGGTTTTGTAATCCCCAACGCCCGGGCCGTCTTTGCCCCGCCGCGCCAGGAGATTGCGGTACGTCGAGGTGTTATCGCGGAGCGTGCTGCCCGAAACGATGGGCCGTAGCTTGCCCCACCGGTCTTTGCGGTACAGCGTGACGTCGCCGCCGGTTATCAGCCGATGGAGTTCGCTGAGCGTGATACTGTCGTCCACGAACCTGCTTTTGTCTCCGCACCGCACCACGCCGAACGTCGGGTCCCAGTGCGGCGCGGCGGCGGCCGTGCCCGCATCGATGTCCGGCGGCGCGGCGGTTTCCGTGGCCGTTTTCGTAGCCGCTGGGGCATCGTCCGGCGTGGCGCCGGGCTCGGTGATGTCCGGCGCGATGTCCGTGCAGGGCCCGTCCGTCCAGTCGTCCACATCCATGTCGTCCTGCGCGATTACGCTGTCGATCCAGGGACCCGTCACCGGATCACCTCCTCGGTGCGCCCCGCCATCTCCGGCCAGGGCGCGCCGTCATCTCTGCCCAGTGTCTGTCGCAGTACCGCCGCGTCAGCCCCAGCCAGGGGTATGACCGCTGGTGCGTGGGCGGGTCGCCACACGGGACGGTCCGCTTCCAAATGAAGTCGCATCCCTGCTGCTTAGCTATCGTGCTCAGTCTCCGGCTCTAGTCTTAGCAACCGCGCCAGACGCCAGTCCGCGTAGGTCGCGCTGACGCCCTTGCCGATAAACACACCGCTTGCCGCCAGCCGCATCCTCTGTTCATCCGTGGCTGGCGGCACGCCGACCGGCTCGTGGACCACCATGAACCTCGGCGACTCCACGGGCGGGGTGTTCACCACCACGACGTTCGCCGGATTCACGTCAGTTCCCGCTTCCTGCGCCACCTGGCGCAGGACCTTGTCGACAACTTCCATATCCATATCCACTTCCATTCCTCCGTTGATCGTTGAGTTCCTCATCGGTCTCCCCGCTTACCAGCCGCCGAGTTTGATGCCGGAGTAGTGCAGGTCATCGTCGGTCGGCGGCCCGGAGGCGCTCATGTGGCGCAGCGCGTTGCGGGTCGCCAGTACGATGCCGTATGCGTGGGTGTCGTCAGGCACGCGGACCTCGACGGTAAAGCCCCCCGGCTCGCGCCGGTCGCTCCAGATCGCGATGGTGCCCGCCTCGTGCTGCTCTGCGTGCTCGATCCTGTAATCCTCGGTGGTCATGGTCATGGCTACCTCCGTTTATCGTTGAGTCCCCGTACCTGGCCGTTCACATCACCCACCACCTACCGCACAGACACAAAAAGGCCGCCCCCCTGCATCCAGGGGTGACGGCCTTTCCATGGCAAAACGCCCGCAATCGTGCGGGCTATGTTGGCTGAGTCGGGGCTGTCCGGGTCATCGCCGCGAGCGCACGACCGGCGGCCGGCGTGGGCCCGCGTGGTGGCGATGGCGATGAGGACCAGCGATGATGTGGCGCGGGCTTGGGATAGAAGGGCTGTGGCTGAAGGGTCGGACTTCCGGCGGGCGATGAGATCCTGCAGGGTTCCTTGTGCAACGGCCCGTCCGATGGCGGCATCCAGGAGTCGGTCCATCTCCGCCAACGCCACGGGGACCTGGTCCAGCAGCTCCCGCAACTCGATCTCCGCTAGCACTTCTTGCCCAAACATGCCGGACCACACACCGAGTCTGGCGTCTTCAATCTGCTCCATCAGGTCTGTGAACCGCACCTCGAACTGCCGCTGCAGCGCGTACAGTTGCTCACGGAGGGCCTGCCGCTGGAGCTGTGTCATCCTGTCGCCGCTTTGCTGGACACGGTGGCGGACGTAACCATCAAGTCGACGCAGTACGGTGACGGCGGTCTTGGTCACGTCTTCAGACGGCGGCACGAACGAACGATCACGGTCCCGGTCACTGCCACGGAAGACTACGTCCATCGACTGGTGATCAGGGCTGTCGCAGCCGACGCACCCTATACCCGGGCAGGGGTCCGGTACCCGTTCCAGGCTGCGATCTCCGCTATGTGGTCCAGGTGGCGCCATCCGATGCCTCGAAAATAGAAATACGGTCCGCCTGGCTGGCGGGCCGTATTTTCCCTGATGGCACCTGTCGCGTATACTGGTTGACGAAGTTAGACTCCCCCGTCGTACTTCACCCACACTGCGCGAGAGGCACCGGGGGGACGTCCGCCCGCCGGTGTTTTCTCTTTGGGTCTAAGTTTTCATCGCCTCCACGGCCTCCCCACACCGGGCGCAGCGCCGTGCCCGCGCGGGCGTCAGACGACAGGCCGCCCACTGGCGGAGTCGCGTGGCACCAGGCAGGCCGCGCACACGGTCTCCGGTATCCCGGTGGCGTTGGTGCCGATGAAGAACTCGCCAGCCTTGGGTCTGGGCCTCGTGGTGGTGGTCATCGTCCTCCTCAGTGTCGGGTCCGTGGCCCGTCCCCGCATGCGCGGGGATTAGCCGTTGCGGCGATTCACGTTATAGACTGTGTGCAAGCTGACCTTGTACTTGGCCGCGATGTCCGTGAACCGCTGCCCTGCCGCGATCTCTTCGACGATCTGAGCCTCGATGTCCGGCGCCAGCCGGTTCCACGCCTCTCTCGGCCGGGGTATATCGACTACCGGCATGCCATCCACCTCCTCTGTGTCACCCCATTGTAACGCTCCGCAAAAACTCTTGCCAAGCGTTTGGGGCCCCACAAATAGTAGTGTCCGCCCGCGCGGGATACCTCCGCTGGGGGGTATCCTCTCAAAAGGGGTAGCCTCTCATCAAAAGGGGTAGCCTCTCAAAAAATGTACACTGCCGCCGTACCTGATCCCGTAGAATTCCCTAGATAACCCCCACCCCGTCAAATCCGGCCTGTAAGAAAAATGTCGCATCATTGCAGGTTCGATTTGCCACGCGCGTACATACCTCGCTAAAAGCGAGAGCACCGGGTATCCCCCGGCCATTGAAGGCTCCTCCACTCGCCCGGCCCGGCGATTCCACCCGGCGTATGATGACAGCGTACACATCCGACGCCGAGAGGTGGGAGCGATGACCCAAGAGTCACGGAGAGGCCAGGCATTCCAAACCAGACAGGAATCCGCGACATTTCTCGCGCATCTGGCAGTCGGCGAAGACCTGGCCTGGGGCGATCCCGAGACGCTGATAGGCTACCGCATCTCGGACTTCGCCTGTGGCTCGGGCACCCTGATCACGGCCACATGATGGAAAACGGCTTAACCGCCGTGGACATCAATTCCCATGCCGTCCGCGCCACCGGCGCGGCCTTGCGTGGGGTGGCGCCACTCAACGGTTCCACCGCCGCCCGCTGCTTGCAGTTTCCATACGGCGTCACCGGGGACGTCGACGACAATGGCCACCCCGTCGTAGTCGCGGGGTCGCTGGAGCTCTTCGACAAACCTGTGATCGGGAACCAAGGCTTAGTCGCCATGAACTCACCAGGCAGCTGAGCGCCGCGCGGGAGACGGAGGTGGCGATGTCGGCCCGGCTCAAACAGCTCACTGAGGGGACCATCGCCGATGGTGGCGCGGGTGTCGCCGCGATGTTCGCTCCCCTGGCCCACCAACGGCTCGCGCCGGGCGGACGGCTCGCGCTGATTCTGCCGCGAGCGGCGATGACCGCTCGGAGCTGGCAGAAATTCCGGGCCCTGCTGTCGAACGAATACGATGGAGTTGTCGTGGTTGGCATCGCAGGGAGTGGCATGGATTCCGCGTTCACCGCGGACACGAACATGCCGGAGGTGATGGTCGTGGCCAGACGCCTGCGAGATGGAGAGCCTCCATGCCGTCTGGTTCACCGCGTCGAGCTGACGGAGCGTCCGGGAGGATCGCTGGAGGCAGGGAAGTGGCCTCGGCCATACGGGAGACGATGGCCTCTCTCACCGTGGCCGGAGAGACCGCAGACGCCGTGGTGGGGGGATCCTCGGTAGCGCACGTGTGGGTTGAAGAGATTTCACCAACGAAGCCGTGGCTGGCCTAGACCTGCTGCGGCTCCGGCACAGCCTCGGCTACCTCCCCCCGCCCGCGATCGCTTGGAGGATGCTGTCGCTGTCTACGTAGGTCTCGTGAGAATATTCGTCGAGGCAGATATCCAGCGCCAAGCCCCAGAACGCTCGCTCGCTTCTGGAGCGCTGCCGCCCGTCCTCGGACCGGAGGTCCCATCCCGACATGACCACGCCATCCCGGTCGACGGCGTAGCGGCCGGTACCTGTCTTGCTAAGCGTCCAGCTCCCTTGACTGAGCACCAGCCCCGTTGTTCCTGGGGGTCCTTTGCATTGGCCATTGTCTGCCTCCTCGTAGGTTCCAAGTGGCGCTATTCCCGCCAGTACACGCTCAGGGGCCTGATGCTCAGCGTCCGCACCTCGGGGACGTGGTCGCCCGCCTCTTCCGTCTGTGCGCTGCCCAGCACCTCGCCGGTGACCGGGTCGTGGCGGTGCGGGAAGCTGTGGGTATGGGGCGGTATCTGTTCCGTTTCGATGGTCCCGTCCGCGTTTGCGGCGGCAGACGAGATCAGCAGCAGGTCGGCGGCAAATTCCGTGCCATCCTCTGTGCCCCTCACCTGGATGTTCACCCGCTCGTTGTCCAGCCACATGCGGGTGGCGAAGAACTCGACCGGCCCGGCGAAGAAATTGACTCCAGTATGGCCGCCCAGCACCACCGAGCCGTCGGACGGGCCACGGAACGTTACCCGCGTTTCCGCAGTGCCACCCGCCGCCGGAATGACGGTCCACTCGTCTGCGTCGGTGGCAGGCGGGGGCGTTTCGGAGTTCTCGGCGGTGATGACCTGCCACGGGGCCCCTTCCCTGGCTCGCTTGTAGGTAACAGCGTACCCGGGGCCGAGCACATTGACCCGGTTCCTGTCACCGCCCACGTCAGAGGGGCGTGTAGTCCGAAGCCGAGCATGTCAATAGCCCCGGACCAGTCCCCTGCGTGGCTCAGGGCTGTCCCCACGGCTTCAATGGGCGGGGCCCCCTGGCGTGATGCGTTCCCGTCATTCAATGGGATTACCTGCACGCCCCCGGCACCAGGCAAGAAACTCCCCGGCGAGAGTTCAATGCCCGCTACCTCGAACGTGTTGTGTGAGGTCACTATCTCCATCGTCAGCGTCCAGGGCAACGTGGTTCGGTCTATGGCGACGATACGCCCCGCGGCGGTAATTCGTTTCTGATCCTTCGCCGTCTGCACCGTCTCGCCAGTCCAAGAAGAAATCCTTAGCGGTGTGTTGCGCCAGGTCGCCGTCTTCGCCGCAGAGGGGCCGGTTCTCTGGGCCGTAGTGGACGATGCCTCTTCGGATCGCGTCCCGCGGTGATGGTTCGTACCGGTCGAACCGGGCCGACTTGCCGTCGGCCTTCCACGCAGGGCCGCCAGCCTGTAGATGCAGGTCGCCCGCACTCCCGTTGGTGGTCAGGCTCTCCCCTGATCAGGGGAGTAGCTTTTCTCCTGTTCCTCAGCAGACAGGGCCAGTGTAGCTGGCCTGCGCTGTGGCCTCACCCGTGACCCTCCCGAAAGACCATTGGTCAATTCGGAGTGACTACTTAGGTAGTAGTAGTAATATAAATATATATATAACTACTACGATAGTGGTCACTTCCCGTTGACCATCGGAGGACGGCCTTCAGGTACGGTCACAAGAAAGACCGCCGGTTCAGCACCGGCGGTCTTAGTTTCCAAGCTGGGTAGTGCGTGGCTCAGACGGAGTCGAACCTGACCAGGTGGTCCCGGAACTCGAGCCTTATGCTGCCGGTAGGCCCCTTCCGGTTTTTGGCCACGATGATCTCGGCGATGTTGCGGGGATACTCCTGGCCCGGGTGGGTCTGCGCCCACTCCTCTTCCGTGGTGTACAGGTCCTCCCGGTGGATGAAGGCCACGATGTCGGCGTCCTGCTCGATGGAGCCGCTATCTCTCAGGTCGGAGAGCTGGGGCCGGTGGCTCGGCCGGTTCTCGACCATGCGGCTCATCTGGGAGCAGGCGATCACGGCGGCGTTGAGCTCGCCGGCCATGACCTTCAGGGAACGGGATATCTCGGTGATCTCGTTCACCCGGTTGACCGGCCCTCCGCGGTGCTGGCCCTGGACCAGCTGCAGGTAGTCGACCATGATCAGGTCCACGCCCCGGTCCAGGTCCAGCCGCCTGGCCTTGCCCCTAATCTCGACCATGCCCTGGTACGGGGTGTCGTCAATGTATATCGGCAGCTCCGAGAGCTCCCCGATGGCGTTGATCATGAGTTCTTCCTGGGACTGGGTGTAGAGCCGCAGGCGGATGCGGTGGGAGTCGATGCCGGTCTCGGCGGCCAGGGCCCGCATGGCCAGCTGGTCCGCGGTCATCTCCAGGCTGAATATCGCGCAGGTGTGGCCGGCCTTGGCGTTGGCGTTGGCGTTGGCCATGGCCATGTTCAGGGCCAGGGTGCTCTTGCCCACCGATGGCCGGGCCGCGAGTATGACCAGATCGGAGCGCTGGAACCCGCCCAGGACCTCGTCCAGGTCCGGGAACCCCGACATGACCGGAGCGTCGATCCCCGTCAGGAGGTCGTCCATGGACGACTGCTGCTCCTGCAGGTAGCGGTCGAAGATGTCCCGGAAGGACTGGAAATCGCGCTGCTGCGTGGTGTTCCTGACCGCGTAGAGGGCGTCCTCGGCTTGGCGCAGCGTCGCGTCCAGGTCGTCGGTGTCGCTGTAGCCCAGCTCGGCGATCTTTGACCCTGCCGATATTAGCTTCCGCATGGTGGCGGTGCGGGACACGATGTCGGCGTAGTCCTCGGCGTGGACCGACGTGGGGGTGATGGAGACCAGGTGCGACAGGTAGGCAATGCCGCCGGCCAACTCCAACTTCTCCGTCCTGGCCAGCTCACCCGCGAGCGTAGTCTGGTCGATGGCCTGGTTTCTATTGGAAAGGACCAGCGCGGCGTCGTAGCACAGCTGGTTCCTTTCCCGGTAGAAGTCCCCGGGCCGGAGCGTGGGCGCGATGCGGGCGATGCACTCGCCGTCGATCAGCAGCGATCCGATGAGCGCCTCCTCGGCGTCGGTGTTGTGGGGCAACAGTCTTTCGGCGTAGAGCGTCATCCTCCCTTACCTCCCTGTCTTTCCTCGTGGTCGTCCCAGGTGGTCATGACCTCGGAGACGTGGACGAAGCAGGCGTAGCGGCCGTAGTCGCCGCCCCTGGGACGGACCGTGTGCATGGGCCAGGCCGGGGAGTCGCACACGAAGCAGCGCCTCCCGTGCGACCGGTCCAGGACCTCGACTTCAAATAGCACCCTGCGGTTTCCGGTGTCCGTTCCCATTTGCGTGCCCTCCCGGCCAGGACCTTCCCCAGCTCTTTCGGAACAACTCGATCTCGGGCAGCTGAACGGGTGCCAGGGCGCCCGTGTCCTCAGCTGCCTGCCCCAGGGCCAGGACGTTGCGGACGCCGGCCTCTGTCACGTCCAGCTGGGCGGATATGTCCGATGGGCTGCGGCCCTCCCCGGCGAGCCTCCGGATGTCGTGCAGCAGCAGCCGTGTCGCCGGGGCCATGCCGGTTGACACGGTGCGGTCTGCGGTGCCGTCCCGGAGCTGGCGCTCCCGTTTCAGTTTCAGGACACGGATCCTGTCCAGGGGCCACTCCTCCGGGCGCTTCAGGTAGTGGCCTGGTATCATCCCCGGCCTGGGAAACCGAGGCCCTCGGGGGGCGGGTCGCAGAATAGCTCCTGGTGCTCCAGCACGAATTTCCAGATCTGGTCCTTTTTCTCCTGTGCCTCGTTGTGCATCAAGCCTCACTCTCCCTCCGCCTTCGTTCCGTGCAGTCTGAGCAATGCGTCGCCCCACCGTGAGTTGCGAACGGTCTGCCGCAGTCCGGGCACTGACCGACTGCGTACCGGTCTGAATCCTCAGTACTCTGGGGCGGAGCCTCTGGTTCCGTGGGCGGGCCGGTGCCGCTCTGCCGGGGATCCCCGCCGGCCTCCAGGAGGGCCACCTGGTTCATCAGCTCCTGTTCGTGTCCGGGCGATCTGGAGAAGTACTCCACGGCGCTGGGCAGGCCTCCTCTGGTGAATGACCTTGTGTAATAGTCCCGGTGGTTCATCACCAGATTCTGCACCCGGGCGCGGCGGGACAGGTATTCCTGTCCTTCGTCCGGGCCATTGGTCACTTCAGAGTGGCCAATGGCCGCATGGGTCCCCTGCGGGCTGCCGGAATCGGGGGTTTCGTAGCTACGGGAGTCCTCTTCGGCTGGGTTCTCGGCTGAGCCATTGGTCACTCCGGAGTGACCAATGGCCCCATGGCTCTCCTGGGAGGTACCGGAGTCTGGGGTTTCGTAGCTACGGGAGTCCTCCTCGGGTGGGTTCTCAGCTGACCCATTGGTCACTCCGGAGTGACCAATGGCCCCATGAGTCTCCGGGGAGGTGCGGGAATCTGCAGTTTCGTAGCTGTCACCGGGTGGTCCGGCCGGGGGTTCATCCTCCCCATTGGTCACTTCGGAGTGACCGTTGGCGTGGCCGTTCCTGAGCAGCGCCAACTCGGCCTCCAGGTCGTCGACCCGGGCTGCCTTGGCCTGCAGTTCCTCTATGATCCGGCGTGCCTGCGCGAGGGCGACGATGGGGTTGATGTCCGGATGGCCCACCGGCAGTGGCGCCCAGCTCCTTTCCTCCCCCAGGAATGTGTAGCTGTTGCTCTTTCGGTCCTTGCCGCCCTTCCCGGGTTCCTTCCGCAGTATCCCCACGTCGGACGCCAGGCTGATCCAGCGCTCCACTGTGTGATGGGACCCTATCCGACAGATCTCGCCCAGGGTGGAGTTGGCCACTGACGCCACCCCGTGCACGTTCGCGAACCGGGCGATCATGATGATCAGGAACCGCACCTCCAGCGGCAGGTCCATGCT
>CBDHDY010000031.1:0-28920 GCA_965261885.1 Dehalococcoidia bacterium
ACGTGGCCGCACTGGTTCCCCTTCGCCGGTCTCTCCGGCCAGGGCCATACGGTACGCATCATCGAAGTTGAGTTCGTTGGTCTTGACCCGTTTGAGCAGCCCGGCGTCGGCGACGACCTGGGCGCGGCGGCAGGCGGCCTCGAATTCTTCCTTGCCCTGCCGGACGGCGTCCGCCAGTCCCGCATCGAGCACCAGCCTGACCTGTCGGTGCGCTTCGGCGAACTTCAGGTCGCCGGATATGACGGCGTCGGACCGGCCGAGTTCGTGCACCCGCTTGGCCCGGGTGATGAAAGTGGGACTGACCTGGGCGGCCTCGGCCATTTCCGCCGTGGTTGCAGGAGCCTCCGGTATTGGGTTGGGTCCGCCCTCGCTTGGGGATAAATCGGTACTGTGTACCGGGTTTTCCGGCCGGCCAGGTTCCCGCCAGGCGTATAGTCGCACCGCGATGACGGCACGCTGGCCGTGGTCCCAGCGGGGCTGGCGTAGGTGGTGTACGACGACGAACGCCACCGGGTCATAGCCCTGAAATTCCTCGAGACGCACCGGCAGCCCCAGGTCCAGGGCAATGTTGTAGAGCTCCCAGTCCAGCAGGATCCGGCCGTCCAGGGTGGAAATCCCTCGGACCGAGCCGGATTGTTCTACTCTTTTGATCAGTTCTTCGCGGGCGGCCGGGGGGAGGTCGCCGCAGGCCTGGCTGAGGGGATGGCGGGCGCGGCGTTTTGAGGCTGCCGGTGCGGGATTTCCTGAGGACGCGCCGAGGGGAGTGCCCTGATGGCTTTTCGCACCTACGGGTAGGATGGGTAGCTCCCGCTGCAGTGGGCGGTTCTTATTTTGCATAATCTGTCTCCTGGTATCCCGCCGTGTTCAGGTCTCCCGTTGCTGGGCTTGCTTGGTCCGCTTCCTCTTCGACTTGGAAGGCGTGGGCTTCTTCCATCTCAGGCCGCGGGCCAGCTCGATCATCTTTTCCCGGTGGCTCAGGTGCCGGTGGTTCTCCCACCACTGGCTGCCGTTGAGGTATTCCTCCGCGTACTGAACGCCGAATCCGTTGTGCACCCGGTCGAAGACGGTGAGGATCCTTTCCTTCAGGTCCAGCAGGTATGAGGAGTCGTTGTCTGATCAGCGTCCGCGGCTTCGGGCGGGATTGTAACGTCAGAATTGAATTTGTTCCCGGGCGTCAAAAACCGGCCCGATTTCTAGCTTCGGCATAGGCCATGGCAATGGGCCGTCGTTTTGTTGGGAGAGAACTGATGGCCGCCGACTGACCGGGGTCTCGAAAAACCTGGCGGACGCTCCCAGGACGGGAGAGGATGGGGGCGGCGACGACAGACCTGTCGCCCCGACAAATGCAAACATTGTCGCCCAACAGTTTCCACCCGCCGTATCCCAGGGCACTACCGGGCCATCTACGTGTTCGCCGGCAATCGCTGGAGCATCCCACCTCAAATCAGAGGCGCCGTTGCTGACTGGAGCACCGTGTGGCGGATAAGATCGCGCCTTCGGGAGGACGGCACGCTGGAATTTCCGGAGCAGTTGGCCGACCACTGTATCTCCATGGGTAGCGGGCGGGTACTGGACCCCTTCGCCGGCGTGGGCGTCATCGGCTTGGCAGCTGCCCGGAAGAACCGGGAATGGATCCTCTTCGGCAATAGCCCCGCGGAGCAGCGCACGTTTCGCCAAAGCCTGCAGGCCTTTTACCACGAGCGAGCATTCCCGGCAGCGGTGCAATCTGTGGGTCCGCGCCGGCAGAGCCGGTCCGCCGGCAAGGGCCGGTCACGACCGGCCCCTCCGAATATGCAGCCGCTCTTTTGACGCCGCGGCGCCCGCGCGGTCGATGTCATCCCGGCCGCGACCGTCAATGAAACGGTGGCAGGTTCCCACCCGTCGTGTCGTCAGCCGCTTGTCTCAGAGCCTGTTTACAATCTTTTTAGGATTAGAACCGTGAAGGCAAGCACCACCATTTGCAGGCTGGTATTGAGCTTCCTTTCGCAGTTCTTCCAGAGTCGACGGCACTTTTCCAGCCAGGCGAAAGACCGCTCCACCACCCATCGCTTCGGCAGTACCACGAAGGTGTGCAGTTCGCTGCGTTTCACCACTTCCACCGAGGCTCCCAACAGGCCTTGCACCGCAGTGGCAAAGGGCTTTCCGGTGTAACCCCCGTCCACCAGCACGTTCTGCACTTGACTGAGGCCGTCTCGGCGCCGGTCAAACATCGCCAAAGCCCCGGCCCGGTCGGTAACGTCGGCGGTAGTCACGTGTATCCCATGGGGCAATCCTTGCGTGTCCACCGCGATATGACGCTTGATTCCCGACACCTTCTTGCCTGCGTCATAGCCCTTGTGCCCAGCGGTGTCCGTGTTCTTGACGCTCTGGGAGTCCACGATACAGAAGCTGGTCTGCTCTTTCCGTCCATTGCTTTGTCGGGCCGCGCCAACCGATTTTTTTTAGGACTTGCTCCAGAATGGAATCCTGACCTGGGCCAGGCCGCTCGCTCCATTGCCGGAAATACTGGTAGCAGGTGCGCCAATCGGGGAAGTCCGCGGGCAGCATTCGCCACTGGCACCCGCTTTTCAAGAGGTACAGCACCCCGCAGAAAACGTCGTACAAGTCCACGGTGCGGGGCTTGGTCCGGCGTCGGGCCGACTTCAACACGGGCAGAATCCGGGCGAATTGCTCCCGGCTGATGTCGCTGGGATAGGAATGAGACATGATTACCCCTCCCCTGATAATAGTCTCAGCTTAACCTATTTCAGAGATCGTAGACAGGTTCTCAGTAAGTACTAACTATAATGGCATTCGGCGCTCAGCCGGCAAGCGCCACTCAGTGGGATCGGAGGCCATCGTGGTGATTGACCGAGAGCAGAGGTACCGGGAGATGGCGACGCGGAGCAAATACCGGAGGCTGTATGCCCACCTGTGCGGCTTGCGCGCCCCGGAATGGCGTACCTCCTTCGCTGAGGTGGAGGCGGCGCTGGGCTTCCAGCTTTCCCTTTCGGCCCGTATGCACCGGCCCTGGTGGGCCAATCAAAGCCGGGGCAATGGTCACAGCCACGCCTTGGCCTGGACCATGGCCGGATGGGAGACTGCTCAGGTCGATATGGAGGCGGAGACGTTGCTGTTCCAGCGCAAGCATCCCGAGCGTTTTGGAAACCGTAACCTGGATGAGTTTTGGCCCGTGCACTCCGCCGGAGCGTGGCCGGCAGACCTGAGCCTCCGCAGGGAGGACATTTACGACGACAGAATTCAGACCGTTCGATGTTCGTCGATACCAACGTTCTGGTGAAGGCCCGCATCCTCGAGGCGCCGGACCATGAGGTCGCCAGGGCCAGCCTGGAACGCGCCCTTCGTGATCCGGAACCGCTGCGGATCAGCCGCCAGGTCATGCGCGAGTACCTGGCGGTTATCACCCGCTCCCAGGCTTGGCCGGCGCCCATCAGTCGCGCCGACGTTCTCGGCGACGTCAACCGGTTGACCAGCTCGTTTGAGGTGCTGGAGGACGGGCCGCGGGTGGCCCTGTGCCGGGAAGTTCTGGTGGGAGGAAAGCAGGTGCGCGACGCCAACATCGTCGCCATCATGCTGGCCCACGGCGAGCGCAGGTTATTGACGTTCAACATCGCCGATTTTCGACGCTATGGGGACCGCATCGAGCTGGCGGCCACCTGACTCTCTGGCCCGTGTCGCGGGCAATAAATCCTCTGTCACCAGTAATCGGCGAGGCGACAGCCTCGAATTGGGTGGACGTTATGGGTCCAAGTTAAGTGGGGTCCAGCCGTCGTCCCGGTAGCGCCAGGCGTGGCGCGGTCCCCGGCCCAGGATGAGCACGTCTCCGTCCCAGCCGGAATTCAATAACCGTTGGGCCACGTCCATGGGGAACTCGGCCACCGGCTTGACCTCGGCGTAGGCCTCCACCCCGTCCAGCACGATGCGAAAGTCGGGCGTCCAGCCGTCGAGCCGGGCCGGCTCGTACTCCCAGGGGATTCCCCGCTGGTCGAAGTACGTCGCCCACCTGGCCTCCAGCTGGCTGCGAAACGCCGTGCCAGCGTATTCCGTGATGATGGGGGTCTGCGTCGGGTCCAGGGTATGGGGCGCAACGGTGGCCGCCCAGCGGTGCAGCATGGCCGCGGTATCTTCCCTCAGCAGCCGGTCTCTTTCCGAGCGCTGTCCCGGCTGCCGGGCGATCTCCAGCAGCGCCTGGGTGTACCGGCCCAGGTTGTCGGCGACAGCCTTCGACAACCCCAGCCCGCCGCCCACCTTGTCCCAGATGACGACGGCGCGGTTTACCTCGCTGCTGCGGCCGTCGCGGACCACCTGGACGTTCCGGTGGGTGGTGCGGATGTCGGCGGGATGAATTGACTCCCGGCTGCACATGACCGTCTTCAGCGCCCGGGCCACGTCCCGCCGGGTGTTGGCGTCGTCGAACCAGTCCTCCCAGATGATGATCACGGTGGCCGTGGTGCGCAGGTTGGAAACCACCTCGGGAATGCCCTCGGTGCCGTACTGGATGTCCCGCCACTCGGCGTCGCCCGGTTCCCGTACCGAGCAGCCCACGATCTGCTCCCAGGCCACCGCCTGGGCGTGGGCGCAGTACTCCAGGTGCCCGTCATTGGACGCCCGGGGCTGCTGCAGCGTGACGGTGGCGCCGCCCTGGATGATGGGGCGGGTTTCCCGCGGCGGAGCGTGTCGCGCCGTGATCACGGTCTCCCCGCCGGATTCGCGCCAGCCCTCGATGGAATAGGACTGCTTGGCGTGGTAGTAGGTGGCCAACGGATAGGCGTCCCGCGCTGCCTCCCGACGGCTGACCTCGCTGGTCAGGAGCTCAGTTTCTCCACCGGATATGGCCTGCACGATGCGCGCCCGACCGTCGGCGGCGTCGCGGATGTCGTTGCGGTGGGGCTGCTGCGGGTCCCCGGTCTGGAACTCCGGCGCGTAATGGTCGCCGCGGGCGATCTCCCTCAGCGTCTGGGGCAGTTGCTCCGGCCACGCGTCCGTGGGCGACGGGATCGACCGCTCCATGCCGTTCAGGTCCGTCTCCTTGGCCAGGCACCGGCCGTGGGTGTTCTTGATGTTGGGATTGTTGGGATACAGCCTGGCCGGCTCCACCGGCTGTCGCCAGTACGTTTCGAAGCTGTCCTCGTGGAACTGGAAGGCGTGCCGCGGCGCCACGATGATGAAGCGGCCCGGGCTGTTGCGACCCACCCGACCGGCCCGCTGCCTGATCCGGCCCACCGAGTGGGGCAAGCCCAGGTTGAAGCCCACCTGCAGGTCGGGGATGTCGATGCCCAACTCCATGGCACTGGTGCTGGCGATGCCACGTATGTCCCCGGCCCGCAGCGCTTCCTCGATGCGTTCCCGGCGCATCAACCCCGAACGGTACGCCATGGCGTCCCGCGACTCCACGATGATGGCATCCTCGGTGATGCTGCGGGCGGCCTCAATGCCCGCGGCGGCCCGCTCCGCCAGCTGCCGGTCGTCCACGAACGCGATGTAGGACTGATCCGGATGCTCGTTGATCACCTCCCGCACCGCCGCCTGCAGGTCCCGCCAGCCCTCGTCGTGGGGCTCCCGGCCGACAACGTGCTGCACGGTGAGTTCGGCTCGGGGGCTGCCGTTGTAACGGTCGTCCACCACCTGGAAGGGCAGGCCGGTGAGGGTCTCCAGGTGCTGGGCCGGATTGTGGATGGTGGCGCTGGCGGCGATGACCCGCAGGGGCGAGAACTCCGCCATCAGCTCCCGGCGCTTCTGCTGGAGCCGGTGCAGCAGGTAGAGGCAGTGGGTGCCCAGTGCGCCGTCGTAGGTGTGGGCTTCGTCGATGATGAGGAACGCCAGGTTGGACAGGAAGCGGCGCACGTTGTACTGGGTGTTCTGCACCTCCCTGAGGTCGTCGCGCAGGGGGCGCCGGTGGTAGAGGGGTTCCGAGTACGCCATCAGCCACTGCTGGATCACGTCGGGGGTCATCAGGGCGAGCCTGGTGCGCTGCAGGATTTGCCGGCGTTCGGTGAGGTCCTGCACGTCGCCGTCGATCTTGTTGATGCCGCTGGGATCCAGGCCAGCGGCTTCCGCCAGCCGCTGCCAGCGGACGACTTGGTCCCGGGCCAGGGCCTTGATGGGGTAGATGGCGATGGCGGTGGCGTTCGGGTGAATGGCCAGGTGGTGCAGGGTGGGCGCCTGGAAGACCAGGGACTTGCCGCTGGCGGTGCCGGTGCTGATGGCCACGTTGTGGCCCTGCCCCAACAGCTCCAACCCCATGGCCTGGTGCAGATACAGCTGGCCTTCGCCGGTCTGGGCCTGTACGGCCGGCCACACCGGGCTGTCGGCCAGCCAGGCGGGCACGTCGCCGTGGCGGGCCTCCTGGCCGGCAATGGTGATTTCTTCGTGGATGCGCACGGTGTGCTACCGGCGTCGGTACGACTCGCGTCGGTGGGCGACTCTAACCACCAGGATGACCAGCTCGTCGTCCAGCAGCTCGTACAGGATCCGGTAGTCGCCCACGCGATGACGGCGCAGACCGCGCAGACCACCCTTCAGTGGGCTGCCGGCCAACGGCTGTTCCCGCAGGGCGTCGATGGCCGCAATGACCCGTTCCCTGGCGTCCCGGGGCAGCTGCGCCAACTCCCGCCGAGCGCTGCCCCTAATCCGAATCGAGTAGCTCACGCCGGACCTCGTCCCAATCCAGGACCGGATCGGAGGGGTCCCGCAGCCGCTCCAGGGCCACGGTGAGGTCGTCGAAGTCCTCCAGGTAGCTTTCCAGGGCCTGGCGGATCACCTCGGCGCGGCTGCGATTGAGCGTGGCCGCCGCCGCATCCAGCGCTTCGGCCACTTCGTCCGACACCCGGGCGGTGATCTGCGCCATCAGTACAACCCTCCGTAATGCGTGTTGAGCGCGTGCAATGTCATCGACATTGGCCGCACTCAACATACCCCGGGTCGGCAGAGGACGTCAACGCATCAGATGGCAAGCGGAAGTTGGCGAGCACAGCAGGCCGACGATGCCTTGTGGCTGGCCAGCGACATGCTGCGGCCGGTGGATCTCACCAGTTTCCGTCGATACGCTTCGGGGCGGCGCTGCGCAGGCCGTGGTTAGGCGAGGTGGCCGTGGCGGCGCAGGGTGGCGATGAGCGCGCCAGCCTGACGCTGGTCCAACTCATCGTAACGGGTGGGCGCCTCCGGCCAGCGGCGCCGCACCATGGGCCAGGCGGTGCTGGCGTTGGCCAGCCGCCGCTCCAGGTACCGCAGCTGCGCGGTGGTGGCTCGTTCCATCATCTCGCACCTCGCTCTCTGGCGGACGTTGTCCTCTGCGCCGATGGTGGGGTTCGAATTACTGCCGATGGGTCGCCGTGCCGCCATTATCTCAGATGCGGCGCACGGCCGTATTGCCCGTCCGTTTTCGCGCGACGTTCCACCCTTGTTTCGGACCGGCGGCGAAAAGCGACAATTACCCGTCGCCGCCGTCCCAGCGACAGCGGCCGGGTCCAGAGTCACTCG
Source organism: Dehalococcoidia bacterium (assembly GCA_965261885.1). Taxonomy (GTDB): domain Bacteria; phylum Chloroflexota; class Dehalococcoidia; order Lucifugimonadales; family UBA3495; genus VXOI01. The sequence goes on from CBDHDY010000031.1 coordinate 7,480, forward strand.
CGGGTCGGGTCCGGTCTGCCTTGAGCCGGCGACGCACTAAACTGAAATCACCTCCACGGATTGGAGAAGACGGTAGCCAGACCGGCGGAGGCGCTGACCTCGGTGCGGTGAAAACGCGCCTGGACGCACGCCCGTTCGCCGCGCGATAACGGTATTTATCGCGCAGCTTTTGCTTGCCGAAATCGCTCCCTTAGTCACCACTCCGGAGACCGTTTATGACCACCGTGGTTAACAACCCGCAGATCGTCCCCCGCCCTCCGGCCGCCGCGCCGGCCCTGCGGGCCGCCGACCGGGGCGTGGCCGACGCCCTGGAGTCCGTCCTCTCCGACAACACCCGCCGGGTCTACGGCACCCAGTGGCGGCTCTTTGAAAGCTGGTGCGGCGACGTGGACCTGCGTTCCATGCCGGCGGAACCCCTCACCGTGGCCCGCTACCTGGCCGTCCGCGCCGGCTCCGGCGCCAATATTGCCACCCTGCGTCTGGCCACCTCCACCATCGCCAAGGTACACGAATGGGCCGGCCACGATTCTCCCGGCCGGGACCGGGGCGTGCGCGAGGCGTTGAAGGGTTGGGGCCGGCGTCTGGCCAGGCCCCAGCGCCAGGCCGGCGCCCTCACCGCGGACGTCCTCGCCGTGATCCGGCTCACCGCCGTCCAGCCTCGCAAGCGCGGCCGCGGCTTCGAAACCGCGGAGCAGGCTGCCGAACGTGGGAAGTTTGACGTGGCCCTGGTGGCGGCACTGTCCGACGCCGGACTCCGCCGCTCCGAGGCTTCGTCTCTCACCTGGGGCGACGTACAACGCTGGGACGACGGCAGTGGCCGCATCACCGTTATCCGCTCCAAGACCGACGTGGAGGCTGCTGGCGCCGTGGTGGCCATCACCCCCGCCGCCATGCGGGCCCTGGACGCCATCCGGCCGGCGGGGGTGGTAGTGAAGTGAAGGTGTTCGGTCTGTCGGAATCGCAGATCGCCCGGCGGGTGAAGGTGATTGCCAAGGCTGCGGGGTTAGCGGATTGGGAGTTGTTCAGTGGCCACAGCGGACGGGTGAGCATAGTCCGCCGCATGGCCCAGAGTGGCGCGCCCACCCACGAGACCGAACGCCAGGGCCGCTGGAAGCAGCGCGGCGGCATGGTCGGCCGCTACACCCGCGGCGAGTCCGCCGGGTCGGCGTTGCGCTATTTGTGAGTATCCTCATAATGAGCACCGCACCTCAAGCAAGAGCCGTTGGCTCTCCGACAATAAGCGATGCAGTGGAATGCTACAATCTCCGCGAGCATTTCCGAGCGTATTTTTCTGGAGACCATCATCTATCATGTTCAAGACTCACCCGATGTCGCTCAAAGAGCTATTGGATCATGCGGCTAGCGGTAAGGTTCAGTTACCCGATTTTCAGCGAGGCTGGGTCTGGGACGACGACCGCATTCGTGGCTTGCTGGCGAGCGTTTCCCGGGGATTTCCAGTTGGAGCGATCATGATGCTGGAAGCCGGTGGTGAAATTAGGCTCAAGAGTAGGATGATCGAAGGAGCGCAAGAGGAGTCGACAGACCCTGTCCAAGATTATTTACTGGATGGTCAGCAAAGATTAACGTCGCTTTATCAGTCCCTGTGGCATCAAGGGCCAGTCGATACGCATGATAATCGAGGACGGCGCATCCAACGTTGGTATTACGTTGACATGCTGACAGCTATGGATCCAGACGCTGACCGGGAGGACGCTATCGTCAGTGTCCCAGTCGATAAAAAGGAAACCAGGCATTTTGGACGGGAAATCGTCCGAGACCTATCCAGCCGGGAACTTGAATACGAACAGCACATGATGCCAACCGAGCGACTGCTAGACAGCAGTTTGAGCTGGCTGTTCGGATACGTTGGCCACTGGCAGGGGCGAGACGACGAGCACCCCGAAGGTGGAGGTTTTGCGTTTTACGAGCGCTTCAATCAATCTGTGATGAGCGCATTTACTAATTACAGCCTCCCGGTTATCAGCTTGGACAAGGGGACAACAAAAGAGGCAGTCTGCACGGTTTTTGAGAAAGTGAACACTGGAGGCGTTACCCTGTCAATGTTCGAGTTGGTGACGGCATCGTTCGCGGCGCAGGACGAGGAATTCTCCCTGAGGGAAGATTGGGATGAGCGGCGAAATCGATTGCATAGCGGACATGGCGCCTTGCAGGGTATCGAAGGCGATCAGTTTCTGCAGGCGGTGGCATTGCTCACTACGCAGGAACGCCGTAGAAGAGCAATTGACGAGGGTCGCCCCCAGAACCGGATTCCGGCCATCAACTGTAGGAAAAACGACATTCTGGGACTAGATGTCGCCGACTATGATGAATGGGCGAATCGTGTGGAGAAGGGCTTCGTGGAAGCGGCCAAGTTCCTCCATCGCCAGTTCATATTCACCAGGTATGACGTGCCCTACACCACTCAACTCGTGCCACTGGCAGCCTTGTACGTAGAATTAGAAGGTGCTCTGGACCCGGCCGTTGCGCAGTCCAAGCTCGAGCGGTGGTTCTGGTCTGGGATTTTTGGAGAGGTGTATGGCGGTGCGGTGGAAACTCAGTATGGCTCGGACCTGGCTCAAGTTGCTGGATGGGTGCGTGGCGTAACCGAGCCTGTTCTGGTTAATGAGGCGAGTTTTATTCCCGAGCGGCTGCTTTCGCTCCGGACCCGCAACAGCGCTGCCTACAAAGGCCTCTACGCGTTGCAGATGAAAAGCGGAGCAGCGGATTGGCGCACGGCCAAATCATTATCGTTTGCCACCTGGTACCAAGAAAACATCGACATTCACCATATCTTTCCCGTTGCGTGGTGTAGTGGATCAGAACCGCCGATACCGGCGCACTTGTACAATTCGGTCATCAACAAGGCGCCTATAGATGCAACGACCAACCGCAAGGTAGGGGGGAATGCTCCGTCGGTTTACTTGCAGCGGCTACAAAACGACATCAGCGTGGAAGACTTGCATCACGTACTGCGGTCCCATTGCCTAGATCCGGAACTGTTGACCACCGACCAGTTCGCGGAATGTTTTGTACAGCGCGGCGAGGCTATGCTCGAACTGATAGGGAAGGCGATGGGAAAGCCGATACCAAATGGGGTGGGGATTTTTCGGAATGCTTTACGGTCCGCCGGGCTGGGACAAGAGATTGACGATTTTGATGACTCAGGCGATGAGCATGATCCGGTAGGCGAGTGGGCTTATATAGAGGGGGCTGCCGCCGATTAATTTCGAAAAGCGGACATTTACACGGCACTTCCGTCTGTATGTGACCGAGATGTGGTGGACACGGCAGCCAGTCTCTCCGACTAGAAGAACTTCAGTAGACACAGCAGGACTGCCGCATGGCCCAGAACGGTGCTCCCACCCACGAGATCGAACGCCAGGGCCGCTGGAAGCAGGGCGAGGTGACATGGTCGGACGTACACCGACGTTTAATCCGCCGGGTCGGCACTACGGTATTTATAATTGACGTTAAACCCCGTCACTAGAGAAGCCTTCCAACCGAATGAGATGATCATGCCAAAACAAGAACCACCGACGTGGGAGGCTGTGCAGACACGCCTTCCAGATTTATTGAACGAGCTGAAAAGCTGCCCGGCGCTTGTCCGTGATAGCCCAGGCAGACTTCTTGATATCCCTAAGCAGGGAATATACTCCTTTTATGAAGACGGCAGGCCCCGCTATGTCGGGCGTTCCGACCGGATGCGAACCCGTATCCTTGAACACGGCCATGCCGGCTCTCGGCACAATTCCGCTACGTTCGCCTTTTTGTTGGCCACCGAAGCGGCTCATGAAAAAGGTATCGACTGCACGACACGAACCCGGGCCGATCTACAGCAAGCGGATGACTTCAAACCGATCTACGATGAAGCCAAAGCACGGATCCGGAGCATGGAAATCAGGGTTGTCGAGATCGCCGATCCCATTGAGCAAACGGTGTTCGAAGTCTACGCTGCGTTGCGCTTGCCCACCATCCGTCCTCACGGGTACAACGATTTCCAGAACCACTGATAACGGTGCCATGAAACCCCAATACGCTGAGTAGATATGGCCCGGCGCATGGGCCCAGAAGGCGCCCCCATCCACGAGATCGAACGCCGGGGCTGCTGGAAGCAGGGCGGCGGCATGGCAGGCCGTTACACCTGCGGAGAATCCGCAGGTGCGGCGCTGCGGTATCTTTAGTCCAATCGGTCGCCACTACGCGATGACGCGACCTTGCAAGGATCTGGTCAATTAAGGTTGTCGACCGCGTGTTGTGAGATCGTGCCATGGGCTTCGAACGCTGCCTGCAGCCGTTTGTAAAGCCACCTGGAGCCTTCTTTGGAAAGCTGAACATCGGGCCGCTGTCCATATGCACGGCGGGGTTCGGTGTTGCCGGTACCGTTGCGGGCGTTTCGTTTAGTGGTCTCGAAGGAATTCGCCCCGAGCTCATCCATCATTTTGTACAGCGACACCCCGTTCTCCATCGCTCCTGCGACGAACTTGGGATGATGCACTCGAATATAGAGCGGCCACTCCTTCTTCCATTCCATGTTTTCAATCTCTGCGTACGATGCTTCGTCCTCTCCAGGCTTGTGCTCCCTAGCAATGGCCCGTCCAAAAACACGAACATCGTTCGGGTTCTTGGTAAACCGACCCATGAAGATAACGTCTCCGTCCTTTACCCGGCGCGGCCGTTTTTTATATGCAACGGCCCAGTGGCAGCCACCCAACTCCAGCTCCTTGATTGTGGCAGTGTCCGGGGACATACGGTTGTCGCTCTTGCCAAGGAGTTTCACGAATACCCTGGGTTTCTCGGAGAGAGACGTCTGCTGCAGCGCGGGCGGTGGATCTCCGATACCGACATCGGTACCAAAGTCCTTTAGATGATCGGTCTTACCGGGGCAACCACCCGACGAATGATGGTTGGAAACTGTGGCTTCCCAATCATTTACCTGAGACGTCGATAGGTCCTGCCCTGCCTTTTTCCAAAGGTCATTGAAATAGTCCCTGCACCCCTTGATGACCTGCGCATCGTCGGCGACCATGCCGAACTCATGGTTGGAGCGCAAAGCGGCCTTGGTGAGATTGGCCGAGGTGAGGATCGTGCGCGCGTCGCCGAAAATGTACAACTTGGCGTGGAGGTTGCGTACGCCGCGAACCTTGGCGTTGGATCCGAGCAGTCTACGCAGGGCGGCGATGTCACTCACGCGGCTGGCGAAATCAATTAAGTTGAACCGGGTGATAACCTTCACGTTGGCGGGCTGCGAAGCCAACAGGTCCTCAATGACACGCAATTGGACGAACGGACAGATGATTAGCAGTTCGCTCCTATCAGCCTTCACAGCTGAGTGGAGTTCTTTCCTCCATCCCCTGCCAATCAACCTAATCGTCATGCCGCTACTCTCTCATTCACCAAGGTCTATCCCCGCGCGTATAGATGAGCGGTAGCTCGCAGCGCAGTAAGCCAAAAAGCAGGTACGAAAAGCCGCTCTATGGCAGAGACCTGAGTAACACCAGGCGCAAAGCTACCCTGCAACCTTGGCCTCTGTGTCCCCCGCGGCCAGTGCACTCATGTAAGCCAGGATCAGATTGCGGGTTCGGTAAGTGCCGAACTCGGCCTCGTCTTCCCTTTGTACGATGGGGAACCTACTCAACATGTAGTCGGCATCATCACGTGAGACGCCGTAAAGGTGGAAATAGAGCGCGTCTAGGCGAGCGCGCAGGTGTCGGCGCTCCTCCTCATTCCAGATGAACGGCGGGCCGTCGCAACCAAGGTCACGCGCGAAAGGCACCATATCGTCGGCGGTATAGGTGAGCCGGAGTACGTGGTCACGGACTAGGTCTCGTGCTGTCGTATTCCCGAACTGCCGGTCGTAGTCCTCGGGAGCGATGACGGCAAATTGCTCGGCGATGTACCAGTTCACGTGCGTCCCTTGGACTTTCTGCCGCGCAACGAAGTCGAGGCACAAGGCGTTCAGGTTCGCCACGAGACACGTAGCGGCTTGAGCGTCGTCTGGAACAAGCATAGGGAGACTATTCCCGTAGCCATATTTTGGTGCGATAGAAGCGATCACGGTTCGGACGTCGGTCGGCCGAGCTATGTCACGGAACGCCAAAGCGTAGTCGCAACTCTCAGTGAACGTCTCTTCAACTGCCGTAGCCGGCACCCAGTACTGTGACTGAGGCAGAAAGTGTGGATCAGCGTGTTGCTCTTCGCTCACGTCCTCACTCAAATAAGGATTGTGTACGTTGTCGGGATTCACTCGCACCGAGTTGGCCCGATGGTCAAACTGGTGAATCATGCGACCCTGGTAGAGCGGCACATACAGCTCCTCGCCTTTCTGCCAGCGGTTCCCTTCGACGCGGTAAAACTCCTCGTCGTCCAGCTGCTCCTCAGTGCGGAACAGATGTGAGTCGTTGGTCATATGGAACATGGTGTGGTACCGCACTGGCCACGCCCGCCGCTCTTCGCCACCCGACCGGTTCACGAGAACCGGGTGCTGCTCATAAATGCGGCGCGTGATATCGGCATCGCGCCGAGTGCGGAAGACCGGAGCAGTGCCGGTATTAGGATTCACCCGGTCGAAGTCCGCAGGGGCCAGCGTGAAGCACCGGTCTGGGTCCTCAATCGTCTTGGCATCGTTGAGGAAGAAGGCGCACTCAGTCTCATCAAACCGTCGCTCCTCACCTCCGACTATCAGGGCGCAGAACTTGAACCGGGAGTCGACGTCAGGGAAGAACGGGGGAAGACCCAATCCGACACGGCGGTTCTCGAAATCGTAGAGACCGCCCACGCGTCCGCTGGTGGAGACCGACCTGAAGAACTTAGCCGCGGTTTTGTCCGCGTAGATGCCCGATGGCGTCAGCAGCCCCACAATACCGCCCGGGTTTACTAACCCCATGGCGCGTTCGACAAACAGCGAGTACAGGTTGATGTCGCCGCCGCCCAGCAGGGTATAGTGCTTAGACGCGCGGACCATATTGCCTAGGCCGTCCGCCCGTTCCTTCGCCGCGTCGAACTCGGACGCCAGGGGAGACCCGCCGGCGCGCAACTGGTCTACGCCGTTCTTCCGGTCGGCGGCGGTCGGAGCATGGGCCAACTCCGGTGAGCGGGTGGCGAACCACTCCACCTCCTGCAGCTTGATCCGATCCCACGGCGGGTTGCCAATGACGGCGTCGAACCCGCCTTGGGGATGCGCGCTCTGCCAGCTGTGCCAGACGCCGGGAAACGCGGCCTCCCAGTACAGGAACCCTTCACGCTCCGCAACGGACCTTGCTTTATTCCAAAGGTCGGTGAACGCTGACTCTGGGTGACTCCCATCCGTAAACACTCCACGAGCCAGCAAGCTGTATGCTTCGCGCGGCTGCGCCTCAAGGGTATCAACCAGCTGCGACTCGAACGTCTTGCGCTCACGCTTTGTCATGCCGGCGGTCAGCCAGCCCAAGCCGGTCAGGAGGTCCAGTAGGCTGCGGAGGTCCGCTGTAGTATCCTCCACTTCCTGGAACAGGGTGGCTGACTCCCTGACCTCCGCGATGTCGGCGTCGGATATCTCCTCGATACGCTTCATCCCATCCGTAGCGGCTTCCGATCCGGTTATGGCCGTCTGGGCGGACAGGCCGCCCAGACGGATCAGTTCTGCAGTGGTCTCCATCACCCGAAGGCCGACCAGCGAATCGCCGCAACGCAGGTGGTGGTCGAGGAAGGATAGCGGCGCGCCGACGGTGAAGCTGTGCAGCCACAGCGACACCTTCGCCAGTTCGACGGTCAAGGGGTTCTTATCCGCCCCGTAGATGCAGCGCTTGAGTACCATCCGCCGGATGATGGACTGGTCGGTGAGTTGCGCCTGGTCCATCACCCAATCCGCTGCCTGGGCCCGCTGGGCGATGTCCTGACGGATTCCGGCCACCCGCTCCACCAGAGGCGATACGTACTCGCTATCGAGCCACTCCGGGACCCCGGGCGCGTGCTCTACCATTTCAGCGATATAGTCGGACAGAAAATCGACGGCGGTGACCAGGAAGTGGCCGCTGCCCATGGCCGGGTCGAGCACCTTGAGATCCAGTACCGCCTCGGCTGGGTCCAGCCGCAGCAACTCAGCATGTCGCTCGGCCCTAGGACGGGGATCCGCAGCCAACTCAGCCGACTTAGCCACGAAAGCCGCCAGCCGCTCCTCCGCTAATGGCTTCAGGGTCCGGTCCACAATCAGATCGACCAACTCCTGAGGCGTGAAGAAGCTGCCGCTATCCTTGCGGGCGTAGCTGTTGGGGCGTGCGACGACATTGCCATCGTCGTCCCAAACCGGCTCACGCTCCAGTAGACGCTCGTAGATGGACCCCAACTGCTGGACCGACATGTCTCGATAGTTGACGAAGCGCCGTCCATCTGGGGTCTCGGTGTGGCTCAGGTCGTAGATTATCGGGGCAATCGCCGCATCGGATAGACGGACGTTAGCCAACAGCGGAGCGGCCGCGTCGTTGAACAGGCCACCGTTGTAGGGCGGCAGGCCGATGGCAGCGTCGCCCTGGTCGATGAGATGGCCCAGCGTCATCAGGTGATCATAGTAGTTAGTGGCTCGCGCTGATAGCGCGGAGCCCTCCGCCATCCGGCGGGCGATGTCGTCGCGGACCGGTTTCCGCAGGCCGTAATCCTCATACCGGGAGTCGTTGACCGGAAGCAGGCCGCGGTCCTCGGCGTAGAACACAAAGAACAGTCGATAGAGAAGGATCAGCGTCGGCCCGCGGAGTTCGGCCGGCTCCCGCTGTGTATGCTCCGCCAGCGCCTGGACCAATCTCGGAAAGGCACGCTCAAAAACCACGGCGGAGAGGTCCTGCGCCACCTGCTGTTCATAACGCCGCCCCTCGGCCAGCGCCGTTTCCAGGAAGCTGACCGTGGCGCCCTCCTGCGCTGCGAAGGAATCACGGCGGAATAGTAGGTAGAAGGTACGCAGACGGTCGGTGTCGCCGGACTCCAGTATCTCCCCGAGGTTGGCCTCGAAGTAACCGGTGGCCCTGGGGCGGGCGCGGTAGTCGTAAAGACGCCACACGCCGCCGTTGGTCAGAACCCCCCACCTGATCCGGCCCTCCGACTCGACCTCGGCCGTCGACAGATACCTGATTGTCTGATCATGGGGCGTCGTGGCCCGGCGCCGGCCATCCCGGCCTCGGGCGTCCAGAGGCAGGCCGAACCGTTTGCTTTCTTCCACCGCAATGGCATCGCGGTAACGCTCTTCCGCACCGTCTCTGGCAATGGCCCGTTCCTTGGCATCCGCGTCGGGAAACAGCAGGAGATCCGGAATGTCTTCGTTGCGAGAGACGCCCTGCTGCGGCAGGTAATCGGTCCATCCCAGCAGTTCCAGAACCGGACGGATCAGTTCCTGCTCCGTGACCGCCTCGTTCGGGTCTTGGGAATAGGTCAAAGTGTCGTAACGCTGACGGACGCCGTCCCTGAATGTATCGAATTGCGCCGCCGCCGCGACGGACGTTCGCCACTCTGATGTGGCCTTGATGCCGTCGGTGAGGAAGTAGTCGGTGAATAAGTTGCCGGCCATGTCAGTTCCTGTCCAGCCGTTATAGAGCGCGCCGGCGGCCGAAGCGCGGGCGACGCCGTTGAATCATGAGCACTATGATCATGTTACGCCCGGTTCTCCGCTCAGTAGACTATCTCGAAGCCACGCTCTTCCAGTACTGCCCGGGTGAAGCTGGAGAAATTGATGACGTCCAATATGTGCAGGCGATTTTTAGATGGTAAAAAGCATTGAGATTGAGGTCCCTTATCATCAGTCCTGCCCTCTGGCACCGCTTGGCCAGATGGTCTCCCTTTGGGATCAACGCCCCGGCCGCGGTGTCAAAGGCGAAGTGACGCTCGGGCCGTTCGTCCGCCCATTCAGCGCGGGGGTCAACGTATACTTCGGCGGGCGACCGGTTTGACTTGTTCCGATTGCACAAACGGCAGACAAACACCCAATTGGACCATTCGTACACCAAAGCCGGCGTTATTGAACTGGCGTCAACCCCCAGTAAGCAGGTTCCTCAGAAATTCCAAGGCTCTGATGATACCCACTGAAGAGAGGAATCTGTTCACCCCGGTACCGATATTGCCGACTAACGGTTTGACATCAGAGCCTTTGTCTGTCGCGCCGGCAGCCAGTTCACGGCTCAATAACTCGACCGCCCGCAACGCGACGCTGGCTACATCATGGCCGCTTCGTTCCAGCGATAGAGTTTCCATCTGGTTGACTACATCGCCGTGGGTCCTCGGGAAGTACGCACCAGGGTCGGACAGCATTTCACGGTGCAGTTGCACGGCTCCTTCCCCGTCTTCAGAAAGAGATCCTATCTCCAAGTCCACAGGCAGCACCGGCTTACCGAGGTCGATCATGTCCATTCCTAACGAGTAGGTGCCTTTCCCACCGCCCAACGCGACCATCACGTCAGCTAGTTCGCACTCGCTCCTCCGGTACGCTCCCCCGGTAAATTCTTCCCGCCTGATACGTTCAATCTCCAACACTCCGCGTTGCTGCAAACTGATGAAGATCCGCCGGTTGTTGTCGTCCATCTTGCGATCCCAAGCATCATCAGACATCACAACCCACGCAAGCGTCCTGGCCGGTTCGATAGTATTCGTAGCATACCGTTCTATTGCTCGCATGATGATCCAATCAAAGATTCGTGGATTACCGTCGGCGCCTTTGGTTCGGTTTTCATCCCCGAGCAGCACTACCAAGCCGCCGCCGGCCCTCAGTACCTCGGCCGTCAACAACTCAATAAATTGGATCCCCCGAGCCAACTGTTCTGGTGGACAGGAACGGCTGGCGGTACCTGAAATCAGCAGGAAATTGCCTTTCATGCGGTGCTACTCCTGGGGTCAAGACCAGAACAGTTTCTTGAGTTCGGATTCGGTCTTGCAAGCGTCAAACTTATTTAGCATTCCCTGGAACGCTTTTGCCGCTCGTTGACGCTGCGGGCTGTTCGCGGGTCCGAGGTATCCATCGACATATCGCGATTGCCCAGCAGGATCCACGATTGGTTGCAGGACAGCTCTAGATGAGAAGTCAGCAAACCGGCGCACCATGCTGTTTAGGTCTTTCGTACCTTGGTAATTCCTGAAGGCTTCGATTGCCAGAGATTCCATATGGTACCCCGCAATCTGGTCACGGTCGCTGCGGATTTCCTGGTTCGCCAACCCTTTCATGAGCTTGACGGTTGGGATGACTCGGCCACCATTTGCCTGGTTGACCTGCGTCAGCTTCTGTGCAAACCGCTCCGGGTGTACGACATTGCTCCATTGATTAGTTCCCGGATCGGCGATTCTCACCCCTGATTTGGTGCGTATCGCCGGCAGGATCTGGATTTCGATGCCGTCCGAGTACTTGATAGTTACCGCCAAGTTACCGGTGCTCACGCTGGTTTGCGGCAACCGTTGCCTTATCCGCTCCGCCATCTGCCGAATGATTGCCTCAGGCGATTGGCCCGACAATGATGAATCATTGATGATTGCCAAGGCATCAACATCGCTGAGGCCGTTGACCGCAGTATGCTTACTCTGGGAGCCGCCTAAGACGAAGCGTATCACATCGTCATCCTTGAGTTCCAAACTGTCGCGCAGCACGTCCAGATGCCGGTTGATAGCTTCCCGTTCTTGCTCGTTATACTCCCGCAGCAGTTCCCGCAGACACCTGTTGATGTCAGCATCGCTCAAGCCTTGCTGAATCGACCGATGCCGCTGGCCGGAGTAACCGCCCCCAGAAGAACCTCCCATGGTTTTTCACTCCTTACTTTTTGATATCACCGCGCCCGCCAGTTCGGCGATACGCGCTGCTCTGACGACCGATGGGAACTCCCCTGCCAGTTCACCGAAATCACGGGTCAAGGCGTACCGCTGCAACGATACCTGCAAACGGTATAGAAAACTCAGGTTCGCGGACCAGGCTTCCGCAAACAGCTCGAAGTCGTGGAGGTTCGGTTTCATCTCCTCAAACGCCGTTTCCTCAATCGGAATCGAACCCCGTTCCCGAAAGGCCAACCGGAGCCAGTTCAGACCGTCAAACACATCGGCGCCACAGAAGAAATACGTCAGCACTTCCAGCGGGGTTATGGCTCCGAAGACGTGGACGGGCAGGTTGAGATTGGCGTCGTCAAGCGCATCCCGCAGCGTCACCACCGTACGGCAACGCTGGGTCAGGGAATCTCCCGCTTCACGTGCGGTAATGCCGATTATGTCGAATTGAGTCAGCTCATCGACGTGCTTGGCCACCCGAGCCACGTTGACCAAGCGAGCCGGCGATTCCGGCTTCACAAGAAAATCGTTCGCCGTATTGTGCGCGTGCGAAAAATCCTCCGCAGCCCGCCTGATTTGCTGTTCCAGGGGTTCGTACCCATCATAATTCACCAGGATCCCGTTGGCGGCCGCATCAACACCGGCGGCGATTGCGAAGTAATCATCCCTCGACCAGGGGCAATTCGCGGCGGGTAAGCTACGAACGATGCATTCGTCCGCCTGCTTTCTTGACTCATACATACCGCTGTCAATGACGGTCACATTGACTTCGTCGATCACACTTGCAGGGATGCAGCCTGACGCCAAATCTGCGGCACTGACCAAGCAGACACCGTACAGTTTATCCTTCATCTCTCCATAGATTTCTGCGACCTTCTGGAACCCACAACTGGAAAACGACGGCACCAGCAACGGTGTGGGGACGCCGACCTTATCGATACGCCGTACCTGGCCGTGTGGTCGCTCATCCTGCATCAACATCGACCCTGTCCTCGCACGATGGGCACCGCAAGCACGGCGGCGCGTTCTGCTCCTCACAGCTGTAGGTCATGTCCAGGGGCACGCCGTTGTCCCTGGCAAACGCAATCACCTCGGCCTTTGGGTAGGCCAAGAACGGGGCGGTTAGAATTACGGAACCAGCAAAATAGCCGTCCAGGATCCGCTGCATTTGCCGCAGGAACAGCGGCTGGGTATCGTAGTACTCGGAGAACGCGTGAATTCCCAGCGCAATCATCAGGGGTCTGCTTTCCGTTATCCCCGCTGCAGTGAGGACCAACAGAGCATTGCGCCCGAAGAATTCACCCGATTGGGAAGCCAGCCGGAAACCCAATTCCACTCTCTTGACCTCGAGGTCAAAGTGATTGGCTACGTCCTGTACAGCGCGCCACTCACTACAGGCCGCCGGTTGCCCGTAATCCACGAACAGTCCTGACGTTTCGTAACCTTCCTTACGGACAGCTACTGCTGATGCCGACGAGTCGATGCCCCCGCTCATCAATACAATGCTTTTACCTATACTCATGAGCAACCACGTCGGGGGTGCGGCGCTTGTAGATGAGGATCGTCGAGACCCAATCAGGTCGCCGGTAGCTGGCCAATTTGCCGACGCGGCAAGTGTGGCGCACATCGGCAACCCGGCAACCCTGGTAGGGTTTGCTGCATCGGGAGGTCCGTTGGTTGTTTGGGATAAGGGTATTGATCCGCAACCCTGCCCTGCGGGTACGTTGGTTTACAGATGTCCACATTATATCATAGACTGTAAACCGGGAGGTGTCCTAATGTTCAGCGAACGCCTCAAGCTCGCCAGAAAACGCAGCGGCTTTTCGTTACGCGAGTTGTCTTCCCGCCTGGGCGCGATGGTCTCCGCCCAGGCTATCGGCAAGTACGAGCGCGGCGAGATGATGCCCAGTTCATCTGTTGCCATTGCGTTGGCCAACGCTCTGGATGTTACGACCACGTACCTGCTCAGCCCTACCGTCGTCTCCCTGGAATCCGTCGAGTTCAGGAAGTTGGCTTCCACCAAGGTCCGTGAACGGGCGATGGTGGAGGCAACGGTTCTTGACCACGTGGACCGTTACCTGCAGGTGGAAGAGCTCCTGGACATCGCCAGCAGCGTCTGGGAAGTACCCGACGGCGCCCCGTATCCTGCAGAAGCCCTTGAGGAGGGCGAGCTGACCGCGGCAAGGGTACGCAAGGCCTGGAACCTCGGCGGCGGGCCCATCCCCAACATGGCCGAGCTGCTTGAAGAACACGGCATTAAAGTCCTCAAGCTGGATTTCCCCCGGGCAGTGGACGGGCTCACCTGCTTTGTCCATCGTACCGACGATACGGCCGTGCCTGTGGTGGTGTGCTCCACCGGCAAGTCGATCGAGCGGCAGAGGTTCACTCTGGCCCACGAACTCGGACACCTGGTGATGGACATCCCCGCCGGAATGCCGGAAGAGAAGATTTGCGACCGGTTTGCCAGCGCTTTGCTGGTGCCTGAAAACGAACTGGTCCGGGAAGTGGGCCGCCGCCGCCTCGACTTCGGCTTCGGTGAACTGGTTGAAATCAAGAAGACATTCGGTGTCAGTGCAGCGGCCCTGGTGATCCGCATGCGCGACTTGGGCATCATCGGCGAAGCAACGGTAACGCGAATATTCCGCGGCATCGGGCGATCCTGGAGGACGCAGGAGCCCTGTCCGCTCGCGCAGCCGGAAAGCCCCAAACGGTTCCGTCGCCTCTGCCTGAGAGCGCTGGCGGAGGACGTGATATCGGAATCCAAAGCCGCCGAACTGCTGGGTATGCGGGTCAGTGAAATCGAACGCGTCATGGTGGGAACGGCAGACTGATACGTCATGCAGATCCTCGTCAGCGACAGTTCCGTGCTGATCGAGTTCTCCAAGCGAGACCTGCTTGACAGGATGTTCGAGCTAAGCTTTCAGTTCGCCGTGCCGGACCTGCTGTTCAACGAGGAACTCATCGACCTGGGCCGCTATGACCGACAGGACCTAGTCAGACTTGGCCTTCGCGTGGAAGCCCTGGACCCTGAAGGCGTGGCGACCGCTATTGCCTATCAAAGCCGGCGGCGCGCCCTGAGCCTGGTGGACTGCTTTGCCCTGGCCCTGGCCCATCACCAGGGGTACACCCTTCTGACGGAAGACCGGCGCATGAGGTCCTGCGCCCTCGAAGAGGGCATTCAGCACCACGATCTCCTGTGGATCATTGACCAGATGCACCAGGTGGCCATACTGACCACGTCCCAGGTGGTCGCCGCTATGGAAGCAATGCGCGCAGATCCCAGGAGCCCGGTTCCGAAACAGGAATTGGCACGGCGTCTCCGGAGTTTGACCGGGTAGCCCGCTAAAACCTTGAGCATTGCCGTTCTAATGCCTACCCGTACAGGGTTCCGCAATCCACGCAGGCTGCGGCGCCCGTCTCCAGTTCACGCACTGTTTTCTCCGCACCACAGGCGTTGCAGTGCTGCAGTCCTGCCGCTACTTCGCGAAGCGCCGATCTTTCCTCGATGATGCTTGCCAGTTCTTCCGGGAGGGTCGTCAACCGGTAACTCAAAACGCGCCGCCAGGCCGCCGCTGTTCCCCGGCAATTGTCGACAAGGCTTCACAGCAACAGCAAGCTTCTGGATCTCGTCGTTATAGATTTCACTGATTTCACTCGACACAGTGAATTCAGGGTGTTACCATGACCTCAAATAGAAAGGAGGCTACCTAATGCCTACTCCAAAGAAAATCGCGATAACCGTGGTCGTCAACGGCCAACCAACTGTAGTCGATGCTATTGGGGATGACCCCATCCGCACGATCATCCCTGATGCGTTGCGTCAGACGGAGAACTCGGGCCAGCCGCCAGAAAACTGGGAACTCCGCGACGCCGATGGGACCCTCCTCGACCTGAACAAAACAATCGAGGACTACGGCTTCTCGGACAAGACTCGGCTGTTCCTAAACCTGAAAGCAGGGGTTGGTGGCAATGGTTAACGCGACCGAACAGTATGTAGACCCTGCGGTTTCCCGCGCCAAGTTCGAAAGCGAGATCACCGATTACCGTTTTCTCGAAGCTGATTATCGAGCCCGAGGCTGGTTCTTGGTGAAGGCGGACTGGCCTACGGCGGTTGTTGTTCTGGCATCAAGCAACACCAGCCCACCGGCAATAGTGACGGCTGTACAGTTCGACTATACGAACTACGATGCTGAACCGCCCTCAGTTCGCTTGGTTGATCCTTTCTCTGGACGATTGCTTTTGAACAAGGAACTCCCAATTCGGCTCCCTCGCATGATCCCTGGACCGGAAATGTCCACGCCTGTTCCTGGCCTCCCCAAGTTGCAACTGAATACTGCGCAAGATCTGATGCAAGCTCACTCTCCTGAAGATTTGCCGTTCCTCTGCATTGCCGGAGTCAAGGAGTACCACGATCACCCTGGCCATTCCGGTGACTCGTGGGAGTTGCACCGCTCTGCCGGCGAAGGCCGCTTGGTTCGTCTACTGGAAGTGATTTCCAAATACGGGATCGAAACGGTGACCGGCTTCCACGTCAACCTGGCGCCTCAAGTTACCTTTGCTGTCTCTGAGCCCCCAGCATGACGCTAAGAGGTGTGGGGCGGTTTCGAATCGAGGCAAGCGCCCTACGAGAAACCGAGGATGCAATCCGCACTGCAGGGCAAGATGGCTACGAGTTGTTCGTAGTTTGGTCGGGCAGGCGTGACGACGATACTTTCACAGTCGCCAAGACGCACGTCCCTGAGCAGTCCTCTTACAAGCTCGACGCCGGACTCTGTGTGAGGGTTGACGGCTACGAACTCCATCGCTTGAACGTGTGGCTTTACGAGGCCCGGCAAGTCATAGGCGTGCAGGTCCACAGTCATCCAGCGGATGCTTATCACTCATACACTGACGACACGTACCCGATCGCCACACTGGAAGGCAGCTTGTCCATCGTTCTTCCATTCTTCGGCCGCGATGGTTGGGGGGCAAGCGATATCGCTGTCTATCGTCTTGAGCGAGGCCGCTGGCGCACGTTCACCGGTCCATTGAATGATTTGATAGAGGTTGTTGATAATGGCGCTAGCTGACTTTTTCCCGCGCGACGCAGTCGCCCTCTCGCAAGTACTCCAGGGATTTCAAACAGACGCATTCATCGAAAAACTCAATGGTACCAAGGTGGCCATCTCTTTTGGCGAGGAGGCGGCTACCACTCGCGATGGCCGCCAACTCCTCGATCTCACGGTAAGGCTAGCGGCTCGCTTATATCCAAGCCTTACGCTTGCAACTGTTCCCGCCGGCGGTCAATGCGCTGATGAACTAACCGTGTTGGCCAGTAACATCAACCCCAACATCAAGGTATCTCGGACGGGTACTGCCAACGTTTGCCTCGCGGTCGGCGTGGATGCGCCGATCATCGACGCACCAACCATACATGCCGGCTGTGACGGCTGGTCGGCCCGAGTGGGTACTGAGGGGCCATATAGGACCAGCGACCTAGGCAATCCTTTTGGAGCCGGCTTCGCCGCCTGCCTGGCGGCAGCCAATCTGTTTCGCCTCCTTTTCGTTCCCAACGGTTCAGCTTTGGTTGATGCTGACATCAGTTTCCCTTCCGACGTCGCCTCCTTTCCCAAGCTCAAAGCGACCACCTTGACCGATCCCCTGGTGTTGGTGGGTGTTGGCGCGGTTGGCAACAGTGCCGCCTGGGCCTTGGCCCGCGCGCCGCTGGCCGGCCAGATTTACCTGGTCGACCCGCAAACCATCGATCTTAGCAACCTCCAGCGTTACGTTCTTTGTGAACGAGGCGACGAAGGTTGTATCAAGGTTGAGATTGTCGGCAAGGAATTTCGGGGCGCACTGCAGGCGCGCCCTTATCATGGATCCTGGGCGTCCTTCCTCGGAGCCAAAGGTTACAATTGGGAACGCGTTTTGGTTGCGCTCGACTCCGCTCATGACAGACGCGCCGTCCAAGGGAGTCTGCCGCGATGGATCGTCAACGGGTGGACTCAAGTCGGCGATCTCGGCGTGTCCTGTCATTCTTTCTTGGGTGAAGGTGCATGTCTTGCGTGTCTTTATCTACCAATTCAGCAATCCAAGAACGAAGACCAGATCATTGCTGAAGGTCTGAAGGTCCCTGAATTTCAGAATCGGGTTCGTTTTCTACTCGGTAGCATGGAGGGGATCGACCGGGATCTCTGTGAGGCGATTGCTTCGGCTTGGAATGTTCCAGCCAAGACGCTGGATGCTTATGTGGGTAGGCCGATACGTGATCTTTGGGTTGAGGGTGTTTGCGGGGGCGGCATCATTCCCCTCGGAGAAGCCGGCGAGGTTCCGAGAGAACTGCAAGTTCCGCTTGCTTTCCAATCGGCCCTCGCCGGTGTGCTGCTGGCCGCTGAAACAGTACGCGACGTGTTGACCGACGGTGTTCAACGCCGGACCTCAGTGCGCCGACTGGATGTCTTGCGCCCCCTGGGAGATCCCTC
Source organism: Dehalococcoidia bacterium (assembly GCA_965261885.1). Taxonomy (GTDB): domain Bacteria; phylum Chloroflexota; class Dehalococcoidia; order Lucifugimonadales; family UBA3495; genus VXOI01. Next base: position 25,698 of record CBDHDY010000031.1, read on the forward strand.
CCCTCAGCCAGCGCTCAAGGTAGGCACGGGCACCTGTATCTGTGAGGACCGCTATTTTATTGCCGCCTATCAGGCAAAATATCGAAGCAGAGGCATTGCCGCAGACCCATTCCCAGCGCTTTCCTTTCCCATGGGCGATGTATCCCCTGTTTCTGAGGCTACCCCTCCTTGAGTAGTTTAGTTATAATCCCCACCACTATGGCAGAATCACCTAAAGCACGAATGGTCTTTTTGTCGAGCCTGTTCAGGGGCAATTCAGACGACAGCCCAGGGAATACCCTACTGCTGAAGAACCGAGAGCATGCGGCACTCATTCGCGATCAATTAGCTGCAAAGCTCAACGGTTTTGATGCTCCGCAGATTCTTGTCCTAGACCTGGCGGGAATATCGTTCACCCCCTCGGCTTTGCAAGAATTGATCCTCCCGCTCGCCCAGCGTATTCGCGGCGGCGAATACGGCACGGTTCGACTCGTCATCAGCACCGCCGACCCAGGTGTGGGTGATTCCATTCGTTACATGGCGCAGGCACATCAATTGCCGCTCTATCTTTCTCCTTCGCCGTTCGACCTCAGAGATGGCGCTCCAGTCGGTGACTTGACGGATACAGCGAGAGGCACCTTGGACACCATTATCGTATTGGGCGGCCAAGTTACGGCGTCCACTCTTGCTGCTACGGAGGGAATCAAGCCGAGCGCTGCAACAAATAGGTTGGCAAATCTGGACCGAGAAGGTTACCTTGTCCGGCAGTCACGCGGCCGTCGTGATGGCGACATCTACATCGAACCGCGGTCCGCAACCGCAACTCCGATGACCTTCGAAGAACCGGTCGCAAAGCTGCCTCTGACCGCGAGCTGAACGGATCCCTGTTAGTTCTTTCTCCAGCCGATACACCTCAACTCAGCTGGTAACCGTTGAGGAACGGGGGCAGGTGGGGCAAGTCACCGAGACCGAGCGGGCCCGTTGTCGACAACGTTCTGTCGTGCTGCCTCCCCGAAACGGCCGCACCGCCGGAAACCGGCCTTCTCGGAGTGGGAACGCATCTTTGCCAACCCTATGACCACCTCGGCGGCGATTGACCGGGTCGTCGCATTGCCTCCATCGAAAGGTTACTGAACTACGGTCGCACAGGGTCTCCCGGCAGATGCAGCCACGAATGTTGGGATAGGTGACCACCAGCGTCGGAAAGGCTAGCTGCAACGCATCAGCGAACCTGGTTGGCCCGTACACCGTGCAGGTGTGCGGTATCTTGCTATCTTATTGATACTCGCCGTGGTTCGCATAAGGGTCATTACGTAAACCATTCCGTGCGGGGATTCTTACCGCCGGCCCGATGGCGGATTTCGCCGCCCCGTTTTGACCCTCCCTGATTACGGATGCGCCACATCATCCGCCCCCGGGTCGTCGTTCCAGCCATCCAATCCACGCCCGTAGCGACGCATTCCGTCGCCACCATAGCGCACCTGGCATTAGCCTGGCGGGGACCATTCTGATACCGGACTGCGCCTTACCCAAGCGCCTTTCGCCCGCGTTCTTCCCGCAGCTCTCGCCGGCTCCTATTTACAGTAGCGGGCGTAGTCGGCCCTGATCTCACCCATGGTGAACTCCCCCTTCTCCAGTTGACCACGCAACCGCTCCTCCTTCGCCTCGGCGCTCAGCATTACGGTGCCGCTGGCGCCGGACGTGGTCAGGCGATGCAGGGTGGTGCTGGTGTCCGTCAGGCATACCGCGTACCGACGCACCATACGGTCGTCGGTGTCACACCTCCGCAGGCCAGCATAACCAACAGGCAGACTATTATCAGCAGCGTGTTCAACAACCGCTGCACGGTTGGCTCTTCCAGGCGCCGTATGACACGCAGTCGTCAAGGGCCCCGCAAGCCACTGGGCAGCTAGTCCGGCATATTCTCGTTGAACAGATCGGACGCCACCGCGGCGAATTCGGGATCGACGAAATAGCTCTGCAACGGGCTGTTGGCCGCCATCGGCCGCGACAACGCCATGCCCCGCTCCCGCTGGGACCTCCCCAGCACGCGGCCCATCCTTATCAGCAACGAGCGCAACTCCACCGGCGAAAGGTCCGTCCTCTGGCAGAGTGTGTTCCGATGGATGCCCCTTTCGCCCGCCCGCCACACGTGCCACAACACCCGCCCGGCCACGACATCCAGGCTCGCCGTGAAGTCGGCAGCCGACTCCTCCGTCCAGCGGCCGAGCGCCAACGTTGCAGAAGTTGCCGTTGTCCCCGGCTCCGGAACAGTGCCCACCGCCGATGCTCTCTCCTCCGTTGGGGCAGGGCGCGGCCCATCCCGAACCTCGCCGTCTTCATTACCCCCGCCGCCGATGCGGCGCAGCACCCGGAACACCTCGCCCACGTCGCCCTCCAGTTCCAGGTGCAACTTTACCATTTCACTCGTTCCCGCTGGCAGCCGGCCGGCGGCTCTGCCACCACCCGCTGGCCATTGCCGCGCCAATGGCCACTACGGACGTGCCCACCGTGAACGGCAGCGTCATCATGATTATCAGCCGGCTGGCTTCCGGCCTGGCGCCCCCTACCGTGACGCCCAATATGGACTGGATTACCACCGCGAGGATCAGGACCGCCCATACGCCGGCAACGGTCCAGACCGTTCTTCGCACGATGGAGTTCAACATGGCTGCACCTGCGCAAATCGGATCTGCTGATTGCATGCAGATTATACAGTTCGGCCACTCCTGATCGACGACAATACGTCCTGCCGGCCTACTGCCTCGAATAGAAGGTGATTGACCGGCAAACAGCAACCTGATATTTATCGAATCGCCATGCTTCCAGGGTGGGTCAATGACCGCGGAAATTGACAACCGCGACTTTCGAGGAGGCTAGATAAATGCCACCTAAACCAAAGCCAAGGTGAAATGCGCAGACGCATGGGGTAAATTTGTGAAGGAACCGAGGTAGCTGGTCTCAGAAATTGCGAGGGGTTGGTGATGGGCGTGAGGGAGATAGACCGGTCTCTGGAACAATGGCAGATGGGAGTCAAGGACTTGCGGCGGCGGATGATTCTGGCTCCCACACCTCGGGAGCGGGAGCGGTGGTACGCCATCCTGCTGCTGGCTCAGGGCTTGACGGCAGCGGCGGAGGCGGAGGCGCTGGAGCGGGACCCCCACACTATCGGGCGTTGGGCGTCGGCCTTCGGCGAGGGAGGGCCTGCGGCCCTGATATTCGAGCAGACCGGTGGTTCCCCCCC
>CBDHDY010000032.1:0-12908 GCA_965261885.1 Dehalococcoidia bacterium
AGAGCGTGGCGTTCAACCCGGGGCCGGACTGGTCGGCGGACCCGGATGCGGCGGCGAGCTACATACGGCTGTGCTTCGCCCTGCCGTCGGAGGCCGAAATATGGGAAGGAGTGGAGAAGCTGGCGGAGGTGTTCCGGAGGGAAGGGGCGGTGCCGTGACCGCCGGGGAGGTCTGAGTGCAAGGAAAGAGGGAGCGGGACGGCCGCTCCCTCTTGTTTTGGGTATGCGCGAAGGTATTTCGGGGTCGTCAGGCTTCGTAGACGGTGCGGCCGCCGATGATGGTGCGTTCGACGGCGATGTCCTTGATGCCGAAAGGGTCGACAGCGGTGGGGTCTTCGCCGAGGACGACGAAGTCAGCGAGCTTGCCAACCTCAATGGAGCCCTTGACGTTCTCCTCGAAGGAGGCGTAGGCGCTGTGCATGGTGTAGATGCGGAGGGCCTCCTCGACGGTCACCTTCTGGTTGGGGCCCCAGACGTTGCCGCGGCTGTCGGTGCGTGTGACGCAGCTCTGGATTCCAAGCAACGGCTGGAAGGGGCCGGGCGGGTAGTCGGTTGCGCCGGTGCCGACCACGCCGTAGTCGAGGAAGGAACGCTGGGCGAACATCCACTGCAGACGCTCCTCGCCGTAGAAGTGCATCTTCTCGCCGTGGTGGTAGACGTAGGTGCAGAAGGGGGTGGCGATGGTCTCGAGGCGGCGCATCTTGCCGAGGATGTCGTGGTTGACGAGGGTGCAGTGCTCGATGCGATGCCTGGGATTGGGACGCGGGTCGGCGGCCTGGGCCTTGGCGTAGGCGTCGAGCACCATGTCGATAGCGAGGTCGCCGTTGGCGTGGATGCACACCTGGAAGCCGGCGCGGTGCATCTCCATGACGTTTTCCTCGATTTCCTCGGCGGTCATGGCGAGGATACCGTGGTCGCAGTCGCTGCCGACGTAGGGCTCGGAGAGGTAGGCGGTGCGGGCGGCGATAGCGCCGTCGGCGACCATCTTGATGCCGCCGAGGCGGAGCATTTCGTCGCCGAAGCCGGTCTTCAGTCCCGCCTCGCGCAGGGACGGAAAATGTGGGTGGTACAGCAGGGCGTAGACGCGGAGGGTCAGGTCGCCGGCGTCGCGGCCCTCCTGGTAGGTGACAAACTCGTCGCGGACCACGCGGGCGTCGTGGACGCTGGTGAGGCCGACCTCGGTGAGCATGCGGCAGATGGTGCGAAGGCCCTCGCGGCGTATTTCCGGCGTGTCGGACGGGATGAGTTCGAAGCGGACGTGCTCGATGGCGCGCTCATAGACGACACCGTTGAGTTCGCCGGTGTCTGGGTGGCGTCCGATGCGGCCGCCGGGCGGGTCGGGGGTGTCGCGGTCGAAGCCGGCGAGCTCCAGGGCCATGCTGTTGAGGTAGTAGATGTGGCCGGCGCGGTGGGCTACGAAGATGGGGTGTAAGGAGCTCACCGCGTCGAGGTCTTCCACGAACAGGAAGCGGTTTTCGTCTGTCTTGGTGTCGTCGAACTTGAAGCCCTGCACCCACTGGCCCGGGGGCGTGGTCTCGGCGCGGTCGCGGAGGGCGGTCTGGATTGCGGCGATGGAGCGCAGGTCGCAGTCGGCGGCCATGACGTGGCGGATGCCGCTGTTCAGGACGTGGATGTGAGCGTCGATGAAGCCGGGGAGCACCGTGCTGCCGGCCAGGTCGAGCACCTGGACGCCGGGGCCGATGAAGGTTTCGACGTCGTTGTTGCTGCCGACGCCGACGATGCGGCCGTCGCTCATTGCCACGCCCTGGGCGCGCGGGCGGTCGCGGTCCATGGTGAGGACGTTGGCGTTCCGGATGACGGTCTGGGCCTTGGTGGATGCGGTTGACATGATTTCACCTGTTGCGGGCATTCGACGGCAATGGAGCTAAACCAAAGCCAAGGTGGGATGTGCATTTGCCGGAGGCTGAGAATCGGTCCGGGAGGCTCGCAGGAGCGCCTCACCCCGTGACTGCAAGACTGTCCGGCACCGCCGTCTCACCTCGTCTTTGCGGCTGGCCAGTCCGGCAAGGAATTTGCCGACCTTCTCCTGCACCGCCTCCCTGCTTCCCAAGCACAGATTGCCGGTGGCCTCCTCTCTCGCCCAACCCCAGATCGCCTCATCCCCGTTGAAGTCCGGGCTGTACCCCGGCAGGTTCACCAACCTCAACTCCAGCCCAGGCGTCCTGAGGTACTCCCGCATCGCCTCCCCACGGTGGGCCGGGGCATTGTCCCAGATGACCCGCATCGGCTCAGGGTGTTTTCCCCTCAGTTGCTTCAGGAAGTCAACCGAGGTCCCGGCGTTGCTGTTCCCCTGCAACTCCATCCACTCCACCTCACCCGTCTCCAGGCACACCGCCGAATAATAGCTGGCCTTCTCCCCATACCGCGGACTGGTCGAGTCCACCAGAGCAGCCTCTCCTCTCAGTACCCACTTGCCCCGCAACTCTGCATCGGCCCGGAAGTGGGCCTCATCGGCGAAGAATATCCTGGCTCCGGTCCGTTGGGCCTCCTCCCTCAGGGCGGTATACTCCGCCACGAAGGCCTCCCGCTTGCCCTCATCCGCCTTGAGCAGACGCTTCTTGGGCCGCTTGAAGGCAAATCCCAACCGGTGCAGCCAGTTCAGACAACTGCTGCGGCTCAAACTGACCCCGAACCGTTCCAAGACAAACTGCCGGACTCCTTTCCAATACCAGTTGGCCAGTTCGATGCCCGCCTCAGCGGGCGGTTGCCCTACCGCCCCTTTCAACTCCGCCTGCTGCGTCTCGTCAAGGACGGGGGGGAACCACCGGTCTGCTCAAATATCAAGGCCGCTGGCCCTCCCTCGCCGAAAACCGAAGCCCACCGTCCTGAAGCCCACCGTCCTATGGTGTGGGGGTCCCGCTCCAGCGCCTCCGCCGTGGCCGTTGCTGTCCAGCCCTGCGCCAAGAGCCAGAGGGCGTACCACCGCTCCCGCTCCCTGGGTGTGGGCGCCAGAATCATCCGCCGGCGCAAATCCTTGACCCCCATCTGCCATTGTTCCAGAGACCGGTCTATCTCCCTCACACCCATCACCAACCCCCCGCTACTCCTGAGACCGGCTAACCCAGTTCCCTCACAAATTCACCCTATGCGTCTGCGTATTTCACCTTGGCTTTGGTTTAGATGTTGAGTTCGAGGATGTAGAGGCCGCCGTGGAGACGGTCAACGGCGTAGACGATGCCGTTTTCGTCGACGTGGACGTCGTTGATGCCGTTGGCGTCGGCGCCCTCGGGAATCTGCGGGATGAAGGAGGCGACTTCCTGCGGCTGGAAGGGATTGGTGGTGTCGAAGACTCGGATGCCGCCGTTGAAGAAGGTGGCGTACACGAGGGTGTCGGACTGCAGGGACAGGGGGCCGGGCCGGTTTTCGTGGATGTTGTGGGCCCCGTAGCGGCCTGGGCGGCTGAAGAAGTCGCCGGTGTCCTGCATGGGCAGCGTGCTGATGATGACGGGGTTGCTTTCGAGGCGGTTGTCCATCATCCACACCAGCTTAGGGTAGTCGGCGCCGCCGAGCATGGTGGCCTCCTGGGTCACCACCAGCAGGTCGCGGCTGAAAAGCGGGAGCACGGTGTGGGTGAAGCCGGGGAAGGGCGGCGCGAAGTTGAGCTGGCCGACCGGCGACGGCCGCGAGACGTCGGAGATGTCAAGCGTGATGACGCCGGAGTCCTTCCAGCCGCAGTAGGCGCGGTCGGGCCGGTTGGGGTAGACGTTGGTGTTGTGGACGCTGTGGCCGACGTCGAACTGGGGGTGGCGAGCCGGGGGCGGGGCGTCGTCGCCTTCCTGGGTGCCGGGGAGCCACCAGCGGCCGGCTTCCCTTGGGTTGGCTGGGTCGCTCAGGTCCATAATCACGTAGAACTGGTCGTCCTTCGGGTCGGTCGGACGCGAGTCGGGGGTGCCGGTGGCAAGGTGGGCGAAGTCGCCGTCTACCCACCACAGGCAGTGGCAGCCGCGGGAGCCGGGGCCCTGGGCGTCGTAGAAGGCGATGCGCTTCGGGTTCTCGGGGTCGGCGATGTCGAACACGCCCATGCCGGTGCCAGGCTGGCCGGCTTCCCGGGACTGGTAGGCGACCAGCATGGTGTCGCCGACGATGGACAAGGAGTTGGAGCGCAGGTGGTTGTAGTCGAGGTCGGTCTGGGCGACGACCTTCGGGTTGTTCAGGTCGGTGACATCGACGCTGGTGAAGTCCTTGGGCGCGCTCTCATGGGCCATGTGGAGGATGCGGCGGCCGCTGGCGGTCTGGTGCAGGTCGATGCCCTCGCCAATGTTGTTGTGGCCGTTGAGGTCCACGTGGGAGATGAGCCTCATGTTGCTGATTTCGGCGGCTTGAGTCGACATGAAGCCTCCTTCGGCGTTTCGATACGGTATCGGTGAGATTTCGTTCGGCGAGTTGAGTTTACCACCTTAAATGAGACTGATTGCTTAAATGAGACTGATTGACCATCGAGATGGGGTAGTCTATATTCGCTTGCCGTCCGACGGGGTGCGGGATTCATGGCGACGTTGCCACCCCAACCCTCCTCCAAGGGGAGAGGGGATTTGTCGAACACCCTCTAACAGCACTCAGGAGGCGACCATGGGCTGGTCAACGAACCATCCGAACGGGCTGATTCACTACGCGCCGCAGCAGGCCTACCGGGGCTACACCCTGATCACCAACGTCAGCGGACACGATGCCCGCCTCATCGACATGGAGGGGCGGGTCTGCCACGCCTGGCACTGCAACGAAGGGATCGGCTACTCGTATCTGCTGGCCAACGGCAACCTGCTTCTGCGTACGGGCCCGGCAGCAGAGGAGGTCTCGTTCCTGAGCCGACCGGAGCGGGAACTGCTGCCAAGGGGCGGGAGGACGGTCGCCGGAGCCATCCTGGAGCTGGACTGGGAGAGCAACGTGGTGTGGGAATACCGTTACCCGTTCCTGCACCACGACTTCGAGAGGTTGCCCAACGGCAATACGCTGGTGCTGACCTGGGAACTGTTGCCGGAGGAAGTGACGCGGCAGGTGAAGGGCGGCCACGAGTCGGGCAGCGATGACCTGGGTATGCTGGGCGACATGGTGCGGGAGGTCACCCCCGCCGGTGAGGTGGTCTACGAGTGGAAGTCGTGGGAGCATCTCGATTTCGAGGAAGACCGGATCTGCTTCCTGGAGGGCCGCGCAGAGTGGACGCACCAGAACACGCTGAACGTGACACCGGAGGGTGACCTCGTGGTCAGCTTCCGGCAGACGGACACCGTGGGCATCGTGGACCGGGCCAGCGGAGACTTCCGCTGGAAGTGGGGTCGCGGGGAAATCTCGCACCAGCACAATCCGACGATGCTGGAAAATGGGCGGGTGCTCATCTTCGACAACGGGCCGCACAAGAGCGGCTTCACCCACTCCAGGGTCATCGAGGTGGATCCTGCCACCGACGAAATTGCGTGGGAATACAAGGGAGACCCGCCCATCTCCTTCTACAGCTACCACATCAGCGGAGCCGAGCGCCAACCCAACGGCAACACGCTCATCTGCGAGGGCGCGCCGGGGCGCATCTTCGAGGTGACGCCCGGCAGGGAAATCGTGTGGGAGTACATCAACCCGTTCATGGCGCGCAGCGGATACGGCGTCGGAGGCTCCATTTCGGGGTACGCCAACTCCGTGTTCCGCGCTCACCGCTACGGCCATGACCACCCGGCGTTGCAGGGCAGGGACCTGGACCCGGACAACCACGCTAACCTGAACCGGCTGTACGCATGAAAGAGGCCATCTCTCATCCGCAGGAAACTGCGTAAGGGGAAACGTCGACGGGTACCTAGTCGTCTCCCCTCCGGTGCGATGTCGGCGTTACTGTTCTTGCGACAGGGACACGTCGACGGCGGCGAGGCCTTCGATGGCGAGGCCGTATCCGAGCATGTCCTGCATCTGGCGCTTGAGCTGCAGGGTCATAGCGACGCGGCTGTAGCGCAGGGTGAGCGGAGGCCGTTCGGCCAGTTGACGGGCAAGCTCCCAGGCGCGAGGCAACAGCCGGTCCCCGGGCAGCACCTCGGAGACGACGCCGAGGTCAAGGGCTTCCCGGGCGGAGAGGGTCTGCCCGGTCAGCAGGAAGTATCGGCCGCGGTTCTGGCCGAGCAGCAGGGGCCAGACCACGTGGACGCCGTCGCCGGGCACCACGCCGCGGGGGAAATGAGGGGCGTCCTGGAAGGTGGCGGTCTCCGACGCGAGGACGATGTCGGACATCACCGGAATCTCGGCGTGGATGGTGGCGGGGCCGTTTACGGCGCCGATGACCGGCACTTCGATCTCCAGCAGGTTGGTGAGAAGACGCTTGCCCTCCCAGTAGGTCTTGTCCCAGTCCCTGGGCATGCGTCGGGTGGGACGGTTGGGTTCGAAATTGGCGCAGTAGTCGTCGCCGGTGCCGGTGAGTATGACCACTCTGTTCTCCGGGTCCGCGCCGATGTCGGCGAAGGCGTAGCCAAGTTCGCGGTGAGCGGCCTCGCCCCAGAGCAGGCTGCCGTCGCCGGAGTGGAAGGTGACCTGCAGTATCCCGTCCTCGCGGTGCACGCTGACCGTTTCATACTTGTCCGAGTAGTCTGACAGAACCGTCATGGCTATCCTCCTGCGGTTTCGGCTAGGGATGCCAGGCCTTCGGCCCGGCTCTTCGCCACTTTACACCAGCCCGGCAGGCGAAGGTTCGGAGGAAAGCACCGGCAAACTGGCTCACGTGTGAGGAGGAGACAGCTAACCGGTCAGGCCATGCGGATGAAAGCGGGGCTATTCTTCTTCGGAATCGGGTCTTGTGCAGGTCGGCGTGTCCTGCTCGGTGTCCAGTAGGTCGTGGAACTGGGCCAGGGCCTGGTCGTCCCCGTTGGCGACGAAGCTGGCGGCGACGGAGAGGTAACTGCCGGCCAGGTCTTCCACCGGCACCGAGACCCGGACGCCCGTGGTATCGGAGGCCTTCACCAGCCAGGGCGCGGTCACCTGGGAAACGCAGTTGGCGTGGCTTTCGGAGAAGATGCTGTCCAGGGCTGAGTAATCGGGCGCCGCTGCGGGTACGGAGGCCGACGACATCAGGGTGTTCAACGAGTCGATCAGGCTTGAGGCGTCCTCGGCGTTTTCGATCAGCGCTGGCAACAGGTCCAATGTGGTCGCGAAGTCGCCGCCCGTGCCTTCATCCGCAAGGAGACTCTCCTCTTCCGACAGGGTGTGGGTTGACCAGGTTCCTGCCTGCTCGACCTCGACTTTCAAGTCGTCGTATTCCAGCCACACCGACCGGGACAGCGCGATCATCACCGTGCCGGCGCTGGAGGCGGTGCCCCAGGGACCGCCGAGGGGGCCGGTACCGGTGCCAAAGCCGTCGGCGTCGTTGATGGTGATTTCGAGGGTGCCGCGGGGGAGCGTTGGCAGCAGCCGCACCGTCATGGTAGGGCCGGTGGGAGCGTAGCCGCTATGGGCCACGGCAGACACCGGGCCGTCGTACAGCACCCTGGGCACGGAAGTCACCGTCAGGGTGAACTCTGCCTCCACGCCGTCGGAGTAGAAGGTGGTGGCCTCGATGGTGTATTCGCCGGCGGGAAGGGTCTGTTCGATCAGGGAGTTGTTGCCCTCGCCGTCGTCGTCGTCCTCGGCGATGATGCTGCCGGAAAGGCCGCCGCTGCGCAGCACTAGGTAGGTGTCGAGGTGGGAGTCCAGCGCTATCTTGACGCCGCTGATGATGGGCACGGTCAGGGTGTAGTACTTGGCCAGGCGAGCGCCGCGGGTGATGGAGGGGCAGCCGGCTTCCCACTTGCCGGTGATGGTGTCGCCGAGGGTGACGCCGCCGGACACTTCTTCGGCGCCGTTCGCAGCCTTGACGTCGGCGACGCACATTTCGACTTCGATTTTGTCGGGGTCGGGTGGATCGGGGTCGGGGTCAGGGTCGGTAGGGTCTATGACCAAGCGAGTGGAGGTGTCGGTTTCGAACGTTCCACCCACGGTATTGGGTGGCATGTAGTAGGCGTAGATCTTGTCACTGTCATAGTCGCCCACCCACATGGTATCTCCGTCAGACCACACGCCGGCAGTGAAAGTATTCCCCGCGGCCAGGGTTTTGAAGTCCTTCTCTTCGTCCCTAGTACTACAACGACGGGTTCAGGGTGGAGGGTCCATTCTGCCTTCACAGCGGGCGGAGCGGCGTCTCTCGTGGGAGCGGCGCGCCCGTTCGTTGCGTAGCTGCGTATCCTCCAGCCACAACAGCAATTGATCGGGCCCGAACCGCTCCCGGGGCAGCATCTCACGCACCACCCGGTACACCTGCGGGCGGGTGATCCGGGGCATCTTTTTCCCCCCAATCCTGCTGCAGGCCCAGCAAGAACGCTCCGCCCAGCAGGCACATGGCTATGTGGTGATGCCAGCCTGCCCAACTCCGGGTCTCGTATTCGTCCAGCCCCACCTCGCCCTTTTCAGTCTCGAACTCCGTTTCTATGCGCCACCTGGAACCGCCCACGTATGCCAGAGTCTCCAAAGTTGTGTCCTCGGGTGCGTTGGACAGGTAGTAGCGAGGTTCGCTGCCGTCCAGGTTCCGGCGGTAGAGCGCCCAGTGGATTTCGCCGGGCTTGCGCCTCCTGGTAACCCGCACCCGCTGGGCGCTGAACCGGTAGGTGCGCGGCCCTTGGCTTCCCTCTGCCACCGTTATCTCCCGCCAGGCCTCCTCCGGCAACTCGTCACTGCGCTGCTCCATGGTCCGGCGCTGCCCATTCCGCAGCCTGGGTTTGCGGGGGCGCCCGAACCCCTGATATTCCGGACTGGTCCAACCCGGCTCCAAAGGCCAAGCCGTGGTGCCGCCCGGAACGTCCAGCACGTACCGCATACCCATGGCCGCCAGTCCCTCCCGGAATGACGGCGACATCCCGAAGGCGTCATCTCCGGCAACCCACCCGGCCTCCAGATGGCCCAGTTCCATGGCCTGCGCCAGCATCTCCAAGGCCAACTCCGTCTTCGAACGGTAGCTGCGTCTCTTCGCCGGCACCCCCGCCGCCGCGCACCGAACATCGTCCGAAGCCCAAACCTGGGGCAGATACAGCCGTTTGTCCACCAACGCCCGGCCCAGCGGGCTGACGTAGGCCAGGAACATCCCACCCTGGCAGTTGGCCACCTTCCCCAGCCTGCCGCAGTACTGACGGGCCACTCCCGCCGATTTCCTCCCCTGCTTGGGAAAGTCGCTGCCGTCGAACACCCACACGGCCTCGGGATGCCCCAGCTTGGGGGCCAAGTATTCCTGCAATCGCCCTATTACTGCGTCATCGGACCACCGGGCCTCGGTGAGAAAACGCTGCATCGCCCGGGCGGAGATGCCCACCGATTCGGAGAGGTTCTCGGCGTTGCGCCGCTCCCCGGCCTGCACCAGCAGAGCCTGAAGATAGTTCCGGCTGTGCTCCCGCCACTGCTTGCGTCCGAAGGAGTCCGCAAAAAAGGCGTGAAATTCCTGAAAGCTGTCGTAGACCCGCTTGAAGCTCGCCGCATCCATCACCCAAACCGCCCACCATCATCTGGCCAGCTATCCTACCAAACAACTCGTCGTTGTAGTACTAGAAATCTGGCCGGAAAGTGGTTTGAGTCGCCGAGCATTTATAATTGGGGTCAACAAGGGTAGCGAGGGCTGAGAATGCTGGGAGAGCGTTCGGACCAGAGGGGTCTGTGGGAAGCAGACCGGTTGTATCTGGACCACGTGGGGCGGGATACCTTCTACGGTCTGCTGGCCTCGCTGCGGGGCCGTCTGTTCCGGGACGCAGATTTCGGCGAGTTCTACTGCGCCGACAACGGCCGGGACAGCGTGCCACCCAGCCTGCTGGCCACTGCCCTTCTGTTGCAGACTCACGACAAGGTGAGCGACGCCGAGGCCAAGGCCCGGGCCGACTTCGACATTCGCTGGAAGGTGGCTCTGGGGATTGAGGTGGAGGACAGGCCCTTCGCCAAGAGCACGCTGCAGGTGTTCCGCGCCCAGCTGATCCTGCACGACAAGGTGCGGGAGGTGTTCGAGTCCAGCCTGAGGCTGGCCCGGGAGTCGGGCTACCTGAAGAGGCGCAGCATGAAGGTGGCGCTGGACACGACCAACATTCTGGGCCGGGGCGCAGTGAGGGACACCTACAATCTGTTGGCCGACGGGATCGTCAAGCTGCTGCGGGCGCTGGCGCAGGTTGAGGGAATCAGCGCAAAGGAATGGGCCAAAGCCCAGGGATATGGGCGGTACCTTGCCTCCAGCATCAAGGGCGAGGCTGCCATCGACTGGTCGGACAAGCGGGCACGGGCGGTCCTGCTCGCCGGGATTGTGAGAGACGCGGACCAGTTGCTGGAATTGTCGCGGCAGGCGCAGGGGGAGTTGCCCGAGGATAGCGCCGAGCGGCAGCAGATAGTGGCGGCGGCGGAGTTGCTGGGGCAGTTGCTGCTCCAGGACATTGAGCGAAAGAGCGGCGACTGCGACGGCGATGACGGCGTGAGCCTCAAGGGTGGGGTGAGCAAGGACCGGATGGTGTCGGTGCATGACCCGGAGATGCGCCACGGGCACAAGAGCAGCAGGAGACGCTTCGACGGACACAAGGCGGCCATCGTCGTGGACACCGACACCCAGCTGATCACTGCCGTGGAGGTGTTGCCGGGCAACGCTCCGGATAACCTAGGGGCGTTGGAGCTGGTGGAGGAGAGCGAGGCCAACACTGGTGTGCCGGTGCAGGAGGCCATGGGCGACGCCGCCTATGGGGACGGCGTAACCCGCCAAGCCTTCGCCGATGCGGGCCGCAGGCTGGTAGCCCGGGTGCCAGGCCGCCCCGACCGGCAGCGCTTTCCCAAGGATGACTTTGTCATCGACCTGGCGGCGGGCAGTTGCACCTGTCCGGCGGGGCAGGTCACCCACAACATCGTGCCGGCGGGACGGCGTACGGATGCCGCGGGTCGGGTCCACCGCCTGCGGGCCTTCCAGTTCGACGGGTCCGAATGTATGACCTGTCCACTGCGGTCCCAGTGCATCTCGGCCAAAGGCAGGAGGGGACGGTGGGTGCTGATCCATCCCCAGGAAGCCCTGTTGCAGGAGGCCCGGGCATTGCAACAGAGCGCCGGGTACGACGAATATCGAGCGCGCCGAGTGGTGGTGGAACACAGGTTGGCCCGGCTGGTCCATTTGGGCATCCGCCAGTCCCGCTATTTCGGCAGGGTCAAGACGCGATTCCAGCTGTATCTGGCGGCCACGGTGGCCAACCTGACCCTAGTGGCCGCCAAGGCCGGACTGCCGGCCGGCACCGACGGCGATACCAGCGTCGGGAGCGCCCTCCGTGCCGGGACCATCCGAGCCGCTCTAGATTTTGTCCCTCCGCGGATCGCTCAAATTTTGACCTTGGCCTTGCTTGCGTCGGCCTCACTGCCGGAATACATCTTCCGGAACAAGGCTTTCCGGCCAGATTTCTAGCTTTAGTGGACAGGTTTGTAGGCTAAGATTTTCGCCGGCCCTAACGCCAGTGTCAGCCACAGAGTCGTCCTGTCAGACCAGATGTGGTCCAGATAGCCGCTTTCCGTGCCGGGTGGGGCATCGAAGTCGTTGACAGCGTCTCTAGCCTTGGTGGCCAAATTGTAGGCGTAAATCTTGCGGTCCGTGTTGTCCACAACCCACATGGTCGTTCCGTCAGACCAGATGCCTTCAGGGTTATTGTTTCCCGCAACAGACAGGGTATTGAAGTCCTTGTCCGATCTCCTTGCCTTGCTTGCCAGGTCATAAGCATAAATTTTGTCGTCATTTGTGTCCGCCACCCACATGGTCGTGCCGTCGGACCACATGCCCACAGGGTTGTTGTTCGTCGCGGCGGCAAGGGTGTTGAAGTCCTGCGCGGGACGGTGGGAGAATGGGACGCGGTCGCAGGTGATGCTCCCGAAATCGTGTTGCAAACCCGCGAAGGCCTCGTAGAAGCCCGAAAAGGGGGCACGCTTGGCGCGTTCGTCCAGCTCTTCAAGAAAGGATAGAGGGATACAGGTGTCGAAGCTGTTTTGGGACAAACGGATATTTGTGAGGCCTGAAGGGCCGAGCTGAATGCTGCCTTGTATGCTTTCCAGGAAAACTGAAGGATCTCCGGTGAGGCTGTTATTGCTCAAGTCCAATTCCTTCATTCTTTCTGTAGGGAGCTGGACATTCTGTATATCTCCGGTCAGTTCGTTGTTCCCGAGCCTGAAATAGATGATCGCAGTTGACCCAAGCGAGCCTCCCAGGTTGCGCAGGTCCGGAATTTCGCCCGAGAGACGATTGCTGTTCAGGTAGAATTCGTCTATCCGTAAGAGACTGTTCAGTTCAGTCGGGATTCCACCGGTCAACGAGTTGCCGCCGAGTCGAAGTTTCTTCAAACGGTCCAATTGACCGAGTTCCGACGGTATGGTTCCGTTGAGGCCCTTGTTTTCCGAGGTTCAGTTCAGTGACCCGCAATGGGGTTTCGCTGAGAGTAACCCTCTCCCAGCTTCCAATTGCGAGGCTGTCTGACCAGTTCAGCGTCGCAGTGCCGCGGAGGTATTCCTTCGCGGTCAGAAGGTCGTTGCAGTCTTCTTCGAGGCCGGTGTTGGTCGCGTCGGTGACCGCGCCATTGGCGGCGCAGTCGGGAGGGTCGATGACCCTTACTATCGCCCTTGTTTTGGCCGATAGTCGCGCATCTCTCGGGTGAAGTGGCGTGCGGCGCAACTCAAACTGCACGTCGGTAGTGGAGTCCACATCCTGGGTGTTAAAGCTTGTACACCATTCCGAGCCGTTGGCGTTAATCTCCACAGATGTAGGGTTATCCTGGTCGGATACCAAGGCGCTGCCCGAGTCGGTGAAGCCGAGGTGTACGTCGAAGGAAATCCCGGTGGCGATGACCACGGGAGTCTCATCACTGCGAACCACACACAATTGTGCATCAGAGCCCTCCTGAACAA
>CBDHDY010000033.1:0-117169 GCA_965261885.1 Dehalococcoidia bacterium
AAGCCATCTGGCCGGTGCTCAGCAGCCACAGCCTGACCGTGGCCGAAGGCCTTTCTGATACCTACACGGTTGCCTTGGACTCCCAGCCGGACTCGGATGTTACTGTCTCGCTGACGGTGGTTCCGGGAAGCCACATAACCGCCGATGTGAGTGATCTGACCTTCACCACCGAGAACTGGGAAACAGCGCAGACAGTAACACTCACGGCGTCCAGCGTCGATGACGAACAGAACTTCTGGCAGGAAATTATCCATACCTCCGAGACCTAAGGGTTCTTAGCCGGGCACGTCAAGGTGCTGGTGGAACGCCAATTGCAGCTGCAGCCCCACCCTGGCAGGGGGAAACGCAAGCGGCCGCGATAAAGTGCTGACGGCGATTATTTGGCTGTTCTATCCCGGCTCAGGCCTGACCCTACCGCTGACTGACGATGATGGCGACAACCACCAGTGTCGCCACTCCCAACGCGACCCTGCCAAGCCGATTGCCCTGACCCAATTCTCTCTCATACGCCAGGGCTCCCGCATGTTACTGCCCATTTATGCTGCTCGTGCCTGCGCGGTTCAAGTTGCAATAGGCTTGGCTCAGGATAACACTGCGGATTCTGCACCCTCCCTTTATGGGAAGGGTATGGGGGAAGTATTGCGGAATAAGGCGACCTAGTAGCCCGAAATCATTGTAATGATGGGTTGATTGGTACGGGGCCGTTGCCCGGACAAACCTGGCTCACGGAATCGATGGCCAAGCAATCCGGCATTTCACCTATCATTTCAAGGATGTTGGTCTACTAGTCTGATGTTATACCGTCATCCCGTTCAGGACATCAGCCCGATGCATTTTGAAGCACGCGAGTAAATCAAAATTGCGGCCCCAAGAGCGTCCGCTGCGTGCGTCCCTACTAGTAGACCGTCAGTGTAGTATTGATGGGTAGAGAGACTTCAGTCTGATGCGTGCATCTGCGGTGGTGAAGCGCCAGTCCACTCGTACGGCGTCCAGGTTGCGCTGAGCCTGCCACGCTGCTGTTTCCCTCCGCAGGACGCCCCGGTCCGGGATGCGGCGGTCGAGGCATTGCCGGGCCATCACGCCGATCTCGATCTCTGCCATGTTGAGCCAGCTCCCGTGCTTCGGTGTGTAGTGTATCTCCAGCCGCTCCGCGATGCGCCGCGCCTCCTCCGGCTCAAAGGCCTCGTACAGCGATGACGGATGATGCGTGTTCAGGTTGTCCATCACCAGCACTATCCGTTCCTTGTCAGCGTAGTCCTCATCCACCAGTTTCCGCACCACCTCGGCCCAATCGAGCCGGGTGCGGCGCTCTGTAACCTCCACCCGCCGCCATCCCTCCAGGGGGGCGAACAGCATGAAAAGGTTGCTCACACCGTTGCGTTCGTATTCATAGTCGTAAGAAGCTGCCGCTCCGGGGCGGGATGGACGGCCCAGCCGGGTCTCCTTGACCTGTTGTTTACTGGTCTCGTCCAAGCACACCAAGACCTCGTTGTCCCGGTATTGGCGGTGATAGACCTCCAGCACGTCCTCCATGGCGCAGACAAACTCGGCACTGCCTTGGGGCGGAATGCACCAGCACTCTTTCAGCCAGGGCTTGAGTTCGTTTTTTTCAGCGTATGGCGCACCGTTTCGGTGCTGATGCTGTCCACTATCTCGCATTCAACCAGCTGGTCCGCCAGCAGTCGCAGGGTCCAGCCGGCCCGGCCCTCCGGCGGTTGGGAGCAGGTCAAGGCAATCAGGCGAGCCTCCCCTGCACCATCCAGCTTCCTCTGCCGCCGGTTTAGCTGCTGCCTGCGCCCCAGGGCCACCTCCAGACCCTCCTCCACGCAGCGCCGGCGCACCCGCTCCACCGTGGCGGTGCCCACCTGCAGGGCCCTGGCAATCTCCTCGTCCTTCATGGCGCCGTCGGCCTGGTTCTCGTCGCAAAGCAACAGGATGCGGGCGTGAGTCTGCCTATAGGCCGCCGCCCGCCCTCTGGACACCAGCGACCTAAGTCCCTGTTGCTCCTCCTCCGCCAGCCGTACCCTGTACCGCTTCACCATCAGCCACACTCCACGTCCCAAACTTATCCTTGGCCACTGGCACTATGGTACTCCTCCACCCATCAGTTCAACGATGTCCGGCTACTAGCTTGGGCGCCTTCAATTTGTGAGTCAGGACGGCCCACCATAGCTGGATTCGACAATTCCGTGATTCATTTCCTTATCGATAATGTCCCAACCAATGATCCCGGAAACTAATCAGCGGCTACGGCGTCATCCTGGTATGCCCAGTCGCCTACGCCATGGTGGCCATTGGTCCTCTTGCCAAACTCGTCGACTATTTGCGCCATTTCGGCGGAGCCAAGCGCATTCCTGAAAATCTCCCGACCTCTTGGGACGGTCTTCCCCGTCGCAAGCCTTATCAATTCCAACATTGCTTCACCGAGTTCTGTAAAGCAATCGGCAAGCGGGTCTTTGGCCGGCAGATCAGGAGCGATCCAATGTGTCCGCAAAACGCTGTGCGGGGCCTCTTCGTTTGTTGTTGTCCAGACGGCGCAGGTAAACCGATGGGGCGTTTCCACCGATCCTCGTGTTGATAGCAGCGTCGACGGGAATCTTGTTGATGATTGAAGCCAGGGTGAACTCACTGAGACAACCGGCACGGCTGAACCCCCTGATCCTTGGCGAACTGGGCTTCGTGCCCCTGTCCCTCACCGGTGGGGAACTGCTCTTCGAGGCCTTCAGCCAGCGCTACGAGCGGGGCTCTGTCATGGTGACCACCAACCTCCTCTTTGATGAGTGGAACTAGGTCTTCGGCTCGGAGAGACTGACCAGCGCGCTGCTGGACCGGCTCACCCACCACGTCCACATCCTGGAGATTAACGGCGAGAGCTACAGGCTCAAGCGCAGCCGGGAAACCGCCGCCTCGCCGCCACCTGACGATCTCGAGGAAGAATAGGACGCGCCGTCAACGCCATCTCCCCTCGCCCCTGTCAAGACGCTACTCTGAGTGATTTATTGCCGTCAGTCATCACGCCGGTGGTACACGATCACGCCACTCCACTGGCCCAACTCCTCTGCGCTATTGACGCCATGGGCCAATTGCCGGCCAGCTGTCAGGGGTGGGCTTCTGTCAATCCATCGCAATGTACTTGGATCGATTGTTAGGGCACTGATTGCCATGAGTCGCACGGAGCGTTACATCGGTGAGCGCAGGGGGTGTCGATGCACTGGTGTGAGCCGATCATCATGCACATACCCTGCAAGGTCTGTGCAAAATCCGATTTTCACAGACTTTGTTTCGACTGACCCGTATTCTCCTGAACGGCGGTTCGAGTGACGTTCGCAGCCGCTCGGTCGGCGTGCTGCTCCGAACCGCTCGCTCTGGCTGGCAATCCGAAATCCCTCGCAGATGAATGCGACCTCGGATACCGCGCGAACTATGCCCCAAGAAACGGGGGGGATTCGCGGCTATTCCACCCGACGACCACCCACGGCACAGGAGATACGCGCCAACGTAGTGGCCGGCAGTCGCGCAACGCGCAGCCTCAGGCGTGGGCCCTCAATGCCGCTTCGCACACAAGAAGAAGGAGTCAGCTGAAGCAATGTTCAAACCAGGGATTGTTACGCTAACCCAACCAGTTCGGGCCGGACGAGGCAGGCGGATGCCCGCAATGGCCGCCGTGCTGCTATTGGTCATCGGCCTTCTGGTTCTCATGTCGGGTTTGGTGGAAGCCCAGGATCCAGATACCGAAGACCTGGTGAAAAACACCGACGCGAGCACCCGCGACATCTTGGTATTGAACAACGTCGGCAGTGGCTACGCCACGTCCTTCACGACCGGAGATAATGGCGGTGGATATACGTTGAAAGAGGTGAGCATCCGCATTGGGGGATTCAGCAGCTCGGACGGCGTTGCAGTCCGCGTACGCGCGGACTCCAGCGGCCGGCCCGGAGCCACCGAGTACACGCTGATCAACCCCCGATCCGCTGCCCTCCTCGACGGGAATTGCAACGGTATTCAGCGCCCCTGACGACACGGTGCTCCTTGCGAACACCACCTACTGGGTGACGGTGGATCGGGAAGCCGGTTCTTTTGTCGTCTCTCGAACCAATTCGGATAGCCAGTCCGGGTTGAGTGGATGGAGCATTGGCGACACCAGCCGTAACCGGGGAGCAGGCTGGAACACCAGCACAACCCGATCTTCACACCTGATATTGTCCGTCCGGGGCTACACCAATTCGACGGACGCGACCGCCCCTGTTTTAGTGGACGCCAACGTGTTTTCCAGGGGCGACTTGATCGCCCTGGACTACAACGAGGCCATTGACGGTACGGCCACCGGTGCTCCGAACAGAGAGGATTTTTCCCTTAACGTGGATGGCTCCGCAGCCGAAATAGCCTCCGTTAGCTTGCTGGAGAATTCTCCAACAAGGGTGCTGCTGATCCCAAGGTTGAGAATCTACCGAGGCCAGACGGTCAGCCTGAGTTACTCCGATCCTACCACTGGTGACGATGCGCGGGCGATCCAGGACCTAGCGGGGAACGATGCCGAATCTTTTGACGCTCGCGTTGTCACCAACTCTTCCTTCAGGTCATTGATTTCGCCCTTACTGACCGCGTCCCCCAAGGGCTCAAACAGCATATGGCTGGAATGGGATCAGCCGAGGGGCGGGGACGGGGACGGGATCACCGGGTACCACATCGAGTATTCCGACGACGGTGGTCTCGACTGGGACAACGTCGTTGATTACACTGGCGACCGGACCAGTCTGCGCAGTACCATGCACCGAGGGCTGGCTTCGAGCACGGTTTATTCCTACCGCATTTCCACCATCACCGGAGGCCGCAGCAATCTCCCGTCGTCGATCGTTTCCGCGGAGACGGACGTTCAGCCCCCCGTGATCGACGGCCTTTCGTATTCGACCGGCACTGGCAACGTTTCCGGCCAGAACCACGCCGTCGCAGATATGTGCTGGACCCCCGATGGGGTATCCGTTTCTGACCTGGACGAGTTCCAGTTCGGTCTCATGTACGCTGAACTTGACGAAAACTCGGCGATGCCCTGGGAGGATGATGGCACGTTTACCTTCAACGATGTCAGGCTTTCGGAGTGCGACGGCGGTGCCGGTATGGGGGAGGAAAAAAACTTTTTATCGGGATTGAAATACTTCGTGAAGTTTCGTGCCACGCAGGGCGGCGCAGTGGTGGAGTCCAACCAGGTCACTGTGCAGGTGTTCAACTCCGACACCACTTTGAAGTCGCGGATACTGGCCGAGGGCTTCTACGGCATAGGCCGGGACGGGGAGTTCGTGTTCCCCGACGTGCCGGACCCGGTTACCGGCGCATTCGAGATCGCGGTGGGATTCGGCTACCATTTCCCGGTGGAAGCGTCCACCACGGAAGTCACCGCTTTTGCCCTCAGTGATCTGGTGGCGACCAATGCCACGCTGAGCGAACCGGCGGGCGGACTCACTTACGAGGAGTTCATCGGGTACCGGGTAGTGGTCACGCCCACGACCCTGGGCAACGACGTTACAGTGCGGATTCCGGGCGGCGCGGCGACGGGCGTCGGCTCCGCCAAGGCAAACCTGGCTTCAAATACCTTTCGGAGAACGACGACGTCCTCGTCGCCTTAGCACGAGGGCTCTCCATTACCACAATGCAAGTGATCCGCTACACGAATACTGTCAATTGGCAAGGCGAGGTTTGTGGGATGATCCAAATCCAACGGAAATGGAAGATCGTCTTGTGAAGAAGTCCAGGTACAGGCCTGGCGCAGGCCAAAGGCGGCCCGCGCCAGGCGGAGGAGGGGCTCCCGGTTTTCGAGGTCTGCCGCCAGATGAGGGTCAGCCCTAGGGAAGGACAACTTTTCACCGACACAATTACCAGTCCGGCCAATCCAGGGAAGTTCCTCAACCGGCTCAAGAGAAGGAAAGGGTCCCGAAGAACCAGTGCCGAGGCATCGGATAATACTCGGCTCAAGAATCAGAAAACTCGATAAGTCAGCCGAGGTCCTAGCAGAGAATCCCAAGGCTACCTAACAGCGCAACCCAAGTGAACGAAGTGGGTTCGGAAGGGATATTTTCACGTCAGAGACCTGAACCCGAACAAAAGAAATTCCAGCGGCGACACCGGACTAAGCAAAACGAAGTCGCCATAGAATCGGGGAAGTGCAGAGTTGTCTCCAAACCAGTTGCAAGACCTGGGAAGGGGATAGCAGGCAGGCCCGGCGGTGGGGGGGCGGCTGTTTGGTTAGCAAGTAAATGGCCGAAATGGAACTTAAAGAGCCAACCAAAAGGACGAATGCGGCCAAAACCTGCAACGAACCGTCGACTGACCTGAGTAAGTTGCTGTGGTGCTATTCTCAGAAGTGTGAAAGGCGCCAGACTGCGAATTCACAGGGGATTCTGGAGACGCAAGAGAGTAAAGGCACGAGGCCCGTCGCAAGCCGGGTCTCTCTTTCTTTAGGTCGGCCGGAAAGTGTTGCGACAAGGGAAAACAATGTGTGGGCCAATAACTTTGTCCAGATCAGGATCTGGGACGGCCACGCCGTGGGACTGCTGACCGTCATCGACGAATACACCAGGGAGTGTCTGGCCATTCGGGCAGGGCGAGGCATCCGGTCCTCAGATGTGATTGAAACCCTCGCCGAGTTGATGGCAGCCAGGGGAGTGCCGGAGCACATCCGCTCGGACAACGGACCTGAGTTCACCGCCAGGGCGGCTCGGGAGTGGCTTGGAAGAGTGGGAGCAAAGACACCGTACATCTAGCCTGGGTAGCCGTGGGAGAACGGGTACGTGGAGAGCTTCAACGGAAAGTCGAGGGACGAGTTGCTGGAACGTGAGGTCTTCCATACGCCGCTGGAGATGCAGGTGCTGTCCGAACAGCACCGCCAGACTTACAATCGCATCAGGCCGCACAGCTCCCTGGGCCACAGACCGCCGGCGCCGGAAACTTTCCTGCCCACGAACCTTGTCCCAGTACTGGTCGGGCTAACATATAAAGTGGCGCAACCACTGGAGCAGGTCATGAGAGCGAAGTGCTCGAACCTACAGACCACGACGTGGTCGAACCCGTGTTCCCCGCCTGTCGCCTCTGCCATCATCTGCTGGAATCCCCCTCTCGGCTGTTCTTTGGGTCGCCGAACAAGACGCCTATTCCGAGGCCTTCGCCTTCGCCTTCGCGGAAGTCCACCGTCGCACGCATCTGGGTCTGGCGGTCCGCGTCGTCTTGGGACAGTCGGGCTGGGGACTTCACACAGATCGCTGCCCGGTCGAGGGTCTTATTCCGCATCGTCCTGCCTTCCGGGCCATTCGGGTGTGGCAGGGGCACGGTTGCGCTGGCGTCGCAGCCTGGGTGCTGTTCGTCAATCGCAACCGGGTCTTGGTTCATTGTCCGACTGGAAATCTGGCCGGAAAGTGGTGTCCGTAGGGTAGCGACTTACTTGGAGTCAACAAGGGTAGCGAGGGCTGAGAATGCTGGGAGAGCGTTCGGACCAGAGGGATCTCTGGGAAGCGGACCCGCTGTATCTGGACCACGTGGGCAAGGACACCTTCTACGGTCTGCTGGCCTCGCTGCGGGGCCGGCTGTTCCGGGACGCCGATTTCGCCGAGTTCTACTGCGCCGACAACGGCCGGGACAGCGTGCCGCCCAGCCTGCTGGCGACGGCCCTGCTGCTCCAGTCTCACGACAAGGTGAGCGACGCCGAGGCAAAGGCCAGAGCGGACTTCGACATCCGCTGGAAGGTGGCGTTGGGCATTGAGGTGGAGGACAGGCCCTTCGCCAAGAGCACGCTGCAGGTGTTCCGCGCCCAGCTGATCCTGCACGACAAGGTGCGGGAGGTGTTCGAGTCCAGCCTGCGGCTGGCCCGGGAATCGGGCTACCTGGAAAGGCGGAGCATGAAGGTGGCGCTGGACACGACCAACATCCTGGGCCGGGGCGCGGTCAAGGACACATACAATCTGCTGACCAACGGGATCATCAAGCTGCTGCGGGCGCTGGCGCAGGTTGAGGGAATCAGTGCCGGGGAATGGGCCAAAGCCCGGGAATACGGGCGGTACCTTGCCTCCAGCATCAAGGGGGAGTCGGCCATCGACTGGTCGGACAGACGGGCGCGGAAGGCCCTGCTGGCCGGGATTGTGGCCGACGCCGACCGGCTGCTGGAGTTGTCGCGTCAGGCGCAGGGGGAGTTGCCTGAGGATAGCGCCGAGCGTCAGCAGATAGTGGCGGCGGCGGAGTTGCTGGGGCAGTTGCTGCTCCAGGACGTGGAGCGCACTGATGACGGAGTGAGCCTCAGGGACGGGGTGAGCCGGGACCGGATGATGTCGGTGCATGACCCGGAGATGCGCCACGGGCACAAGAGCAGCAGCAGACGCTTCGACGGGCACAAGGCGGCGATTGTGGTGGACACGGACTCTCAGCTGATCACCGCCGTGGAGGTACTGCCGGGCAACGCTCCGGACAACTCGGGGTCGCTGGAACTGGTGGAGGTGAGCGAGTCCAACACCGGTGTGCCGGTGGAGGAGGTCATGGGTGATGCCGCTTATGGTGACGGCGATACCAGGCAGGCCTTCGCCGATGCAGGCCGCACCCTGATTGCCAGGGTGCCGGGCCGCCCAAACCGGAAACACTTTCCAAAAGAGGACTTCTACATCGACCTGACCGCGGGAAGTTGTACCTGTCCAGCGGGGAACATTACCCGGAGAATCCGGCCCTTGGGTACTCGCACCGCAGCAACAGGCCGGACGCACTGGCTGAAGGCGTTCCAGTTCGATGGAGCGGTCTGCGGGGTATGCCCGCTGCGGACCGAGTGCGTGGCCGCGGCACCGGGCACGGGACGGACGGTGCAACTGCACCCTCAGGAGGCTTTTATTGCAGCAGGCCCGGGCCCTGCAGCAGAGCGAGGCCTTGGCGAATACCAGCAGCGCCGGGTGATGGTGGAGCACCGGCTGGCTCGGCTGGTCTAGCTGGGAATCCACCAGGCCCGCTATTTCGGCCGCGTCAAAAAGAGGTTCCAGCTGTACCTAGCGGCCACGGTGGCCAACCTGACCCTGGTGGCCGCCAAGGCCGGTGCGCCAGCCAACACCGGCAGCGCTTCCCATGCCGGGACCATCCGCTCCGCACTCGCGATCGTCCTTGCGCGGCTCGGTCAAATCTTGACCCTGGCCTTGCTTGAGTCGGCCTCACTGCCGGAATACATCTCCCCGGACAAGGCTTTCCGGCCAGATTTCTAGGGGCTCGGGGCAGTCGCATAGGGGCGTTCATTGGCGGTCATAGCGGCCTCTCAGGGCCTGATGTTTCAGGGACCAGGAGTCGATTTTACTATGCAGGATAATTATCCTGATCGTGCATTGCACGACACTCGACGGAGGTCTCCGCAGTTTACAGCTGTCGTCGACCGGAGGAGACTGAACCACCAAGTCAGAGCCGGCCTGACTGCCTCAGTTGACCGTAACCCTCACGCCAGACGTGCAGTTGTTCTGCGTATTCAGTTCACCCGGTATGATCAACGGGATGCAGGCGCCATAGTAGTATGTGCCAGCGTCCGACGGCGCGTTCACGAGAGTCGTCTCTCGAGAGGTTTTACTGGAATTTAACTCATTCACCTGGTCATAAGCAACCCGGGTGTCGCTGTCGGATATGGTGGAATCGGTCGAAAGGTAGTAACGCAGTGCGAAGGAAATCGATCGGCCGGTACCGTCATTCCTCACTGTCGCGGTCAATCTGATCGATCCTCCCGTTGCCACTTCGGTGTCTCTGACTGAAAAGGACGACACCACCATGTCGAAGTTGCCAATACTCTCAACAATTGCTTCCACGCCGGCCGAGCAGTTGTTGGTAGTGTCGGACTCACCGGATACAGAGTCCACGCAAGCTCCGTAGTAATACGTGCCGGAACTCGATGGCGCGGTCAAGGAAAGAGACTCGGCCTCGGTGCCCGATTCAGCCAGACCACCCACCGAATCCGTTCCCACCTCAGTATCGCCGCTTGTGATGGTGGAGTCGGACGAGCGGTAGTAGCGCAGGGTGGTGGCCGCCGAAATGGCGTCCCCGTCGTTGCGCACCGTTGCGCTCAACGTGAAAGAATCTCCCGTCCCCAAGCTGCTGGGGCTGACCGATGGGGATTGCACGACCAGGTCCGGGCTGCCCTGGCTTTCCCCCGTGACGGTGACCGCAACACCGCTAGAGCAGTTGTTGTTCGTGACCGACTCGTCCGTCTCGGAGTCCACGCAGGCCCCGTAATAGTATGTGGAGGTGCCATCGGTCGCCGGAGCAGTCAAAGTTATCGACTCGGGGCTGGTTGCGTCAGAGGCGAGACTGTTCACGCTGTCGGTACCTACTTCGGTATCGCTGGTTGAGATGCTGCTGTCTGTGGAGCGGTAGTACCTCAGATCTGTGCTGCTGGCCCTCTCACCCTCACCCCCCTGGTTGCGCACCGTTACGCTCAGCGTAAAGGATTCACCGGCGTCCAGGCTACTGTCGTTGACCGACGGC
Organism: Dehalococcoidia bacterium; assembly: GCA_965261885.1. GTDB lineage: Bacteria > Chloroflexota > Dehalococcoidia > Lucifugimonadales > UBA3495 > VXOI01. The sequence continues at coordinate 10,480 of CBDHDY010000033.1, forward strand.
GACTCAACCACCAGGTCGGGGCCGATAACGGTCACTTGAACCCCGGCGGAACAGTTGTTGGTCGTGTCCGTCTCATCCGCCACCGAGTCGACGCAAGCACCATAGTAGTAGATACCCTCGGTCTCTGGAGTCCTCGGAGAATCGTACTCGCCAGCGGATTCGGATGGGTCAAGACTGAAGACCGTATCCGTGTCGACCTCGGTGTCGCTGGTAGTGATGGTCGAGTCAGTCGAGCGGTAGTAACTCAGAGTTGTGCGGAGGGACTCCACATTACCCTGGTTGCGCACCGTTACGTCGATCCTAAAGGTTTCATCCGGCGCCACACGACTGTACTCGACGGTTGGCGACTCCACCACCAGATCGGGTCCGACCGTGGCGGACCCCGTGACGGTGACCGCCACGCCGCCCGAGCAGTTGTTCTGAGTGTTGGACTCGCGTGCCACCGATTCCACACACGCCCCGAAGTAATAAGTTCCGGCGTCCCCGGGGGCAAGCAATCTGTCTGACGCGGTAGTGGTTTCCGTGGTCCCAAGGTATCGATCCCATCTGAATCGACTTCTGTGTCACTGGTAGTGATCGTACTGTCTGTGGAGCGGTAGTATCGCAGGTCGGTGTCGGGCGACCTGCCCGTGCCCTGGTTGCGCACGGTGGCGCCTACCGTTAAGGACATTCCGGCTGCCACATTGTCGCTGCTGACAGTTGGCGACTCCACCACCAGGTCGGGGTTGCCCACCCCAACCTTGCTAACGATGACCTCCACACCCGTCGAGCAATTGTTCCCGGTGTTCGACTCCCGCGAGACCGAGTCGATGCAGGCGCCGTAGAAATAAGTGCCGGTGGAGGTTGGGGAATCGGTTCTTGTACTTACCTCATCAGTTTCGGACACGGTGAGAGCGTTCGCTATGTCCGTATCTACTTGGGTGTCGCTGGTGGTTATCGTGCTGTCCGTTGAGCGGTAATAGCGCAGGGTGGCTTCCGGCGACGCGCCGTCACCCTGGTTGCGCACTGTAACCGTAAGCCTGAAGTTGTCTCTTCGGGTGTGGTCCGGGTCCAGGTGTTTATCGTCCACAGAAGGGGACTCCACCACCAGGTCGGGCGCTGTCGTGGTCGTACCTGTAACGGTAACCGTCACGCTGGCCGAGCAGTTATTACCGGTGTCCGACTCGCCCGTTACAGGGTCCACGCAGGCGCCATAGTAGTAGGTGCCCGCGTTTGCCGGGGCTGTCAGGTCAATAGCCTCGTTACTGGTCTGCGATGGCTCAAGACTTCTCACTGAGTCCGTGGCGACTTCGGTGTCGCCGCTCGAGATTGTGCTGTCCGTCGAGCGGTAGAAGCGCGCGGTGGTGGCGGGCGACGAGCGATCTCCCTGGTTCTTGGCCGTGACGCGCAGCCTGACTATAGTACCCGCCGCAGGATTGCTTTCATCGACCGATGGAGACTCAACCAACAGGTCGGGATTGCCCTGGGTAGCAGTGACCTCCACGCTGCCCGAGCAGTTGTTCGTCGTGTCGGACTCCCCGGTAACCGAATCTACGCAAGCCCCGTAGTAATATGTTCCTGCCGTTGCTGGCGCATCCAGGTTGATGCTCTCGGTATTCCAACTCGAGGGTTGAAGGCGGCCCACATCGTCTGTGCCCACCTCCGTGTCGCTGGTGGTGATGGTACTGGCGGTTGACCGGAAATAGCGCAGGGTGGTGGTGGCGTCAGGCCTGTTATCCCCCTGGTTGCGCACTGTAACGGTCAGCCTGAAATCACCCCCCGTTTCCAGGTTGCTTTCGTCCACCGTTGGCGATTCCACAACCAGGTCGGGATAGACTGGCTTGATCTCCACCTTCACGTAGGCCGAGCAGTTGTTCTGCGTGTTCGACTCGATGGCCACTTCATCCACGCAGGCGCCGTAGTAGTATGTTCCGATTCTATCGGGGGCAGTCAGGTCTATAAACTGCGCGCTGGAACCTGAAGCTCCGAGAACCGCAATCGCGTCGGTGCCGACCGCTACATCGCTCCTGCTGATAGTTCTGCTCGTAGACCGGTAGTACCGCAACGTCGTAGCGGTGGAGGATGCGTCACCCTGGTTCCGCACCGTGGCGCTCAGAGTGAGAGAGCCCCCGGCGTTCACGCTGCTCTGGTTGATCAAGGCAGACTGAACCACCAGGTCTGGAGTGGCCTGGGTGAAGCCGGTAACTGTTATCACCACACCGTTGGAGCAGTTGTTCTGCGTGTTCGATTCACCCGGCACGGCATCCACACAGGCGCCGATATAGTAGGTGCCTGCGCTGGTAGGGGCGGCCGTGCGGACGGACTCGTCGCTGGTCTCACCGGCATCCCGGGAATTCACCGAATCCGTGTCGACCACTGCATCGCTGGGAGTGATGGAGCTGTCTGAGGAGCGGTAATACTGCAGCGTGGTGACTGGCGCCGTTCCGTCTCCTTGGTTGCGCACAGTGGCACTAAAGGTAAAGGACTCTCTTGTTTCCAAGTTGCTGTCGCTGACTGAAGGCGACTCCACCACTAGGTCCGGGGCTTGCTCGTCGTCGTCCTCTTCTTCGGTGGATTCAATTGCCAGGTAATATGCTTCATCGAAGAACCAGGAGCCCAAGCTGATCTCGTGCCCTCCCAGCTCATCATGTGCCAGGAAAAAGCCGGGTTTGGAGCCATCATGATCCTCTATAAAGTACCATCGCCCTGTCGAACCCCATTGCGCGTCCCCGTTCACATTGACGCGCCCGCCGCGATGGAGAAACTCCTTCATTTCTTCCTGACGCTGGGGCCAGAGGCTCTTCAGGTCGTTCCAGTCGGCAATTACCCAGTTTTCTCCTAACTCATGGCGGATGGTAGCGGCCGCTTCAGCGTGCTGAACGGGGTTGCTGGTGTAACAAAGGATGCCCTGCAGGCAGTTGGAGTCTTGGCCGCCAGCGGTTACGACCACCTTGATCGCCGCCGCGCCGAAGTGGGCATTGGCCTGGTCCCACCCGTGCTGCGGAGCCAGCACGTACCCATTCTCGATGGCGTAGTCGATCTTGGCGGCGTCCCAGCTCGCCACATCGTCGCCGTTATCCCAACGCGGACGGCCGGAGGGCCAGTGGGTCGCCGATGCAACGTAACCGCGGGACAACTCCGCTTGGGCCACGAATATTATGGCGTATTCCCCTGGGGTAGCGGGTGCGGTCAGGTTGACTCGTGCGTTGCCACTGGTGCTGCCGAAAGCTGGCACAGAGATAGGAACACGCCAGTAGCTGCGTGCATGGTCTCCCCAGTTCGGCGTCGCCTCCACAGGGAACACCGCACCAGCGAAGTGGTCATTGTGAATATCCAGGTTGACTGTACCGGTGATGACCTCTCCGGCGGAAACCGTGATGGACGGTCTGGCCGTGTCTATGTGCTGACCGTTCAGAGTGCCGCTGGTGACGTAGACCCTGTCGCCGCTCTGCGGGCCGGTTGGCTCGTCGTCGCAGAAGGGGAGATTCAGAACTCTAAAGTCGTTGTTGGATACGGATTGCAGTGCCGCCGGTACGCACCCAGTCAACTGGTTGCCGGATAATCGCAACAGTGTCAGGTTGGCCAGGTTGCCCAGTTCCGGCGGAATCGGCCCTGTCATCTGATTTTGCTGCAGAGTCAGCCGGTCCAAGTTGGAGAGGTTGCCCAATTCCGGTGGTATCGGCCCGCTCAAGTTCGAATAATTGATGTCCAGCAGCGTCAAGTTGGAGAGTTTGCCCAGTTCCGGCGGCAATTCAGTGAGCGTATTGTTATTCAGGATCAGCCTGGTCAGACTTGAAAGGTTACCCAGTTCCGGCGGTATGCGCCCGTTCAGACCATACCCGTCCAGGATCAACTGGGTAACATTGCCGTTCGCATCGGTGACTACTCCTCGCCAGTTTCCGATGGGGTTGGAGCTCATCCAACCCTGCTGCGCCCTCCAGTTCGGACCGTCCGTAGCGTTGTAGAGCGCCATCAGCACGCCCCGGTCGCCGATCTGCGTGCCAGGACGGTCGACGGTCACTGTAACCTGAGCGGGCGGCTGTGAAGTTATCTGGCTGGAGCTGACCGAAATGCTGTAGGTCCTCTCAGCGGCGGTGTCGTTGTTGGGCAGCGTGAACGATGCCTCCCAACACCTCTCGCCAGAGGCCAGTCCTGTACCACGCCCGACACCGCACGTCACGCCCGCCTTCGATGTGGCTCCCGTCAACCCTGGGCCGCCGATGGCAAAAGTGGGCGCCCGAGCCCGGGCACTACCATCCACCGTCACTGCGCTGGCAATCACCGCCCCGCCTGCTGACCCTATAGACCGTGGGCTCGCGGTCAATCCCTGGAATCCCCAGGTAACCTCATCGGTGATCTCTTCACAGATCTCCAGGTTAGCGGAAATCAGGTCATTGGTCGCCACTTGGAATAGCCACTCACCCACACAACTGTCGAGACGGCTATTGCCGCTGAGGTACACTGAAGTCAAAGTGTCGCTCAAGGACTGCAATTGGTCCGGGATAGATCCGGTGAGATCGTTATTCCGGAGGTCCAACACCTGTAGCGAGGGGAGTTGCCCCAACCGACCGGGAATGGGATTGGTCAGGTTGTTGTCAGCCAAGATCAGGTTCTCGAGTCGTTGCAGCCTGTCCAGATCTCTTGGGATGCTGCCTGCCAGCGAATTGTTTGACAGGTCCAGGGTCGTTAGTTCGGTCAAGCTGTAAAGAGCAGTAGGAAGGTTGCCCGCTAGCCCCCGTCCTTTAGGTGCGAGACCAATAACTCTTGTCTCCCCCCGACTCAGCTGGACACCCTGCCAGCCCGTAATCGGAACCCCTGTTTGCCAGTTAAGGGAGGAGGCCCCACCCCAGGCATCCCGCAGGAGCAGCAGGGCCCGGCAATCGGCCACGAGACCGGGGTGATCAACGACAATTAGTCTTGCCGGTTGGCGACGACTATTTTTGCCGGTCCCCAAGAGTAATCATCCGGTACAGGAGGTGCCGGATTGGTTACAGATCAGCAAGTCGCAACACTGAGGCAGAGACGAATGGAAGGAAAGACGCAACAGACGGCGGCGGCAATGGCGGGGATGAGCGAGCGCTCGGCCCGCAAGTGGCAGTGCGGCCCGTTGCCGTCGGAGACCAAGACTGAGCGCCAGTGGCGCACCCGTCCCGATCCCTTCGACGGAGTCTGGGAGAAGGAGATCCTGCCCCTGCTCCTGGGCGAGGCCGCCGGCAGGCTCAGGGCAACGACAATTATCGAGTGGCTGGAGGAGCGGCATCCCGGCCGGTTCAGCGCCTCGCAGCTGCGCACCCTGCAACGACGATTACAAGACTGGCGAGCGCTCAACGGCCCGGACCAAGAGGTCTACTTCCCCCAGGAGCATCCCCCGGGCCGCGAGGCCCAGATCGACTTCACCCACTGCAACTCCCTGGGAGTGACCGTCGGCGGTCGGGCCTATCGCCACCGGCTGTTCCAGTTGGTGCTGAGCCATTCCGGGTGGCGCTATGCCGAGGTGGCCACCGGGGAGACCTTCCTGGCCCTGAAGCAGGGGCTACAGAACGCCCTGTGGGAGCTGGGCGGTGCGCCTCGGGTGATCCGCTCGGACAACACCTCGGCCGCCACCCACGAGATGAGGCGCAGCCGCGGCAGGGCCCTGAACGGCAGCTACGCCGAGCTTCTGGACCACTATGGGCTCGAGTCCACCCTGATAAATGCAGGAGAGTCCCATGAGAACGGCGTTGCCGAGCAGGCCCACTACCGGCTCAAGGACGCCATCGACCAAGCCCTCATGCTGCGGGGCAGCCGCGACTTCAACTCCCTTGAGGAATACGCCGGCTTCGTCCGCAAGGTGGTGGCTCGGCGCAACCGGCTGGTGATGGGGAAGCTGGAGGAAGAGCGCCCACATCTGCGTCCCCTGCCCCCAGCCCCGGTGCCGGAGTACGTCAACCACCGGGCCCGGGTGCGCAAGTGGAGCACCATCCAGGCAGCCGGACGGACCTACACCGTGCCCTCCCGGCTCATCGGGAAGGAGGTGCAGATCCGGCTGTACGCCGAACACTTGGAAGTGTACTACAAGGGCACCTTCGTGGATCGAATGGAGCGGGTGCGGGGCGAGAAAGAGGCCCGGGTTGACTACCGCCACGTCATCGGCTCCCTGGTGCGCAAGCCCGGGGCCTTCGCCCGCTACCGGTTCCGGGAGCAGATGTTTCCCACCATGACCTTTCGCCTGGCCTACGATGCGCTCCGGGAATGGCGTGGGGAGCGGGCCGACGTGGAGTACGTGCGCATCCTGCACCTGGCGGCGACGACCATGGAGACCACGGTGGACAGCGCCCTGGCCCTGCTCTTGGAGGCGGGCGGACCCTTCGACTACGCCGCAGTCAGGGAGCTGGCCAGTCCCGCGCCGCTGCAGGCGCCGGCACTCAGCCTGCCCGGGACGCCGGACCTGAGGGTCTACGACTCCCTGCTGGCGGAGGTGGCCTGATGCTGGACACCCTGACTACTGACACCCTGATGACGGACACAGTAGCCATACAGGAGCGGATCGGGGAGCTGTGCCACCAGTTCCGGCTGCCCACCATGGGTGCGCAGTCGGTGTCCCGCTTCACTGCAGCCGGCCACGGCGACGCCCTGGAGACTCTCCTGGAAGTACTGGAGCAGGAGGCCGAGGACCGCAGGCAGCGGCGCATCAGCAGGCTGCGCACCGCGTCCAGGCTGCCGGCGGGCAAGACCTGGGAAACCTTCGAGCACGACCGGGTGCCTCTGTCTCTCAGACAGCAACTGGGGGAACTGGCCGACGGCAGCTTCGTCGACCGCGGCGTCAACGTCCTGGCCTTCGGTCTTCCCGGCACCGGGAAAACACACGCCCTGTGCGCCTTGGGCCACCGGCTGGTGGAGTCGGGCCGCTCGGTGCTCTTCGCCCCGGCCTACCGGCTGGTGCAGGATCTGCTGGCAGCCAAGCGGGACCTGGCCCTGCCGCGACAACTACGGAAGCTCGACAGCTACGACTTCCTGCTGCTGGACGACCTGGGCTACCTGCCCCAGGGGGCCGAGGAGTCGGAGCTGCTCTTCACCCTCATCGCAGAACGCTACGAGCGCCGGTCCCTGGGCATCACCTCCAACCTGGTCTTCTCCCAGTGGGAGCACATCTTCGCCAACCCAATGGCCACCGCGGCGGCCATCGACCGGGTGGTCCATCACTCGGTCATCCTGGAATTCAACGTCCCCAGCTACCGGACCGGAGTGGCCCAGCAGCGGGGGCAGGATAAGGAGGTGAACCGGCAAGAATAATCGACGCCAACCGGCAAAAGTAGTTGACGTTAAACACGGGGTTATTGTCGGGGTCGATGACCGCGACGCCGTTGGTGCAGCTATTGTCGACAGGAGCGGCCTCCACAACGACATCGGCCGTCGCGCTGACGCCGTCGGCCCTGGCGGTGATTGTGGCCGATCCTGGGCCCACTCCGGTCACAGTGCCGTCGCCAGAGACCGTGGCAACCCGCGAAGCACTGCTGCTCCACACAAACTCCTGAGTGCTGGCGGACTTCCCGGACCTGGTAGTAGCCTCCAGGTCAAGCTCCCTTGTCTGGCCTGCAGTGAGCGCCAGCGAAGCCGGACTGATCTGCGCCGATTGAATACTTATAAGTTCCCTTAGCTCTTCGAGGGCTTCCTCCCGTTCCGCAGACATGAACTCGAGGAATTCATCACGGTCTTTAATTCCCTGTATACTCCCGCCCAAACTGGCGAGGAGCAAGGCAGGATGACCCATAGAAGCAATTAGCTTGTGCGGGTCGAAAGCAGCGATGCCCTGAATCCATGTGTCATCGGATTCGTAGAAATTGTCGTATGCGGCGTAATTCGCGTATGCCAGAGCCTCGCGAAGGTCTCCGGTGTCGGCGGGGTTGTAGTAGGCAGCATTCAGGAAAGATGCCAAAGACCCTACCCCGACTCTTTCATGGCTTTCCTTCACATCCAGGTAAACCTCGGTCGCGAACCAGACAGAGGCCACAAACAGTGCCGCAGAACCCGCCGCAACTGCAGTGCCGGCGGCGCCGCCGGTCAGGGCTGCTCCGCCAGCGACCTTTAGGCCGAAAGCATGAATAATCGCCTTCTGAGTGAACAGAAGGCCCTTCTGTAGCAGGTGCTTCTTGATCGCCGTTGCCGTGAGACCTTTGACTGCCGCGAGACCGGCAAACTTAATAAAATCTTCCTTGTTTGCTTCTATCGCTGCGGCGAAAGCAATCCAGTTGTTGGGAGTAGTCAGAATTGCAACGTCTTCTCTAGCTTCGCTTATCGCTTGCCTCCAGACTGGCCCCAGCGGCAACCTCCCCAACTCATTCAGCGTGTTCTGCGCCCTTTGCGCGTCGAGAGCCTGATTGACGAGCATACTGTAATACGCGTCGCCGAATAAAATCGCAAAATCGGCGCCGTCTTCCAAGAAATCGAAAGCATTGGGAGGGAGCGTCCTCAGCAGCCCTGAACTATCCAGGCCGGTGTCCTGTATGGCGGTCTCGCACGGGGTATTAGCCCCCTCACAGAACTCGTATATCTTTCCGGCCAGTTTTGCTGCGCTGCCTGCGCTCTCCATAAGTCCGGTGAACCAGACATGTGCTTCTTCATTTTGCGGTTCAAGGGCCTTTCTGAATGCAAGTTCCCCTACAAGCCGCTTGTACAGGTTCTTCAGGTCTGCCTCGTTAGTGAAGTTTCCGGCGTCGGCGGTCTCCCGGACGGCGTCGGGCCCGGTCTCCCAGGGTACCGCCGACCAGATCCTGCGGCCGGAGTCAGTAGTTGTGAGTCCCAGGTGGACTGGCATTGCACCTGTCGAGCCAGGGAGTATGTACAGGTCCTTGCAGACTTCGTTGTTGCTCTTGTTTGAATCGAAAGCATCTGTGCCTATCTCTGTGGCGACGGCGCATAAGCCATAATCCCCAGAATCTAGTCCGTCCAGATCAGGTGAAGTGAAGCTCGTTCCGTGGGTGTCGCCGGGTGGTATTGAGATTTCTTCCCCCTTTGCGAGGGTAGTGGGGTCACTCCCTGCATGTTCAAACGTTGTCTCCTGACCAGACGCGATATTCGTAACACGAGCCGAAACGTTGAACGACTTAGTCGCGGTTCCCCCATTGTTCTTCAGGACCACTCCAAAGTTTATGTCTTGATCGTTGAAGACAGAGCCGATCGGGCCGTCTATCGATTCCAGTACCAGATCTGGAGCTGGCCTAACAGTTACTGTCCATGAATCAGAGGCACTTTCTCCGAGCGAATCGGCGAAGGCAGGTGTGATGTCCCAAGTGCCCTGGGCGGAGCCGAGCGACAGCTCAAAGAGATGGCTGAAGGACCCGGTGAAACTCCGATCATCTGTCACATTTCCTTCAGATCTAATGCTCGTGGTGAGAAAGGACCCGACCTTATCCACCTTCCATCTCGCAAGGTTTCCTTCATCGTCTTCGGCCCTGACTCTGAATTCGATCTCCTCGCCCTCGTAGATGGAAAGGGTCCGGTCTGTGGGCTCCACCAAAGTTATCTCGGGTGGCCTGTTGACGGTCACCCTCCACGAGACCTCATCAGACCGCCCCGCCGAATCCGTGAAGACGACTCTAACGGTATGGGTCCCGCTGGCGCGATTGAAGCTCATCGTCGCAGTCTTAGACCCCGTGTAGCTGCCGAAGTTGCCGCATTCATTGCTGGGTTGCTGGCTTGTCCCGATGTACCACTGGCAAGAAGATAGATTGCCGTCATCATCGCTGGCGGTTGCGCTAAATGTGTAAGCCTGGCTGGCCTTGACTCTCGGGCTCGAGGCCGTGGGCCAGCCACGGGCCACAGACGGCTCTTCGTTCTCTACACTGATCTGGTAAGTCTTGGGCTCGCTGTCATCTCCGTCACTATTGGTCGCCGTCAATGAGACCGTTTTGGTTCCCGTCGAGGTCCAGTACACAGACAGGTTTCGTTGGCCGGCATTGCTCGTGACTCCACCGCCAACCCGCCATGTATAACTGCTTGGGGTTCCGCCAGTGAATCTTGGCTGGCAAGTAACCCCCTCGCTGAGCGACACCGTGGAACTGCTGCACCCGAGGCTGGTTATCGTGGGTGGGGCACTGCTTACGGTGAACCTGAATGTTTGCCAATCGGTCAGGTCCCTATCGAATCCTGACCTTTGTTCTTTCAGGCGGCATTCATAGTCATATGTGCCTGCTATTGGGAAGTTGAACGGATTTGTGCTTGTGATGGTTGCTTGTCCTGAACTGTCGGTAAACGCTGCGTTAGTGTCAATTCCGGGAGCATCAAAAAAAGAATCTGTCCGTCGGTACTTCACGAATACCTTTTTGCTGCCGGTATAATTCGAGACCCGGTACCGCAGGTCGAACGGCTCGCCCGTCTCAGAGCCTGTTTACAATCTCTTCAGGATTAGCACCGTGAAGGCGAGGACCACCATTTGCAGACTGGTATTGAGCTTTCCCTCGCAGTTCTTCCATAGTCGGCGACACTTCTCCAGCCAGGCGAAGGACCGCTCCACCACCCAGCGTTTCGGCAGCACCACGAAAGTGTGCAGTTCATTGCGTTTCACCACTTCTACCGAGGCTCCCAGCAGGTTCTGCACCGTCGCGGCGAAGGGCTTCCCGGTGTAGCTCCCGTCGGCCATCACATTCTGCACCCGGCTCAGGTCGGCCCGGCTTTGTTCAAACATCGCCAAAGCCCCGGCCCGGTCGGTAACGTCGGCGGTGGTCACATGAATCGCATGAGGCAACCCCTGGCTGTCCACCGCGACGTGGCGCTTGATCCCGGACACCTTCTTGCCCGCGTCATAGCCCTTGTTACCGGCGCTGTCGGTGTTCTTGACGCTCTGGGAGTCCACGATGCAGAAGCTGGTCTGCTCGCTCCGTCCATTGCTTTGTCGGGCCGCGCCAACCGATTTTTTTTAAGACCTGCTCCAGAATGGACTCTTCCTGCGGGCCGGGCCGCTCACTCCATTGCCGGAAATACTTGTAGCAGGTGCGCCAGTCCGGGAAGTCCGCCGGGAGCATCCGCCACTGGCAACCGCTCTTCAGCAAGTAGAGCACGCCGCAGAAAACGTCGTACAGGTCCACGGTGCGGGGCTTGGTCCGTCGGCGGGCCGATTCCAGCATGGGAAGAATCCGGGCGAATCGCTCCCGGCTGATGTCGCTGGGATAGGAATGAGACATGATTACCCTGCCTTGGTAATAGTCTCAACTTAACATATCCCAGAGATCGTAGACAGGCTCTTAGGCACGGTGGGGTCGGTGTCGCAAGCCACATCTCCCGATGCCGGTGGTAAGACCTCGAAATTTACAGTGTCCGACTTCTCCATCGACACGTTGCCGCTGGAAAACCATCCGATCGAACCGTCCTCCCATAGATGGCACTTGAAAACGTAGTTACCGTCGTCCAGACTGACGCTCGTTTGCAGTGTCACATCTCCGTTGTTGGTGTAATCAAAATTGCTGTTGCCGCTTTTCTTCTCCGATGATCCGTCTTTCGTGATAGTGTATTTCGCGAAAACCTTGTGCTCACCTGTGTATTCCGTAACATCAAACTTTAGGGTGAATGTCTCTCCTTCCTCGGGGCGTCGAGGGACGACCGAGCAGGCTATCTCGCCAGTATTGTCTGTCTCGGCACCAAGGAAGGCGTGTGTGCTCTTCTGGGGTACTTCATCTGCTTGCAGAGGATGCAGCGGGGCGAAGAAAAGCGTTGCCAGCATCGCTGCCAGGAGCCAGAGCACCTTTCCACGTGGCGCCCATGCCCGGTCGTGAGGCCGGTAGCCTGTTCTCCTCATGCCGTCGTGCCCTCCGCTTCGTTGGGACAACTGCCGATTTGGCCGTGCTCCCCGCGGGAGTCCTGTATCCGCTTTACTCAATGCCGGTGATCCGCGCTGGCCTGGCGCAGGCGGTCCGGGGAGCATGGACCGCCCTGTCCACGTCGTGCCCTATTTCATCTGCACCAGCTACTACTGCAGCACCGGCTGTACCCGGTCTCCCTCTGCATCTTCATGCATCACTTTTCCGGAGGGACCAACCGTTTGCAACACTGCAATCCCAGGGGCAGTCCCGTTGCGTAGAGACCCCTACCCGGCGCGGAATCGAGACAAACCCTCGGCCCTTCCCTGGGTTCCAATCAGCGTCTCCTCAGAATCAGGTAAATGAAGGTCAGGCCGGCCAGGATCAGGACGATCACTAACAGGATGACCAAGGGCAGGCGGTCGCGGCTGGCCGACGCTGCCCGCTCCAGCAGGTTCTGGCTTCGCAGTTCTGACTCCCCCAGCAGGGGCGCTCCCGGTTCCTGCAGGCTGGGTGGGATGGCAATGACCGCAGGGATGGCTGTGGCCGTGGGGGTTGGCGCCACCGTCGGTGTGGGGGTAGCCATGGGCGCGGCGACGGGCGTCGGAGTTGGGACGGTAGCCACCTGGCTGGTAGTCGATTCCGTCGCCATGTCGTTGTCGTATACCGTTAACGCCACGCTGTCGATGTCCAGCCGGTGGTAGCCGCTGTCCAGGCTGGTCGCCGTGTGGGTGATGGCGACGGTGTCGTCCTCGGTGTCAGCGTCGTGGCCCGCGCTCACCGTCACCGTCTGCTCCGCCCTCCAGTTGTCCCGGGTGAATGTCAGGCGTGTGGGACTGACGGTAACCTCCTCTCCTGCGCTGATGTCGATGGCCACATCGGCAGTCGGCTCGGTTCTCAGCCTCACCGTGTAGGTATCCGCGAATCCCGACATCTCCTCCTCAATCCAGAGCGCGGTGGGGGAGATGGTGACGCCCACTGTGGCGTCATTGTCGTAGACCGTCACGGCGACGCTGTCGATGTCCAGGCCGTTGTAACCGCTGTCGGTGCTGGTCGCCGTGTGGGTGAAGTCGACCTGGTCGTCCTCGGTGTCGGCGTCGTGGCCCGCGCTCACCATCACCGTCTGCTCCGTTCTCCAGTTGCCGGGGGTGAAGGTCAGGCGGGCGGGACTGGTAGTGACCTCCTCACCGGCGCTGATGACGATGGTCACGTTGGCCGACGGCTCGGTCCTGAGCTTCACCGTGTAGATGTCCCCGAATCCCGACAGCTCCTCCTCAATCCAGAGCGCGGTGGGCGAGATGGTTACGCTCACCATGGCGTCATTGTCGTAGACCGTCACGGCAACGCTGTCGATGTCCAGGCCGTTGTAACCGCTGTCGGTGCTGGTCGCCGTGTGGGTAATGTCCACCTGGTCGTCCTCTGTGTCGTTATCATGGCCCGCGCTCACCATCACCGCCTGCTCCGTTCTCCAGTTGCCGGGGGTGATGGTCAGGCGGGCGGGACTCGTAGTGACCTCCTCACCGGCGGTGATGGCGATGGTGACGTTGGCCGACGGCTCGGACCTGAGCTTCACCGTGTAGATGTCCGCGAACCCCGATTGCTCCTCCTCGATCCAGAGCGCTGTGGGCGAGATGGTCACGCTCGCCATGGCGTCGTTGTCGTAGACCGTAACCGCCACACTGTCGATGTCCAGCCCGTTGTAACTGCTGTCGGTGCTGGTCGCCGTGTGGGTAATGTCCACCCGGTCGTCCTCGGTGTCGGCGTCGTGGCCCGCGCTGACGGTCACAGTCTGCGCATCGCTGTAGTTGCCGAGGGTGAAGGTCAGGCTGGTGGGACTGGTGGTCACCTCCTCCCCGGCGCTGATGGCGATGGCGACGTTGGCCGACGGCTCGCTCCCGAGTCTCACCGTGTAGTAGTCCGAAGATCCAGACAGCTCCTCCGCGATCCATAGCGCGGTGGGGGAGATGGCCACACCCCCTTCGGTGCCATTGTCGAAGACCATCACTCTCACGCTGGCGATTTCCAGCCTGGCACTGTCGTAAACTCCGTCATCGCTGGTCGCCGTGTGCGTGATGATTGCCAAGTCGTCCAGATTGTCGTCGTCAGGGCCCGCGCTCACCGTCACCTCTTGTACGAAGCCCCAGTTTTGTGGGGTGAAGGTCAGGGTGGCAGGAGAGGTGGTCACCTCCTCAACATTATCTCCATCCTCCTCCTCTACACTGATGGCAATGGTCACGTCGGCCGTCGGTCTGGTTATCAGCCTCACCGAGTAATTGTCAAAGTCGCTCGGCCGCTCCTCCTCGATCCAGAGAACGGAGTGCGAGATGGCCACTCCCGCGTCGCCGTCGTTGTCGAAGACCGACACGGTCACGCTGCCGATATCAATCTCGTCATAATCGTCGTCTTTGCTGGTCGCAGCGTGCTTGATGATTGCTGAGTCGTCCAGATTATCGTCGTCAGGGCCCGCGCTCACCATCACCTCTTGCAGGAGGTCCCAGTTGGCGGAGGTGAAGGTCAGGGTGGCAGGAGAGGTGGTCACCTCCTCAACATTATCTCCATCCTCCTCCTCTACACTGATGGCAATGGTCACGTCGGCCGTCGGTCTGGTTATCAGCCTCACCCAGTACCTGTCGGCGTCGACTGACAGCTCCTCCTCGATCCAGAGAACGGAGGGCGAGACAATCACGCCCGGCTCGTCGTTGTCCCTGACAGTCACCGCCACGCTGTCTATATCCAGCCCGTTGTAGCCTGCGTCGGTGCTGGTCGCTGTGTGGGTGATGGTTGCTGAGGCGTCCCTGGCGTCGTCGTCATGGCCCGCGCTCACCGTTACCGTCTGAGCCTCGTCCCAGACGTTGCCTGGGGTAAAAGTCAGGGTGGCGGGATCGGGCATCACCTCCTCGACATCGTCACCATCCTCCTCCGCAACAAGAATGGCGATGGTGACGTCCGCCGACGGCTCTGTGTCCAGTTTCACCGTGTAGATGTCCGGAGCACCCTCTTCGTCGATGGTCATCTCCAACTTGGACACGATCACGCTCGGGGTGGTGTCGGGGGGAGGTACGTTTTCGATGGTTACGGTCGCCGGATTCAAGGTCAGGGTAGACGGCGTAATAGTTCCCCCCACCACAACCGTCTCACTGCTCTCATCCACCGAGTCATATTCCGGAGTGAAACTCAGGGTCGCGGTCGCCCTGGTGCTCCCAGCCGGGATGCTCAGATCCACCATACCGGAACTATAATCCGAGGCGGACGCCGCATTTGGACCGGAGCCTGGGCTTATCGACAACATGACCACGGTAGCGGAGCCCCGAGAATCCGCGTTCAGTGTCCCGGTAACCATCAGGTCCGTCTGGCCGGCATCCTCGCTGACCATTGAGGGGCTCACCGACAGGGTTACCTCGGTGGAGGGACAGGTCGGGGGACACGTAACCGGTATCCGGCAGTTAGTAGTGCAAGGGGTAGGGTCGTCATCTACGATGGTGACCGTGGCTGATCTCACGGTCAGGCTCGACGTCGTGGTTCCCGTGATGGCTACCGTCTCATTAGGCTCATCAGCAGAGTCATTCACCGGGGTGAAGCTCAGGGTTGTGCTTCCGCTTTGCTGGTTCGCCGGAATGGTCAGCGTAGCTGTGCCTGAACTGAAATCCGAGGCTGACGCCGTTCCTGGGCTTATCGACAGGCTGACAACGGTAGCCGAGGTCCGTGGGTCCTCGTTCAGTGTCCCGGTTACTTGCAGGTTTGTCTGGCCCGCTCCTTCACGGACCGATGATGGATTCACTGAGAGGGTAATCCGCGTGGAGGGGTTGGTACCGTCGTTGTCTATGATGGTGACCGTCGCGGAGTTCACAGTCAGGCCTGATGTAGTCGTTCCTCCCACTGAAACCGTCTCACTCTTCTCGCCATCGGAGTCATCTACCGGGGTGAAGCTCAAGATCGCAGTCCCGCTTTCCTGGTTCTCAGGGATGGTTAGCTGCGCCGTGCCGGAATTGTAATCCGCGGTGGATGCCGTTCCGTTGTTTATCGACAGGCTGACCACTGTAGCCGAGGTCCTTGTGTCCCTGTTCAGTGTCCCGGTTACTTGCAGGTTCGTCTGGCCTGCTCCTTCACCGACCTGATCAGGATTCACCGAAAGGGTTATCTCCGTGGAGGGGTTGGTCCCGTCGTTGTCGATGATGGTTACCGTGGCCGCAGTCACGGTCAGCCCGGACGATGTCGATCCCGTCACTTGCACCGTCTCATTGGGTTCGTCGGCGGAGTCATTTTCCGGCGTGAAGCTCAAGGTCGTGTTTCCGCTCTGCTGGTTCGCTGGGATGGTCAGTTGCGCCGTGCCGGAACTGTAATCCGAGGATGATGCCGTTCCGTTGCTTATCGACAGGCTGACCACTGTAGCCGAGCTCCTCGTGTCCCCGTTCAGGGTCCCGGTTACTTGCAGGTTCGTCTGGCCTGCCGCTTCACCGACCTGATCGGGATTCACCGAAAGGGTTATCTCCGTGGAAGGGTTCGTGGAAGGGTTTTCTGAAGCAGTGGCGCCAGGACATTCTGGACCGCCCTTGTCCTTTTCTCCGCTCAGTGTGACGGGTTCAGTGTGTCTACTTCCGTTGATGGTATAGCCGTACCCCGGTACGAACACCGGGTTTATTTGTATTCTAATTTTACGATCTGTGCTGTCATCTAGGTCGTCACATAAGATATAGGTCAAATTCTCTTTAGGAACGAATGTCTCACCTTGCCGAATTGCAAAAGCGATCAATTCGTCGGGACGTTTTTGGTCATCAGATAACGAGCCGAAGTATGAGTCATATACCCTGATACCGCCTATGATGCAGGATGGGTCGAGTGGCGTGGCGGTGGTTGGGCTGCACGACATGTTTTCGTGCAGTTTACTGTCGACCGTGTCATCCGGTCTGTCCGATGCGAGAATTTCCCGGTTGACCACCACCTTCGAACTCAAGCTTATTCCACCGCTGGACCTGTTCACCTCTTCAACGCTCTCCAGGCACACCTCGAGCGGTGTGGTACCCGACGCCGTCTGGGGGTAGCAGACAATGGATTGCCCCTCCGCCACGCCGCCGGCATGAAGGAGCAGGAGGGTGACGAGAATGGTCAGAAATCCCGCCAGTATAGGCAAAACAAGGCGCAGTCGGGCCGGGCCAGACCGGCGGTCCAACATTCGAAGCGTCATCGGTGTACCTGATCTGTTTCTGGTTTCGCGCGTTTACACATACTGCCCTATTACTGCACCGGTTGAAATTAACTGGCGTATGGATACGGATAGTAGCCAGCGTCTTGTGTCTCCAGCCTCACTTATACCGGCCAGGCCACGTCGCTGGCACTATGGAACCTGATGTGACCAATGATGCCATTACCCCCGGTGTGCTGGTTGTAAGGGAAAGATGGGTAATCTGGACGTTTCTATTATCAAAGGAGGCAGGGCCGTGGAGTGCGTCACTACCAGAGCGCGTGGGAGCGCACCGATAGCGGCCACAAGAACGAAAATCGCCCGCGAGCGCTGCGCTGCTGTCGTGCTGCCTCCGGCCTTCCGAGGTACCATTCTGCTGGTTCAGGAAGGGACCACCCGGCTTCTTCGAGATTGCATGCCCGCTGCAGGTTCGGCCAAGGGAAGTTGCTGTAAGGCGACGGGTAGTAGCTTTTCGCTGGCAATCCGTATGGACTTTCCGGCTAGGCCCAAGGTACTTTGGGGTCAGTTGAGTATGCATGAGTGTTTGTCATCTCACTACTGAAGTATAAATGCCCTATAGACTAGTGATAATCCATCTTGTTAAGCATCGTTACGCGTGCAAAAATAGCACAAATTTCCTGTGAAGTCCTATGGTAAGTTAATTTTGGAAAATCCGGACATTTCAGATATGAAAAGTGCGGCAAATGGTGCATTTGGAGCCGAAGCCAGCCCAGATGAGTCCGATTACAGAAAAGTGAGAGCCCGGCAAGTCGGGCGGCTGATGCTCTCCTACCGTCTCGAACACAAGGGCCGGGGAAGAGGTGGGCGTCTATCCCAGAAGGGCCTGCTGGACCTGATGGGCAGGGTCAAGGAAGGATACGAGCACTACAGTCATTCCACCGTCGGGCGATGGGAGAGCGGGGAGATCCTCCCGACCAGGGAGCGGCTGGAGGTGTTCGGGTCGGCCCTCGACCTGGACCGGGCCGAAATCCACGGGCTGATTGCTCTGGCGGGGCTGGAAGGGGACTCCGCAGTCCTCGCAGCTGGAGCAGAACAAGGCGATACGCGCGATGTAGAGGCCTCAACACCAGTTGGCTCCGGGGACAGTTCAGGGAATGCCGGAGCATCGGGCGGAGGGGAACCATCGTACCCCGGGGCTGTCGCTCGTTACTGTCTCACCCGGTTTGTGCTGCCGGGGCTGGTGATTGCCGGAGCGGGATACTGCCTGCACTCCCTGGATTTGTCAGAGTCGTGGATGTTTGCGCTGTACGTGGTGGCGATTGTCGTCATGGTGCTGGCGCAGGGTTTCCTGAAGCTGTGGCGCTCCAACCAGCTCCGGGACCTGCTCTTTCTGTCGATATTCTTCATTTTGACCGCGCCCGTGCTGCAGATGCCGTTGGTTGGAACCGACGTGTATGGGTTGTATACCATTCCCGGGTTCGCTGGCACCCCCATCATCTATTTGGTGGTTTTAATTGCGAATCTGCTGCAGGCTGCGGTAGCCGGGATCGTTTTCGATTTGCTGTGGCGGTGGCAGTACTCCAGCGGACGCGGCAGTAGCAAAGCTTTCTACCGCGCAGCCTGGGTCGCTGTTCCTCCTTTGGCGCTGGTGTACATCTGCAATCTCCTGACCGCCAGGGTGGCGGAATGTTTCGCTCTGCTCGTAGTTCTGCCGGTCGTGGCTGGAGTGCTGATTTCGCTGCTCGTGCTCCGCGACAGGCAGGTTACAGTCAGCGAATGGGACCGCAGGTTTCTGTTGCAGGCGTCTACGGGATTGAATATCGCCCTGACAGTCCTCGGTGGTGTGTCCATATTGGTGTTTTACTGGGAACCCGTCCTGCTTTCCGACACCCACCACACCGCCCTCTTTTATTCCTCGCCCATCGATTTCAACGCACTCGGATTCCCTCAGTCAGAGTTGCTGGACCGGTATCGTGTGACGTCGAGTTGGTCCTCCTTGACGACTCTTGTCTATATGGCCGTCATTCTGGACGGAAGCCTGATAGTGACCATTTACAGGCTGGGAAGCGGCGGTCAGGTAGTCCCTGGTGAGGCCGCCGTGCCCACAGGGGTCGTTGCCAAGTCCAGGCAGCGGTCCAGGCGGAAGGGGGTTGACGTGCGTTACCGCCCGGGATCCCTGGCCGGATACCGCATCCTGCAGCCGGTTCGCAGCAGCGAAGGGGTTGCGCCCTATTAAAGGACGAGTAAACGTCCTCCCAGTCGCCTGGTGTGGGCTCAGTGGGCGATGCGGATTATTTCGTACATGCGGCGGTAGAGGCGGGCGGCCTGCCCCATGACCGTGAGGATACCGCCCCCACTGGGGGCCGAATGATCAAAGGCCAGCAACTCAGTGTAGCGGACGTTGCCCCGGTCCCGGGTCGCCTCCAGCAGACGGCGGGACTCTGCGGCCGGCACCAGCGGGTCGTCCCGGTCGTGCATCACCAGCAGCCTGGCCTGGACTCTGGAGATGTGGGCTGAAGGCGAGATTTTAGCCAAGCCTTCGAGAAAGCCGGGCGGCAGCGTGGCGACCAGTGTTCTCGCCTCCTCCGGCGTCACGCCGTTCAGAAGTGAGGCTACTGTTCTGCCCTGCAGGGACAGCGCCTCCAGATAGGCAGGGTCGAGTGAGTTCCCGTCTCTGACTTGGTGATTTAAGAGTTCTGCGTCGCGTGGGTTCTCAAGACTTTCAAGCAGCTCATTGGTCAGCACTCGCAAAGTGAGCTGGTCCGGGTCCCACGGCGTTCTCTCACCCTCGTAGACCACCGACCGGGACGTTGCCTGAACCAGCAGCGTTTCCGCATCGAAATACGGCCCCAGAGCGTTGACGAAATGCACCCGGTCCCGGATCCTGGCGTCCGCGCTGGCTACGAGGGCGAACGATGCGCCAACACAAAATCCGCCAAGGCCGATCATTTCCGTGTCCACGTAGCCCTGCTCCTCCAGATAAATGAAGGCCGACACCATATTATCCAACTCACCAGGTTCTATCGTGTAATTCAGGCTCATGGCAGGTGACCAATGGTACATAACAACGAAGCCGGCCCGAGCCAGCGCGTAGCCAAGGTTGACCGCGTCGGCACCGTCAAAACCTGCGTCGTAGACCCCCAGGGACAGCAGAGCCGCAGCGCGGGGCTGGCCGTCGGGGACACGGTAGAGCTGTGCCACTGACATACCTTCGGGAGACGGGTAGCTCACTTCGTGTCGCAGTGGCTCACTGGTGAACCAGCCCTGCGGCTTGACCGGGGCGTCCAGCACCTGCGTGAGGAACAGCGCGGTGTGAAAGCCGGCCCGGCCTTGTGGGGTGAGTGCGATGAATAACGTCAGTAGCGCCCCGGACACCACCAGGAACTGGAACAGCCAGGACGCGCCCTTGCGCATCATCCGTTTCAAAGATCAGACTCCGTTGGCTGGGATTCCGCATGAAGGGTTGTCTGAATTGTAAGCGGATGTTTCAGGCCCAGTGCTTACTGGGTGCAGCATTCCTGCTGCAATTGGGCACCGGGGTTGCTGGCGTGATCCTCGTCCACCGCTTGCATGCGAGTTCGTGAGAGCGGACCATGACCGCTTCTTGGGCCAGCCCCAACAGGTTGAGGGCTGCATTCTCGCTTCGTCCGTGGTCCACGTGGCACTCCTGGCAGGTCCAGAGAGGTTCCCTTTTCAATTCCCTGTTGATGAAGCCGCAACTCGAACAGGTCTTGCTGGAAGGAAACGACCGGGCAGCTTCCACGACCAGTGTCCCGGGCCAATCCGAATTGTACTTCATCTGGTGCAGCAGCTTGCCGATGGGGGCGTACCGGACCGCTTTCGCTTGGAAGCGCAGCTTGTCCATGCCTGTAACGTTGAGGGATTTCGATGGCTGGTACCTGGTACTTGCGGACGAGTAGTTTGCTGAATTGATGGTGGGCGTTGTTGCGAATGCCCAGGATTCTCCGCCACAGGCTGTTTATGCGGCTCTGGGCCTCGCGCCAGCTCCTGGACTCTTGGCGCCTGCGTTCTTGGGCCCGTTTCCAGCGGGAGAGGTGCCGGATGAGTGCCTTTGGGTTCGCGTAGTGGACCATGTCTGAGTCCACGGCGGGCGGGTTTATGCCCACGACGACACCGCCTGCGCTGTGAGTTTTGGCTTCGATTTCGGCTGGTGGGCGCCAGTAGTTGATGCTGAGTTCCCACTGATCCCTGGCTGCATTGGCCTGGCGATACGTGCCGGAACGTCAGCAACTATGATGAGCGCCTATGATGCCTTCTACGTCGCCGTTGTCCCCGCCGACAGAGTCCCACTGATGACCGTCGATGGGCGGCTTTCACGGGCGCCGGACCTGGGTGTGGTTGTGCAGCATGAGCGCATCGAATGACCAGGTTCCTTCGTCGAGACGGAAACCAATCCCCCAAGATCTATTTTGCCGTCCGTTGGTACACAACTACCAAATCACCCCCAACCCGCCGTAAACACCGCCCTGCAGCGCCATCTGGACCATACGGGTGGGAAGGACTTATTGCCTGAAACCCTCGGCGGAGTCTGTCTTGGACCTGTCTCTGGACTACCGGACCCCGGCCCAGGTGTTCTAGGGGGACCAGACCGTTAGGGAGGAAAAGTCTAAAGAGAGGAGTTGTTCACCGGAACCGGCGTTGCTGTCGTATACGAGAGCAGTGGCGCCTTCACTTAACTACTTCGCCTTAATTCTGTCCAACTGACCGGGTCCACCTCAGTGGGCCTTGACGGACAGGGGACCGCGACAGGTGAGGGCTGATCGGCTGGCCTCAGGGGTTGAGGAATGCGCTTGGGTGAGGTGCAGCGCCGGCGATGGAGCCAAGGGACCACGGGTCTACGACTGGGCCACTGTGGATATACGTCCCCTGAGGGAGCCTGGCAAGGGCTATTGGCTGCTGGTCCGGCGCAGTCTGTCCAACCCCGAGGAACTGGCCTACTACGTCTGTTACGGCCCGGCGGGAACGACCCTGGAGGAACTGGCGAGGGTGGCCGGGACCCGGTGGGCCATAGAGGAATGCTTTGAGGAGGCCAAGGGACTGGTGGGACTGGACCAGTACGAGGTGCGGAGGTGGGTTGGCTGGTACCGGCACATCACGTTGGCGATGCTGGCCCACGCGTATCTGTCAGCGATCAAGCATCAGGCCATGGAACCGGGAGAAAAGGGGGCTACTACGGTCCGGATGAAGAGCTGATTCCGATGACAGTGCCGGAGGTGCGCCGGTTGCTCACCCGCCTGGTATGGACGGACAACCAACCGCCTGATTTCATCCTGTACTGGTCATGGTGGAGACGCCGCCACTAGGCCAGAGCCCAGCGTATCCACTACAAACGGCGACTTTCTAATCTGCTACTGTAGTACTAGGGGAAAACTTGAGATAGGTGTATCAGTTAATTAGATATACATGCCGTGTAACTGAGACTGTATGGGACTTACTGAAACATTGTGGTGGCGGAGGGAGTGTCCGCCGATTCGGAGTCATTTTAGCTACGTATTTGCCACTCAAGGGCCGCGTATACAAACCTTGTATACAGAAAGTATACGAAAAGTCGCCTGCCGGTGGTTGTCGGGCCAGTTGGCCACTAATTCCGAAATGGCGGCCTGTGCAGGGCTGCGGCCCGTTTTGCCCACGGCGGCGGCAACTGCTCAAAACGAGCCTGCGGGTCTAAAATAAGGGTAGAAGCCGCACCGCATCGGAGGGCCACATGACACCACTGAGCACAGTAGCACAGTCCATAGACAAAACCGAAGACAAGGTTGACCGCCTCATACACGAGGCCGATCACGATAGCCCCGCCGACCGCGCCGCTAGGGTCAGCCCGCAGGAATACCGCGACGGCCGGGTCCACGACGGCGATGCCCTAGACCGAGCCCCCCGCGATCCCAACGACCAAGACGCTGTTGCAGACGTCGCCGCCCGCGATGACCGGACGGTCCAGGGCACCGACCAGGTGATGACCGATACCTCTGGCGATGGAGTCCCCGATGCCGTCGACTCGGATGCGGACGGCGTCGGTGTGGCCGACAACGCCCAGTCCGACCGCATTCGTTCGCTCCAGGAGGCCGTTGACCAGCAGCCCCAGACGGCGACGACCGCGCCGGTGGTCGACCTTTCCAATCCGCCGCCGCCGCCGCCTGTCGTTGTTGGTGAAGGTCCCGCTTGGTCACCAACCGAGGCCGACGGATGGGGCAGCAGGGTCAAGCGCATGGTTGACCCGGCGTACCGCCGCAGTCTCAGCCACGACCCGACGCCCTCATTCCAACGAGGGCCAGCACCCCGGCGGGGTGGTCGAGGGGGCCAGGATATGCGGTCGGCACGTCGCCGCAGGGGGTAGCGGGAGTAGGCTACCCCGGTTCGGAATTCGTAGGGGATTTGGTGTGTGTGTATCGCGTGCGGACACTATCTTTGATAACAGGGTTAACACCCAGCCCGACCCTCGGAGGTGGAGATGACAAAGGTGAAGCGGTATCGGCGGTCAATCGACCTGATCCTAGCCTCTCACCATTACTACGGCCCTCGGCTGGGGCTACGGCGGCTGTCCCGGCGATTCGGCATGCCCAGAAGCACGGTCAGGGATGCGATCCATAGGGTAGACAGGGATGACCCGGAACTGAGGCGCATGGCACTCGAGTGGGGCCATGTGCGGATGCTGCTGCCGGGGCCGGTCGTCCTGCGGGATGGCTTCCGTGCGCTGCCTGGACTTGAGGACATTTCAGAGGAAGGGGGCGCCGCATGGAACCGGTAAGGGTGTGCTACCGGGGCGTTGATTTGAGGATAAGCATCACACGGGGGCAAATGGAAGTGCTGTGCCGCGACGCCGCGCAGAAGGTTACGGAAGAACCGCCGCTGGAATGGCCCGAAGAACTGTTGCCAGCGATCCGCGAGAAAGCCGAGATCGAGTACCAGAAGGTCAGAACCCAGATCATTGCCAATGAACTGGAGGATGCCGAGAGGAGGCAGGCATCATGTGGGTCTACCACATAGAACGGCGGGACGCCACCAGCCGCTGCAACAAGCCGAAGTCCAAGGAGAACCTGATCCCCATGGATGCCCCCATGACCGAGGACGAGGAAGGTGGTATGTACGCCTGCTGGAACGGCGAGCCCCGCCGGGTCTGTACCAAGTGCCTTTTGGGGCTGTGGGTGAAGCGCCTGGAGGAAGACGGGACGGTGCTGCTGGCCTTGGGGGCACTGACAGGCTAGACAAGCCCGACAGGTCCAAAAGGAAGGAAATTAAATAGGGAATTATATACCTGTGTCCATAAATAAGGCCCCGAACCCCCACCTTCGGGTTGTGGGGTTCGGGGCCTAACATTCCAACGCCAAGTCGATCTCATCAGCCCTTCACTTCATAAATCCCCTTACCTAACTGGAACAGCCCGGCCAGTGTCGGGATGATGCCGCCCAAGGCGAAGATACCACCGAACATTGCCAGGGGCACGGTCAACACCAAGCCGCCAACGGTGAATGCCACTCCTTTCTGGATGCGCCTGATGCCCCTTTCACGTTGGTCGTCCTTGTACAGGACCTCGGTCTCTTGGATCAGGCTGTTTGCGGCGTCTGCGTCCACACCAGCTAGGACTAGTTTGTTGCGGATCACCTGTACAGAGACATCCTGTTCTTTCTGGTCCATGACGTAGGCCAGGGGGTCTTGGGTGATGACTTCCAGTTCACCGCTTTCGAGCGTCAGCGGTGGAGGCGTGTAGGCTTGGGTCGCCGTCGTCACCGTAGGACCCCCTGTACGCTGGGACACCCTGCGGGCTCGGCAGTCTGGACATCGGCATGATGAGTCATGTGTGCGATTGTTGCATGGAAAGAACCTCCCTTATCCCTCGTTTTCTTGGAGATATGCCCTTGTCCGCCAACTTCATCACTGAGAGTCGATTTCCCGAATTCGGTCTTGGCAGTTGTTCTCCAGTTCCGCCCTCATTTCCCTAGCTTCCTCTTCGATCCGCTCGTATTCGACTCCTGCCCTGAGTAGGGTGGTCTTCCCGTCTATGAAGTCGTCCTCTACCTTGCGTTCTTCTTGGTCCTCCCAGTCATTTATGACATCCTGGCGTTCAGAACAGACAGCGAAAACCTCGTTTATGTCGTCAGTGTTTGGTGCGGAGGTATTGGGCTTCCCACCGAGGCCGCCCACGGCGTCACAGGCAATGGCTGTCAGAATAAGCAACAGGGCAAGCATTCCATACGTGGTAATCTGGTACATAAGGGGAACCCCCGCGCAGGCTTGGAGTTGGGCGATTGCTGAATCCCGCCTGCTCCCCGAAGTGGTCTGCAAGGGGGCATGGTGCCCAGACCATGCCGACCAGACCTCGGGGTAAGGGTGAACGACGCAGGGGGATTCAGCAGAGGGATGCTAGCGTCGGGGTTGACTGTTTGTCATCCCCTACAGCGCAATGTCCTTATATCAAGGCTGAGTAGGATGAGGCGAAATGACTACCCCCGCAGTGGCAGAACACACCGAGTTGGCCAAGTCATTTCTTTAACGCAGTAAGTAACTATCTCAAAACCGACCGCAATCCCCCGTCTTTCCCGCGAAAGCGGGAATCCAAACCCCGGTTCCTTGCCTATTACGCAGACGGGCCTAGCCGACTGCCTTTTGAGATAGTTTCTAAGTCGTACTTGGAAAAGGGGGATTTACACCAAGCGTTGGAAAAGGGATGGGGAGCTTCGTCCCACATCATCAAGGCCGTAGCTGCTGCCAATGGGTGGGAGTACGAACATCACGACCAGTTCGATGGTGTCGTAGTGATTCTGGTTATAGATGCCTGCAATCGGGTCTCAGAGACTAAGCAAACGCAGCCCACGGACCCCATATCAGCTTCTACAAATGTCGCCAGTTCATAGGCGCCGAGGCTACCAAGGGCGCATCGAGAACGTGCAATTTACGGTCGATGCTCTGGAACTCTTTATTCGGTAAGTGATTCCGGCGACGACTTGGACCATCAGACACGCAGACCTGCACTGGACTATATGATGCCCAAAACGAGGAAACCGCGGGGCCGTCCCGTGGAACACTGTCGAGAATCCTTACATCGATTCCGGATCGATTCTCGGGGGTCAGGTCAACTAGACGAAGGACATTTCTGCTGAACAATTAGGCGGACGTTTATCCTGACCTTCGACTGCCGATTGCCGGCAGTCCTCCGCCTACACGGCCCACCTATACCCAGCCGCTTACACTGCAATCGTCCTGCGGATCGGGGGCGGCGCCATTGGCAATCGGAGAAGCGAGCAAGGGGGCATGAGGTGTCCCTTGCCTAATCCCCAATCCACCGAAGAGATGAGCGTCGCGGCGTGCTGAATGGGCAAGAAAGTGCTCCTTTGCATCTGGGATAATGGTTTTCGAGAAAGGAAACCGACCAGAAACAAGGAGCACCCAACAGATGCTACCACTGGAGCACCCCGACCGCATCCAAATCGCCTTCGACGACCACCGCCTGGTCAACAATGCTGGGCTGCTCCTTCCGGCCACTCTGGCCGAGCACATGGGCCTGCGTGAACTCGTTGACCGTCACCTCGACCTCGGTGATGCGCCGGGGCGGGCGAACGCGGGAGACAAGCTTCTGACGCTGGTGGCCTCGGCGCTGGCGGGCGGCGACTGCATTGACGACGCCGATGCGCTGCGTGCGGGGCGGACCTACTCGGTGCTGGGGTGCATGGTCAAAGCGCCATCCACCTTGGGCACTTTCCTGCGCAGCTTCCGTTGGGGCCATGTCCGTCAACTGGACCGGGTGAGCCGGGAGTTGCTGGCCCGGGCCTGGGCCGCTGGGGCGGGACCCGGCGACGCGCCGTTCACCATCGACCTGGACTCCACCATCTGCGAGACTTACGGACTGGCCAAGGAGGGGGCGCGACACCACGGCTATACCGGCAAGCGGGGCTATCACCCGTTGCTGGCCGTGGCCGCCGGCACCGGGGACGTGTTGATGTCCCGGCTGCGCGAGGGCCGGGCCAACACTGTTCGGGGTGCCGCCCACTTCCTGCGCGAGACGGTGGGACGGGTGCGCTACGCCGGCGCCAGAGGTCAACTCACGGTGCGGGCCGACAGCGGCTTCTATGCCCACGCCATCGTCGCCGTCTGCCGCAAGATGGATGTCCGCTACTCCATCACCATCCGCCAACACAAAAGCCTGCGCAATCTCATCGAGGCCATACCCGAGACGGATTGGATGCCCATACCCTACTGGATGGAGGGTACCGCCGATGTGGCCGAGACCACCTACACTCCCTTTGAAAGTGAGTCCGGCGCTGCCCCGGTGCGGCTCATCGTCCGGCGGGTGAAGCCCACGCCCGGTTCCCAACTGGCCCTATTCGCCAGCTACAGCTATCACGGCTTCATCACCGACCGGGACGGAGAGACGCTGGAGCTGGAGGCCGACCATCGCCGCCACGCCGAGGTCGAGAACGCCATCCGAGACCTCAAGTACGGCGTGGGCCTCAATCATCTCCCATCCGGCCGCTTCGCCGCCAACGGTGCCTGGCTGGCCGTCCAGGTGATGGCCCACAACCTGGCCCGTTGGGCAGCGCGCATCGGTCTGGGCGAGCAACTGGTGACCACCAAGACCCTGCGGCGACGCTTCTTCTCTATGGCCGGACGGCTCACCCGCTCGGCGCGCAGACTCATTTTGCATCTTCCCCGGGGCTGGCCCTGGGCTGAGCAGGCCACTCTCGCCCTGGCCCGACTGCGGGCCATCCCACTCCCAGCCTGACGGCGCTATCCGCAACCGACCCAAGGCCTCCAAACTCGCGTCCGCCCGGTCTGCGAGTGCATCCTGCTGCGTCCGGTCTCACCATCACGTGATTCCCAGCCTCCATAGACCGCTCTCCAGACCCGGTGAGGCTACTGAAAACCCTCTGCCCTGTCACATCGGTCCCAATGGAGCCCAGGCTTTCTCCGCTGTATGCTCCCCCATCCCAATTTGCTCACCCTTCACGCCTCCCATCGGTGGATTCGGGCTAATACGCTTTTCCGCTTCAACCGGATGAGGGATGCTGTGGCACCTAACACGCTACTGGGGGAGTTGTCCGGGGGCCAACTAAAGGAGTGGTGCCAAACAGATCAGGATGCCAGCTTATCTCGGACGCGAATTGCGACGTCTTCCAAATATCCATCCCTCCAGGAGGCCCATTTGTTGGCCTCGGGAGGTGCCAAACTCGGGATGGGTATGACCAGATGCTGTTCCATTTGAACGTCGCAAATCTCATCGGCGGAACCGGGGACCCTCAGCTGGTCAGCCCTGAGGATGGCTGAGACTTGCCTCACAGTACCGACTCCATGAACAATCAGAACCGGCGGGGCAACTTCCGACAGCAGGTATCGGAATATCTCCTCTCCCTTTCTTGCCCCGACGACGTTTGCCCGGACTCGTAGGTCCGCGCTCATGGGAGTGGAGAAGCAGACTACGTTCGTTTCCAGGATGTCGCCAACTCCATGTTGCTTCAAGCGTTCCACAAGGCGATCAGTGTTCCGCCTGGTCGGGGATGGCTTACCCTTGGTAACCACGTCGTATAGCCCACGGCAGCTCTCACCGTTACGATTGAACAGGCCGTCTATGTGCCTCTCGTGAGAAATTTCCTCGGGTGGGTAACGATTGCGCTGATTCTTGCCGACAATGAACACTTTCGCTTCCAGCGGATTCTTCATCGCCGTCATCCACGGGCGTGGGAGTTGTCCGTCGATGGGTTGGGTCAGTGCCCGAATCGTTTCCTCGAATCTGTCGGTCATCGTTACTCCACAGGAACGCAATCAGTCTTTCAGCAGTCCACAACGCGATGGGAACGTAGCACTTTCTCGGTGGCAGGTTCCCCCAAGCAAGCCCCGCGCCCGCGACAGGAGCAGGAAGCGCCCTCTCAATTCTGCGAGTCAGCCAGCGACTTGACCAGATCGCGGACTTCCACCAGTAAGGCTATATCATCCCATCGGTTATGGCGACGTTTAGAGCCGCCTCTGCGTGCACGTATGCCAGCTTGTAGTCGCCCTCGACGGTGTAACAACCAGCGAGAACCGAGTTCGCCTCCGACTCACTGTGGTACCCCTTTTCTTCATAGGGCGGCATCGAAAGAGCGATTTCAGCGTCCGCTATTGCCAGGGAGCACCGAGTAGTCGACAGGTATGACAGACCACGATTCACTCGGTCGATTGCACTGTCCTTTATTTCTATTGCTCTGGTGAAATGTGCAATCGCGCGAGCATGCCGGTCGAGCGACTGGTATGACAAGTCTATCCAACTCTCGAGAACGGTTGAGGGTTTCCCGTGATGATCTTTGGCGGTCTTGAAGCTCTGGATGGCCGCTCGGTAGTCCCCTGCCTCGAACCGTTCAACTCCCTGCCCCCAGGCTTCTAGTAGACCAACATCTTTGAAATGACGGGTGAAACGCCGGATTGCTTGGCCATCGATTCCGTGAGCCAGGTTTGTCCGGGCAACGGCCCCGTACCAATCAACCCATCATTACAATGATTTCGAACTACTAGCGCAGAGGGTACAAAGAAATCGATATCTGGCTGGTTCGGGTCTATGGCCTGGCGGATATCCTCCACCAACCATTCCCTTTCAGAAATCCGTCCCCTCTCATAGCCGCTCTCGATGGAAATGCCTAATGCGACCACTGCGTGCTGCAAAGCCAGTAAGTGTTGCCCATCGTAGGCATAGCAACTCGCCAAGATGTAATTCGCTTCGGCGTCAGAGTGAATGCCAGTTGTGCTTTGAGGTTCCATCGCGAGGGCGGCTTTGGCATCGGTGGCCGCAGGCCCGCACTGCCTGTCGAAAAGATAGGCAACTCCACGGTTGACACGTCTTGTCTGTCAAGGGCAATGATTGGGCCGCGTCTCTTTGGTTACAGCCTCCTTCTGGCTATTGTCACCGCGCAGCATCTACTGTCAATGGTGCTGAGATGGAGGGAAATCGCTTTTGACAGACAAACCCTGAACTGGGACGGTTGCGACACCGGTGAGTTCGATAGCTAAACAGATGTGGCACCTAATTCATCTTGAGGTTTGTCCCGAATGCGCGGAGCCGCAAACTGCAGACTAGCTGGTTTTCCTGCATATCCGAGTCAAGTTCTCATGGGTAATTGTGGTTTGGCTCCTGGGGATTGGTGCGAACTCGAGCTAACAGGAATCTATTCCAGCCGCTGCCCACCCGCTGAGCTTCAACACAACACGAATCCCCCGCGACCACTAACTAAGGAGGCACCGAGTCCTTGACCGCATCAAGTCGTCCTGGAAATTCCATCGTCCGTCTGTGGGGACTGTGCCCGGCATCCGGGAGAAGGAGTTCGAGTCCAGTTAGGTGGGGGAGATTCTGAAGAGCATGGGGATACCATATGCCATGATCAGACCCACCTTGGTGATTGGGAACGGCGACCTGCTGGCGAACAAGATGGCCTGGCCACAGCGGCGTGTCAATGGCGCCGAGAAATTGGGCCACTGGGGCGCCGGAATCGTGTACCACCTGCCCGATGACCGGGGGCCGTAGGCAGGTGGAGTAGCCACTGTTCTGGGAGGGAGAGGAGACAGCGTCAGGGTGAGCTAGACGTCATCGGTTTCGTCTGGAGCTTGGGACGCGGCGGTTTCCCGGCTGCGCTTGAGCCGGTAGCTCTCGCCGTTCATCTCCAGGATGTGGACGTGGTGGGTGAGCCGGTCCAGCAGCGCTCCGGTGAGCCGTTCCGAGCCGAAGACCTCGGTCCATTCATCGAATGGCAAGTTGGTGGTGACCATGACGGAGCCCCGCTCGTAGCGTTGGCTGAAGACCTCGAAGAGCAGTTCTGCGCCGGTTCTGGAAAGGGGGACGAAGCCCAGCTCGTCGATGATCAGCAGGTTGAGCCGGGCCAGTTGTTTCTGCAAGTTCAACAGGCGCCTTTCGTCCCTGGCCTCCATCATCTCGTGCACCAGACCGGCGGCGGTGGTGAAACCCACAGACATCCCGCGCTGGCAGGCGGCCAGCCCGAGTCCCAGGGCCACGTGGGTCTTGCCGGTGCCGCTGTTGCCGATGGCAATGACGTTCTCCCGGCGCTGGATGTATTCACAGCGTGCCAGTTCCATCACCAGGGCCTTGTTCACCGACGGGATGGCCGGGAAGTCGAGGGTGTCCAGACTCTTCACCGCGGGGAATCGGGCGGCGCGGATCCGCCGCTCCACCATGCGCTGGTGGCGTTCGATGACCTCCAGTTCCGCGAGCCTGAGCAGGTACTGGGGATGATCCACACCCTCGGCGGCGCACAGGGCAGCCATCTTCCCGTACTCTCTCAGGATGCTGGGCAGCTTCAGTTCTTTGAGATGGTGTTCCAATAGCAGCGTCGACCGGTCGTTCATGTCGCCCTCTCCGACAGGAGAGTCATGTAGTCTTGTGTGGAGGTGGTGCTGACCCTGACCCGGGGCAGGTAGGGATAGAGCTCCAGATCCAGCCTGGGCGGCCGTCCCTCCAGCCGGCACAGCACCAGGTGCTTCACGGCGTCGAAGCTCAGCGACCCCAGGTGGATGGCATCTTTCACCGCTGCGTGCACCTCCTGCAGGGAGAAGGTCTCCAGCAGCCTGAGCACCTGCACGTACTCCCGCTTACCCCGCCGTCCCATTCGGGACTCCAGCAGACGCCGCAGCGTCCCGAACTCATCGGGGAGTTCCCAGCCCTGCAGCGGCTCGGCCTGGTCCAGGGCGCCCGGCTTCCGTTCCAGGAGCGGCAGGTAGTGGATGGGGTCGTAAACGAAGTCGTCGCGCTCGTATGATCTGGGATGCCTGGCGATGACCTCGGTTCCGCAGCTGATCACCACTGCGTCGACGTAGCCCCTTACCAGGACGTCCCGGTATCCGTAGGCCACCGGCACCGAGTAGTCGTTGGTCCTGTACCTGACCAAGGACAGCGAACTCACCCGGCTTGCCTGCTTGTCGCAGGCATCATAGGCCACCGGCGGCAGGGGCAGCAGGGCGTCCAGGTCCCGCTCCATCCTCTGACCGATGGTCTCCGTATGCCTCCTGAGCTGGGCGTCCATTCGCTCCAGGCATCGTTGTTCCAGGTGGGCATTGAGTGCATCAAAGCTCTCAAAGAACGGGATGGGCACCAGGAAGTTGCGGCGCATGTACCCCACCAGGCCCTCCACTTTGCCTTTGTCATTGCCCTTGCCGGGGTGGCCGAACCGGTCCTCGAACAGGTAGTGGGACTGCAGCTCGGTGAAGGCGCGGGTGCATCGACGCCGGCCATCCCCCAGTATCTTGGCCACCGCCAGCCTGGTGTTGTCGTAGAGGATGCCCTGGGGCACTCCGCCCAGAAAGGCGAACGCCGACACGTGCCCGTCCAGGAAGGCCTCGGTGGTCTCGGCGGGATAGGCCTTGACGAAGCAGCCGTCGCTGTGGGGCAGGTCGATGACGAAGCAGTGGGCCTTCTGCTCCACGCCGCCGATGACCACCAGGGCCTCCCGAAGTCGCACTGGGCGTGGCCCGGCGCATGGGACAACGGCACGAACATCTCCCTGGCCTGACGGCGATGCTCTCTTACATAGTCCTTGACCGTGGTGTATCCGCCGTCGTAGCCGTACTCGTCCCTGAGGCGCTCGAAGATGCGCTTGGCTGTGTGGCGCTGCTTCCTGGGGCGCGCGAGGTCATCCTCCAGGATCCGGTCTATGACGCCGGTAAAAGGCTCCAGCTTGGGTCTTCTGGGCGGAGTCTGTCGCCGGTAGCCCGGAGGCACGGAGTAGGCCAGCATCTTGCGCACCGTGTCCCGGTGCAGGCCAAACTCTCTGGAGACCTCCCGAATACTCTTGCCCTACACCATCACCGCCCGGCGAACCCGCAGATATACGTCCACCTTGTACATCCGTCGCACCACACATAAGCTCGATTTGAAGCCTATGAATGGCGGCGAACGGTCCAATTTGCAACCGCCTTTTGTCAGCGATTACCCGCCCGCACGGGACACTTTAGCGCCGCCTTTTACAGGTGGTTGCGCCGCCCAAGCAGCGCCATGCGTGGCGAAGTACACCCGCGGGGAGTCGGCGGGCGATGCCGCCAGGTGGCTGGAATGGCGGGGCCGGGCCAGCTAACCCCGGCGGCGCTGGCCTGGCTCAGTGGCTTGGGCTGCCTGTTTCCGGCCCGGGCGGTCTCTGGGTCGGCTCGGGAAATGCAGGGGCTTAAATCGAATTGAGCGCGGACGGAAATCAGCCCGGGAGTCCGTTTGGGGCCGGGCCGGGGGTGTTTCGGGGGCCTAGCCCAGCCAGGACACCTCCGGTACGAGAGGGTTCCAGCGTGCTGGGCGGGAGATTGGGAACCCGTTGTCTAGCCTTCTGTGTCCCTTCGAGCCAGCTCCGCCTCCAGTTCCCGGACGCGGGCTTCTGCGTTCACGCGGGCTTCGTCCGTCTCGTCAAAGGTGAGCAGGTAGTGACCAGTTGCCGGGTCCCACCAGCGTAGCTGTCCCTCTTCCCAACAGAGGTCCAAGTTGAGGACTTCGCTGTGGCCCCAGAAGCGGGTCTGGCCCACTTGGGTGATTCCAATGGGTTGGTATTCACCGTCCACCAGCCAGTCGCCAGCCAGGTGCGTGTCGTGACGGCTTCCGCCGGTGGGATCGAACCGCCAGTACTCCATCACGCCGAAGGAGGCGTAGTCGGTCCGCTTGGCGATGTAGTCCTCCCGTCCTGTACTCCGGGACGCTATTTCCAGGACGAACTCCGGCGGTTTGCCTTGGGCACTGATCGAGTAGCCGTTCTGTGTTACGGCAAGACTGCGGTCCACGTTGAAGGCAATCAGCAGGTCCGGGATGCGGTGTCCCTGTTGCTGGTTCGGGGCCAACCTGAGGGGGACTTCGCTTAGGACTATGATGGAGTTGGATGTGCCGAAGTGCCGGCGCAGGGTTCCCTGATGCGCTTGGTCGTCTAGGTGGATCGAATTTTGCATGTCGTCTCTGGGCGGGAAGTCGGGGAACTTTTCGTCCGTCCCGGCTTCGGTTGCCTGCTGGGTCAGCTTGCTGGTCATGGCTTCCTCGCTTGGCGGGTGAGACGGTTGAAGTGTAACGCCATTATATGGCATCGGGGTTTGGGCAGGGCACTGACCCTGCTTGCAGGCCGTCTTGGCCGCCGGGGTGTCTCTGTGTCTTGGGGTCGTTGGTCTCCATCCCTTCCGGCCGGCGCGGGTTCTGCCGCTCGCATACTACACCGTCTCCGTCCCCGTCACGGGCGTTGGGCACCTCTGCTTTCGGAAACCCCCTCCCGCTGTGTTCGGCGTCAAAGAGTTACTGACTGCCCACAGGCGGCTTACAACCTCAAAATCACCTATGCTTGGTCTGACAATCGGGTAGTGCCAGCGTTTCGGCGGATACGCCATTCTTCAAACCCCTTCTCCCTCTCTGGACGACGAGGGCTTGCTACTTAACCGAGGCCGAGGCGAGCCAAACAGGGAGTTGCGCTTCATTGCGCAAGAGGACGATTTCGGCGATGAGGACCTCGCGCCGTCAGCCGGCAGGTTCACTTCGGAGTTCGCTCGTGAGCTGCGCCAACAGGAAGAAAATGTTTTCGACGCAGTTGGTCGCCCTCACGACATCATGCTGCTGGTTGCCGCCCTCCTCTGGCATCGCCTGAAGGTATCTCGCCCTGATTTCCTGCATCACGCCCCTGCGGTCTCCGATGAGTTGCCCGGCGAACAACCAAGCGTCTTCATCGTCGCTTTCAATCGCATCCAAAAAGACAAGGAATGCGCTGTCGATACCCTCAATCAGGGAGCTGTGCAAGTCGCTGAGCGGCGACCCATCCGGAAGTTCCCGCAGTGAGTCGCACAAGTCTGAGAACTGCTCCTCCAACCAAGCAATCAGCTTCTGACGGCTCAACACCGAGTTCCTGCGCTCGACGCTGCGGCTGGGGTGGTGGAGCTCGACTCCAGCCAAGAATTCTCTGATCCGGTCATTAAGCTCCCTTGTCGACTGGCGAACCCCCCCGTAGTCAACCCTTGTCCTGGCCATCTCGAGATAACCGGAAAACATGGAGAGAACTCGCTTTTGCTCAAGATGCGCCAAGTCCAGGGAGGTTTCGGCATCGTCCAGAGCGCGGTCGTGGATGTACCTGGGTCTTGAGATCTGCTCCGCTTGGCTGGCTGGCCAGAAACTCGAGAACAGCCTTACTGTCCAATCTGGAGCGGCGAGGGCGACGATGCGGGAAGGCGTACCGTAGAGGATGACGACCAGCGCGATTTCCGCGGCAAGGCCGATGTCAGTGGAAAGTATGGCGGCTTTTACCAGCGGCACATCAAGATACAGCTCGATGTAAAGAAGCGGGACCAAGATTATTGCTGGGAAGAATGTCTGCACCGCCGAGAAAACGGCGATTTGGCGAGCAGTACCGCTTATCTGCAGGGCGACCGCGAGGATGCTGAATCCGAGGCCGATGTAAACACCATAGACGAACATCAGTACCTGTTCGAATTCCACCAAGCCTGCGGTGGCCATTACAATGCCGAAGGCAATGACCGGAAGTCCGGCTTGCACGATGAACGTGAGGAGCGCCCCAAGAAGAAGGGACAACAGGAGGGAACGGACCGAAATTCCCAATGCAGCCTGAAACCAAGATTGGTCGGCAAGCGGCGCGGCAGATTCCTTGATCAGGATCAGGCCAAACACCAAAGATGCTACTCCGAACAGCATGGCACCCGTCTCTCGCAAGTGCACCCTTCGCGCGCGGAATATCAAGATGCCGGCTACACCCAGCCCATAGAGGGCGAGCACTTTGATTTCGAAAGCCACCACCAGTATCAAAAACGCGACGCCCAATTGGGATCCAATGACCAATAGAAAGCCCTGCCGGGCGGAAATCAGATCTCCTCTCAGCATGCTGACGGTAATGGACGTGACCGCCACAGAGCTTTGGGTTACGGCCCCGGCCAGCACCCCGCAGCCAAACCCGGCGAATCGGTTGCTGGTCAGCCTTCTTGCCAGAATTCGGACCCTGGGACCTGCTACCGACTTCATGTTCTCTGACAAGAGCCACATGCCGAAAAAGAGCAGCCCGATTCCCCCGATCATGCCTCCAAACAATCCAACCATTGAAGACCCTCGCGATATGATTTGAACGGCTTCGGTGCAGCGGCCAGAACCTTCTCCCCGCGTTACTTCCTTGATGTAACGCAGGGAGACTCATTCCCCTCTGGACCAGTTACTGTTGCCGGTGGACTATGAGAGGCGTCGGCTATGGGTCGAGCCTAGAAACCTGGCCGGAAAGCCAACATTCTCGAGATCGTCGCTTTTTGGGCGTCGAATCTCGACAGTATGGTGATTACCATGTCGTATACCGTTTGAAACTATACCGTATATGACCGGAATACGTCTGTATCGCGTAGTGCGAAACTTTGTCAAGGGCTTTCCGGCCAGACTTCTAGTATTACAACGACGGTTCTCGGAATGACACAAAGGGTGGACCAACCGACTCACTCTTCAACGGGGGATCGGCGCCTCGCATTTTCCTGTTGGAATTGAGGGTATGCCCAGTCTCAGCGAACCGGCGAATTAAACCGGGCAGGACGGCTGGCCACCCCAGCGGCACTAGGACGAGGGGGAGACCTGCACCGTAACGATATCTATGTCGTGGTACTTATGGTGCTGGACCGAGGATGCGTAATGACGCAGGAGGCGGAAGGAAATTTCGCGCTCGTCCTGTATCTCAGGCTGTTCGTTCATATAGGCCAGCTTGTCCTCCAGATTCCCGCCCTCGGTGGTCACCACAAACTCCATTTCAATGCTGGCGTCGGCACGACGGGCAGCAACAATGAGGCGCCTCCTGGCATCCTCTTCCGGCTCCTCATCCTGCGACAGCAGGCTCGACAGAGTTTCCTCCCCGGCTGACCTGAGCCGGTTTATTGATGTCTCATTCCAGCCGGCGCTTGTTGCAAATCCCTGGAGGAAGGAGTCAATTCTGGGCAGCGATGCAAGGTTCATGGCCACATTCAAGCGCCTGCGACGCCTGGAAGTGAACTCCATCAGCAGAGTGAGCAGAATTACGCACACCGAGCCGGTGGTCATGCCGTTGCTCAGCAGAGTCCCCAGGGTTCCAGTCAGGAGATCGGGCAGAATCACCTGGTTCTGAAAACCCATGCCCATCCAGAGAGACACTCCTATCACCGCGGCTTTTCGCCCGTCTACTCCGTCCCTGAATACGGTCCTCATACCCTGCACAAAGAGGAGCGAGAACAGGAATATGATGTAGGCGACCAGGACAGGGCGCGGCGCAGCGACAATCAGTGCTATCAGCTTTGGGGAAAAGGCTGCCACTATCATAACCAAGCCCCCGTAGACCCCCATGCGACGCGCGGCAACGCCGGTGAGCGTCACTCGAGCGGAATTGGCCGCTCCAATCATGTTGGGGATTGTCCCTAGCGCCGCAGCCAGCAGATTGGTCAAAACCAACAGGTAATGCGCCCCCTGGACCACCCGAAAGTCAGTCGCCTTCGGCCTTCGCCATGCCACCTGCTGAATCACCACGTTATCGCCTATCGAATTGATCGTGGTCGCCAGGTTCACTATCACGAATCCCGGCAAAAGCACCCAGAAGGTCGCGCCAAAGCTCAGGTCGAATCCCGGCCAGGGATAGCTGGGAAATCCAATCCAGGGAGCCTCCACAACCAACTGCCAGTTGTAAGCGCCGAACGGGACCGCTATTGCGCAACCGGCCACGATCGCAACGACTGGCGCCCATTGCTGCCATTTGGGCGACGCGAACAGCCTCAGCATCATCAGGATGAACAGGGTCGTTCCTGCCAGGATGGGCGCCGCCACCGGGGGAGCGCCCTCCGGCAAATCAGAAAGCCTGCCGAGTACGACGGTTATTATCGTCGAGGCCAGCAACATGAGAACCGTTCCGGCAACCAACGGGCTGATGACACGCCGCAGCCAGGAGAGCCGGGAGATGAACACAAACTGTATCAACGACGAGGCGACGATCAGGCTCGACAGCAGCGCCGGGCCGCCGGCCAGCAGCGCTGAGATACAGATGGCGATGAAGGCGAATGCGGAAATTAGGCCCAGGGAATATCCCGACCCGAATCTCCAGATTCGAAAGGTCTGCAGGATACCGCCTAATCCGCAAACCACGAGGGCCGAAAAGAGGATCCAGGACAGATAACCCTCGGATTGTCCGCCCGCCACAGCGATGATCGACGCCGCGGCAGCCATTGCCGCCATGGGCTCCATGACACTTTGGAATCCGTGGACCAGAGATACCGGATGGCTTGGGCGCTCATCCGGTTGATAGATGATATTCTCGTTCACCTGCGCCATTTGTAGTGCTGCTTTGCCGTCCTGTGGGTCTTATTTAGACTGGTATTACAACGACGGCTCAAGGAGGAATGAGCGGGGCGGCGCTTGGCATGGGAGCGCTTGGCCCGTTCGTTACTATCCTGCGTATCCTCGAGCCACCGCAGCAACTCAGCCGGCCCGAACCGTTCCCCCGGGGCATCTTTTCCCCCCAAGCCTGCTGTATTACGACGACGATTGGTTAGAAAGGGCTCCTGAACACCCACTCCTGGCTACCAGCCACTCGAACCTCAGTTTTGCGGCCTTGCGTTCCGCAATAAAATTTCCGCTCATGAGCCACCCTATTGGATGTATCGTCGTTGTAATACTAGCGTGCAGGCCTCCACCAGCTCGAAGAGCTCCGGCGAACTCCGGGCCATGAGCGTCATCACCTTCCGGAGGCAGGCCCGCTTCACCTGGCAGGGCTGACAGGCGCAGCCCTCGGCGTGGGGCGGGCCGTTGAGGCTGGCGACCACCTCGAAATAGGCCTCGTCCTTGCCGGCAGCCGTAGCAGGCGCATGGTTCGTCGCAGTCGCAGAGGGGATGTTCTCTGACGGTCATGGAGACCTCCAGAAAATTCTTTTTCAAGGCACCCGGAAAATCTCGTGATATGCACGGTAATCAGTAATTCCACGCACGACGCCGGTTCGCACAAGGCCCATTATGTCGAAGAGACTCGGATCTAACTCCCATCATTATTCGCAGACTGGTCCTGTCCAACCAACTAACTCGAGATAGGACGTGTTCCAGAAACAACCGCTGGCGCAGTCGAACGTGTACCAGTGATACTTTTCCTCTTCTTTGATTTTCGAATAGAACCGGGAGATTAATATTCCCTTGAAGTTTTCCTTTACCTTTCCCAGTCAATATTGAGCCCAAAGCCGAAGCCTGATTTGTATTTGTCTAGACAAGGTCTAGGGTTGGCTTCGCCATAGGCTTCGGAAAACTTGGCTAGTTCAGTTGGGTTCCGAATTTCCAAAATGCCGCCCCGTTGGCCGGCTCTTATACGGAAATCATATCTAAACCTTAGGTCATCTTTGATGTCTCCGTCTTTTGACTGATTTCCCCAATCTTTAGGGAATTCCCTCCGCATTTTTAGGGCAAGTGCTTTCCACCCTTGCCCTGACCCTTCATCCCCTACCCACAGACCTCCAGGTTTATGTCCGTCGTGGTCAGGTTTCTTAAAGCAAGGCTTGGGGAAATTGGAGTCCTGCTTATTCCTACAATAATGGGTGAGCAACAAAGCCTTCACCTCTGTCTAATGCACAACAAACGGGCGTTTTTGAGCAGGCCTATCGGGGCCTGCCGTTCAGTTTTGCCGATTTGCTCAAAAACCATGCACAATAATAATCGTTAGCCGGTAGCCCTTTTAACGGGGGGCGGTGACAGATCTAGGTGTTCGGCTTTGTTGCTCGCCTAGGTCAGTCGTCATGGTCCTCCAAGGCCCAGGTCTCCACCAGCTCGAAGAGCGCTGGCGAGCTCTTGGCCAGAAGGGTCATCACCTTCCGGAGGCAGGCCCGCTTGACCTGGCAGGGCTGGCATGCGCAGCCCTTCGGCAAGGGGCGGCCCATCGAGGCTGGCCAGGACTTCGAAGTAAGCCTTGTCCTTGCCGGCAGCGTAACCCTCGGCGTAGCAGCCGCAGGGCCCGGGACAATCGCAGGCTTGGCGCTCAGCTGCGGTCATCTACGGCCTCCTGTAGTTGTTGTTACCGGCCTCCGGCGGGAGATGCGTTCCCCAGGAACCGTTTATTGGGTGCTCGTCATATCGACTCGTGCGAACCATAATTTCCAAGTCCAAGGAGCGTTTCGAGAATGCGACGGCTATAGTCCCATTCTGATACCTAAACTAAAGCCAAGGTGAAATGTGCATATCTCAGGACCGCACTGTCAGTGCCGACCCGGCTGGCGACCAAAGGTGATATGACAAGCTGTTGAGTCTCCTCTGTCGTCTTCAAGATCCCGAAATGCACATCCCGCCTTGGTATTGGTTTAGGAACACGGCAACGGCTCCTCCAAGGCATCTTCCTTGGGAAGCAATATCCCCGAAAGCAGCAGCCACCAGGCAAGGACCGCGAATATCAGTAAGCCCGGCACGAAAGAGCCTGTCAGGTCCTTCAGGCCGCCGACTACTATCGGGGAGATCGCCATCCCTATTCCGGAAAATGTGACCAAAGCCCCCCAAACCACCGCCAACCGGTGTGGCGTTATCCCAGGCAACTCCATTGGTATTGTCACCAGAGTCGGTGTAAAGGCCCAGGAGCCAATTCCAAGCATGATAACTGCTACGTAGATACCGGCGTGGCTTTCCATCAGGACGACACCCAGTCCTCCCAGCCCAACCAGCAGTCCCGGAACGATCAGAAAGAAGCGCCGAGACCGAATCCTTAACGTCAGAATGCCGCCCGCCATGACCGCCGCTACCCCCACCAGAGGGAGCAAACCGGTGACGAAGCCCGCCTGTTCCAAAGACATCCCCCGGACCTCGTTATAGAAGGCGGGCAGCCAACTGGTAATGGCTTGGTATTGGCTGAAAACCGCCACATCGGCCAGAATCACGAGCACCAACGTTTTATGGCGCAACGTGCCCCAGATTTCCCTGGTGGATATTCCGGAGGAGCGCGGGGCTTCGCCCGGTGCGCTCCTGGCAAACACGGCCCAGACTAGCGCCCCTACCAAGGCGAATCCGCCGAATACTCCCAGGGCGGACCGCCAGCCCACCAGGTCAGACAAGGGCACCACGGTTGTTACCGAAATGGCCACCCCAAGACCGAAGAGCGCGATATTGAGGCCGCTAAGCACACGGATTTCGTTTGGTTGGAACCAAGCCATCAATAAGGGTCCGGTAGCCGGAAACTGGAGTCCGAAGCCCACGCCGTAGGCCAGCCTCAACGCCAATAACACCCAGAAGTTGGGAGCAAGGGGCGAAAGCGCCAATAGTCCGATCAAGAGCCAACTGAACAGCAAAATCCGCCGAGCTTCCCAACGCCCACCGATAATACCTCCCGGCAGGCCGACCGAAGCGTTGATGAGGGAAACCAGGGACACCAGCAGGCTTACAATTGCGTGAGTGATCCCGTACTCGGCGATTATCAGCTTGAACAGCGGGGTTACTACTGCGAAGTTGAGGCCCCCGGAGAAGTAGCACAACAACAACAGGCCCGCAATGACATACCTGTAAGGGGTATGAGTCGCTCTATTCAACAATACAGCGCCCATTTCGGAGGGTGAATAACGTATCCGCCTCTTCCAGACATCGCCCCGGAGAGTGCCCGACATTCGTGAGGCCAAACATCAGCGGTCTCCGGCGGCGAACCGGAAATGACGATGTAGCATGTTCCACAAGCAAAACCAAGGCGGTTAGAACAGGCCGAGCGGCCGGGAATAGAGAATCCTGGTGGCCGTCCTGCCTGCGGGGTGCATTAGAGAGCTCCAATTACAGCTACGTGTGCCATTTCGGAGAGCGCCTCAAGGGAGCTTTGGGCGACTTCCCCTTCTTCAGCGCACCCCTTCCCAAGGGCGTCTAACGCCCGGACGGTAGAGAGGATACGGGAAAGGCGCCGCCTGAGAATGGCCATCGGCTACAGTGTCTCCCAGTCCACGTGCTGCTCGAAAGCGTGGGAGCCTGGAACAGGGTGCGTCCTCGAAATGTCGGTCGACCAGCATCAGGCCTACCGGCAGGCCCACACACTTGGCACAAGGGATGGTAATGGCCGGATGGCTGGTCATGTCAAATAGGGCTGTGTTGTTCGGCATGTTCCATCCGTGGCTGACGGCGCCGTGGGGTCTCAAATTGGGAACGTACCGGTGGGCTTTCATCGGGGTCGTCGGCATCACCAGGACGTCAACCTGCGACAGCGCCCGGTCATAGCTGGCCCCCAACGTACCGCGAATGTTCTGGGACTTGGCATACATCTTCCCATAGTATTTCTCGCTCATCCAGTTGCCAACCAGCAACATCAACTTAGCCCGAATCCACCGAAGGAGGGCGTCAGGTTAGCGTCCTGAAGTAGCAAGAGGGTGCTCTTTTGAATCTGGGACAATGGTTTTGTAACAGCAAAACAGTCCCAGAAAAAGAGCACCCAATAGCAACTGTCTTGAAAGTCAATAGGAATGAGCGACGGCTGGCTGAGTCATATCGCACCAAGGGGAGCCATGTTTGAGCATGGCGTTGAGCACAACCAGCAGTTTGCGCATGCACGCGACCAGCGCCACCTTTTTCGGCTTACCAGCTGCAAGCAGCCTCTGGTAGAACTCCCGGATAACAGGGTTATGGCGGCTGGCCACCAACGCTCCCATGTAGAGGACGGCCCGCACTCGGGAGCGTCCGCCCCAGACGGCGCGTTTGCCCCGCAGGGTGCCGCTGTCGCGGTTGTAGGGAGCCACGCCCACAAGGGCGGCGATCTGCCGGCTATTCAGGGTGCCCAGCTCTGGCAGATTGGCTAGCAGAGTGAGGGAGACCTGCTCCCCTACACCGGGAACCGTGCGGAGCAGGTCGTCCTGCTCACGCCACACTGGACTCCGGCGCAATGTCTGACGTAGCCCCTGGTCCAAGTCGCTCAACTCTTGTTCCAACCACGCGATGTGGGCTTCAATGCGGGGACTAACGGCGCCGATGGCGGTGCCCAGCCGGTTCTTCTCGGAGACCAGCATGGTCATCACCTGGTGCCTGCGGGCAGTCAGCGAGTTGAGGACCTGGGTCTCGGCGTCCTTGAGGGGGCGCACGTCAGGACGGACGGCGTCGGCGAAATGCGCCAGGACCCCCGCGTCCAAAGCGTCGGTCTTGGCCAGCGTTCCGGTGGCCCTGGCGAAGTCCCTGACTTGGCGCGGGTTGACCACCACCACAGGCAGCGCTGCAGCGGCCAGGGCGGCCACCAAGGGCAGCTCCAAGCCGCCTCTAGCCTCCAACAACACCAAGGCGGGCCCCAGATCCACTATCTGGGGGATCAGTCCCTCAATTCCGGTCTCGTCGTAGGGCAGGGCCCATCTCTTCCCCGTAGGCCGCACCGCAACG
The DNA here is from genome assembly GCA_965261885.1 of Dehalococcoidia bacterium. Classification (GTDB taxonomy): domain Bacteria; phylum Chloroflexota; class Dehalococcoidia; order Lucifugimonadales; family UBA3495; genus VXOI01. The sequence goes on from CBDHDY010000033.1 coordinate 53,660, forward strand.
TCAACCTGCGTCTTTGAGACATCAATGCCTGCGAACCTTGGTTCTCCTCCCATCTGTACCTCCTGTTTCAGTGTTGACCCTTCCTTGCACGATTCGGGATCGATTGGCCCAGGCAACTGTCCGGGTTCTACTGTCAGAGAGTGCGGCGACCCCTGCTATTGAACGGTCTACCATGACCAAGATGCTACCGGTCTGCCGCGCTCCGAATCACTTGAACGCAGGGATTTCCCACGCCCCCACCAAGATACAAGATGCTACCACTCAGTGAGCCCGACCGCATCCGAATCGCCTTTGACGAACACCGCCTGGTGGCCAACGCCGGCCTGTTCCTTCCAGCCGCCTTGGCCCTGCACCTCGGCCTTTCCCAACTGGTGCAGCAGCGCCTGGACCTGGGCGATGCGCCGGGCCGGGCCAACACCGGAGACAAGATAATGACGCTGGCCGCCTCCGCGCTGGCGGCCGGCGACTGCATCGACGACGCCGGTGCGCTGCGCGCCGGTGGGACGGCCGGTGTTCTCGACTGCATGGTCAAGGCACCATCCACGCTGGGCACTTTCCTGCGCAGCTTTCGCTAGGGCCACGTCCGCCAACTGGACCGGGTGAGCCGCCAGTTGCTGGCACGGGCATGGCAGGCCGGAGCCGGACCCGGCGGCGCGCCCTCGACCATCGACCTCGATTCCACCATCTGCGAGACCTCTGGACTGGACAAGGAGGGGGCGCGGCACCACGGTTACACCGGCAAACGGGGCTATCACCCACTGCTGTTTGTCGCCGCCGGCACCGGCGAGGTGCTGATGTCCCGTCTGCGCGAGGGCCGTGCCAACACCGCCCGGGGCGCCGCCCACTTCCTGCGTGAGACGGTGGGGCGGGTGCGCTACGGTGGGGCCAGGGGACAACTCACGGTGCGGGCCGACAGCGGCTTCTACGCTCATAGCGTGGTATCCGTCTGCCGCAAGATGGATGTCCGATTCTCCATCACCATCCGCCAGCACCAAAGCCTGCGCAATCTCATCGAGGCCATACCGGAGGCGGACTGGACGCCGGTCCCCTACTGGATGGATGGCGCCGCCGATGTGGCAGAGACCACCTATAGAGCCTGTCTCAATAAATCAGGAGTAATGAGGAATTGGAAGGCTTGAGAGGTCGATAGCCACCCATTGACCTTCCCATGACCAGGCAGAGATCGGGGATGGGTAGAACAGCGTGGATGAGCACGTGTCATCGACACGATTCACCAAGCGCGGTGAGGTTCCGGGGGCCACGGAGAGGGACACTGCGACCGTCCAAATACCTGGTCGAATATGCGGGAGCGCCACACTCGGCAAAGGGTTCTCAGGTTGAACGCTGTGGCCAATACGGTCCACTCGGCCGCCACGTTGAGCAGACCTCGTAAGAGGAACCTGCGGCCCGCTTGTTGCTCCTTGATAATCCCGAACACCGGCTCGACCACCTGCTTCCTCAGTTTGTAAACCTTTGTGGCCGCCGAGGTGGCCATCCAAGTGCGGTGACGCCGTAGTGCCGCGTCGTTCGGTCCAATGGTTACGTTGCGGCCATCCTTGCTTTTCGTACACACCCCAAAGGCAGGGCACGTTCGGCAGACGGCACCGGGTGCCTGGTAAAACCGGTAATGGACTCCGTTGGGGGGTATGTGGATACGCTTGAATGGGAGCACCTTTCCCTGGGGACACATGAAACTGTCGTTGCTCTCATAGTAGGCGAACCGGTCCTTGTGGTACGGATGATCTCGAGACTGTCGCCGTGATGACTCCGGCATGGCCACCGCCTGGCCCCTGCCAGCGCAATCCTCCAAGTTGGTCCCCGAGTAATATCCGGCGTCAGCCAAAGTCATCGGCGCTTTGGACCCCGTAGTCTCCTCGGCCTGCTCCAGCATCGGGGTAAAGGATGTGTGATCGTCCGGTTCATCTACGAGGCCCACTGCAGTAATCAACATCCCATTCAGGTCCCCCTCCGCCGTTACGGGTGAGACCATTGCCTGACCGTTGTAGCTGGGCACAATGCCCTGCCGCGTCTTCATCAACCGTGCATCCTTGTCAGTCAGGTTGATGTGCTTGAGACTTTCCTGGCTGGCCAGGTCGTCCATCGCCTGCCTCACCTGTTCTCTCAGGGCTCTTTTGTCGGCCAACTCTTCCGGCAGATGGACGGCCGGGGTATCCTCTCCAGCCTCGTTCTGAGCCTCAAGGTCGGCTATCGCCTTCTCCAGCCGGTTCAGCAAGCGGCCTCCCCTCTCGGCGTCGTAGGTTCTGTCTCTCGTCGCGTTGGCTGCCACTTTCGACCCGTCCACCGCCTGCACCGCCAGATCAACCAACTCCATCGCCACGGCCGTGCGTACGGTGCGCTTGAACAACTCCCTCATAGCCTGCCGGTGAGCCTTGTAGCACCGCCATAGGGTGTTGTGGTCGGGATGTTGCCAGCCAGTCAACCATAGATACGGTATCTGATCCCGGCACGCCGCCTCCAGCTTCCGGCACGAGCGCAACCCAGTCATGAACCCGTATAGCCACACGCAAAGTAGCGCGCGAGGATGATAGGCTGGCGCTCCCCGAGGGTCCCCTTCTATTCCCACGCCAAGCTCCGCCCAACCCTCCCGGTCCAACCCGTCAACGAACTCGGCTACGAACCGCCCAGGATGGTCCAACGGCAACAGCTCGTCCAAAGACGGCGGCAAAAGCCATATCTGCTCCCGGTCCATATCTCGAAGCGGCATCTTATCGGCACCCCCACCAGGCTTGCCCAGAGTCTACACCCCAACCTACCTCCTGATTTCTGAGACAGGCTCTATATCCCCTTCCAGAGTGAACCCGACGCCGCGCCGGTGCGGCTCATCGTCCGGCGGGTGAGGCCCACGCCCGGTTCCCAGCTGGCCCTCTTCGCCACCTACAGCTATCACGGCTTCATCACCGATCGCGATGGGGAGATGCTCGAACTGGAGGCCGACCATCGCCGCCACGCCGAGATCGAGAATGCGATACGCGACCTCAAGTACGGCGTCGGACTGAACCACATGCCGTCCGGCCGCTTCGCCGCCAACGGCGCCTGGCTGGCGGTACAGGTGATGGCCCACAACCTGGCCCGCTGGACGGCGCGGCGCGGCCTGGGTGAACGGATCGCGACCACCAAGACGCTCAGACGACGAGTCTTCGCCTTGGCCGGACGGCTCACTCGCCCGGCGCGCCGGCTCACCCTGCATTTGCCCAAGCATTGGCCCTGGGAAACCCAGTTCACTCGCGCCCTGGCACGGCTGCGAGCCCTGCCACTCCCTGCCTGACGGCGCCCTTCTGCCACTGACCCGCCATCCGGCCAACTGAACGTCCCCGCCAACTCGCGCTATCCCGGTCCGTGAGCGCCTATTGCCGTGTCCTATCCTGCCAGCTCGCTCACCACAGCCACTGCAGGCCGTCATCGGTGCCCCCAAAAGCGCCTGCAGACCGCCCGCCAACCTCCAATATACCCGAATTCGAGCCCGGATCATCGCGCCTGTAACTCTCTCACCCCCTTCCGCTGTCCTCGCGCCGTCCATCGGTGGATTCGGGTTTAGAGGCCTGCCCGGAGTCGGTTCAACGACCTTCTCTTGGAATCTGATCGGGAATAGGGGTAAGTCATTGAGCTGTTGGTCTTGGGGCACCGACTCTCAATTTGGCTGGCGTCCTCAACTGTTATCATTGCGACCATAGACGTAAGCGCAACAGCGAGGAGGAGCCCGTGACTGCAGACGTGACGAACATGACCGGCAAGGTGATGACCGTCCGGGGTCCCATTGACCCGGACGAACTGGGGCCTACGCTGATGCACGAGCATTTGTTTATCGCTCTATACAAGGGTGTGGAGCCGGACGAAAACACGCCGGCCACCGAATGGTGCCTGTGGGACCAGAATCTGAGTATCGAGTTGCTGGACAAGGCGAGGGACCGCAAACCCATCCGGGACAACTGGGTCCTGTTGGATGAAGGGACGGCGATAGAGGAGGCCAGGGAATTCCGGTATCGCGGGGGTGGCACCATTGTCGAGGTAACCAGCATCGGGATCCGGAGAGACCCGCTGGCAATGTCCCGAGTTTCCCAGGCCACTGGCCTGAACGTGGTGATGGGTGCGGGGTGGTACCAGAAGCTTTACCATCCGGCCGACATGGACCGGCTAACCGTGGAGGACATGACAGACGAGATTGTACGGGACGTTATGGTCGGCGTCGGCGACACGGGCATCCGGTCCGGGATCATCGGTGAGGTGGGCATAGAGGGCAACCCGATCACGGAAAACGAGGCCAAGAGCATCCGGGCCTCGGGCAGGGCCAGCCGCAAAACCGGAGCTCCCATCTCATTCCATCGGGGGGGCATCGGACGGGAGAGACTGGAGGTGATAGGCATACTGGGCGAGGAGGGCACGGACCTGTCCCGTGTGATCTTCGGCCACAGCGATACGATTTCGGCAGACTTTGATCTGATGCTGGAGCTGCTGGGACACGGGGTCTACATCCAGTTTGACCTTCTGGGGCGTGTGGGCGTGCCTTTACGGTTTGCTCCGGCGGAGGACGACCTAAGGATGTTCATGACCAGCTCCGGGACAGCCATGGTGGCCGAGGCAGTCCCCAGACTAATAGAGGCCGGTTATGCAGATCGCATCCTGCTGTCCCAGGACGTGTGCACCAAGATGCAGTTGAAGCGGTACGGAGGAACCGGCTATTCGTTCATCATGGAAAAGTTTCTGCCAGAGATGCGCTTCCGGGGGGTGTCGGAGGAACATATTCAGTTGATGATGGTGGAGAACCCGAGGCGCATCCTGAGTCTGGTGGAGTCCTTGGATTAGGCCCGTCCGGAGGCTCGACTTCCATGTTGTGCTGGCGCTGTCGTCTTGAACCTGCATCACCAACGAGTAACTGAGCCGGGGCTACGGCCGACGGACCGCGGCTTTCGAATTCAGGTGTTCCGGGCGCTGCCTGTTGCTCCGGGGCGTGCGTCTGCGCCTGTATAGCCGCGCGCTGTCAACGGCGCCCGGAAATTGGTCCACCGTGATTGTCGTTGTTCGGCGAAAGCGTCCTCGCTAACTGGCCAGCATAAATGTCACATTCACATCATGGAGAATGTGACTTTGACTCAAAAAGAACAGGCAAGACTTCAGGCCCTGAACAGTTTGCTCGCTGAGCACATTGTCCTGGACCAGGCGGCTGAACTGATGGGAGTCAGCCCGCGCCACACCCAGCGCATTCTGGCAGCCTATCAGGAGAGAGGCGCGGCTGCCCTCGCCCATGGTCACCGGGGCCGCAGGCCAGGCAACGCAACTCCCGATGCCGTGGTGGCCGGCGTAGTTCTTTGGCCCGTACCAGGTACGCAGGGGCCAACCACACCCATCTCAGCGAGTTGCTGAGCGAGCGCGAGGGCATCGACATCGGCAGGACCACCCTGCGGCGCATCCTGGTCAACGCCGGTCTGAGCAGTCCGCGGCGAAGGCGTCCGCCCAAGCTTCGGGTACGCCGTCAGCGGCTGCCCCGGGAGGGCATGCTGATCCAGATGGACGGTAGTCATCACCCGTGGCTGGGGGAACAGGCGCCGCCGTTCACGCTGCTGATCGCCGTGGACGATGCCACCGGTACGGTGGCCGACGCCCTCTTCTGCGAGCAGGAGGACGCCCACAGCTACTTCGTGCTGATCCAGGGCCTGTTGCAGCGCCGCGGCATACCCGTCGCCCTCTACACCGACCGGCACGGAGTCTTCAGGCACACGCCCGGCTCCGGCCTCCCCGGGATGCCAACCCAGTTCAGCCGGGCCATGGAGGAACTGGGGATTCAGATGATATTCGCCCTCTCTCCTCAAGCCAAGGGAAGGGTGGAGCGGATGCTGGAAACCTTCTAGGACCGGCTGGTCACCGAGTTGCGCTTGGCTGGCGCCAGCACAATGGACCAGGCCAAGGAGGTCCTCCAGGAGTTCAACGCCCGGTTCGCCGTCGCGGCGGAGCACCCCGAGACGGGCTATCGCCCGGTGCCAGCCCAGCTGTCTCTGGCCGAGACCATCTGCATCAAGGACACCCGGAAGGTGGCTCGGGACAACACGGTGAAGTATCACTGGCGGGTCCTGCAGCTGCTGCCAGGGGCGGAACGGCCCAGCTACGCCGGACTCAGGGTCGACATCCTGGAACGGGCCGACGGGGAGCTGATGATCAGGTACCAGGGAGAGGCCGTGGATTATCAGGAGGGGCCGCCCCCCTCCTCAGCGCTGTGGGGCGCAGCCAGCGCCAGCTCCCCCGGCCCGGAACAGCAGGAGGGCGCCGGTGGCGTGGTCAACAGCCATCTGAACGAGGCTCAACGGGAACGCCTGGCCGCCCTTAAATTGTCAGAATCGTCCGATGAGGACGAGGCCAACGACGAAGACGTAGCCACCAGGGGCAGAGGTGGAAAGACAAAGCCAGTTCGCCACCAGTTGCGCCGTACGCCCACGGAGACCCAGCAGGCTCGCTGGGAGGCGGTCCAACAGGCCAGGGAGCAGGGGCTTTCCCTCCGGGCCATCGCCCGGAAGCTGGGCATGGACCGAAACACTGCCGGAAAGTACGCCTTGGCGGAGACTCCGCCTACAAAGAAACTCAGTGCCAAGGAGCGTGCAAAAGCAGAGACCCTGGCCGGATCACCAACCTCCGCCGACTATACTGGGTGACATATTCGCTTTTCATTTAAGGGGACAGAATCGCTGGACAACAACAAATCCCTGGGTCAATGACTCTGGAAATCGACACCGCCCCGCCTTTCCTCCTCGTAGCGGGCGGTGATGGCCGAGAGGTCCAACTGGTCCACCACGTCGGATATGAAGTAGGCCAGGTGGTCCGGCGGCAGCCATTCTTGGAGGGCTGCGGGCAACAGCAACTGTTAGTCCGGATCGTAGGGAAGGTAGGTCTTGCTCATTGACCGCTCCGCTCGTCTGATGCTCCACCCCATCATACCCTCTGTAACTCGCCAACCCTGTTTCTCAGACAGACTGCTAGTATTACAACGACACTTTCTCAATTGGTCAGGTTTTGGCTGGAAATCGCCCTGCGGGAGGAAAGGCCACAAAGCTGACAGGGGCGTGGACAGGTCGCCATGAGGAGGAGCCAAGGCCCCTTTCTTGAGAACCGTCGTTGTAATACTAGTGCATGTACATCCCACCTTGGCTTTAGTTTAGTCTGCGGCTGGACAGTGTTTCACAGGCAAATTAGAATCTCCCTCTATCCTACCCAATCTCTATATTTGGCGCTTCGCGATTGTTAGTGTTTGCATTCCCAATTCAGAGGAGGTACGGATGAGCTTTTTGAAGAAACTCTTTGGTACACGAGAGCCCTCGGGGATGAGGCAAGGTCCGGAGGCAACAATAATCAGATGGTCGGATGATCCCATGGGCCTTGATTTAGAGGAATGCGCCCGGAAGGGAATCGAGGCCGCTGCGGGATTTGTAATCTCCAGAGACATATTTGGAACAAGAAACCACCCTAGCCTAACGTTTATGGTTTGTGTGGAGCTATACCACGCGGTCACTGGTACTACGGGAAATTTCGGAGACTACATAGGCGTATATTTTCGAGAGGTGGAATTCAAGGACGGCATTTACCCGAAGGTTGGGCAAGAGACCCTAAAGATGCTGTTGCAACCATTGAGCGACGGGACTGTCGGCGCCCGGTGGAATGCAATTGACCGCAGCAGGGTTGACCAATCGCTGCATAGGGTCGGCATGATGGTAGAGGACGGGAACACCCGCTCTGACGTTTGCAGGCCACTTACTCTCGGTATGATCCCGGAACAGGATGAAAGCGATGCCAATGTCCCTTCGTTCCTGTTCCTGAAGGACCCGGGAGCCGGTTGGCAGTTGTGGCGACAGTTCACACCTGTAACCAGCGACGGTAAATTTGTAATGCAGGACGGGTTCCGCGAGGAGTCGTATGTCATGGTATATCCGCTGCTCAGCATCGAAGAACATTGGCGATTTCGGATTTATGATCTCCCGGACGGTGGTGTACGTGTGGAGGCTAACTAGAGAAAGCACAGGTGGCTCAGGAAAATTCCGAGATCAGTCCGACCAAAATAGGCAGTCTTGGCCAATCCCCGCGACGAGCCCTCCCTCATATTCCACCGCCCTCCACTCAAGTTGCTCAACGACGCCCGCTTCACCTTCAGGCAGAGCATCAACGTGGCGAAGTGGGACAACAGCGAGCCCGTGGCCCGCACCATGCTGCCCGCGCCGCAGGGCGTCTCGACCATCCCCGACATCTCCAATTCGGCTGGTTCGACTACGGCCTGCGTGTGGGAATCCGGCGGTTCAAGCAGGTGCTGGAGCGATACGGAATCCGGGCAACGGTGAGCCGGAGTATGAAGGGCGTCGCCAACACATGCCACTGTGCCTGAGTAACCGTGTACCACCGGCCTGACGACTGTATGAAGTAAATCGGTCAGGGTGGCAACGTTGCAGCAGTAGGAAGAGGCATCGGTGACGGTGCGTTATGCGTTTCCAGGCTTCTCTGGAGATTGCGAGGCGGTGTGTTCCCGGCTGCGCTTGAGTCGGTGGCTTTCGCCGTTTACAGGCAGGAATTTCGGGAAACCCGTCCTTCCAAGATGTGGTTTAAGGCACCTGAAATTCCGGAGCCGACCTGGAAGACCACCCCCATGGGAAATTCCGCGGTGCCCTACCGCCCCTTTCAACTCCTCCTGCTGCGTCTCGTCATGGACGGGGGGGAACCACCGGTCTGCTCAAATATCAAGGCCGCCGGTCCTCCCTCCCCGAAAACCGAAGCCGACCGTCCTATGGTGTGGGGGTCCCGTTCCGGTGACTGCGCCGTCACCGATGACGTCCAGCCTTGGGCCAACAGCAAGATGGCATACCACCGCTCCCGGGGCGTGGGAGCCAGAATCATCCACCGCCGCAAGTCCTTGACTTCCATCCGCCACTGATCCAGAGACCGGTTTATCTCCCTCACGCCCATCATCAACCCCTCACAACTCCCGGCATCAGCTGACCAGGTACCTCCACGAATTTACCCCATCACACTGCGCATTTCACCTTGGCTTTGGTTTAGCTACGAACAAATGGTGCCGAGAGTAGATGCAGCAGTGGGCCGATTACTGCGCGGGCGGCTGGAGGCCGTCAGGAACCCGGGCAAAGCACAGGGGCGGGACCATTCCCGCCCCTTTCCTGTGATTACTGACAGTTGCTCGTAGACGCTGGTCCAGCGGCGGTGCTAGGTTAAAGGACACGAGCGGCTGGTGTCGGATGGGAGTGAGCGTTGTTTCGATACGGCAACTGGAACGAAAGCAGCCAGCATTGGACGAACGTCGGCAGGGAGTTGGGAATCGAGCACAGGCAAGTTGAAGATTCCGATGTGGCCAGCATTCGAGACACGCTGCCATTTGGGCCGCCCAACCCTGTTCACGTCATGGACTTATCAACGGAACTGGGGATGCTCCCGATCTCCGTATTCCGCCTCTGGGCCGGTGAGACGTTCAAGCGGCCCCAGGCATTCCCCGACTGGCACCCAATGGGGCTGAATCTCAGGGCCAAGTCAGCATCGGCACAGAAGGAACGCTACGCGGGGCAGAAGCACAGGAAGGCAGTCGGGGAGGCCCAGGACTGGAAGTGCAAATTCTGCCAGCAGGACATATCCGCGAAAGGGGCTTCGGCACTGGATCACATCATCCCAATCGCCAGAGGGGGAACGAGCACGCCCGACAACCTGCAACTGCTCTGCCGCCGCTGCAATAGCCGCAAGAGCGACCGTGCTCCGGGTGGAAATCTGGACAGATTTATGGAGCGAAAGGTTGCCGATGACCGCTTGGTGGAAATGTGCAACGAGGTGCTCCTTCCCATCGTGGACTGCTTTATTTGGCAGGACTCCACTGAGGCCACATGCCGGTGGTGTGAAACCGAAGTGAAGGTCGTTCAGGCGCCCTATACGAATGTCGCTACTGTATTCAGGTGCCCCACGTGCAAGCGTCACTTCAGGGCTGGGTACTGGGACGGCAAAGAGGATTTCTACCGGCACGTTCAAGACGCCATATTCTCCTCATTCTCCTTGGGAGAGGGGGAAAAAATCATGGAACTGCTGACGGCGGGCGAAATTGAGGGACTGAAACAATTGGTGGCGGAACTGGCAGGCCACATTGAAGAAGTGCGCAAACGCAGGCATTCCCACAGAGACCCACAGGCCGCTTGCTGGTGCGAGTACGGCCAGGATGCCTGGAAGGTCGTGAATACCTACGACCAAGTAACGCTAGAGGTTATAGACCCCGACGTCGGATACCGGCAATGGGCCGCTGGAATGGATCCATGATGGAAGCAATAGAAGTGATGTACGAAGCCGAGGGTTCTGCCGAAACCGAATGATCGAAGACAACCGATTCAGGTGATTGCCAAAGGCAACAGCTACCGTCATGCGGGGCACGGGGCGGTGCAGGGAGAGAGAAGGATGCAGGACACTCCGTCGGACAGCCGGAAGCGCAGGCGACATGAGGAATGGTTGAGCCGCGGGGCTTACGTTGAGTGTTTCTGTTCGCTGGACCCTCCGGTTCATTTTCCCAACTGGCCCGGTTTTCCGGACCCTTGCCGGTGCGGGTGTCGCAAAGTCAGATACAACAGATCCAACCCTGAAAACTTGTGGCATTCCTTAAGCCCCAGATGGCTGTGGGAAATCGGGTTTCTGTTTCCCATATTTCGAGCCCTGCATAACTTCATTTGGACACTGCCAGGACTCATTAGGGCGATCAAGGAAGTAGCCGTTTCCGATTCGCCGGGTATAAAGGGTAATGAAGCCACGGCACCTGTGTGGTTTTGGACAAAGCCGACTGTCGTGGTCTTGTTATTTCTCCTGTACGTGGCTGCTTGGCTCTTGTCCAGACTGACGCTCGTAGTGTTGACGCCGCCGCATGTTGTGGCAATGGTGTTAGTCTTGGCCTTTGTGCTGCTGATTTCTGCACAAGCTGCAACCCGTATGGCTTTGTCTGGCCTCGTGTTCCTGATCGGGGGAGCGGCCTCCATCCTCTACGGGCTCAGCCCTGCAATCGGAATCGCGCTGATTGTTGCGGGGGTTGGACTCGAGTACGAGAGCGGACGCCGGCGGGACAGGCAGAACAGGGAACAGATCGGGCGGTTGCTGCGGATAATTGAGCACCGGGACGGGGACTAGCCTTCCGGCCAAACAATGGCACGAGAATATTCCGCGGTGCCAGGATAGTGCGCAGGAACATCCGGCGTTGGGAGGATGTCAATGTCCATTGGGGTCCCGAAGGAACTCAAAGACGATTGTAAAACCCTTCTTCTTGACGGGCTAATTCTTGAAGGACTAATTCGAGAACCGGTTAGAGCGGATATGCAATGGCCGAATTCGCGAAGGACTGCAATCCGCTTTCTGACTGACAGAGGGGCGATCCAGGAAATCGAAACCGGACACTATCGCATTACAGCAGTTGGCCGTGAGTACGCAGATGAGTTGTTTGCACCTCGGCGGTGCTGGTTTCGGCGCAACTGGTTCCCGGCGTCGGTGGCAGGGGCCACCATAGTAGCTGCGTCTGTCTCAGCGGCTGCCAACATAGCCAACCTGGTACTGTAGGCCAGCCAATCCCGCGGCTCACTTACTGCCCTTCCGAATTATCCCTCTCTCGATCAGAGAGGGATTATCTTGCCACTCATCCGGACCGCGAACCGGGCTGCGGAGATTGCGGAGGAATCATGGATTGGGATTCACCTGGCCTTTGGGAGACGATAGTACTTTCCATTCCGGGAGGGGTTGTTGCCGGTGTTCTTGTACTTTTGTCACAAGGGTTGGTCCAGCAGTTCAATGTATTCATACAACGTTGGCGGGCCACCAAGGATATAGGGCAGTTCTTCAAGCAATGGGAAAAAGCGATCAATGATGCTGCTGAAATTCCGCCCCAAGGGGGCAGTCCTCCTGTGCCTAGAGACACACATCGGTTTGGAATACATGCCCGGTTCATGAGAAGGGCAGCCAACCTGACAGAAAAGTACCAGAACACTCTCACTCCGGCACAGATAGAGGAACTGAGCAACTACCTGAGAGATCATCAGGCAGTTATTGACTTGGTCGGCCCTAAGGGCGGGGTCTTCAATCAGATTCACTATGACGACTATTTTCGCCAGTCCCGTGAAATCAAGTGGCTGGATTTCTGATACTCCTGCTGAAAAGGGGCAGACTACGTGCTCCATGAGTTTGAACGACGTCGCAGCCTCGGGAGGCGTCCGGGGCCTAGACGAGGTGATTCGGGCTATCTGCAAATTCCAAGGCCGCCACCTGCTGGTACATCATTCTCTCTCTGTCTATGTCCACAACCCACCATTCTCCCCGCAACATGAAGCAGTGAAACTCCGGCACCACATCCTGCCCTTCGGTAACCTGGCTCTCGTAATATTCCCATGTCACATGAGACGGCTCCGGGTCCAGACGCAGCCATTCAGTGGAGATGGTGCGGTCTAGGCGTCCTGTCGCATGATCACCCTCGACGAGGTTGGCGATTGAGCCGAGTTCGCCCCTATAGGTTCCATCGCTCAGAAGGTTGACCACGACCTTACTATTTGGAACGTTTTCCCGGGGGGCGAGAAACGCCGTGTATTCCAGCGGGTCGATTTCGCTGTCAGCGGTCGCGTATTTCTCTGCGGGATTGGCCCGACAGAGGTACAGGGCCAAGACGGGGTCTCCGCTAGTTCCCTCCTGCTGTGACGTCGCAAACGCCACCAAGGTGAGAAAGCCTTCGCCTGGTCCTGGAGGAGGGCCACAGAAAGGGTGTGGCAGCTGACAATCTTTATGCCTGTCGGCCAGTAGTCCAACCAGCGAGCGCAGACCGTGACGCTTGGCGTTCGAGAGTTCGAACGTGTCAGCAGGGAAGGGAACGACCTCCGGCCCTGCGGTGATTACTAAACCAAGGCCAAGGTGAAATGCGCATTTGAAGAATACCGGCGACGGGGGGCGGACTGACTTCAACGTGCGGACGGGAGAGCTTTACTTGGCAACGCTGACCTGCTCTCATCATCTCAAAAATGTAGATCCCACCTTGGCTTTAATTTAGGTCGCCTGCCTTTGGCTTCTGATGTTCCCGTTGTGGTGGGGTTGGTTCTCGTCGTGGCGGGCTTCTTCGGGAGCCAAAGGGCCAGAATCTCATCGTAGTTGGCCTCCTTCAGGGGTAGTGGGCTGAAATCTACTACTTTATGAGACCTCGTGCGCCGCAATTCCTCCCCCACGCCACCGGCAGCTCCATGCCGGCCGGTAGGTGCCACTGTAATCCGCGCCGTCTAGTCGGTCGACCACGCAGGTGGTTGGGCCATCGTCTCAGCGACGACATGGGAGACCGGCTCAAGGCCCAATGTGGCCAGATTAGGCGCGTTGTAGGCTGGAAGGTCTTGCATCCCCGAAAGCAAGTCCGGACCAGCTAGCTGAACTCGGTCTCCGCCAGCCACCGAGAATAACTTGGGCGAGGAGCGCCGGACTAATAGTTCACAGAAGCCTAGATGCCTTGGACGCCCACGTATTGAAATAGTGGCGGGATTTTACAAGAATCTCTAACTCAGGGACGCGATGGCGCTCTAGGACGCCCCGCCAATATACTATTGGAATTGCCAAGCGAATAGGGAGAGAGCGCCGGAATGCTGGAAGAACCCCAACTGAACGGGCGCGTCGCCAGCGTCATCAACAAGATTACCAACTCGGCCGGCTGGCAGGCCCGTGAGGAGCTGCGAGGGGCCCTGCGCGGGCCGAAAACCAAGCCCGACGTGCTGATAACCCGCGCCGACGGCCCGCCTATCGTGCTGGAAACCGAGTATCCGCCCGCGTCAACTGTTGCTGACGACTGCATGAAAAGCATCGGGCGGGAACTTGACCCTGCCGTGGCTGGCGCCACCGGGCGGGTCAGCACCGTCATCGCCATCCGCGCCACTGAGGAACTACATCAGTGCGACACCGGTGACGATGCGCAACGGATGCTGGAGGACGGCCACGAGATCGAATACGCCGTATATCAGGGCAACGCTCAACAGCAAACCCGTTTCCCGAATGCCGGGTTTATCAAGGGCAACGTCCGCGACCTGGTGGACTTCATCCGGCCCGCCTCCGAGCCGCAGGAGACCATTGACCGCGCCACCGAAGTCTTCGAAAACGGCGTGGCCGACGCCGCCATCCTGATACAGGGCTGCGCCCGCAACACCGGCATCGGCGAGGCCATCGGGACCGAACTGCGCCAGCAGTGGCCCGCCTATCCCGCCCGGCCGCCTGATTTGAAGTCGGAGATGGAGCAGGAAAAGGCCGACCAGAACGCCCGCGAGCAGACGGCCAAGATGACCGCCGCCATGCTGATAAACGCCCTGGCCTTCCAGCAGAACCTGGCCGGTTTCTCCGCCGAAGTGGAGGTTGACGGGCGCCGGGAAACCCGCACCATCAAGAGCCTGGGGCAAGTGCGCGAGGCCGCCGGCGGCTTGCACCCCGACAACGTCATCGCCGAGTGGGACAACATCCTCTCCATCAACTACTGGCCCATATTCCACATCGCCAGGAAGCTGCTGCTACTCATACCGCCCACCATCGCCGTCCGGCTGCTCGAGAGCATGGTCAGGACCGCCAACGGCATTCAGGAGGCCATCAAGCAGAACGACGTGGCCGGCACCGTGTTCCAGCGGCTGATTGCCGACCGTCAGACCCTGGCCACCTACTATACCCGCCCCGAAAGCACCACCCTGGCGGCATTTCTGGCCGTCCCCGAAGACCTGAACTGGAGCGATCCCGAAACTCTGAAGAACTACCGCATCGCCGACTACGCCTGCGGTTCCGGCGGTCTGGTGCTGGCGGCCTACCGGCGAGCCAGGGAGCTGCACCGCAACCACGGCGGCGACCCCGATACCGTACACGCCTATATGATGGAGAACAGCCTCACGGCCTGCGACATCATGCCCGCCGCCGTCCACCTGACCTCATCCCTGCTGTCCTCCGTGGCGCCTCGGGAGCGCTACACCGGAACCCGCTGTGTTCTTTATCCCTACGGCGGCACCGGAGAATTCGAGAAAAAGAAAAAGAGCCAGAAAGAGCCCAGACCCATCGTGGACATCGGCTCGCTGGAACTGCTCGACTTGAATATTACCAGGCACAACGCGGTCATGCCGCTGAACGAACAGATGGCCTTGGGGGCGATGCAAGAACGCCGGGCCATCGAAGTGGATATGCCCCCACTGAGCCAGTCCCTGGTGATAATGAATCCGCCGTTCACCACGCCCACCAACCACGCCGCCGATTACGCCACGCCGGGCAACCCGGCCTTCGCCGCCTTCAACACCACGCAGGCGGAGCAGAAGGCGATGTCGCATAAGGTCAAGAGACTCTCCATAGGCACCATCAGCGACGGCAACGCCGGTCTCGGCACTCAATTCGCTGCCATCGCCAACAACATGGTCAAGCCCGGCGGTCACATCGCGCTGATTCTGCCGCTCTCAGCAATGCTGGGAGGGAGCGACAGCCCGTCCGCGAGGAGTTGGCTGAAATTGCGCGGACTGCTGGCCGACAAATTCAACGACATCATTGTAGTCAGCATTGCGCAAGCAGCAAAGATTGATTCGTCATTTTCGGCCGACACTGACATGGCCGAAGTATTGATAATCGCCCGGAGTCTGCGAAACGGAGAGAAGCCCAAACGCCTGGCATACTTCGTCAATCTCTCGGAGCGTCCGGCCGACAAGCTGGCGGCACAGGAAACTGCCAAGTCCATCAGGAAAACGATGGCCCGACTGGCCAGACCGGGAACGCACTCCGACGCTGCAATTGGCGGCGATTCAATCGCCAGCGTCAGGCTGGAAAAGGTCAGCCCGTCCGAGAAATGGACAACTGTCCGCATTGCAAATACGGCCCTGGTCCAAGTCGCCGAAGAACTGGCGCGGGGGAAACTATTGCTGCCCCGGCGCAGAGACCCAGTGTCTATCCCGATGACCCGAATGGTGAAGGTTGGCAGAGTGGGTCCAGTAGACCGCGACATCGCCAGCGGCCCCCGGGAACCTGACCGCAGCCCTTTCAGCAAACACAACGGGGCCGACAGCGGAACCGAATGGCCCTTCCTCTGGAATCACGACAGCAAGAAGCAACAAAGCATGGCAGTGGCTCCGGACAGCCACGGCATAGTCAAGCCGGGCAAAGAGGACGAAGCTGAAGAAATCTGGAGACGCGCCAGCCACTTGCACATCAACCGCGATTTCCAGTTCAATGCCAACCCGACTTGCGCCGTATACACTGAACAGAAATCGGCGGGTGGACGGGCTTGGCCCAACTTCCGTATGCAAACGCCGGAAATGGAAAAGGCCGCTTGTGTTTGGCTCAATGGGACGCTGGGCCTCATCACTTACTGGATAAACAGCAACCGCTCGCAAAGCGGGAGGGGCGGAACTACCGTGACCGCCATTCCTAACATCCCGGTACTGGACGTTGCCAGACTTGACGCCGACCGGCTGCAAGCCGCCGTACAAATCTACGATGACCTCTGCCGAGAGCCGATGCTGCCTGCCAACGAGGCCTGGCGCGACCCGGTGCGCCAGGAACTCGACCGCCGCCTGCTGACGGAAGTGCTGGGCCTGGACGGCGAGGCGGTAGAGCAGCTGGCAACCCTGCGCAACCAGTGGTGCCGCGAGCCCACGGTCACCGGCACCAAGCGCACCGGGCCGGACGACTAACTCTTTGGGGTCTTGAGAGTAACTACCTGAATTGGCAGAGGTTCTTACCAAGGTCTATCCCCGCGCCTGCGGGGGAACCAACTTCAGGTCAGCCCCTGAGCTATCCGTGTGACTGACTCGCTCTGGCTGGGGTGGTTCACAAACGCGCGTTTGTGACACTGGGCCACAAGTCGCTCCCCTCAGCTTGTTCAGGTATGGGTCACAAAGGCATAGTCCAATACGCACCAGTTGGGGGGAGAAGGTCCCGAGTCAAGCATTACTGGTGCTCTGGCGGCCGCTGTCCCCCGTCAAGCATTCTTGACAGTTCACATCCTGTTCCTTGCCCTGCTGCTGGATTGCAGCGGCGGGCGGAGCTGCTCACCAGCAGGGAGAGCGAGGGGTACGTGGCCGACTTGCGGGACGATCCTGAAGGATGGAGCCATCTTGGTGCGGAAGGCACTCGTCCGCAACTTCGCAACGGGCATTGAGATCGTGGAGGACGAGGCGGTTCTGACGTAAACTGTCCCCACGCCGCTGGCTGGTGTGACGTCCGAATCGGCCCCTGCCGCAAGCGGCGCAGAGAAGTCCACGGAGCTATTGGCTGGCCTGTAACTGGCGGTAGATTCACTGGCCATCGGACCCGATATCGAGGAGCAACGGATGGAAGACCTATTGATCCGTGGTGGACAGGTGATTGACGGGAATGGGACGCCGGCGCGGCGGGCGGACGTTGCTATCAGAAATGGGCGCATCACTGCCGTGGGAGACTGCGATGACCGAGAGGCGCAACGGGAGATCGATGCCTCGGGACAGATCGTCGCTCCGGGTTTCATCGACATCCACACTCACTCCGACTTCACCCTCCCTCTGAATCCGCTGGCCGAAAGCAAGATCCGCCAGGGGGTCACCACGGAGGTGGTGGGCAACTGCGGCTACTCCACCGCGCCTGTGTTGCCTGGCAAGGCCGAGGCCCTTCAGGACTACCTGAGGGCTGGGGCTCCCTGGCTGGACTACGAGACGCGCACCTTTGCCCAGTACCTGGACGGCTTCCCCGCCACCTCGGTGAACACGGTGACACAGGTGGGCCACGCGACCCTGCGCCTGATGGCCATGGGCCTGGAGGCGCGAGACCCCACTGCCAGCGAGTTGTCTCATATGCAGCAACTCTTGGCCGAGGGCCTGGAGGCGGGTGCCCTGGGCCTGTCCACCGGTCTGTTTACGGCGCCGGGCAACTATGCCCGGAGCGAGGAGTTGCTGGCCTTGGCAGGTGTCCTGCGCCAGCACGGCGCGACCTATGCCTCGCACATCCGCGACGAGGCCAATCATGTGTTCGAAGCAGTACGCGAGGCCATTGGCATCGGCGAAAGTGCCGGAGTGCGGGTGCAGATCACCCACCTGAAGCTCTCGGGCACGGACAACTGGGGCGATGTGCCGTCGCTGCTGTCGATGATCAGCGAGGCGAGGGAACGGGGCGTCGACCTGTTCTGCGATCAATATCCTTACACTGCGGGCACCAACCCTTTGCGTAACCTGCTCCCCGTCTGGGTGCAGGAGGGAGGAGTGGAGCCCATGCTCGGGCGACTGCGGGACGGCGAGGCAAGGGAGCGCATGCGGGGTGAGATCCTGCAGGACGGGCTCAACAATTTCGGGCGAGTGGAATCATGGCACGCCGTTCGCATCGCCATCAGCCCCGAGATGCCCGAGCTGGCTGGCCAGACAGTGGGCCAAGTGGCGGAGGCCAGGGGCATCGATCAGTTGGACGCTGCTTGCGACATCCTCCTGGCCGACAGGGGGCATACCCGCATCGTGGTCACCTCGATGGCGGAGGAGGACATGCAGGAAATCCTGCGCTCGCCCATGATCCTGGTGGGCTCCGACGGCAACTCATTGGCGCCCTACGGAATCACCGGCCAGGGGAAGCCGCACCCCCGCTTCTACGGCACCTTCGTCCGAGTCCTCGGGCACTACGTCCGCGACCTGGGCCTGATGCCTCTGCACACCGCCGTCCACAAGATGACCGGTGGGTCGGCGGCGGCCCTGCGGCTGGTGGACCGGGGCACCCTGAAAGAGGGAAACTGGGCCGACGTCACTGTCTTCGACCCGGACACCGTAGCGGAGGTAGCCACCTACGACGACCCCCACCAGTACGCCACGGGCATCTCGACGGTGGTGGTGAACGGGGAGGTGGTCATTGATGAGGCAGAGCACACTGGGGCTCTGCCCGGGCGGGTGTTGCGGAGGGGCGCCAATGGCGTTGGCTAGCCCTTGGGGCAGCCTCCTCGACTGGCGGCTTTAGCGTATGATTCTGCCCCTACCGGAGTCGACCCCATTGCTGGGAGCGCATTTAGCTCCATATTTCCGGAAACGCAAAAAGTAGCTGGTCCGGTGTGCCCTGAGAACCGCTTCGGACGGGGTATGCGGCTGAAACATTTTGCCGCCGTCCACCTCTGATGCGGCCGCGGCGTTGCCGGTGGCAGAGTTTGGCCCAAACTCTGCCACCGCTGGCGAGCGAGAGGAGCGCACAGTCTGCGGCATTCAGCGACGAGGCACTGGCTGATGGTTGGGAGGTTCCGCTGAACGCCGGGTCACTGTGGATCGGCCACGCAAACTTGCAGGTGGCTCTGCGGATCTACATGCCTATCGTGGGTAGCGACTACGGCATGGAGGACGTGCCGTAGCAGCGTGCTGTAGTTGGGCGGGAGCGGCCGATGGCGCGCCGGCTGCGTGCTTTGATGGCGGTGGCCACCAAGTGGAGGGTCCGCCGCTGTTAGAACGGGGAAAATTAGAACACCAGCGGGAGAAGACCGAATTGACCGTTTTTACTGAAGCCGTCGTCCTCAGGGCGATGGAGAGGTTGCGGAACGAGGCCGGGTGTCGGTCTAGCAGCCTGTCTGAGAAACAATGTTCTAAACGAATCTCGTCATAAACAAAGTTAATTAATCCGATAACTGTTTTATTAGAGCCTATTAGTCACCAATGAGATTAGCAAGTGGCGCTTTTCGTCTCCAAAATCTAATCCTCGGACACGCTGCTAGGCCCTTGCCACGGGGATTCGACCGCTGGTTTTAGAACGTGGTTACTGCCGGCGTCGCACTGGCGTTGCATGTTTCGCCGTAGGCGTCGCTTGGCTTTCATGTGGTCCCTATTGTCGAAGCCGGCTACTTGAAGTAGGGTTTCGTCGTCGCTTACCGCGGTGATGTTCTCAGTGACAACGGGATCGATACGGACTGAGCGGCTTTGTCCCCTTTCTTCTCGATTTCCTATAGTCATCAAGCAGGCCTGTTCAGGTTAAGCCCGAATCCACCGATGGACGGCGTGAGGGCGCTGGAAGGGGGGGTGAGGGAGTTACAAGCGCGATGGTCCGGGCTCGAATTTGGATAGATGGGGGGTTGGCGGCGGTCTGCAGGCGTTTTTGGGGGCGCCGATGGCGGCCTACAGTGGCTGTGGTGAGCGAGATGGCGGGAGAGGACACGGCAAGAGGCGCTCGCGGACCGGACTGGCGCGAGTTTGCGGGGAGGTTCAGTTTGCGGGGACGTTGGGACACTGGCGGACGGGCGCCGTCAGGCCGGGAGTGGAATGGCTCGCAACCGGGCCAAGGCGCGACTGACCTTCTCCTCCCATGGCCAACCCTTGGGAAGATGCAGGGTCAGCCGGCGCGCCGAGCGGGTGAGCCGTCCGGCCAGGCAGAAGAACCGACGCCGGAGGGTCTTGGTGGTCACGATCTGCTCACCCAGGCCGATACGGGCCGTCCAGCGGGCCAAGTTGTGCGCCATCACCTGTATCGCCAGCCAGGCGCCGTTGGCGGCGAAGCGGCCCGAGGGTAGATGGTTCAGCCCTACGCCGTACTTGAGGTCTCGTATCGCATTCTCAATCTCGGCGTGGCGGCGATGGTCAGCCTCCAGTTCGAGCGTCTCCTCATCCCGGTCGGTGATGAAGCCGTGGTAGCTGTAGCTGGCGAAGAGGGCCAGTTGGGAACCGGGCGTGGGCTTCACCCGCCGGACGATGAGCCGCACCGGGGCAGCGCCGGACTCACTTTCAAAGGGAGTGTAGGTGGTCTCGGCCACATCGGCGGTACCCTCCATCCAGTAGGGTATGGGCATCCAATCCGTCTCGGGTATGGCCTCGATGAGATTGCGCAGGCTTTTGTGTTGGCGGATGGTGATGGAGTAGCGGACATCCATCTTGCGGCAGACGGCGACGATGGCGTGGGCATAGAAGCCGCTGTCGGCCCGCACCGTGAGTTGACCTCTGGCGCCGGCGTAGCGCACCCGTCCCACCGTCTCGCGCAGGAAGTGGGCGGCACCCCGAACAGTGTTGGCCCGGCCCTCGCGCAGCCGGGACATCAACACGTCCCCGGTGCCGGCGGCCACGGCCAGCAACGGGTGATAGCCCCGCTTGCCGGTATAGCCGTGGTGTCGCGCCCCCTCCTTGGCCAGTCCGTAAGTCTCGCAGATGGTGGAATCGAGGTCGATGGTGAACGGCGCGTCGCCGGGTCCCGCCCCGGCGGCCCAGGCCCGGGCCAGCAACTCCCGGCTCACCCGGTCCAGTTGACGGACATGGCCCCAACGGAAGCTGCGTAGGAAGGTGCCCAGGGTGGATGGCGCCTTGACCCTGCCGCCCAGGGTGCGGGCCGTCCCCCCAGTGCGCAACACATCGGCGTCGTCAATGCAGTCGCCGCCAGCCAGCGCAGACGCAACCAAGGTCATCACCTTGTCGCCCGTGTTCGCCCGGCCCGGCGCATTGCCCAGGTCGAGGCGCTGCTGGACGAGTTCACGCAGGCCGAGGCGCAGGGCCAGGGTGGCCGGAAGGATCAGTCCGGCATTGGCCACCAGACGGGTGTCGTCGAAGGCGATACGGATGCGGTCGGGGTGGTTGCGTGATAGCATCTGTTGGGTGCTCCTGCTTTGGGACCGGTTTTCTGTCTCGAAAACCATTATCCCAGAGGCACAGGAGCATTTTCTTGTATCTTCAGGACCCCGCTACACGCCCTCCTTCGGTGGATCGGGGTTAAGGAAGCAACGACGTGATACTCATTGTTAGGCGGGTTCTGAGTAACCTCGCTTGGTACCACCATGTAATGATCATCATCACTGTTCTGGTGCCGTTGATTTGGTCTGGGATCGTCACTCTCTGGTTACCCAACGGCCTCATCTGTCGGATCATACTCCACTTGGCTGCATGGCCGGTATTTTTCGTGTTAGCGGAGCTGGCCGTGGCTCTCGCGGTGGGAAGAGACAAATCGGAAGCACAGCAGTTGGTATCGGAGAAGGTAGACGCAGTTTCAGGCGAAGTCGGCACATTGAGAAGTGAACATGAGGATGCTAGAGATCAGTACAGGGATTTGATAAGCGGTCTGCGGCGACAGATGGAAGCCCAGGACGAGGTTTTTAGGACAGGGTTCCAAAGGTTGGGGGTGGTTCTCCCAGGCCGGAGGTTCTCAGTGAATGCTGGAGCTGCTAGCTGGCAATTTGATGTACCCGAACCCTTGGTGACTTTAACCACAGGTGGGAGCAAGTGGGTGCTCTTTCGTCAGTTGTTACAACGTTTCTGGCAGCGGCTTAAGGACACGGTGTGGGGAAAAGCGGACCAAGGGTAAGTGGCTGGATGGTCGGGCAGAAGTCCAGCAGCTAAGAGGCCAGCGTTGGCCAAGTAGGTTACGCCACGATCCCCCACCTTGGGGTCCGTTCGATAGGAACGCCTGCTGCGATTTATCTAACGCTGCTATGCGGTATTAACCGTTATTTCTGTGTTTGTCAGTAGCGGACAATGGTATCGGGATACGGCCTGACGGTGAAGGGCAGGAAATCGAGCCTGCTGGGAGATTTCGGCGGCGTTGCCCGACGAGAAAGTGCTCATGTTGACCGCCTTTACGGACAGCGGCGCTGCGCATCGGGCGATTACCGCGGGCGCGGCGAACTACGGAATGCCCTGGGAGACGCAGCGCAGGGGCTCTCAGGTAGGTGATGAACGGCTGGGCAGTCAGCCCCGGACTCCGAGGTCGGAGTCGCGTCGTTCGAATGGGCCATCAGGCCGGAGTGCGTCAAAGGACCTGATGGGTTGCGACGGTTGCTGGCGGTAGTGGGGTATGGTCGGAAGAAGGGGACTCGTCGTTGGTGGTCAGGGAGTGATCGGGATAGTATGGATGAAAGGCAATCCCTGTTTGAACGGACTGGCGCTGGCACGCTTAATTTTAGGTGGCTTATGGGAAAGGCCACATGAATAGACAAAAGCGACGAGAATTGGACCGGTTGCTCCTCAAGAGAGATGGTGACCTGTGCGGACTACACATCGGAGGTTGCGGCAAAAAAGCTTGTTCGAGGTCCGAAACGGATCTGGACCATATTTCCTCGCAGGCTTTTTTTAGGGACACCAAAGCCCTCGATCCTCGGGAATACGATGAACCATGGAACATACAAAGGATGCACAAGGTATGCAACAACGAAACCAAGGTAGGATTCCTGTCTGGATTTCCGGTGTTCAAATGCGAGTGCCACTGGCTCCAGATACGTGAACGCGTTGGTAAATACGCATTGGAGGTATCCTATTCCCCGTCTAATGTCGATATGCACCGCGTTGTTGTCGTTCCCTACGGCAAATTCCATGTCGGCGACGGAAGCATATCGGACCCGAAAGGGCTGTTGGATACCGCTGGAGATCACGTAATGGTAGGGTTCTTACAGGCTCCTGACCGGGCAATGTCTATCTCAAGTATCACTGTTGACATTTCTGTAGCCTTCGGGGGTGGAAGGCAGTCGTTCTCTTTTGTTGGAAGAAACAAGAGGGGAACGCTCCGAGCAGGGGAAAACGGGCATAGCTTCCCGTTGTTGACTCCTGATGAAGTGACTGCTTTCAACGAGTTTGAGACGGGACGAGTGAAGATGGAATGCGCCGTGGATGAGGATGAAAATCTGCTGGCGGCCTTCAATTCGGAAGTTATTCCATTCGAAATGGGATACGACGAATAAGGTTCCTGCATTTGCAGCTGGGGTGGTCTGCCTTATGGTGGATCACGCGAACTCGAAGGTGCTGCCTGCTGCCCACTTGTTCCGGGGAGCGCGGTCGCCGGTAAACAGCCACAGGCTGATGAAATGGCAATGGCAGAGTTTGGTTCAAAGTCTGCCACTTCCGGTGCTCGAGGGCAGGGTGCACGCGTGGCGAAAGTGATGACAGCAGCTGCTTTTGGCAGAGTTGGTTTTATACTCTGCCATCATGGATGTACCTCACTACTGGACGGCCGACAGGTCAAGCGGCTGTTGGACGCGCTGGCGTCCCATAACAGGCACCAGGCCCGCACCGCGGCGCTCATCATGTCGCGCACTGGCCTGCGGGTCTCCGAGGTCCTCGAGCTGGAATGGCGCGATCTTGATTACACGGGGGATCCGGCGACCCTGCTCGTCCGGCGTTCGAAGAGCCGGCGTGCTCGCACCGTGCGGCTGCATCCTGATCTGGTGCGCCTGTTCACCAACTGGCCGGCCAGCAGGTCGCCAAGAGACAAGCTGGTGCCGCTGAGTATGCGGACTGCGCTCCGGCACATCGGCGATGGGATCGAGTGGGCGGGGCTCGATGAGGAGTCGCCGGGGACGGGGCAGCGGCGGGCTGGCGCCCATTCGCTGCGCCATAGCGCGGCCAGGCACTGGCTCATGGTGGGGAAGGTCCCGCTCAACGTGGTGAGCTCGTGGCTGGGGCATGCCAACGTCCAGGTGACACTGCGGATCTACCTTCCCATCGTGGGCAGCGATTACAGCATGGACGCGGTCCCGTAGCGCGTTCGTTGAAAAACGGCCGCCCGGCGCTTCGGGCCGTGTGTACGGAGTGCGGTAGTGGCAAGTACCGGGTCGGCGCCTCTGCCGTACTAAAGACGCAGGGCAGGGCCATGCCAGACATTCAAGCCATCGAGGCCGCCGGTTGAGCCGGGGGGCAGCAAAACAATAGCCACTAACACATAACGATATAGTGTGGCGCGAGGACGGAATTCAATATCACACACACACACCGCGAGGAAACATGAAAGCGAAACAATCATCAACTATTACACCGCGCCGCATGACGCCCGAACCGGCACGGTGCTTAACCCCGGAGCATTACCGGGAGCGGTATTTGAAGCTAAGTCCCAAGCTTTTGGAGCCGTCCCAACGGGTCGGCGTGGCGCTTGGGTTGTTGCTGGACGATGGGACCTTACCGCCCGGACAGGCGTCCTCAGCGACTAAAATCATCGAATTGGTGGCGACTCTAACCAACGCCGTCGCTCGTCGCCGAAACGTCGCTGATGAGTGCCGTGCTGGATGCCGTGGCGAGCCCTGATACCCGCTACCGCCGTCTCCATAACAAACTGGCCAAGAACCTCCCGATGGCGGAGTTCCGGGGCAAGTTGGTCTTCCCGACGACGGCGGACATCAGCCGCGACGCCGAGGCCCGGCGGGAACTGCTTGCACTGGCCGCCAGAGTTGAGGGGGGGCCGCCGCCCGATCTGCCGCCCGTGTTGCCGCCGGCCCCAGTTGTCGCATTGCAAAGCCCGCCGGTTGGACTGAACGAGGAAAACGAGGAAGCGGCTGCGGCGCCGACCGCCACGCCCCGTCCGGATGAAGCAGACAGCGACGACCCGGAGGCATTGGACCCGGAGACATTGGCCGCTTACAGGGAATGTCTTGATTGAGAGGAATGATGGCGATTAACGAACCCCACGGCGCTTTCAGCACAGGTAAGCGGGCCGCCCTGAGGAACACTCTGATTGTCGCTGCCCTGCTGTTTGCGGCTGGCGTCGTGGCGATGGTGACCCCTATGGGCGTCAGGGCGGACAGTTCGGCAACCCATCTGAGTTGCGTGGACAAGAACCACAATGGCTTGGTGGACATCCCAGAGCTGTTCGACGTGATTGAAGCCTACTTCGACACGACTTACGATAGCAGACTCAGTTGTGTCGACAGCAATGATAACGGCCTTGTGGACATTTCAGAACTCTTCGATGTGATTGAGGCGTACTTCGACAGGACGCCCATTGAACCACCGCCGGACACCTGGCGAGGCCTGACCATCGCGCCGGAAGACCGGTGCTCGGATTATGATTCGGATGACTATCGGTACTCCCAGTCCCTTGAGGCCCAGATCGTGGAATCCCTGGGGGGCGTGTACGGCCCCTACACGGGAACATGGTTCGATAGCACCAGGGAGACGGATATCGAGCATATGGTTGCCCGCTCAGAGGTCCACGATAGTGGCCTGTGCGCCGCTGACGCTGACACGCGGCGGGCATTCGCGGGGGACCTGCTGAACCTCACGTTGGCATCCCCTGCTGTCAACCGGCATCAGAAGTCCGCGAAAGACGCTGCCGAGTGGCTGCCCGATTTGAACCAGTGCTGGTACGTAGACCGCGTGGTTCAGGTGCGCCAAAAGTACGGTTTGACCATCGACCAAGCGGAGGCGGACGCCATTGACGACGTCTTGGATGGATGCACGTCAGTGGAGATTATCATCTTGCCGCGGCCCACTCCGGAGTCCTCCGTCGGCCCCGGCACGTTGCGCGTGGGGGAGGACATTGCACCGGGCATCTACGCCGGGCGGGCAGGAACCGACATCCTCAACTCTTGTTACTGGGCCAGGCTCGAGGGCGTTTCCGGCGACTTGGACGACATCATAGCCAACAGAAACGCCATTGGGCAGTTCTACGTAGAAGTGCTGGAAACCGACGCTTATCTCGAAATCGACTGCAAAGCCACCCCTCTGGCAGACTGGCCCGTGCCAAACCCGCGGCTTGTAAGTCTCGACCCAGGTATGTACATCGTTGGCCGCGACATTGACGCTGGCACGTACCGGGGAGAAGCGGGGGAGGACATTTTGGATTCGTGCTATTGGGCGCGGCTGAGCGGGGTAACCGGCACCATTGACGACATATTAGCCAACGACAACGCCATTGGGCAGTTCTACGTAGAAGTGCTGGAAACAGACGCCTATTTGGAAATCGACTGCGAAGTCACTCCTCTGGCTAACTGGCCCGTGCCAAACCCGCGGCTTGTAAGTCTCGACCCAGGCATGTACATCGTTGGCCGCGACATTGACGCTGGCACGTACCGGGGAGAAGCGGGGGAGGACATTTTGGATTCGTGCTATTGGGCGCGGCTGAGCGGGGTAACTGGCACCATTGACGACATATTAGCTAACAACAACGCTAACGGCCCGTTCTACGTCGAGGTCGAAACGTCCGACTTTGCTCTCGCTACTGACTGCGAACTGCAGCTGTCCCGATGAGGCGCGTGTCAAGGGCGGCGGAAACTGGGTCTTCAGAGGCACCAGGCTGCCGGTGTACTCCCTCTTCGAGAACCTGGCCGGGGGAGCCACGATCTACGATTTCATGGAGTGGTTCGACGGCGTGGACGAATCGGACGTGAAAGCGGTGCTGGAGTTCGTGGCCCAAGATCTACGTGCCAGGGTGCCTGATGAGGATACTGTTCGATAAGGGAACTCCCAGTCGACCCGCCACTGTCCGGGGCTGGCCGGGGGGTACCGGAAGATGGGGTTGAACACGTCGAGCTCGCCGCGTTTTTCGATGGTGGCCACGACCCTCTCCTGATCGGGCCGCCCGTCCCTGCCGCGCCGCGCCACGAGCACCCGGTCGGGGTGAAATGGGTCGGCGAAGGCCACCCACTGCGGCTGTAACCTATCCCTTATTCTGTCGGCAAGAGGGTTGGTCCTCATCCCCGGTCTCCCCGCGTTTCGCCGGTTTCAATTTTGTTACCCAGCCCGTCTCCTGCGCAAGGGGCGGGTGCTGCGGCCCACTGCCGGCCGGGGGCTCGGGGGCGTCTGGTTCGGGCCCGCCAGCTTTGGGCTCTGGCCGAGCTGTCATACGCGCGTGGCACTTTAAGGCGGGAGCGGTTAATGTTTTTTCAGGCTTGCGCGTCCCTGCAGCCCCCTCCCTAACTGTAAATACAGCTTTCGTTGACCCTGATCGGTGTCACCTTTTTCCCCCGGTCCCGGTGGCTCCTTGATGCTGTGCTGCGGGTGGTGTTGGCCCGGATTTCCCGGGGCCGGGTGCTGGTCGCGTTGGCCCTTGGCCTCGTCGTGTTCCGGCGGCCCTGGGCCCCGCGACGCGAAGTCAATGAGGGTCTGGCGTTCGCGTCCGACGTCGTCCGGGTCGATGTCGAGGTACCGCCCGAGGAGGGTATCGACGGGTTCGCTGCGGTCCTTCAGCGGGGTCTGGTGGAGCCAGTCGACGTGGGAGTCCCGGTACAGGCACTGTGCAGATGCAGGGGTCCTGCTCTTCGCCGTGGTTGTGCTGGCGGCAGGCGGAGACGTGGTACTGGAGGCCGCCCAGCCGGTACCCGTTCTCGCGGAGCCACTCCATGAAGTCGCGGATGGTGCCCGACTTCTCGAGGCAGTTCGGCGAGCCGGTCCAGGGTGGGTGTCTCGGGCGGTGGGGTGGGCGGCCTGCGCTTGGGCGTTGGCCCCATGCTGCTGCTCCCTGCGTTTTCGGGGTCTGGCCCGTCCGCAGCACGCCCCTGTGGGGCCGCAGCGCCCGGGTTTCGGCGTGTTTGCCCGTCTGGGGTCCCCAAACACGTCTGGAGGCGAAACAGGGGCCTCTGGCTGCGTCCCCCGCCCGCGGGGGGTCCCTGCCGCCGGTCGCGCGGGGCGTGGGCGCCATACGTCGGGCGGCGATGACCGTCGACGCACCCCCGCGCCGTATCGCGTCGGCAGCCGCCCGCAAATGTACGCCCCACGCGCGTTTCAGTGGCCGAGAACGGGACCGGAACGCCACCAGGGTAGAAAATTTGTCCGGGGCCGGAAAACGCCCGGAAACGGCGTCCTTGGGCCGCCGAGCGGCGCCTTAAGCATCCTCTAATTGATAGGCCAGCATCGTCCAGGGCCTCACGCCCTCGACTTCCAGGGTGACCGTCTCATCGGGATCCCGGAGGCGGGCCGAAGGGGCACGGCCCGCTCCGGCACCGCGGCGACGGTGAAGGTGAGATAACGGCCGCCTTCCCGGCAATAGAAGGTGGTTACGGTGGGGATGTCCCTCCGCCAACGGTCCATGCACCAGTCACCGGTGCGCTCGTAGATGCCCTCGCCGGTGAAGCGCTGGGAGTCGCCGTCGGCGTCCCTCACCCAGCAGCGACCCGTCCTTGTGCTCGGTCATAGTTCATCCCTCCCGTTCAGCAGGGAGCGGCGTGTGGATGTGGAGGTGCTCCACGTGGTGGATGACCACCTGACCGGCGTCCAGGCTCAGCCCTGCCGGAAGAGCCGGGTCCTGCGGCTGGCAGTCCAAGGCCGGGACCAGCAGCGACGACTCCTCCTCGGCGTCTAGTACTACAACGACGCGTTTAAGGTGGTGGCTCCATCCTGCCTTCACGGCGGGCGGAGCGGCGTCTCTGGTGGGAGCGGCGCGCCCGCTCGTTGCGTAGCTGCGTATCCTCCAGCCACAGCAGCAACTCCTCCGGTCCGAACCGTTCCCGGGGCAGCATTTCCCGCACCACCCGGTACACCTGGGGACGGGTGATCCGGGGCATCTTTCCCCCCCCAGTCCTGCTGCAGGCCCAGCAGGAACGCTCCACCCAGCAGGCACATGGCTATGTGGTGATGCCAGCCGGACCAGCTACGGGTCTCGTATTCGTCCAGGCCCACGTCGCCCTTTTCCGTCTCTAACTCCGTTTCAATGGGCCACCTGGAACCGCCCACATAGGCCAGGGTCTCCAGGGGAGTATCCTCGGCAGCGTTGGACAGGTAGTAGCGAGGCTCGCTGCCGTCCAGGTTTCGGCGGTAGACGGCCCATGCCTCCTGGCCCGGCTTGCCCTTCCGGGTTACCCGCACCCGCTGGGCGCAGAACATATAGCTCCGCGGTCCCTGGCTTCCCTGGGCCACCGTTATCTCCCGCCAAGCCTTATCCGGCAACTCGCCACTGCGCTGCTCCATGGTACGACGCTGGTACGACGCTGCCCGTCCCTGAGCCTGGGCTTGCGGGGGCGCCCGGACCCCTGAGACCCCGGACTGGTCCAAGCCAACTCCAGGGGCCAGACCGGAGTGCTGCCCGGAACGTCCAGCACGTAGCGCATCCCCAGGCCCGCCAGGGACTCCCGAAAGGACGGCGACATCCCGAAGGCGTCGTCCCCGGCAACCCATCCGGCCTTGAGGTGGCCCAACCCCAGGGCCCGCTCCAGCAGCTCCAAGGCCAACTCCGTCTTCGACCGGTAGCTCAGCCGCTCCTCGGGCACACCCGCCGCCGCACACCGGTCCTGGTCGGAGATCCAACTCTCGGGCAGATACAGCCCCTTGTCCACCAATGCCTGTCCCAGCGGGCTGACGTAGGCCAGGAACATCCCCGCCTGGCAGTTGGCCACCTTCCCCAGCCTGCCGCAGTACTGCCGGGCTACCCCCACCGACTTCCGTCCCTGCTTGGGAAAGTCGCTGCCGTCCAACACCCACACCGCCTCGGGGTGAGCCAGCCTGGGGGCCAGGTATTCCTGCAGCCGACCGATGACCGCGGCATCGTCCCAACGGGCCTCGGTCAGAAAACGCTGCATCGCCCGGGCCGAGATGCCCACCGATTCCGACAGGTTCTCGGCGTTGCGCCGCTCCCCAGCCTGCACCAGCAGCCCCTGAAGATAGTTCCGGCTGTGCTCCCGCCACTGCTTGCGGCCGAAGGAGGCCGCGAAGAAGGCGTGAAAGTCCTGAAAGTTGTCGTAAACCCGCTCGAAACTCGCCCCATCCATCACCCAAACCACCCACTATCATCTTGACAACTATCCTACCAAACAACCCGTCGTTGTAGTACTAGGGCCTCCGGCTGCACCCGTCTCGTGTGGTGCATCATGGAGCGCAACTTCTGCTCCGGGAGATGCCGGGGTGTGGCATCGCCGGCCCAGGTCTTACAGAGGCCTACAGGAGGCCGAGTCGCTCGAAGCCACCTTCAGGAAACGCCGTCATGCTTCCTCTCTCCGTCCCCGACAACCGGATCCCGAGCATCGAGTTGCGCTCCCCGGGACGGTCGTTGCGCACCGCCATGGCCAACGCCCGCCGGCTCCCGACAACCACGACCAGTCTCCTCCCCCTGGTGATCGCGGTGTACAGCAGGTTGCGCTGCAGCATCGGGCAATGTTGCGTCAAAAGCGGCACCACCACCGCAGGAAACTCGCTCCCCTGGGCCCGGTGTACGGTCATTGCGAAGGAGGACTGCAGCTCGTCCAGTTCCGCGAACTCGTAGTCCACGCCGGTTTCCTCGAAGCTCACCGTTATCCGGCCGGCGGCGTGGTCCGGCGTGGTCCACCCCCGTCACCCAGCCCAGATCGCCGTTGAACACATCCTTGTCGTAGTTGTTGACCGTCTGGAGCGCACGGTCGCCCACGCGGAAAGTCCGTCCGAAGCGTGTTACCTCGGTGCCCACCGGGTTGAGGGCCTCCCGGAGCCGGTCGTTGAGCCGATGTACGCCGACGTCCCCCCGGTTCATGGGACACAGCACCTGAACGTCCCTCATGGGGCGTAATCCGAACCGCGCCGGGATCCGTTCGGCGCAGATGCGGACGACGGTATTGGCCGCCGCCTCCGGTTCTCCGGCCTCGACGAAGTAGAAGTCCCCCTGGGAGTCGCTGGAGCAAAGCGAAGGCAGGCGGCCCTGGTTGACCCGGTCGGCCGCCTCGACGATGCTGCTCCGGTCCCCTTGACGGAAAATACGCTCCAGACGAAGGAAGGGTACAACTCCGGACTCGAGAACGTCTCCAAGGAACTTGCCGGGCCCAACGGAGGGCAGCTGGTTCGCGTCTCCGACGAATAACACGGAGGCTTGGCGAGGCAGGGCCTGCAGCAAATGGTGGCACAGCACGATGTTCAGCATCGAGGTCTCGTCGACCACCACGGCATCGGTTTCCAGGGGCCGCTCTGAGTCTTGCCCAAATCGGCCCTCCCCGGGCTTGAACTCCAGCAGACGGTGCAGCGTCTGGGCCTCGCGGCCAGAGGCCTCGCCCAGACGCTTGGCCGCCCTCCCGGTAGGGGCCGCCAGGGCCACTCGCTGGCCAAGAGTATCGAGGATGGATATCACGGCGCGCATTATGGTCGTCTTGCCGGTTCCAGGACCGCCCGTCAGAACGAGGACCTTCTGCGATACGGCCTCCCGGACCGCCTGCCTCTGTTCCCCGGTCAGTTCCACTTCCATCCGGTGGCTGGCCCAGTCCACGGCGGCCGGAGCGTCGAACTCCCGCCGCTGCCCGGGGCTGGCCATCAGGGATCTGATGGAATCGGCCACGGCCCGCTCAGCAAGGTAGAGGCCCCGAAGGAAGACGGCCTCTCCGTCCAGCACGATCCGTCCTGCCTCTCGTAAGCTCCCCAGCGCCGCCGTCAGCAGGTCCTCGGGGAGGTCGAAACGGCTTTGACACAGCTGAACCAGCTCAGCATTGGGGGTGAAGACGTGGCCCTCGCCGGCCCGCTCCAGCAGCAGGTGCTCCAGGGCGGCCTGGGCCCGGTGGGGCGAATGCTCGTCTATCCCCATCTGACGGGCGATCTTGTCGGCGGTGATGAAACCGATCCCCCGCACGTCCCGGGCCAGACGGTAGGGGTTCTCCTGAACGACCTTCACCGCGTCCTGGCCGTATGTCGTGTAGATGCGGGTGGAGTAGGCGGCGCTGACCCCGTGGCCCTGCAGGAACAGCATCACGCCCCGGATCTCCTGCTGCTCCACCCAGGCCCGCCTGATGCTCTCCACCCGGCGGGGCCCGACACCCGGCGCCTCGGCCAGACGCTCCGGCTGCTCATCGATAACCCGCAGGGTCTCGTCGCCGAAGCAGTCCACCAGCCTTCTGGCAAGCACCGGGCCGATGCCCTTCACCAGGCTTGAGGCCAGGTAGCGGCGCACGGCATTGGCGCTGGCGGGCAACTGGGAACTGTAGCTGTCAGCCCGGAACTGATAGCCATGGACGGGATGATTGATCCACCTGCCTCGCAGGTGCAGCCGCTCTCCCGGCTGAATTCCCGGCATGGTTCCGGCGACGGTCACCAGGTCGCCTCTGCCCGGAACCGCAAGGCGGCAGATGGTGAATCCGGACTCCTCCGAGCTATAGACCAGCCTTTCGACATTCGCCGCGCAGCTGTTGATTAACGACAACTACTTTTGCCGGTTCCGTCAATTATTCTTGCCGGTTCACCTTGACACCTGCCTATGCTGACATTTGGTGCTTTCCAAAACCTGCTCGCGCCTCTATATTGTCGTTATATCTACCTAACCTGCGGAGGGTGTGCGGGAGTCATATGGTTAGTTCCCCTTCTTGTTTCCAAATCTTCAGAACGATCGGGAACGTTTTAGACCAATCCGTTTCTGGTTGGAGGCAAAACACCGAACTTCCCTTGGATGGTCTCGTTCATCAGGTGAAAGAAGCTATCCAACGCATGGGTTGCGAATACCGAAGCGGCAACCGTCCAGAAATCCCCTTTGGCAACCATTTTTACAGATCAGCGTATTTATACGAATACGCTCCAGCGAACGCTTTGGCAGTTGAAGCCGTAATAAATGACGATGCCCAGAAACAAAGACTGGTTAGCGACCTGTTGGCATCGAAGCAGCGCATTTCTTTGTGTTGTCTTGGCGGAGGGCCAGGTTCAGAAATTCTGGGGATAGCTAAGTGGATAGAACGACGACGAGTTGGACAAGTAAAATTGCAAGTTCTCGTCACCGACAAGTATCGAGAATGGGATCATGAATGGAAATCGCTGGTTCGTGCGGTTGACTCCATAAGGGGTCAGTCTCTGGGGTCTCTCCCCACAATCACTGGTCGCTTTGCCCCAATCGATGTTGAAAAGCCATCCCATGCGTCATATTTTGGTCGTGGAGCGGGATTTGACCTTTACATTGTGTCGTATGTGGTTTCTCACATCTTTACAAGCGAAGGTCTGTCCCGCTTCGGACAATTTATCGCCCCAGTCTTGTCCACTGCGCCCAAAGGAGCCAAGTTCCTCTTCATAGACCGTGGAGGGGTGGCGAATGAAGCCGGAGGCGTAAATTGGCACAAGTCGGTACGGGACATTCTGAGTTGTACTGGAATGGATATTTCCGATCCTGTTCCGTTATTCAGTAAATCCCCCGGTGATCACCGGGAGCGGAAAACGGATTTAGGTGTCTTGTACAAGCATCTAGATATAGACCCGAGGCTGAGTTGGGACATATTCTGGATGGTCGGCACTAAGGTGTAGCATGATTATTTCAGCAAGCTACAAAACTGACATTCCGACGTTCTATGGGGAGTGGTTCGGGAATCGTCTGGACGCCGGGTACTGCAAGATGATCAATCCCTACAACAGGAAGGCTTATCGGGTCAGCCTTGAGCCCAATGATGTGGATGGGTTCGTGTTCTGGACCAAGAACGCGGGCCCGTTCCTGGGAAAGCTGGCGGTTATTTCTGAGAGAGGGTACCCCTTCATCGTGCAATACACCATCAATGGGTACCCGCGAGCGCTCGAGTTCTCCGTGGTGGATTCACAGCGTTCCGTCGAGCGCATGCGGGTGATTGCCGAGACCTACGGCCCGAACGTGGGGGTTTGGCGATATGATCCAATACTTGTCAGTTCGGACACGCCCATTGACTTCCATCGACGTAATTTCTCAAGCCTTGCCCGCTCCCTTGAAGGATACACGGACGAAGTTGTAGTGTCCTTTGCCCAGGTATACCGGAAGACACTCAGAAATCTGGACTGGGCCGCCGATGAATTTGGATTCTCTTGGGAAGATCCCCCAGACGAACCCAAGTTCAAATTGGCTTCGGAAATGGCCGCCATTGCGTTGGCCCACGGTATGCGGTTGCGCATGTGCTCCCAAGACAAATACTTGGCGGAAGGTGTAACTCCTGCCCGTTGTATAGACTCCGAGCGCCTGTCTCGAGTTGCCGGGCGCTCCATTGATGGAACGGTCCGTGGGAACCGTCCGGACTGTGCGTGCCATGCTTCCAAGGATATCGGAGAGTACGATACCTGTCCGCACGGGTGCGTTTACTGCTATGCGGTCCTGAATCGCAATTTGGCTAAGGAGCGGTATCGCCGACACGACCCTGCAGGAGAGTTCTTGTTTGCTCCTGAGAATCTGTCTGGCGAAGACCAGTGCGAGCCACAACCTCAACAGATTAAATTACTCTGAAACTTGGTTTAACGAGGAAAAAGGAAAGCCGGGGAGCAATTTCCCCGGCCCTTTGTGTTTAGCTACGAATCCTCTAAACAAGATCGGCTCCGGTCGGTCTTGTGCTTAATGGACCAGGATTCGCGGATATTGTCCGCCTTCTGGCCGTATTGGTGAATGTCGGCAGCCCCTGATTCGCTCCCGCCAGGACCGCTGGGGTGTCAATGGCGCCGAGAAGTGGGGCCACTGGGGTGTCGAAGGTCAGCATAAATGTCCGGTTAAGTGTTCATGTCAATGGCGCCGAGAATATGGACCATTGGGGCAGAGTAATGGTGGCCCACCTATACTGCGTACGGGATTCGAGTGGAGGCTGCAATTTCCACCCAACGTCCACCCAGCGTCTATTCGTGCACCTGTTGTATGGTCCAACGGCTGACCTCCAGTCGCTTGGCCAGTTCCCG
The DNA here is from genome assembly GCA_965261885.1 of Dehalococcoidia bacterium. Lineage (GTDB taxonomy): Bacteria > Chloroflexota > Dehalococcoidia > Lucifugimonadales > UBA3495 > VXOI01. The sequence goes on from CBDHDY010000033.1 coordinate 88,846, forward strand.
CTGGCTCACTCCCTTCGACCGCTCCACCCGGATGTACTCCCGTTGCTGCTCGGTCAGGCTGGGCCGTCGGCCAGGGGAACGGCCCTCGGCCCGAGCCTTCGCCTGCCCCGCGACCGAGCGGTCCCTGATCGAGTTCCGCCACCACTCGCTGAAGGCGAGCACCATCGCGAGCTGGAGCTTGCCGGTGGCCGTTGACGTGTCGAAGTCTTCCGCCAAGGACCGGAACTCCACTCCCGCCCGGTGCAGACCCTCGATCACCTGCAGCCCGTAGGTCAGCCCCCTGGAGAGCCGGTCGATGTGGGTGGCCACCAGGGTGTCTCCCTCGACCACCAGGTCCAGCAGTTCCAGGAGGCCTCCGCGGTCGTCCTTGGCCCGAATATTGCCCATGGAGCAGCCGGCGCGGACCAGCCGCTCCACCTGGAGGTCCAGATTCTTGTCCTCGGGCTCTCTCACCGAGACCCTGGCACGCCTGAACCTCGGTCTCCTTGCGCCAGCGCTTGCCTTGGTCGACCCGCTGGATCCGGGCGGTGGCGACGGTACCCGCCCCCGCGGGAGATGCAACATCAGCACCCAGTCCGGTCGCACCCGCTCCTATGCAGACGGAGACCCCGCAGGCAACACCGACAGAGACCACTGTACTCGGTGCTGCAACAACACCGCTACCAGCCAACGCCCAGTGTCAAGGGCGTGGTAGGTCTTCCTTCGGGTTATCTACGATCGACGACTTCGACGAAAACATCGACGGTGATGCTGCCAACTGTAACCCTGATGGTGTACGTGCCGGGCGGCAGGTTGGACGGCACCACCGCCTGGATGCTGAACCGTCCACCTCCGTCGGTTTGAACCGAGGACGGGTCAACCAAGGCATTTCCGTCGAGCCTGACTGCGTCAATGGTCGTATTGCTCGGGAACCCCCACCCGCCTATGGTAATGGAACCGCCTTGAGGCACTGCGGCGGGGCTGACGGAGACCGCTGCATCACTCGAGGGGGCCGACAGTGCCACTATGTTGGCGCCCTGGTACAGGGTGGAAGGCGAGCTGTTGAACTCTATTGAATCGCCATCGCTGATGATGATGATGACGATCTGACCGCTGGACACCTCGGTCAAGGTGTTGAAGTCAGCGATGGCGGGATCCGGGTCGTAGAACGACCAGGCTTGGGTGGCGCGGTCGAGGTACCAAACGCGGAGCAGGCGGTCGCTCAGGCTGGAGAACACCTCGGCGGAGTCGCTGACGACCGGTTCCGTGGCCTCGACGATCCCGAAGAAGGAATCGCCGAACACAATGGCGTTCGACCCAACATAAAGAGTCAACTCTACTCCGCTAAGAGTTACAGTTTGCTCCTCACTACTGATCAACGAGTAAATTTTGCCAGGCACCAAGTGAGTCAAAAGTTCTATCGAAGATGGGTCTGGCGGATCAGATCCAGGGTGTAGGAGAATCTGGGACGGCGAAAAAGTACCATTTGGATCGTAAACTGACCAGACTGCTGGCGACTGAGTGACGTCGATATGCCAAATCCCAAGCAGGCTTGAACCCAAAGGTGCAAGGGCTGTGGCCACCGGCACCCCGTCTGCAGGTTGGGTTCCATCGCCGGGTCTTTCCAACCTAGTGCAAATATCGGACGGCTCATCGATGTGTTCACTCAAGCCACCGATCGGAAAGGTCACGGTCGATGGAATTTCGTACGGCGTAACGACCGTCATCTCGTCGGCATCCAGCATGGCGGAGATCAGGGTTTCGCCGAACCTGTAACTGAAATAGTCCGCCCAATGGTCTTCTGGCGGGAAATAGAACCAGGCGTCTGGCTGGGTGACGTTCCCCACAACCGTTCTGAGAGACATTTCTCGGCTCTCCCCCCAATCGCTGCTGTATATCAGATGTCTAATGTTCCGGATGAATACCCCGGGATTACCTGCCGAGCTGCACGACAGATACAGATACCACGGCCCATGATTCGGACCGTCTTCGACCGAGTTGACCAGCCCAAGGCCGGCCACCGTCGAGGTAAGGGGGCTCCGCACCCATTTGTTGTCCCCACCCACCGACGGCGCAGGGATCGGATCGCCACTGAAGTAGAGGTCGATGACGTTAAATAGGTCCGCAATGTCAATTATCCCGTTGCAGTTCTGGTCCAGCCAATCTATCGAACATGACTCACCCTGGGCCGCGGCCAGTCGGGGCAAGGCCAGGCTCAGCACCGCGGCTGTGAGCACAACGACGAGAACGCCACCCAGTAGCGACAATGGAAGTCTGCGGTTCATGGAAACCCTCCTTTAATCCTGCGTTTCCTCGGAAACGGCATAGGCTCCCCGGCCCTCGACGGCTAGCTTGATGGTCTTCTTGTCGCGGCCGAGGGTGCGGCCTATGGCGCTGTAGGGCTGGCCCTCCGCGTGGAGACGGCGGGCCAACTCCACCTGGTCGGGGGTCATCGATGATCCCCGGCCGATGTGCTTGTCCTGGGCGCGGGCCCGGCGGTGGCCGGCGCGGATCTGCTCGCTGGTGCTCTCGGCCAGGAAGGCGGCGTTGCCCAGCATGGAACGCCGGAAGAACCTCGCGCCGGCGTTCTCGTCGGCGGTGTTGATGCCCTCCTGGATGGAGATGAGCCAGATCCCGCGCTCGGTGAGCTCGGCCTGGACCCGGACGCCCTCGTCGAAGTTGCGGCTGAAACGGGCCAGGTTGCAGACGACGACGGGTGTCGCCGGGCTGCAGGCGCTCGGCCAGCTGACGCCAGCCCGGGCGGTTGAAGGTCGTGCCGGAGGCGTCGTCGACGTAGACGAGCTCGCGGCGGACGCCGTGCTACTCCAGCTGGTGGAGCTGCGTCTCGATGTTGCGGTCGTCGCGGTCAGTCTTGCTGACCCGCGCGTACCCGTAAACAACGGCGATCATGCAGTCAACCTCGTACAAGGCTCGATATGTTCAAGATTGCCACTGGTCACAGCGGGGGCACTTGACCTCATATGATTCCAGGCAATCGTCGCATTGCCCATATTCCTCCCCACAGTTTTGGCAGTCCGCGGTCGGCGACGGGTCGACCTTCCAAACCTCGCATCTCATCATTCCTCCTGCCCAACAAACGGGCGTTTTTTGCGCATGGTCCGCGGGTCAGGTCCTTCAGCTTTGCCGAGCTGCTCAATAAACCCGCCCAACTTTACCTACAGCCGGCTAACCCATTCGTGGTGCGCCCCGGCCAGCTCCACGTAGCGTTGGGTGTCGACCATCGAGGCGTGGCCCAGCCACTTCTGCAGCACCGGGATCGGAACGCCCCGCAACACGCAGTTGCGGCCGTAGGTGTGCCGGAAGGCGTGCGGGTGGGCCCTGGCGGGGTCGATCCCGACCTCGCGCGCTGCGTCCTTCATCACCTGGCCGATCCGCTGGCGCGACAGGTTCAGCATTGGCTGGTGATGGTTCTTGCTGTGGGATGACGCCAGGTCCCGGAGACTCTCGACCAGGTCCGCCGGCACCGGGACCTCCCGGCCCCTGCGGCCCTTGTTGCCCGGCGAGTCGGCCGCGACGACGATGATCGGCGGGTGCTGGTCCAGGCGCAGGTCCACACGCCGCAGTGCCAGGGCCTCGGACACCCGCAGGCCGGTCTTCAGCATGATCCTGAAGGCCATGCGGGCCGGGTAGCTGGGCGCGGCGTCGACCAACGCGCCGGCTTCCTCTTCAGTGAAGTAATCCGGGATCCGCTGGAGGCTGCGTGGCATTCTACCCCTGTACTATTACCCTTTGGAAAGCGATGCCCCAACTATAGCCGACAGACGGGGAGCGTGCAAAGCTCGGAAGGTCGGGAATTCCAGGGGTTGCTTTCCAAAATCACGGATAAGCGCAAGTGCTGAAATGGTAGCCGGCGTTCTCCGGGAATCGGAGTCCGTCATGGGAGGCCTTCAGCAAATATGGCAGGGTGTACCGTATGGTTTTTTCTTCGGTTGCTTGGTTAATCGATATTGGAGGAGGCCTCCTGTGCCCACTGCATTAAATGTTCTATATTGGCCCTGGCGCTTGCTTTCTGGTATTGGTCGTGCTCCCTACACAAGCGAACGATGAAGAAAGAACCATCATAGTCGCGGCTGGCATCACACCAGCCCGAGCTCCAGTCATACGTTGAGAGTCGGTTTTTGCAGGCAGTGCAGGCATATGACCTCCACTGGTAGGCCGCCCAGTCTCCGGCGTCGAACAGGTCAACGCTGGGCGAGAGCGAGCCGCACTGGGTGTGAGAATATTGTATGGGGTGCGTAGGGACTCTCGCATGGACTACGATGTACGCTGGAGTGGCGTATGGGTCGTGCCTCCTGCAGACCCGGATATAGTCGCAAAAGACCTGCTCTCCGTCTCGGCATATGCCGCACCAACCCGAGTGCCAGTCGTAAACAACCAGGCTGTCTCTACAGGCGGGGCAGGCGTCGGGCCTCCGCAGGTACTCCTGCCAATCAGTGGCTTCGAATAGCTTCACCGCTGGCGACTGCATCCCGCCGCATAGCCCGCGGTCGTACCTTGTGGGATAGGTACGAACCACCGCATGGATTGCCATTGAGCATAGCCTCCTGAGCTGTTTCTATCGTGCATGGTAAGAGACATTCCAAAGGAGCTGGCTTCGGGCTCACTTCCTAGGGTCAGACCTCTGGACCCGTTGGAGGAACCATTGCTGTGAGGGGTTCTGAGAACACTAGACAGTTCCGGTGGGAGTAGCTGGTTTCGTCGTCAGCCGAAGAACGGGTGAAGCCTTCCCCACTAGCCCGCTGCTCACGAGTTGCAGTTAGAACCGCCATCGGCCGCACGAATATCCCTGCCCTTTGAAGAAGTATAGATCTTGTCTGTGCTGTCCAATTTCAGTTGCGGAGACGCGACCGCTGAGTGATGTGGAAGAGGTAAACCAAGGCAGGATATTGCGGATATTGTAGTTGGTCATGGCATTTCTTTTTGGAGCCATTCCATAACTGGAGACATTGGCACGGCAGTGTTTATGCGTTCGGCGTTGAGATTTATGCCCCGAACGATGCCGACGACGTAGCCATTGGTCTTCATGAGTGGGCCACCACTACTACCCGATGAGACCTTAGAGCTGTACTCAATCAAGCGCTCGCCGGAACCGTAAAGTCTAGCTCCATCGCGCATGATGACGCCTTCGGTTACGACAGGGTCGGGGATCGAGCCGTTGACTTGGGTAGTGTTGCCGGGATAGCCAGATGCGTACACGACATCGCCAAACGCCGGGAAGCCACCCCATCCCAGGGTAAAACGCGGAGTGTTTGCCACCCACTCGCGGAATGTTTCAGAGAGCATTGCCTCCATGCGAAACTCCAGTACAGCTATGTCCATGTTAGTGGCGACAGCGAGAACGGCTTTGTCCGCACAGCGTTGTGCGACTGCCCAGCACACCGTGACTTCTTCGTGAGATTCAACGACGTGCGCGTTCGTTATGACCTTGGTCCCGGAATTATCGGCTCCGAGACCAATCATAAGAAACCCGGACCCGCGACCTGTAGGGGTTTCGATGTATACCGTGTGTGCCGCCACCTTTTTCTGGATTCCGTCGTATTGAGCCAGTGGGAGTGGCTTTGGCGTGAGAGTAGGCTTAGGGGTAACAGTAGGTCTGAGAGTACGAGTAGGCGGGGTAGTGGGCATGGGAGTAGGTTCAGGAGTGCTGGTCGGTGTGGTAGTGGAAGTCAGCACTATGAAGGGGACTGGTATCGCTGTTGGTTCTGTGGCCCCTGTAGCCGCTGAGGTCTGCGTAGAAGTGGGCGATGGTTCTGGAGTCACACCGCGAGAAACCGTGGGAATCGGGGTTTGTGTCGGGGAAAGGGTGGCCTCCGCGGCCGTTACCGGTGCTTCCGTGGCGATCGTTGGTGCAGGAGTCGCTGCCCCAGTGGCCTGGTTCTGTCCGGGGGGTTCGTCCGGTGGTGCGGGTTGTTCTCCCCCGCAGGCTAAAATGGCGATAAGGGCGGGCAAAATGGCTAGCAGCAATACCGCCGTCTGTCCATATTTAGCAACCCTAAACATGCCCGGACTCATATTGAACATCGCTAACCTCGATTACGTCCAGTCAACGGAACCCATCTTGTGCGAAGGACAAAATCACCCGGCAGATGCAGTTTGAGGTTCATCTCCGGGGATCGCCCCGGTGATAGCGGGCCACCGCGCCCTTGCCTGCGGCCTGGGCCTCCGTGTACCTGGCCGGCATGGTGGGGCTGTCCCACCTTCCCGCGGTCATCAGCTCCGGCAGCTCCGCCCCCGCGGCGCTCAAGTCCTGGGCCATGCCCACCCGGGGCGAGTGGGCGCTGAAGCCCTCGCCCAGGCCCGCCATCTTGGTCGCCGCCTTGATTCTCCGGGAGATCTGTCGGGACGACAGTCCGAAGACGCTGGCGCCCGGGTCGATCACTGCCTCCTGGGGCCGGATGGCCAGCAACGCGTCCACGGCCGCGGGGCCCAGGTAGAGCACCGCCCCCTCTGCAGTCTGGTCTGTCTTAGACCTCAGCACGTGCAGCCGGCCCGAGCCATCGGTGTGGAACTCAAGGTCTCCCCACCGGAGCGCCGAGGCTTCGGAGCCGCGGAGCAGACCGTCCCGCATCACCTCCAGGAGCGCTACGTCCACCGCGGCTCGCATCGCGGCCTGGGACTCGGTCTCCTTGCGCCGGCGCTTGCCTTGGTGGACCCGCTGGATCCGCGCCGTGGCCTTGACCGCAGCCAGGCGCTCGTTGGTCAGGCCATTCGCCTGCTTGCGCGGCTTTCCGTACTCCCTGCCCAGCCGTTTCATGGTGGCCTTCACCAGCGGCCGCGATGTCGGGTCGGGGTGTCCTCCCAGCCGGTGGGCCGCGGCGATCGCCGCCAGGCGCAGGCGCGCGGTGGCCAGCGTCTTGCCTTCCGTTTCCACCAAGTGCTCGATGTAACGGCCGACGTCGGTCGCGACTGACGGCAGCCCTGCGCACTGGTGCTCGATGCACCAGCTGGTGAAGTGATTCCATCCGGCGACGTAGGCGCGCCTGGTGTTGGGCGACCAGCTGCGGGCCTCGGCCCTGGCGTCGGCCAGGACATCGACACCGGCCGGCGTGGCGGGCGCTCCGTCTGGAAGCGTCAGAGGGAGTGCCTGTGTTTCCCGGGAAACGGTCTGAACGTGGGCGGCCTCAGTTCCGGTTGTCATGGTCCCCCAGCGTCGCCGAGCTGCTGGCCGGCACCGTCGTCTCCAGCACGGCTCGCTTGATCCGGCAGGGCCGACAGCCGCAACGGGCGGCGTGAGTGTCGTCCTGCAGGGCCATCTCAATCTCGAAGTAGGCCTTGTCTTTACCGGCGGCGTATCCCTCTGCACAACAGCCGCAGGGCTCGGGGCAGTCACAGCGAGGGAGTTCTTCGTCGGTCATGGCAGCCTCCGTGAAAATCTGAGATTTCCGATTCGCCTAATGTCTGTTCCGTTGGCCGGACGTAATCTCGACGGCCAAGTTGTCCGACATTTGGGAGTTTTCGGGCATCTTTTCCAGGTCGACCAGCCGGGTGGTCCTAAAGTTTCGTGAGTCCGCCGACTCAGGGTGTGCATGGCTGGAAACTACGGTTGCAGGATCCTATACATCAGCTATTCCAGAACCCCCTGCTCCTGCGCCCAGACAGGACCGGAGCACCTCTCCAGGTCTGCCGTTTGATGACAGCAGGCTGTTGCATCAGCACTCGGATGCCGGACCATGTGACCGAGCCCCTCAGCGCCTGACATGCAGTAAACGGCGCCGGCGCTGTCGGCTCATCCTCTCTCCGCCTCCAGGACGCCACCCCATGCAGAAAGCCGCCATCTACGTCAGAGACCCCCTGCCAGCACCCGGCAGCATCACGATCCTGACGGGCAAGAACCAACCCGAACCCAGGACCGTTGCAGTCATCAGCGCCACAGCCCGGGCCCTGACGGAGATCAGACCAGTAGACCCAACCGGTACAACTCCGGTGTTCGGACTCACCGGAGAGGCGCTGCCAACCGGGTCCGAGCCGCTGCACGCGCCGCCGGCCTCGGGGATGGATTCACTGGCCGGATCGGCATGGCGCGGAGGATGGTCGCCGCAGGAGCGCCCAACGCTGCGGTACAGAACCAAGGCCGGTGGAAACACGGGGATATGGTGCACGGGTACACGCGAGGGGAATCAGCCGGAGAAGCACGGTGGAGCGACCTGCAGCAGGAGGAAAACGGTAGCGCCCGTCTCCGTATACCTTTCTCAAAATTGGACCATACTGGAACCAGTGACTTGGTTTACGTCTCACCAAAAACGGTTGCCGCCCTACACGAGATGCGGAACAAAAACCAGGACCATGGGATAGACAGCACGGACGACCTCATCTTTCGGATGACCACACCACAATTACGTCAGTTCATCCGCAAAGCTTGCGAAGCCGCCGGGCTGGTAGGCAGGTACGGTGCAGCATCGCCCAGAATCGGAATGGCCATGGACTTGGCCATGTCCAATATCAGCTGGGACGACCTGACGAGACTTGGACGATGGCAGAACCCGGCCATGCCACGTCATCTCATTCGTAGGACGTACCCGGCGACTTTCGGACACACGGGCTTCCACTAGGCCTAGTAGTGCAACAGCGTAGGATTGATAGATAATTAGCTGTGGTATTGCCGGGACACGTCAAAAGCTAAGGTGATGTTGGGAGGATGGGGATGCCAGCGAAGAGGTACCGGGTCAGTCTGAGTGTAGAGGAGCAACAGGAACTGAAGGGACTGGTGTCCCGGGGACGGACGGCAGCATATAAACAGACCCACGCCCGCATTATGCTGCTCAGCGATGAAAATCAAGAGCGCGGGGCGATGAAGGACGAGGAAATAGCCCGGGTCCTGAGGGTGGGGGACGCCACGGTGGGACGGGTGCGCCGCCGCTGTGTTGAGGAGGGAGTGGAGGCAGCCTTGGGACGCAGGGAGCAGGTCAACCGCCGCCCGAGGAAGCTGGACGGCCAAGGAGAGGCCCACCTGACTCACCTCGCTTGTAGCGAACCGCCGGAGGGCCGTGCCGGTTGGACGCTGCAACTGCTGGCTGACCGGCTGGTGCAATGTGAGATAGTGGACAGCATCAGCCCCGAGACGGTGCGCCAAACGCTGAAAAAAACGAACTCAAGCCTTGGCTGAAGGAGTGCTGGTGCATCCCGCCCAAGGCCAATGCCGAGTTCGTCTGTGCCATGGAGGACGTGCTGGAGGTGTATCACCGTCAGTTCGAGGACAACGAGGTGCTGGTGTGCCTGGACGAGACCAGCAAGCAACAGGTGAGGGAGACCCGCACCCCCTTGGCGCCGCGTCCGGGGACTGCCATGGCCTACGATTACGAATACGAGCGCAACGGGGTGAGCAACCTGTTTATGCTGTTCGCGCCCTTGGAGGGGTGGCGGCGGGTGGAGGTGACGGACCAGCGAACCAAGGCTGACTGGGCCCGGGTGGTGCGACAACTGGTGGATGTGGACTACCCGGACAAAGACCGGATAGTCTTGGTGATGGACAATCTGAACACGCACCGCCTCTCGTCCCTGTACGAGGCCTTCGAGCCTGCCGAGGCGAGACGCATTGCCGAAAAGCTGGAAATCCACTACACGCCCAAGCACGGCAGTTGGCTGAACATGGCCGAGATAGAACTGGGAGTGCTGGCGCGCCAGTGTCTGGACCGCCGGATACCGGACCAGCAGACATTGAAGCCAGGAAACCAAGGCTTGGCAAGGGCAGCGGAACCAAAACGCAATTCGGGCCAACTGGCGTTTCACCACCCAGGACGCGCGCATCAAGCTCAAGTCCCTCTATCCCTTAATTCAACACTGATGGACTACTAGGCATGGGGCGCAGACTGTAATCCAGGTCACCGTATGGACTGAAGCGGCAGAAGCGCATCGAGTTTTTCCAAGCCGGACGTAGGGTAATACCGCCAGCGGCCCGGCTGGACCGAGGCACCGGCCGTCTGTTTCTCTCCCAGGCCGTCAGCATCAGATGTCTGACGGCCTTTTTGTATTGCTGGAATTCCCCGTCTCCACCAGCTTAGACGATTTTCATCTCTCGCAACTTCCTCGCTGCCTGGGTTCGTTCAGGAAGACACGCACTGCTCGTATCCGCCTAGGCCGGGAATGCAGGCGTGCGCCAGATCACGCGACCCGGCGTCCAACCCAGCCAATGGAAGGGCGGAGCCTGCCCGAAGAAACTTTCCACGCGACGCCCTGCGGGCGGGAATGAGGACATCCCTCATCCCGCCCGATTTTCTTTGCTTCAAGCACCTCTATCGCCGCCTGTAGCCCATGCCGTTTCCAGGTGTGGGTCATCACGTCAGTAATTAAAAGGAGATGAATCACGCCGTTATGGTTAACACGCAATTTGGTCGAGGACCCGCCCGACCTGAAGCAGTGGGACCTCTGATGGGCCAGCGATGCCCGGAGTCCGCCCGGCTGGGCGGCCCAGACACGTGCATGGCGCTATCCGCAGACACCCCCATTCCGACTCCGGAGGGGTGGGTTGTCCTCCAAGACATTGAGCCCGGCCAAGTGGTATTCGACGAGAGGGGTGATCCATGTCCGGTCATTGCGGTATGCCGACGGAACCCTGAGCCAGTATATTGCGTCGAGTTCGACGACCGCTCCTCCCTGATCGCAGGGCAGCATCACCATTGGGTCAGTATCCGTCATCAGCAACGGCATCGAGTGCGCAACGGCAGAAATACGCTCGCGGGGTGGGCCACAGACCTCATGCCCGCCACCACCTCGGACATCCGCCAGTACATTGTGGTCCGGGACGGTAGAGTGGACAGGGCAATGCACGCCATCCCGCTGGCACGGCCGCTGCGATGTCCTGAAGCAGAACTGGCAATAGACCCGTATCTGCTCGGATTGTGGCTTGGGGACGGCAGCTGCGGCGATGCAAGAATCACGTGCCATAGAGACGATGAACCCCACTACCGGAGGAGGGCAGAGGCTGCGGGGGAGAACTGGCGCATTGGCAGCAGTAAAGGGGATACGTTGAGCTGCACCCTCACGCGCGGCCCAATCCCACTATTCTCGAGCAGGCTGAGGGACATGGAAGTATTACGCGACAAGCATATCCCGCCGCTGTATTTGCGGGCCAGCTTGGACCAGAGGCTGCAGCTGCTTCAAGGCCTCATGGACTCGGACGGGCATATTGCTCATGCAGCAGGGACGGCGGAATTCACTTCGACATCGGAGGCATTGGCTCAGGGAACCTTTGAGCTCGCTCTCTCCCTTGGGCAAAAGGCCACCTTACGCAAAGGAAACGCGACCCTTAATGGGAGAAGAGTCTCTGACAAGTGGCGGGTCTGCTATTCACCCACCATCGTCGCGGTCTCCCTGCCCCGCAAGGTTGCAGAATTGCATCCCCACATGAACCAGCGTCGCCGGGCTGGTGTTGCCCGCACCGACCAGAGGTACATCCAGTCGATTGAACATGTCGGAGAAGAACTCACCGTTTGCGTAGCTGCCGAATCGTTCAACCGCATGATGTTGGCAGGCCAGCACATGGTTCCGGTGAGAACGGCCGGTGTGCCTGGGGATCCTGGGTGGTGCCCAGCCGGTGTCACTCAATAGAGCCGCGCCCGAGTTGTGGCCGAGGCTTCGGCGCCCACTCACCTAGGACCGAGGGCAGAGTGATTTCATCGGGGGTCTGGACGGTTGAAGTTGCGGTTCGCACAACCGATCCTCTGACTGCCGGACCTAAACCTCCGGGCGGTGTTTTTGCCTGAATGTCCACAACGATCACTGGCGGGAAACGCCCGTATTTCACCAGTGGCGAAAATGCAGACAGTTGAGCTTTGTGACCCCCTGGCGAAAAAGGGTAAGATGGGCTCATGACCGCCTACGGATACATCGGCACCAGCCGGGATCAGGAACCCGGCCAACCGGGCAGCGACCCCGATGTCCAGCGTCGCCAGCTGGTCGAGGTTGGTGTGGACCTCGCGCACATCTACAGCGAGTCGCAGTCTCGGGAGTGTCAATGGCGTCGGCAAAACATACCGGCTGGGCGTTGGAATGTTGTACCACCCAAGTCATGCGTGGCGGCTTCAATATAGCTGGAGGCAAGGTCGACCAGCGGCGGCGTTGACTGCGTGCTAAGCGTCGGCCGGTTGGTCGAGAGATGACGAGGCCGTGTTCTGCCGGTTGCACTTGAGGCGGTAGCTGTCGCCACTCTTCCTCGGGTGGATGGTAGACCGGACCGGAGCGTACACCGAGTCGCTTCTCATCCTGAGTATAATGTACGGGGCCAGCGCCGCACTGTTTCTCATAGCGAGACGGCCCCACGCCCGGGATGCGTCGACCTGACGGAAAGGACAGCAGCAATCGGTCCTTCTTCCGGGTGAAATTAGGGTCTGGAACACGGGAGCCAACTTTCGGGCAAGCAAGTGAATTGGCCCACCCACCTGACGGCCCTGCGACGAGCCAGGGAGACGGCCTCACCCTAACCCTCTCCGGAAGGGAGAGGGAACTTTTCTAACACCCTCTTGGAAATGATCCGCTAGCCAACGATCGTTCCAGCCGATGCTGGCGGGGGTGGCGTTGCATTGCCTTTCCACCCTGAGCCCTAACCCTTTCCGCAAAGGGGGAGGATACTTTGAGATTGTATCTAGGGGAGAGGTTAATTTGGAAACAAGCTATGGCAATGGATCGATGACGGAACCGGCAGTCCTGAACGCGGCCCCGCTTCATTGATTGCATCACTGGCTGACCTCCGCTGCCGAGTGATTGGCGTCTACCCGGGGTGGTGGGTGGTGGGCGCCTGCTGCTTTTTGGCCCTATTTCCCGGAGCGGTCCTCTCCTACGGTTTTCCTGTCTTCTACATCCCCATACGCGATGAGCTGATGCTGACCGATACCCAGGTCTCCCTGATATTCGCCCTTTCGCGGGCAGAGGCGGGAATCGGCGGGCCAATAGTCGGGTGGATGGTGGACAAGTTCGATTCCCGCCCTATCGTGATGGTGTTCGGACTCATGGCGGGAGTGGGGTTGATAGTTCTGTCCGGCGTTGACGGATACTGGTATTTCGTACTGGTCTACGTCGGCATTGTGTCCGTGGGGAACAACAGCGGATTCGGCCAGACCTTCCTGGCAGTCGTCAACCGCTGGTTCGTGCGGCGTCGCGCCCTGGGGATGACCGTGGTAGTCACCTGCTACACGGTGGGCGGGGCCATGCTGCTTCCCGTGCTTTCCCGGGGAGTGGAGGCAATAGGCTGGCGCGACGTTGTGCTATACACGGGCATCTTTGTGGTCGCAGTGGTGATCCCTTTCGCTCTGTTCATCCGCCGGTCCCCGGAGTCCGCCGGGATCGACCTGGCCGAAGTCGGCGAGGCGGCGGAACAGGCGGCTGTGACCTCCTCGGCCCAGTCGTCAGGCTACGACTACACCGTCCGGGAGGCCCTGAGGACTCCGATTTACTGGTACATCGTGGTGGCGAGTGCGCTTCGAATCTCCGTAACCAATGGAATCCTGATACACGCGATTCCGATAATGGTCTGGAAAGGAACCTCGGAGCAGACCGGCGCTGACATGATGGCCCTTCTGTTCTTCGTCTCTATTCCGGCGCGCCTGCTTCTGGGTCTTTCGGGACTCAGATTGCCCGGCCAGGGAGTGCTCAGTGCCGGGATGCTAGTGGGTGGCATTTCAGTCCTGGCTTTGAACCTGGTGACTGACACATGGATTATATTCCTTTTCGTTGCAGGCATGGCGATCCATGAGGGGACGTCGGTACTCAACTGGGTGCTGGTGGGCAATCTGTTCGGCCGCCGAAGCTTCGCCACTCTTAGCGGCATTATCTCGATCTTCTATAGCGTGGGCATGATGCTGACGCCGTTGTTCCTCGGGTGGATGGTGGACCGGACCGGAGGTTATACCGAGTCGCTGCTGATCCTCACGGTCCTGTATGGGGTCAGCGCCGGTTTGTTCCTTATTTGCAGGCGGCCTCAGCCCAAGGTGCCCGCGGCCGTGTAGCGCTCCAGGGTCCTTGGCGACACCGCATCATTTTTGACCCTCCTCTCATGGACGGCGCTATAGTGCTCCACCCCGATACCCCAGACTGTGAGGTCAAACTCACAATCACCCTAAACACGCTGCCTAGCCCACCAGTGGTAAGACGAATCAAGCTCAAGAGGTATAGACCTCGGAGTTGAGTTGAACAACGCTGACCAGGAGTAGTAGTACAGCGCCAATGCCAACGGCGATTTACGAAAGGCTTTCGACCCTATATTTCAACTCCGTAACATTCTGGAGAGAACCTGAAACCACCCCTTCGCGTTTCTCTTGCGACGCCCGATAAATACAGTTATACGGTGTAGCAGGACGTCCGCCAACTCCTCTAAATTGGACTCCATATAGTCGGCCGGAATCATTGGGCGGCGCGCTGTGACCAGAGGTGGCTCCAGCGCCCTACCTTGTCCGATATGCCTGAGATCGCAGCGGCCATTTCCGGAAAACTCGTGGCGGCAGCTAGTACGGTTTAAGGAAGGTCTGAATGGCAATCTACAAAATGTCCGACGGAAACAACCTTATGGCTGGCACACTCACCGATCTCTGAAGCTATCGCGGAACCTGCTGACGATATGCCGTAGACGCATTTCCACGAGATTGTTAATGCGAAGGTGTGCTCTCGACAAAGCCAAACTCGGTGAGGTTGCAGCAGTGGATCCCTTAACGCTCACAGAAGTCAAAGATTCGCCTTTAGTCCTCTCGAGAATTGTGCCGGTCCGGCGGGAGGGGAACAAAGTCTACATGAGAACCCTCCGCTATGGAGAGGAGGACTCCGGCGAAGTAGTTCACCTGCAGCCAGGAGACCAACCAATCATTGCTGCAGGCGACTGGACGATTGATTCCAGGGAAGTAGACGCACAGAGTGAGCCTGGATTCCGGGGCTACGCACCTGTGGCAAACACCGTGTATGTTTGGTGTCACATAGTCCGCGAGCAGGTGAGTTTTTATATTTTTTCTTCTCCTTAGGCTGGATGCAGCACACGCGCTTTGGGCTTCGGCAGTTCAAGAACGCGAAAAGGCAAAGGCAGCAGCCTCCATTCAAAGCAGAATCAACTACCTTAACGCCCTAGCAACCGCAGAGATGGCCATCATCGCACTACACCGCGCCCTGGCGATGGTAACCACTCTCGTTAACGAATACTGCCCTGATCTTAATGCGCCAGAAAGCGTGCAGCGAATCACCATACCCGTGGCGGCCATGCGCAGGGCCTTCGAACACATCGACGAACGCGCTCAAGGAAAAGTGGGGGCGTCTGCGAAGGCCGACATAGACGCGTTAACAATCTTCGATCAAACAGACTTTATCGAATCTTCCACCCTTCGCTATAAGAACTATTCCCTTGACTTTGAAGCGGACATTCTGCCAGCCCTAATGGATTCCCGAGAATTGATTGTGAATGCGATAGACTCTCGAGCCTCCCTCCAAGCGACTGAATAAGAAAACTCCTCTTACACTGACACGCATCCCCCTCTAGGCGTCCTTTAGGAGTGGCCGGATCGCCAGATTGATCCTAATCTGGATAGGGACCGAACATAGCCCAATTGTTATAGCCACTGGCCACTTGCGCTTATCCGTGATTTTGGAAAGCGACCTCGGCTAATCCCCACCCCAGCCAGCCTTGCGCACCCGCCTGCCGTCCGCTATATTTGCGCCATCGCTTTCCAAAGGGTAACAATACGGCGGTAGGATGCCTCGCAGTCTCAAGAAGATCCCGGACTACTTCACCGAAGAGGAAGCCGACGCGTTGGTCGACGCCGCTCCCTCCTACCCGACCCGCATGGCATTCCGGGTTATGCTCAGGACCGGCCTGAGGGTATCGGAGGCCTTGGCGCTGCGACGTGTGGACCTGCGCCTGGACCAGCACCCGCCGATCATCGTCGTCGCGGCCGACTCGCCGGGCAACAAGGGCCGCAGGGGCCGGGAGGTCCCGGTGCCGGCTGACCTGGTCGAGAGTCTCCGGGACCTGGCGTCGTCCCACAGCAAGGACCATTACCAGCCAATGCTGAACCTGTCGCGCCAGCGGATCGGCCAGGTGATGAAGGACGCAGCACGCGAGGTCGGAATCGATCCCGCCAGGGCCCACCCGCATGCCTTCCGGCACACATACGGCCGCAACTGCGTTCTACGAGGAGTTCCGATCCCCGTGCTGCAGAAATGGCTGGGCCACGCCTCAATGGTCGACACGCAGAGGTATGTGGAGCTGGCCGGAGCTCATCACGAATGGGTCAGCCGGCTGTAAGCTTTGTTGAGCGCGGGCGCATAGCTGAGAGATGGCCTACGTCCCGTCCTCTCAAAAGCGGCCGTTTGTTGAGCGGAAGAGGACAAAATTACGTCGCCTTATTAGATACTATGTTTGCGTAAACCAAACGGAGCATCAACGGCATGGACTTTCTGTCTGATCTCAAACTGGCAATCGTTTCTGAATTTCAGCGTCAGGGAATTTCTTTCCCAGAATCTGCCGACCTGGATCACCTTGCTAGTCGCTACCTCGAAGTGCGCATTCGCAGGATAGATCCCGTTCCCCGCAAGGTCCACTTCTCAGAGGAAATTCACGATTCCCTTAGAAACCTCTCCCGAGAAACAGACCCGAAAGTCCGTGGAAAAGCTTTAGAAGCGTGGGGGACGGTTTTCTATCTTCGGCACCTTTTCGAAAGTGGCAACACAGTGATGCCGTTCCTATCGAGGGAGGTAAACAATACTGAGCCAAAGAAGCCAGACGGTCTCTTGTGGGACTACGCTATGCATCACCTGCACCTAAGCCGCAAGGATGGCAAGCGTGGTTTCGTCAAGCGCTCCGATTGGTTGCTCTTTGCGATAGTTGCTGACCAAGATGTCTTCTTTGTCGACGTGAGGCCGCACGAGGATAAGGAAAACCTACAGTGGGTGCGCCAAGACCTATTGGACATTGTGCATAACAACTGGCCGGAATTGACGGAAAGCCGCTTACTTCACGGGTTTACAGGGAGCAAGGTCACCGATGCTGAAAAATGGGAACTTCGGCGGAAAAACATAAACCTAGCCCACGAAGTTGGGGGGCGAGCCATAGCTCCACTCGGGTTCGGAACCACGGGGGATGGACACAGTACTCTGTGCAGGTTTTTGGCGGATAAACTCTTGCACGAGTTGGAGGAACACCAACGAATATTGGAGAGTTCGCCCGCGGAGCTGCGTGCGACATTTGTCGAGAATGGTATGCCGGAAGATGCGGAGATGGGTTTCAAATTAGTTCGTCGAGCAGAATTGGATGTGTCTGAAGACCTAGACGAGAAAATGTGCGCAGTTGAGGGTTTTAGCGGAACTCTTTGGCTCGGCGGTTTCGCGGTAATTGAAACCTGCACACGTTCCCTAATAATTGTCTGACCGAAGCAGCACAGTCCACCGACCATGTGTCGTATGACGGAGACGTTATTACGTATCACATATAGGGCTTTTCCCGAATCAAACACCCGTTGGTTGTGCGGGGGTGGTAATTCCAGAATCGTCGACCTCCCAGAATTCAGCACTTTCACGGAATCAGCAATCTGTGGGACGCCGCTGGCGTAGCCCACCATTCTCCATAGAGGGTTCGATGCTGTCCAAATTAAAGCAATGGTTCTTCCCTTCTCCTGAAGAGTTGGAGATCCGCAAACGGGAGCTTCGACGGCGGATCGCCGAGCGTAAGAATAAGTCGCAACCAGAATTAGTGATTCGCGTCTCGTTGCCGTCAGAGAGTCCCGCTCTTCCTCCCATCACGCTGTCGAGTCCCGCTTGCCCATACTGCGGCGTCATCCAAGAGCCGTCCCCAACGCGCCGACGAAAATGTCGGGACTGCGGACAAATAATTCACGTCCGTACTGACAGACAGGAACGCAAAAGATACTTGCTAACTGCTGCGGAGGCCGAACACAGGGCAGCAAAGGATGCAAAGCACGCCCGTGAACAGCGCAACGAAGAATGGAGGCGACTAAGCGAACAGGTGCGGGTTGCGATGCAGGCCGGTGATTGGAAGTCCCTCCAAGCAGCTTATCAGCAGCAAGCAGGTATCCTGTTCATGGAAGACCGCCCTCATCGTCATGTCGCACAAGAAGCGACGCGAGCTCGATTGATGAGCCTTTTAGAGATCGGTGTTGCCGAAGTCGAAGTCAGAACTTCCGAGGACGAGCGGGTATGTGCACATTGTCAGTCACTCGACGGCAAGGCATTCACCATCCAAGAAGCTTTGGAAGCGATGCCCATACCCGGCCCGAATTGCACCGATGGTAACGAACAAAACTCACATGGTGGGCGCTGCCGGTGCCTTTTCGCCGCGGTCATTCCCAAGAGAAAATAGTAACCATGACTCTTGTTCGAGGTTGCCCTAATACCCACCGCAGCATGCGGCTACGCCACAAGGTCTGAATTTGGTTCGCACAACGCCCGTTCCGGAAACGGCCGTTTTTTGGCAAGACAGATGATCCGCTACGGAACCTACAAAAATGGGAGCACAATACATCATGGCCTCAAACGAATGCACGGCTACCGAACCCCACCAATTCAAAGTAAACGCCCAGCCTGTGACTTGGACAGTTCAGGTCGGCGGCAACGTTAGTGTTCGGCAGCGAGGTTGGTGCAGTAAGGCAGAAGATTGGCTAAAAGAAAGGCTGTGGGCGCTATCGCTCCTAGCGAATTCGCTGGACGTACTGGTTGACCGAATACAGTCTTTTCTATCTACTCGATTACGACGCGTAACATAAAGGACCTTTTGCGAACCGGAAGGCTCAGATTTTCAGGGAGGCTGCCGTGACCGACCAGGAACGCCCCCTCTGCGACTGCCTTGAGCCCTGTGGCTGTTACGCCGAGGGCTACGCCGCCGGCAAGTACAAGGCCTACTTCGAGATTGAGATGGCCCTGCAAGACCACACTCACGCCGCCGGTTGCGGCTGTCGGCCCTGCCGGATCAAGGGAGCCGTGCTGGAGACCACGGTGCTGGCCAGCAGCTCGGCGACCCTGGGGGACCATGACAACCGGAACTGACGCCCACGTTCAGACCGTTTCCCGGGAAACGCCACCGCTCCTTCCGGCTCCTCCGGAGGGGGCGCCCACCACACTGGCCGACGTCGACGCCCTTGACAGACGCGCAGCGCCCCGAGTCGGAAGTCCACTCTTCGGGCAGATACAGGCGCTTGTCCACCAAAGCCCTCCCGCATGGCCCCACATGAGCCAGAAACACGCCGGCCTGACAGTTGGCAATCTTCCCCCCAAGGCCCCACAGTATTGCCGGGCCACGCCCACCGATTTCACGCCCTGCTTGGGAAAATCGCTGCCATCGAACACCCACACCGCCTGAGAGTCAGCCAACTTGGGGCCCAAGTATTCTTGGAGGCGTCCTATGACCGCGTCATCGTCCCAGCGGGCCTCGGTGAGAAAGCGCTGCAAGGCTCTCGGGCCGAAGCCGGAACCGTCTCGGAGAGATTCTCGGCGTTGCGGCGTTCCTGGGACTGGACCAGCAGGGCTTGGAGATAGTGCTGGCTATGTTCCCGCCACTGCTTGCGTCCGAAGGCCACCGCGAAGCAGGCATGGAACTCGCGGACTGGGCTGGCGCGAGTCTGTGGGACAGCCATTGGGTTGCCCGGAGGGCGGGCTGGGCATCGACGGCGCCGTCAGGTTGCAAGGGGAATGGGTGAATCGTCCGTTGCTGACCTTGCGTTTTCCGGCGTTATCGCTGTGGCCAAGGCTCCGCCCCCAACAGCCAGCGACCCACTGGGCAATGCCGAGTTGTTAACGGAAGCCGGCTACGATTTCCAAAAGCGAGGTGGCTGGAGCTTACCTTCCGGCAGCGGTCGTCAGTCCATGAAGCCAGAACCCTCTCGCCACTCCAGGCAAGCCTTGAGACCTGCGGTCATATCGTGGCTGGGCGAGAACCCCAGGTCTGCTCTGATGCGGGATGCATCCCGCACAGCCTGCGACTCCTCGGCCGGCCGCTCTTGGGCCTCGGGTCGCTCTTCCGATAAAAGGTCTATTACCTCCAGGGACGGACGCAACTCCACCAAAGCGTTGATGACCTCCTCCAAAGTTATAGGGCGACCTGCGGAAAGGTTGTACACGTCATGAGGCAGGGTAGGCGCGTCCAAAACGGCCCGGATGCCGGAGGCCACATCCCCCGTGAAAGTATAGTCTCGGCCTATCGTGCGGTCCTCGACCACGATGGGCTCCTTGCGGACCACGTTGCCGGTCCACCGGTATATCAGCGACATCCTGCTTCTGTGGCCGGTGACCCGTTCCATGGGCCCGTAGGGGTAACTCAGCCTCACACTGGCGGTCTGGAACCCGTGCAGATCGCCGTACCTGCGGGTCAACTGCTCGCTGGTGTGCTTGCTTATTGCGTACAGGTTACGAGGTCGCAACGGCGCGTCCTCGTGGACCAGCGCCATGCCGGCCGGTGGATCACCGTAAACGGCCTCGGAGCTGACGTAGATAAACCGCTTCAGGTTGCAAGCGGTGGCCAGGTCCAGCAGATTCACGGTGCCTTCGATATTGATGTTCACGATGTCGCGGCTCCGTTCCGTCTCCATGCTACCCCGCTGGGCAGGGGTGAACACCGCGGCATGGACGACTTTGTCTATGGCTTGGAACGCCGCAGCTTGTTCCAAGTCCTTCACATTCAGGATGTCCCCCTGGACAAAGGTCACATTCTGCGCCCAGGGTTTCAGGTAGTCTGTGAGGAGAGCGTCCGCGGGGGTCAAATCGAAGCAGACCACCCGGTGGCCGGCCTCCGCCAACCCTTTCACAATGTTGCTGCCCACGAATCCGGCGCCGCCAGTGACGAGGGTTGCCATGACAGATTCCTGTCCTGAGATCTCAAGCTTTCTTGTATTCGAGGCGGGGAAGCTAGCACCCGCTTCCGAGGGAGTCAAACGTGATGAATATCTTCAGAGTAGAAAGTTGGTCTTCGGTGGACTAGAGCCCGGTGCTCAGGAGCGACACGGAAACCGGCCACATCAGCGCATGGCCAGGTACCATGAGGGCAGCCGGTCTTCGCTTCCCACCCACGTATACTGGCACTGGCAGTTTGCTTGCTCCGGTATGGAGCCGATGGCGTCTCTAACAATGGGCGTAAGCTCCTCCGGGGTGATACTGACCCAATCCTTCTGATCGCTGACGCCTGCCGCATCGGATATCCAGCACAAGCCCGCAAAACAGGTCTCCAATTCCCTGAAGTAAACGACCTCTGGGTATATGGTGGTGCATACAACGTCTGCGCCCCAACGGCGATAGGCCTCAATCTCCGCCAGCGTTTCGTTGTGGGGGCCTTGAACACAGATGTTGACCCCTTGGTCAATCACCCGGCGCGGGCTGTTGCGGCGCGCGGCTGCCGCCAACGTCCCGCGGACCTCGGGACAAAAAGGGACCTCCATCTTCGCTCGGGGCCAGACCGGTTCGCCAGCGAAGATGGTTGTGGGCGTTCTCTCGCACATCCTAATATAATCGTGGTAAGTCACGAGGTCTCCGGTTCTCAAGTCGGAATTCACCCCTCCAAAGCCATTAAGGGTGATGACCCGACGCACACCCAACTGACGGAGGGCCAGGGCGTGGGATGCATGAGACACTACATCGGAGGCAAGGTTGTCCCCCCAACCAAAACGGCGTATGTACACCCCGGCGCGGTTACCCACGGCGCCGGTGAGCACTGGTACATCTCCATATCTTGTGGAGACCGTCGACCTTTGGAGACCGCCTTCCAAGACTGCCTCGTATCTAGATGCGCCGAGAATACCTATCACCCGCGACCTCCTGGTTGATTATTCGCTGTACATGGCTGGACGTTACTACCTGCCGGACCAAGAGTGTTGGCCGTTCACTCGGACTCCGGAGGGCCGTTCGATGCGGTGGACAAATCCGGATGTTAGGATCATCGTGGTTACATCCAAATGAACTATTGGCGAATGAACTACCGGCAGTTGCCGGGGGCTTGGGCCGATTGGCGCGCCTGGACGCCAGGTAAATCGAAAATTGAGGGATGAGATGGCATCTGAGTTCTCAAGGTCGGGTGTCTCGCGGTTCGACAATCGGGACATGGGGGCGCCCCGGATTAGGTGCGAAGTGGGTAAGCCCCTCGCGGAGCAGGGGGACATTGGCCATAACCGATGGCACCCAGACATTCCTCCTCTCATCGAGATCGAGCCAGGGGGAGAGGTAATTCTCGAATCACCCGGTTACGACGACTATCAACTCCACGACAACGATGATACCAGTGATGTGTCAACCATGGATCTGACTCGGGTCCATCCCCTGGTAGGACCGGTGGCGGTCAGGGGCGCGGAGCCAGGTGATTTGTTGGTCGTGGACCTGCTTGAGCTATCCCCCCTCAGTGGAGTGGGGTATTCCTGCGTGATTCCTGCGATTGGAGGCATACTGCGGGACGTCTACCCCGCGGCTTACAAATCGGTCTGGCACATGCGAGGAAACGTATACGCTGAGTCCCGCCATATACCAGGAGTGCGGATCCCCGCTTTGCCTCACCCCGGGGTAATTGGCGTCGCTCCCTCCCATGAAATGCTGAGCCAGTGGAACGACCGGGAAGCGCCGCTGGCCCCACGGGAGCAAGCCTATCCGCCGCATGCGGAAACAGCGTTGTTTCGTGGAGTCGACCCCGCGCAGCATTCGAGGATGGCCTCCGAGGCGGCTAGGACGGTGCCGCCTAGAGAAAATGGCGGCAACGTCGACATCAAAAATCTGTCCAGCGGCTCAAGAATATTCTTGCCGGTGTTCGTGCCCGGCGCTCTGCTTTCGGTGGGCGACTTGCATTTTGCCGAGGGTGATGGCGAGGCCACCTGGAACGCCATAGAGATGGATGGAGTGACTTGGCTTCGGGTGAACCTCATAAAGGGCGGAGCCACCAAATACAACGTCCGCACGCCCATTTTCCAGCCGGGTCCCATTGAGCCCCAATTTGGAAACCGGTACCTTACGTTCACTGGCTTCAATTTCCGGGACACCGATCAGGCTTTCAACGATTGCACCATGGCCGCTCGAGAAGCCATGCTGCAGGCCATAGACTACTTGACCAACTTCGGCTACAGCGGAGAGCAAGCATACACTCTGTTGAGCGTAGCTCCGATAGAGCTCCGCATCAGCGGAATCACGGACGTGCCAAACGCCTGCGTGACCCTGTACATGCCGTTGGACATCTTTGATCAAGGAATTTTGCCTCGGGAGTGAGACACACTTGTATTACGCTAGAGCAGGGCATTGGACGCAACGGTGAATCGGGTGCGAAATCTGGGCACCCCAAAACTGCGATGGCATGCGCAATAAGTGTGATTGTCGCGCATAGTAATGATCTGCTGCCCGGATTCTGAGCCACTCTGAGTGCGAGTCTTGTGGGATGATCTAAACAATGCTAGAGGAGAATCGTCCCATGAGGAGTTCCCGGTATTCTCCGGAGGAGGTCGCCTAACCCCCTCACCACCCAGTCGGCGCACATCCCCTGATTCTGTCTCCAACTCTCCCTGCCTAGCCAACTGCCACCATCCAGGTGGTCCACCTTTCCTCCGCCCCAATGACCCACTTTGCCGCCGCCATTGACAAATTGCCTGGAACCAGCGCCTCGCTGGCGAAACCGGCCGGATTTGGTTTAATTCTTCGCGACGGCCAATGCTTTGGCAAAGTCGCGACTTTCCATCAATGCCTCGATGTCTCCAACCGGGTAGCCATTTGCTATGGCACCGCTTAGAGCAGCCTCTGCGAACACAGACGCCAGGCTTGAAGTTCCCCTCCCCTCTGTGCCGTCGAGTCGCGGCCGGCGCCAGTCTCTCGACTGGACGCTGATCGAATACATGCGTCAGTAGCGCGGTGCCGGCAAGTCGTGAGCGGAGTTGGGCAGGGAAACAGGTGTCCCGGAACGTACCATGAGGCGCGTCCTCAACTCCATGCCCAGGGGGCGCCCACAGTTGCCGGGTTCCGGCCGGGAGAACAGCGACTCCGTACTGCGTCAGACAGATGATACAATCAGGAGCAGAGCACAGTCAGATGACCACCATCAACGACATAACGGACCTGATCCGGATACTGCGGAACGACCCGGACTGGGCCGAGGCAGTCCGGAGCGTGCTGCTCTCCCAAGAGCTGCAGAAGCTACCTGAAGAGTTCGCCACCCTCACCAGGGCTTTCAGGGAGCACGCAGACAACACGAACCGGAGACTCGAAAGCCTCGAAGCCGGCCAGGACGAACTCAGGCAGGGACAAGCCCAGCTACAGACCTCCGTCGACGGCCTGCAGACCTCCGTCAACGGAATGCGAGGCGAACTGGGCAACCTGTCTGGATCTTTCTTCCAGCGACGCGCCGGAAACTTCGCAGGCCGCGTGGCCAGGAGAGATTTTCACCTCCGGCAGACCAGCCTGGTGCACCATGCCGATCAGGTCGGAGACAGTATCCTCAAGCAAATGCTCGACGACGCGGCCGAGGACGCCTCCCGCAATTTCAACGAGGACCAGGCCGCTCAGATAGAACAGGCCGACGCCGTCATTGCGGGCAAAGCTCCAGACGGAACCACCGCATACCTCCTCGTCGAGGCGTCCATCACCATAGTCAAAGGCGACGTCGACCGCGCGAGGAACCGAGCCGAACTGCTGAATCACGCCGTCGGCACGACAACCCACGCCCTGGTCATAGGCGAATCTATAACCGGCGAGGCCGCAGCGCAGGCGAAAGACACTGGTGTCGCATTCGCCGCATTCACACCGAGAAGAACCCCAGCCCAGGACCCCGGTTCCGTTTGTTAATAGCGCATGTGCACCATCGCGCTTTAGTTTGGATACGGTATAAGAAATCAGAACTGGTGAAAGGCGTTCACGGCTCCCTTGGGAACAGGATCAAGCAGCTCATGCTAAACGGCGTGGCTTGGGCGGGGGAGGATTTAGTCGGGGTTCGGGCGCAGGGGCGGGGGAACTGGTCAAAGTCTCTCCTAGCGCCGTCCAAACCGCCTTTTGTATTCCTCACTGAGTTGCTCTTGTTCCTCCTGTAGAACTTCGGCCAGATAAGCCAGGGCACCATCAACCGAAACAGTCGAGGGAGCGGCACGCGTTAGTTTGATGGTCAGTCCTTCGAACGCCTTCTCCTGGTACGCCAGCCACGCCAGGCGGGGCACATCTGCCTGAGGACCGTCAGGACCGTTGGCGCTGGCCTCCAGCACCGCCGCCTCCAGCTTGAGTGTTGCCATTTCGCGGCGCAGGTTCGCTGGGAGTATTTCCTTCCAGTAGCGTTGGTGACCAAGGGATTCGAGGTAAGCCTCACCCTCTCTCAGCGTTTGCTCCAGTCGTTCCCTTTCATGGCCTCCATGAGCTCAGACGGAGTCAGGTTTTCCAGAGTCCTTCTAATGTCGGGGTTCCTTGTCTCCACCGCCAGTTCCCCGAATTCGGCAAGGTCCTGATTCTGCGCCAACCTCGCCAACTGAACGACGTCGTGGAAACTCTCCCACCGGAGCCGGTCCCGGTCGAGGCGGACCGAGACCTCTTCCCGGGAAGGGGCATGTCCGCCGGCAACCGCACTCTGGTAGAGGGCAGAGTCCCTGATGGCATCCGCCAGCGCGATGGTTTCGGGGCCGTAGAAGTTCACGCGGTCGTTCCACCGTCGCTGGTAATCAGTGGAGGCTTGTTCATCAATGAGCAACCCAAATTCCGCGTTTTCGATGGTTGTTTCTATGATGTGGAGCCGGTTGGCATAATGGGAAAGGAGGATGCACTGGCTGTCGATGCGGGCTATGGCCGGGTCGTCACCCCACGCCAGGGAGTCGCAGTCGGGACGGTAGGGCAACGCCCAAACGGCAGCGATCAAGGCTACCAGGCAGATGGGTGGAAGCCACCGGCATGTGCCTTAGAAAGTCATGTGCGTTCCTGTCCAGAGTTCCGAATTCTTATAGCGTATTAAGAATCCTCTGAACAAGGGCGTTTTGGTCTGGGTCGTGTTTGACGGAGCGGCGAAGGGGGTGAGGACTGCGGTCCGGGGCTTGCCGACCGGCCTCAGGCCCTTGCGTTTCGCCCCTGACTGGCTCGTTGGAGGCTTGATGCTGCCCTGAGACCGACATTAACCCGTGACAACGCGCACTACGCCGCCAATCGACCCTCCGCCGTCAGCAGGTTGCCCAGCCCGAACAGCAGCGCCAGCCGCTCCATGTTCTTGGCCAATCCCCGGTAGCGCACCTTGCCGTAACCGAACAGCCGCTTCAGCCTCAGGAATGGGTGCTCCACCTTGGCTCTCACCGACGCCTTCGCCCTCTCCTCCAGCGCCTCATCGCCCCCACGCTCCAGCTACCGACAACGCCCCGAAGGCATCCCCACCCGCCATTCCACCTCCAGCCCTAGGTTCTCCCTCCGCTTGTGGACTCCTTGATACCCGGCGTCGCCCCATACCACCGTCTCACCCCCGTGCAATAGTTTGTGCGCCTGCGTAACATCGTGAGCGTTGGCCCCCGTTGCGCTCATGCAGTGGACTATGCCCGTATCGGAGTCCACCCCGATGTGCGCCTTCATGCCGAAGTCCCACCGCTCCCCCTTCCTGGTCTGATGAATCTCCGGGTCCTGCTCCCCAGCCCGGTTCTTGGTGGAAGCGGGAGCCTCTATGATGGTGGCGTCCACGATGGTTCCCTCCCGCAGCTTCAGTCCCTGGGACTCAAGGTGGGCGTTGATCTCCTCTAGCAGCCCCTGTCCCAGCTTGTGTCTTTCCAGAAGATGCCGGAAATTCAGGATGGTGGTCTCGTCGGGCAGGGGGCCTGAGAGCTTCAGCCCCGCGAACCGCCTGACCGGGTCGGACTCGTAGAGCAGGTCCTCCATGCCCGGGTCGCTAAGGTTGTAGAAGAGCTGGACGCAGTGGACCCGCAACATGGCGGACAGCGGGTAGGGATGGCGTCCCCTTCCGGCCTTGGGGTAGAAGGGGCGGACGCGGTCCTCCAGCAACTGCCAGGGAGTCAGGCCGCCCATACCCTCCAGGAAAAGTTCCCGGCGGGTCTTGCGCTTCTTGCCCTGATATTCCAGATCGGCAAAGGTGGGCTGGTCCATCTGCCTTCACTCCCTCAACAGGCACCGGCTGGCTCAGCCTAACTATGCCACACTCCGCGCGACTTGTTCAGAGGATTCTTAGAACTGGAGGGCGGAGGCGCACATGGGCTATAAGCAAATGGAACCAGCCAAGGGAGTTTTCCACCAGACTAACTGACTCCCATAATCAGAAGGTTAATGTACATCTTCCCCCCACTGACGATCTCGGCCTACGCCCCACCTGCCCGCTGCAAGCACCCGGTTCGCCATGAGTTTGAGCCCGCTAAGCAATTTCCGTTAATGCACCTTTTGTGTAATCCGCCCCGCCACTTGCGCTTATCCGCAATTTCGGGAAGTTAGTGCTGCATAAGGAGATCTCCTCAGCGTTGGGCAAGCCAGTCCGAAACAGGTAGAGCAAGCCCGACGGTTTCCAGATTCCTTCGACCAGGCAATAGAGGCGGCAGATATACCCGGGTAAGGCTCAGGGTGTTGCCTTACCGCACAACGATCCTGCCCACTCAAAAAACCATTGACAGCGTTTTTGAGCGTCGATTATTGTTGAGGGGATTTGTTGAGAGGCTCATCAAAGCTGACGGACAGGGTCCGCACCGGCCCTCTCAAAAACGGCCGTTTGTTGAGCGGAGAAGAGCGCCATGCACGTCCACCTGGCAGCCGCCTGCCCCCAGTGCCGCAGCACGACGATGGTGGCCGCCAACCAGGACGACGCTTGGGGAAAAGACCACGCCATCAACTGCGGTGTCTGCGGCCGCCGGGTGATCGCGGCAGGACTCACCGGGAAGGGACTGCAGTGGCACGGCTCGATAGACCCGGAGGTGTGGGGCAACAAGCTGTGGGACTTCGCTTCGCAAGGGGTCGATTCCTTCACCATGGCAGAGGGTGACCGCAGACGCGAGGAGAGCAGGGTTGTCGCCGCAGCCGCTGTGGTCCACTACGCCCCGGGAGACTCCCCGCTGCGCGGCCTCGAGGAGAGTCCCGAACCGATGACCCCCGACCCGGAGCTGGTGCGGGGGTGCGGAGACTGTCTCGAGCTGGTGGCCGAGGACCTGTCCGACCAGAACACATACATGGGCCGCTGCCTCCACTGCAATCAGGAAATCCATGCCGAGGGCGGAGTCGCCTGGCGTCGGGCGGTCCGGAACCCCTGCCCGCACTGCGGCAAACCGGGGTGGTGAAGCGATGATGATCCCCGTCACCTACGGCTACGCGCGGGTCAGCAAGAGCGACCGGGACGACCGGAACCTCGAGACCCAGCTCCGCGAGCTGGTCAACCACGGCATCCGGGGGGAGCTCATCTTTTCCGACGTGATGACCGGACGTTTGATGTCGCGGCCCGGATGGG
>CBDHDY010000034.1:0-157902 GCA_965261885.1 Dehalococcoidia bacterium
AGCTTTTATTCCAACGTGCGCAATCGCAGCGCGGGCGTTGCTGTGGTTTTCGGAAGCGACCGGGTAGCCACAAAGAATTTTAACCCCGCTCAGCAGCGAATCACTGAAAACAGGGATAAGACGCTGGAGGAGGTGCGCAAGTACCTCTTGCGTGCGCCCCTGATTCGAGTTCAGCGCACTATCGGCGAAAACGCCGAATTCAACCCGAAATGCAACCTTTTCCTGTCAGTGCAGCGAACTGACAATGCGCGGCAGGCCTGCCTTTGGAGCCACACTCTCCGGGACTATGACCCGTCTTCTCCGGGCCCCGAACTCTACGAAGTGTGCATTCCCGAATGGCCGGAAAACGAGCGCCAGGTGCTGGTTTTCCCGGAAGAGAACCTGACCGTCATCCTCGGGATAGACTATGTCGGCGAAGTAAAGATGGGTTTCCTCAGAATGGCCATGTGGGACGCCAAAGAGGAGGGGTTGCTCAGCCTGCACGCGGGCTCCAAGGTTGTGACAGCCCAGCAGCCTGACGGGGATTCCAGGCGGTACGGAATGCTGTTCTTTGGTCTCTCAGGGACCGGCAAAACGACCCACGCCTGCCACACCCACGGCATGGAAGCGCCGGGCGAGGTGATGGATATCCTCCAGGACGACATTGTCTCTCTTGGCAGGGATGGGCGGGCTCTTGGCACCGAACGGGGCTTCTACCTGAAAACTGAGGGAATGAACGCCGAAACGCAGTCTCTGATTTACAGCGCCCTGCGTTCGCCAGAGGCCCTTTTTGAAAACGTGATGCTGACCCATGATAGCGAGGTCGACTATGCGGATTTGTCGCTGGGCGGAAACGGCCGCGCCGTCATCCCCCGCACCAGCTTCGGCGAATACGTGGGTAGCGACATCAACATGCCGTCCCTTGACCAACTTGACGGGATGGTGATTGCTTTTATCACCCGCAGAATGACGGTGCTGCCGTTTGTTTCCCGGCTCAACCCGGAGCAGACCGCCGCCGCATTCATGCTGGGCGAGAGCGTCGAGACTTCGGCGGGAGACCCGCGCCGCGCCGGTGAGTCGGTGCGTGTGGTTGGCACCAACCCGTTCCTGATTGGCTCGGAGTCCGATGAGGGCAATTGGTTCTACGATTTTGTGAAGAGCAACGAGGGCAGAGTGCAGTGCTACCTGCTGAACACTGGTGGTGTCGGCGAGATACTGGAGCGCGACGATCAGGGACGCGCCAGCGTTAAGCAGCCGGTTACCCGAGTTCCCATTCCGGAAATGTCAGCTATGATTCGCGGAATTCTGCGTAACACCATGGAGTGGAGAGAGGACTCGCTGTTCGGTACCGAGACACCGATTTCGATGGAGGGTGTCGACATGAACAAATACGACCTCTCAAACTTCTACACCGATGAGCAAATTCAGGAATACGCAGACCGCTTGAAGGAAGAACGCCGGGCGCACCTGGCCAATTTCCCCGGCCTTAACCCCAAGATACTGAAAGCCATCAGCTAGCAGGCCCGTCCACAACCTTATCGGCGGAGGTAGTCCCGTGCAAACCCACTCCACTCCTAAAGTTTCCGAGGCGCTCAGCCATTTCGAGACCGACCCAAACCGAAAGATCAAGAAGGGCGCCCGGGACGGTAGCCAAGAATTGCGAAAATTCTTGAGATGGAGTGGGGACCGGGAGGTGGGGAGGTTCACCCCGCACGATATGGAACAGTACGCCAGGGAGGTGGGGCAGAGCGGCGCCGATACTGCCCAGCAGCGTCTCCTGCCAGTGAAGGCTTTCGTCGATTACTGGAAGGACAAGGGTTGGACCGACAAGAAGCTGGCCACGCACCTGCGCCCGCCCCGCAGCAAGGCCCGGGGAACCGCCAGGGGGACTGCTCGCCCAGTTGCTCGGCCCGCCGAGGACGAGCCCACTTTCCTCTCCCAGGAGGGATACGGTCGCATCGTGCAACAGCTGGAAGATCTGAAGGCCGATCGCGGGACCGTAACTCAGGAAATCAGGCGGGCGATGGCCGATAAGGATTTCCGCGAAAACGCGCCTCTGGACGCAGCCAAGGAGCGACAGGGACGGATCGAAACCCAGATCCGCCAACTGGAGACGACTATTGCCAACGTCCGGATTCTACCGGACTCGGGAAATGGAGCTGAAATCAGCCGCTCGGCTGTCGGGTCTCGTATCACCATCAAGGACAAGGATTCCGGCGAAGTTATGGATTACACCCTGGTGGACGCTCGAGAAGCGGATATCGGACAGCGGCGCATCTCAATCCAGTCGCCGGTGGGCCAGGCTCTGCTTGATCTGGGCACAGGCGATGAGGTATCGGTGCCCACGCCAAAGGGGACACTGACCTATGTTGTTGAGAGCATTACCGTAGCCTGACGGCACCTGACCGGAATCAGGCGAAGCAATCAGGGGCGCACAATTGTGCGCCCCTTGGTTTTTCCAGCTGCCTTTGTCCTGAAAGGACGGCAAGGGCTAGGAGTTTAGCTTGGCAACTTCCGCAATAATGTCATTCGGGTCAGGTAACTGTCCGGGCACATAGGTCTCCCGGAACCGGATTACACCTCCCTTGTCTACGATGACGATGGCCCGGTTGCCCGCGCCGCGCTCTTCATTCCACAAATCATAGGCCATGGTGGTCTGGCCCTTCGGGTGGAAGTCGGACAGCTCAGGGTAGGGCAGTCCGCCCATTGCGGTGCTCCAGGCCTTGTGAGAGTGAACCGTGTCGCAACTGATGCCCAGGACCTGGGCATTGTTCTCCTCGAACCGGCCGTGAGCCTGCCGGAAGAGGGTTGCCTGGCTGGTTCAACCAGAGGTGAAGTCGAAGACGTGGAAGGAAAGTACCACTGCCTTCTCCCCACGGTATTGGCTGAGGGTAATCTCCCCGTGCTCCGGAGATGGCAGCTTGAAATCAGGGGCTACATTGCCAACTTCTGCAGGCATTTTCACACTCCTTTGGATTAAGGCAGACCCAAATCCGCCTGCCCTACCCTCAATTATACCCCACATTCACAAGGTCGGCCCACCACAAGCTCTTACGGAATCGTCCCCGGTTCGCGTCGTGGAAACTATTGAACTGTGTTGCCCACGAGGCGGTGCTATACTCCTCCCTGGAGACAATTAGTGGCGAAATCCGGCTGCGGAATGTAGGGAGTTAGACTGTGGAGGTGGTGTTCGATCGCGGGGTGTATGTGCCTGAACTGGATGTCTGGCTTGATTCGACCCGCAAGCGGGAATCCAGCGTCATCTCGCATGCTCACTCAGACCACACTGCAAGGCACCGAAGGCCGGTGGTTACCCCCAATACCCTGCTGCTGCTGCAGGACTACCTGAAAAATGCCGACCCCATTGTGCTTCCATACGGGGAGACGTTAGATTCCCCCACTCACACCACAACCCTGCTTCCTGCGGGCCACTGCCTGGGCTCGGCCCAGACGCTATTGGTATCGAAAAAAACGGGCCACCGGTTACTCTATACCGGGGACATCAAGGTACGCCCCAGCCCGACCAATGAGCCTGTTGAAACCGTCCAGGCCGACACTCTGGTCATCGAATGCACCTATGGGCGTCCCGAATATGTATTCCCGCCCGAGGAGCAGACTCTCACCACGGCCTCGCGTACGTTGCGCACCTGGTTGTCGAGGGGGGAGCGGCCTGTGGCGCTTGGCTGGCGGCTTGGCAAGGCGCAGGAAATGCTGCACCATCTGCTGTCCGACGGGTTCGAGGTTGTACTGGAGCCAGGGATTTACCAGGCCGTCGAGGCCTACCGGGAGGCGGGCGTCGCCTTTCCGGGAAGGGTTACCTGCTTTGATGGGCACTGGCCCGACGGTACTGTTGCGCTTTTTCCGCCGGGAAAGAGCGCCCAGTCCCTCAGAGGATATCGCAACCAGCGAACCATGGAGTTAACCGGCTGGGCGGCGTCAAAGACCCACCATCACTGGCGCCGGCCCGCCGATGCAAGCCTGCCCTTCAGCGACCATGCTGATTTCAACGACCTGCTGGCTTACGTGGAATCCGTGAACCCCAGCCGAGTGTATACGGTCTACGGATTCCCGGAATTTTCTGCCAGCCTCCGCTCCATGGGCTATCCCGCACTGCATCTGGACGGCAAGGGGACGCCGTCCAACACCGGCTTTCAGATGCGGATGGTGTAGGGCTTTTCGAATAGCGGGTCTGTCTCGGTTCTATCAGGACATCACCGCCGTCCCAGACTTGGACCCTAACGGTGCTGTTTTCGAGCAGGGCGATGCCAACAAGGAATTCGCGTTCCGCGTTTTCAGGACAGATACTTCAAGCTGTTTACTGTGCCAATCTACCGTTGCCGGATAGACCGGCATGGACACTTCATTGCTAGTTACCACTCTGGTTATTAGCGTTAACTGGCAGGGCAAGGAAATTCGCTATATCCCGTATCCAGAACACATTGGAATGTATGAAAATCGCCACTGCTTTCTCAGAGCCTGTTTACAATCTCTTCAGGATTAGCACCGTGAAGGCGAGGACCACCATTTGCAGACTGGTATTGAGCTTTCCCTCGCAGTTCTTCCATAGTCGGCGACACTTCTCCAGCCAGGCGAAGGACCGCTCCACCACCCAGCGTTTCGGCAGCACCACGAAAGTGTGCAGTTCATTGCGTTTCACCACTTCTACCGAGGCTCCCAGCAGGTTCTGCACCGTCGCGGCGAAGGGCTTCCCGGTGTAGCTCCCGTCGGCCATCACATTCTGCACCCGGCTCAGGTCGGCCCGGCTTTGTTCAAACATCGCCAAAGCCCCGGCCCGGTCGGTAACGTCGGCGGTGGTCACATGAATCGCATGAGGCAACCCCTGGCTGTCCACCGCGACGTGGCGCTTGATCCCGGACACCTTCTTGCCCGCGTCATAGCCCTTGTTACCGGCGCTGTCGGTGTTCTTGACGCTCTGGGAGTCCACGATGCAGAAGCTGGTCTGCTCGCTCCGTCCATTGCTTTGTCGGGCCGCGCCAACCGATTTTTTTTAAGACCTGCTCCAGAATGGACTCTTCCTGCGGGCCGGGCCGCTCACTCCATTGCCGGAAATACTTGTAGCAGGTGCGCCAGTCCGGGAAGTCCGCCGGGAGCATCCGCCACTGGCAACCGCTCTTCAGCAAGTAGAGCACGCCGCAGAAAACGTCGTACAGGTCCACGGTGCGGGGCTTGGTCCGTCGGCGGGCCGATTCCAGCATGGGAAGAATCCGGGCGAATCGCTCCCGGCTGATGTCGCTGGGATAGGAATGAGACATGATTACCCTGCCTTGGTAATAGTCTCAACTTAACATATCCCAGAGATCGTAGACAGGCTCTTAGAACGCGATTCCGACTATGGCTTCGAGGTCGTTGTTGACTCTTCCGACAATGATGGGTCTGGTCGGTCAATTTTCAGGCCTATCATCCTTTAAGCAGTAGGCCGTCCGACTCTCACGGCGTAGGTGACGGCGTAACGATGCCTATCGAGCAATCGCGGTGTGGCCGCCGGGTATATCTGGTCGATCTCACAGTCACCGGAATTGACGCCAACTACGACGACTCCCCCTTTCCTGCTCAAGATTGATTTATAGTTCGATGGCCTCGGCGTAGATTTTCTCGCCCTTTTCCACGATCTCCTTCAGCGCCGCTTGGTCCACTGACACTTCGTCTACTCCGCTTTCAATTCGCATAGATTTCCCTCGCAGATTGGGATCAGCATAACTGATTCGGCTACAGACAATCGAAAGGGGCGCACAATTGTGCGCCCCTCGTTCGTTCTGGCGGATGGCATGCTGCCTAGTCCGGTGTTGACCCGAGGGCGGGGACGTTGGCGGACTCGTCCGAGGCGAGCTGGCGATTAACCGCGCTCAGGTAGGCCTTGGCGCTGGCAACAACGATGTCGGTGTCGGCGCCCCGACCGGTGTAGGTCTTGCCGTCTTTCTCGATGCGAATGGTGACCGTGCCGAGAGAGTCGACGCCCTCGGTGGCCGCCTGCACGTTGAAATCCACGAGCTTGTTGACGATTCCGATGGCGCGGTCGACGGCGTTGCAGATGGCGTTGACCGGGCCGTTGCCGGTAGCGGCGTCTGTAGTGAGGTTGCCCTCGGGGTCGATCAGACGCACGGTCGCAGTGGCAATGCCGTGGTCGCCGCCGCTGAACTGCACCTGATCGAGGGTGTAGCTGATGGGCTCGTTGGCCTCACGAGATTCTTCGTCCATCAGGATTTCCAGATCGCGGTCGGTGACTTCGCGCTTGCGGTCGGCCAGCACCTTGAAAGATTCGAAGACCTTGGAGACCTCTTCGCGATTCAGGCTGTAGCCCAGGGCCTCGAGGCGGGATTGCAGGCCAGCGCGGCCGCTGAGCTTGCCCAGCACCAGACTGTTGCCCGGCACTCCCACACGCTCCGGCTGCATCACCTCGTAGGTGGAGCGGTCTTTCAGCACACCGTCCTGGTGGATGCCCGATGCGTGGCGGAAGGCGTTTTCTCCGACCACTGCCTTGTTAGCTTGGACCGCCATGCCGGAGATTCGGCTGACCATGCGGCTGGAAGGGTAAATCTGGGTCGTGTCGATGCCGATATCCACACCAAAGTGGTCCTTGCGGGTGTCAAGGGCCATTATGATCTCTTCCAGAGAGGCGTTGCCAGCCCGTTCGCCGATGCCGTTGATGCAGCCCTCGAGCTGGCGGGCGCCAGTCTCAACGGCGGTCAGGCTGTTGGCGACGGCCAAGCCCAGGTCGTTGTGGCAGTGAACGCTCATCACCACGTTTTCGATGCCCGGCACGTTTGACTGGATGTCCTTGAGCAACTGTGCGAAGCCAGTGGCCGACGGGATGGCGTAGCCCACGGTGTCGGCGATGTTGATGGTGGTCGCCCCGGCCCGGATGACCTCAGTCAGCATCTGGTACAGGTACTCCGGGTTGGTGCGCGTCGCGTCCATGGGTGAGAACTCGACATCCTCGCAGTAGCCCTTGGCCCGCTCAACCATGGTCACGGCCATTTCCATGACCTCTTCCCGGTTCTTGCGGAGCTGGTGCATCTGGTGGATCTCCGAAGACGAGAGGAACACGTGAATACGGGGTCGCTCGGAGTGCTCGACCGCACGCCAGGCCTGGTCTACGTCGTTTGGGTGGGCCCGGGCCAGCGAAGCAATGATGGGACCCTTTACCTCTTTGGCGATGTTGGACACCGCCTCGAAGTCGCCGGGGGAGCTGGCGGCGAACCCGGCCTCGATGATGTCCACGTTCATCTTCTGAAGCTGACGGGCGATCTCCATCTTCTCGGCGCCGGTCATCCCGATGCCTGCCGACTGCTCGCCGTCGCGGAGGGTGGTGTCCAAGAGCAGAACTTTGTCGTTAGCCATCTTTTCTTTCCTCAAGTGTCCTTTCTGAATTGGTGTTCGGGGATTCGTATGCCGCTAACTGCGGAGTTCAGAAAGGGTCGGCAGGGCCACGTAGTCCACCACACCCAGCCCGGCCAAGACCAGCGTGTGACGGTGAACTACACTCAACGTCTCCTGCTGCATAAATTTCGCTCCTTTTCGGAAGAGTTGTAGGGGATGAGAAGGGTGCGCTTTCACCCTTTGGGAGAGGGAATTTCGTCGCTACTTGGGGTCCATCCAGGGCATCATTGCCCGCAGTTCCTTGCCTATGGTCTCGATCGGAGCGTTCTGTGCCGCCTCACGCATGGGGACGAAACGGGGACGGCCCTCGTCGTTTTCGGCGATCCACTCACGGGCGAAGGTGCCGTCCTGGATCTCCTTCAGCACTTCGCGCATGTTCTCGCGGACATGCTCGTCGATGATGCGGTTGCGGCGGCTGAGCGAGCCGTACTCGGCGGTGTCGCTGACCGAGAAATGCATGTAGTTATGGCCGCCCTGGTACATCAAGTCGACGATCATCTTTAGCTCGTGCAGGCACTCGAAATAGGCGATCTCCTGCGGGTAGCCGGCTTCCACCAGCGTCTCGAAGGCGGCGTTGACCAGTGCCGTCACCCCGCCGCAGAGGATGCTCTGTTCGCCGAACAAGTCGCTTTCTGTCTCGTCCTTGATGGTGGTCTCCAGCACGCCGGCCCCGGTGCATCCGACGCCCTTGGCGTAGGCCAGGCCGATCTGCTTGGCGTTGCCGGTGGCATCATGATGCACGGCCAGCAGGCTGGGCACCCCTACGCCCTCGACGAACAGTTCGCGCATGCGGTGGCCCGGGGCCTTGGGGGCGACCATCATGACGTCCATGTTGTCGGGCAACACAATTTCCCGGTAGTGGATGCTGAAGCCGTGGGCAACCATGAAGGCGCTACCGGGCTTCAGGTTGGGCTCGATCTGCTCTCGGTAGATACGGCCCTGGATATGGTCCGGAATGACCATCATTATGACGTCGGCCTCTTTGGCCACCTCGGGTACCTCGGCGACACGTAGCCCCGCTCCCTCGGCGACGGCGATAGAGGAGCTTCCGGGGTAGAGGCCCACTACCACGTTCTGGCCGTTGTCCTTCAGGTTCAGTGCGTGGGCGTGGCCCTGGCTGCCGTAGCCTATGATGCCAATTGTCTTGTTTGCGAGAACCCCCAGGTCGGCGTCCTGATCGTAGTAAACGTTTACCATCGTTGACTTTTCCGTCCTTAATTTAAGTTGATGTTGCCAGATGAATTTGCGTTCTAGATTCCGCTGTCCATGCGCAATACGCTTATCGGGACGCCCAGGTTTTCGGCGTCCATTCCGCTTTCCTGTCCGCGGACCATTGCAACAAGTCCGGTGCGGACCATCTCTGTAATGCCAAAGGGCTGGAGCAGGTTTTCCAGGGCGTCTACTTTCTGCTCCCCACCAGTGATTTCTATGACTATGTAGGTTGAGCCGACGTCCACTATGTTGGCGCTGAAGAGCTCGGCGAACTGCATGATCTCGCCTCGGGTGGAGGGCGTGGTGGTCACCTTCAGCAGAGCCAGTTCGCGGGCCACGACTTGATGCGTCGAAATGTAGGACACCTGGATCACGTCGATGAGCTTGTCGAGTTGCCGCGTAACCTGTTGAACTGTAGGGAGATCACCATTGACTACGAAGGTCATCCGCGACAGGCCCTGCTTCTCGCTCCGCCCTACGGCCAGGCTGGCGATATTGAAGCCTCGTCGGCGGAACATGCTGGAGACGCGAGTAAGCACCCCCGGTTTGTCTTCGACGAGGGCTATGATGGTGTGCTGATCCGGTTGGTTGGCCTGCACCATCCTAGTGGGGGCCTCCTTGCGACGGCTGCACTTCGATCATCTCGTGGACCGACTCGCCGGCAGGGATCCATGGGTAGACCTGTTCATCCGGCTTGACAACAAAGTCAATGATGACCGGCCCGGAAACTTCCATGGCATGGCGGACTGCATCGTCCACCTCGTCCTTGCGGGTGACTCGAATTCCATCGATGCCATAGGCCGCAGCGAGCTTCACGAAGTCAGGATTGCCGGAGTACTCCACGGCGAAATATTCCCGTTCGTAAAACACGTCCTGCATCTGTTTCACCATACCCAGGCTCGAGTTGTTGAGAATGGCGAACTTTACATCCACGTTGTTCTCGACGGCCGTGGCCAGATCGCACATTGTCATCTGGAAACCGCCATCGCCCGCCACCGACCAGACGGTCTTGTCAGGGCGGCCCATGCGCGCGCCAAGCGCGGCGGGCACCTCATATCCCATAGACCCAAGCCCGCCGGAGGTGATGAGCGTGTTTGGTTCCCTGAACTCGCAGTGCTGAGCAGCCCACATCTGGTGCTGCCCCACGCCGGTCACTATGATGCAGTCGCCGCCGGCCACATCCGATAGACGGTTCAGCACATACTGCGGCAAAAGCTCCTCAGACTCCCTGATGAAGAGCGAAGGGTGTTCCGCCTTCAGTTCCGCCAGGCGGCGGTGCCAGTCGATGTGCACGTTCGGCTCGATCAGGGGAATCAGCTGTTTCAGCACCATTTTGAGATCGCCAACAACCGGGACCGTCGCCTTAACGTTCTTGTCCAACTCAGAGGCGTCCACGTCGATGTGCACCACCTTGGCGTTGGGGGCGAAATCCCTGAGCCTGCCGGTAACGCGGTCGTCGAAGCGCATGCCTAGGCCAATCAACAGGTCGGCCTGGTCGATCGCCAGGTTGTTGTAGGCCATTCCGTGCATTCCGGGCATACCCATGTTGAGTACGTGGCCCGTGGGTATGGAGCTGATACCGAGGAGTGTCGTTATTACCGGAATTTGGGCCCTCTCGGCCAGTTCAATCAGCTCGTGGTAGGCTTGCGAAATCAGCACCCCGTGACCGGCCATTATTACTGGCCGCTTGGCTTCATTGATGAGCTGGGCAGCTTGGGCTACCTGCCTCATCGGGGCTTCGCCGGGGGGATGATAACCTGGCAGATTGGGCTTGTCGGGCCAGATAAACTCGGTTCGCAGGTCCTGCAGCACGTCCTTGGGAATGTCCACCAGCACTGGGCCGGGCCGCCCCGTCCGGGCAATATGGAAGGCTTCCTTGATGGCCGGGGCCACATCCTCCACTTCCATTACCAGGAAGTTGTGTTTGGTGATGGGAAGAGTGATGCCTGTGACGTCGGTCTCCTGGAAAGCATCCCGGCCGATGGCAGCGCGGGGCACCTGGCCGGTGATGGCTACCAGGGGGACCGAGTCCATCTGGGCAGTTGCAATTCCCGTAACCAGGTTGGTGGCACCTGGCCCGCTGGTGGCCGAGCAGACTCCCACGCGTCCCGTGGCGCGGGCGTAACCGTCTGCGGCCATTGCTGCAGCCTGTTCATGCCGCACCAGGACATGGCGCAGACCTGGGTACTTTGCCATGGCGCCGTAAAGCGGCAATACAGCGCCGCCCGGGAGCCCGAACACAATGTCTACTCCCTCTTCAAGGAGGCTCTCGCAGACAATCTCAGCGCCGTTTAATTTCATACATCCTGCTTGGAGACCGGCTGGCAGCGCCAAAAAGTCTCGCGATAATGGCTTGGAACCGGGCAATAAAAAACACCCATCCCAACATGAAGGGACGGGTGTGGCCCGCGGTACCACCCTTCTTCCCCAACGCAACGCGTCGACTCTCATCGATAGACGCCGCCCTACTCGGGGCTACTTTCACGACTCTGTAACGGTGTCACCCGCCGCGCCCTGCTGCCCTGTTCCGCACAGGACCATCAGGCGGGCCGCTCCCGGGCGAGTTCGCGACGCTACTGCCTTCGGCTCGCACCAACCGCCGATTCTCTGGCGCAGGCCATCGCTACTACTCCCGCTCATTGCGGATTTCGCTCCATAGATATTATCAGTACGCCAGGCCAGTGTCAACGGCAATTTGCCAAGGCTCTCTAGCTGTTCCCTAACCCTTCAGGGGAGCGTTGGGGTGGGGGCGTCCCCGTTGATGAGGGAACATTGTGCCGTCCCCGGATTTCACCTTCGCCCCAACCCTCTCCCTCAAAATGGAGGGAGAATCAAAGCGTCCCGGCAGTTTGCCAGCGCTCCAGTGCTTCCGCATCTGTCTGAAGTAGGCTTGGCATTCCCGAAGTCAAGCCGACAATTTTGCACGAATCCTTACGGATACGGGAATCCACAGTGCATGACCGTCACCCGGGTTGGCACACGCTTACAAGCCTTGATTTTCACCCGGCCGCGCCACTGGTCCGCGATTTTCGCTGGAATGGGGTTCAGTCCCCAAACGGCAGGCGGATGCTTGACCCGAATACGATAGCCCTGACCATCGTCCGGGGAGACTACGCAAAACCATGGCATATTCGCCATGCCGGGACTCGGCTAGGAATCGGTAGACCCCTTCAGCATGGCGCAGCCCGTGGTGCCCAGCGTCAGTGGCAGCAGGGTGTCCACCACTGCCCAGATGACCCATGCCTGGTGGTTGCCATCAAGGCTGTCGGCCCCTCCGTGGAGGAAGGAGAACCAGCTGTGCAGGAACAGGATGGTGATGCCTGCCGTCAGGTAGAATGCGGTATTGACCTCCAGGTACTGGCGGCTGATTTGCTCGCCCGGTGAACGGGCATCCTCTTTTCGCTTCCGGTCGAAATTGAAGGCAAGGGCCAAGACCAGTCCGATTGCCATGAATATGTCCAGCACGAACCAGACGTCCGACACATTAAGGGAGTCCACGAAAAAAGTGCTGATTACGAACCAGACCGCCACCACCGTGGCAACCAGGATCAGATACATTCCCAACAGCCTTACTATCCCTGCCATAGTGCCTCCATAGATACGTTAGATACGTTGTTGTGCGTGATGTTTCCGCAGGGTGAGCGCCTTTCCCTCTGCAGTGAGGTCAAACAAATAGGAGATCGCGTATATTCTGCCATTTCCGTATGCTAGAATAATTCCCCACAGCACCTCGGTTTCGTCCAAACT
This sequence comes from Dehalococcoidia bacterium, assembly GCA_965261885.1. GTDB lineage: Bacteria > Chloroflexota > Dehalococcoidia > Lucifugimonadales > UBA3495 > VXOI01. Next base: position 12,337 of record CBDHDY010000034.1, read on the forward strand.
GCGATTTCTTAAGCCACCGTGGGATATGGATTTGCCCAGTGTCTGAGAGCATTCTTGTCGCCGTCGCCTGGCCCTATGCCAACGGCCCGCTGCACCTTGGCCACGTTGCCGGGTGCTACCTGTCTGCCGATATTTTCGCCCGCTATCACCGGCTCAAGGGGAATCGCGTATTGATGGTGTCGGGCAGCGATACCCACGGCACGCCCATAACCATTCGGGCCGATCAGGAGGGCATAACGCCCGCTGAGGTCGTGGAACGCTATCATGCGCTTTTCCTGGAATCGTGGGAAAAGCTGGGCATATCATTCGACCTTTTCACGCATACCAATACAGAGAACCATGAGTCCATCACGCACGACATATTCAATACGCTGCTGGCCAAAGGCTATATCTACACCGACAATATGCTCCTGGCTTACTGTGGAGTGTGCTTAAGGTATCTCCCGGACCGATACGTTGAGGGCACATGCCCCCATTGCGCAAATACCCGCGCCAGGGGCGACCAGTGCGACGCCTGCGGCCGCACGCTGGACCCCCGAGACCTGGTGGAACCGCGGTGCGCACTGAGCGGCGATTCGCCGGAGTTTCGCGAGTCTGAGCACTTCTTTCTGAGATTGTCTGCCTTTCAGGAGCCGCTGCTGGAGTGGGTAAACAAGCAGTCGCACTGGCGCTCCAACGTGCTTAACTTCACCCGCCGGTTCCTGGAGGACGGCCTGCACGACCGGGCCATTTCCCGCGACCTGGATTGGGGTGTGTCCATTCCGGTAGAGGGTTACGAAGCCAAAAAGATATATGTCTGGTTTGAGGCGGTGATCGGCTACCTGTCGGCGGCTGTCGAGTGGGCGAAAATCCACGGAGAGCCGGACCGCTGGCAGGACTTCTGGAAGGACCCCAGCAGCCGGTCCTACTACTTCATCGGTAAGGACAACATTCCTTTTCACAGCATCATCTGGCCGGCCATGCTGATGGGCTATGGAAATGACCTGAATCTCCCGTATGACGTGCCGGCCAATGAGTTTCTGAGCTTGGAGAACGAGAAATTTTCCACCAGCCAGAACTGGGCTGTCTGGGTTCCAGATTACCTGGAGCGCTACGACCCTGATCCGCTGCGCTACCTGCTGTCGGTGAATATGCCCGAGTCTGGCGATTCGGACTTTTCCTGGGGAGAGTTTGTCCGCCGCAACAACGAGGAGCTGGTGGCGACTTACGGCAACCTGGTCAACCGGGTGCTCACCTTCGCCTACCGGAATTTCGACGGTTCCGTTCCCACTCCGGGAGCGCTGGACGAGGCGGACCAAGCCCTGCTGGATGCAGCCCGGACAGCAATGGAAGAGGTGGACGCCAGCCTCGCAGCATGCCGCTTCAAGGCCGCGATTTCCCGCATTTTCGCGCTGGCCCAGGCCTCGAACCGCTACCTCGACGCAAAGGCCCCCTGGCGTTCCATCAAGGAAGACCGCGAAGCTGCCGCCACCAGCCTGTGGGTGTCCATCGCCGTAATCAACTGCCTGAAGACTGTCCTGCATCCGTTTATGCCCTTCAGCTCCCAGCGCCTCCACGAGTTTCTGGGTCAGGAAGGCCGGGTGGAGGACGGCAGCTGGGACTTCGACGCAGCCGTCGCAGCGGTGCCTGGGGGACGGGAATTGCAGCGCCCCTCTCCTTTGTACACGAAGCTGGAGCCCGAGGTGGTGGACCAGGAAGTGGCCCGTCTGGGCGCGGTAGCCAGTTAAGGACCTATCGGGCCAATGCCTTACGGACTCGACGAACGCACAGCGTCCATTTACGCCCCGATCCAGGCCGAATTGGCCTTGGTGGATGAAAAGCTTCGCAGCCTGGCCCCGGCAGAAGTCGGCCACCTTCGTCCTCTTTTGGACTATGTTGCAGAAACAGGTGGCAAGCGGGTGCGACCCGCCATCACTCTGCTGGCGGGTCATTCCTACCCTCACGATCCGGAAAAGCTGGTGCTGATGGCCGGAGCGGTCGAGTTGCTGCATCTGGCCACCCTGATTCACGATGACACCGTTGACGACTCGGCAACCCGGAGAGGGCGCGCCACTGTGGGCAGTGTGTGGGGCAACCAGGTGGCAGTGCTGTTCGGCGACTACGTATTTGCGACCTCGGCCACTTTTGTTTGCGACACCGATAACATCCGGATTATGCGCCGATTTTCAGAAACTATCATGGACCTCGCCAGCGGTGAGTTGATCGAGTACTTCGGCGCCTTCGATGCCACCCAGGCAAGGGAGCTCTACAACGACCGCATCTACCGCAAGACCGCCTCTCTATTCTGCACCGCGGGGGAATCCGGGGCCCTGCTCGCGGGTGGTCCCGAGAGCGAAGTGCAGGCCATGCGCCGTTACGGCTATAACATTGGCATGGCCTACCAGGTTGGGGATGACCTGCTGGATTTCGAGGGGGATGAGAACGATCTGGGCAAACCGGTGGGCTCCGACCTGCTGCACGGCGTGCTGACCTTGCCCACCATAATGCTGGAGGAACGCTACCCCGACGACAGTCCGGTGGCGCAGTTATTCAAGGACCGGGAAAATCCGGCAAGGCTTCGGCGAGTCGTGGACATGATCCACAACACAAGCATCATCAGGGACTGCGAGGAAGTGGTTCGGGAGTACTGCAGCAAGGCGAGTGGCGAGCTGAACGTCATGCCAAATGGTGAGGCACGCCGTTCTCTGCAGGACCTGGCAGAATACGTTTATAACCGCAGACGTTAAAATGTCAGGACTTCGAACCGGCTGTGGGCTCCTGTTTTTATTCTATTCTTCGGCTTGTCTGGACAATGGTTAATGCGAAATGCTGCTGAAATAAACGGAACCAGTTGCATCGCCTGAATTGACGGTTTGTCTTTTAGCTCCTGGTAAAGTAGCTGTTTACTGTTGTTTTGCGCTTGACGTGATCATCGGCGCTTAGCTACACTTCCGCCATCGTTGGTGGTCCTCTGTTCTTCTGGTGTTTTCTATCTGTAAATTAGGAAACGGATCGATTTATGTGCGGCGTTAGCGGCATCCTTCACAAGTCCGGTGCCTCGTCGGGTGGGCTGTCGCCGGTTGGTGAACAGCTCATACGGATGCTGGAGCCGATGACTCACCGCGGCCGTGATTCGAGCGGCGTGACAATTGTCGGCGAAGATCTTGAGGGAGACCTGGTTGTGCGTATCTGGACCGGCAGCGTTCGGGAAGCCGCTGAGGTGCTGGGCCGCGCCGAAGAAACCGTGCGCCGGGTGGGCGGAGTCGTCTGCTCAAGCCAACCCACCGGGCAGTTTCTCAGACTGGTCGTCAACTTTGAGGGCGAGACCCCGGAGCTTGCCGCCGCACTGCTGGAAACACACGGTGTCGCTCTGCATAGTATTGGTCGTACTTCCGAGGTAATCAAGGACGTTGGGACGCCGGTTGCCATGGACCAGCGTCACGATATCAGTGGAATCCGGGGCACCCACGGGATCGGACACGTTCGAATGGCGACGGAGAGTCGTGTTGACGTGAACCACGCCCACCCCTTCTGGGCCTATCCGTTTCCCGACGTCTCGGTGGTGCACAATGGCCAGTTGACCAACTATCACAAGCTGCGCCGGATGTATGAGGACCAGGGCCATTACTTCCAGACGGGCAACGATTCCGAGTTAATCGCCGTTTATCTGGCCGACAAACTGGCCCAGGGAGAGGGACTGGAGGATTCATTGCGGGCGTCGCTGGACGACCTTGACGGTACCTTCACCTACCTTGTGGCCACTAGGGATGGCCTGGGGTACGCCAAGGACGAATGGGCGGCCAAGCCACTGGTGACCATGGAGACTGACAACCTGATCGCCATAGCATCCGAGGAGGTCGCCCTGCGAGGCATCCTGCCTCCCGAGATGGCCGGAGAGGAGATTGACCGGGTGGAGCCTCAGAAAAGCGAGGTTATGACCTGGTTACTATAAATGCCGCAGAACTGGAGACCAGGGCCATAAATGTTCAGCTCAAGGAGTTGGCCACGCCCGGAACCGAGATCACAGTCCTCAATCCCAATGCTCGACACAACTTGGGCGTGGGGATATTCCAGGACTGCAACATCCGGTTCGCCGGGAGCGTTGGTTATTACGCCGCGAGTCTGCTGGATGGCCCGGAGGTCTTGATTGAGGGCAACGCCGGTTGGGCTGTCGGCGACAACATGATGAGTGGCAGGATCACCGTTACCCGTGACGCCGGGGCGTCGGCAGGCTCCACCATGCGGGGCGGAGACCTCTTCATCGGAGGCGATGCTGGGGCAAGGGCCGGGATATCCATGAAAGGAGGCTCGCTGGTCATCGGCGGAAACGCCGGATTCCTCACGGGCTTCATGATGCAGAAGGGCCGCATAATCATCTGTGGCGATGCCGGTGAGGCCCTGGGCGATTCCATGTATGAGGGAACCATTTACGTTGCCGGAAACATCGCCTCGCTCGGCGCGGATGCCAAGGTCGAGGAGATGACCGAGGACGAGCTTATCGACCTGCTGTCCATACTGGAATCGCGGGGAATCACTGACAAACGCAGATTTACCAAGGTGGTATCTGCCAAGCGGTTCTACAATTACGACTCACTTGAACGGCTGGAGAAATCAGCGCTCTAGTGTTTCTGGGCACCATAGGGCAGGCGTAGTATTAAGAAGGCGGACGACCGTCTGGGGGATGAACTCATTTATGGTAATGGGCAGCAGCCAGATCTGGTCTCCCTGGATCATTGACGATATCCACGCCAAGGCTGAGTTGGGCCGCTACCGCATTCGTGGCTTTTCCTCTTTCCAGAAGGTCACTCATTTTGACGATCTGACGTTCCTTTCCACCGGCCTGACCCGGTTCCCGCTGGAGGGCTACAAGGAGCGGTGCAACACCCGTACTGTTATCGGTGCTCTTCACGCCGAAAATCCGTTGGTGCTGGAAACTCCGGTGTACATCAGCGGTATGAGCTACGGCGCTCTTTCGGCCAACGCCAAGGTGGCGCTGGGAAAGGCCGCCGCCATGGTGGGCACCGCGAGCTGCACCGGCGACGGCGGCATGCTCCCGGGAGAACGGGAGGCATCGGACCAGCTCATTTACCAGGTGCTTCCAAGCCGGTACGGCTTCAACCCGCACCACTTGGTGGATGCCCAGGCCATCGAAATAGTGGTGGGTCAGGGCGCCAAGCCCGGAACAGGCGGTATGCTGATGGGAGTCAAGGTGCAGGACGACGTAGCCGAAATGCGGGACCTGCCCCTGGGCATCGATCAACGCAGTCCGGCCCGCCATCCCGACTGGCTCGGCCCGGATGACCTGGCCATCAAAATCGAACAGCTTCGCGAAGCCACCGACTGGAGAGTTCCCGTCCACGTCAAGCTCGGGGCCTGCCGGGTGGGCGACGATGTAAAGCTGGCAGCCAAGGCCGGGGCCGACGCCATTGTTATCGACAGCATGATGGCCGGCACAGGCGCATCGGCGGAGGTGTTGTTGGAGCACAGCGGGATACCGACGGTTCCTGCTATAGTAATGGCACGGGAGGCCCTGCGTGAGTTGGGTCTATATGGCAAGGTGAGCCTGATTGCATCTGGCGGTATTCGCAGCGGCGCCGATGCGGCCAAGGCGCTGGCCCTGGGTGCCGACGCCGTAGCCATAGGCATAGGGGCCCTGATTGCGCTGAACTGCAACAAGGAAATCCCGGAGAGCAATTTCGAAGAGGAAGTCGGCGTTCCGGCCGGATATTGCCGCTTCTGTCAGACGGGCAAGTGTCCTGTCGGTATTGCCACCCAGGACCCGGTACTGATGTCCCGGCTGGACCCTGATGAGGGCGCTGAGCGGGTGGCCAATTTCATCAACTCGATGACCATGGAAATGACACTTCTCACCCGCTCCCTCGGAAAGGGAGATGTTCACAGTCTTGAGCCGGAGGATCTTGCTGCTCTTACGCTGGAGGCCTCTGCCATGGCTCGTGTTCCCTTGGTCGGCACCAACAAGGTATTCGGCGAATAGTCCGCTGTCCGCGTTGTTATAGATGCAGTTCTTCAATCGAAATCCTGAGTTGGACCGTTACCGGGGAGCGCTCTTGGGCTTGGCCGTGGGAGACGCCCTGGGAGCGCCCGTGGAATTCATGCGGCCGGGCACCTTCGATCCCGTGACCGAGATGCTCGGTGGTGGGCCCCATGGGCTCATGCCCGGAGAATGGACCGACGATACATCCATGGCCCTCTGCCTTGCGGAAAGCCTGATCGAATGTCGCGGCTTCGATGCGGTGGACCAGCTGCAGAGGTATGTACGTTGGTGGCGCAATGGCCACCTGAGCAGCACCGGTTTTTGTTTCGATATTGGTCTGACCACCCAGGCCGCATTGGAGGCCTTTGAGTCCACGGGTGAGCCGTCAGGTATGACGTCGCCGGACACCGCTGGTAATGGCTCGATCATGCGCCTCGCACCGGTTCCCATGTTCTACGCCCTGAACCTCGAGGAAGCGATCGAGTTTGGCGGTCAGAGTTCGGTGACCACCCATGCTGCGGAGGAGGCAGTCAGTGCCTGCCGCTACATGGCTGGCATGATCGCTAGGGCCCTGAATGGTAATGACAAGGAGGAGGTCCTCGCTCCAGCCCACGCTGATGACCTGTCGGACGGGGTCAGGAGAGTCGCCTTTGGGACCTTCAGGATATTCAATCCCCCGCAGATCAGAGGAAGCGGCTATGTGGTGGAGTCTTTGGAGGCCGCCCTCTGGGCATTTCATCACACCGATAACTTTGCCGACGGCGCCTGCATGGCAGTGAACCTGGGAGAGGACTCAGATACCACCGCCGCGGTCTACGGCCAAATCGCCGGGGCCTACTACGGGGCCAATGAAATTCCCGTTCGGTGGGTAAATGTACTGGTCCGCAAGGACCTGATATTAGACTTTGCCGACCATCTCTACCAGATCCGGCACGATCCGCAGTAGACCCTTCGTTGGTCCGTGCCAGTCAGTAAACGGTATCCAGTCCCGCCAGTCGCGAAAATGTCGCAATCACTCCCAGTCCAGGGGTGCTCCAGATGACCACCAGGGAAGAAATAAAACAAAAAATGTCGGATGACGGCATCCGGTTTCTTTTGGCCCAGTTTGTAGACCTGAACGGCTCCCCGAAGGTCAAGATGGTGCCGGTGGAGCATTTTGAGGACGTTCTGGACGAGGGTGCTGGTTTCGGCGGGGCCGCCCTCATCGGCATGGGACAGGGGCCGCACTCCCACGACATGATGGCCCGCATAGATCTCGACTCCTACACCCCGGTGCCTTGGGACGAAAAGAAAGAATTGGCCCGTTTCGCCAGCGACCTGTTCGTGGACGGGGAGCCGCATCCCTACTGCCCCCGTCAGCACTTCAAGTCTATTCTGGCCAGTGCCCGCGCCGAGGGCTACGTTTTCAACGTGGGCATAGAGCCGGAGCATTTTCTGGTCACAAAGAAAGACGACGGCTCCATACAGGTGTGGGACCCCAACAATGTGGACAGCCTGCGCAAGCCCTGCTACGACTTCAAGGGCATCGCCAACGTCATGGGGTACCTGCGGGACATGATGGACGCAATGCGCCGCATCGGCTGGGACGCATACCAGTCGGACCACGAGGACGCCAACGGGCAGTACGAAATCAACTTCCACTACTCTGACGCCCTCACCACCGCAGACCGCTACACGTTCTTCAAAATGATGACCAGTCAGTACGCCCAGCAGCACGGGGCGGTCGCTACGCACATGGCCAAACCCTTCACCGATCGCACAGGCAGTGGCGGCCATATCCACTACCATCTGGCGGATTCAGAAACCGGCGAGAATCTGTTTCTGGACGAAGACGACCGGCGGGGTCTCGGGCTGTCTCAGATGGCCTACCAGTTTATCGGAGGCGTGTTCGCCCACGCTCCGGCCCTCTGTTCCGTAATGTCTCCGACAGTCAACTGCTACAAGCGCCTGCAGGTGGGCCCGGCGCTAATGGGATCCTCGTCCGGCTTTCTCTGGACCCCGGCCTTCGTGTCCTATGGAGACAATAACCGCACGCAGATGATCCGCACCGCCGGTCCCGGGCACCTGGAGGACAGGACCATGTCGGCAGCCTGCAACCCGTACCTCGCCTTCGGGGCCTACCTGTCAGCGGGGCTGGACGGCATCAGGCGCCAGCTGGATCCGGGCGAACCGAACCTGGGCAACCTGTACGATCTGGGGCTGGATGAAATCCGCCGCCGCGGAGTCCGTATGCTGCCCCAGTCACTGGCCGAATCACTGGCGGAGCTCAAGGCCGATATGGTCGTTCGAGAATCCCTGGGTGTGATTTACGATGAGTTCCTGGAACAGAAAGAGGCGGAATGGCGTGAGTACCACCGCCAGGTAACGCCGTGGGAAATCCAGCGGTATCTGACGATGTTCTGAGTTGAGCGTATACCGGGATGTCCTTTCTCCTGAACTGCCCCAACTGCGGAGAACGCAGCGTTAACGAGTTCCGCTTCGGCGGAGAAGTCGTTTCCCGTCCGGCTCCCGATGCCGCATCGGAGAAGTGGAGCAGTTACTTTTACATGCGTCCCAATGTTGCAGGAGTGCAGCGGGAATGGTGGAACCACCGGTTCGGATGCCGCCGTTGGTTCTATGCCCATCGGGACACGTCCACCAACGCAGTGCAGTCAACTTTCTGGCCTGGGGAGCAGCCGCCACGGTAATTCGACTGGCCACTTATTCTGAACCTCACCCAAGGCTGGGATTCACCCACTATGGAAAACGGCCGCTACTCTCGTCTCGAAGCCCAGCCCGGGGAACAACTGGACCGCACCAATGTGGTGGAGTTCGAGTTTGACGGCCGACAGGTCAGGGGATTCCAGGGCGACACGATAGCATCGGCCCTTTTTGCCGTCGGCACGCGCGTATTCAGCCGTAGCTTCAAGTACCACAGGCCGCGCGGCCTCCTCTGCTGCTCCGGCAACTGTCCCAACTGCCTGGTGACCGTGGGAGACGAGCCCAATGTTCGCGCCTGCACTCGGCTGGTGGAGCCGGGACTGAAGGCTCAAAGCCAGAATGCCTGGCCCTCAATTGGGTTCGACTTTATTTCTCTACTGGATCGAATGCACTGGCTGATGCCCGTTGGGTTCTACTACAAGGCCCTGCATCGGCCCAAGGCGCTGTGGCTGCTGGCACGGGAGCTCATCCGGCGCGTTGGCGGTTTGGGCAGCATCGACATTAACGCGTCCCACGATCATCATTACACCAGCATCGGCCTGCACGCTGACGTAGCCATAGTCGGTGGCGGTCCTGCCGGAGTCGCGGCGGCCCTGGCGGCGGCCCGGAACGGCGGCAGGGTAGTCCTGATCGATGACCAGCCATCCCTCGGTGGTCACCTTCGCTACAGCAGGGAAATTGTCATCGACCCGCTCGATGGCCAATCAAAGCCCGCGACAGAGATGGTTGGGGCCATGGCCGACGCGGTCTCGCAGTCGCACAATCTGGTTGTGCTGAGTGGAGCCACCGCTTTCGGTCTCTACCAGGACAGGCTGGTTGCCGTTCTGACCAACGACGGCGTGGTCCGGGTGCGGGCAAAACAGGTGGTGCTGGCAACCGGAGTGCAGGAAACGCCACTCCTGTTCGAGAATAACGATCTCCCTGGAATAATGCTCGCCTCGGCTGCCCGGCGTCTCCTTTCGCTGTTCGGGATTCGCCCAGGACGTCAGGCGGTCATAGCTACTGAAACCGAGGAGGGCTATAGGGCCGCGCTGGATTTGCTGGATGCCGGAGTTCGGGTAGCTGCAGTCGTGGATTCCTCCGACACTGCACCCGGCGAGGCTGCTGCGGCGGTAGTGGAAAAGGGGATTACGGTGTTAACCGGACACCGGGTAGTCAAGGCCGTCGGCCGTGGCAGGGTTCGAGCAGCCTTGGTCGCTCCCATAGAAGGTGATGGCCCGGATGGAGCCGGCACCGGGTCAGTCCGCAGGATTAAATGCGACTTGCTCTGTATGTCCGGAAATTTCCAGCCCGTGGACGCCCTGCTGCACCAGATGGGAGCTTCGCAGTCTGGAGTCGCGCTGGCTGGTGCGGCGGGTGGAGCGAAGGGCCTGGCAGAAATTTTCAATCACGGGAAAGAGGCGGGCCTCTCGGCGGCAGGCCAGTCAGCGCCCGAACTCGAGGGATCAACCCGTGCGGGTGCAGGGCCGGACTCGGAATTGCGTTTGCCGTCTGCGCGTGTGGAGCGCTCGTACGTGTGCTTCTGCGAAGATGTGTCCGTGCACGACGTTCAACAGGCAATTGACGAAGGATTTGCCGACGTACAGACGCTGAAGCGCTATACGACGGTGACAATGGGTCCCTGCCAGGGAAAGATGTGTGGGCGGGCGCTGGCCAGTATCTGCGCGGTCCGTACCGGCTCCGGAAATGGAGCGGATGCCGGCGAGACTTACACTACCTTCCGCCCGCCGTACCAGCCTGTGACCCTCGCTGCCCTTGCCGGGCGTGAGCGGATGTCCTTCAAGCGAACGCCGTTGGACCGGGTACATAGGGAACTGGGCGCCAGGATGGTCGAGTCGGGTCCATGGCTGCGCCCTCACAGCTATGGCCCCCCCGCCGACGAGTGCGTCGCCGTGCGGGAACGGGTGGGCATTATCGATGTCGGAACCCTGGGCAAGCTGGAGGTCGTGGGACGCGATGCACCGCAACTTCTGGACCGCCTGTACACACACCGGTTCTCTGATCTGGCGGTGGGCCGAATACGCTATGGGCTGATGACCTCCGACAACGGTGTCATCCTCGATGACGGTACGGTCGCGCGCCTGGGAGAAGACCGATACTTCGTGACCACCACTTCCGGCAACGCCGATGTCATAGAGGAATGGTTCAACTGGTGGAATGCGGGGGCCGCCAATTGCGCCCACGTCGTTAACGTCACAGCCGCGTTCGGAGCGGTCAACGTAGCCGGGCCGAGGGCGCGGGAGACCCTGGCCAAGCTCACGGACATCGATCTTTCCCGGCGCGGTTTCCGGTATATGAGCTCGGTGCAGGGAGAGGTGGCGGGCGTCCCATGCCTGTTGCTGCGCATCGGTTTCGTCGGAGAGGCTGGCTGGGAGGTGCACTTCCCAGCCGAGTTTGGCGAACACATGTGGAGCTCCATAATGGAGGCAGGCCGGGAGTTTGGTATTTCTCCCTTTGGCCTAGAAGCGCAACGTATTCTCAGGCTGGAGAAGGGCCACGTTATAGTCGGTCAGGATACGGACGCGATGTCCAACCCCATGGATATCGGCTCGGACTGGGCTGTCCGCTTCGACAAGCCGGACTTCATCGGCCGAGGCGGGCTTGCCGTCGCGGCTGAACGCGGGCTGCAACAGCGGTTGGTGGGTTTCATTATGCCCGGAACGGCCTATCCCGAGGATGGCACACCTGTACTGGTTGGCACGAGGCCGGTGGGCCGCGTTACCAGCTCGCGGCTCAGCCCCACGATTAACCGGGGCTTTGGTCTGGCGTGGGTGCCCCCTTACCTGGCCGTTGAAGGTGAGTCCATCCAGGTACTGGTCGCCGATCGCCCTGTTTCAGCCAGCGTTACTATGGTACCTGTCTACGATCCTGAGGGACTCCGTCTGCGGAGCTGATGCCTTGACCGCCGCATTGCCTGAACGCCACACCGCCATGTATAGCGCCCAGTTGGATATGGGTGGAGTCATGGCTGTAGCCGACGGCTGGCAGCTTCCTGTCAGTTACGGCGATGTTTCTCAAGAGGGGATCTGGCTGAGAGAAACGGTGGGTGTGTCCGATGTAAGTCCCATCGGCAAGGTCCGGGTTGTTGGGGAAGACTCTGCGCATGCGATGGCGGTCCTGGTTTCGCCAGCGGTGGGACAGGGTACAGGTTCAATTGTTGAGGTCGACTCGCCTCTGGAAAGAGGAGGCAAGCTGCTCTCTCTCCGGCTTGCTCAGGACGAATTCCTGGTCCTGACCCCGGCGGGAGTGGCCAAACCTGCAGTAAGCGCCCTTCGATCCACCGGCCCGGCCTGTGCCCATGCAATTGACGTCACGTCCGGGTTCTGCGGCGTTGCCATAGTGGGTCCGGCTGCGCAGGGGCTGATGAACCGCATTACCGACTTGGACACATCCGCCTCCGTCCTCCCGGACTTGACCTGCGTTCAATCTCGATTCGCCGATGTGCAGGGGCTGTTGTTGCGACGCGACGTGAATGGTATTGCCATGTACCAACTCTACGCTGGCCGGGAATTCGGAGAGTACCTGTGGGGAGAACTCGTAGAGACCGCCAGGGAAGTTGGCGGCGGCCCGGTCGGCACCGAAGCCCTGCTCAGCTTGAGAGGAACGGACCGGGGATAGATTGTCGAGATGTTTCAGCTTTTCCGAAAAAACAGAATGTGGCAGGTACGTCCCCTCAAAGACCGGTACAAGGTGGTCATCATCGGCGGGGGCGTTCACGGGTTGTCCACCGCGTACTACCTGACCAAGCTGGGGGTCAAGGATATCGCGGTGCTCGACAGGGGCTATCTTGGTGGTGGGGCCAGCGCCCGAACCACGGCCATCATCCGCTCCAACTACCTGACCGTCGAGGGCATTCCATTTTTCGACCAGAGCGTGAAGCTCTACGAGGGGCTGGCCAAGGAACTGAACTTCAACATGCTGTTCAACCAGATGGGCCGCCTGGACCTGGGCCATACGGACGCGGCCCTCTACGCGCTGCGCATGCGCACCGAGTTCAACCGTATCCTCGGTGTGGACAGTAGGATGGTCGGCCCGGCAGAAATCAAGCATCTGGTCCCGTCCATGAGCCTCCGCGAGGGTATGCCCTATCCCATCCTGGGCGCGCTGTACCATCCGCCATGCGGCGTGATACGTCACGATGCCGTGGTGTGGGGGTTCGGACGGGGCGCCGACCACGGCGGTGCTGAGCTGCACCCTTTCACCGAGGTTACCGCCATCGACCACGCCAACGGCAGGGTAACGGGCGTCGAGACCAGCAGGGGGTTCGTGGGGGCCGAGGTGGTTCTGAGCGCAACCGCAGGCTGGAGCAGCGAAGTGGCGCGGCTGGCCGGTGTCGACCTTCCCATCACCACCCATCCGCTGCAGGCGATGGTAACAGAACCGTTGAAACCCTTCCTCGACAAGACCATCTCGTCGGCCAACCTGCACGCCTATGTCTACCAGACCGACCGTGGCGAGGTGGTCATAGGCGGCGGGGTGGACCCCTATCCGTCATACAGCATGAAGTCGGCGCTGTTGCCCATGGAGCAGCTGGCAGGTCACACGCTGGAAATGTTTCCGTGCCTGTCCAGGGTAAAGGTGCTTCGCCAGTGGGCGGGGCTCTGTGACATGACCCCCGACTACGCCCCGATTATGGGCCCAGTGGACGGGCTGGATGGATTCATCCTGTCCTGCGGCTGGGGCAGTTGGGGCTTCAAAGCCGCACCTGCGGCCGGCAAGAACGTAGCCACCCTGATTGCCACTGGCGTAACGCCCGACCTGATAGAGCCCTTCGCCCTCTCCCGGTTCCACACGGGCAAACTGGTGAATGAACGTGCCGCCGCACCCGCCGCCGCTATTCACTGAGCGACCAAAACCGGGATTTCGATTCAAGCCTGCCGTTCCTGTTCCTCCCGAAAGGGAGGGTCAGGGTAGCTCAGGCGGCGCGTGAATCCTGTCGTAATCCAATGACCGGAGGTCTGCCATGAGCGAGGAAATCATCTATGCCGACGCCGCGACTCTGGCCCGGCGAATCCGCGAACGTGAATTGTCGCCCGTGGAGGTGGTGCAGGCCCACCTTGATCGCATTGAAGCAGTGAATCCCAAGCTGAACGCCCTCATCGCATTTCCGGATGGCGTGATGGAACGGGCACGCGAGGCGGAGGCTGCAGCAGTGAGTGGCGAGTTCTGGGGACCGCTCCACGGCGTCCCTTTCACGGTCAAAGACTGCGTGGACACCGAGGGTGTGGTTACCACCCGCGGCTCGAAGCTGTTCGAGGACCACGTTCCCGACGCCGATGCCACGGTGGTAAAGCGCCTCAAGGCCGCTGGCGGCATCTTCATTGCCAAGTCCAATATGCCGGAATTCGCCCTCTGGTGGGAGACGGACAACCTGGTCTATGGGCGCACCGAGAATCCCTGGATGATCGGCCGCACACCGGGCGGCTCCAGCGGGGGGGAGGCGGCGGCCGTCGCCTCGGGCATGTCGCCGCTGGGCATCGGCAGCGATGTGGGCGGTTCCATCCGGGAGCCCGCCAACTACTGCGGCATTGTCGGCCTCAAAGCCACGCACGGGCGCATTCCACTAACGGGACACTGGCCGGAAACGCTGCTGAGGTTCATGCACGTCGGCCCCATCGTCCGCAGTGTGGGCGACGCCGCCCTTGCAATGAGCATCATGTCCGGGCCCGACGGCGTTGACCACTACGCCTTGCCCGTACCGGTTCCGGATGTTTCGCAACTTGCCGGGACCGCCGGACTGCGTGTGGCGTGGTGCCCCGAGGGACCCTTTGCCCCGGTGGACCGCGAGGTGCAAAGTACCGTTGCCTCGGCGGCAACGGCATTGGGGGAGCTTGGTTGCACCGTCGAGGGGGTTGCGCTGGAGGGCTGGGAGAGCTGGCCTGGGCAGCAGATTTCTGCCCGCATTTTCGCCGCCGAAGGGAGCGTTTACCTCGACCCAATCATCGAAGGCCGCAAGGAGATGCTGGCCCTGTCCATGCAGCGTCGCCTCAATATCCCCGGCCCCAGCTACGAGGAGTACCTGGATGCGATGGAGCAGGTGGAACGGCTCCGGGCCGCCTGTATCAAACTCTTCAGCGACTTCGATGTGCTGCTCCTTCCCACCGGACCCGTGGTGGCCCACCCCCACGACACGAGGCGTCACGAAGTGGGGGAAACCACAGCGCCGGCCCGGCATGCCCTCACCTGCACCGTCCCCTTTGACCTGACAGGCTCCCCCGCACTGTCCGTTCCGTTCGGACTGAGCAGCGAGGGGCTGCCCATTGGCGTTCAGATTGTGGGACGCCACTACGAGGAGGCCACCGTCCTCCGTGCCGGTGCAGCCCTGGAGGGGCTCTACCGTCCCCGCCGGGGACGCCCGCCGCTGTAACACTTAACACTTCAATCCGGCCCAGGTGTTTGTCAATTCCCGTCGTTCTCGAGGAAAGGTCAGAGTGGGAACGCATCGCCTGTGTAGGTGAAGGTAAACATACCTAATAATCCACTCTTACCCCGGATTTCTCCTCATGGGAGAGGGACAATAGAGGCATACCGGGCCACGCTCACAACGCGAGGTATCGAGGTTCAGTGTGTGGTAAACTTCGCAACATCGAAGAACAAACGTTACGGAATTCAGAGGAGGAACAGGGATGCCTGAATACGACCTCGTAATTCGCGGCGGCACCGTAGTCGACGGCACTGGTATTCCCCGTGTTCGCGCTGACCTCGCCATCAAAGACGGCCGGGTGGCAATGATCAGCGGTCGCATCCATGGCAACGGAGCCAAGGAACTGGATGCCAGCGGCTGCATTGTGGCTCCTGGCGCAATTGACCTGCACACCCACTATGACGCCCAGCTCAACTGGGACCCCTATGCGTCCCTGTCCGGCCAGTTCGGCGTCACGTCTCTCACTGTCGGCCAGTGCGGTTTCGGCTTCGCACCGACGCGGCCTGAGGACCGCGACCTCAACATGCGGATGATGAACCGCATCGAGGCAATCCCGCTGGAGTCCATGCGGCTGGGCATGCGTTGGGACTGGGAGACATTCCCGCAGTACATGGACAGCCTCGACCGGCAGGGTCTTGGGGTAAACGTGGGTTGCGTGGTCCCGTTCTCGCCCCTGCGCGGCTATGTGCTCGGCATGATCCCGGCCCGGGAGCGCACCTCGGTAACCGAGGACGAGCTCAACCAGATGAAACAGATCCTCTTCGAAGCCATGGAGGCCGGTGCGTTCGGCATCTCCGCCGACAAAAATCTTGAGGACCGCCCCGAGGACGGCAGCTGGCTCCCCAGCCACGTCGCCTCCCGCGAGGAATTCCTGGCCCTCGCGCAGGTGCTGGGTCAGTTCGGCGTAGGCCACATCGGCTGGACCATCGGCATCTCCGACGACCGCCCGGCCCAGAGAGACATGCTGGCCGAAATGGTCCGGATGAGTGGTCGGCCGCTCCACGTCATCCTCGGCGACGCCGAGGGCTACGAGTGGCTTAAGGAAGTCCGCGAGGAGGGCCTCCCTGTCATCGCCCAGGAGACTGCAGTCCCCGTAGTCGCCGAGTTCAAGCTCTCCGAGTACAACCTTTTCGACTACATGCCCAACTGGGTGCAGCCGCTGGTCGGCAGCAAGGAAGAGCGCGTCGCCAAGCTGTCAGAGGACGGCGTGCGCGTTGGCATGAAGCAGGACGTCATCGACCGTCCCCATGTCCGCACCGACTGGAGTCAGGTACAGGTCGTCGAGGTGGCCTTCGAGCGCAACCTGAAGTACGAAGGCCTCAGCATCGCCGACATCGCCGAGGCTGAGGGCAAGCATCCTTTGGACGCATTCCTGGACATCGCGCTGGATGAAGATCTCGAGACTGAATTCGCCCATCCGGCCGGCGGACGTGGCGAGAATGAGTCTCACTACATCACCAGCCCCTACTCCCACATTTCAGTGTCCGACGGAGGCGCCCACACCAGGTTCCTGATCAACAGCACCTGGCCGGTCTATTTCCTGGGCCACTGGATACGCGAGAAGAACATCATGACCCTGGAGCAGGCCCACCAGAAGATGAGCGCAATGCCCGCGTGGGTCGCCGACATGAAGAACCGTGGCACCCTCCGCGTCGGCGACTTCGCTGACGTCATGGTCTACAACATGGACGAGCTGGGCCTCCTCTACGACAAGCCCCAGTTCGCCACCGACTTCCCCGGAGGCGAGAAACGCCTGGTCCAGATGCCCACCGGCATCCGCTACATCCTGGTCAATGGCAATCTGACCTTCCAGGAGAACGAGTGCACCGGCGTCCTGCCTGGTAAGCTGCTCCGCAGCTACGATCAGGTCAACTAGCAGACGTTCAGATCGAGTACTCAAGGCCCCGCCAGAAATGGCGGGGCCTTTTGATTGGTATTGGGGGGTTGCCGACGGCGGTTGTGTAGAAAGCCGGTAAAATATGCCCAGCGACGACGTATTTAGTAATACCCTTTCCGAGTCTGCGCCGAAGTTTGACACTGATTGGAGGCGAGTCTAAACTGCCGTTAACCTTACTGAATCCCCTGAAGAACGAGCTCCGATTATGGGAGGAATTTTTATGCCAGAATTTGATCTTGTAATCCGCGGTGGCACTGTGATTGACGGCACAGGCATGCCCCGCATCCGCGCCGATCTGGGTGTGAAAGACGGCCGGGTGGCTATGATCAGCGGGCGCATACACGGCGCCGGCGCGAAGGAATTGGACGCCAGCGGCTGTATCGTGGCACCGGGTGCCATCGACCTGCACACCCACTACGATGCGCAGCTCAACTGGGACCCCTACGCTTCGTTGTCGGGCTGGTTCGGTGTCACGTCCCTGACGGTGGGCCAGTGTGGCTTTGGCTTCGCGCCGACGCGCCCGGATGACCGGGACCTCAACATGCGGATGATGAATCGCATCGAAGCAATACCGCTGGAGTCCATGCGCCAGGGTATGCGCTGGGACTGGGAGACCTTCCCGGAATACATGGACAGCCTCGACAAGCAGGGCCTCGGCGTCAACGTGGGCTGCCTCGTACCGTTCTCGCCATTGCGCGGCTACGTGCTTGGCATGATCGCAGCGCGCGAACGGACTTCGGTCACCGAGGCCGAACTCAACCAGATGAAGCAGATCCTCCACGATTCGATGAAGGCCGGAGCCTTCGGTATCTCGGCGGACAAGAACCTTGAGGACAGGCCCGAGGATGGCAGCTGGCTTCCCAGCCACGTCGCCTCCCGCGAGGAGTTCCTCGCCTTGTCCCAGGTGATGTCCCAGTTTGGCGTGGGGCACTTGGGCTGGACCATCGGTATATCCGATGACCGCGCGGGACAGCGCGAGATGCTGGCCGAGATGGTGCGGATGAGCGGCCGCCCTCTCCACGTCGTTCTCGGTGACGACGAAGGCTACGACTGGCTGAACCAGGTGCAGGCGGAAGGCCTGCCGGTGCTGGCACAGCTCGGCCCCGTGCCGACAATCTCCGAGTTCAAGCTTTCCGAGTACAACCTGTTCGACTACATGTCTAACTGGGTGCAGCCGCTGGTCGGCACCAAGGAAGAACGCATCGCCAAGCTCTCCGAGGATGGCGTGCGCATTGGCATGAAGCAGGATGTCCTCGATCGACCCCATCCCAGGACCGATTGGACCCGGCTCCAGGTTGTTGAGGTCGCCCACGAGCGCAACCTGAAGTACGAGGGCCTCAGCATCGCCGACATCGCCGAGGCCGAGGGCAAGCACCCGCTGGACGCCTTCCTGGACATCGCCCTCGACGAGGACCTCGAGACCGAATTCGCCCATCCCTCCAACAACCGTGGGGATGACGTCACAGGCGAAAGGCTGAAGAACCCCTTTGTCCACATTTCGGTGTCGGACGGTGGAGCTCACACCCGCTTCCTGGTCAACAGCGTCTGGCCGGTCTACTTCCTGGGTCACTGGGTCCGCGACCGGGAATTGATGTCGTTGGAGCAGGCGCACTACAAGATGAGCGCTCTGCCCGCCTGGTTCTCCGATATGAAGAACCGGGGCACCCTGCGCATTGGCGACTATGCCGACATCATGGTCTACAACTTGGACGAGTTGGGCCTGCTCTATGACAAGCCTCAATTCGCCACCGACTTCCCCGGCGGCGAGCGGCGGTTGGTCCAAATGCCCACCGGCATGCGCTATATCCTAGTCAACGGCTCCCTCACCTTCCAGGACAACGAGTGCACCGGTGCACTGCCCGGAAAGCTGCTCCGCAGCTACGACCAGATCGGGTAACCTGCACGAATTTTGGAGCAAACTAAAAGGGGCGGCCTGCAGGCCGCCCCTTTACTTTTCTGTCGCTGGAGGCTTGTTCCTCTTGAAGTGTGGTGTAAGCAGCTTTGCCGCCCCGTCTAGGGTAATGCCAACAACATCTCCGTTTGCGTCGTAGTCGGCAGATAGTCCTTCGCCGATCTCATTGGCATCAGAGGCAGGCAGGCCGTTCCAGAGGGATAGGGTGTCCGTCTCAGGGTCGTAAAACAACTGTAATTTCATTGACTGGATTGTGGGTTCCTGCATGGCCGTCCCCACCACCTCATTGCGCCCCTGTCTATGTGCCTGTTCAGAAGCCTGCTGTTATCGGTGAGTATCACCAGAACCCACCGGTCTATTTCCTCGATAAACCCGAATAACAGCCTGCGGGTTTCACGAGTTACGAGTCTGGTTAGCGAATGGTTCGGATTCTCCAGTATTCGCGTTACCCACTCATCTCTGACTTCTGGGTGTTTGTTCCTTGCCACCTGATTATAGTACCAGGTCTCCTCCACGCCTTACTCGTCGGGCACCAGCGCGACCAGGCGTCCCTCCTGCTGGGTTACGAGGAATACCCTCATTCGCAGCTCCGGGTTGTTGACGCAGCGGCCATCGCCCTTTTCGTATTCGTAGCCGTGCGTATCGCAGACGAACACGTCATCACCGACATCCTCGACCTCGCCGCCCTGGTGTGGGCAGAGGGTGGAAAGCATTCTGTAGCCCTCGCCTCCCTGCACCAGGAAATAGTTGGCGGAGCCGACCTTTATCAGCTTGGGGAGGTCGGTGAATTCAGATTCCTCGCCCAGGTCCACTCGCACCTTTTTCGAACGAGCCGAACCGCTGATCTGCCGCATCGTAATCCTGTTGACCTGCCTCTCAGTAGCCATGAGCACATATCCTCGTAGCTGAATTTGGCCCAGTATAGCAGACAGGTGGGCGGTGGAATCCAGCCCTTCCGTTCAATGGACGTAAAGCCATCATTGATTCGGCGCGCTCGCCGTGGCACAATTTGTATATTGGCAACAGGAGGTCGCTATGAGTACGGAAGCCGCCTTTTCAGACCGGTATGGATTGCCCCTTACCACAAACTCCCAGACCGCCCTCACTCGATATGCGGAGGGACTGGAACTTGTCCTGTCCCAGAACTTCGGGGCCGAGGACGCCTTCGCCAAGGCGATTGAGGCCGATGAGGGATTTGCCTTGGCGCATGCCGCAAAGGCATTCATGGACTTTCTCCGGATCGACGTTCCGGAAGCGCGCGCCAACGCCGAAAAGGCCTTGAAGCTGTCCTCCGGGCTGAGCAGCCGGGAACGAGGGTTTGTTGACATCGTGTCCAAGTTCGTCAACGGGCAGAACCACTCGGCCACTGCGGCAGTGCATGAGCACCTGAGCGAATTTCCCCGTGACGCCATGCTCTTGCGCCTTGCCCAGCGCCTTTACACCCAGGGCTGTGTCGGGATCGGAGCTCCGGACTTTCCGCCACGCTTCTACAAACTGATGACCGAGGCAGCGCCGCATTACGGGGAGGACTGGGCCTTCATGGGTCAGTACGCATGGGCAAACCACGAGATTGGCAAGATGGATGAGGGGATGGACCTGGCCCAGCGGTCCCTCGACCTCAACCCCTCCAATGGCGTGGCTGCTCACTCCGTGGCCCACGTATTTTACGAAATGAGCCAGGATGATGAGGGTGGTGCCTTCCTGAGCTCCTGGCTCGAGGACTACGACCGCCGGTCCACCTACAGGGTGCACCTGTCCTGGCATCAGGCGCTCTTCGAGCTGGCTATGGGTCGCTACAACCAGGCACTGAGCTGGTACGAGCAAGACATTCGTCCGGCAGTGCAGGAGCTAAAGTACGCAGCCCTGGCCGACAGTGCGTCTCTGGTCTGGCGCATGAAAATATACGGTGATGTTTCTCCGCAGGCACCCTGGGGCGAACTGATTGAGTTGGCCGCACCTGCTGCCAACCGGCCAGGACCGTCCTTCCGGGACGCCCACGCTGCGCTGGCCTTCACCGCGGCCGGCGACGACGAGTCGTTCGGCATGCTGGTTGATGGGCTGCAGGCGATGGCCGATGCGGGCGACGCCACTGCCAAGGAGGCCACCTTGCCCCTGATCAGGGGGATCGGCGCCTTTGGCCGCGGCGAATACGATGAGGCGGTGCGACTGATGGAGCCGGTCTACCCGCAACTCACCCGCGTCGGCGGCAGCCACGCCCAGCGCCTGGTGTTCGAAGATACGCTGCTGGAGGCTTACCTGCGCGCCGAGGAGTTTGACAAGGCCACCGACATGCTCCGCGATCGCCTGTCGCGACGCGAGTCTCCTCGCGAGCTTTACTGGCTTGCTAGGGCCCAGGCGGCGCAGGGGCAGAAAGACGAGGCCCAGCAGAATCTGTCTCAGGCAAAGGAAATCTGGACCGACGCCGACACCAACACTCTGGAATACGGCCGCTTCACCCAGATGGCCGCGGACTAAAGGGACGTTTTCCCTACCGTTTCCTATAGGGGCGGGTACAAAACCCGCCCTTAAACATTTCCCCAAACAACCAAGCCTCCGGCAATTGTCAGAACCGGCTTTACGTCGGCCAGATCACTGTGGTCCATGGACAGCAGGTTGGCGTCCACCAGGACGAGGTCAGCCAGCTTTCCGGGTTGCAGGGAGCCTTTTCCGGTCGATGCGCCCTCAGCCTCGGCGCCGCAGATGGTGTACATCCTCAGGGCGTCAATCACGCTGACGGTCTGTTCCTCCTGCCCGCTGCCGGAAAGCAGTTCGCCGTCGGATGCGCGGCGTGTGACAGCACTGCAAATTGCAGGCCACGGGTTGGGGTCGATGACCGGTGCATCAGAGCCAAAGGCGGTTGCCACGCCGGCGCGCAGCAGCGCCCCGGCCGGATACAGGTGGGGCAGCAAACGGGCTTCGACATTCTCGCGGTAAGACAAGCCGTTGTGATACAGGAACCCCGGCTGTGTCACTACGTTTGCGCCCGACCGGCGAACCCATTCGATCAATGGCGGTGTGCCCTCAGCGCAGTGCTCTATCCGGTCGCTGAGACCCGGTTGCCTGTTGTCCTGCAGCAGCGCGGCTGCCACCGCGATGGCTTCTTCCTCCACACAATGCATGGCAACCGGATACCCACGACTATGTGCCTCCGCAATCGTTGTCTCCAGTTCAGAGGGTAGCGGGTGGAGCGCACCCGCAGTCAACGTGAGCATAATCTTGGCATGCCCCAATCGCAGCAGCTGGTCGCCTGAACCATAGTACAGGGCGGCTGCAGACAGCTCCTCCAGCCGCCCAATACTGGCAAACATGGTGATTCGACACCGGAGTATCCCGTCAGACTGCAGCCGACTAAAGTGCTTCCATCTCTCCAGCCCGTTGTCCGCGCCCGCATCTTGTACCGAGGTAATTCCGTAGCTGGCAAGCAACCGGTCTGCGGAGCGCATTCCGGATTCAACATTCTCCGGGCTCCTGATGTTGCCCAGCCTCTGTCTGAGGAACGACTGTGACTCGATGATCACGCCAGTGGGTTCGCCGGTCAACCGGTCCCGTTCGATCACACCGCCGGGGGGATCAGGCATCTCGCGATGGATGCCCGCCAGATCCAGCGCGCGGCTGTTCAGAGAGGAGGCATGGCCGCTGCGGTGCTGCAGCCAAGCAGGATGGTGCGGAGCTGCAGAATCCAGGTCGTGCCGGTCAGGGTGGCGGCGGTCGGTCAGCTGCAGATCGTCGTATCCAAAGCCGCGCACCCACGTGCCTGGCACACGAGCCGCAGCCCAGCCCCGGATGAGGGATTGCAAAGCGGCAATGGACGGGGCGTGTTGGGGGGTGCAGTTGAGGTCCTGAAGTCGCCTAGCCAGACCCGCCAGGTGCAGGTGGGCGTCGTTGAACCCTGGAAGCAGGGTCTGGCCTTGGCAGTCTATGAACCGGGTGCCGCGAGACGCCAGGCCGCGAATGTCGGAGTTGCTGCCAACTGCCGCAATGCGGTCCGCGGAGATTGCAACCGCTTCAGCCTGCGGCACCGCCGATTCCGCCGATTCCATGGTCAGCACATTTGCGTTGACCAGGGCGAGACTGATGTGCGAGGCAGACATATTCGCCGGAGCGGAAGAGGTACGGGCAGTGAGCAGGTCAGCGATTTGCCGACGGAACCAGACGACTAGGTAACAAAGGCCGCATCGTGCTGCTCGTCGGCATGGTAGGAACTGCGCACCAGTGGCCCCGAGGCCACGTGCTTGAATCCCATCTCCATACCGGCAACCCGCAGATCCTCGAACTCTGCCGGAGTGTAGAATCGGTCTATGGCGATGTGCTTTGCCGAAGGTCGGAGGTACTGGCCGATGGTCAGGAGGTCGCAGTCCACATTTCGAAGGTCGCGCATCGTATCAAGGACTTCGTCGGAAGTCTCGCCCATACCCACGATGATTCCCGATTTGGTGACCGTTGCGGGGTCGATATCCTTGGCTTTGGCCAAGAGTTCCAGCGAAAGATTATAGTTTCCCTTGGGCCTTACCCGTGGAAAAACCCGGACTGTAGACTCGATGTTGTGGTTCAAAACCGCCGGACTTGCCTCAATGACCCGTCGCAGTGCATCCCAGTTGCCGGAGAAGTCCGGGATCAGCACTTCGACCCGGCACTCGGGCAGTTCTTCCCGGATGCGGGTGATGCAGGACGCGAAAATGTAGGCGCCGCCGTCGGGCAGGTCGTCGCGGTTCACAGAGGTAATGACGCAGTACCGCAAGTCCATGGCTTTGACCGTCTCGGCCAGCCGCTTCGGTTCCTGCAGGTCGATGCCGACGGGCCGGCCAGTGGTGACGGCGCAATAATGACACCGGCGGGTGCAGATGTCACCAAGAATCATGAACGTCGCAGTGCCTCGGCCCCAGCATTCCCCAATGTTCGGGCAGTGAGCCTCCTCGCACACGGTGTGCAATTCCTGGCTCCGCATCAGCTCCTTGAGCTGCATGTACCGGGGGCTGCCGGGCATCTGCACCTTCAGCCACTCGGGCAGGCGAGGGCGTAACTCAAGTGTGTTTTTTTGCTGGGTCATCAAGATCCTCGGGTGCCGGATGGATGGGCCGCAGTTACCATTATAGCAACTACCTGTAAAATGGGGGCGTCAGAGTAGCTGGACCAGGCGGGGAGTGACGCGGCATTTCTCGGCGGCAACGATGGCGTCGATGTCGGCGGCGGCCTGCTCCAGCCTGCCGTTGGCGTTGACGACCCGGTAGTCAAAGTTGCTTACCTCTGCCAGCTCCTCCTGTGCGGTGCGCAGGCGGCGCTCCATGTCCGGGGCGGACTCGGTCATCCGGCCCGTGAGCCGTCGCTGCAGTTCATCCAGTGAGGGCGGCATCAGGAAGATCAGCAGGGCTTCCGGAGCCATCTGGCGGATGGTTGCGGCTCCCTGCACGTCTATTTTCAGGAAAACGTCCTTGCCTGAGCGTAGCGCGTCCCGTGCCTGACTCCTCGGGACACCATACCAGCGCCCGTAGACCTCTGCGCACTCGATGAACTCGTCGCGGTCCCGCATCTTGGTGAACGTGTCCGGCTCGAGGAAGACATAGTCCACGCCGTCCTGCTCTCCGGGCCGAATGGGCCGGGTGGTGGCGGTTACCGCGAAATGCCATGGGCGGTCAAGTCTCCGCAACTCCGAGAGTACGGCATCTTTGCCCACACCGGAGGGGCCTGACAGCACCACCAGCAATGGAGGAGGCGGGCTGGCTTCGGGAATGAGCGACATCGTTTCCGGCTATCCCCTGGCGTGACCCGGAGCCAGATGGTCGAGGTCCTGCCAGAAGCTGGGATAGGACACAGAGGCATCGGAGGCGCCGTGTACTTCCACTTCACCGTTGGCCAGGAGACCGCAGACCGCCATTGCCATGGCCAGGCGATGGTCGCCGTGGGACTGGCAGGGGGCCCCCGTAAGGCGCCCGGTGCCTCGAATGACCATGCCATCCTCCCGTGCCTCAATGTCTGCGCCCAGCCTGGAGAGTTCCTGAACGGTGGTGGCGATGCGGTCGGACTCCTTGACCCGCAATTCCGCCGCGTCGCGGATGACCGTCTCCCCACTGGCGAAGCATGCTGCGACCGCCAGAATGGGGACTTCGTCCAGGATGCGGGGAATCATGTCTCCGCCGATCTCTGTCCCCTGTAATTCTGCCGGCGTGACCAGTAGATCGGCCACCGGCTCGCCTCCCTCGGTGCGTTCGTCCAGTAGCTGGAGGCTGCCCCCGGCGCCCATGGCCGAGAGTGCGTCGATAATGCCGGTGCGGCTGGGGTTGAGGCCGACGCCCCTTACAAGCAACCGGGAATCAGGATGGCAGAGCCCAGCGACGATCCAGAACGCTGCCGAGCTGATATCGCCTGGTACGGCGATGTTAACGGACCTCAGGGAGGCAGGCTTGACGCGAAGATCCAGTCCGTCCTCCTCTATGGAGGCACCCATGGCCTTAACCATCCGCTCCGTGTGGTCGCGAGACAGCGCCGGCTGGTGGACCACTGTTTCGCCGTCCGCCGACAGTCCGGCCAGCATGATACAAGACTTGACCTGGGCGCTCGCCACCGGGAGATCGTACTGGATCCCCTTGAGCGAACCGCCCTGAATAACCAAAGGAGCAAGCGAGTTGCCCTGCCGGCCCAGCACTTGCGCTCCCATCCTCTGCAGGGGCTCGACGATGCGACGCATGGGGCG
Organism: Dehalococcoidia bacterium; assembly: GCA_965261885.1. Classification (GTDB taxonomy): domain Bacteria; phylum Chloroflexota; class Dehalococcoidia; order Lucifugimonadales; family UBA3495; genus VXOI01. Next base: position 37,932 of record CBDHDY010000034.1, read on the forward strand.
GGAACGCAACGACCCATCGCCGGTGATCACTGAAAGGAACGGTTGGGCCGCCAGCAAGCCCGAGAGCAGGCGCATGGAGGTGCCACTGTTGCGGGCGTCCAGAATGTCTGATGGCTCCTCCAGCACCGGCCCGCCGCCCTTGATAGTGTACTCGCCCGGCAAGTCGCCTTCCGTTATTTCGACACCCATCCCGCGCAGGCAGGCCATGGTGGACATCACGTCTTCGCCGTCGGAAAGGCCAGTGACCCGAGCCGTGCCACGGGCCATTGCGTTCAGGATTAGTGACCGATGCGAGATCGACTTATCGCCCGGCACCGACAGGTCGCCACCGAGTCTGGCTGGTCTTGTTACGGTGCGCACCGAGGAAGCAGGCTGCATACTTTACTCTGGCGTGTATTCGGCGTGAAATCTACCGCGTTCTTGGGATACGGGACGCCTCGTCAATGTTTTAGGAGGGCACAGGACCCTGTTAAAGCGGGTCAGTGTTCCGCACCTCCCCTGCTAACGGCGTCGTTTCTCCCGGTCGCCGTCCTTGTCCCCACGGAATATCCGGCGCTGAGCCTCCATTCCCTTGCTTCCCAGGAACATCTCGCCCATCGACTCTGAAAAAGTGGGTATATCAGGGGCGTCTCGTTGTGCCTTACTTCCTGGCGTAATTACACCGGCCAGCCATCGAGCACGTTCCTGGTGGGCGTGCTCAAACAGTCCCCCGACGGCGGCGAGATCAGGGCCGTCCTCGTCCTTGAGCAGGTTGCGAATCTCGTACAACTCTCTTATGTACGAGTCCAGCCAACTGATAATGGGCTCACGATTGGTAATCGAAATGTCGCGGTGCATCACCGTGTCGCCTGATGCCAAACGAGACAGGTCCCTGAAACCAGAGGACGCCAACTGAGCAATATCGTCCCAGTTGGCACTTTTGGAGACAGTCTGCATCAGGGCGACCGACATCATGAATGGTAGATGGCTCACAGCGGCTACGAAACTGTCGTGCTCATCGGCACTGATGAAGAAGGGCTTCGCGCCGACGGCTTCGGCCATGGTGGTGACAGTGGATACCGCCTGTTCACGGGCGTAGGCATTGGGGACTATGCAGTATGGCTTGCCGGTAAAAAGGTCGGCGGTTGCGTGAGCCGGTCCAGGCGTCTCGCGCCCTGCCATTGGATGGCCGCCAACGAACTGCGTTTTGTCCGGCAGAATCTCTTCGGCCCACTTGTTCACGGTCCGCTTGGAGCTGCCCACGTCGGTCAGCACCGCGTCTTTCGACAGTTCCGGGCCAATGGTCTCCATCAGGTCGCGCATCCCCATTACCGGAGTGGCCAGGACCACAACGTCGGCCCCCTCGACCGCCGGCTGCAGCCGGTTCTCGACCTTGTGAAAGGCGCCCCGCTTTTGTGCGCCGTTGCGGGCGCCGCTGTCATAGTCCGTTCCCACCAACTCCAGGTTGCGCAGTTCGGATTGTCGCAGGGCAAGCGCCAGCGACGTGCCGATCAAGCCAGTGCCGACAATCGTTATTTTGGCCAAAGGGGGCCTCCTGAAGAGCTTGTCGCCGGGCCTTGCCGCCGGGTCTTGCCGCTGAATCCTGGGCCTGGCGGGGCTGCATTAAAGGGACATTCTACAACATACGCCCGTGACCAACACCCTGGACTTCCCTCCGAACTTCCAACCTCCGGACTTCTGGGGCAGGCCAGGCTCAGAGGACCGAGATTGCTTCCTCGGCGATGCTGGTTGTGACTATCTTGTCGTAGGGCTGCCTTTCGCGGCACATTCCCGCTGCCAGCAAGATGTCGTGCAGGGTCTCGAATTCCGGTTGCGCCAGAACCGGGCTTTCGGGCCACTGCTCCTGTTCCCTGTACCGGGCGATAGAGGCGGCCAGAATTTCCTGTGACGTGTCGTGGAAGAACTCCCCGACAGCCGCAGCAATTTCGGACGGGCTGGAGGAACCCAGCCAGCGCAGGGCCCGTGCGAATCCCAGTGTGAAGCGTTCTGCCGTCTCTGTCCGCTCGTTCAAGAACCTGTGGGTCGCAGCAAAAGAACTGTAAGCCAAATGGCCGTTTTCGGGCCCCAGTGCCGCCAGCAGGTGTCCGGCGCCGTCGGCTATGAGTTGCTGCACCACCGGCTCGGCGACGTGTACATACTCCGCCTCCCCCGACCGAAAGGCAGCCACAGCCTCGCTCAGTGAGAGGCCGGTCAGCAAGTCCAGGTCTGACGGCTCAAGGCCGTGCCGTCGCAGCGCATATTGTAAGGATGCCCACGGCATTGGTGAGAATCCAACTGGAATCACCCTGGCTCCCCGAAGGGTCTCCCACTCAAAGACCATCTGAGGCGCCCTGCCCAGGATAAAGAAACCGTCCCGGGAGTTGATCTTGGCAAAATGCAGGGGAACGGTTTCTGCGCCCCAGTCCGACGCGATAATGCAGCGCATGATCCCGCTCTGAACGATGTCGGCCGCATCATGATGCAGGGCGCTCAGAGGGTGTGGGAATTGCGGAGGACAGGTGCTGAACTCCACGTCTAGCCCTTCCCTCTCCAGGAATCCGCCAGCCACCGAAACGTAGATTGGCGTGTAGAAGATGGAGCGCCAGGTCTCCATCAGCCGCAGGGGTTGTCTTCCGCCGATAGTCATTGCGTCAAGGCTCCTGCACCTTTTCCAGATTTTCGATCAGCCGGTCGCCGTACCTGGAGGCATCCCGCGGCGGTTTCTCTCTGCACCGCCAGACGTCAGAGAGATCCATTCCGATCGCATACCGATAGCCAGGATCGTCTTCGAATCCCTCAATCGCGTCAGAGAGGAGAGGCCAGTCAACGCCCTCCCAGTCCACCGACTCCGGACCAACCCTGGCCTCGAGAAAGCTTGGGTTCCTCCGAGTCCTGGTGACTATTCGGTCGGCAAGGGTACGATGGTCTCGTCTGCCCCACAAGCCAAGCCCCAAGATATGAGCAAGACCAGAAACAAGCTCGGCAGTGGTGCACTCCAAACTCTGCTGCCGGTCCCGCCATTGGGGCCTGGATGGTGTGTTTATTCCGCTTATTCCGCCAGGAAGGGCAGTAGTGCGCCGAGGAAGGCCTCCGGGTCCTCCACCTGCGGTATGTGCCCGATCCCGGGGAGCACCACCTTTCGCGCGTTGACTATGTTGTTGTGCAGCAGTTCCTCACCGTCTCTCAGGCGGTCGATCTCGCCATAAAGCACCAAGGTCGACGACGCCTTGATCAGCGGCAAACGAGACATAATGTCATACCACGACAGGGACTCCATCAGCTTGCATACCCACAGCCCGGCCTTGGCCCGGCTGGCGTTGTTCCTGTCCAGCCATTCCTCCCTGGGTTCGGCGAAAGTGGTGCCGTCCTTCAGGTCCTGCAGAGTGCGCGGTTTGGGCAGGCCGTCAGCGTCGTACTGTGCCATTGTGTCGGCGAGCCGTTCTTTTGCATTGAAGGCGCTCCAGACCGGTGCGCCCACCAGCGTGAGCTTGTCCACGCGGTCGGGGAAGCTGGCGGCGGTCTCCGTGGCCAGCACAGCCCCCACCGAGTTGCCTACGATATGAGCCCGGTGGATGTTCAGCACCTGGCAGGCCTCGTCGAGAGCGTGGGCGTAGTCCGGCATGTTGAAATGCCGCTGGGGCTTGTCAGAATCGCCGTGTCCCAGCATGTCGAAGGCATAGACCGTGTAATTCTGGCTGATGGCGTCGATCACGTACTCCCAGGTCCAGACCGACGTGCCGAGCGGATGAAGCAGTACCACTGGATAGCCTGCGCCCTTCTTTACGAAGTGCATGTTGCCCTCGGCTGTGGGGACGCTGTCGGTGAGGTCGCGGCGAACAAACAGTGCCATGGGGCCTCCTCTATCAGCTTAATTCTTGGTTCTATGGGTGGTGCGGCTTTGCGGAAGCCGTTCGAGCAAATGGTATCATGATGCGTACGTCCCCGCAGCCCGCTTTGGTGCCCTTGCCGGACAGGCGTCAGCGTTTGAACGACTACTATTCCATACTGGGCGTTACGCCATCCGCCACAGTGGATGAAATCCGCCGGGCGTTCCGTCGTCTTGCGCGCAGGTACCATCCCGATGTGAACCCTGATCCGGACGCGTCCGAGAGGTTCCACGAGATCAATACTGCCTATCGGACTCTGGCAGACCCTTCACGCAGGGCGGAATATGATGCAAATCGAGATAGCGGGGTCGCATCTCGTTCAGGGTCTGGTCCGGAAGGGCAACAGAATGTCCGCCGCTTCTATTTTCAGAGGCGCGTGCGGGCGGCCACCGATCCGCGTGCCACGTGGAATTACTACGACATTCTGGGTGTTCAGCCCAACGCCCCCGAACAGACCATTGTCAGGGCCTACCAGAGGTTGTATCGGGAGTTCTATCCTGGCAGAGAACACGATCCTGGAACCGCGGCCATTCTCCAGGAAATAGCTGAGGCTCGGGATGTCCTCATCGACCCGGAGAGGCGGCTCGCCTACGACCGCCTGCCTCCGGATCAGCAGCCACCCGGGCGGCCGCGAACATACGATTCAAAAGCAGATCGCCCCAATTCGTCGAACTTCAGGGGCAGGCGAAGGACGGGGTTCCTCTTCAAAACCCTGTTGCATCCGGCGGTCGTCCTGGCCACTTCGATCCGCCGAATTCTAGCGGCCCGAAGAGCGGGTGCTGGTCTGAGGAAATGATAGCCGTGACGCATCGGGTTTGACCTACTCACCTTTGGTGTGCCAGAATTCTGTATAGGAATGGTGAGAACATACTATCGATGACCGCGGAGGCGACTGAGGGCTGAGGTGCGAGAACCCGTTTGGACGAGAGACCGGTTGCGTCGCTTGGTCAACAGGGAGATAGGCGACTATCGGATCATAGTGGTTTCCAACCGTCAACCGTATGTCCATGAACTGGTCGACGGTGAGTTGCGAGTAACCACGCCCGCTGGGGGGGTTACGACTGCGATTGATCCTCTGATGCAGGAGTGCACGGGAACCTGGATCGCCCACGGCGGTGGCGCAGGAGATTACCTGGCGGTCGACGAGCGAAACAGGGTCATGGTACCTCCGGACGACCCCTCCTACACCCTGCGGCTGGTATGGCTGAACGATGAGGAACAGCGCGGCTACTACTACGGGGTCTCCAACGACGGTCTCTGGCCCCTCTGCCACAATGCATTCATAGAACCTACCTTCGATCAATCCGACTGGGAAACATACACTGCGGTAAACCGGAGATTTGCCAGCCAGGTGCTCGAGGAGATAGACGGACGCCCGGCAGCCGTGTTCATACAGGACTACCATCTGGCCCTGCTCCCACGGTTTCTGCGCGAGGTTGACCAGGACGTAATTACCGGGCAATTCTGGCACATTCCTTGGCCAAATTACGAAATTTTCCGCATTTGCCCCTGGCAGGAGGAGTTGCTGGACGGCCTGTTGGGCAACGACATGCTCGGCTTTCACCTCGGAGACCACTGCAACAACTTCATGGAGGCCGCCTCCCGCATCCTGGGCGCCCGAGTTAACGAAGAGTACAGCCTGGTTTACCACCGCGATGATTCCACTTTTGTCCGCCCTGTCCCCATCAGCGTGGACTTCCATCAGCTGGAGACCGAGGCCCAGAGCCCAGAGGTTTCGGCGGAGATGGAGCGTCTGACCGCCGAGTGGGGCCTTGAGGACAAGATAGTGGGCCTGGGTATAGACCGCATCGACTACACCAAGGGTATTCCCCATCGTATCCGCGCCATCGGGCGATTCCTTGAGGAGAATCCCAAGTACATTGGCAAGGTGGTTTTCATTCAGGCAGGGGTGATGAGCCGGACCAACATCATCGCGTACCAGGAATTGGCGGACCAGATCGAACGGCTTCTGGACGACGTAAACGGCCGGTTCGCCACTGACGACTGGCAGCCGATAATGTACATGCCCACAGACCTGCCGAACCTGACACTGATGGCCCTCCGTCGCCTGGCCCAGTTCTGCGTGGTGAGTTCGCTGCACGACGGTATGAACCTGGTTGCCAAGGAGTACGTTGCCAGCCGCTTCGATCACGACGGCGTGCTGATCCTCAGTCCATTCACCGGCGCGGCACTGGAATTGACCGACGCACTGATCGTAAACCCTTACGATGTGAAAAAGTTCGGGGACTCCATCCGCCAGGCGGTGGAGATGCCCCGGATGGAGCGCCAGATGCGAATGGCCAACATGAGGGCGGTTGTGCAGGAAAACAATATATACAAGTGGGCCGCCCGTTCGCTCGTTGACATGATGCAGGTGGGCCGACGCGCCCGGCGCCCGATTCGCAGCGCCTGACCGGGCCTGGCTGTCAGACATTGCCGCCGCTGCCCTGTCCCCGAACGATGAGGGCGGATGTGAGCAGAAGTACGAAATGGCGCACCTCCTCAACATCTGGCCTTCTGTCCGCGCACGCCTGCGACGCTACGGGAGGGTGCTGCTGCTGTTCGACTACGATGGCACCCTCACGCCTATAGTCAAGAGGCCCGGGGACGCGCTCCTCTCAGGCGAGGTCCGCAAGCTGCTGGAGTCGCTGGCTGCCCAACCACGATACGTTGTTGGTATCGTCAGTGGCCGCAGCCTGGCTGATCTGTCCACTATCGCCGACATTCCCGGTCTGATCCATGCCGGGAATCACGGGATGGAGATCCGCGGACACGGGATGGACTTTGTCCACCCTGGGGCAGTGGCAGCCCGCGAACACCTGGACTATGCTGAGAAGCGACTGGCGGCGTTGTTGGTCGACACCCCGGGTGTCATTGTTGAGCACAAGGGCCTGACACTGACTGTGCATTACCGTGCCGCCGCCGAGTGGCGCGTCGCCGGTATTGAATCTTCCGTTGCTGCTGCGGCCGCGCCTTACGTCGAAAGCGGCGATATTCGCCTGACCCAGGGAAAGATGGTGGTGGAGGTACGCCCCGCCATCTCGTGGGACAAGGGCAGGGCCATAGAGAAAATCCGGGACGAGTGTGGAGACGTGCCCTTTCCGGTCTATTTCGGCGACGACAGGACCGACGAGGACGGATTCAGAGTGGTGCAGGATATGGGCGGTATTGCCGTGTTCATTGGCGATGTTCGCCAAGGCACCGTGGCGTTGCATCAGCTGGAATCGCCTCGGGAGGTGGCGGAAACTCTGCGGCTACTTGCGGAGGACGCTACCTAGGCGTTCCCGACAGTCCGTTTTCGCTTGGCTGTACAAGTCTATTTGCCCATCCCCTGCTCGATCTCTCCTACCTTGCCGATCCGACGGAGAAAACGTTCTTCCGGGGTGAAGCTGGCGCCAAGGAACGCTGAGATCACCTCTTTGGCAGTCTCTATTCCAATCACCCGGCCTCCGAGGCACAGGACGTTCATATCATTGTGCTCCACCCCCTGCCTGGCGGTGTAGGTATCGTGACACAGGGCCGCACGAACCCCGCTAACCTTGTTGGAGGCTATGGTGGCGCCGACACCGCTGCCGCAGATCATAACGCCGCGCTCAGCTTCGCCGACGTTCAGCGTTTTGCCCAATGCCGCAGCGAAGTCGGGAAAGTCGTCGGCCGGATCAAGGGAGTGTGCACCTACGTCCACGACATCATACCCGGCATCCTGCAGCCAAGGTACTATCTGCAATTTCAGGTCGAAACCGGCGTGATCGGCACCTATGGCGAGCTTCATGTGCTTTGCTGTCCTATTTTTGCTCTGATGTGGGCCACCCCGCCCACGTCAAGAATAATTATCAGGTATCTTGCTGCCAATGCCTAGCATTGCTATGCATTGGCCTGAAATCCGCGTAACACCGTTGAATCTCCCCTGAACTACGAGTCGCGGACGGGACGAGCATGACCGGGTCTTGAACGGACGACGGCGAAAATCGCGCCTGGGTACGCCAACATGCGACCACCCAGTCTCGCGTTCCCCGGCGACCCGGGCGCCATACCTGGGACACGCCCCCGGCCAGTATACCGGGTCGGGACGCCACCGTTGTCTTCGGTCGAAGCCGCGTGAGCGGCACGAGTCTGTCTGCCAGTATGTCGGAGCTTGCTGTGTTGGTAAACCAGGAATTGTCCAGTCTGGCATAGCGGCCGCAGAACAGCTGCGAACGTCGCACTCCCAATCTGTCCTGGTCTAACCAGGATGCCGCAGACCATCCGGCATGCACCCATGTTGGCAGGTCTGGCGGTGAATTTGATGCCTGTGTAACTCGCAGTCGCGTCAAACCCCGCTCCGTGTTAGACTGGCTAATCTTCCGCCGGTACTCCTTCTATCTGGGCAATTGAATGATCAAGGTAATCACGTTCGACTTTTACAACACCCTCGTCAAATTCTGGCCGCCTCTGGAGGAAATCCAGACGGCTGCCTGCTTTGCCAAGGGGATAACCGTCTCACGGGAGGCCATCAGGGGAGGCTACGCCAAGGCCGACATACTTTTCAACAGGGCAAACGAAGAGGAGCCTTTGTCCCTGAGATCTCCGGAACGCCGCCTCGAGTTTTTTTCGGAGTACGAGCAGCTGATCCTGGAAACTGCGGGAATTCCGGTTTCAAAGCAGTTGGCGCGGCAGATATGGGAATTGGCCATAGCTGTGCCCAAGCAATTCATGCCCTTCGAAGACACTCTTCCCTCGCTGAAAGCCCTGCGAGAGCGGTCCTACAAGCTGGGAGTCATCACAAACCTGCGCGCAGACCTGGTCCCGCTGGTTAAGCAGGCCGGGCTTGAGCATTTCTTGGATTTTTGCGTAAATTCCACCTTGGCCGGTTCCGAAAAACCCCATCCGCCCATCTTCAATGAGGCGCTTCGCCGGGCTGATGTCCACCCGGGCGAGGTGCTCCACATCGGCGATCAGGTGCGATCTGACGTTGCTGGCGCCCGCGCCATGGGGATGTACGCCGCGCTGCTTGACCGGGGAGGCTGGCATGAACCGGTGGACGGCTGTCCGAAGATTTCCAGTCTCAGTGAAATCGCCGGGCTACTGGAAGCGGAAGGCAGTCATTTTGTCTGATTTTCGGATGACACGGATGACACGAAAGAAGGGACCCAATCGACCGTGAGGAGGGCCACAATGACACAGGAAACTCACAATGGAGAGCACGACCACTCCGGAGTGCGGGTGGCCGTCTGGTACGACTACATTTGACCTTGGTGCTATATCGGCCTGGAGCGGGTCGACAAGCTGGCCAAGGAGTTTGATATCGAGGTAGAGGGCCGCGCCTACCTTCTGCGTCCCGATACTCCGAAAGAGGGCGCGGAACGGGGGCCGCGGGCGGGCGAGACCGAGGATGAACTGTCGGAACCATTGCGTGGGCAGGCGAGGGAATCGGGCCTTATCATGAAGCCCCCGCCATACACCCCCAACACACTCTACTCATTGGAAGCCACCGAATATGCCCAGCAGCAGGGCAAATTCATGGAATTCCACCACTCAGCCTACAAGGCCTTCTGGGAGGACCGGAAGGATATCGGCCAGATTGAGACGCTGATTGAGATAGGCAAGGGCGTAGGCCTTGACGGCGACGACATGGCCCGCAGCCTCGAGCAGGGCGAGCACTCGGAGACCGTGATTGCTCAGTACCGCGAAGCGCTGCAGTACGGCATAAATGGCATTCCGACCTTCCTGGTGGGCAACCTGCTGTTCACCGGCGCGCATCCCTACCCGATCTTCAAGCAAGCCATAGAGCGCTACCAGCAAAGCCAGCAATAGGCTTGGACCCCCCGCGGATGCTGACTGCAAATGGGCCGAGGTAGGTGGTCGGCTCTGCGGAAGGGAAGCCGGGTTTCAATGAAGCGGCCTTGGCGAGTGCCGGTCGATTCACGATGGCGGTTGTGACGGGGTGGTGGTGGCCAAAAAGTGAGTCGCCGCCGCCCCCGCTTTCGACCAGCTGCTAAAACTTGTTCACCGATGTTTCATGGCTTTGATTTGTCGGCGCTGATGGGGCATACAAGCGCCGGGGCCGCGCGATCCTGTCGACTGCGCGGCCCCGGTATCTGTTCGCTTGGCACTATGGGTTAAGCCGGAACGGGTGATCCGGTCAGTGGAGCCTGCTCCCGGTGGTAAGCGCGGACCAGCAGCACCGGGCCGCCGGACTGCCGTACCACTCGCTCTGCAACGCTGCCGAGGATCATTCTCCCCACGCCCGAGCGCCCGTGGGTGGTCATTGCCACCAGGCTGTGCGGATGTGCCGTGGCCAGGTCGACTATGGAATCCGCTGGAGAACCCTGAATGAGCCTCGCCTCCACGCTGGCAACGCCCTGCTGCTCCAACCTGTGCTTGACTTCGTGTATGTAGTCTCGGGCCTCGCCTTCCATTCTGTCGGAAAAGGACTGGTAAGACGGAAGAGTGGGAGGGAGCACCCGCAGGCCCATCGACATTGCCTGGTAATATTCAGCCTCTGACATTGTCACCTGTACAAGGTCGACGGGAATGCCCATCCCGGAGGCCATGTACGACACATGAGGCAGCACCTCCTCGGCCACGTCGGAGCCGTCAATGGGAACGATCAGCCGCTCCGGGGTCTGCTCCGCAGCAATGGCATGATGGGCTTGGGAGCGAATGAGCAGCAGCGGGTTGTCGGCCATGTGCAGGACCTTGTCGGCTACACTGCCCATCCACCATCGGGCCAATCCGGACCGGCCGTGGCTGGACATTGCGATCAGGGTTCCGGGGTCCCCGGTCGCAGCATCGACTATGGATTGAGCTGGTTCGCCGCGGGGCACCGCGGTTTCCACTGCAATTCCCCCTCCCCGCATCCTCGCGGCAACGGAGGAGAGGTAATTCTGAGCGTGTTCAGCGCGATGGGATTCCGTTTCGTGGGAATGCAATTCCGGGTTCAGATAATGGCCGATGCTGGGATGGCCAGATTCGATGGCCATGAGCAGGTCGATGGGCAGAGATAGCCGTGATGCAAAGGCTCGCGCGTGAGGGACAACCTGTTCCGAAACGTCCGAACCGTCAAGAGCCACGAGAATCCTAGTGTACATTGCAGCCTGTCACACCTCTTTCGAATCTTCCGCCCCTGACAGCATCTCAGGGCGCTCAGTCGTCTGCGGGTACCGGTGCAAAGCCTCGGCCCGGCAGTGCCTCGCTACCCTCGCCGTTACTTTCAACGATGGCCAGAGGCTCTGAAATCAGCCCATAATTTACCGCATACAGGCGCTCGTAGACGCCTCCCATGGCCAGCAATTCCTCATGGTTTCCGATCTCCACCAGCCGGCCGCGGTTCAGAACAACTATCTTGTCGGCGTTTCGAACCGTGGAGAGCCGGTGTGCGATGACGATGGAAGTGCGGCCTTCCAGGACCCGCTTCAGTGCCCTCTGGATCAACAATTCTGTCTGGGTGTCGATGTTGGCAGTGGCCTCGTCCAGGATGATAATCCGGGGATTGCCAATGATGGCGCGGGCAAAGCTCAGCAGCTGCCGTTGCCCCACACTCAGGTTGACACCCCTTTCGGCCAGGACGGTGTCGTAGCCATTTTCCAGACCAATAATAAAGTCGTGGGCTCCGACTGTTCTGGCCGCATCCATGACTTCCTGGATCGTGGCGTCCTCCTGGTTGTATCGTATGTTTTCGGCCACTGTGCCGGAGAACAGGTACGGTTCCTGTAGCACCATGCTCATCTGTCCAGCTAGGGAACGGCGGGTCACGTGCCGTATGTCGTGGCCGTCCACCAGTATCTGACCCTGCGTAACGTCGGCGAAGCGGGCGATCAGTGTGACCAGAGTGCTCTTGCCGGCACCAGTGGATCCCACGATGGCTACGTTTTCCCCAGCACGAATGTGCAGGTTGATGTCCTCCAGCACGTCGGTACCCGGCAAGTAGTGGAAGCGCACATCCCTGAACTCGATTTCGCCCTTGGCCGACGGCAAGTCCGGGGCGTCGGGGTCGTCTTCAACCTCGGGCTTCAGGTCCAGCACCTCGAATATGCGTACGCCGGCGGCCATGGCACGCTGGAGCTGGCTGTATTGCATGGTCAGGTGTCGAACGGGCTCGAAGAACCGCTGGATGTATAGGGCGAAAGCAACCAGCACGCCCCACTCCAGCGCGCCGCCCTTGGCCATTATTCCGCCAACCAGAACCACGCCGAATCCCATGGCGATGCCGATGAGCATCTCCACAACGGGCTGCAGGGCGCCGGAGAAGCGGCTGGCTTCCAGGTTGGCGTTCAGGTGCTCAGAGTTCAACTCGTCGAAGTGGGCCATGTTGGCGTCCTGACGGTTGAGACTCTGTACCACGCGCACACCGGTTATATTCTGGTTGTACTCTCCGTTGACCATTGCGATCGCCCGGCGGATTCGCATGAAGGAATTCCGCGCGAACCTTTGCCAGTAGCCCAGGATAAAGAAAAGGGGCGGGACTATGGACAGACAGACCAAGGCGAGTTGCCAGTCGATGATAAGCATCATCACGATGATGCCCACGAGGCTCAGCAGGTCGGAGAAGCTCTGCACGATGAGCTCAAAAGTCTCCTGCAACTGGGCAACATCGCTTTGGCTGCGCGACATAATCTGGCCGACGGGAGTGCGGTGATAGAACGATGGAGACAGTTCCTGCAGGTGATTGAACATCTTGGTGCGAAGGGAATAGAGGATGCCCTGACCCACTCTGGGCATGAATACAAATTGCAGATAGTTTCCGATAAAATGCAGCACCGCGACCAGCAGGAATGCTGCGCCGACCCAGTGCAGCAATTCCAAGTCGCCTTCGTCAATGGCCACATTGATACCCACTGCAACCAGGTACGGAATGCAGACATTCGCTGCGGTGTAGAGCAAGACCGCCATCAGGGCCAGGGTGGCGTCGCGCTTGTAGGGTGCGATGTAGGTCATCAGCCGCATCACCACCCGGTGGTCGTAGGCAGCCCCCACGATGCCCTCGTCTTTAATGTTGTCGGCGTTGGCAGCGCGGTCCCCGGCCGCGTTCAGGCCGCGCATGCCACCCATCATTCCGCCGAAGCCGCCTCCCGGCCCTCCCATTCGCATGCTAGGGCCGCCCCACTGCGGTTTCTGGTGTTAATCCAACGTCCAGCATCATCTCCTCCTGGGGACGCAGCTGCAACTCGAGAATCTCGTGGTAGATTCCCCCTACAGCGTCCAGTTGTTCGTGGGAGCCCTGCTCTACGATCTGGCCCCGGTCCAGGACGATGATATGGTCGGCGTTCTGGACAGTGCTGAGGCGGTGAGCTATGACGAAGGTGGTTCGTCCCCTCATCACCGCCACCATGGCAGCGTGGATCAGCCGCTCGGTCTCCACGTCCACGCTGGAGGTCGAGTCGTCAAGGATCAGGATTGGCGGGTCAATCAGAACGCTGCGGGCGATGGACATCCGCTGCCTCTGACCACCGGAGAGGGTGGTGCCTCGTTCCCCCACCCAGGTGTCGTAGCCATCGGGGAGGGACATGATGTGGTCGTGCAACTGAGCAATCTTGGCAGCTTGCATCACGTCGTCCAGGGTTGCTTCGGTAGAGCCGTAGGCGATGTTGTTACGGATGGTGGCGCTGAACAGGAAAACGTCCTGTTGCACAATTCCCACGTTGCGTCGCAGGGATTCCAAAGTAAGGTCGCGGATGTCTATGCCGTCTACAGTTACACGGCCCTCATCCACTTCGTAGAAGCGCGGAAGGAGGTTGACGATGGTGCTCTTGCCGCTCCCCGGAGCGCCAAGGATGGCGATGACCTGGTTCCGTTCCGCGGTGATGTTAACGTTCTGGAGAGCAGGAGCACGAGGATCATAGCCGAAGGACACGTTTTCAAAGCGGACCGTTCCTTCTGCGCGTCCCAGTTCAATGGCATCCTCCCGTTCCGACACTGGGGATTGGGCGTCGAGTACATCGAACAGCCGACGGCCGGAGGATATGGCCCGGGAGAAGCTGTTGATGATGAAGCCAGCCATGCGCACGGGGAAGGTGAGCTGGTTCAGGAACAGCATGAACATACCCAACTCGCCTGGTGACAGGTCCCCGCGTAGAACTTCCCACCCGCCGTACCAGAGTATGAGCCCCAGCGCCACGGTGAAATAGAAGGACATCCAGGCACTGTTGGTTCCCTGGGTCCGCTCCGACTGGAAATATTCGACGCGCAGCTGTTGCGCTTTGCGATCGTACTTTCGCTTCTCGTATTCCTCTGAGGCAAAGGCCTTGACCACGTGCATTCCGACCAGGTTCTCCTGCAGGACGGTCACAGTTTCGCCCATGGTTATCTGCGCCTGGGTCCACATGGTTCGCAGGCGGCCCATCACAAGCACGGAACGCGTAACGATAAACGGAATGAAGGCCAGGCTGATGAGTGTCAGTTCCCAGTTGATGAAAATGAGTATCGCCAGCAACGCCACAGCGCGAAGACCTGCCTCGATGGAGCGGACCATGCCGATGTTGACGTAACGGCGAATCGCCTCCACGTCCGCAGTGGCCTTCGACATCAGATCGCCGGTGTGCTCGCGGTCGTGATAGGCGAAACTCATGTGCTGCAACTTGTTGTAGAACTGGTTGCGCAGCACATAGGAGACCTTCTGGGAGAGCGAGTCGGTGGTGTAGGTGCGGGCGAAGTCGAAGAAGCCCCGGCACAGGCTGGCTACCAGCAACCCAATGGCAAGCCACAGCAGGGTGGAATTCAGAGGATTATTGCCGATGAAAGACTCGGAGGCTTCGTCATACGCGACCAGGGTGTCGATGGCCTGGCCGAAGAGAAAGGGGATGAAAAGGGAGAAGCCGACGGCGATGGCAAAGGTGACGTAGGCCAAAATAAGGCGACTGCGAAACTGCCACGCAATTCTGTTTATACGGATGAGTATTTCCATTTGGAGGGTCCGTTCACCTTGTCCTTTTCAGTCTTTCAGTATCCTGGTTTCCTCCTATAGCGCAGCAGTTCGCTCAAAAAGCCACGATTACGGCAGAACTACATTCGTTCCGGGGCGGTCATGCCCATCAGATCGAGGGAGCGACGGAAAACAATCTGTGCTGATTCCACCAGCTTGAGGCGTGCCAAGGTAATTTCGGCGTCCTCGGGACTGGCTGAAATTACCCGGCAATTCTCGTAGAAACCGTGGAAAGCAGTCGCCAGTTCCATGGTGAAATGGGCCAGATGGTGCGGCTCCAAGCTCTGCGCCATCTGCTGCACCAGTTCAGGCAGGCGAAGCATGTGCCGTATCAGGGCCAGTTCGCTGGGATGGGTCAGTAGGGAAACGTCGCCCCCGCTCCAGTTGATGTCTTGTTCACGGGCCAAGCTCAGGATGCCGGCGTTTCGAGCGTGGGCATATTGGACATAATAGACAGGGTTTTCAGACGACTCTTTCTTCGCCAGTTCGAGGTCGAACTCCATCTGCGTTGACGGGGTACGCGACAGGAAGAAGAAGCGGCAGGCATCGCCGCCCACCTCGTCTGCCAGATCGCGCAAAGAAACGAACTCGCCGGTACGCTTCGAGGCCCGCACGACCTCTTCGCCTCGCTTCAGAGTGACCATCTGGGCAATCAGGATGGTGAGGCGGTCAGGGTCGATTCCCAGTCCCTCTATCGCCGCCTTGACACGCGGGACATGTCCCTGGTGGTCGGCCCCCCAGATGTTGACCACAGAGTCGAAGCCGCGCCCGATGAACTTGTTGTGGTGGTAGGCGATGTCCGACGCGAAGTAGGTGGGTTCACCCGATGTGCGAACCACCACGTTGTCTTTTTCGTCGCCCAGCATGGTCGAATTGAACCACAAGGCGTCCTCCCGTTGCGAGAGGTAGCCCTGCTCTCTCAACTGACCAAGGGCTGCGTCATATTCGCCACTGGCGAAAAGAGTTCGCTCGCTGAACCAGTTGTCGAACTGCACGCCTATCTTGCCCAGGTCTTCGCGAATGAGCCCCACCATCTTTTCGCGGGCAAGATCGCCGATTTCCCGAATGGCCTGATCCTCCGGCAGGTTCAGGAACCGGTCGCCCTCAGATTCTGCGATTTCCTGCGAGAGATCGAAGATGTAATCGCCCATATAGCCGTTGGCTGGCATTTCCGATTCCCGGCCGAAATACTGCCGGTAACGCGTAAGCACCGACCGGTAAAATGCCTCCATCTGGGTTCCAGCGTCGTTTACATAATACTCCCTGGTGACCAAGAACCCGGCGGCCTCCAGCACATTTGCCAGAGCGCTTCCCATTACTGCGCCGCGGGTGTGGCCAACGTGAACGGGTCCGGTGGGATTGACGCTGACGAATTCCACCATGACACTGCGGCCCTCGCCGCAATCGACGTTGCCGAAGGATGCCCCAGCCGCCCGCACCTCCTCCACCTGCTGCTGGAGCCAGGCGTCCTTGAGACGGAAGTTGATGAATCCTGGTGGGGCTGCCTCCACCAGGCCAATGGAAGCGCTCTCAGGCGTTCGAGCCACAAGTGCCTGAGCGAGTTCCAAGGGGTTGATGCGCGTGGCCCGGGCAAGGCGCAGGGGTAAATTGGTTGCAAAGTCTCCGTGGTCCGGATTTCCGGGGTGCTCCACCTGGATGTCCGGCATAGTTTCCAGCCGGACCACTCCATCATTTCGAGCAGTCTCAACGGCTTGGGCAAGCAGGTGCCGGACGCTTTCGATCACCAAGGTAGTCGACATAACGGAGCTAACCTCGCTCGCGTCGGTGTTGCCGTGAATCTGTAGTGCATCGGGGGAAGGCGGGCTCACGTGCCAATTCACGCGATGCCACTTCCCGCAAGGAAAAGCCAATTCTACCACATTGGTGTAGATTTTTAGGGTTTTCCAGTCCGCGCTAATTCCCTTTTTATTCAGTAGAGTTTCCCGTATTACTCTGTGGTTGTTTGCGCCCTTCCGGTTCCACGCTCCAATTGGTCTTTAGCCCGAATCCACCGAGGGGGTGCGTCAGGTTAGCGCGCTGAAGCGGCCAAAAGTGTCAAGGGCGTCGGTCAGGCCCCCGCCGCGCTGGGCCTGAATCGGGTCTATCTCAGCGTCCTCATATTCCAGCGTGATACGGACCGAGGACTGTTTCTCGGTGCGGTAGGCGGTCTTGCCCTCGGGGAACCCGTTCATCTGCGCCTCGCTCACCTCTTGGCCATACAGGCCCTCGACTGTCCGAGACCCGGAGAAGGCCACAAGAGCGCGGAACGTCAGCCCATCCTCGGCAATCCGCTCCCTGTTGGCGTTGTAGTACCGTCTGGCCCGGTCCACGCCGTCGACGACGACCATGGCCCTGGCCTGCCCTGCCCGCCCATCCCCTTGGGGACGAATATGGATTCGTTGAAGTGGTCGACGATGATCCCGGCCTTCTGAGGGATGGCGTATTCGTCGTTCTCCGCAGGCATGCGGAGCTTCTTCTGGGCGCGCCTGGGGTCGAACTGCGTGTCATCCTCGATGTTCTTGAAGATGTTGAAGTACCGGCTGACCGGAGTATCGTTGGCCAGCACGTGCACGATGAAGCCCTCCTGTATGGCTTGCTTGATGGTGTAGACGTGGAAAGGCAGGTGTTTGACCGCGCCGTCAGGCTACGGGCCGGGGGTTCCGAACAGCTCCAGGGTCTTGTTCTTGGGAGTCGCGGTGAAGGCGAAGTACGAGGCGCTGGACAGGAGTTGCCTACTCTCGATAATCCGGTTGACCTGGTCCTCAAAGGTGTCCTCGTCGTCATCGTTTGCGGGGGACGGGCCCAGCGCGTCGGACTCCGCGGCGATCAGCCGGCCATGCATCTCCGGGACCTCGGGAAACCGGTCCAGCCTCGCCAGCTGTGCCCGGTTCAACTCGGACAGTTCCATCCCGCTCACCGAGTCCAGCGCCTCCAGCAATGCCGACGGTTCCAGGGAACTGCCCAGCTTGGCCGACAGGTAGTGGAACTCGGCCACCACGATGGCAGGAACCACCACCGTGGCGTTGCGGATCATGCCCTTGGCGGGCATCTGCGAGGCGTCAGCCTGCAGGTTTGACCTCAGGTTAGAGGGATTGAGTCCCCACCTCGAAGGTCTCGGGGGAGTCCCCTTCAGCCACACAGTTGATGGGGACGATTTTGTACCTGTAGCTTCTGCCGGGTTCCAAGTACTGGTGGGTAAACTCCGGTTCCTTCACTGTCGCGAGAACTTTGTTCTCCTCCCCAAAGGCCGTTACGCTGATGATCCTGTAGGAGTGGATTTCGGATTCTCCTCCGTCCGGATCTTCCCATCTCAATATGATGGTGTCCATGGTGGTAGTGGTTTCGGTGAAGGAGCGTATCGGGCTGTGTTTCCCGATGTAAGGCGCGTGTGAGGCAGGGGCTTCTCCAATAGCCGGAAGGCCTCCTCCGATTCTCTCATCGCCTGATCGAGCAAGATTGCCGCATCGTCGATCTTGAGGGCTTCCAGCACTCCTGTGGCTTTGATAACTCTGGTCGAGTTCTGGTTGGCCTACTGTTTCAAGCTTCTCAAATGGGACGAATTTACATCCATGCGCCTTTCTACTTCCTCCATGGTTCTCTCGGCCTCATCCATCGCGGTTTCGTACCTGTTGCTCCTTTCCTTGGCTATCAATGTGGTGATGCCGATGATTCCCAATCCGACGAGGGTCCCGATCCCTGTGAGGACGAAAGGAGCTGCTGCGATTCCCAGCCCTTCTGCCGCCACCGCTACCCCGCCGAACCATGCGGCGGTCGCACTGGTCGCGGCCGCCCCGGAGAGACCGCCGATGGCGGCCCTGTGGAAGCCGTTCCAAATGTTCCGACCAGTGCCCAAGCTCCGGCAGGCGCTCCTATGGCACCCGCCAGTCCCAACACGCCTCCAGTCCTGGCTACTCCAGTATTGTCGATGGCGCTGACCGTCTGGTCTCTAGGGTCTACTCCTCCTTTGTACCAGCCAGTAACTACTATGCTTTGTTCATATACCGCCAACGTCCCTGAGTCGACAGCGGCCCTCTTGGCGTCTCACAAAGCTTGTTCCAGATTCGCAAACGCGGCCCAAGCTGACGCTCTTGTTGTGAGATACTCCTCGGCAGCTTTTTCGTGGTTGTTACAGTTGTTTGCATGGGTTTCCTCCCTTATGGGGCAAGTTCCATCCTCTTGTGTTCTGGGGGTGCGTGGTCAACTACCCTTCAGTCTCCGGGAAATCGTCCGAGGAACTGATGGTTCATTGTCCGCCGGGCGCGACGCCTACAACAACCTAACTATCAGCAATTCCAGGCACAACGCCGGTTCTCAAAAGGCTCACAATTTCGAGGAGACAGGGACATAGTTGCGACTCCCAACGACACATCTGACTGTCGGAATCCCTAGATGTGCATTGGCCGTGGCTACTTCTGCACGCACGGGTGGGGCACCATTTCCGCGGCAGCTATGGTACGAGAGGTCGTTGGCCTCGCCACAACGTGACTTTCGAAACTCACTCTCTGTGATGCGGCTGTAGTTAGTTGGCTGCGACTGTATCCAAAGCCACGATTGGGTTGGCTCTAAGGTTCTTCATCCGGGTCGGCCGTTGGCGTTGGTTCCCTCCGTCGCAACGGGAATATGGACCAGGGCCACCGCCGCTGCTTCCGCACGTATATGAACAGACCCACCACTCCAGCAACAACCCAGACCCCGATCACCGCGAGAATGATCGCCAGAAACGGTCCTGGTATTCCACCATCGTCCTCCACGGTCGGTGTCTCTGTTGGCTCCGCTTCTGCCTCTAGGAGCCCGTCTGAGGATTGACCAACTGGCGGTGTCGGTCAGCCGGGATTACCCTGCGGCAACGGTTCTGGCGTGGTGCAGACGGGCACATGCGGATTGTCGCTTGAAAAGCCCACTGCCCATGGTCCGGTACGTGGCCCTGTTGTTCCCATTGGCTCCTTTACCCCTCACCTTGCCAGCGCCACCGGCCCCGAATCGGAACAGCTTGAGCAGGTTGTGGCCGGCGCAGATCAGCAGCCATTCCCGGTTTACCTTCACCAGACCCCGCAGCAGGAACTGCCGGAAGCCCCGGCCCTGCTTGATCTGGCCGAATACCGGTTCCACCGTCTCCATCCGAAGGGCGTAACGCTGCCTGCCTCGCTTGGTTTGTAGCTTGCGCCGCATCCGTTCCCTGGCCGACAGTCCCTTGGGTATGCGGCCCCGGGGCGCCGGTGGCGGCACCCAGCCGTGGCGGGTTTTCTCCGGCGCGACGAACGGGTCCACTCCCAGGGCGCAGAGTTCCTCAACCTCCTTGGCCGAGTAGTACCCGGCGTCGGCGGATACCTCCTTTGGGACTGTGCCCACGTTCAGGATGGTCTCCTCAATCATGCACACGGCCTGCCCCTTGTCCGAGGGCTGATCGGTGGCACGGGCCGCCACGATCACCTGATGCTCGCTGTCCACCACCGCCTGACAGTTGTAGGACTGCTGGAAATCCCTCCCTCCCGGGCCGGGCATGATGCGGGAGTCCGGGTCGGTGAAGTTCCGCTGCGCCTTGTCATCAGGCACCCCGGGGTGATTCCGTCCCTCGGACTCAGCCTGCTCCGCCTCCGCCTGTGCCTCGGCCTCCAGCGCCGCCTTGGCCTCCCGTATCTTCCGCAGCCGTCCCTCCCGGAAGGCCAGTTCCTCCGGCAACTCATCCCCACGCCTGTCCTTCCCGTACCGGCGGTCCTCCTCCTCGTCCACCTCCTGCGCCTTGCGGAGCAACTCGTCCACCTCGGCCTGCAACCGCGCTTCCTTCTCTTTCATCCGCCCGTAGCTCATCGCCTTGTGCCTGGAGGCATTGGCCCTCACCTTGGTCCCGTCCAGCGCCACGTGCCCCAGCTTCACCAGCCCGGCCTGCTGGCACAACGCCAGCACCTGCAGGAACAGGTTCCCCAACGCCTCCAGATGGTCCTTTCGGAAGTCGGAGACGGTGCGGAAGTCCGGCGTGTTGTTCGCCGCCAGCACCCGGAAGGCGATGTCTTCGTGCAGCCGCTGGGCGATGCGCCTCGAGGAGGCCACGCCGGCGCAGTAGCCGTAGAGCAGCACCTTCACCATCATCCTGGGATGGTAGGGAGGGCCGCCCCGCCTCTCCTGCTCGTAGCGGGCGGTGATGTCCGATAGGTCCAACTGATCCACGACGTCGGAGGTGAAGTAGGCCAGGTGGTCCGGCGGCAGCCATTCCTGGAGGGCCGCCGGCAGCAGCAACTGCTGGTCCGGATCGTAGGGAAGGTAGGTCTTGCTCATTGACCGCTCCGCTCGTCTGATGCTCACACCATCATACCCTCGATGGCTCACCAATCCTGTTTCTCGGACAGGCTGCTAGTGCGGGTAACGCTGTGGGCGCGGGGGTAGGGGTCTCAGTGGCAGTTGGCACGGGCGTCCCGGTTGGCGTCGCCGTGGGTGAGGGCTCCGGCGTGGCTGTCTCGGTAGCCGGAGGTAGCGGCGTGGCGGTAGGCACGGGCGTCGCCGTTGGTGTTGGAGTGATAGTGGGCTCAGGTACCAGGCGTCGCCGTCGGTTCAGGGATGGCCGTCGGCTCTGCAGTCGGTGTCCGCTCCGGGGTTGACTCCAGGGTTGGCTCCGGGGTTTGTGTCGGCTGCGGTGTTGCCGTGGGCATCGCCGTAGGAGGTGGTGTCGGCGTAGCCGGTGCTCCCACCCTCAGGATGGTGGCGCCACCAATCGCCTCCTCATTCCTGAACGAGTCAAGGAGCACACCGGAGAAGCTGTACTCCCCCTCCTCATCCGGCGCCCGGGCCGTATAGGTGAACTCCTCATCACCCAGCAGGGTGAATTTCATGGTGCCGATCGTTGACCCGACGGCTGCTTCGGAAAGGGTCGTCCCAAGGAAAGCGAACCCTTCCGGCAGGGTTTCCTGCACCTGCCCGAAGGGGCCGTAGTCGTTGACGGCGATGGTCACGGTTATTTCCCCTCCGGGGGCCACCCATTCGGAGGAGAAAGAACGCACCGCGGCGTGTTCCGAGGCTGACACTACACCGATCGCCACCGGGCCCGCCGCCAGGAGGGCCGTAGCAATCAGTACCAACGCCATGCCGACAATCTTGCTCAAGGCCGGTTACTCACTCTCGTCCCCGTTCTCGCCCAGGAGTTCGGTTATGGTGGTCGGGGACTCGAAGTACAGTGCAATTATCTCCAATGCCTGATCACGGGTGAGGTCGCCGTTGAAGAAGTCAGCCACGGCTGCGATGACTTCGTCACGAGAAATCAGGCCGTCCTCGTCCGTGTCATACATCGCGGCGATCTCCGACAACTCCATACTGATAACCGTGATGGTAACGGTGATCGTGTCGTCTATTTCAACGAGTCTGCCACCCCCAGCGTTCTTGTTGTCGGTCACCGAGACAGTAACCGAGTAGCTGAACTTGGTCTCTGCGTCCAGGGCGGCCTTGGTTTTCAGCTGCCCGGTCATCGCGTCGATATCGAATGACTCCGCGTCGTCTCCCCCGAGGGTGTAGGTCAGCGTGTCGCCGTCGGGGTCGCTGGCCGCCACGGGCCTGCCGACATTGGCGCCCGACTCAGCACTTTGCACCACCGAGCGGTTTGTAGTCTCCCCGTCGGAAAATTCGGCTGGACGGTTTGGCGTCCCGTAATCGTCTGTAGTGGTTCTGCTAACCGTGGGCGGCGGCGGTTCATCGCCGGTTGTAGTCCTGCTGACCGTGCGCCGTGGTGGTGGCGGCCGTGTTACTGTGATGATGATTGAGATAGTGTCATCGATTGATACCGAGGGCCGGTAGGTCGCATCGAACCCGTCATGGACGGACACCGAGAGTGTGTAGGTGTTCTGCTCCCGGTAGTCGAGGGCGTCTTTTGTGCGAAGCTGGCCGGTTGCAGTGTCGATGGCAAATTTGTTGGCGTCCCTGCCCCGTAGCATGTAGGTCAGTACATCGCCATTGTCGTCGGAGGCGCGTACACGGGCGCCAATACCGCGGCCCGCTGTTGTTCCCGAGGTGATTGTACGCGTATCAGTGGACTCAGCGAACTCGGGCTGGGTGTTGCCCTCCGGCCTGGTATCGCCGATGCGCGACCTGAGGGAGGCTGCAACTATTTTCTCCGTTATGTTCGTCGGGTCCATCGGGTCTGAGCTGCGATTGTCCCGGTAGGTGGCGGTTACCCTCAGGGTCCTTCCCACGTCTTCCGCGACTGCGGTGTAGCCGCTGGACGTCGCGCCTTCGATGGGTTCGTTGGATGACCTCGCCCATTGCCACGAGAGGTTTGTTATGGGTGTATCACCGTCTTCTAGGGTGGCGGTGAACCTGGTCTGAAATGCCGGCAGTGTCTCATCAGTGTCCATAGTATCCGGGTCGTCCGATACGGCGTCAGCAAACCAGCCTTTGGTCGGCTGGAGGATGACCCCACCCCGTTCCTCCACGTCCGTAACGGTGACGGTCACGTTGAGCGATGCAGACAATGGGAACGGCTCGCCATCGTCGGTGGCGGTTACGGTCACCCGGTAGGTGTCGCCGTCCTCGAAGCTGGGGGGCTCGTTGAAGTACAGTTGGCCCCGATCGGTGATCACGAAGGCGCTGTTGTTGACTGACCAAGTGATGCTGTCGCCCTCCGGGTCACGGGCGGAGTAGGTAGCGACGGAGGACGTGCTGTTCTCGCGGAACTCGCGCTCTGCCTCTCCGGTGATGGCGGGCGGCTCGTTGACGTCGATCAAAGTTACGGTGACGGTGATGGAGTCGTCGATGCGCAAGTTGTCCGGATCGTCAGGTTCGTCGTCATCGTTCTTGCCATCAGAGACCCGGACGGTGAAGCGGTAGCTGCGTTTTCGCTCGTAGTCCAGCGCTTCGTCCTGCTCCAACTCCAACCGCAGTTGCCCGTCGTTCGCTCCGATAGTGAAGTAGGCGGAGTCGGAGCCGCTCAGGGTGTAGGTGAGGGTGTCGTTGTTGAAGTCGGTGGCCTGTACCGGGCCCTGGATGAATGTGCCGGAGCCAGCGTCCTCCCGAATCTCGCGCTGACCGTCCTCCGAATCTGGG
This sequence comes from Dehalococcoidia bacterium, assembly GCA_965261885.1. GTDB lineage: Bacteria > Chloroflexota > Dehalococcoidia > Lucifugimonadales > UBA3495 > VXOI01. The sequence goes on from CBDHDY010000034.1 coordinate 61,722, forward strand.
AACACCGGCGCGGCGTTGGTTGGCGGTGGGCCAGCTACGCGGGATGTCACAATCTCGGCGGTCTTGCCGGAGCCTTCGCCGTCGGTATAGCTGGCCGTGGCCCGCAGGTAGTTGCCTTGGTCCTCCTCATCGGTGTCGCCGTCGTCCGTCGCCGAGGGGGTGTAGGTGGCGTTGGTTGCTCCGGTGATGTTCTCCCAGTCGGAACGGTTGGAGGAGTGTGCCCACTGCCAGTTGATGGAGCCGCTGTTGGGAATGTCAGGGTCTGTGAGTTCGGCGGTAACTGGAACGGTGGCCTGCACTCGGTTCGTTGGAGTTGAGAGGGTCACCGCTCTACCATTGCCGTGTAGGCGTGTCGCCGGAGGGAGCCGCGGACTGTAGCCACTCTCCCCAACGGGATCGCCCCGATCGGGGCTTCACCAATGATGCCGTCGTAAGGCTCCCGGACCATGCTACGGGTCGGGCAATACGCACCAGAGTCTGCTCGGTCTTTGTCCGGACGACACGCCTCGCCATGAGCATACGTCCTTGGGCCGACTCACCAGTTAGTCGCCTCTGCACAGGCCGGACAAGGCCATAATATTGCTACGGGCTGGCCAAGGAGGGCGCGCGACACCACGGCTATACCGGCAAGAGCGGGGCTATCACCCGCTCCTGGCCGTGGCTGCCGGCACCGGAGACGTGTTGATGGCCCGGCTGCGCGAGGGCCGCGCCAACACTGTTCGGGGTGCCGCCCACTTCCTGCGCGAGACGGTGGGGCGGGTGCGCTACGCCGGGGCCCGGGGACAACTCACGGTGCGGGCCGACAGCGGCTTCTATGCCCACGCCATCGTCGCCGTCTGCCGCAAGATGGATGTCCGCTACTCCATCACCATCCGCCAGCACAAAAGCCTGCGCAATCTCATCGAGGCCATACCCGAGACGGATTGGACGCCCATCCCATACTGGATGGACGGCGCCGCCGATGTGGCCGAGACCACCTACACTCCCTTTGAGAGTGAGGCCGGCGCCGCGCCGGTGCGGCTCATCGTCCGGCGGGTGAAGCCCACGCCCGGTTCCCAGCTGGCCTTGTTCGCCAGCTACAGCTATCACGGCTTCATCACCGACCGGGACGGAGAGACGCTGGAACTGGAGGCCGACCATCGCCGCCACGCCGAGGTCGAGAATGCCATCCGAGACCTCAAGTACGGCGTGGGACTCAATCATCTCCCCTCGGGCCGCTTCGCCGCCAACGGTGCCCGGCTGGCGATACAGGTGATGGCCCACAACCTGGCCCGTTGGGCAGCACGCATCGGTCTGGGCGAGCAACTGGTGACCACCAAGACCCTGCGGCGGCGCTTCTTCTCCCTAGCCGGACGGCTCACCCGCAAGGCGCGCAGACTCACTTTGCATCTTCCCCGGGGCTGGCCCTGGGCTGAGCAGACCACTCTCGCCCTGGCCCGGCTGCGAGCCATTCCACTCCCCGCCTGACGGCCGGCCTGCAACCGGCCCACCCAGCGGACAACCGAAGGTCCCAGCAAACTCGCGCCAGCCCGGTCTGCGAGTGCCTCTTGCTGCGTCCTCTCCCCGCTATCTCGCCCTGACCGACATCCGCAGACGGTCACAAAGTCTCCCCGCGGCAACTGAAGACAGACACCGGCCCCCTCTACCCCAAATCGTGCCCGGACCATCGCCCTCCCTTGCCCCTATCGCCCGTTCCGCTGCTGCATAGTCATCCCTTCGGTGGATTTGGGTTAAGACGCATCTTCCTATCGGGGTCGGGGAGCAGCCTACCGGATGGAGGGCGAGCTAGACCGGGCTTTGGCAGACTATGACGAAGCGGTGCGCCTAGACCCAGGGGATTTCTACGCCAGCCGGTTCCGGGGAGACACCCATCTCGCCAAGGGAGAATATGAATTGGCGGTGGCTGACTGCGAGGCCGACCTAACCATCAGCGGACCGGATGGGGCCGCCTATTTCTGCGTGGGCCAAGCCCGTCTTTTCAGTGGGAACTTTGAACAGGCCGTCAGGCACTACGACGCTGCGGTCCAGTGTAATCCCGACAGCGGGTGGCCTACTATGGCCGGGCTCTGGCAAAGGAACTGGCCGGTGATGCCGAAGCGGCGGAGCTAGATTGCCGTCGTGCCAAGGAACCGGGGTATGACGACCCAAGCTGATGTCGCGGAGTCATCTGGATCAGGACATTAGCCTGATGTATTTTTACAGCACGGGAGGAAACCAAACTTTCGGCCCCAAGGACGTCCGTTGCACTACGTTTCTACGAGCTGGGGCGCCTTCAATTTGTGAACCAGGACGGCCCACCATCGCTGAATTCGACAACTCCGTGGTGAACTGCGTTTTCGATAGTGTCCTGGCCAATGATCCCGGAAACTAATCGGCGGCAGCGGCGTCATCCTGTTATGCCCAATCACCAACCGCATCGTGGTCATCGCTACTCTCGTCAAACTCGTCGACTTCCTGTGCCATTCCAGCGGAATCGAGAGCGCGCCGGAAAATCTCCCGGCCGGCTGGGGCCGGCTTTCCCATCGCCTTCCCAATCAATTCCAGCATCGCTTCCCATCGTTCCACAAAGCAGTCGGCGAACCGGTCTGCGTCCAACAGGTCAGGAGACATCCAGTGGGAATGCAGGACACTATGCAGGTCGTCCTCGCTGATGTCATTCTCCAGGCGGCGGAGATAGGCCGACGGAGCGTTCCCGCCGATCTTCCTGTTCGTGGCCGCGTCGATGGGAGTCTTGTTGATGATTGAGTTGTACAGCCGGGGAGGCACGGGCGGGTTCGCCTTGCTGCACCAGGCAACCGGGAAGATGTGGTGGATGTCGATGTCCTTCTGATGCCACGTGGCAAATGCCAATTGTTCCCCCGTGCGCCAGTCCGATGCTCCGCTCTTCATCTGCAACGCGTAGAGGCCCTTGTAGGCTGCACTGTTGCGGGTGCGCAGTGAAAGCAGCCGTTCAGGAATGAAGTTAGCCTCACCAACCAGTACCAGCTGCGTGAAACGCAGAATGTGGCAGCGCCTATTAGACTCGGCCCTTGACAAAAAGGCCTTTGGTGGACACATAGGGCTCGGAACCGGACTACGCCGGGCACGGAACGTGGCGTGTTACGACTAGAACTGACGCATGTGTTTGCCTCACGCGCAAGTCCCGAAGGGCGGCCGTGGCTTCCTCGCTGTGCCGGGCTATCGCCTCGAGCCCAGGAACCGCATCCTCGGCCTCAATTGCTGCCAATTCCCTTGTGGATACATCTGGGTTGGCGATCAGGTTTGGCGGTGCTGCCATTTGCCAGCGGCACCATCTCATTGCGCCTCTGAAGCACTGTGACTGGCATTAAGGTTTTCAATTTTATTTAGCAATTGACCTATTGCGCAACGCTCTCACTCAGAGGAAGTGGCCTCAATGGCGAACTGCAAGTTTAGAACCAATTTATCCCCCTTCATAAGCCCGAAGGAGCCTTTGGTATGCGGCAGGAAAGCCATTAAGGTCGAAGCTTACTGTCATAACCGATCCATACTCAGGAAGTGTTTGCAGAACGAACTCAGGTGACCGAAGTAACTGCTCGACGATATCCGCTGCTCTTTCAGCTGGTGCGAAAAGAGATTTGCCAGTTGTAGTAACATCCCACACTCCGGACTGAATGTCGCTATCGCCGATCCTAAACTCTACAACGATATCTTCATCCAAAGTTAATTCATCTGGAAATCCAACCTGTATGCCGAACTGGCCGTGCTTAATCCTTACGAGAAGAATACCCGAATTGTCTCGATCCATTGTTGATACATAGACCTCGCGTTCGCGAGACAGAGGATCCACAATTTCATCAATTCCCCACTCAGCATCAACAGGAATTATTCCGGAATCCGACAAAGAGGGAACCAAATCATTCCGACTACGATCGTATTCATCGCGTCTCTGCGGGTCAGACAGCACCTCGTAGGCGCGATTAAGTTCTCTCATCAATTCAGGAGCTTCGGCAGAATTGTTCCTATCCGGGTGATATAGTAGCGAAAGCCTCCGGTAAGCCGCCTGGACTACATCCGCATGGGCGGATTCGTGAACCTGGAGAATCTCATAGAGATCTCTACTAGGTCCAGACACAATTGGATCCTTCTTTTCCTCGTTTCCCCCTTTTTCTTCCCTAGTTGGTTCCTGCCTTTTCCCCAAAAGGGCTCTAACTAGATTTCTCATGATCTCCTTCCTTGCCAACGCCGGTAAAGGAAAAATACCCCCCCACCGATCGCTAGTAGAGCAAGCAGTATATTCCCCTGCCCTGTCGCAACCAATGTTCCAGCAACGGCTATTCCGGCTGCAGCAATCTTTAGCCTTTTGATCAACGACAATTAGTCTTGCCGGTTGGCGACGACTATTTTTGCCGATCCCCAAGAGTAATCATCCGGTACAGGAGGTGCCGGATTGGTTACAGATCAGCAAGTCGCAACACTGAGGCAGAGACGAATGGAAGGAAAGACGCAACAGACGGCGGCGGCAATGGCGGGGATGAGCGAGCGCTCGGCCCGCAAGTGGCAGTGCGGCCCGTTGCCGTCGGAGACCAAGACTGAGCGTCAGTGGCGCACCCGTCCCGATCCCTTCGACGGAGTCTGGGAGAAGGAGATCCTGCCCCTGCTCCGGGGCGAGGCCGCCGGCAGGCTCAGGGCAACGACAATTATCGAGTGGCTGGAGGAGCGGCATCCCGGCCGGTTCAGCGCCTCGCAGCTGCGCACCCTGCAACGACGATTACAAGACTGGCGAGCGCTCAACGGCCCGGACCAAGAGGTCTACTTCCCCCAGGAGCATCCCCGGGCCGCGAGGCCCAGATCGACTTCACCCACTGCAACTCCCTGGGAGTGACCGTCGGCGGTCGGGCCTATCGCCACCGGCTGTTCCAGTTGGTGCTGAGCCATTCAGGGTGGCGCTATGCCGAGGTGGCCACCGGGGAGACCTTCCTGGCCCTGAAGCAGGGGCTACAGAACGCCCTGTGGGAGCTGGGCGGTGCGCCTCGGGTGATCCGCTCGGACAACACCTCGGCCGCCACCCACGAGATGAGGCGCAGCCGCGGCAGGGCCCTGAACGGCAGCTACGCCGAGCTTCTGGACCACTATGGGCTCGAGTCCACCCTGATAAATGCAGGAGAGTCCCATGAGAACGGCGTTGCCGAGCAGGCCCACTACCGGCTCAAGGACGCCATCGACCAAGCCCTCATGCTGCGGGGCAGCCGCGACTTCAACTCCCTTGAGGAATACGCCGGCTTCGTCCGCAAGGTGGTGGCTCGGCGCAACCGGCTGGTGATGGGGAAGCTGGAGGAAGAGCGCCCACATCTGCGTCCCCTGCCCCCAGCCCCGGTGCCGGAGTACGTCAACCACCGGGCCCGGGTGCGCAAGTGGAGCACCATCCAGGCAGCCGGACGGACCTACACCGTGCCCTCCCGGCTCATCGGGAAGGAGGTGCAGATCCGGCTGTACGCCGAACACTTGGAAGTGTACTACAAGGGCACCTTCGTGGATCGAATGGAGCGGGTGCGGGGCGAGAAAGAGGCCCGGGTTGACTACCGCCACGTCATCGGCTCCCTGGTGCGCAAGCCCGGGGCCTTCGCCCGCTACCGGTTCCGGGAGCAGATGTTTCCCACCATGACCTTTCGCCTGGCCTACGATGCGCTCCGGGAATGGCGTGGGGAGCGGGCCGACGTGGAGTACGTGCGCATCCTGCACCTGGCGGCGACGACCATGGAGACCATGGTGGACAGCGCCCTGGCCCTGCTCTTGGAGGCGGGCGGACCCTTCGACTACGCCGCAGTCAGGGAGCTGGCCAGTCCCGCGCCGCTGCAGGCGCCGGCACTCAGCCTGCCCGGGACGCCGGACCTGAGGGTCTACGACTCCCTGCTGGCGGAGGTGGCCTGATGCTGGACACCCTGACTACTGACACCCTGATGACGGACACAGTGGCCATACAGGAGCGGATCGGGGAGCTGTGCCACCAGTTCCGGCTGCCCACCATGGGTGCGCAGTCGGTGTCCCGCTTCACTGCAGCCGGCCACGGCGACGCCCTGGAGACTCTCCTGGAAGTACTGGAGCAGGAGGCCGAGGACCGCAGGCAGCGGCGCATCAGCAGGCTGCGCACCGCGTCCAGGCTGCCGGCGGGCAAGACCTGGGAAACCTTCGAGCACGACCGGGTGCCTCTGTCTCTCAGACAGCAACTGGGGGAACTGGCCGACGGCAGCTTCGTCGACCGCGGCGTCAACGTCCTGGCCTTCGGTCTTCCCGGCACCGGGAAAACACACGCCCTGTGCGCCTTGGGCCACCGGCTGGTGGAGTCGGGCCGCTCGGTGCTCTTCGCCCCGGCCTACCGGCTGGTGCAGGATCTGCTGGCAGCCAAGCGAGACCTGGCCCTGCCGCGACAACTACGGAAGCTCGACAGCTACGACTTCCTGCTGCTGGACGACCTGGGCTACCTGCCCCTGGGGGCCGAGGAGTCGGAGCTGCTCTTCACCCTCATCGCAGAACGCTACGAGCGCCGGTCCCTGGGCATCACCTCCAACCTGGTCTTCTCCCAGTGGGAGCACATCTTCGCCAACCCAATGGCCACCGCGGCCGCCATCGACCGGGTGGTCCATCACTCGGTCATCCTGGAATTCAACGTCCCCAGCTACCGGACCGGAGTGGCCCAGCAGCGGGGGCAGGATAAGGAGGTGAACCGGCAAGAATAATCGACGCCAACCGGCAAAAGTAGTTGACGTTAAACACCTTTTGCCGATACCGTCCCTACGTAGGAATTTTCCTATGGGTTTCGATGCCTTAGTGGCAGGGGTTCCACCGGTTACCCAGCTCCAGTCTTGCCCTTCAGCACCGTGCTGGCCTGGTCTATTCCCCTGATGAGACCCTGACTCACCGCCGGCGGTACTGCCTGTGGACCCGTATCGGCCTCCTTGATTTGACCAATAGTATTGACGAGCCTTGGGTTCGCCAGGTGTGGTGTAACCAGACCCGCTTCCCTCGCCGTCCGTCGGTTGATCATGTGGCTGGTACTCTGTCCTACTCTGCGATCCGGCAGAGTTGTGACTGTTAGCGTGGGAACGTTGCCCACCTGCGGCACCCGTCTTCAGGATTTTTTCGATGTCTTGCCACCCTACGACCAAGCCAGCGGGGTTCTGAAAATCCACCGTACTGTAACCGTACCCGAAACACCAGGTCTCCTGGTTGGCGCTTTTTATGTCTATGCGGCTGGGCGTGCCCTGTAGCCTGATGATGTCGTCCTTATGTGACCCCAGACCAAATTTGGGTGATGCCGTTACTTTCTTGCCGTATGCCATTCTTATTCTGAGGTTCCTGGCGAGGTCCGCCCATCTCCTCACAGTTCCCGTCGACAGCGAAAATTCTACAGTGCTTCTCCCGTAGTACCAGGTTTCCTTGTTCTGTCTATGGTTGACATTTACTCTTTCCGCTTGCCCCTGTACCGCTATGACTTCCTGCCTAGTCGCTCCCAGCCCGAAGAATCCTTTTCGGTGATCCTGATCTCCTGCTGGTCTTGGTCCGTTGCGGCTGTACGTAGTTCCTGATTTCCCATCATAGCTGGTTTGCCTTTGGTCACGGCTTTGGCTTGCTCTGCCCTCGCCATATGACTGTGAACCGCTCCAATATCCACTGCCCGTCTGACCTGCCTGACGATTGGCTCGGGCGCTACCAGAAGCTTGATCTCCACTGCCATACCTGGTTCCCGTCTGGCGGGCGGCTTGGCTTGTTCTTTGGTCGTCAGACGATTGTGGCCCTCTTCTATCCTTGTCGTATTCTGCTCGTTTGAGGGGGTCCTTTAGTGTTTCGTAAGCCACATTTATCCTGGCCATCATTTCGGTGGCTTTCGGGGAGTTGTTCCGGTCGGGATGGTAGAGTAGCGCCAGTCTTCGGTACGCCGCAGCAATAACAGTAGGATCAGCTTTCGGTGATACTTCGAGTGTCTCGTAATAGTCCTGGTCGGTCACAGCGAATGCTCCTAGTAGTCCGAAATCTTTGTAATGATGAGTTAATTGGTATTGGGGCTCTGCCCTGACAGACTGGGCCCATGCAGACAATTGCCGAGCAACCTGGCATTCCACCCGTCATAACAAGGATGTTGGCCTACTAGGCTTCCAACCTAATGGTGCCTCACTGGCTTCTGCGGCAGCACAGCCTCAGATGACTTCAGATGTTCCTTCCCCCATAGCTGTGGCGGAACTGGCCCCAGACGGAGTGGAACGTCAAGAATTGAAGACCGTATTTCTTGGTTTGCCCACTACAGCTCATGATGCATTCGACACGTTCGCGGTCAGGCACGATGAAGTAAGGCAAGTTAGGGCATACACTGAAGGAACAGACGATGATCCTAGCCCTGACGAGGTGACGGAACGTAGGTATGTTCAACCGAGAGACTTTCACCTCTACGAATTTAAGAATAACCCCGGTCAGGTGTATGTCACAACCCAGGAACCCGTGGTGCGGCGCATGTATCGGAGAGCTCGAGAAACTCATGACGACTTAGGGTTGGCTTTGAATCTACGGAGCACCAAGTTAGGAGAATTAGAGAGCGCTCTTAACAACGCAGAGATTATCGGCTACAAGTTAGTTGATGTCTTGTCCAATACTCCAATTGCTACTTATGATGTGCTAGGCTAGTAGACCAACATCCTTGAAATGACGGGTGAAACGCCGGATTGTTTGGCCATCGATTCCGTGAGCCAGGTTTGTCCGGGCAACGGCCCCGTACCAATCTACCCATCATTACAATGATTTCGGACTACTAGTGCCCATGAATCGCTTGGGCCAAGTTAACTGTCTAGCTAGACGGCGTGAGACCCTTGGACCAGGTGGGCCACTATGTTGTAGGAAAACCAACCATCGCCTGTGAGAAATATCTGGGGTTTTGCCGACTCGGCATTCCTCGTGATGCTGAACCCGTCTGAATAGCCGTCGAATGACAAAACTCTCTTGTATGGAATTCGCAGGCTCTTCTCTTGTCCCGCAAAATAGATGTTCTGCGTTGTGAGGGCTACGATTCCCTCGTCGATCAGGCGAGTCTCGTTCACCTCGACCGGTTCGCTCCGGAACACCCTTGGTTGGTAATAGACTCCCTTCATCACCCGTATGCTCGCTCCGTGGGACACCCCTCTCCTAATGATCTTTGTCCGTCGCTCGTAATAGCGCACTCCGGTGAAAGACCAAATAAGGGATTCGCTTGGCAACATGTTAAAAGGCAAGCGACCGAAATTTGGCTGCTGCGGGATTTTGCCTTCCATCAGTTCTCTCAAGACTAAACCCTTGAGGAGTTCTCTTGCCGCTGGAGAGCCTCCGTCGTCTCTCAAGGAGAAGTATTCCACAAATGTTGCCAAGTGACTTTCGTCTTGGGCGGACGGCAGATAATCTTCTAGTATTGTGTTTACTGCCAGATCCCAACCCTCTCTGAGGACGCTCTTCAGTTCGTCCGGATTCACCAGAGTTGAATCTTTAATTCCCTGCATATCGTGAATGAGGGAGTTAAGCGGCCTCTTCCCCACCGCTGCTTGGCCTGCGAGCCACACCATCCTCTCCCTTGCCAACGAATGCTTTTTGCGGCATTCGGAGTGGGTCTTTCGGAGGAGTCCCGCGCTTTCTCCGCAGTGGATGCAAACAGACATGGCCTTACGGTGCTCCCGCTCCAAGGATGCTTATCTCTGCACAACATAAATTGCCCCGCTGGCGTAGTTAACCCTAGAGTGCCCGCATGCGTCAAATCTTCCACCAGTCCCGCCCACCAGGACTCAGTCCCGATTAATCTTTCTGTTATCGGTTTCCCCTGACTAAGCCAAACTCAGTGGCACCACCCTAGTAGTACGAAATCGTTGAAATGATGAGTGGACAATATTGGCCTGAGCACCCGGCGATAATCGGCCGATGGTGCTCTTTGCCAAGACCCATACTCTTCAAGTCATCATTTCAAAGCAGTTGGGTTACTAGTTTCTTCTCTGTTACCTCCAGTCAGGCTTCGCCCGTCCCCAAGTCCCCCGCGATCTCCTCCAGCTGCTCCAGCGCCGCCCGCAGGTCCTCCAGGATTTCTTCGGCGATGACGTCGGGCGGGGGGAGGTTGGCGGTGTCTTCCATGCTCTCGTCGCGGAGCCAGAAGATGTCGAGGTTGGCCTTGTCGCGCTTTACCAGCTCGTCGTAGGTGAAGTGGCGGAAGCGCTCCGTTTCCTCGCGCCGGAGGCGGTTCTCCGGGTTGTAGCACGCCACGAAGTCGTCCAGGTCGACACGGGTCAGCGGGTTGGCCTTCAGGGTGAAGCGGCGGTTGGTGCGCAGGTCGTAGATCCACAGCTCCCGCGTCCACGGCATCTCGGCAGCCGGCTTGCGGTCGAAGAACAGCACGTTGGCCTTGACGCCCTGGGCGTAGAAGATGCCCGTGGGCAGCCGCAGCAGGGTGTGGACGTCGCACTCGGCCAGCAGGCGGCGGCGCACCGTCTCCCCGGCGCCGCCCTCGAACAGCACGTTGTCCGGCACCACGATGGCCGCCCGCCCGGTGTTCTTCAGCAGCGTCCGCACGTGCTGGAGGAAGTTGAGCTGCTTGTTGCTGGTGGAGGCCCAGAAGTCGGGGCGCTCCACCGTCAGCGTCTCCCGCTCGGTCTCGCCCTCGCTGTTGACGAAGGTGAGGGACGACTTGCGGCCGAAGGGCGGGTTGGTCAGCACGAGGTCGTAGTTGACCCCCGGATGGGCCCGCAGGCTGTCGTCCACGGTGATGTTGGTCTCGTCGCCGCCGATGCTGCGGAGGTACAGGTTCATGGCGCAGAGCCGCGCCGCGCTGTCCACGATCTCCCAGCCGTGCAGGGCGTCGCGTTGCAGCCGCTCCTTCTGGTCCCGGTCCATGGACGGGTGGCGGGCAAGGACGTAGTCATGGGCGGCCAGCAGGAATCCGCCGGTGCCGCAGGCCGGGTCGCAGATGGTGTCGTCGGGAACGGGGCGCATCACGTCGACGATAGCCCGGATCAGCGGGCGCGGGGTGAAGTACTGCCCGGCGCCGGTCTTCACGTCCTGGGCGTTGCGCTCCAGCAGTGATTCGTAGGCGTCGCCCTTGACGTCGGCGCTGAGTTGCAGCCAGTCCTCGCTGTCGATGAGCTCCCGCACCAGCCGTGTCAGCATGGCCGGTTCCTGGATGCGGTTCTGGGCCTTGCGGAAGATGACGCCCAGGGTGCCGGGCTGGCCGCCCAACGTCTCCAGGGTGCGTCGGTAGTGGGTCTCCAGCTCGGTACCCTCGAGGGCCAGCAGGTTGGGCCAGCGGTAGCCCTCGGGGATGGGCGGCGGCTGGTAGTCCGGCAGCAGGGTGTAGGGCGGGCGGCTGCGCTCCTCCATCATCTTGAGGAAGATGAGGTAGGTGAGCTGCTCCAGGTAGTCGCCGTAGGACAGTCCGGCGTCCCGCAGGATGTTGCAGTAGTTCCAGAGCTTCTGTCCGATGTCCACCGAGGTCGTCATGCTGTCGCCTTCCCCTTGCCGCGCCGCACGGATTTGCCCTTGGACGCCGCCGACGCCTGCGCTTCCGCCTCACGCTCTGCCCTGATGCGCTCCAGCAGTACCGACGCCGGTTCGTCGTCGGGATCCTGGGGTACCAGCCTTCCAGAGAAGGCCTGCTTGAGGATGCTCTGCCGCAGCCGCTCCGCCCGGGCCAGGGTGGCCTCCACGGTGGCCTCTGCTTGCTGCACCACCGACAGCCGCCGCTCCACCTCCGCCACGATGCGCTCTTGCTCCGACAGGGGTGGGAGGGGTAGGAAGATCTCTTGCACCCTTGATTTATTTAAGGCAGGTTGGTTATTGCCGGACCCAATCCGTCGCGTCTCTCTATATTGGCCCCAAAGGTAGTAATAGACGAACTCCGGAGAAGCACCGGCCTCCGATACTCGAATAGCCGCGGAGTTCTGGCTGTTGCAGGCGTATATATCCAGTATAGAGACTTGGCCACGGGTCTTGCCTTCTCCAATCATGCCCAGCAACACAGTGCCCGGGGGATGTAGGTCAGTGCTGCTATTCTTCAGACCCTCGGTAGTAATGGTTTCTCGCGTCTCCGTTATCCTTTTGAACGAAACCTCGCCACTGCTTACCCACGCTATTTCTCCATTCCAATAGTCCTCTCTGTTCCTGCGGGGTGTGGCTCCTACTTAAACATCAAAGCATTGGCCCAAAGCGATCCACACCCACCCTTCCGACAGTTCCGGGAGCGCGGAGGCATCGGGGGCAGAGGGTTCCTTGTACTTGCCCCGCCGCTTCTCCTGCGACTCCCAGCGGGCGCGGCGCTCGACCAGGATGCGCTCCAGCAGGACGTCGGCGGATTCGTACTCGCGGCCCTCGGAGCGGGCCAGCTCCGCCTCGGTGGGGACCAGGCGGCCCTCGCAGGCGTCCTTGAGGACGCTGGCCCAGTAGCGCTTCAGGTTGGCCTGCACCCGCCGCAGCGCCGCCACCGACGCGTCCAGCCGCGTGAACTGCGTCTCGACCTCCGCCACAATGCGCCGCTGCTCGGCCAGCGGTGGGAGTAGAACTGGCAGTTCCCGCAGTTGTTTCTTGGTGACGCCGTTGATCGTGGTCCCTCTGGATTCGTATTTGAACTTTTGAACTGCTTCGCTCAAGAAGTAAGTGAAATACAACCCGTCCACATTCGAGGCATCGAACACCAGCCCCTGACTATCTTGGCTGAAACATAGTGATTCTTACGCGAGTGCCACTTTACCCAACCCAACCCGCGTCACGACAATGACCGAGCCGCCCGGAACCAAGTTCGTCGCAGATGCTCTGACGGCGTCTTCGTTTATCTGTCTCCTAGGCCGTATATCCCTGATGCCGCAAATGTCCGCACTGGTTATCCAAGGGATGGTGCCATTCCAATGTCGGCTTTCGTCAGTGGCCGGTGTACCTCCGCCCACCACGTCGCAAAACACCCCGACAGTTGTCTGTGCCCAGCCCGCGGGATGGATTTCATTGAACGCGTTCAGGCGATTATCCCTGCCTTGGATTTCTTAATTCCGCCCCGTATCCAGCTAAAGCTTATACCCGCTAACAAAGCTGGCAACATGCAACCAACCAGCAGATTGCGCAGCAAAAAGGCGGGAATCAAGATGAGCCAGAGAGCCTTTGAAACTGCCCACGCATCACCCAGCATGTTCTTTCCGTAGCGCCCTGCCTCTGGCGGATCTAGATAGAACGACATGATGAACTCTTTGACTTTCATTTCAACACCATTCAACTATTGGCTTTGTTCGTCTCCACTCTTATCGCCGTACTCGAGGTGGCAAAACCCAGAGTCAATCACCCGCCGGTCTCAACGGCGGCCTGCTGTGCCGGGTCGAAGGTCTGGACGGCCACTTCCACCTCTACCGCGGCATTGAGTGGTTCTGGTATGGTCTCGCCGTGCTCCAGCATCCCTTCAACGTGGAAGTTGGCGGCTTCTTCTATAAGGTTACGAGTTTCCTCGAAGGTATCTCCTGCGGCAATGCAGCCGGGCAGGTCGGGCAGATGCGCCGCATAGCCGTTGCCGGTTTTGCCAATTATTGCCACATACTTCATCGGTAATCTCTCCTGTCCAGCCCTGCTTGCTGCAAAATGCTATACCACCTCTGTGTATCCAGCTCCTTCGCGGGATTGCCAGCAATGGTCACCGTGCCCGGTTTCTCCGGATGATGATATTGGCGATGGCTACCCCTTGTCCTTACAAGGAACCAGCCATCCCTTTCGACTATGCGGATTGCTTCTCGTACTCTGGGTGGCATGCAACAATCCTGCTCAGAGTGGCGTCGCCCTGCGACCCGACTACCCGAATCGCTTGCGGGGCTTCGCCGTCGTCGAAATGGCACAGCACGGCGTCCCGCATCATGCATATCAAGTCATTCCAGTCGTCGCCTTGGGTAAAGATGCTATAACCCATGGCGCGAGCCTCGTAGCCCCCCTCGGGCGACTCCCGGACTTGGAAAACTATCTCTGCGTCAGGCATCGCAGTTCTCCCGATCTCTATTCGCTCATTATACCGCCGACCTCCGGCTACCCCGCCAGCGCCAGGTTCAGCTCCTCCAGCAGCGGGGCCAGGCCGTCGCCGAAGACGGCGTGGGCGCGGCCGATGCCTCCGCGCTGGGCGAAGGGGGCGTACTGCAGGTCGGCGGGATCGATGCTGACGCTTCCAGCGATGTGGTCCTTGATGTCCTCCAGCCACTGGCGCTGCTCGTCCGTGAAGGTCCGTCCGGCAATTTCTTGCGTTGCCAACCAGCCGTGGAACCGCTGCTCTACCTGCTCGGCGAAGGGCGCCAGCTCATCATCAGCGCCGACAGCGTAGCGCACCAGCGACACAATGTCCGTCAGCACTCTCTGGCCGGAGCCGCGCACCCGGTCCCGATCCAGCTGCTCGTAGGCGTCCCACAGCCTCGCTGGAGCCCATGACCGGGGCGGACTCTGCAGCGCGTCGGCCAGCGCCTTGATTTCGTCCAGGCTCAACCGCTGGCGGTAGGGACGCTGGTACAGCACCTGCAGGGCGGTGATCTCGTCGCGGTGCTCCTCGATGTACTCGCGGAATGAGCGGGTGAGCTCGTGGGCCTCGGCGCCGGAGAACTCCGCCCGGATCAACGTGTCCTGGGACACCGTGTCGATGGTCTGTTCATAGGCCCGGTGAATCTCAATCAGCCTTTGCCGTAACTCCGGGTTGGTCGCAAACGGCTTGGCCGCCCTCTCCAGCAGTTCCTTTTCGGCCTCGGCGATGGCCTCCTCCGGAGGATCATCCTGGCCTGTGGCCTCCCGTGCCGCGTCCAGGGCGGCGTCGGGATCGGTGGCGTTCAACAGTTCCGAAACTAGTTCCTTTATCGTGGAGCCGCCAGCCACGGACTCCACCGCATGCCGGTCCTGGGGCGAGAGCCGCCGGTCCAGGCGGGCGAGGCGGCTGGCCAGCGACGACAGGGTTTCCGGCTCCCTGTTGCCCATTGCCACCAGGTCCAGCAGCTTGTCGAATGGCACCGTCGGGTGGCGGTCCAGCGAGAAAGACTCGCCGAGCTCGCTCTCGGTGACGCCCACCGCGTCCACAATTACGAAGCGTTCCTTTTCTCTGGCGTCGGGCGTGACAGAGTTGAACTCGGTCTGCGAGATGGTACGGACGCCGCGTCCCTTCATCTGCTCGAAGAAGCTGCGGCTGCGCACGTTGCGCATGAAAAACACGATCTCAACCGGCTTGATGTCGGTGCCGGTGGCGATCATGTCCACGGTGACCACGATGCGGGGATTGAAGCTGTTGCGGAACTGCGTAATCAGGTCCTCGGGCTTGGCCCCGGTGGTGCGGTAGGTGATCTTCTGGCAGAACTCGTTGCCCTTGCCGAACTCCTCCCGGACGATGTTCACGATGTCGTCGGCGTGGCTGTCGTCTTTGGCGAAAACGATGGTCTTGGGCACGTGCTCCCGGCCCGGGAATATCTCCGTCGTCGCCTTGTCTCGAAAGGTCTGGATGACCGTGCGTATCTGGTCCTCCGCCACCACATCGCGGTCGAGCTGGCCGGACGTGTAAGCGAGTTCGTCGTCCAGATTTTCCCACCGCGGCTTACGGGTGCGGCGGTTACGCCTTTGCACGTTGGTGCCTGCGTCTATGGTGGACCCTTCCTCCGTTATATTCGTCCCAATTCGGTAGACGCTGTAGGGGACATTGACGCCGTCTACTACCGCCTGAGGGTGGCTATACTCCATGACCAGGTTCTGGCGGAAAAAGCCCATGGTCTGCTTCGACGGCGTGGCCGTGAGCCCGATGAGGAAAGCGTCGAAATACTCCAACACCTGCCGCCACAGGTCGTAGATGGAGCGGTGGCACTCGTCGGTGATGATGAAGTCGAACTCCTCGATGGGGAAGTTCCGGTTGTACTCCACCGTTGGCGGCGAGGGCCGAGCCGACGCCACGTCATACCCGGATGCCTCCTCCAGCTCCGGGTCCAGTTCCTCGCCCCTCAACATGGAGTAAACCCGCTGGATGGTCGCAATGCAGACCTTGCTCATCGGGTCGATGCTGTTGGATTGGAGGAGCTGCACGTTGTAGAGCTCGGTGAACTTCCGCCCGTCGCCTGGCACGGTGAAGCCCTGGAACTCCCGGTACGTCTGCCGCCCCAGGTTGCTGCGGTCCACGAGAAACAGTACTCGCTGCGCCCCGGCATGCTTAATGAGGCGGTAGACCTGGTTGCAGGCCATGAAAGTCTTGCCGCTGCCAGTGGCCATCTGCACCAGCGAGCGCGGGCGGGCCTCGGCCAGCGACACCTCCAGGTTACGGATGGCCTGCGCCTGCACCGTCCAGAGGTTGGAGTCCTCCAGCGGTGGCATCGTGGTTAGCTTGCTTCGCAGGCTGTAAGGCGCCGTATAGCTTGCCTGGGTACCGGCGACTTGCCGTTGTTCAAGTTCCCACGACGGCATTGATGCTCCCAGCCACTCGGCCAGCGTATCCGGCGTATGGAAGGAGAAGACGTTCCGGCTGCGCGGCTGGGGATCGAGGCCGTTGGTGAACCGGGTCTCCGCGCCAGTGCTCTCATACAGGAACGGCAGGGGTCGGAGGTAATAAGGCAGGTCGTCCGGCAAACCCGCACCGTACTTTCCCGACTGCGCCTCCACCCCGGTGAGGGTGTGTCCCACGGGTTTGGCCTCGACCACGCCTGCCGCTCTGCCATCCACATACAACAGATAGTCGGCAGTACCGTGACCGTGCATCAACGGAAACTCCCGCACCGCTACGCCACGGGCTGCATAGACGTTCTGGGCGCCAACGTCCTGCACAGACCAGCCTGCCTGCTCCAGCAGCCGGTCGATGTTGGCTCTTGCCCGTTGTTCGGGTGTTGTGCCGGTCATCTATTGCGTTCCGAACGCGCAGAAATCCGCCCAAACTGTGGGTAGTCCGTTTGCACTGCTGCCATAGTATTCTATCTGATTGATTTATTGCCGGCAGGCCAGCTCTATCGGTCCCGACTTTGGAGGAATTCCCCTATATAGGAAACAGCCTCTTCTACGTCTTTATATAAATGAACCATCAACCTGGAGTTTCCCGCAATCATGGCCGAAAGCCGTCGGTCCTCTGTTTCTCTGGATAGGCAAATGATTGGTTTTCCTGCTGATTCGGCCAAACCAAGCTCATACCCTACCCCCAGCGATGGCTGGGTTACTTCAGCAACGACGATATCCGCCTCATGAATCCAAGCAACATCCCGCTGGAAGATTTCCGAATCAGGCATATCCCTTTCGCCTTGCTCTGTCAGCTTTGAGTTGCCAACGTGCTCGGTCAGAATTTGCCCATATGCCCGCAGCTTTTCGATGAGCCTGCGGTAAACGTCTTGGTCTTGAGTTCCTCCTCGTATCGAACCGGCAAAGTATATCTTCATTGATACTCCCGAAGGTTTCTCGCTACCTACTTTGGGTTAAAGGTGAGTTACAGCCTCCCCCGCTGCCGTCCCCGGTCTCCCGCCCTTCGCGACGATGGCGCTCTCCCCAACCGGTCCCCCGGGCTCACTTGGCGGTGGAACTCCATGGCGTCCTCGGCACCCAATGTACGGAAATATGTATCGGGGATCTTCCTCCAGCCGCCGACCAACTGCAGCACACGCTCCGGCATTCCGGAGCGTAGAGCGTTGACCGCGTAGGAGTGGCGAAACCTGTGGGTGTGCAGGTTGGGGATGCCGGCTCTCTTCCCCAGGCGCTTCAGTATCTGGAAAATCCCGTTGGGCAGGATCGCCTTCCCCTGTTCGGATACCCACAACGAGTCAGTGTTCGGGAGCAGCTTTTCCCTTTCCAGGAGATAATCCAGGAGTGCGGACTTGGCAGCGTCGCCGATGGGCATCCAGCGCTCGCGGCGTCCCTTGCCCATCACCAGCACCACGCCGGTCTCCATGTCCATGTCTTCAAGGCGTATTTTTGAGATTTCGGTCAGTCGTCCCGGTGTATCAAATAGCATGTACAGCACGGCCTGGTTGCGGACCAGTCGGAAGCGGTGAGCTGGAGTCTTGGCAAGGGGCGGGGTTGGTGAGTATGAGGAGGTCCCGCATCTGGTCCTCCGAGACCACGGGAACCGTTTTCTCATCCAGGCTTGGGGGCTTGATCAGGTGTAGGGGATTTTCTTCGACGTACCCGCGTTCCACGAGCCAGGTGAAGAACCGGTTAAGGCGGCGATACTGGGCGTTGATGTGGCCTTTGGACAGCTTTTTGGGGACGAGATTCTCCCGCTTCCCGAACCACCTGGTGCGGCCCTGGAGGTAGGCGAGATAGTCCTCAATGTGGTCCGTGATGATCTCGCGCACCACAGGCCAACTCTGTTCCTCGGCGTACAGGGCGGCCATGGCAACGGTGGTTTCGAGGCTGGTCAGATACCCTTCGGAGTACCGGTTGGAGGCCTTCAGGCTGCTGATGAAGCGTTTGCCGGATTCGCGAAGACTGAGGTCAAAAACCTGCTTGACGACCATTTATCTGGTGGCACCTGAGAGAAATAGCCGTCATTTTGTATCTGATGGTACCAGAAAATGTGTGTTTGGTGGGCCTGGATGGACTCGAACCAACGACCTCGGTCTTATCAGGACAGTTTTCAAACTGGCCCAGGATTCAACCAGGCCTGACTGCGGTCCGGAGCGATCGGAACGACCTATTTCCCGAAAGGTTTGAACTGCCTGAATGCCTCTATGGCCTCCTCTTCCGCTTCCATCGCCGCCACGTAGTGGTCCAGCATCTGGGGCGTCGACCAACCCGCAATCGCCTGGACATACGGTCGAGGGATGCTCTGCTTGACGGCGTTGGCAGCGAAAGTCCTTCTGAATATGTGGCAGGCGTCCTTCATCTCCACCTTTGCCCTTTCGGATAGTCTCTTCAGGTCCTGCCAGATTCCGTCATAACCCAATCTGACCCCTTCCTCCGTAACCCAAAGCCACTCAAGAGAGTCCCAACGTTGTTGCATGTAACGGAGCATCGCCCTCTGGCAGCGCCGTTCAAATGGTACCTGTCTCTCTTTCTGGCCCTTGCCGTAGATCACTCGAATCACCGAATTGTCCCAGTCCAAGTCCTGTTTTTTCAGCATCCACATCTCGTTTCTCCTGATCCCGGTGGTGGCCATCATCCACAACATGGATTGCCTGCGAGCGCCGGCGAACGTGTTCAGAGGACAAAGTTCGAGCAGAGATGCGAATTGCTCTTCGGTCAAGAAGGGCTTTCGGGTTTTGGGCACCTTGGGGGCCTTGATTTTCGCGGCCGGCGAAGCGTCAATGAGGCTCCACTCCACGCACCAGTTTAGCCAGGTGGTGATTGCTTGCCATCGAGTGCGTATTGAACGGGGCTTCAAGCCTCGCTCCCGCATCGAGCCGAGGTGCTGCAGGACGTGAAGAGAGGCAAGGTCGGTCAGGGTGTGGCAATCGGGGTCAATCGTTTCGAGGTCCTGCAGAAACAGTCGCAGTTCCTTGGCGTAGAACTTAACGGTCGCCTCTGTGCTGCCCTCAATGCGGTGGTACCGGAGATAATCTTGAAGTGATTTTTGTAACCGCTGGGTCATGCCCAAAGCTGACTCAGCTTTGCGACCCGGAGTAACCGCTAGGTCATCCATCCATAGTTTGCCGACTCTGGACGCCCATTTTGTAGCTGTGGCTCCCCGAGTAGGATTCGAACCTACGACCTAGCGGTTAACAGCCGCCCGCTCTACCGCTGAGCTATCGGGGATCATACGTGGCCGCATCGCACGGCCAACTTTGCAGGGTTGGATTGTATCACCTGCTGCGTCGATGCTCAACTGATATTTATTCGGCCCGAAAGTCCATCGCCTGGGATATCTCTCGTGCTTGACCAACTAAGTGCTCGTCAAATGTCCGTTGCCGCCCTCGTCCATATAACCTGCCTGGATTAACTGCTTGGCGACGTCGCTGGAATCTTGTCGCGGGAGGAGAGAGGACTATCGGAACACCCTCATTCGACTCGACAAGCGAATTGTTTGCCGACCATTTTCAGTCCGAGCCCCGAGTCCGGGCCCCGAGTACATATTTGATAGTTATCGCCGTCACATACTTGACAGTAATGTCATCAATTATTAGCATGTGAATACGTTGAGAATGCCTGAAGTTGCAAAGAACAGGCTTGGGCATTTTCGATGTACCTGCTTGGCACTATGTACATCCCATGTTTGGTGGTGCTGCCATGAGTAACTATTACGACGTTCTGGGCGTCAGCAAGGACGCCTCAGAAAAGGATATCCGCCAAGCCTACAGGCGTCTGGCCCGACAGTACCACCCCGACGTGAACAAAAACGATGCCGCGGCCGAGGATAAATTCAAGGAGATAAACGAGGCTTACAGCGTCCTGTCGGATGAGGACTCCCGCAAAAAGTACGACCAGTATGGCGATAACTGGAAACACGCTGACCAGTTCCGCCATGCCGGCCCGCCACCCGGCGGAGGCGTCCGCTATACCTTTGTTGACGGTGATGACGCAAATTCGGGCTTCGGCGGACGAGGAATGGGAGGCATTTTCGGCGACTTCTTTGGTGCGGGCTCATCCCGAGGCCGGACCTGGCGCCCGCCGCCCACCGAATACCACGCCGAGATTTCGCTGGAAGAGGCTTTTCACGGCACAGGCCGCACCCTGCGGGCACAGGACGGCCGTAGCCTGGAGGTGAAGGTGCCGGCAGGGGTGGACAATGGCTCCAGGGTTCACATTGCTCCCGACGGACCACAGGGTAGTGACTATTTCCTAGTGGTTTCGGTGGCGGATCATCCCAAGTTCAAGCGGGAGGGGCGCAACCTCTTCGTTGACGTTGATCTCCCGGTGGAGGACGCCGTCCTGGGCGCCGAAATACTCGCGCCGACCCTGACGGGGCAGGTGGCGCTGACCGTACCTCCCGGCACACCCAACGAGCGGCGCTTCCGGTTGTCCGGCCTGGGAATGTCGGCACTGTCCGGCGGAGGAGGGCGGGGCGACCTGTACGTCACTGCCAAGCTCCGCCTGCCAGTTAATCCCTCTGATGAGGAGTTGGACCTGTTCCGCAGGCTGCGGGAGCTTAGATTGGATCGCTCCAAGGCCAACGGGGCGCACCCGCCCTAGCCTGTAACCAACCTGCAACCAGCCTGGAACGGTCAATCTCAAGGCACACCCAAAGGAGTGAATAAATGGCTGAGGAAGGACGGCTCCTCGAGGAACCTTGCTTTGTCATCAGCGTGGCAGCCCGCATCGTAGGGGTGCACGCACAAACACTGCGCCACTACGAACGCCTGGGCCTGATCTGGCCCTCCCGCACGTCAGGCCGTCAACGGATGTACTCAATGGCGGACATAGAACGAATACGAAGGGTGAGAACCCTGACCGAGGAAATGGGCGTCAACCTGGCAGGGGCGGAAGTCGCCCTCAAGCTGATGGAGCGGGTCGAACAGCTGGAGCAGGAGGTGGCCGCTCTCAGAGAGTCCGTCGCCCACCTCAGGCAGGGTCAGAGGACGCGGCGTTCCTGAAGCGACTGACGGAGGAGTGGTACCCGAATCCCCATCCGCACTCCATGGCCCCGTTGAAACAAGGCCCCGTCGAAGTAGCGAAGGAATAGCGAAGGAGGGAGAAGCATGGCATCGCAGAACACTAATTACACCAACCAGGCGCGGCTGGTGCTTCAGAACTCGCAGGAGTTGGTGCAGAGCCACCTCCACACCTAGTGGGACGTTGAACACATTCTTCTGGCACTGCTGGACATGGATGACGGAGTTCCATCCCGCATTTTCGCTGAGCTTGGCGCACCCAAGGATGACATCAGGGCGGCGCTGTACCAGGCCCTGGAATCCGCTCCCAAGTTGGCCCACGCGGCGAACCAGATTTACCCGACCCCTCGGGCCCAGCGTCTTCTTGAAAACGCAGGGAGGAAGCCGCCCGCCTGAACGATGAATTCATCGGTGCGGAACATCTGTTTGTAGCCTCCGCAATTGAACCCCAGGGGGTATCGGCCGGTATCCTCAGGGCCCATCGCATCGACCGGGAGCGGGTGTATCAGGCATTGAATCAGGTCCGGGGAAGTCATCGTGTGAACGACCCTGACGCGGAGAGCCGGTACGGTTCACTGGAAAAATCCAGCATCGATCTCACAAGGATGGCCCGGGAAGGTAAGCTGGATCCAGTGGTGGGACGCGACTCGGAAATCCGCCAGTTGATGCAGACTCTGACCCGCCGGCGCAAGAACAACCCCGTGATTATTGGCGAAGCGGACGTGGGCAAGACAGCTATCGCCGAGGGACTGGCCCAGCGCATTGCCAGTGGCGACGTCCCGGACTCCCTGCAGAACCGACGCGTGATGGCCCTGGACCTCCCTGCCATGGTGGCCGGTGGTGGCCGGTTCGATGTTCCGAGGAGAGTTAGAGGAAAGACTCAAGTCGGTCATCGACGAGGTCAAGGAGGCGGGTGGCGAAGTAGTCCTGTTTCTGGACGAGTTGCACACAATGGTGGGCGCCGGCGATAGCGAGGGAGGAGTGGACGCCAGCAACATGCTCAAGCCCGCCCTCTCCCGATGGGAAATGCAGTGCATCGGCGCCACCACCCGGGACGAATACCAGAAGTATATCAAAAAAGTCTCGGCACTGGAACGGCGCTTCCAGCCCATTTTCCTGGAGGAGCCGACTGTCGATGAAACTGTGGAAATCCTGAAGGTCCTGCGGCCCCGGTACGAGGCGCACCACAAAGTGGATATCAGCGACGCAGCGTTGGTGGCCGCATCCAGGCTGAGCGATCGCTACATCACCGGACGGCAGCTGCCCGACAAGGCCGTCGACTTCATCGATGAGGCTGCCAGCAAGTTGCGAATCGACGAGCAGATTCTTCCCCCTGCTCTCAAGGAGAGGGAGGAGCGTATTCGATATCTCACCGACCAGGAGGCGGCGGCGGCTGAACGCTCCGACCACGAGCGAGCGGCGGAGTTTCGCACTGAACGGCTGCGGCTGCTTCAGGAATACGACGTGGAAAGGCAGGTCCAGCTCAACGGCCAGGAGACGGGTCGCGTGGTGGATGAGAAGGACATAGCCCAGCTTGTTTCCGATTGGACCGGCATCCCCGTAGGCCGCCTGATGGAAGGAGAGGCGGAGTGAATGGTCCACATGGAGACCGACCTGCATCAGCGCATCATCGGGCAGGGCGAAGCGGTGGTGGCCGTGTCCGAGGCCATCAGGCGGTCGCGCTCCGGCCTGAGTGACCCGCACCGGCCAATAGGCAGCTTCATCTTCCTGGGCCCCACAGCGGTCGGCAAAATCGAGTTGGCCAAAGCGCTGGACGAGTTCCTCTTCGATGACGAGGCCAACATGGTCCGCATCGACATGTCGGAGTACATGGAGCGCCACAGTGTGTCTAGGCTGGTGGGCGCGCCGCCCGGCTACATCGGCTACGACGAGGGTGGCCAGCTGACGGAGGCAGTCAGGCGCCGGCCCTACCGGGTGTTACTATTCGACGAAATCGAGAAGGCTCACCAAGATGTGTTCAATACCCTGCTCCAGATTCTCGAGGACGGCCGGCTGACTGACGGACAGGGACTCACCGTTGATTTTCGCAATACCGTCATTATAATGGCCAGCAATCTGGGGACAGAAGGTCTGCCGCGCCAGCCCTTCGGATTCCGCTCCGACAGCAGGGAGGAGGACGAGATTCGGGCGCTGCGGGAATCGGTGGAAGCGGCACTGAAGCGTGCATTCCGCCCGGAATTTCTGAACCGGATCGATGAGACCATCGTGTTTCATCCTCTCAACCAGGAGCATATCGTTCGGATTGTTGAGCTAACGGCTCGCGACGTACAGAAACGTCTGAAGGAGCGCGATATTACGCTCGAACTCACGCGTGAGGCCGAGGTCTGGCTTGCCAGGGAGGGGTTCGATCCAGTTTACGGGGCGAGGCCCCTGCGCCGCGCGATCCAGCGCCACTTGGAAAACCCTCTTGCCCGGATGGTGCTGGCCGGTGAAGTGGATGACGGTGCCCATGTGGTCGTGGACGCGGGAGAGGAAGGCCTTACCCTGGCCAGGCAGGATTCTCAAATGGGCCGCGGGCGCGAAACGGCAGAACCAGCTCTGGTGTAAACTTGGGCCTGCACTGACTTAAAAGACCGGGAAGACCAGTTGAAGACCAGCTAGAGGACCAGTGAGGTTTACCAGCGCACCCATGCGAGCATTTATCAGATGACCACTGCCCTGATGCAGCCAGCAAGCATTGAGGAGACGCAAGTCGACGGGATAAACGTCCGGTACGCTGTGGCTGGTGATGGGCCGGCCGTGCTGATGGTGCACGGCTTGGCCACCTCCATGATCACTTGGTGCCGCAACATTTCTGCCGTCGTTGAAGCCGGGTATATGGTCGTCGCGCTCGACCTGCCGGGTTACGGCGGTTCCAGCCTCGCGTATCATCGCAGTTACTCGCCGGAAAGTGCGGCGCACTTCCTTGTGGAATTTGCCGAAGAGTTGAGCATCGAACGGTTTTCTCTGGTGGGCAACTCCGCCGGTGGCCTGGTGGCCGGGATAACCGCGCTGGAATACCCTGAACGAGTGGAGAAGGTGGCCTTGGTGGGTTCTGCCGGGTTGGGGAAACGGATTTCCTGGCCCCTCCGCCTGATCACGATCCCAGTAGTCGGAGAGCTGATATACAAGCCCCACATGATCAGTAAAGAAGCCCTAATTAAGCGCATATTCTACCGCCCCCCGGAATTCCTGGACGAGATCATGCCCGAGATGGTGCGGGTGCGCTGCCTTCCCCACGGCCCGCAGGTGATGCTCCAGTCTGTGCGTTCGGGCGTGAATCTGCTGGGCATAAGGCCGGAACATCACATACTCAACCGGCTTGGGGACCTGCGGGCGGAGTTGCTCGCGGTCTGGGGTGAGGACGACCTTGTCATTCCACCCATAAGCGAGGACGATATCCTCCGAGTTGCCCCAGACAGCACTGTCCGAGTCCTCCCTCAGTGCGGCCACTGGCCACAAATGGAAAAACCCGAAGAGTTCAACCGGATCCTCATTGATTTCCTTTCCAGGCCGTCCGATTCGGATTCCGCACCGACCGGGGCCCTGTCCCGCCGGGGCGCCTAAGGCTTCAGAAAATAGTTCAGCCAATTGATGTCCCGCCGGATGCCGCACCCGGTGGCACCAGCGGCGAAGGTGGCGCTATTTCCGACGGGTCCAAACCTGTCGAACAGGTAAATTCGTCGGTCCCACACCCTCACTTTTGGGCCATGGGCATATCCTCGTTCCTGGAAACCCTCGCCTCTACCTGGTGGGGCCGTTTGGCGATCCTGGGTGCGGTCGCCATCGTTGCAGCAACGGCCTACCTGCTGCAGGACCACATCAGCTGGACCAAATTCACTTATCCCGCGGTGGCCGGTTCAGTGCTGCTGGCCAGTGGAGGTCTGGTGGTCCCGGTGCCGGCCCTGGCCATCACCTGCACCACTGCAACCTTCCTCAACCCCGCCGTCGTTGCTATCATCGCCGGACTGGCGGGGACCATCGGGGAGCTTACCGGCTATTTTCTCGGAATCAGCGGCAGCGGCGTTCTGGAAAACAGCCGGTTTTATCATCGGATTGAAGGCTGGATGCGCAGAAGGGGCTGGCTCGTACTATTTGTCATCTCGGCAGTGCCGAATCCGCTGTTTGACGTGGCAGGTATCGCTGCGGGTGCGCTGCGCTATCCGCTGTGGCGGTACCTTGTGGCAGTGGGTCTCGGCAAACAGGTGAAGTTTTTCCTAATCGCCTACGCCTGCCAGTACAGCTTGCAGAACCTGAAGGGCGTCTTGGGGGTTTGACAACCAGGACAATTCGCCCTCCGCTGCCACACTGGGAGTTCTCTGTGTCAGAGAATGGGTCTCCAACGGTGGCACCGAAGTCGCTTGCGCTGTATCCTTTAACCCGTTCCAGAAACCCGTTCCAGAAACCCGTTCCAGATCACAGACTCCCGAAGCGGTCTGGGCCATGGAGGTCCCATTGATACGCGGACTTGACGGTAAATTCCCCAGGATTCATCCATCGGTGTTCGTCAGCGAGGCCGCCTACATCGTAGGCGACGTTACCATCGGCGAGGGATCCAGCGTATGGCCGGGCGCAGTCATCCGTGCCGACTACGGAGACATCATCATCGGCAGGAACTGCTCCCTGCAGGACAACTGTGTTCTGCATACCGACGACCATTTGGAGTTGGGAGACAACGTGCTCCTTACCCACGGCGCAGTGGTGCACGGCGGGACGGTGGGCAGCAATGTGCTGGTCGGTGTCAACGCTGTCCTGCTGGAAGACGCAGACGTCGGCGACTATGTATTCATCGGCGCGGGGGCCATCGTCCGTGGCCATGTGCCGCCCCGATCGCTGGTTATCGGCGTCCCGGGCCAGATACGGCCGCTGAGCCCTGCGCAGGAGGCCAGGCTGCAGGACCCCACGTCCAACTACGTTCGCAACGCCAAGAGATTCATCGAGAATGGCCTTGGGCTGCAGATTCCAGTCACCTCCGATGGCGTAGAGGGATAGCCATGCTTGGCGAATCACAAGCGATCCCCCTCCCCCTTGATGGACTCCGGGTGCTGGACGTCACTCACATAGTGGCCGGTCCCTTCTGCTCCATGATCCTGGCCGATATGGGCGCCGAGGTCATCAAGATCGAACGGCCCGGCGTGGGCGAGCGGGGCCGCAGCAACGGCCCATTCATAGACGGCCCTGAAAACCAGCGGGTGAGTGCCCGCTACCTGGGTCTCAACCGCAACAAGAAGAGCGTGTCCATCGACCTTCGCGACCCACGCTGCAGGGAGGCCTTCGAGCGCATGGTCGCCGAATCCGACGTCCTTCTGGACAATTGGGGACCGGGCGCGCTGCGTCGGCTGGGGCTTGGCTACGATCGTCTCTCGGAACTGAACCCGCGCCTCATATACGCGAGCCTCACGGGGTACGGCGACCCGGAGGGCCCGGCCCCGGGACCCTATTCACACTGGCCGGCCAACAACCCATGCGTTCAGGGCATGGGCGGCTGGATGACCGTCACCGGGAGCCCCGGAGATGGCCCGCAGATGGTGGGAGATAACGTCGGCGACTCGGTCCCCGGCGTCTGGACCGCCCTGGCGATAATGTTTGCCCTGGAGAGCCGCCACCGCACCGGGCACGGACAATACATAGACATGGCGATGTACGACTGCATGGTGGCCCACATGACCAGCACCATGCCCTTCTACCAGGCGACCGGTCAGGTGGCAGGCCGTGAGCGCGGCAACATGCTGAGCGCCCAGCTCGCACTGCAGGCCAGCGACGGCTATGTCGTCCTTGCCGGTGCCGGCGGCGCTGAAAAATGGAAGGACCTCTGGCGCCTCATAGGGAGGGAAGATCTGATCGAAGACCCTCGCTACCTGGGCGAAGGCATCAGCGGCGAGTTCTACATGAGCAACTTCGTTCCCGCCATCGAGGAATGGACCAGGGTGCGTCCTAAGGCCGAGGTCACTCAGCTACTGATCGAAATTGGTTACTCCATGGGAATGGTGCAGGACCAGGCCGACCTTGATTCCTGCGCCCACCTGGAGGCACGGGGGATGTTCATCAATGGTGGCAACGATATGGGCGGTATTTTCCGCACTGTGAACACGCCGATCCACATGGCAGGAACTCCAGGCACGCCCAACCATCAGCCACCGCTCCTGGGCGAGCACAATGCAGATATTCTCTGCACTATTGGCGGCCTGTCGGCCCAAGAACTGGATGACCTGGCCACAGAGGGGAAGGTATAAATAGCGGTTCCACTAGCGGTTCCACCTGGAATATTGACACAGGTCATCTGGATCGCTGCATAGACGTGCTGGAAACCGCCTTCGAAAAGCTCCTGCAATATCTGCCAGACGATATAACCCTACGACACTTACCGGGCAGCTTGCGTGAAGGAGTTCGAATCGGTTCTGGAGCAGAGCGGAAGACTGCTGGGAATGCGTCTGAGAGGGTGTGTGACAATTGTCGAAACTTGCATTGGAACAGCTTGGTGTGGCTTGTGGGTAGTCTGTAACTTTGGGGTATGGATCGAAGAACGTATCCCACTGATTTGACCGATGCCCAATGGGGCTTGCTGGAACCCCTGTTACCCACAGCTTCGCCCAGGGGACATCCTCGAACCGTGCACCTGCGGGAGGTGGTGAACGGCATCCTGTACGTGTTGCGTGGCGGTAATTTCCTGGCGAATGATGCCCCACGACCTGCCTCCTTGGGGCACGGTCTGGTGGTACTTTCGGAAATGGCGTAAGGACGGCACTTGGGAGCGGGTTTTGGAGGCACTGCGTCCCATGGTCCGGGAGAGCGAGGGACGGGATGCTACTCCCAGCGGGGCAATCATCGACAGCCAATCGGTGAGGACCACGGAAAAAGGGGGCCTCGCGGCTACGACGCCGGCAAAAAGGTGTCCGGGCGCAAGCGCCACATCGCAGTGGACACCACCGGGCTGCTCTTGGCCGTGGTGATTCACGCCGCCGACATCCAAGACCGGGACGGGGCCAGACTGGTGCTGGCCAAGCTGATGGGCCGGTTCCCCAGGCTTCAAGTCATCTGGGCCGATGCGGCCTATGCCGGTCGGCTGGTGGCGTGGGCTTGGGAGAATGGAGGATGGTTGCTGGAGGTGGTGCGCCGGAGACCAGACAGCCACCAGTTCGAGGTGCTGCCTCGCAGATGGGTGGTTGAACGCACGCTGGCCTGGCTTTGCCGGTGCCGACGGCTCAGCAAGGACTACGAGGAACTGCCAGAAACCGGAGAGACTTGGGTTCATATAGCGATGGTCCACCTGATGCTCAAAAGGCTCAAGCAAACCTGATTACACTTTGTCACACACCCTCTCAGAGACTATCCTGCCACCAATATGGAGGCTGACCGCCTCGTCTTCAAGGACGTTTTTCGTCAGGCAACTCGCCGCGCTCTGATGTCTTTTGAAAGCTGCGAGAAAGCTGCGAGCGATGGATCGAATATCGCGACAACTGCAACAGCACCTCTCGTGACTATGGTGAGGGCTTCGCTGAAACAACTCTGCGACTGCTGCCGGTTTTCATTGAAGATGCGAGGCACCTGGCCACTATAATCCAGCGCTGCAACCAGGGGGCACCGATGTCTGACGGGCTGCGTATTTCCGAGAGGGATCGAGGGGTGGTTGAGTCCCTGTTGCGAGAGCACGTTCCCGGTGTGGAATTCTGGGCCTATAGCAGCCGGGTCAGCGGCCGCAGTTATGACGGTAGCGATCTGGATCTCGTTCTGAGAACCACAGATTCTCAGCCCCTGGCAACACACAAAATGCTGGCGATTGCAGAAGCGTTCAGAGAATCAAACACACCTTTCCTGGTTGACATTCACGACTGGGCAGGCTTGCCCGAGGGATTCCATACTGAAATCGAGAGAAATCACGTTGTCTTGATCACTGGAATCCAGAAAGAGAGGTCCAAACAGTGCGCATCGCGGTGATGGGCGCTGGTGGCGTTGGTGGTTGCCTGAGCGCACTCCTTGCCCGGGCGGGCAACGACGTTTCTCTCATTGCTCGCGGCGCTCATCTAGATGCCATTCGGGCCAGAGACCTCCGGTTGCAGCAGGGGCAGGACGAAATCGCGGTCCAACCCAGGGCAACAGGCGAGCCACTTGAGATCGGGCCTGTTGATCTTGTGTTTTTCACGGTCAAGACCTACCACAATGCGGAGGCAATACCTGCGCTCCATCCTCTGGTGGGATCGGACACTGCCGTGGTCTCCCTCCAGAACGGCGTGGAGTCCCATCTTCAGCTTGCCGCCTCACTGGGTCCGGGGCACGTCCTGCCTGGAGCGTACTGGACCGCCTCAAGCGTCGAGTCGCCCGGCGTGATTTCCTGCGTCGGGGAGAGCCCCCGGCTGTCCTTCGGCGAGGAAAATGGAAGTCTGACCCGGAGAGCCAAGGCCATCCGGGACGTGCTACAGCAGGCGGGGGTCCAGGCTGAATTGTCGGAGGATCCGCTCCAGGTCATCTGGTCCAAATTCGTTGTCCTGTGCTCGATCGCTGGAATTACGAGCGCCGCACGAACGCGCATCAAGGAGTTTATCCAGGAGCCCCGTGGCCTCGATCTCTTCACTTCCGTGATGCGGGAGGTGCACGCGTTGGGTCGTACAAAAGGAGTCAATCTGCCCGACGGTCTCGTGGAGCGTTCCCTGGAATTCATTCAGGGCTTTCCAGACTTCCAGAACTCGATGCACACTGACTTCGAATCAGGCCGACGCACCGAGCTGGACGCACTGAACGGCTCGGTTGTCAGAATGGGCTTGGAGGTCGGCATTCCCACGCCGATCAACCAGTTCATCTACGCCGCACTGTCGCCACGGAAGGATGGCTCCGCCTCGGGGCTATCGCATTTGGACGGTATAATACGCTCTGTTGGGTGAAAGAGTCTTCATTCCCGCAAAAATGGGAATGAAGACGCCATTTCGTCCAACTGCGATAGCCTTGGGCACCACCTCGTAAATGGTTACATTCGGGGCGGTGCCACCTATAATTCAATGAGTTGAAGTCTTTGCATTGGAGTTAAACTTTGGTCTTTCGAGCGCCCCGCGGAACCGCTGATCACTTGCCCGAGGAGCAGAAATACTGGCGATACATCGAGTCCAAAGCGGTGGAGATCGCCAACCGCTTCGGCTACGGGCGCATTGACACCCCTGCCTTCGAGGACTCAAACCTGTTTATCCGGTCCGTCGGAGAAGGTACGGACATCGTCGAAAAGGAGATGTACACCTTCGAGGACCGGGGCGGCGACAGCGTCACGCTGCGACCCGAGGGCACCGCGCCCGTGTGCCGCGCGTACCTGGAGCACGGGATGCACAACCTCCCGCAGCCGGTGCGCATGTACTATTTCTGTCCAGTATTCCGCTACGAGCGCCCCCAGGCTGGCCGTTTCCGCCAGCACCACCAGTTCGGGGTGGAAGCCCTGGGCGACGCCGATCCTTCGGTAGACGCCGAGGTCATCGAGGTCGCATGGGAGCTGATGGGCAGTCTGGGTCTCCGCGACGTACAGCTGCTGGTGAACAGCATCGGCGACACAAACTGCCGTCCCGCGTATGTTGAGCGGCTGCGGGACTATTACACCGGCCACCACAACCGCCTCTGCGACGACTGCAAGGACCGCCTGGGGCGTAATCCGCTGCGCCTTCTGGACTGCAAGGTGGAGACGTGCCACGCGCTGAGCGACGAAGCGCCCCAGTCGACCGATTACCTGTGCGACGAATGCCGCGAACAGTGGGAAAAGCTTTCTTCCTACCTGGACGCCATGAAATTGCCATACACCGTGGATCACCGGCTGGTTCGCGGCCTAGACTATTACACCCGCACGGTCTTTGAGATCCAACCGCTGGACGTCGGGGGGCAGTCCACCATTGTCGGCGGCGGGCGCTACGATGGTCTGATAACCGAGCTGGGCGGCCGTCCGACTCCCGGGATCGGATTCGCCACGGGCATCGAGCGACTCACCCTGAACCTGAAGCGCGCCGACGCGCCGGTTCCCGAAGAGCCTTCGCCACGCTACCTCGTGGCAAATGTCGGAGACAATGCCCGGACCGCTGCGTTGGAACTGGCAGTCCGGCTGCGGCGCGCCGGAGTAGGCGCCATACTGAGCAGCGGCTCCCGAGGCCTGCGCGGCCAAATGCGGCAGGCCAATGCCCTGAACATCCCATACGCTCTAATCTTGGGCGACGACGAAATTGCCAAGGGCGAAGTCGTGGTGCGGGATATGAATGCCTCCACCCAGGATTCACATCCTTTAGCCGACTTCCTTGAGGGAATTGGTGGAATTTAACCGCTCAGCCCGTGGCAACCCTGCCTTCATCATAGGCACCAGAGGCGCCGCATCAGCATGATGGAGCGCGGCGGGAATGTCAGCGCGGCAGGATTCTCTGGCCAAAAATTGCTGACAGAAGCCCGTTGACTGGCTCAGCCTCTTTATTAGAACATATATGCGTCATATTCTTCCGGCGAATCCATCGTCGGCCGGGCCGACCCCGGGACTGCAATACTTCTAATTTTCGAGGTTCACCATGAAAATCTATTACCGCGGTTACCTGATCAGTGAAGTGGAATCGTCCGAAACGGGCTGCACGGTGGAGGGGAGGCGGCCACAGCGCAGGCCGGTGGCCCTTGAAAACAACCTCCGGTCTGCCATGCGGTGGGTAGACCACGACGTCGTCCGGCAGAAGGTGGCGGATGCTGGCTGGCTGACGTCGCCACTCCTGTCCGCTTAATTCCGGCAAACGGCGCCAAAAAGTTCGGCCAAGCTGCTTTGGCGTCCTGTACGGAGGTGAGGGGATGGACATTTCATCAGGAGAAAGGGGCCCCGATGTGGTCGGGGCCTTTCCTAATCTTAAGGCGGTCGGCCTCAGCCATGCCGTTTCTCCAGCCATGCCGCGCTGGCCCGGCGACCCCCGGACGGAATATCAGCCCTGGTCGGACATTTCGCGGGACGGCTACTTTCTACGCCTGTTCTCCATGGGCGAGCATTCCGGCACCCACCTGACCGCGCCCGCGAGCTATTATCCCAACAGCAGGACCGTGGACCAGTTCGATGCTCAGGATCTCGTCAAGCCGGCGGTAGTGATAGACATCCGGGAACAATGTACCACCAATCCCGACTACGCTGCAACAGTACAAGACTTGCTTGACTGGGAGGCCATGCACGGTGAAGCGGCCGTGGGCTCCCTGGTCCTTCTGCAAACGGGGTGGGCGGAACGATGGACCGACCCAGACGCCTATCTGGGTGCGGATGCCGCAGGAGGTCTGCACTTTCCAGGGTTCGGTTTCGATGCGGCGAGTTTTCTGCTCAACGAACGCACTGTTGCCGGGCTGGGAACGGATACCGCCGGAGTCGAAGCGGGGTCCGACGAAACCCTTGCCGTCAGCCGACTCGCGCTGGCCAGATCTCGTATAGTGCTGGAGAACCTGGCCAACTTGGACCGGCTGCCAGCCACCGGAGCCACGCTGGTCATAGGGGTGCTGCGGCTTGTCGGTGGCAGCGGCAGCCCAGCGGCAGTCACTGGCTTTGTCCCGGCTGAAATGACGTAAGGGCGCACTAACATGCGCCCTTCGAATCAACGGCCACCAATGACCCTCGTGGTCTACAGCTTGGCGATACCCGCAGCAGAGCAGTCCTCGTCCTGCTGGCCTGTGCCGCCGCCAACACCCACGGCGCCATCGACCACACCGTTGCGGACGATGGGAAGGCCACCCTGGCTGGGAATGCCGTGTCCACCTTCGGCGGCCAGGATGCCTCGCACAATGGGGGATTCGGACCGTTCCTGGAGTTCACCACTGGAGCGCCCGAAAGCAACGCTGGCAACGGCCTTGCCCTGCGAGCCGTACGAGCCGGCCCAGATTGCCCCATCCATGCGGTTGAACGCCAACAGGCGACCGCCGGCGTCGACTACCGCGACGTTGATCTTGATGCCCATTTCGGTAGCGGCAGCGATCGCGCCTTCCACGATATTATTTGCCTCGGCCAATGTCAGTGCCATAACAGATCTCCTCCAGCCTTGCCTTCCCTTTCGCGTGGGACCACCGTCATTCTAGACCACGACCCCTTCCCCGCCAACCACCGCGACCGTTTGCGGACGTGGTGATATACTTCCAGCGGCTTTCGTACCCCCTCGATTTCGTACTCCCTACAGGGCGGTTGACAAGACGTGCTGACCAAACGCATTATTCCCTGCCTTGATGTAGACGGAGGCCGCGTCGTCAAGGGCATCAGCTTTGTAGAACTCCGCGACGCGGGCGACCCCGCGGAGCTGGCTGCGGTGTATGACCGGGAAGGTGGCGACGAGCTGGTGTTCCTGGACATCACGGCAAGCTCAGACTCCCGCGACACCATGGTGGACGTGGTACACCGGGTATCCGAAGAGGTCTTTATCCCCCTGACGGTAGGAGGCGGCATCCGGAGTGTCGAAGACATCCGACGGATGCTGAAGGCCGGAGCGGACAAGGTTTCCCTGAATACTGCCGCGGTCAATAGTCCGGCCCTGATCGGCCTGGGAGCGGCGCAGTTCGGCAACCAATGCATCGTGGTAGCCATCGATGCCAAACGGGTCGACGACCTGGCAGCAACACCCGAGCGTCCCATGGCGGCCGACCCCACACTCGCCCTCGACGAAGACTCAGGCTGGGAGGTCTACACCCGTGGAGGCCGGACACCCACCGGTATCGATGCCTTAAAGTGGGCAATTCGGGCTGTGGAGTTGGGTTCAGGCGAAATACTGCTGACCAGTATGGACGAGGACGGGCAGAAGCGAGGCTACGATCTGGAGCTGACCCGAGCCGTCTCTCAGGCCACCTCCGTGCCGGTCATTGCCAGCGGTGGCGCCGGAAATCTGGAACACCTCTACCAGGCCCTTGAGGTGGGAGAGGCAGACGCCGTGCTGGCAGCAAGTATCTTTCACTTCGGCGAATATTCCATTGGAGAGGCCAAAGACTACCTGGACGGCAGAGGGGTTCCGATTCGACCCCGTGCCTGACTGGTGCCCATGCCTCATTTGAGATTCGAATCCTCTTCCCGAAGGAGAGGCCCGCGGAGGGAGCGATACGGTGGCTGAAATAAAGGCAGTCATTTTCGATATGTACCAGACCCTCGTGTATGATCCCAGGGACTTGTGGCACAGAAGCTTCAACAGCATCATCGAAGAGCAGGCACTTCCGATCACCGCCGAACAGCTCTGGGAAGGCTGGCACGAGTCCGAGGAGCAGTTCCGCCTCCGACGCACAGACCGATCATTGCCGTTTCAGTCCTACTATGACGCGTGGGCAGGTGGGTTTAGGCTGGCGTTCGAGAACATGGGGATTCCGGGCGATGCCGATGCCGCGACGAAACGGTTTTTCGCCGACTTGTCCCGGCGGGAACCGTTCCCGGATACCAGGCAGGCTGTGGAGGAAGTGCAGGGCCGGTACCGCACCGCCGTCCTCTCCAACGCTGACGACGGCTTTCTCCTCCCTAACCTGGAATTGCTGGGCCTTGAATTCGAGACTGTACTGTCCTCTGAGATGGTGCGAAGCTACAAGCCGCAGCCTGACCTGTTCCACAAAATGCTGGAGCGTCTGGCACTCCCGCCCGAAGAGACGGTCTACGTCGGTGACCGCCATTACGAGGACGTACACGGCGCCTCCAGTGTGGGCATGCATGCCGTGTGGGTCGACCGGGGCATCCACGGGCTGCGGGATGGCCTGCCTCCACCAAGGCATCGAGTCACCACCCTGTCGGAATTGCCGGCTGTCGTTGGAAATCTTGACGTGAGCGCCTTTTCGTCTGCATCCTGAGTTTCACCGCCGATGAATGGAGACTCGTCCAGAATTCACTGCCCCGGAATTCACTGCCCCGGAATTCACTGTCCAATTCGCTGTCGTGGAAGTGTGCTGCTATGAAAGTCAAGCTGAATGAACAAGGATTGGTCCCGGCCATAGCCCAGGACGTCAACACCGGCAACGTGCTGATGCTGGGTTATATGAATCCGGGTTCAATCAAGCGTACCGTCGAGGGCGTCCAGGTGTGGTTCTACAGCCGCAGCCAGGAGGACCTGTGGCACAAGGGTGAAGTGTCGGGCAATTACCTGAACCTGCGCGAAGCCTGGCTGGACTGCGACGGGGATACCATCCTTCTGAAAGTGGACCCGGACGGACCCACCTGCCATACAGGCAACCCATCCTGCTTCTTCACCCCTTTGGAGGGGCTTCCTGAAGGATACGAGGACACCGACAGGGGTCCCGGTGTTCTGGGTGAGCTGTACGCCCTGGTCCAGGACAGGCAGCGAGAGATGCCCGAGGGGAGCTACACCGTAAAATTGCTGCAGGAGGGGGT
The DNA here is from genome assembly GCA_965261885.1 of Dehalococcoidia bacterium. Taxonomy (GTDB): domain Bacteria; phylum Chloroflexota; class Dehalococcoidia; order Lucifugimonadales; family UBA3495; genus VXOI01. The sequence goes on from CBDHDY010000034.1 coordinate 97,488, forward strand.
GGGCCGCATAGCACAGAAGGTAATCGAGGAGGCCGGCGAAACGGCCTTGGCCGCCGCCCAGGGTGATACGGAGCACCTGCCCTCGGAGATCGCAGATCTGATGTACCACACCATGGTGCTGATGGCGGCATCGGGCGTAAAGCCAGAGCAGGTCTGGCAGGAACTCCGGGAACGGCGCCGCTAGAACGTCGCTAAAAACTTCGTCGTCAAGACTCCATCGTTAAAAGCCGGCAGGCAGCCGCTCGGCCGCCGCAAATACCTCGTAGTCGTTGCCCTGGTAGACAGCGACGTTGCCGAATCCCGTCACTCTCCAGTTGCCTGGGACCCCTACAACGCCAGTACGTGCATCTATCCCCAGATAGACCACTCCCTCAGAGGCGGACCGTCGCAATTCTGCGGACACTTCCGCCGGGTTGCGGCTCTCGTGATGGGGCAGGACGCATATATTGGGCGCGATGCCCAGGCCCTCCACCCACCGGTCTGCGCTTTCGCCGCCTTCTGGAGCCGAGTACAGCGGAGGCCTGCGCATCAGGGAGCCCATCACCATCGCCCCCGCGGATGAACCACCCAACACCAGACCGCGGTCCAACCCGTCTTTCAACATCCGCAGGAGCGCGGAGCCGTGCAGGGTGTCCAGTAGGTGATCGGGATTCCCGCCGGTGAAGTACACCACGTCGGCGTCGCGTACTGGCTCGATGAGGTTCAGGTCATTGGCATGTCCTTTATCCAGTACCATGAGACGACTGGCGTTGCCACCCAGGGCGGAGAAGTGGGTTACGCCATCGTTGGCAGCCTTTTCAGGCCCCGTAACGGCTGCGGTTGGAATGATGAAGACGCTGGCGGTTTCCTTGCCGGAGGCGCGCATTACTTCCCGGTCCATCTCCTCGCATCCGACCCGGAACTCGTTTCCGCCCACCAGTGCTATCGTGCCAGCCATCGCTCACCTCGCTGTGAGTTTGTAATTTTCCCTGTCAGTACGGCCCATCCTACACCAGGAACTCAATGAAAACGGCCGCCAGCCCCAGGAACAGGGCAAAGCCTATCACGTCGGTAAAGGTAGTTACGAACACGGCCGCCGAAACCGCCGGGTCCATACGCAGCCGCCTTAACAATAGCGGCACCCCGGCACCGGCCACCGATGCCACCACCATGTTGCCGGTCATTGAGATGGCAAGCACCAGCCCCAGAATGGGGTTGCCCTGCCAGGCCCACCCGGCGCCACCAATGATGGCCCCGAGAACCACGCCGTGGATCAGACCCAGCATAATCTCCCGGCGCAAAAGCCGCAGGCCGAGCTGCCGGGGAAGCTCCCCGGTGGCCAGGCTGCGGACCACCAGCGTAACCGTCTGGGTTCCGCCGATGCCTCCCTGTCCCGCAACGATGGGCAGGAATGCCGCCAACGCAACCACCCTGGCTATGGTCGATTCGAAGAGGCCGATCACAACCGCGGCCAGAAAGACGGTTACCAGGTTCACAGCCAGCCACGGAAACCGGCTGCGCACCGAGTCCGACAGCGGCCCTGTGATCCTCTCTTCTCCAATACTGGCCATGCGGAACATGTCTTCAGTGGCGTTATCCTGTACCGCCTCCACGGCATCCTCGGCACGGATCAGGCCGGCCAACCGCCCGTCATCTTCCACCACCGGCAGATCGCTGACCTTGAACCGGCTGATCAGCTGAATCGCCAACTCCTCATCGGCCGAGGCCGAGACCGCGGTCAGGTCCCGGTCCATTATGTCGGCCACCGTGGAGTTCGGGCGTGCCAGGGCCAACCTCACCGGCTTGACCGTTCCGACCAGCACGCCCTCCCCGTTGATCACAGGAAGTGAATTCACCTGCTCTGCCGCCTCGCCCATGAGGCGCAAACGGTCGAGGGCGATGGGGACTGTGGTGTTTTCCAGGAAGGCCGGGATTTCGGGGTCTATCAGCCTGCCAGCCGAGCCTTCCTCGTAGCGCAGCAGGGTCTCTACCGGAGTGGAGGACGACATCGCATCTATTGTCTCGAGTCTCCTCTCGCCCTCTAGGAGTTCCAGCACCTCCGCCGCTGACCCGGGATCCGCCATATCCAGCACCGCAGCCAGATCTTGGGGACCGTAGTTCCGGAGCATCCGGGCGGACAGGCGGGGCTCCATGTGCTCAAGCAGGCCTGCCACTGCCTCGGTGGCCATCTCGCGTACGAGGTACCGTCGCATCCCACCGCTGAGCTCGGTCATAACTTCGGCCCTGTCGAAGGGATGCAGCTGTTGAATCAGATCCGACACTGCCTCCGTTTGTTCGTCCCCCATCATCTGCTCGAGGAGGCGAGCCCGTTCGTAGGCCGACTGTCCCGGCTGCGTTTCACCCTGCTCTACTTGCAGGGATTCAAGCGCAGCCTGTTCATCAGTTTCGATGGGGTGTTCAGTCACGATTCCCTGCACCGGCCTCGTTTTTGGCAATCAACAGGCGGACCCAACCTGTCCCGCTAAAGAATTTTCGGCAATAAGACTTTATACCTTGGGGCCTTCGGAAAGAAACATCGTGCGCCTGACTAAACCCCAATATAGCGAAGGGATGCCTATGCAGGAGCGGAACGGGAGTAGGGGCCCCCGCTGCCAGCACCTTCGAGGATCTGATTGCAGTCGGACAGCACCCGGCGCTGGGTGCTGAGGTTGCTGGGTTCGGCAATTTTGGCCACCGACACTCGGGCTTCTCTTCAGGGTTTCGCGCTCGCCTTTCTCTGGCCGTTTGTTCTGCCATGGCGGTGTGACACTACGGCTGTCAGAATTTTGGCTATGCTGGAAAGACCCCGTTAAAGGGCTGGTCACCAGGCTGTTCCAGACGGCGGTGCCCGCTGTGGCGCTGCGCTTCACATCGGCAACGGATTTCATTTGCCACCTTTTCCGGGGCAGCGGCAAGGAGTTATAGCGTGGACTGGCCATGGCAACAGAGCGAACATTTGATTAAGTCGCGACTCTGCTTCCCATCGCGAGTCGCGCCAACCAGAGGCCATCGCGGAAGGCCACGATGCACCAGCCGGAAAGGGCCCCATACGGAAAACGCGGGCCTTCAGCCGGTGTCCAGCTGCTTTACGGAATAGAGACAGGCTCCGCTCACCGCGTTGAACGCACAAAGAGGGGCGCACAGTCGTGCACCCGCTTGGGTTTTGGGGAGAATCGTCCCGCTATTCGCGGCTGCGCCCCGCTCGACCTGCATCCTACTCGAATAGAAACCCCCGGACTACGCGGCTGTATCGCTGGTAGAGCAGACCGCCCGCCACCAGGATCAGCCCCAGAGCCAGGAAGGCTATCACCCGGTACTCCTGCTCCAGCGATAGAGAGTCGAAGGCAAAGAGCTTTACTACCGGAACCGCCAGCAGCGCCAGTCCCGCCAGCCGCACCCAACGCAGCCTTCGGATCACTCCCAGCACGATCAGCGCGGCGGCGTAAACGGCCCACAGCAGGCTCAACCCCAGGCTCGCTGCGTCTTCCCTCGCCTCGTACGGCAGATTGAGAAAGTCGCTGTTGGCCGATGTGATGATTTCCGCCGAGAGCAGCCATAGGGTGACCAGATTGCCCAGTGCCAGCAGGACCGGCAGGGCAGCCCGCCTCTCAGTCTCCTCTATGGGGTTGGCCGAATCTCCGGGGCGGCGAAAAGCCATCCATCCCGCCGAATACAGGGCCGCTATGCCTGCGGCAAATGCCAGGAACCGCCAGTTCAACGCCGGGCGGAACGTCCCCAGATCCACGTCAAAGGTGTCCAGCGCCAAGAGCCGGAACAGCATCGCGGCCAGCAGGCCGTAGCCAATCCAGCGCACTTCCCTGATTGCCAGCCTCTCTGATAGCCCCAGCAGCAGCACGGCCTCCGCCGCCCACGCCACGGCAATCCAGACACCATTCACCTGCACAGGCACAGCGGCGGCGGCGAAGGCGCCCGCGGCCAGCGCGAAGGCCACGTAGCTCCGCCGTTCCTGCCGCACCATGGAGTCCCGGCACCTCCAAAGGAGATAGCCGCCCAGGATGGAGGAGATGACGGCTACACCGAAATTCATCATGTGCCAGTTGAGGAAGAGCGTAAATTCCTCCTCCAGCGCGCGCGGCGTGTCCCATCCCAGCAGCCAGGCGGCGGAGGCTGTGAACAGGAGGTAACCGAACCAGCGTATCTCACGAATTTGCAACGCGAAGGACAGCCACAGCAGGAGCAGAGCCTCAGCTGCCCAAGCCACGGTTATCCATGGCCACTCCAATTGGATCGGGACGGCTACGGCGCCGGAGGCGGCCGCTGCCACTGCGAACACCGGATAGGCCAACTGCTCGTACCCTTCCAGCCTGTCGCGTCTGTACCAGAGCAGCCAGGCGGACTGAACACCGGACAGGATGACCGCCAGATACCCCAGCATATTGAGATTCAGGAAGGGCGTCAGTTCCATTTGGAACGCTTTGGGGGAGTCCACCGATATCAGCCACACCGCGCATACGACATACATCACGTAGCCGAACCAGCGCACCTCCCGTATCCCGAGTTGGAAGGACAGCCAAAGCAGCACCGCCGCTTCCACGGCCCAGCCGATGGGAATCCAGACACCGTCAACCTGGATGGGAACCACTACGGCAGCAAAAGTGGCGGCCCGAAGGGAAAACAAGGGTATGGCCAACTGCTCCCGCGAGTCCAGGCCGTCGCGGCGAAGATGGAGCAGGTAGCCGGCCAGCGCAGGCAGGATGACCGCCGAGCCGTAACTGATCATGTATTCGTTAAAGAAGGGCGTTAAGTCTCTCCCGAACGCGTCCGGCGTGTCGAGGGCCAGCAACCACACGGCCGACACGATAAACATCGCATAGCCGGCCCAGCGCAGCTCGCGCATTCGAAGCGGGAAGGACATCCACACCAGAATCAGAGCCTCGACGCCCCAGGCCACGCTGATCCACGGCCCGCCCAACTGTATCGGCACCGCCAGGACGGCAAACACCACGGCCAGCCCCGCCGCAAACAGCATCAGGTTGAATTGCGCCTCTCCCCGCCAGCGGCAGCCGACGGCCAGCAGGGCATAGAAGGCACCCAGCGACGCAGTGAAGGCGCCCATCCAGGGCCGGTATTCGTCGTAGATCAGCCAGTAGCTGATGCCGTAGTAGGCCGCTGCGTTCAGCGTAATCAGGGCCAGATCGATTTTTCCCGACGCCTGTTGCCGCACCACGTGGAAAGCCACGGTCGCCCCGGCGAATATCAGGAATATGGACGTAATTCCAATCTGCGCCAACGCAGTCGCCGGCTCCAGCTCCTGCTGCCAGAACCCGAAGAGGACCAGCGATCCCACCCAGGCCAGCAGTGTGAACCAGCGCCAGTTGCGGAAGCTGGCCAGCGCCAGCACTCCCACGTCCAGCACCAGCACGTACCCCAGTAGCGCCCGCTGGTCGGGCAACCGCTCCTGGAGTAACAGGGGAGTGGCGAACCCTCCGAAGATGGAGAAAACTGCGACGGCCACCGACTCATGGCGTAGGGACAGCACGGCCCCGGCCAGCGTAATCAGGGAAAAGGAGCCGAAAGCAGTCCAGGGCGAAATCAACTGGTACAGAGCGAATGCCCCGTACACCGACAGGTAGAGGATTGCCAGCCCGCCGCCGGTGACCGTCTGCGCCCAGACAGCGTATCGCCTGCGCCAGTATTCCCCCGCTCCGAGGAATGCCAACCCGCCGGCGCCACCCAGCGCCACCCGCTCAATCTCCCCCAACCAGCCCCGGTCGATGGCCAGGCTGATGAAGAACGCCACGCCGAATATCAGCGCCACTATTCCAATGCGGGCCAGCCAGTTGCCGCCTAGGAGCCACTCCCAGTTCCAGTTGGAGAAGTCCACCGATGGCACGGATGGCAGAGTGGGCAATCCGATTCCACCGCCCTTCGGAGTGGTCGTTGCCTCAGAGGGCGAGTACTGGCCGGTTCGGGAGCCCGCACGTCCCAGGGCGGCGTCAGCCTGCCCGGTCTGGAACGGGATGGCCGGAGTCGCAGCCGTGGAGGAAGACGGGGCGGGCACGCTCTCCGGCTCCTGCGGGGCCGCTGGGGAGCAGGGGGGGCCGCTGCTGGTGGTGGCGATGCCGGAGCGGATGGCCTCGCTTGCTGAGGAGCGCCGTTCTCTCTCCAGGGCCGACAGCCGCAGCGACAAGCGGGTCAGTTCGTCGGTCATGGATATCACGGCGGCGCGGAGTTGCCGCAACTCCTCATCCGCTGGCTCGGACGACTGTGGTGCAGGCACGCCGGTATCTCCGGCAGAGGACGAAACGTACGTCTCATCCGAAAGGGGAGCAGGCGTGCCGCACCAGGGACAAAAGCGGTCGCTGGCTGCTGCCGCACGACCGCAGTTACGGCAGTTCAAACGTGGTATCCATCCCTGTCACACTATTGCCCATCATACAGCGCCCATCTCCGGGATGTCGGTCTTTCAGGAGAGTCTCGCGTTCTCCTTGGAGACCTACCTGCTGCCCTGAATTGCTTGGTACCTAAGTCTTTCGATTGTTTCTCCTCCCTCAAGAGAGAGGGAGAATTCAGCCAGGAATTCCCATATCGGCAGGCCTCAGGCTCAATGGTCAGCCCAAATGAGACGGAAGCATCATATTCAGGTCTTGCCAAGCCAGTCAATCGCAGGTCAATCCATTGAGTGATGAGTTTACGATTGCAGGCCGCCCTTATATTCCGTCCTCATCGTCTTTGGGTCCCCTGCCAGTGGGATGAAACCGTGTTGAAGAGAGGGCGACGTCCTGGGGCGCCCTCTCCCACTTGGCGAGGTCGCGAGTGTACCCTCCTTCGGCCCGGCGCCGGCGATAACCGGCCATCTTTCACCGCAACGGTCGTTTCAAACCGAGAAAGAGGGGTCTATTCTTAATCCACCAACTCCTGTCCCGTTCGAAGGAAAGGCAAAGGACAAGAGCGACGGCAACAACGGGGAAGATCAGCCGCCCAATGGCAAGTGAGCCGGAGGGCGCAAGTCGAGAATGGTGAAACTGCTGAGGAGGTCATTCGCAGAATGAGACAACTGTTGAGCGTTGTCCTGTTGCTGGCGGCGACGCTGGCGGTTGGGTGTTCAGCCGAGGAGGCGAGTGTCAGTGGGGGCGAAACTGCGGAGCCAGAGGAGGTACAGCTCCGGATCCTGGCGATCAATGATTTTCACGGCAACATCGCCACGTCATCGGACGCCTTCGGCGGCGTCGGCCGCGCGGACTATCTGGCAGCCAACATTGCCGCCGCCAGGGCCGGGGCTGAAAACTCCGTCTTTGTTTCCGCAGGCGACCTCATCGGAGCGTCGCCCCTGATTTCCGCCCTCTTCCACGATGAACCCACCATTGAAGCCATGAACCTCATTGGGCTCGACTTCAACGGCGTCGGCAACCACGAATTCGATGAAGGCCCCGCAGAGTTATTGAGGATGCAACAGGGCGGGGCCCACCCTGAAGCTGAGGACGTGGACGGCGAACCCTTCCAGGGCGCCGACTTCCAGTTTCTCGCCGCAAACGTCATCGACGACGGGACCGGGAGCACGATATTTCCACCCTACGCGGTCCGAGACTTCCAGGGGATCAAGGTGGCGTTCATCGGCTTAACCCTGGATGGGACTCCCCGCATCGTCGCCCGCAGCGGAGTGGCGGGGCTGTCTTTCCACGATGAGGCCGATACGGTCAATTCCCTCGTTCCCCGGCTCCGGGAGGAGGGAATCGAGGCAATTGTGGTCCTGCTCCATGAGGGCGGCTTCTCCGACGGCGGTCAGAACGACTGCGGGGCGGGTCTCAACGGCCCGGTTGCGCAGGTCGCAGCAAGGTTGGACCCAGCAGTGGACCTCGTGATTGCCGGTCATACCAACGACGAATTCGTTTGTGAGATCGATGGAAAATGGGTCACAATGGCGGACAATGCTGGCCGGCTGTTCACGGTAATTGACGCGACGCTCAGCCACAGCACCGGAGACTTCACAGTTCAGGCCGCCAGGAATGTCCCCAACTCCCAGGCAGGGGTAACGCCGGTTCCGGCCCTGACGGCCCTCATTGACAAGTACGACGTACTCTCGGCGCCCAGGGCCAACGCCGTGGTTGGCATGGTCACCGCCGACATCACCCGGCAGCAGAACGAAGCGGGGGAGTCGGCCCTGGGCGACGCCATCGCCGATGCCCACCTGGCGGCAACCAGGGGCGTTGCCGCCGGCAGTGCGGTGGTGGCCTTAACGAATTCGGGAGGAATACGCGACGACATCCGGTTGGCCTCGTCCGGGGCGGAGGCTGACGGCGAATTGACCTACGGGGAAGCCTTCGCGGTCCAACCGTTCGGCAACAGCCTGGTCACCATGACACTGACCGGAGCCCAGATTGACGCCCTGCTGGAGCAACAGTTCAACGACTCGGAAAGCGACTACGGCAACATCCTCCAGGTGTCCGCAGGGTTCAGCTACACGTGGGGCGCAGCCGCTCCGGTGGGGTCAAGAGTGGATGCGTCCAGCATTGCCATTGACGGCGCGGCGATTGAGCCCGATGGGCGCTACCGGGTCACCGTCAACAGCTACCTGGCCGACGGCGGCAGCGGCTTCAGCGTGCTGGAGGAAGGCAGCGAGAGGACCGGGGGAGAGATTGACCTGGATGCCCTTGTCGCCTTCTTTGCCAGTATCGGAGCAGTGGCTCCGGGGGCGCAGGACCGGATCACCCGCCTGAACTGATGAGCGGCTGGCCACCCGAAGAATACTTGGTGATGAAATGTTTGGCGATGGTCATAAAGCAAAACCACGCCAAATACCGCGCCGAGTTGCGTAATCTATCTTGGCTTAAGTTCAGGTCTGAGAGACTTGCTGTGCCACCGGGTCGACGGAATGGCCGGAGAGACGGTACCTTCGACTCTCCGGCCTACACAGCGCCAAGTGATTCACCGCACCAAAGCTCAGTGCGCCGGACTATGGGATACACACCCACCCCAGGGCCACGCGTCCAAAGCGTCTCCAGCGACCTGAGCACCAGCACGAGTTCCCGCTTGCCCAGGCGGCTTCCACGGGCTTCCAGCCATCGGCGTGGCGTGCCAAACACCCTTCGCAAAGCCCCAATCCTGCGACGGCGCGGCCCGGAACGGGGCGCCTGCCTTCCGCTCCAAGAACAGCAGGTTGTGGATAGGGTCGTAGAATAAACCTTCCCGCCATCAAGAATTGGTAATGTGAGATAACACTTCTGAGCCGCGACTGATGATCGCGTGACTGAAATTGACCATTGTCATTGCTTACCAATGGCCGTAGGCCAACTACACTGGGTAATGCTTGGCCCGCTAATCATCGCTACCCGGTATCTCCGCCAGTGTGTGTCAATGTACAATCTCATTTGGGATCCGGTTATTGTGTGGACGGCTAAAGTATGCGGACAGGCGCTGATTACAAAGAGAGCCTGCGAGACGGGCGCGACGTATGGGTACTGGGCGAGGGCGCAGTGGCAGACGTCACGACACATCCTTCGACGTCGGCCATGGTGGATGAGTACGTGGCGTGGTACGACCGCCACTTCGACTCTGACTGGCAGGATATCCTACTGACACCGTCCGATGGAAACGGCCGACGGTACCCTCTCGCCCTTACCCCGCCAAAATCGTCCGCCGACTTGAGGCGTCTGGGGAAGGCCGTCAGCGCCGTTCACTTTGTGACCGGTGGAAACGTGACGCACACCCCAGGCTACGGCGCATTGATTGCTCTGGGGATGCTGAATGCCCTGAAGCGGCTGAACCATTCCTCGAAAGAGATTGAGGCAGCTGAGGAGTATCTGGAGTCTCTGACCGAGAGTGGCAGGTTTCTCACCTTCGCCGGAGGTGGGCCGCTGATCGGTACACGGCTCCGCGAGGATGAAAACGAGCGCGCGGCGCTTCGCCTGGTCAGCGAAACGGCTCAAGGCATCGTGGTGTCGGGCAAGATCCAGATGCACACCAGCACACCCTTCGCGGAGGACCTGCTGATCACCAGCCGGGATGAGTTGCCACCGGGCAGCGGGAGGCACCTGTGGTTCATCGTGCCGGTGAACTCCCCCGGCCTCCGGGTGGTATCGCGCCGCGCCGTCGCCAAGCACCGCAATCCATTCCTGTCGCCTTTGAGCAGCCGGTTTGATGAGCTGGACTCAATGGTCTGGCTGGAGGACGTTTTCGTCCTTCGCTCTCGGGTTTTTACCGGGGAACCCATAAACCGAAACCGGCGACATTCGCTTGTGTGCTGGCTGCTCTGGCATCACAGCTACGGCTGGCTCGCCAAGGCGGAACTGACCCTCGCTCTCGCCCTTGCCCTGTCTGAAGTCATGGGCCTCAAGGACAATCCTCAGATCATTGAGCAACTGGTCGAACTGACCGTCAACGTGCAGACCACACGCACCTGCATGACAGCGGCGGAACTGGAGCCGGAAAAGACGGAGAGCGGGCATGCCTTGCCCAACCAGCTACATGTGGCCGCTGCTGGAATCAACACCCTCAGGGTCCGACAGCGAATGGCCGAAATCCTCCGTGGCCTCCCTGGTTCGTCGCTGGTCAACGCCCCTGCCGACACCGACTTCGCGGATCCAAAGATGGCCGCCGAGCTGGAGGATGCCTTCGGCGGGGGCGGCTACACCGCGATGCAGCGAGCGGCTCTCCTGCAGCTCGCCTGGGATCAGGTGTCGTCGGGTCTGGATGGACGAGAGGCAGTTTTCGAGCTCCATGCCAGCGGTGGGCTGGAGGCATGGCGCCGGCAAGTGGGTTCCTGGTTTGAAGGCTACAACGAACTGGCCAATGGGGTGCGGGAGTTTGTCCGGGTGGACCTGCCGCCCATGGACCTGACCAGCCTGCAGGACGTACCGCCCCCGCCGCGTCGAATGCCTCAATCAACGCCGGGACATTGATTCTCTGGTCAATAAATTAGGCTTATCTGCCTGAGAGATCAACCGTGCAATAATAAGATTGGCTCAGGTTCAAACCCGGGCAATCAAGAACTCTAGCAAACGGAGTGAGAAAAGGTGTCTGATCAAAATGTCGAGGCCGCCGTTCTGGGCGGCGGATGCTTCTGGTGCGTCGAGGCCGTCTTCGCAGAGGTCGCAGGGATAAACAGGATCACGTCCGGTTATTCCGGTGGCCAAAAGGCCAATCCGACATACTACGAAGTCTGCAGTGAAAGGACCGGGCATGCCGAGGTCGTGCAGTTGGAATTCGACCCCGGCCAGATCACATTCCCGGAAATACTCGAGGTGTTTTTCGCCACCCACGACCCCACCACCCTCAACCGTCAGGGGGCGGACCGCGGCGCACGGTACCGCTCTGTGATTCTCTACACTACCGAGTCCCAGAGAGACCAGGCAACGGATTTCATAAAAGCGCTGGATGCGGCAGGGACCGAAAACGGGCCGGTAGTAACTCAGGTCGCTCCCTTCGAGGTATTTTATCCCGCGGAAAGGGAACACCAGCTTTTCTACGAGAACAACCCCGGCAGTATGTACTGCCAGATAGTGATCAGCCCCAAAGTTGCCAAGGTACGGCAGAAGTTCACCGCGAAGCTCCGCTAGCTTTCTCTGCCGTTTTGCCTACGAAGTCGTGCTGAACGGAGGTGAGCGTGATCCAGCCTCCGGAAAACTCCAATGAGGTCGTTGGGTAGGGCCATGAATAACAGGGTCAAGTTCAGTGTCCGCATACATCAGGGGGGTTACAGTTACCAGGACCTCAGGCGAATCTGGATGGATGCCGACAGGCTGGGTTACTATTCCGCGACCCTGTACGACCTGCTGAACGTGCCTACCCTGGAGTGCTGGACCACCCTCTCAGCCCTGGCCGCCGAGACGAGCCGGATCAGGTTCATGCCTCTGGTGCTGGCGAATACTTACCGCCCCCCGGCGGTCTTTGCCAAGATGGCCTCCACCCTGGATGTCATCAGCAACGGCAGGCTGGAGGTGGGAATAGGCGCTGGCGGCAGCAGGGGCGACCATCAGGCTTCGGGCCTGGATTTCCCCTCCACGTCCGTGAGGGTACGGATGCTGGAGGAGTCCATTGAGATGATGAAAAGGCTGTGGACGGAGGAAGAGGTCACTTTCAAGGGACGGTACTATACTCTGACCGGCGCGAAGAACGTGCCGGGGCCGATTCAGAAGCCCCACCCTCCATTCCTGATAGGGGGACACGGTAGGACTCACCTGCTCAGGGCGGCGGCCAGGTATGCAGACATCTGCAACGTGGGCTTTGAGATGGACCTGGATGAGCACAGGGCGACCCTGGATGTCCTCGGGGAGCACTGCCGGAATGTGGGGCGGGACCCTTCGGAGATCGAGGCAAGCCACAACACCAGGGTTGTGATCGCCGGGAGCGAGGCGGAGTTCGATGGGCTGGTTTCCCAGGGGGCAACCGATGCGAACCTCAGCACGGCTGAATACCGGGCGTCCTTGTCCCGCGCAATTGCCGGCACCCCCGAACAGTGCGTCGAGCAAATCAGAAGCTATGTCGACCGCGGCATCACCTACTTCTTCCTCCTTTTCCCGGACCCGACCCCCACCGAAGGCCTGGAGCTATTTGCCAGGGAAGTCATGCCGAAGTTTATAGAAACAACGCCCTGACGTTGTCTATGCGGCCGGAGCCTGCCGTCCTGGCTCAAAGCCAATTACCAGCACCCGTCGCCGAGCAGACTTGCGGTTTTGGCTAGTTGACGGGACGGAGGCTGCCAGGCAAGTGGCTCTCCCAGTCCGGAATTTGCCTGGTGCGTGGTGATGGCAGCAACCAGGCGGAGAGGAGACCCATCAGGCTGAACCCGAGGGACATGAACAAGGGCGCCGCGTAGCTGCCCGTGAGGTCCCACAGGACTCCGGCGCACACGGGCGCCACTCCCATACCGAGGCCGTTGCCCACGTTCTGCCAACCGTAAAGACTGCCTTGGGGGACGTTCCCGTAGTACTGGCGATTGGCGATGGGGAATGTGGGCACTTCGCAACTCTGGCCGATACCGAAGAGGACTGCGAACAGGTAGAAAGCCCAGGCGTCGTGGGAAAAGAGAACTATCAGCAGCGGAAAGACCTGCAGGGACATGCCCACGACCCAGACGGTTCTGCAACCCCAGCGTTCCGCCACAACGGGCACGGCGCCCCGGGCGATCACTCCGACTCCCTGCTGCGCTGCCAGCACCCCGGCGGCCACCCCCAGAGACAGGCCGCGGTCCACGGCAATGGCCACCACCAACACGTTGATAATGTTGTGGCCCATGCATCCCCAGTAGTGGATTCCGATGAGGTTCCAGAAGGTGGCGGTGCGCTTCGCCTGCTGAATGAACACCCTGGCCCTGGCCTTTGTGGCCTCGTCCCTCTGCGGCTTCTGAATCGGCTCGTCTCCCAGATCCCCCAGGGGGCGCAAGCCTATCTCGGCGGGTCCGTCGTAAAAGAACTTGACCATCAGGAGCAGTATCGCCCCGCCCGCTATTCCAGGAAGCCAGAAGATCCACTTCATTCCCAGCTGGTTGAAGGCGGCGCCAATCAGGAAAAGCAGCGCAACTGTGCCCAGTCCCTGAAACGACCACACCACCCCCGTGGCGGCTCCCAGGTGTTGCCTGAACCACAGGGTGACGCCGGATACCGTCAGTACGGTGAATATGGTGGTGGAGACGCCCAGGACCACGCCGAAGAAGAGGTAGAACTGCCACAGGTTGCTCATTATGCCTGTCAGCATCATGCCGGCAATGAACAGAAGGGATCCAAGCAGCAGGAGCCAGCGAACTCCGTACCGGTCCCCAAGCCATCCCACATAGGGGCTCACCAGTCCCAGGACCACCCACTGGAGGCTGAAGGCAAGGCTGATTGCGCCGTAGCTCCAGCCGAACCCCGCGGCGGGGTCGCTCAGATGAGGCACCAGGGCAGCAGCCGCGAACCGCACCGCAGAGGTGATGAACCCCATCGACGCGGCGATCGCAACGATGACCCAGGCGTAATGGACTTTGCCTTTCAGGAGCATCGAAACCGTAGATCAGGCATAGAGTGGTACTGGAAAGGGGCGTTTTCAGATACAGAATTGCCTATATGAATGGAAATTGGCCGCGCGAATAAGGCCGCAGTATACCCTGAAAGGGCAGAGACGAAGAATACTCACCGGTCAATGGCGGAGGCACGTTGGGCCACCGAGGCGGCCACGGACCGAATGGTGTATTACACGTCTATCTGCGAATGGGATGCATACGACATGGGGACAGGTTTGGCTCAGCAGCGGGGTAATGGCCGAGGAGTGAACGGCTGCCGGGAACAACCTTCCGAACCGGCAAGGGTGGTTGACGCCAAACTACCAGCCCTTGCCTCCGACGATGGCCCGGATCCTTCAACGCGTCAGTCTGCTCCTATGTCGAGGCCCAGCAGACGTTGCGCGTTGCCGTGGTTGATGAGGTCGCGGTCGGACTCCGGGCAGTCCAGCCCGTCCACCATCTCGTTGAACATCGCAAAGTTCGGATGGCCGAAGGGATGGTCGGTACCGTAGAGCAGCCTGTCTGCCCCGAACATCTTGTAGCAGTATTCCAGCGCAGCCGGGCTGTGGGAGACAGTGTCCACGTACAGCTTGTCAAAGTAGGCCTGGGAGGACTGGTCCAGATCGACCCAGCCGTCAGGTGAGGTCCATTCGTCGATCATCCTGCCCACACGGCCGCGGATGAAGGGGACGAACCCGCCCGTATGCGGGACGATCAACTTCAGTTCAGGGTATTCCTGGAAGACACCGCTCATCACTAGGCGCACTGTGGCCAGGGCGGTATCGAACATGAACGCCATGCCGGGAACCAGGGGCCGGTGGTCAATAGCGTTCATATTTATCGGGGCCGTTGGGTGCATGTTGATGGGCACACCGAGACTCTCGACATGCCTGTAGACCCGGCCAGAAATCTTTGCTGTCTGCGGTTTTCTGGTTGATGTTGGAAAAGAGATAGACGCCCTTGAAGCCCAACTGATTCACGCAACGGTCGATCTCGGCGATGGTATGCTCGATGCTGTGCCAACCTAGGGTCGCCCATGCCTCAAACTTGCCTGGGTGGGCCTGCATCACCTCGGCGAGGTGGTCGTTGATGCGGGAAGCCCACGCGTCGGCCTCGGGGCTGCCCAGCAGCTCCGGTCCCGGCATGCCGTGGCTGAGCACGGATATGCCTATGCCCAAATCCTCCATATCCCGCAGCTTCTGGTCGACATCGGCGTGGGATTGCAGCGAAGCATGCAGGTACCCGCCAGTGCAGCTCACGAAGTAGGTCCCGCCTCGGAGAACACCCTGAGGCAGGGAACTACGGCCAGTGAGGTACTCCAGATACGGCAGGTAGACCAGATGACTGTGGACATCGATGCGCATTAGTTTCCTCCGATTCTCTTCAACAACAAGGGCTCGTTTTCAGGTTGTTGGCAAGGGGCGACGACGCAAGTCACAATACAGCTGAGGTGTTATAGCCAGGACCACCCAAGGTGTGCTCGACCCGGAACCTTGCTCAGCTTCCCCTGTGTCCCTGCCGCAGTTCCGGGAGTCCGGCGTTTCCTCTCGCTGCCACTGGAGCCGGGGTAGCGGACCCCAGGATAGCAGACAGATGTCCACCCATGCCTCGCACGGCTTCAAAAGTGGGTGTGAGGAAAAGCAATCTAACGCCGGGCGGACGCTGGGGCCATCCCAGCCTAGTTCAGGTTGTACACCCTCGCTGCATTCCCACCCGCAATCTTGGCCCGTTCCTCCAGGGTGCATTCGGCCAGGATCTCTTCAAGTATCTCCCGGCTTCTTGGGAAGGTCGATTCCTGATGCGGGTAGTCGGAACCCCACTGCAGGGTGTCTACGCCGATAATCCCCCGGAGCTGAATCCCCAATCCGTCTTCCTGGAACCCCAAGAAAATGTTCCGGCGAAAGAAGTCGCTGGGAATCATATCGTTCTTGAACCGGTAGCCGCTCACACCCCTGGCCCGCTGGGTGTAGTTGTAGTCCATGCGGTCCAGAAAATGGGCTGCCCACGACACTTCGTGTTCAACCGCCCCGACCTGCAGCTGAGGGTAACGCTCGAACACTCCGCAAAAAATCATGTCGGTGAGCGACATTCGGACGTAGTGGTCGAAATTCACTGTTACGGAGAACCGGTTGGTACTGGCGCGGTCGCCCTCCCCCGACCCAAACCGGTTGGTCGCGGCATGGAGCCCCAGGGGCATCCCCAGGTCCTGGGCCGCCGCCCAGAGGGGATCATAGACTGGCGAGTCGTACCTGCGGTCCTCCTGGGGGTAGACTGTGATCATGCCGCCTATGAATCCCAGCTTGTGGCACCGGTCCAGCTCAGCCACCGCAACTTCCACGTCGTCCACGTTGATCATGGCGATCCCGGCGAGACGCTTTGGCGCGGCCCTGCAGAACTCGCCCAGCCAGTCGTTGTAGGTCTTGAAGACGGCGGTCAGAAGCGCACTGTCCGGCACCTTGAACAACTGGAGGCCAAGGGTGGGATAGAGAATGCTGACATCAATACCGTCCAGATCCATGTCCTTGATCTGCTCTTCAGGGATGTAACCACCGGGCCGGACGTTTTTCAAACAGATCGCCGCTGGTCAATTCCTCCGGCGATTCAAACCTTCTTCCGGTCTGGGACCCGCCGAATCCGAACCCAGTGGAGATTTTCATGCCGTCGCAGTACCATCATTCACCGTCGTCTTCCAGCGTGGTGCGTGGGGCCCGGTCCCGGAACTCTTTGTCCATCCGGCTCACCCATAGTTCCGGAGGTTCCATGACGTGGTTGTCGGACGAAATGATCCTGTAATCAGCCATGGCCTGTCCCCCCGAATGTAGTTTCCGGTGTTTTCCAACTCGGTGCGATATTGCAGTGAGTCTGAGGCCCAGCCCCCATTCGACGAATTGAAAGCGAGGCTTGCCCCAAGGAAATTTGCAATTGACGATTTGCGGCGATTATGGCCGGGGTATGAGACTAAGTCAAACCTCAAAAATGGGGATACGCAGGATTTCACCCCCGACGGAGTTGAGAAAGACTAACTTTGCCGAGACGCTTATCAGATCACCGCTTTCCGGTGCCGGCCCGCCCGCGGCGGCGTTCCAATTCAGGTGAATTGCCCGTGCAGGGGCGGGTTTCAAATTCGCCCCCGCACCACGGCGAGAGAATTCACCGAGACCCAAACCGCCCGAAACAGACCGCTGGCGGCGCCGCACGCGACAGCCTCCGGCGCCCGCCCTGAATCTGGTATGCTAGCTCTGGCCTGTCGCTTGGCTCTCCTGGACCAACTATCGCTGGTTTCGAGCGACCATAGACTCGTAAAACAACCTGGTTGCGATAGGCCCCGGTATCTTTCCTTAAGATGCCCCGCCTGAGCTCTTCCAATGCCGAATCAGCCGCGTCGGCCACCGGGATTCGGTGCCCCCCGCTTGGGTTGAGGCTGGGAAAATTGGTATCTGTGTCTTGACGATCGCCGCTTTGCTGATCCTGTCCTCGGGCCCTCTGCCCATCACTATCCCCAGCGCCACGACGCACAGGGAACGGTGAGACCATTGTTCTATGGATGGATAATGGTCAGCGCGGCTTTGTTCGTCAACGGCATGTCCAGCGGCCCGGTCTGGAGCGGTGTCGGGGTGTGGATCAAGGCCCTGGAGTTGCAGTTCGGCTGGAGCCGGGCCCAGTTGACCGGCGCGTTTTCCATGGCCCAGCTCGAGGGCAGCATCATCGGGCCCTTGATGGGGTACATGATCGACCGGCTGGGTTCCCGTCGTATGGTCCTCATCGGGATGGTAATAACCGGCCTGGGCTTTCTCATATTCAGCCGCACCACCAACATTTACACCTTTTACGTGTCATATGGGCTGATCATGCTGGGTACGGCGGCGGGTACTTGGCTGCCGTATATGTCCGTGGTCAACCGGTGGTTCGTGCGCAAGCGGGGCATGGCAATGGCCATTGCCGCCGAGGGTTCGCCACTGGGAGGATTGGTGCTGGTGCCGATCCTGGCTTGGGCGGTTACCCCGGGAAATCACGGCTGGAGCGTAACCGCCCAGTGGATCGGGGTGGTGTTCCTGTGCCTGGCGTGGCCGATGTCCTGGTTGATCCGGGAACGTCCGGAGGACCATGGCGTGCTACCCGACGGAGACCCCCCGCACCGAGTGGTGCGCGAAGAAGTCAGACCCGAAGACAGACCCGCAGGTAGACCCGCCGCGACAGGCGAACTGAATTTCACCGCACGGCAGGCCATTCGGACCCACGCATTCTGGCTGATCACCTTCGGCCACGCCTGCTCTACCATACTTTTCGCAACCCTGACCGTGCACCTCGTGCCGATGCTGACGGACCAGGGCTTGTCATTGCAGATGGCGGCATACGTGTTTTCGGTGGTTATGGGGTCGGCCGCGATCTTTCAGTTGATAGGGGGCTACGTCGGGGACAGGATCCCGATTAACCGAGCCATTGCCATCTTCGGCTTTATACAGGCGGGCGGCTTTCTCATGGCAGTGTTGGTCCATAGCCTCTCGATGGCCATGCTCTTTGCCGTAGTATTCGGAGCAGGATTCGGTGGGAGAAATCCGCTTACCACCGCGATTCGTGGTGACTACTTCGGCAAGAACGCCTTTGCCACCATCACCGGCATCTCCAGTGCCCCCATGTACGCGTTCATGTTGGCCGCCCCGCTCTTCGCGGCCTTCCTGTTCGACGCGACGGCAAGCTACACCCTTGCGTTTCTGATCATCGGGGGCCTGGGAATGATGAGCGGCGTGCTGTTTCTGATGGCCAAAAAACCAACCTCCCTTCCGTCGGAAAAGAGAGCTTCCACCACTCCCCGTCCGAGCGAGGCCGGCGCCTGCTGAATTTTCGATAAGCGCAGCAAGGCCGGGCGTCCGGTCGCGCGCCCCTTGTGGAAAGCACGGACCGCAGGGCGTCGCAGCTTGGCTACAGGGGACTGTCGCAAGACTAACCATTCCTGCTGGCCCCACATGAAAATGGCTCGGCCCTATGAAATCTCGCCTCATGTCCTCTTCATGATCGGTTCCTCTTTCACTCCTGCAAATACCCTTTTCAATCTTGTGCTTGTGCCCACGAGTCTTTGAATACGCATTCAGCTGTCCGTGTGAGTGCTATAGACGAGATATACATAAAAATGTTGACAGGTGCTGATAATGAGTATATGAATTATTCTGACAGTCGGCGTACACTCTGGAAATTGTCTAACGCATTACTACGGTCTGCAAGGAATAACCATAGGGCCACGACCTGTACTGTTGTTCCCTGCGCCAATCGCAGTGTTAATGCTGGCAATAACGCTGGCCTGATCGTGGGAACCCACCCCTGTTCTGCCCCCCACAGCAACTCCCGGACTGGACAAGGACCAGCTGAAGGGCGAGGTCCTGGCCCACTACGCCGACGGAGCATATGCCCTGTACACTAGGATCCTGTTGTCCGCCACTGCGATGGATGCTGCGGTCGACGATTTCCTGGCAGATCCCACGGCCTCCACTCTGGAGGGAGCCAGGCGGGCATGGCTAATAGCCCGCGACGACTACCGAGAGGTTCCCGGCGCGTTCGCGGACGGAGAATCCTACAGCCTGCGCCATCCAAAATACCAGTTTCTCAATCTGGCCTTCAGGGCGATGCACCCGGAGACGCTGGTCTCCCCCGAGTGGCCCCGGCCATCGTCGGCATGGGACTGCTGGAAGCGATCCCGGGAACCGACATTCTCGCGTCGGCTGATCCCGACGATGCTGATGGCGACGGGATTTCCGGCAGGGCCAACCTGGTCTGGAATGAGCGGAACGCCAGCCAGACCCTGGGTCGCTTAGGCTGGAAGGCCAACCAGACCACGGTGGAGCAACAGACCGCAGGGGCGTTCCGGGGCGATCTGGGCATAACTTCGGTAATTTCCCCGGATGAAAACTGCACCGAACCGCAGGACGACTGCCTGAATGCTCCCAATGGCGGCTCGCCGGAAATCAGCACCGAGCTGCTGGAAATGGTCGTCCTGTACAGTCAGACGCTGGCCGTGCCTGCAATGCGCGACGTGGACGGCCCACAGGAGGGCCGCCCCGCTCATCAGCAACGGGAAGACGCCAATCTGGGGGAAGAACAGGTAAGTCAGAGATGAAAGACAACCAGCGCGACGCAGGCTATCGGCCGAGTGCGCCGCCGTATCAGCCAGCCTATGATGGAGAGGTCAAAAAACGCGCCAGCCCAGCTGAAGGCGTAGGCTGCCCAAACCTCGCTTAGCAGCGGCCCCACCATCGGCAGGCCGGCGTGGTCCTGCAGCCAGATGCGGAGCGGACGGGCCTCCACCAGCCAGTCGGCATTAAGGTTGGCGATTCCGGCAAAGATATACACCGCTGCCAATTGCGCTCGAAGCAGCGACAGCGCACCCACTGGCGCTTTGCGCCAAACCGTCCGCGATCCAAGCCATGCATCCACAGACAGCGAACGGTGCAGAGGTAGGAACACCATCATCAGGCTGACCAGCGCGGCCCAGTAGTAATGGTTCAGATTGGCCGTCTTGTCCAGCAGTTCCACATAGGTGAAGCCGAGGAAGAAGAGGAGCGCGCAGAGGCGGTAGCGGTACCCGGCGGCTATCCCAAGGGCAAACAGCCCCAGGGCGGCAAAGAGGGCGTACATTCCCCAACCCGGCCAGGGCTTGGCCCAGCCAAGGCCCAGGTAGGTGAAATGATGGACCGGCTCGATGTACAGCTCGTCAATTTAACCGTAGGCAAAGAACCGCGACACGATTAACACGCCCACCAGCCCGAACACAATGCGAAAGACGGCCAGCGACGCGGCGTCCACCTGCTTTCTGGCTGCGGCACAAATTACAGCCCAGACGTAAGTAACATCCCCGGCTCTGCTATCCAGAGCCGGGGATGTTCCGGCATAACCCATTGCCTTACCGCGCAGCATTAGCCCCAATCCACCGGAGGGATGAGCGTCGCGGCGTGGTGAATGGGTAGGAAAGTGCTCCTTTGCATCTGGGATAATGGTTTTCGAGAAAGGAAACCGACCAGAAACAAGGAGCACCCAACAGATGCTACCACTTGAGCACCCCGACCGCATCCAAATAGCCTTCGACGACCACCGCCTGGTCAACAATGCCGGGCTGCTCCTGCCGGCCACCCTGGCCCAGCGCGTGGGCCTGCGTGAACTCGTTGACCGTCACCTCGACCTCGGGGATGCGCCGGGGCGGGCGAACGCGGGAGACAAGATGCTGACGCTGGTGGCCTCGGCGCTGGCGGGCGGCGACTGCATAGACGACGCCGATGCGCTGCGTGCGGGGCGGACCTCCTCGGTGCTGGGGTGCATGGTCAAAGCGCCCTCGACACTGGGGACGTTCCTGCGCAGCTTCCGGTGGGGCCATGTCCGTCAGCTGGACCGGGTGAGCCGGGAGCTGCTGGCCCGGGCCTGGGCCGCCGGTGCGGGACCCGGCGACGGGCCGCTGACCATCGACCTGGACTCCACCATCTGCGAGACCTCCCCACTAACCAACGTCGTCACGCGGCAATTGGCGCGTCAGGGGGGGCGTAGGTTGTGTGTTCCGGAGCATCGGGGATGGGCACCAGCAAATAGCCCAGTTGCGCCGCCCGCCGCTTTGCCGCGCGCAACGCCCGCTGCTGATATCGGCGTTCGTAGTATTCGGCCCCGGCGTCCACGTACTCTTGACCGTAGCGCAGCATGGAATAGAAGATGCGAGCCAGCTTGTGGGCCGTGGCGGTGATGGCCTTGGGCCCGCCCATCTGTGCCTTCTTCCGGCGCAGGAAGGCGCCCAGGGCGCTGTCGGAGCGGTGCAGAGCGTTGGCCGCCAGACGTAAGGCCGCCGCCGCACGGTTGGCGCTGGGCTTGGTCTTGGAGCTCATGACCTTGCCGCCGGTGATGCGGTTGTTCGGGCTCAGCCCCAACCAGGACGCAAAGTGCTTCGCACTCGGCCATTTCGTCATGTCGGCGCCAATCTCACTCACCACCTTGAGCGCGGTGTAGGCATCCACACCGTCGATCTGGGTCAGGTCAACCCCCGTCATACGGTACAGGTGCGTCCAAACGTCGAAGCGTGGCGCGTTTCCTTTGCTGCGTCTCCGGCCGGACTTCGCCGCTGGAGGATCACCATTGCTGCGGTCCTCAAACCGCTCCAGCTGGGCTTCAATCTCCCGGTCGCACTCGGCAATCTTATCCTGATAGAACCGGTACAGCTCCAGGGCCTGGTTCAGCTCGAAGATGTGCTCCTCCCGCCAGTGCCCCTGCAGCGACTTGGCGACGGTTGCCTCGTCGGCTTTGATCCTGGGATCGCGCAATTGCGCCAGTTGTCGCGGGTCCCGTTGGCCGTCCACGATGGCCTCGATGATGTCCAGGCCGGTCTTGCCGGTGATATCGCTGATGACGTGGTGGAGCTTCACGTTCATCTGGGTCAGCGCCTTCTGCATATGCTGGATATGGTGGGATGCGTACTGCACCAGCATGACCCGCTGCCGCAGGTAGCTGCGTAAGCGTCGGATCTCCCCGTCGGGCCGGAAAGCCCCCGAGAGCAGGCCGTAGGTGTGCAGCTGCTGCAGCCACTGGCAGTCCAGCACGTCGGTCTTGCGGCCGGGCACGTTCTTGATGCGCCGGGGGTCCACCAGCATCACCTGGAAGCCCCGTTCTTCCAGCACCCCGAACAGCGGTATCCAGTACACGCCGGTGGACTCCATGACCACGGTCTCCACACCACACTCGGTCAGCCAGTCCGCCAAACGGTACAGGTCCGCCGTGAAAGCCTCGAACTCTCGCACACCGGCTGCTCCGCCCGGTCGGCGGGCACCGCCACATAGTGGCTGGTAGCGCCCACGTCGATGCCCGCCGCGTTCAGGTTCAGCTGGGACAGCCCTTCCGGTTTTGCGCTGCTCTGGCGTCTGCTCATCATCGCCTCTACCATTGCCGTGTAGGCGTGTCGCCGGAGGGAGCCGCGGACTGTGCCACTCTCCCCAACGGGATCGCCCCGATCGGGGCGTCACCAATGATGCCGTCGTAAGGCTCCCGGACCATGCTACGGGTCGGGCAATACGCACCAGAGTCTGCTCGGTCTTTGTCCGGACGACACGCCTCGCCATGAGCATACATCCTTGGGCCGACTCACCAGTTAGTCGCCTCTGCACAGGCCGGACAAGGCCATAATATTGCTACGGGTTGGCCAAGGAGGGCGCACGCCACCACGGCTATACCGGCAAGCGGGGCTATCACCCGCTGCTGGCCGTGGCCTCTGGCACCGGCGACGTGCTGATGTCCAGGCTGCGCGAGGGCCGGGCCAACACCGCCCGGGGCGCCGCCCACTTCCTGCGCGAGACGGTGGGACGGGTGCGCTACGCCGGCGCTAGGGGCCGACTCACGGTGCGGGCCGACAGCGGGTTCTATGCCCACGCCATCATCGCCGTCTGCCGCAAGATGGATGTCCGCTACTCCATCACCATCCGCCAACACAAAAACCTGCGCCATCTCATCGAGGCGATACCCGAGGCGGACTGGACGCCCATCCCCTACTGGATGGACGGTGCCGCCGATGTGGCCGAGACCACCTATATCCCTTTCCAGAGTGAGCCCGACGCCGCGCCGGTACGGCTCATCGTCCGGCGGGTGAAGCCCACGCCCGGTTCCCAACTGGCCCTCTTCGCCTACTACAGCTATCACGGCTTCATCACCGACCGGGACGGGGAGACCCTGGAACTGGAGGCCGACCATCGCCGCCACGCCGAGATCGAGAATGCCATCCGAGACCTGAAGTACGGTGTGGGCCTCAACCATCTTCCCTCGGGCCGCTTCGCCGCCAACGCCGCCTGGTTGGCGGTGCAGGTGATGGCCCATAACCTGGCCCGCTGGACGGCGCGAATTGGTCTGGGCGAGCAGATCGTGACCACCAAGACCCTCCGGCGACGGTTCTTCAGTCTGGTGGGACGGCTCACCCGCTCGGCGCGCAGACTCACTTTGCATCTTCCCCGGGGCTGGCCCTGGGCTGAGCAGGCCACTCTCGCCCTGGCCCGACTGCGAGCCATCCCACTCCCAGCCTGACGGCGCTATCCGCAACCGACCCAACGCCTCCAAACTCGCGTCCGCCCGGTCCGCGAGTGCATTCCGCTGCGTCCGATCTCACTATCCGGCGATTCCCAGCCTCCATAGACCGCTTTCCAGGCCCGGGGCGGCTACTGAAAACCCTCTGCCGTGTCACATCGGTCCCAATGGAGCCAAGGCTCTCTCCCTTGTAGGCTCCCTCATACCAATTTGCCCAGCTTTCACGCCTCCCATCGGTGGATTCGGGTTAAAGCGCAGCAGGGAAACCGCCGCCTCACAGGCTTCAGAAGAAACCGATGACGTCTAGCTCATCCTGACGCTGTCTCCTCCTGCTCCTTCAACGTCTCCACCCTGACCGATTCACTGCCGTCAGTCATCACGTCAGTGGTACACGATCTCGCCGCCCCAGTGGCCCAATATCTCGGCGCCCTTGACAGTCAGCGGATGGAGCGGGACCTGGACGCCCTGTTGCCCCTGTCTCAGGTGGCCTACGACGCGTGCGACAAGCAGGCTGGCCGGGTGAGTTCCCTGTCCCTGGTCCGGTACAGGACCAACGACTACTCGGTGCCGGTGGCCTACGGATACCGGGACGTCCTGGTACGGGGCTACGTTGATGAGGTGGTGATCAGCTGCGGGTCCGAGGTCATCGCCAGCCATCCCAGATCATACGACCGCGACGACTTCGTATACGACCCCATCCACTACCTGCCGCTCCTGGAGCGTAAGCCGGGCGCCCTGGATCAGGCCGCTCCCCTGCAGGGCTGGGCTCTGCCAGAAGAGTTCGGCACGCTGCGGCGTCTGCTGGAATCCCGCATGGGACGGCGGGGCAAGCGGGAGTACGTGCAGGTGCTGAGGCTGCTGGAGACCTTCTCCCAGCAGGAAGTGCACGCAGCCGTCAGGGACGCCATCAGGCTGGGGGCGCTGAGCTTCGACGCGGTGAAGCACCTGGTGCTGTGCCGGCTGGAGGGACGTCCGCCAAGGCTGGATCTGGAGCTCTAACCCTACCTGCCCCGGGTCCGGGTCAGCACCACGTCCGCCGCGGACTACATGACCCTGCTGTCTGGGAGGGCGGCATGAACGACCGGTCGACGCTGCTCTTGGAACACCACCTGAAGGAGCTGAAGCTGCCCAGCATCCTGAAAGAGTACGGGAAGATGGCTGCCCTGTGCGCCGCCGAGGGTGTGGATCATCCCCAGTACCTGCTGCGCCTCGCCGAGCTGGAGCTCATCGGCCGCCATCAGCGCATGGTGGAGCGGCGGATCCGCGCCGCCCGCTTCCCCGCCGTCAAAAGCCTGGACACCCTCGACTTCCCGGCGATACCGTCGCTGAACAAGGCGCTGGTGATGGAACTGGCCCGGTGTGAATACATCCAGCGCCGGAAGAACGTCATTGCCATCGGCAACAGCGGCACCGGCAAGACCCACATGGCCCTTGGGCTGGGGCTGTCCGCCTGCCAGCGCGGGATGTCTGTGGGCTTCACCACCGCCGCCGGTCTGGTGCATGAGATGATGGAGGCCAGGGACGAGAGACGGCTGTTGAACTTGCAGAAACAACTGGCCCGGCTCAACCTGCTGATCATAGACGAACTGGGCTTCGTCCCCCGGTCAAGAACCGGCGCGGAACTGCTCTTCGAGGTCTTCAGCCAGCGCTACGAGCGGGGCTCCGTCATGGTGACCACCAACCTTCCCTTCGACGAGTGGACCGAGGTCTTCGGCTCGGAGCGCCTCACCGGAGCCC
The DNA here is from genome assembly GCA_965261885.1 of Dehalococcoidia bacterium. Classification (GTDB taxonomy): domain Bacteria; phylum Chloroflexota; class Dehalococcoidia; order Lucifugimonadales; family UBA3495; genus VXOI01. The sequence continues at coordinate 123,172 of CBDHDY010000034.1, forward strand.
TGCTGGACCGGCTCACCCACCACGTCCAGATCCTGGAAATGAACGGCGAGAGCTACCGACTCAAGCGCAGCCGGGAGAACGCCGCACCGCCACCACCAGCCGAACCCGACGAGGAATAGCCGCACCGCCAACGCCGTCTCCTCCTGTTCTTGTAACGCCGCCACTCCGACCAATTTACTGCCGTCTGTCATCACATCAGTGGTACACGATCACGCCGCCCCAGTGGCCCACTTTCTCAGCGCCATTGACAGCCAGGCCACAAAGCTGTCAAGCGTGTGGAATGATGGCTGTGAAGAGATACTCGAGACCCTTTTTAGCGAAGCGTCGTTGTAATACTAGGGTCGGGTTGTCCGTACACCACAAGCAAACGGAATCTCCCCGGGAGCTACAGGCCGGCGCGGGTGAACTATATAACCCTGTCTCCCCGCCCTATCAGCCTGTCTGAGAAACAATGTTCTAAACGTATCTCGTCATCAACAAAGTTAATTATTCCGATAACTGTTTTGTTGGAGCCTATTAGTCACCAATAAGATTAGGAAGTGGCGCTTTTCGTCTCCAAAATCTAATCCTCGGACACGCTGCTAGCATGGGCTGGCTGTCCGGTTCACCCGCCGCCCCGGGCAGCGGGGTCAACATCATGCGCCAACGGGGAGTTTCCTTGGACGCCTCGACCAGGAGCTCCTCGAGCGGGATATCGATGTCAATATCGTCGAATTCGAAGTTGAATGCAGCCTTCACGTGGGCCGGGCAGACGAGGCTCGCCGTGGCGTAGTTCTCCCGTCCCACCCACCGCAGTTCCTAGCGTTCGCCGAGGGTCATCTTAACCCGGCGGTGGCAGCCGGAAGGGCGCATTTGGCTGGGACTTTTCTGGGCATTTACCCAATATTACAACGGCAGATCAAGGGGGGACGGGGATGCGCGCAGGGTTTTCAGCGTTAACTCTATCTCCGCCGATTACATGCAGGGGAGGCATAGAAAATTCATCGATGGCTATCTAATGGGGAGGCCCGGTGCTCTGAGTGCTGGGCCGCTGCGGTTTGGGCAGAATTCGATATAGTTCCCTATCGTCACTAGCTTTACTCAAGGATCTGACCCGCCTCCAACCGAGGTTGAAGTTCGCGCTGCCGCCGGAGATACAGACGACAATATCGCGGTTCGCACAACAGGGACACGCAGACCGCTGCCGGGTGCGGTCCAACCAATATTCGGTCCGGGCCATGAACGACGTCGGAGCGAGCGGTACCGTAGGCCCGGCATGCATCGCCACCCAGGCCCAGAACCCGTGGGCGCCCCCGGTGCCGGACAGGACGACAGCCACTCATTGGAGGAAGAGGCTCAGCAGACACACAAAGGGGCGGGATATTCTCCCGCCCCTTTCAATGTCAATGCGAACCAGGCGCAGTGCTAGTCGTCGTCCTCGATGAGAACGCGGGTCCTGAGGGTCTCCGTGTAGGAGGCGCTGCTGGTGGCGGTGATCCTGGCCCACTTATTCACGCTGTCGTCATCCTCAGACGGGTTTGGAGTAACGGTGATCGACTGGGTTTCCTGCCAGTTGGACCAGTTGAACGCGACCGAGTTACTGCTCAGGGTGAGCGCACCCGCCGGGTAGACCGAGAACCTCACCCGGTTGGTGGACGAGCCGGGGTAGTAGTCGATTCCCACGCTGTATGTGGCGCTCGAACCCTCATCTATGGTGAGATCAGTGGGGCCCGACACCTTGTTGCTCTGGAAGGTCGTACCCAAATCAGTCGACACATTGTTGACGGAGAACGGTTCGAAATTCTCCAGGATATTGTCGGACGAATCCAGGAACATTCCCTCGGAGTCTTCGGCAAAGATGTTGTTGTAGGCGACGTTCACCTAGTCCGCTGACGAGATGTAGTGAGCGGACTGGATGTCAATGGTGAGTTTGGCCCCATCTATTGAGGCATTCCTGGAGTCCACCGCCCTGGTTCCGTTGCTTCCGGCATAGATGTCGAAGACGGCGGCGTAGAACCGCCCCAGGTCGATGTTCAGAGCGTCGCTGAGTGTCTCCAGGAGTGTCGGTATTTCGATGTCCCGGTTGAAGGTGAGAATGACCTTGCTTCCCGTGGTGTTCGTGGAAGCCTCCAGCAGGGTGAGTGGGGCCTCATAGGAACCGTCCACCTTATGGCGCGCTCGGGCAGAGGTCCCAGCATAGAGATGGAACGACCTGGTATCGGTTTCCACCTTGTCCAACGCCTTACCCGACACGAGCCCGTGCCGGTTTCCCTCGTCGTCGGTATAACCCCGGCTCACGTGTATGCCGTCGGTATCCGAGTCGCTGGCGGCCACAGTATGTTCGAACACCAGTATCTTGGTGCCGGAGCCGCTGGCGTAGGGCGCTCCCTTCCAGGTGCTGCCGATGGTGAAGCCCATCCTGAGGTTGCCCTCCACGATCACCTCACGGTTGAAGTGGGCTAATACAATGCTTTGGCGGTTCCCGCGCTTGACAATGCCTCGCCGTTTCCGCGATGGTAGGCCCACTAGACAAGTGTGAATTGGACAGGAGTTTATGGCTATGGTGGAGCGTGCTCCGAGGCTTCAGGGCAAGGTGGCGATCATTACCGGGGCCGGGTCCAGCGGCGAGGGGATCGGCAACGGAAAGGCGGCGGCGATACTGATGGCCCGCGAGGGCGCAAGGGTGCTGCTGGTGGACCAGATGGAGTCCCGTGCCCAGGAAACGCTGGAGATTATCCAGTCGGAGGGCGGCGAAGCGTCGACCTTCGAGGGCGACATGACCAAGCTGGACGACTGCGAACGCATGGCGCAGGCGGCCATCGACCGGTACGGGCGGGTGGACATCCTCGACAACAACGTGGGGATCTCGCAGCGCGGTACGGTGGTGGAGGTCAGCGAATCCGATTGGGACCGGGTGATGACGGTCAATCTCAAGACCATGGTACTGGCGGCCAAGGCGGTCATCCCCAGTATGATGCAGACGGGCGGCGGCGCCATCATCAACATATCGTCCATCGCCGGGCTGCGGGCACACATGAGCACGCCCTACACCGCGTCCAAGGCCGGTGTCATCGGGCTGACCATCTCCATGGCTGCCGACCACGCACAGGACAACATCCGGGTCAACGCCATCGCACCGGGGCTGGTCTACACGCCAATGGTGGCGCCGCGGATGGACGACGACCTGCGGCAGTACCGCCGCAACTCGGCGCCGATGCATGTGGAGGGCACCGGCTGGGACATTGGCTACGCGGCGCTGTTCCTGGCCAGCGACGAGGCGCGGTGGATCACGGGGATCGTGCTGCCGGTGGACGCCGGACTGTGCGCAGTGCATCCGGGGACGTACACGCCGATGAACCAGCAGACGCGGTATTAGGTCGCGATACGGAACAGGGGCGGGTTTGAAACCCGCCCCTGCGAGGGTCTGACTTTCCCGGTTTCTGAGTTATGCATGACAGTGCGCTATGCGGAAGGTTGCTACATCGACAGGCTTTCCTGCGGGATAAGCTGTCTGTCCACAGGGTCGACGGCTAGTCCCATGTCCTCCAGTGTTGTCGCGCCCAACAGGTATATCCCTTCTGGACCAAAAGACACTCGCGCAACGGCGTTTCGTCCTTCAACGGAAAACCTGGCCCACGAAGTCTGCAACTCTACCCGGCTTCCATCAGCGATTCGGGATACCCTCGTTTCAACCGGCTCGATACCGAGTTCCTGCAAGACACTGCGGGGGATCTTGGAGTAAGTTGCTCCAGTGTCGACCAGAGCTTCGACGCTAGTGCCGTCTTCGGTGAACAGGTTACCGACCCAGAGATTGACCCGGAAAGTTTCCACTGCTACTCCCTCGGCGCGAGATTACCTCTTCCCGTGAATCAGTAATATCGTATCATTGCCTCAGAAAGTGGCTCTTATTCACAGCATGAAGAATGCGAACTTGGAGGTGAATGGTCATGCGTTTGGAAGGAAAGGTTGCTCTCATCAGTGGCGGCGCCCGCGGGATGGGCGCGGAGGAGGCGCTGCTATTCGCCCGGGAGGGGGCTAAGGTGGTGATCGGAGACGTGCTGGAGGAGGGACGGGAAGTGGCTGCGCAGATACCCGGAGGGCAGGCGATTTTCGTGAGGCTGGACGTCACCAAGGAGGAGGACTGGCGCCGGGCGGTGTCCATGGCAGAGGAGGTCTACAAGCGGCTGGACATCCTGGTCAACAACGCCGGGGTCAGCGCCGTGGGCGGCATCGAGGACACGACCGTTGAGGAGTGGGACCGGGTGATGGAGATCAACGCCAAGGGCGTGTTCCTGGGCACTCGAGAGGCCATTCCGGCGATGCAGCGGGCGGGCGGCGGGTCGATCATCAACATCTCGTCGCAGCTGGGCATCGTGGCGATGAGCGAGTCCAGCCCGCAGTACATCGCGTCCAAGGGCGCGGTGCGGCTTCTGACCAAATCGACGGCGCTGCAATACGCAGCAGACGGCATACGGTGCAACTCGGTGCATCCGGGGCCGATCGTTACGCCGATGACGGAGGGACGGCGTGCGGATCCGGCAGTGCAGACGCTGATGGAGTCGCGGATACCGCTGGGGCGGTACGGCGAGGCCATCGACGTGGCGTACGGGGTCCTGTACCTGGCGTCGGACGAGGCATCGTTCATGACGGGCAGCGAGCTGGTGATCGACGGCGGCTGGGTGGCGCAGTAGGGGCGTCGCGCCGCTAGCCGCGGGGGTCGACGACGGTCAGGAAGGAGAAGCTCCGGAAGTCGCGGTCGAGGGTACAGATGCGGTCGATGTTGTTCTACCGCATCAGCACCGCCGTGTGAAGGTAGTGCAATATGTTGCCCCGGATTTCCGGCAACTCCGCCAATGATTGCGCTAACACAGCTCGGTGGCTTTCTGTGGGGCGCAGCAAACTAAATCCAGGCAAATCGAGCAATTCGTTCAGGAACTGCCATGCCTTTCCCGGTGCCAAAGGAGACTTGAAGGCTCTGGGGTGCATACTCACCCACAGGAACTCGTAGCAGATGAGCAGGTGCTCCAAGCTAGATAAGAGGGAGAACCTCCATCGCGGGCCTCGGCCAATCGCGCCAAGCAGACTAGTAGACGAACATCCTTGAAGTGGCGGGTGAAACGCAGGGTTGCCCGGCAACGGTTTGCATGCTCGCGGTAGGTCCGGGCAACGGTCCCGCACCAATCAACCCATCATTACAATGATTTCAGACTACTGGGATTGCAACGACGCTTCCTCAAATCGGTCAGTTCTTGGCTGGAAATCGCTTTGCGGGAGGCAAGGCCACAAAGCTGCCAAGCGCGTGGGCAGGTCGCCGTAAAGAAGTGTTCAAGTCCCTTTCTTGCGGAGCGTCGTTGTAATACCAGCAGGCTGCTGAACAAAGGTGTTCACGTTTGGAATCGACGGGTCTAGCCGTTGGAGCCCGGGTCCTGCTGGAGGAAATTGTGCCGTTCACACGGGACTTTCAGCCCCTTCGGCTTCGTGGAACGGCCCTCTTGGGGGCGCCGGGCATAGCCAGCCCATTGTCAGGTCATGCCATCCCGGCCTCCTGAGTTGCCGCCCCCTCCCGCCGGGCTGTTGTGTGCCGGCAGGGCTGGGGGATTCCATCGGGACGGGAGTGGCCGTGGCCTCCGGCGTAGGTTCCGGTGTCGACGCGGGCGTGGGCTCCGGCGTGGCGGTTGCCCCGGGCGTCGGGGACGGGTCTCCACCCCCGTCAATGATGCGGAGCAGCACTAGCAGCCTGTCCGAGGATTAGATTTTGGAGACGAAAAGCGCCACTGTCTAATCGCATTGGTGACTAATAGGCTCCAATAAAGCAGTAATCAGAATAATTGACGTTGTTAAAGACGATTTTCGCTTAGAACATTGTTTCTCGGACGGGCTGCTAGGTCCCCGTCCTCCCAGATGGGAACCGACACCTGCCAGGTGATGGTCCCCGTGCCGGAGTCCTCCGTTGCCGCGCCCCCGCTCAGAATCCGGGAGGTCGTGCCGTCGAGCTCGATGAACTCCAGGGCGAATTGGGAGAGCCCTCCCGGGGGATCAACCGTGAGGGAAACCGAACCCTCCTCCCAGAGGAGGGCCGTGATTCGGACACTGGTCCCGCGGAGGTCGAAGGCAGCGGGCTCCAGGCGGCCGACTCCGGCAGTGTAGCCCACCGCCGCGCCGTCGGCCACCGGGTCGAGGAACGCCTCGTGCAGCGTGCCAAGCGAGGCCACTACCGTGACGGTCCAATTTATGAAACCCTCGTCCGGAACGAAGTTACAAGGGAAATATTGAAAGGGTTGCCAGTTGTACAAGACGGCATACTCTCCCCCAGGCAGCGGGCGGGCGGTTACCAGCATGTGCTCGTACCCGTTTCGGGGGATGGTGTCGTCATCCACTCTCAGTGCCTGGAACATGCCCGCGTCCGGCCCGGACAGCCAGTAACGGTGATACTCTGACTCTCCGTCGGTGTCGCTTTTCCTGTAGATCTCGGTCCAAGCAGCTGACCCGGACGGGATGTCCACCGCCGCCTCGGGCGGAGTCCAGGGTTCGGCCCGGAGGTGGCGGTCCCCGATTATCTTGTAGTGCATGCAGTCCCTGAATCCAGGCACTCCAGCCCCTGACGCAACCTTGGCCTCCATCTCGGGTACCTGCCTCTTCACTTCCGCCAGGGACACCATCTCCGGGGGCGATTGCCCGTAGTCCATTAAGTGCCCGCCCGACTCCTTTGAGTCCGAACGGCCCGCGTTGCCCGAGGAACCTCCCGGCTGGCCGGCGGGCAGCCAGGCCCGGCCAGGGTGTCCACCGTGTAGTCCCATTCCGACTGCACCACGAAGTTTGACTGGGTGAAGGCCAGGGTCTGGTGCGCGCTACGTGTCGAATTGCCCCCCGAAGACTCGGTGGAAACCTCATACGCCGGCCGCAGTTGCCGGAGGAATAGCAGCCCCTCACGGTCGTCCCAGGTTGTATTGCGAGTGGAGACCCGGTATTCGGCCACCTCCCGAGCATCCTCCTCGGACAGATGGTTGTGGTCGCTGCGCACCACCACCACCAGTTCCGGCGGCCCCGATCCCTTCAGGTATTCGTGAACCGTGAAACTCAGTTCCTGAATGGCATGGTACGTCGGGGCGACCCCCGGGCCGCTCTCCACCTCCTCCACCGCCGCGGATACCGACAGTAGCGACGCACGGGCGATCCACCGTGGAGGTGAAGATCTGTTCCTCCAGCGCCGGCGGCACATACCAGATCGGGTTTACGGGGGCCGAGACGATGCCAACGGTCGGGGTGGGCACCCGCAGGGATGAGGTGTTCGCAGGGTCTGCTGGAGTTGCTGCCGGCCTCCCGGGCCGGGTCGGCGTGCCGTCTTCACCACCGCACCCCACAGCCGCGGCAACCATTGCCAGCGTCAGGATAGTCGCCGCGAGAAACACGCTCCCAACCATTGACCTCTTGATCAGCGACATCGGTCCACTCCCAAGCATCTCTAATAGATGCTCCTGATCCCCTTCCGGTCATTCTCGGACAGGCCGCATTCTCCGAAGGCCGTGGCCACGGAACACGGCTCCATCTCCCTGGGGCCGCTGTTCATGTAAAGGGCGGAGGTAAATTGTCCCGTGCGGGCGGGTAATCTCTGACAAACGGCGGTTGCAAATTGAACCGCCCGCCATCATCCATAGGGTTGTAGCCGACCCATGGATGGTGTGATGGATGTACAAGGTGGACGTATATCTGCGGGTTCGCCGGGCGGTGATGGTGGAGGGGATGAGCATATGGGAAGCTGCCCGGGTGTTGCGGCCTGCACCGGGACACGGTGCGCAAAATGCTGGCCTACTCCGTGCCGCCGGGCTACCAGCGACAGACCCCGCCCAGGAAGCCCAACCCTTCGACAAGCTCAGGAGGAGCCCTTCACAGGCGTCATAGACCGGATCCTGGAGGACGATCACGGGCGTCCCAGGAAGCAGCGGCACACCGCCAAGCGCATCTTCGAGCGCCTCAGGGACGAGTACGGGTTCGACGGCGGATACACCACGGTCAAGGACTACGTCAGAGAGAATCGCCGTCAGACCAGGGAGATGTTTGTGCCGTTATCCCATCCGCCGGGACACGCCCAGTGCGACTTCGGCGAGGCCCTGGTGGTCATCGGCGGCGTGGAGCAGAAGGCCCACTGTTTCGTCATCGACCTGCCCCACAGCGACGGCTGCTTCGTCAAGGCCTATCCCGCGGAGACCACCGAGGCCTTCCTGGACGGGCTCGGCTCGGCGTTCGCCTTTCTGGGCGGAGTGCCCCAGGGCATCCTCTACGACAACACCAGGCTGGCGGTGGCGAAGATACTGGGCGACGGCCGACGCCAGCGCACCCGCGCCTTCACCGAGCTGCAGTCTCACTACCTGTTCGAGGACCGGTTCGGGCGTCCCGGCAAGGGCAATGACAAAGGCAAGGTAGAGGGCCTGGTGGGCTACGTGCGGCGCAATTTCCTGGTGCCCATCCCGTCCTTCGAGAGCTTTGATGCGCTGAATGCCTATCTGGAGCGGCGCTGCCTGGAACGGATGGACGCCCAGCTCAGGGGCCACACTGAGACCATCGGGCAGAGGATGGAGCGGGACCTGGACGCCCTGCTGCCGTTGCCGCCGGTGGCATACGACGCCTGCGAGAAGCAGGCCGGCCGGGTGAGTTCCTTGTCCTTGGTCAGGTACAGGACCAATGACTACTCGGTGCCGGTGGCCTACGGACACCGGGACGTCATTGTCAGAGGCTACGTGGATGAGGTGGTCATCAGCTGCGGAACCGAGGTCATCGCCAGACACCCCAGATCGTACGAACGAGACGACTTCGTCTATGACCCCATCCACTACCTGCCGCTCTTGGAGCGTAAGCCGGGGGCTCTGGACCAGGCCGCGCCCCTGCAGGGCTGGGACCTCCCCGATGATTTCGTGACGCTGCGCCGGCTGCTGGAGTCCCGAATGGGACGGCGGGGTAAGCGGGAGTACGTGCAGGCGCTCCGGCTCTTGGAGATTTTCTCCCTGCAGGAGGTGCACGCAGCGGTAAAGGACGCCCTCCGGCTGGGAACTGTCAGCTTTGACGCCGTCAAGCACCTGGTGCTGTGCCGGCTGGAGGGGCGGCCGCCAAGGCTGGATCTGGAGCTGTACCCCTACCTGCCCAGAGTCAGGGTCAGCACCACGTACTCCGGGGACTACATGACCCTGCTGTCTGGGAGGGCGGCATGAACGACCGGTCTACGCTGCTCTTGGGACACCACCTGAAGGAGCTGAAGCTGCCCAGCATCCTGAGAGAGTACGGGAGGATGGCAGCCCAGTGCGCCGCCGAGGGTGTGGATCATCCCCGGTACCTGCTGCGCCTCGCCGAACTGGAGCTCATCGACCGCCACCAGCGCATGGTGGAGCGGCGGATCCGCGCCGCCCGCTTCCCTGCCGTCAAAAGCCTGGACACCCTCGACTTCCCGGCGATACCGTCGCTGAACAAGGCGCTGGTGATGGAATTGGCCCGGTGTGAATACATCCAGCGCCGGGAGAACGTCATCGCCGTCGGCAACAGCGGCACCGGCAAGACACACGTGGCCCTTGGGCTGGGGCTGGCCGCCTGCCAGAGGGGCATGTCCGTGGGCTTCACCACCGCCGCCGGTCTGGTCCACGAGATGATGGAGGCCAGGGACGAAAGGCGCCTGTTGAACTTGCAGAAACAACTGGCCCGGCTCAACCTGCTGATCATCGACGAACTCGGCTTCGTACCCTTGTCCCGCACTGGCGCGGAACTGCTCTTCGAGGTCTTCAGCCAACGCTACGAGCGGGGCTCCATCCTGGTCACCACCAACCTGCCATTCGACGAATGGACCGAGGTCTTCGGCTCGGAGCGGCTGACCGGGGCGCTGCTGGACCGGCTCACCCATCACGTCCACATCCTGGAGATGAACGGCGAGAGCTACCGACTCAAGCGCAGCCGGGAGAATGCTTCCTCGCAGGCTCCAGAAGAACCCGACGAGGAATAGCCGCACCGTCAACGCTGCCCCTTCCTACTCCTGTAACGTCCCCACTCCGACCAATTTACTGCCGTCAGTCATCACGACAGTGGCACACGATCACGCCGCCCCAGTGGCCCATTATCTCGGCGCCCTTGACAGCGACTGGGCGGTATGAATTGGGAATGGCGGTCTGCGGACTGCGCCATGGGTAAGGCCCGTTTTGGTGGGATTCAGTCGAACCCAATCCCGCGGACCGGGCCAAGACGGGGAGCAAGCGGCGCTCCTGGTTGAAGGGTATGGCGGGCCGCTGAGCGTGGTAGTGGCAGGAGCCAATGTGCACGACATCAAGTTACTGGCGCATAGGGGAGGAGAAACTGGACGCCAAGGGAGTGAAACGCCATCCCACCGCCGGGTTGTGGAGCGCACTCTGGCCTGGTTATCGAAGTGCCGTGCGATCCTCGTGCGCTATAACAAAAGGCATCAAACTACATCGTCCTGATCCAATTTGCGTGCGCCCTGCTCTGGTACCGCCGACAGAACACTGATGCGTTGTGGGTATCAGAACGAGGAAGGGCACTGCTGCCCGGCGGCATATTCCAGATACTGAAGCGCCTGGGGAGGCGAGCCGGCATCCCCAACCTGCACACTCACCGGTTCCGCCACTCCTACGGTGTCAACGCTCTACGCTCCTGAATGCCGGAGCGTGTGCTGCAGTTGGTCGGCGTCTGGAAGGAGATCCCCGACACCTACTGCAGTACTTTTGGGTGCCGAGGGCGCCATCGAGTTCCACCGCCAGGTGGGCCCTGGGGACCGGCTGGGCCGGGTATCATCGTCGCGAGGGCCGGAAGAGGAGCCCGCAGCACGGGAAGCTGTAACGGGATGATGGACCCTCGTATAGAAACGAAAGGGCACTTTCTCCGGTGGGCCAGTTCATTCAAAGGTACGCTCTTTAAGCGTTAGCCTCACGCGCGATGAGACAGGGATATACCACCGTTCACCTGGCGTGAGAAATTGAACTGAAAGCCCCAGTCTCGGGGTCAAGGGCAGAAAACGTCCGTGGAAATTTCCCATTGAAGTCGGATCAGGTGACCGTGCCCCTGCTGTCAATTGCAATCCACAGTGATGCATATCATCCGGGAGTAGCTACTCGAGCAACTCTTGGAGATGCGTATTTGGCCTGATCGTGCTATCCGATTGGTATAATGGCCTGAGTGACGGACTAGCGTAAGAGGAAGAACAATGGCGAGTTTCGAACAGGCTTTCAGTGAAATGGAAAGGGCGGCTGCATCAACCGCGAAGTCCGCTGCCGCCCTGGCCAAACTGGCCAAGGCACTGGAAAAAGCGGCGAAAGACGGCAACATTGCCGCCGCGAAACGAGCACAGGCCAACATGGACGAGGCTATGAGCACCCTGCGACAAGAGGTCGCGAACTCTGTAGAATCCTGGCCTTTTGGAGAGGAAGAAGAGCAGCAGTACCTCAATGAGGGTTACGCCCAGGAACTGCGCACAGTAGCAGCCGAAAGGGGGCTCGATATTTACGAGCGCGACGGCCGGATGATTGCGCATCCCTCCGTAGTACGAGTCATATCCTCGGCCCGTGCGGTCAAGATAGACCGCAGGCAGGTTTCCAACATACGTCCGACACGTTTGACGGATATCCTCCTCGATAACCAGAGGAAACCTCCCCGCTTCCCCGCTGGCCGGTTCCTTGAATCCCTTTACCAGGTCTATTCGGAAATTACCAGGGAGGAAGGGCCAAACCGAATAGTGACAGGGCGGCAAGGCAAAGTGGTGGAATTGGAACGAGTGTACCGGCTGTTCACCTCTCTGCCCGGCAGTGCCCGCGAATATGACCGCACCGACTTCACCCGTGATCTGTACCTGCTGGACCGGGACGGCCCGAAAGCCACCAACGGGGGCTTGCAGGTTTCCTTCCCCGCGTCTTCCGGGACCCGCGGCAACCGGGGCTTGTTTTCCTTCGTGGCGCCCGATGGGCAGGTCGTGACCTATTACGGAATACAGTTCTCCGAGGTCGGCTGATGGCGAACACAATCCCGCTCCTTGACTGGTTGGAGGTCATGGAGTCCGAGTATCTATCCACGTTCATTCCGGAAGGAGGCGCCTCGGTCAAGTTTGCCGTGGCGTCCGATGAATTGAAAGTCGGCCTTCATGAGGCTGTAAAGGAACGGTGCAGCAAGCTGGGAATGGTGTTTGTGTCCATCGACGCAGCTTCCCGGCGGGCCCACATGCCTCAGGACCTGTTCCACGGCCTGGCCTCGTCCGTGGATTGGCGTGAGGCGGCCAGGCGTATGATCCTCAAGCTGGCCAAGGAGAGGGTCTATATCGTAGATGGCATTGATCCGCAGGCGGATACAAACGTGTTCGAGGCGATCGCAGAGGTCAACAACCTGGAACACCAGTTTGTGCTGAGCAACCTCAGGCCGCAGATCCAGGAACGGGTCTACCGTGAACCTCTGATGGCCAGAGACTTCAGGGTGGCCATGACTCAGCTCTGCCTCGCAGAGGACACCAGGGTAGGCGAACCGTACGGCGGACAGCCCATCGTCGAATGGCTGACCGGCAGCAATACCAGGATCAGCAGTGTGAAGCCGTTTTCCATATATACTGCCATCAACCGCACCACGGCCCGCCATTTCTTTGAATCGGCCCTGTTCTGGCTGCATCGCGTGGGTTATTCGGGCACCGTCGTTCTGTTGGACAACACCCGGGTTACGTTGGCCCGGAACCCAAGGGACGGGCTACGGTACTACACCAGGGCCATGGTGCTGGAGCATTACGAATTGCTGCGGGAATTCGTGGACACCACCGACCGCCTCACGGCGACCATGCTGGTGGTTGCTACGTCCAGTGATTTTCTCGAAGAGGAAGCCGGGTCCAGGAACAGGGGGTTCGGAATTTACCAGGCCCTCATGACGAGAGTTATTGATGATGTCCGGGACCGCAACCTCGTCAATCCGGTCGCGGCCCTCGTCCGGCTATCCCCAGGTGAGGCGCTGCATGATGACTGAATATGGCGATGGGATTTCCATTCTGGCCTACCGCCGGGCAATGGAAGCACTGCGAAACGGAGTTCCCAACCGGGAGGCGGTCAGACTTCTCGGCTGCAACCAACAGCAGGCGGAGAGTCGGTTCCAGGACTTGCTCAGGCGGGCGTCCGATGCTGCCGAACCTCCGCAAGGCGCGCTGGGAATGCTGGTCTCGGGAGATTTCGGTACCGGCAAATCTCACCTGCTTTCTCACTTTGAGTACAGGGCGCTCTCCCAGGGGTTCGTGTGCAGCAGGGTCGCCATCAGCAAGGAAACGCCGCTCTACGACTTGGGCAAAGTGTTCAAGTCAGCGATGGACAACGGGAGAATACTCGATCGCACCGGTCCGCTGATCGAGGAAATCGGAGTTCAGCTCAACTACGATTCCGATGAGTATTCCAACCTATTCAGCTGGGCCAACTCATCCTCCAGCGGAGTTCACTCCATCTTCCCGGCGAGCCTTTTGGTGCACGAGAATTCGAAAGATCTGGAACTGAACCGCACCATCGAGTCTTTCTGGGCCGGGGATAGGATCAAGGTCAGCGATGTGAAAAACGGCCTTCGGCAGGTTGGTCAGTTGGCGAGCTATTCCTTCCGGGCGCCCAGAGCGTCTGACCTGCCTCCGCAGCGACTCCGGTTCGCCACGGAACTGATCAGGGGTGCAGGCTACAAAGGATGGGTGGTGCTGCTCGACGAAATCGAACTGGCTGGCCAGTACAGCCTGCTGCAGCGCGCTCGCTCCTATGCGGAATTGGCTCGCTGGCTAGGGCAGGCCCAAGGGGAATCGTACCCCGGGCTGGTGGTCGTGGGAACTGTCACCGCCGACTATGCCCTGGCGAATATATCGGCGGAGGCCAGCAGCAAAAAGGACCGCGACTATGCGGGCCAGAGACTGCGCTCCCGCGGAGACGACAACGGAGCGGCGCGGGCGGAAACGGCGATGCGTATGCTGGAGCGAGATTGCACTCCCCTCAACGCCCCATCGGAGGCCGATGTGCATAACACCCTGAACACGCTGCAACGGATATACAGCAGTGCCTATGGATGGGAGGCTCCGGCCCTGCAGGCCAGGGCTGGAGGCGCGAGCTTTCAGCAACGCATGCGATACAGGATCAGGTCGGCAATCAACGAATGGGACCTGCTCCGGCTGTATCCGGACTCCAGGCCTGAGACGGAGGAGAGGGAGTTCAGGCACCAATACCTGGAAAATTCAGACTTGGAAGCGGGGACAGCAAGCGACGATGGCGGAGCCGAGTAGGCGTACGTTACCGTAAGCTGCCGTAAGTCGCGGGGGCAAGATGCCGGTTCCGTTCAAAAACTCCGGGAGTAGTGACATCCCAGGTGTCATCGGATTCCTGCGCCTCTTGGACGAAGAAAACGAGACAGGAATCCGGGCCGCACTGTTCGCTTCCTCGGCTCTGGACGTACCTCTCGAGTTCTGCTTCACCCGTGTTGATGTCGCCGATTCCGTGCTGTGGAGGACGGGGGAAGCTCGTAGGGGAGCCGTACTGTCCTTGATCCGGACTCTGCTCCATTCGGCAAACCGCACTCCCGATATCATCCTCGGGCTGGCTGAGGAGATACCACCGCTGGCTTTCACCGATGACATCAGGGTCGATGTCCCGGCCTGCCGTATCTCTACGGATCCAGCTCCGAGGAGGAGCGCGTCGGAGGAGATCGAACAGTTCGGCTTATCCCTGTTCCTGGTCTGGAGCGGCCCACCTGCCGCCAAGGGCTCGGTTGCCCGCCTGCTGCTGAACGCGTTGGCGGAACGTCCAAATCCCCTGGAGCCGTTTGACAGGGTGGCCGCAGGCATCGCGGAGGCTTACCGAGAGCGGTGAAGGAGGACCGGGTTGATAAAGAGTGATGACCTCGCTGCTGGTACCGGGTATAACATTGAACCGGTGATGTTCTTCCAGGTACCCGTACTCGCACCCCCTGAACTGGCGACACAGGTTGATCTTGAGAGGGTCTACTGGGTTGAAGCGTCCGGCCCATCCCAGCATACCGGTGAGTCAGCAGGCGCACCTCGCCCCCACGGTGACCTTGACCTGGCCCGCAGATTGCGCAGGGTCCTGTCTCCCTCCGACACAGAGCCGCCAACGATGGACAGCCTGGAGTGGCCTGGCACGCTGATGCCCTTTCAGGAGGATGGCGTCCGGGCCCTGATAGCCAGCGACCGCCTCCTGCTCGCCGACGACATGGGGCTCGGCAAGACCCTGCAGGTGATTGCGGCCCTTCGAATTCTGAAACACCGCGGGGACTGCCGTTCAGCGTTGGTTGCGGCTCCAGCGAGCCTGCTGGATCAATGGCGCGGTGAGCTCCGCAAATGGGCGCCCGAACTCTCGGCAATCATCATCCGTGGCTCGGCATCGGACCGGGCTTGGCAGTGGCAGGCAGCCACGGATGTGACTCTGGTCAGTTACGAGACTTTGCGGTCGGACTTCGAGGGTAACACCCAGGCACCCGTGAGGAGGAAGGTCTGGGACGTGGTCGTGGCCGACGAAGCCCAGCGGATCAAGAACAGGAACGATACCAGCAGATCACTCAAGGGACTGAACCGCGTCCGATCTTGGGCGCTTACCGGAACGCCCATTGAGAACCACGAGGAAGAACTGGCGTCCATACTGGAGTTCGTGGACCACGACGGGGAGGGACAGTCGAAGAGGTATCAACCCGGCCCTGAACTGCTCAGCCGCCACCGCCAACTCCAGCTACGCCGCAAGAAGGCCGACGTGCTGGACGATCTCCCGGAAAAGCAGGTCACTTTGTTGCCCATTGAGCTTTATGCAGGGCAACGGGGAAGCTATGACAAGGCGGAACAGGAAGGGGTCGTGTACCTGCGGTCGCTGGGAAAGGATATCACCATCCAGCACGTTCTGGAGCTGATCACGCGGTTGAAGCAAATCTGCAACGCCGACCCCAGGGACGGCGAATCCAGCAAGCTGGACGACATCAGGGACAGGTTGGAGCAATTGGCAGGCCAAGGTCACAAAGCCCTGGTCTTCTCCCAATACACCAGCGATACTGCCGGGGTGGCGGCAGCGGCGAGCCGTTTACGGGAATTCAAGCCGCTGGTCATTACCGGAAACGTGCCCCTCCAGGACAGGCCCTCGATAATTGAGCGCTTCAAGAGAGATGCTCAGCATCAAGCGCTGATAATTTCACTCCGTGCGGGCGGTTTGGGATTGAACCTGCAGGAAGCCTCGTATGTTTTTCATCTGGACCGCTGGTGGAATCCTGCCGTGGAACGTCAGGCCGAAGACAGAAGCCACCGCATGGGTCAGACGGCCAAAGTCAATGTGATCAAATATTCATGCGCGAACACTATCGAGGGGCGCATTGACGCCATCCTTGCCAGAAAGCAGGACATCTTCGATCGGATTGTTGACGACGTTTCGCTGGATCTGTCGGCCCGGTTGAACCGGGAAGAACTGTTCAGCCTCTTTGGACTGGAGCGACATGCCTGACCATTCACGGCTGCTTGAGTCCGGAAGTTGACGCAAGAATGACCGGCAGGGTTCCGGAACATTACGTGAGTGGTTGGGAAGGACTCCCTTGATCATGGCGTCGCAACGGTGAGGACACCGCATGGGTGCGGTTTGACACGCGGGTTTGCCGCTCTGCTTTCATCGGCGGCAACATCGACGCCGGGGAGTCCGTGACGCCGACGCTGGAATTAAAAGCAAGCAGCACATCTACGCCCGCCACCTCACCGTACCCTACCGCCCGCTTGCCGAGCGCTCGCTGAACCCGGCGGATACCGATGACAACCTCAACATCCACGGCGACAACCTCCATGCCCTGAGGGCTCTGCTGCCCTGCTGCGCCACCGGGGTCAAATGCATCTACATCGACCCGCCCTTCAACACTTATAACCGCGTCCTTCGCCGCACAGGACGAAAATCTGTCCCCCAGGGATGGCGGGGATACCCGGAAGATTCGCCTGCACAGCACGTTCGGCGCACTGCAGGAGATTGGTGGATACCAGTTCCTGCAGGCTGTGGCATTACTGGCCACCCAGAAGCGCCGCCGGGAGGTAATCGCGGAAGGGCGCCCCCAGAACCTGCGCCGCGTGGTGTTGCATCGTCCCAACGGCACAGGCGCAATCTATGCTGGAGATGACACAATTACTCACGAAGAGCTACCGCCGACCTATTTCTGCCCTGTCCGAAATATCCGACTAATAACACCGGGCGTCAGCCGGACCTGACTCCTCCGCCGACGACGCGGCAGCACCGCACCGACTCCAGGCCGCAAAGACGTTGCCTCGCAATGTCTGCGGCCTTCTCCGCCAGCCGCAAGTCATACGCAAAGAGCATCCCGATTACAGTGCCGCTATGGGCAATGTTCACCCCGACTGCATCTGCTTCCCTCGAGAATTTCACCACCGCTTCGAAATGGTCGTTGGGCGACAGTTGCTGGTTGGCGACGGCGCTCACGGTGGCCCCACGCCCGATCAGAACGGGGTCGCGGCAGCGAATACCTTCCTCTATCAAGGACACCGCCTTGCCCATTTCGGGGGCCAGACGTTTCAACTCCGCTGCCCTGTCCACGCGGTTAAACTCCAGCGTGTCCACGCTGCCCGCGAAG
Source organism: Dehalococcoidia bacterium (assembly GCA_965261885.1). Classification (GTDB taxonomy): domain Bacteria; phylum Chloroflexota; class Dehalococcoidia; order Lucifugimonadales; family UBA3495; genus VXOI01. The sequence goes on from CBDHDY010000034.1 coordinate 140,746, forward strand.
TCCAGCACCACCACGTACATTGGCGGCGGCGGCCCCATAGTGCGGGCGACACTCCCCTTCCGATGATCGAAAACAGCGACGCCGGGGAACATCACTCCGTCGCTGGGCTCTATGTGCAAAGCGATCTCGGCGATCTCCGCCGGCGAAAGCTCCTTGCCGCATGCTGATGCCGTGGCAACTATCGCGGCCGAAACGTCGGCGGTGCTGCTCGCCATGCCCTTCCCTCGGGGCAGAGGCGAGTCCAGCCGCAGAAGCGCATCGGTGCCGCTTTCTTCCAGAAATTCCAGCGTTGCCCGCACCGCCCTGCTCGCTTTGGGAGAGTCGGCTGGCCCGCTGATTTCGCCAGGCCCCGGCGAAAGCTCGACGACCGCAGTGCTGTACAGGTCAATGGGGCAGGTCACCATGCAGACGATGCCGTCCAGCATTCCCTGTGCGAGTTCTCCGCAGGTACCAGGTGCCGAAGCCGAGGCCCATCGTACGTTCGCTGGGACTGGCATTACGGCAGGGGCAGCTCGGCGCTGGCCAGGGGCACCGCGCCCAGGCTCTTCAGTTCCAGGGCGAGTCCGGCGACCATCAGGTACACCCGGTCCGCCCGCGCCGCCATGAGTTGGTTCACCCGGCCCAGGGCGTCTCGGTATCTGGCGCCGAGTGCCGACGGCGGCACCACTCCGAGACCGACCTCGTTGCTTACCACGATCCAAGTGCCGTACGACCGTTCGTAGACCTCCATCAGCGCCCTTGCGGCTTCCAGGATTTCGCGCTCGGCGGCCGGGTTTCCCTCCTTGCTGAGCAGGAGGTTGCTTACCCACAGGGTGACGCAGTCCAGAAGGCAGGTGTCGTAGCCATCGAGGGCAGCCGGGAGAACCGATGCCAGGTCCAGCGGTTCCTCAAGCGTGCCCCACTCCGCGGGACGCTGGCTGCGATGTGCAGCGATGCGGCGGCGCATGTCATCGTCCAGGGCCTCGGCGGTGGCGACGTACAAGACGCGTCCCCCCTGCGCGGCCAGCCGTTCGGCGAAAGCGCTCTTTCCCGACCGGGCACCGCCGAGGACAAAGATCAATTGCTTAGGCAAGACCATCCTTCCCGGCCATCACAAGCCGCAGCGCCTGCGCGAGCTTCTGGTTATCCGGCATCGTACGGACACCGACACGAATGTATTCCGGCAGACCAAAGGAGGCGCAGTCCCGGACGCAGATGCGGTGCTCCCTGAGGAGAGTGCTCCGGATATCCCGGGCACAGCCCACCCTCAGCAACAGGAAGTTTGCCGATGCCGGAGGGCACTCTATTGCGAGGCTCTGCGCCACTCCGACAAGGAACTCCTTGCCCTCGCGAACGACCTCCCGCCCACTAGCCACATGTGCCGGGTCGGACAAGGCGGCGATGCCGGCGGCCTGCGCTGGGGCGTTGACACTCCAGCTGTACTGAAAACGCCTGATACCAGCCACAACGTCCTCCGGAGCCAGCAGGTAGCCCAGCCGCAGGCCGGTAAGTGCGTAGTCCTTGGTCATCGACCGCAGCAGCACGACGTTGCCCATGGACAATAGACAGGTCGAGTCCCAGGACTCATCGACGAAAGATGCATAGGCCTCATCCAACGCCAGGACCCCGGATCGCGGCAGTGCCTCCGCGATGCCTCTGACCTCATCCTCGCGCAGGTAAACACCTGTTGGATTGTTCGGGTTGCAGAGAAAAACAAGGGAGGGGGAAAGCTCGGCAATATGATAAGCGGCCCGCGACAGGTCCCAACCGAAGTTCCCATCGCCAGCCCCGCCGTCCGGGGGCACGATGGCCACGGGCTCGACACCCTCGATGCGGCAGGCTGCTGCGTATTCGCCAAAGGTCGGCGCGAATATCACCGCCGTATCGTCGGGCCCAAGAAAAGCCCTGGCCAGCAGGTGGATCAGTTCGGTGGAGCCGTTTCCCGGCAGGACGTGACCGGGACCGACGCCCAGGGACGCCCCGATGGCTCTCCGGAGTTCGAGACACTCCGGGTCGGGGTAGGCTGCCATGTTCACCCTCTGCGCGGCGTCCAGCGCCAATCTAGACGGACCGAGCGGATTGATGCTGGCACTGAAGTCGATCACTTCCTCAGGGCGCAGTCCGAGGGACTCCAATTCGGCGAAGTTGAGGCCGCCGTGCACCGGCCTTTTGTTCCCGTCTCCGGTCTCCATGCTGCTCACCCCACCGCCAGTGCCCGCAGGGCCAGGACTCCCACCGCAAGGGGTGCACCGATGGCGGCCACCAGCAGCGCCACTCGCACGGACACGCCGATGTGCCGTGGAGCAGGTACGTTCAGGCCGTCGCCAATGCGGTAATGCCCCGCCTTCTCGAGGGCCACACCCAGCAGGCCCGACATTGCGCCGATGGTCCAGCCCGCGTTGGGACTCGCCGTTAGCTTCCTTCCCGCCATCGCCCAGCGATAGCCCTGTCCGGCGGGCAGACGGCACAGGGCTCCGGCCGCCACGATCAGGCCCGCACTCAGGCGCGCCGGGACCAGGTTGATCAGGTCGTCCAGCCGGGCTGACGCCTTGCCCAGGTATTCGTACTTTCCGCGGTAACCTATCATGCTGTCCAGGGTATTCACGGCCCGGTAGGCAAATGCCCCGGGCAGACCCAGCAACGCGAAGGCCAGCCAGGGCCCGATGTAGCTGTCGGTCGTATTTTCGGCCACCGACTCAATGGCAGCCGCCGAAGCCAGGGACTGATCCAGCGAGTTGGCGTCGCGGCTCACCAGGCTGCGCAGTCCATGGCGCGCATCGCCCATGCTGCCGTCGTCCATGGCGTGCCGGACGCCGCTGGCGGCTTGTGCCAGCCCCTTGACCGCAAAAGTGGTGTTGAGCAACAGGGCAACCCCCACCAGATACGGGACCGGGCCCAGTTCCCGCAGGCCGTTGGCCGCGAGCCATGCCATGCCGCCGAAGAACGCTGGTACCGCCAACGCCATTCCGCCTCCCCAGGCGAGGGCCGCCCACTTGGATTCGGGCGACGGCCCCAGGCCCTCCAGCCAGGAGACCAGCCTGCCCATCCATACCACGGGGTGCAGCGGCGTTGGCATTTCCCGCAACGCGAGATCCAGCGCCAGCGCCAGCAACAACGCCCCCGCGTCAAGGTACCACTCTCCGGGAAACAAGCGCCATTCCATATCGATCGCCGTGCCCATCACCAAGACCAGCAATGAATTGGCTCAAGGAACGTGCCGGATATCCCGAACGCCAGGATTGCGGCGAGCACCAGCACCGTCGCCTCGGCCACCTCGTTCACGGCGCCGTAGACATCGCCGGTAACACCCCCCAGCAACTTGGACGCCCATGCTCCTAGTCCCAGGGCCACCGCAGTCGCTGCGGCGAACAGCGCCAGCCCGCCGGGCCCGGCCAGCGTGACGGTTGCGACCAGTACGACGACAAGGCCCGCCAGCAACTGCCAGCGCCCGCCGGAAGGCTGGAACGGGACGCCGATACCCTGTGGCCTGGCATACGGAAAGAACTCCAGCACCAGGAGCATTCCCCATCGCGACAGGCTGGGAAACAGGATGAGCAGCCAGAACCGCCCCGCCGGGGGCAGCGCCATGATAGCGGCGACCTTGAGCAACAGCAGGGCCACCACACCCACGACGGCGAAGGCGCCCACATGGGAATCGCGCAGGATCGCCAAGCGCCTCTCGCGGTCGAAACCGCCCAACAGCGCGTCGCAGCAATCCATGAAACCGTCCAGGTGCAGGGCGCGGGTGAGGACGACCATCGCCACGACAAGGATGGCGGCAGACAGCAACGGGGGGAATTGCCGGTACTCATCGGTGAGGAGAGGGTACCCCCAGTGCATCAGCAGGTCCAGGAGTGCCAGGGCGAGACCCAAGAGCAGTCCCGCTGCGGGAAACCAGCCCCGGGCAGCGGCAAGGCCGCCGGCATCCCGGGGAGCCACCGGCAGTATCGTCAGAAACCCCAGAGCCGAGCGGAGTCCGTTCACGGGGCCGTCTCGTCCTCCGGCTCCCTGTCAGACACGCCGGCCTCCGCGAAGGTTGCCATTTCGGACAGTGTTGCTGCGGCGGCCTCGACTATGGGCATCGCCAGAGCAGCTCCCGTGCCCTCGCCAAGCCGCATGCCCAGGTCGAAGAGCGGTTTAAGCCCCAGCGCGGCGAGCGCCGCCCGGTGGCCCCTCTCCGCCGAAACGTGGGAGCCGATCATGTAGTCGCGGGTGGCGTGGCAAACGGCACTGGCCACCAGGGCCGCGGCCCCGGAGATGAATCCATCAACGACCACCGGCCGGCGCATCATCGCCGCGCCGAGAATCACGCCGGCCAGCACGCCGATCTCGAACCCGCCCACCTTCATCAACAGATCGATACCATCCGAGGGGTCGGGCGAGTTGACCGCCAGGGCAGTGCGCACCACTCCGGCCTTGTGCCGCAGTTCCTCGGCATCGCGGCCGGTGCCTTCGCCCGTTGTCTCCTCCGGATCGAGGCCCGTAACTGCGGCGGTGACGGCGCTGGAGGCGGTGGTGTTGCCGATGCCCATGTCGCCCGTTGCCAGCAGATCAGCACCTGAATCGATCACCTCCACTGCTAGGTTGATCCCGGCCTCCAGGCACGCCACGGCCTGCTGGCGCGACATCGCCGGGCCCTGGCTGATGTCGCAGGTACCTTTGCCGATCCTGACGGAGCGCAGGTCAGGGTGCTCCGGCAGATCGGAGGCCACCCCCGCGTCCACTATCACCTGTCGTATGCCCAGGTGGCGGCACATCACGCTGATGGCGGCGCCACCGGCCAGGAAGTTGAGCACCATCTGCGCTGTCACTTCCTGCGGGTAGCCAGTCACACCCTGGGCCACCACGCCGTGGTCGCCCGCAGCGACGATAACGGCCTTTCCGCCGATGGAGGGCCTTTCCGTTCTGAAAATTCCCGCCAGCTTTATCGAGATCTGCTCCAGGCGTCCCAGGCTGCCGGGAGGCTTGGTCAGGTTTCCCTGCCTTTCTTCAGCGCGGGCCATGGCGGCAGAATCTGCTCCCTCTATTCGCTCGAGGACCTGGGGAAGGGTGACCGAGTTAGCGGACATGGCAGAAATTTCTCCTAACCCTGATTCTGACCTTGCTGGGTTACGCCGATGGCCCGATGAGCCATACCTGGGGGCAACCGGTTGCCGGGTCCTTCTGGACCGTTGTCTCCACGCCGAATACGCTCCTCAGGTTTCCGGGGGTAAGCACTTCGGAGGGTGTTCCCTCCGCTGAGATCACTCCCTCCGACATCAGCGTCAGCCGGTCGCAGTAGCGGCCCGCCAGAGACACGTCGTGCAGTGCCACGACAACCGCCACGTTGCGGTCGATCGCCTCGGCCCGCAGCGTCTCCATGGTCGAGAGCCGGTGTCGCAGGTCGAGGCTGGCCGACGGTTCGTCAAGCAGAACTATCCCGGCCTGCTGCGCCAATGAGCGAGCAAGTATGACTCGCTGGCGTTCGCCGCCCGATAGCCGGTCCAGTTGGCGGCGCTCGAACTGTACCGTGTCGGTCCGTGTCATGGCCTCCAGGGCAATGTCCCGGTCTTCCCTTCCTTCCAATTCGAACCTTCCCAAGTGAGCGTACCGCCCCATCAGTACCGTTTCCAAGGCAGTGAATGGGTGCATGGCATCGTGCTGCGGCATGAATGCGATGCGCCGCGCCCGCTGGGCCGCGTTCAAGCCCTTCAGGGGCGTGTCTGCCAGGTGCACCGCTCCGGAGTCCGGGCGAATAAGCCCGGCCAGCACCCGCAGCAGCGTGCTTTTGCCGGCGCCGTTGGGACCGATGAGACCTGCGATTTCGCCGGGCCGGGCCTCGAAGGACACGCCCCTGAGTACCGGGTTGCCGCCGAGGCTCACCGACACATCCCGCGCTGCAATTGCGGAGCTGCTGACTCCGACCACCATCCTGTTATTCTCCGCCGTACGGCTCGAAGTCAGTGAAAGTGACATCGGCGAAAAGGTCAGGGAACATTATCTCCGCGGTTCTCTCGATTCCCCGCACGTTCCAGTGGGAAAGGGTGATGAAGCTGGGAGCATCCACGATGTGAACCTCCCCGCTGGCAATGGCGGTGACCGAGGCCAGCACCGGGTCAATCAGCAAGTCGTCCCGAAGGGTAACGGCGCCATCACCTGCCTGGGGAATAATGATAAAGTCGGGGTTCATTGCGGCAATGGACTCAACACTGATTGTCTGGAATCCGTCAAGGCCATCGCGGGCCGCCGCATCCACGCCACCGGCCGTCTCGACGATTGCGCTCCCGGTGGTACCGCCAGCGGATACGCTGATGGAATCCGAGTAGCGGGAAATCGAGATCACCGCCGGCCTGCTTTCGTCGCCCGGCGGGGGAACGAGTTCCGCTACCAGCGCCAGCCTGCTTCTGATGTCAGCGACCAGTTCGAGGGCCCGGTCCTCCGTTCCGAACATATAGCCCATCAAGAGAATGTTGGGGATATTCCCCTCTGCCGAGTTTTCCAGGGCCGGTCGGACCACGGGAACCCCAGCCTCCTTTACCAGATCGACGATGTCCTGCTTGGTGAATTTGGACACGATAAACAGGTCCGGGTTAGCTGCCAGAACATTCTCCGCACCCTTCTCGAAAATAGGCAACTCTGATGCCTGTTCGGTTATGTTGGAATAAGAATCGTTAGTGGCGAACTTGCCGATTGCGGCGATTCTCTCTGGAGCCACAAGAGCGATTACCATTTCGTCGTGCCCGAGGGAGTAGGTCAGTATGCGCTGCGGCGGCCCTTCCAGCGTGATGCGGCCCTCGGACGTTTCGACCTCCCGAGGCCAATCGTGGTTCGACGGGTCTACGATGCCGGGCACCGCCGGGTAGGGCACCTCTGTCGGAGGTGGCGTAGCCGTCGGCTGCGGTGTGTTCGCCGGTTGAGGCACGGCCGTCGGGGCTGGCTGGGACGTAGGCGAAACGCTGGCCGATGCGGTGGCCCCGGACGTTGGCTGCGGAACCGGTGTACTGGCCGGTGCCAGTGTGGCCGCAACCGGTGTGTTGACGGGCGCAGGGGCCTCCGTGGATTGAGCCGCGCCTCCGCAGGCAAGCAGCGCGATAGCGAGCACTGTCGACAGTGCCAGCGTCCAGGAAACGTATGTACCGCCCAGATTTGGTTTCATCTTTTGGTCCTCCAGGATGGTTCGGCAAGCGCCGTTCCTCAGATTGAATTTTGGCCTAGAGCATTGACGCCCGCGCCTTGTTGCGGGCGAGCAGCATCAGGAAGAAGGGCGCGCCCACCAGCGCCGTGATGATTCCCACGCTGACCTCGGCAGGCGCAATCACCAGCCGGGCCAGAGTGTCCGCTGCCAGCAGGAAGACGCCTCCGCCCAGGGCGCTCAGAGGTACCAGCACCCGGTGGTCGGCCCCGGTCATCAGGCGCAGAGCGTGCGGCACGATCAGCCCGACGAAGGCGATTGTCCCCGAGAAGGCCACTGCCGCCCCTGTAATCAGGGAGGCGGCCAGCAGCAGGGAGTTCCTCGTCAGCCCTACTCGCACCCCCAGCGAGCGGGCCTCGTCATCGCTCACCATAAGCAGGTTCAGGTCGCGGGCCAAGAATACGGACACGGCCAAGCCCAGGGCCACGAAGGGCAATGCCAGGTGCACCTCACTCCAGCGTGAGGCATCCAGCCCCCCGGCCAGCCAGAAAAGCATGTCCCGCTGGGCTTCCAGGTTTTCGGTGAACAGGATGAAGGCGGAGATAATGGCGGCGAGGAACGCGCCGACCGCAATGCCCGACAGCAGAAGAGCGGACATGGAAAAGCGCCCGCCAACGGAGGCGACCGCATAAACCAGCACCAGAGATCCGGTGGCCCCTGCGAATGACAGGGCGGGCAGTGCCAGGGCAAACGCCGCCTGCGCTCCGGTTGAGATGGCGACCACCGCACCCAGTGCGCCCCCGGTGGAAACGCCGATAATGCCCGGGTCGGCCATGGGATTGCGGAACAAGCCCTGCATCACCGCACCGGCAACGCCGAGGGCCGCCCCCACGATCAGGGACAAGGCTACCCGGGGGAGGCGGACCGACGCAACAATCGCCTGCTCGGTCTGTGGAGCGGTGGTATCTCCCACGCCGACCTCGGCCAGCAGGATGTCGACGGTGTGAGAGAGGGGGATTGTGTAGGGACCCAGAGCCACCGCGGTGACCACCAGGGCCAGCCCGAGGAGCAGCAGTGGCGTGGCGCCCGCGGCCAGCCTCACCAGTACGGGAGACGAGCCAAGGGCAGGTGATCGTTTGACCCAACTCAGGTAGAGCCGCGCAATCTGCCTGCCGAAAAACTGCCTTTTCTCGTCGGAGCGCAGGTTCGGCGCCCCTGATTTTGCGGTGTGCAAAACAAAATCCCTGTCGCCTTCGTAACGACAGGGACTGCTTGGTCTGACCTGCGGCCCAAGTGATGGGCACTGCCGGAACCTGAGCACTCCGTAGACGAAGAGCGACTGCTCAGCTCAGCCCGGCAGGTCTCCTGGCTCCCGGATCATCGCCTCTACCGCGCCTTCCCATCCGCGATGCGGACAGTGGCTTCAGCGGTTGGCTACCCGGTTACAGTGGCGCCTCCGCAGCGGATTTTCACCGCTTTCCCTTGTGCGCCCGTTTATCGGGCGCGGCGGGCTGACCGATTTGTGTAACTTTCGGGATGCTACCAGCCGTCTTGCGGGTTGTCAACGCCCTAGTCCCATCCCTCCGTCGTTCGGTCCGTCGGCAATGGTAAATTGACTCTATTGACATCGTTGTGGCGTCAATCTACACTTTCGTCTGCGTTCTGGCCTTGGCATTTTCCGGGACGCGCTTTTAAAAATCGAATTATCCGCCCGGTGAATTTGCCTCGAAGTTCCAGGGGAAGGCGGTGTGATTCCGCCACGGTTGCGCCACTGTGATACGGCTCCCGATACCATCGGGATGCCGGTAAGTCAGGAAACCTGCCCGGGTGGAGGTGCTCTGCTTCTGCGCTAAACAGAAAGGCCCTCGAAAGATGTCGCCTGTCCCGAAAGGGAATGTCCCCGGCAGTTGTAGAGCCGGGGATTTTTTATTTTTGGGCCTTTGTGCCCATCTGAGAGGCCTGTTCCATTACTGACTCTATTGGGAAAACCGGCACGCGGATAACGTTCCTCGCCGTGGGCCCCGGCAGCCCGGAAATGCTGACGTTGCGGGGGCGCGAAGCCCTGCGCAACGCCGATCTGGTGCTTGGATTCAACACCGTGCTGAACGTGGTTCGGCCCTGGCTGGAAAACGCCGAGGTCTGTTCCATGACCTATCGCGACCAGGAGCAGGTGCTGGAGTACGCGGAGAGCCAGGTCAGGAAGGGCAGAAAGTGCGTTGTCTGTTGCTGGGGCGACCTGAACGTTTCTGCCCGGGAACTGCTGGATCGGGTCCGGCGCCGCGCCGACAGCGTCGACCTGGTACCCGGCATCAGCTCGGTGCAGATGGCGATGGCGAGGACCGGGATCTTCCTGGAGGACTCGGTGTTCATCACGCTGCACAAGCGCGCCGATTCCACCAGCGAACTCGAGGAACTGGTTCATTACATCAACGAGGGGCGGAGGCACGTGATACTGCTGCCCCGGCCCTACGACCTGATGCCTGCCGGGATCGCCGCTGGCCTGCTGGAACAGGGTGTGAGAAGCGACCTGCCATTGCGGGTGTACCAGCGGCTCACCTTCGAGGATGAGCAGTGCTGGGAGGGCCCGTTGCAGGAATGCAGCGAAATTTCCGATGAATTCAGTGACCTGTCCATCATGGTGTTCCTGAGCGGCAACGCTTCCGGACACGAGGGAGAGTAGCCGTTCCGGCTGGCTGAGATATGCAGAACAAGTCCATCCTGTTCATCACCACTGCCGACACGGACATCCTGACGGCCTACCGAGCCCTCGCCTCGCAGCCTACGGACCTTCCCCGAGTGGTCGCCGTGAATCCGTCTTCCCTGGCCGGGAGCGCGGGTGCCGAAGGCGGGCAACCGGCCGACGATATATTGTCCCGCGCCTCCGAGGCCGGCGTCGTGGTTCTGCGCCTGCTGGGCGGCAAGCGGGCAATGCCCGACAGCTTCGACTCTTTGGTGCGGCAGTGCCGCAGCGAGGGCATTCCCCTCATCGCCTGCCCCGGGCACCAGGAATGGGACGAGGATCTGATCACTGCCTGCACCGCTCCGGTGGCCGAGGTCGAGACGGTTTTCGCCTACTTGATGCAGGGCGGCGTGCAGAATTTCCAGAACCTGTTTCTGTTCCTGAGCGACTCCTACTTCGGCACGGACTACGGCCACGAGGCCCCTGCGCCGCTGCCCTGGGAGGGTATCTACCATCCCGACGTGGCGGACGGAACGGAGGTTGAATCCTACGTCGCCCAGCGGTTCCAGCCGGGGCGCCCGTCCATCGGCATCCTGTTCTACCGCGCTCACTGGATGAGCGGCAATCTGCTGCCCATAGATGCGCTGATCCGAAGCCTGGAGACCAAGGGAGCCAACGTCCTGCCCGTGTACGCCTTCAGCCTGAAACACAGCCCCGAGGGCGACGGGGTGGCAAACCGTGCCTTCACCGAGTACATGGCTTCGCCGGACGGAACGCCACGCGTGCAGTGCATCATCAACACCATGGGCATGTCCATGGGCGAACTGAGCACCAAGGGCCCGGCCATCACCTCTGGCTGGTCGGTGGACTACCTGGACAACCTGAACGTGCCCATGGTGCAGGCGATAGTCAGCACCGGCACGGAGGACGACTGGCTGGAAAGCGACCTGGGTCTCGGGCCCATCGACACCGCAATGAGCGTGGCCCTGCCCGAGTTCGACGGTCGCCTGATCTCGGTGCCCATATCGTTCAAGGAGGAAGCACCCACCGACGGCTCCGGCGGGCTGTCCGGCAGGCTGCAGCGATATGTCCCGCGGGAGGACCGAGTGGAGTTGGTTGCCCGGCTGGCCATCAAGCAGGCCAACCTTGCCCTGAAGCCCAACTCAGAGAAGAAAATCGCGCTCATCCTCAGCAACTATCCCACCAAGGACGCCCGAATCGGAAATGCGGTGGGCCTGGACACACCGGCATCGGCGGTGCTGGTGCTCAACGCGCTCAAGGACGCCGGATACAGGGTCACCGACATCCCGGAGACCGGCGACGAACTGGTGCACCGCATCATCGAGCGGTGCAGCAACGACCGGGACTCCCTGACCGAGGAACAGCTGCGGCTGGCCGCCGGACACGTAACCGTCGCTCAATACGACGACTGGTTCTTCACCTTCCCGGACGACGTCGCGGAAGAGATGAACCGCGACTGGGGCGAACCGCCGGGGGAAGTGTACCGCACTACCACGGCGGGGCAGAGGGGAGGCCCCGCAATCATGGATGCCGTGGCCATAGCGGGGATCGACCTGGGCAACGTGTTCGTGGGCCTGCAACCGCCCCGGGGCTTTGGAGAAAACCCCATCGCCATCTACCACAGCCCGGATCTGGCTCCGACCCATCACTACATCGCCTACTACCACTGGGTGCGCGACGTCTTCGGGGCCGACGCCATCTTGCACCTGGGCAAGCACGGCACCCTGGAGTGGCTGCCGGGAAAGGGCATCGGGCTGTCTTCCTCCTGCTACCCTGAGGTGGCAATGGACGACGTGCCCCTGTTCTACCCGTTCATCATCAACGACCCAGGTGAGGGATCGCAGGCCAAACGCCGCGCCCACGCCACCATCGTCGACCACCTGATTCCGTCGATGACCACAGCCGACAGCTATGGCGATATCGCTCGCGTCGAGCAGCTCATGGACGAACACTACCAGTGCCAGACCCTCGACCCGTCCAAGCTGCCCCTGCTGGAAGCCCAGATCTGGGAGGTTGTGCAGCAGGCCGAGCTGCACCGGGACCTGGGTATCGACTCCCAGCCGGAGGATTTCGGCGGTTTCATCCTGGAGATTGACGGCTACCTCTGCGAGTTGAAGGACGCGCAGATCAAGGACGGCCTGCACATCCTCGGTGACGTTCCCAAGGGCGAGCAACTGATAGGGCTGCTCTGCGCCCTGACCCGGCTGGACATCAGCGGGATACCCAGCCTGCGCCGGTCGGTCGCAGAGGCCCTGAGCTTCGACTACCCGCGGCTCATCGACGATCTCGGCGAGGCGCCCGCCGCCGACATCCCGGCGGTCATCACGGGACTTGACGCAGAAAGCCCGGTCCGTACCAACGGAGACGTGCTGGAACGCATCGAACTCCTGTGCCGGCACATGTACCGGGAGATGCTGGAGCGAGGGTTCCACGCTGCCGATTCAGCGCCGGTCGTCCGCAATGTGCTGGGGACGCCCGACGCGCAAACCCAGCGCGTCCTGGAGTACGTGGCGGATACCATCTACCCCGCTCTGTTGCGGACGCCCGACGAGATAGGGAACCTGCTGCGGGGGCTGGAAGGCAAGTTCGTCCCGCCCGGACCCAGCGGTGCGCCAACGCGGGGGATGGCCAACATTCTGCCCACCGGGCGCAACTTCTACTCGGTCGACCCGAAGAGCATCCCGTCGCCCGCCGCGTGGGAGACCGGCATGCAACTGGCCCAGTCGCTGCTGGACAAGTATCTCGAGGAGGAGGGCGCCTACCCGGAGATGGTGGGTCTGGTGGTCTGGGGAACGTCTGCCATGCGAACCCACGGCGACGACATCGCTCAGATCCTGCACCTTCTCGGCGTCCGGCCCAAGTGGCAGGCCGAAAGCCGCCGCGTGCTGGGGATTGAGGCCATTTCCCTGGAGGAGTTGGGCAGACCGCGCATCGACGTCACAGTGCGGATCAGCGGCTTCTTCCGCGACGCCTTCCCCAACCTGATTAACCTGCTGGACGAGGGCATCGAGTTGGTGGCGTCGCTGGACGAATCGCCCGAGGACAACTACGTCGTCAAACACCTGCGCGAGGACCTGTCGCGCCCCGACGAGGCACCGCAGGACGCTACCGGTACGCCCCAAAGCCGCAGCCTTTACCGCATATTCGGCAGCAAGCCCGGCAGCTATGGCGCGGGCATCCTGCCCGTGCTGGACGAGCGAAACTGGGAGACGGTGCAGGACCTGGCCGAGGTGTACACCGCCTGGGGCGGCTACGCCTACACCCAGCAGGACCACGGCGTGAACGCCCGCCCGCAGTTCCGGCGGCGGTTCGGGCAGATCGTGGTGGCCGCCAAGAACCAGGACACGCGCGAGCACGACATATTCGACAGCGACGACTACATGCAGTACCACGGCGGCATGATCGCCACGGTACGGGCCCTGACCGGACGCAACCCGCGCCAGTTCTTCGGCGACAGTTCCGACCCGTCGCGGGCCAGGATCCGGGACCTGCAGGACGAGGCGCGGCGGGTGTTCCGCAGCCGGGTGGTCAATCCCAAGTGGATCGACTCCATGAAGCGCCACGGCTACAAGGGCGCATTCGAGCTGGCCGCCACCGTTGACTACATGTTCGGCTATGACGCCACGGCGCAGGTCATAGAGGACTGGATGTACGAGGACGTTACCGAGAGCTATGTCCTCGACCCGGAGACGCAGCAATTCTTCCAGCAGAGCAACCCCTGGGCACTGAAGGGCATCGTCGAGCGGTTGCTGGAGGCCATCGAACGGGGCATGTGGGAGGACCCTTCGCCTGAGATACGCGAAAAACTGCAGCAGATGTACCTGGAACTGGAGGCCGACCTGGAGGCCCGGCAGGAGGGCATCGGCTCCACCCAAGGTCAGGGCACACCCTGAGCCTACCTGGCGATTGAACCCTCCGAAGAGCAGGCCTGGGAGCTGGACAATGGAAATAGCGCTGGAACTCATCGAGGAACTGACCAAGGACGAGTCCATGATCTGGGTCGTCGGAGGCGGCCCCGTGGTCAGCGAAAACTATTCCAAGGGCATCCAGAGGCCGGAACGACACAACAACTCGGTCACGGTCGAGGCTGAGAATTGGCACTTCCACGTCTCGCTCAACGATGTCGTGGGCATCCAGTTCGTTGAGACCAAGACCCACGGGGACAGGCTCAGCTACTACGTGCGCTTCTCGGGATACGGCGAGGAGACGTTGCTGCGCAGCTACTTCCCCAACCCATACCTCGACGAGAACTACAAGCCCACTCCTTTGCAGGCTGACCGGCTGAAAGTGTTCACCGATATGCGGGACAGATATGTTGGCAGGGACGGCATAGTCTTCGTTCATTACGTGCCGCCATCCAAGCCGTAGCCCACAGGGCCCGCAGGCCTTTATTGCCTCTACGGGAAAGATCGGCTGCAATCGCTCGTGATTTCCCGGGATGGGGATCGATTAAAAATTGAAATCGGGCAAGCTGCGCGGTGGTCCCGAAATATCTCGGGGCTGAAAGGGAAGCCGGTGTGAGTCCGGCGCGGTCCCGCCACTGTAACCGGTAGTCCCCTCTACCCTCGGATGAGAGCCACTGGCCTGAGAGCCGGGAAGGCAAAAGGGATGACGACCCCGGAAGCCAGGAAACCTGCCTCGCGGCTTTGACTTAACTACACTTCGCGGATAGGGTGTGAGTCTTACGACTTTTGGGCCCGGCGCGAAGCCGGGCTTTTTTGTTGGCCTTTTTGTTGGCCATTGAGAGGCCCGCCGCCAGGGGGAAGCGAGGCGCTCTCCCCTGGTCAAGCCGAAATGCCTTCCTGGTGCGAGAAGATGAGGTTAGTTCTGGACGAAACATCGAAAGTAATTGGGCCGAGTGGCGAAACTCCCTTCCACAAAATCGGTGTGGTGGTGGTAGGGCGTGGCAGCCTGTACAGCCGCCAGCCCGGAGAGGAATTGGCCGCCCTGGCGGACCATTTACGCTCCCTCGATGCCGGCTGGGTGGTGGCAGAAGCCCTGATGGAACAGGGAGGGCCTTCAGTGCCCGATGCGCTTGAGGCCTGCAGCCAGGCCGGCGTGGAGAAGGTGATCGTCCTCCCGGCTTTCATGCCGGCGGAGACCGCCACCCGAAACTGGCTCGGGTTCGTGGCTCGCAGGTGGCAGGAGCGCACCGACACATCGGCGCAGGTCGCCATAACCGCGCCCCTGGCTGCGCAAGCCCAGGTGGCCGACGCCGCTGTTGAGCTGGTTCGTGAGGCGGCACGGTCCGCAGCCCCGCTCGCGTCCGCAGGTCATAAGCCTGGGACCCCGGAACCGGATTGGTCGGTCATTCCGCCCCACAACCATCATGTGCTGTTCTGCAATGGGCCCCGTTGCGCAGCGTCAGGAGCAGCGGAGTTGGGAGCGTCCTTCAGGAACCGCCTAAAGGACGCAGGTCTGGATGTAGGTCCGCGCCATGTTCTCGTCGCTCGTACCGGCTGTCTGTACCCCTGCAACCTGGGGCCGGTCATGGTGGTCTATCCAGAGGGCATCTGGTATTGCGGGCTGGACGAATCGGTGCTGTCGCAGATCGTCGAACAGCATTTTCAGAAGAGCGAGCCGGCGAGTTCCCATGCACTCAAGCCCTCTTCAGTCCCTCAGTCGCTCCCGGTATCTGCAACCCGCACAGCCGAATTTACTGGAGCATAGGAAGAGAATGTCCGTGAAGCGTGTTTTCCTCCTGTTATCGGCAATAGCAGTAGTGTTGGTCATCGCCGCTTGCGGTGGCGACCCTGCTCCTACTGCGGAGCCCGCTGCGCCGGTCCCTGCGAACACGCCCGTGCTGCCCACCAATGCTCCGGAGGCCACTGAACCTCCGGCTCAGTCCGCTTACACCCCAGTAACCGTCGAAAGTTGCATTGCCGCAATGGACGGTGAGGGAGACGTTCATACCGGGACGGCGAGATATACCTACTCCGAGCCGCCATCCAGGGCCATCACCCTGAACCAGCACGTTACCGAGATAATGCTGGCCTTGGAATTGCAGGACCACATGGTGGGCACAGCTTACCTGGATGATGCGGTACTGCCCCAATACCGGGCTGCCTATGAATCTGTGCCGGTGCTGGCCGAGGAATACCCATCCAAAGAGGTGATCCTGGCCCAGAATCCCGACTTCATTTACGGGGGCTTTCGCACCGCCTTTGAAGACGATGCGGCGGGCTCTCAGGACGACCTCAACGAGCTGGGTATCGGGACCTATCTGACCAGGTCCATTTGCAACTCCGGCTCTCCCGACACCTTGGAGGACGTTTACACGGACATACGAACCATCGGGGCGATATTCGGCGTAACCGACCGGGCCCGGGCCCTGGTGGACTCTCTTCAGCGGGAGGTCGACGAGGCAGTGGCCCTCATTGATGCCTCAGGCGAGCCCCTGCGTGTCTTCATGTTTGACTCGGGAGACGAAACCCCATACACCGCTGCATGCTGTTCCATGTTCACCTACATGATAGAAACGGCCGACGGGAAGAACATTTTCGACGACGTGGAGGGCCGCTGGAAGACTGTCAGCTGGGAGGAGGTGATTGACCGAGACCCCGAACTGATTGCACTTACTGATGCCGACTGGTCCACCTCCCAAGAGAAGATCGACCTGCTGCTGAACGACCCCGCACTGGCAGATATCACCGCGGTGAAGGAAAGGCGATTCGTGGCGCTGCAATTTAGCTCGCTGGTACCGGGGATCAGGAACGCCACCGCGATAAAGAAACTGGCACAGGTACTGAGCCCACAGACCAGATGAGCATGTTCGAAATGCATGCACTGAGCGGTCGTGCCCCAGATCCGTCGGAGGTACCGGACAGCCCCGTGCCTGACGACGGCGTGGAAGACCGTTTGACGCCGGAAAGGCCGGCTTCCCACAGACGGGGGTCGCCCGAAGAAACTCGCCGGGTGGGGCTCGGCCTGATTCTCGGGATTCTGGGTCTGGCCTCTGTGCTATCCGTTACCCTGGCAATCACCATCGGCCCGGTCTACATTTCGCCCATCGTCGTCTGGCAGATAATCCTTTCTCACATCTTCGGCACTTCCCCAGGAGACTGGACCGCCGGCCAGGACCACATAGTCTGGCTCATCAGGCTGCCGAGAGTCCTGCTGGCGGGTGTCGTGGGCGCGGGTCTGGCGGTCGTCGGCGTTGCTATGCAGGCCACCGTGCGCAACCCCCTGGCCGACCCCTACCTGCTGGGAACGTCCTCCGGCGCCTCAGTCGGGGCCGTACTGGTCATAATGCTGGGGATCAATTTTCTTGCGCCCTATTCGCTTTCGATACTGGCCTTCGTTGGAGCGGTGGGATCCTTCGTCATTGTCTTTGCCATCTCCCAGACCGGAGGCCGCGTCTCACCCA